>NZ_CP080519.1:8345000-9545000 GCF_019468465.1 Amycolatopsis sp. DSM 110486 | reverse complement strand
ACCCCCCAGACACCCGCGCGGGTGGCGGCTACGTCGCCGCCCCCGGCTCGGCCACCGACCACGGCGTCTACCGGGTCACCGACGACACCGACCCGGTCGAGCTGCCCGCCTGGCTGGTCCAGGTCTGCACCGAACGCGCCACCGTCGCCCCGGCCCGCGCCACCCCGCCCACCTCCACAGTAGGCGGGGTCGGCGGGCGGACGTCGGCCTACGTCGCAGCCGCCATCGCAGCCGAGACCGGCGCCCCCGGCGCCCCCGGCGCGACACCCTGTCCCGCTCGGCCTATGCCCTCGGCCAACTCGTCGGCGCCCACGCCCCGCCCGAACCCGACGCGCTCGCCGCACTCGAGAACGCCTGGGCCGCCTGGGGTGACGACAAGTCGGCCGCCAAAGACCTCGGCCCCCACGGCGTGATCACGACCGCGCTGGCAGCCGGAAAAGCCAACCCTCGCCGCAATCTCGGAAGGAGCGCCGCCTGATGGCCCTCATCGTGCACCGCTGCCACTGCGGACACATCGACCTGTTTCACCACGGCCGCAACGACGAGCTCACCGCCGAGGACTCCACCCAGACAGCCTGCCGAGTACGGCCGAGCCGCCCCCGCAGCGACAACTCACGAGACACCGAGTTCTGGGGCCCGGCAAGTCAACCGGTCCGGCGGGCACGAGCGGGCATGATCGACTGACTGGTGGCCGGCCAGTAGCGGAGTTTGCCGTGGGTTGGAATGAGGTAGCCAATGCCGCGTTGCTCGGGTGGTTCCTCGGCAAGATCGGCAGCATAAACCTGGCCGGACACCGCATGGACGATCAGCCCGAGCGAGTAGCCAACACGGGAGTACAACTGCCTGCCGATTTCGGCAAGCCAGTCGTCAATGGGCCGCCGCCAGGCCAAGTGCGCCAGCGCACCCTCGCCTTCGGACGGGTATGGGAATGCACCCACTCGTGGATCAGCGCGTCCCAACGCGCCCAGCGGCAGATAGAAGTCCAGCCAGTCGATCCCGCTGTCTTCGCGGATGGCAACAACACCACACACAATCGGCGTCCCATCGGGCAGCAGGACGACCCCACGCAAGTGCTGATTCCGCCGCAAAGACTCGGACGTGCAGCCTACGGGTGCCTGCTCATGCGGCTCGCGGTCAACACTCCCATACCAACCAGGAACCGCAACGACTTCCCCCAGCTGTGTCATCCACCGCGATTCAGATGTCTCATGAGACACCAGGTTCTGGGGAACGGCGCATTCAGCCAGCTGAGGACACCACGCTCGCGGGAGAGATCCTGCGCGCCGTGCGGCGCCACGGCGTCCAACGGATCCACGGGTTCGGATTCAAAACACTCGGTCCGCTCAAGCATCACGCCTACATCGACTCGGCCGACTCGCTCGCCTGGTCCCCACCACCGCACCCGCGCAGAGCAACTGCCGCTGTAGAACCACACCGCGGACGGAAGGAGCGCCGCCTGATGAGCGCCACCACCACGATCGAGTGGACCGACGCGACCTGGGATCCCGTCACCGGGTGCACCGAGGTCTCCGAGGGCTGCGACCACTGCTACGCCAAGCCGTTCGCCGAACGCCGGCGCGGCACCCTCGGGCACTACTGGGTCGTGGCCGGTGGCGAGTCGGGCCCCGGAACCCAGCCACTGCACCCGGAATGGGCACGGTCCCTGCGCAACCAGTGCGACTGGGCGACTGTGCGGTTCCTGTTCAAGCTTCTCTGCGCTAACTGGGGATCGTCCGCAAGGATGTCAGATTCCGATGGGGATCGCGTTGATGGTGCAGGTGAAGTTGGCGTGGCGACCGGCCAGTTGCTGCAGTCGCCGTTCAGCTTCGTCGTGAGTGAGGAACGCCCCAATGGCATTGGTGTCTCCGTCCCGCGTGCCCATAGTGAGGACGTAGATGTAGCGGTAGCGGGAGCGGTCCTCGGTGGGGAGGTCGCCGGTGGTGCGGATGGCGTCGACGAGTTCGTCGATCGTGGCCATGGGACTGCCGAGCCCGCCGGCTACGCCGTTGAGCGCGGTTTGCGCCCACCGGGGTTTGGCTGGAGGCGACCATGGGGCGCTGCCGCCGGAGGGGTCGGCGAAGTAGCTGGGCTCGCCGAGGTCGCGGTCCTCGTGCCAGCCGACGGCCCGGGCGACGATGTAGTCGACTCCGCCGCCTGCTGGCTGCAGGACGAAATAGTGGTGTCCCTGGCCGAATTTGTTGTCCGCAGGGTCTCGGTAGGTGACTTCGGGGGTCTCAGCCTGGATCTGGGTCTGCTCGGCGGGGGTGGCGCAGCGGATCTGAAGCCTCTGGTAGTGGCTGCGGACCTTGATCACGTCGACGGGCTTGAAGAGCACGTCGACGCGCGTCCGGTCAGTGCCGCCCTCGCTGCGCAGCAGCAGCTGGCCATGGCTGGGGGTGTAGTCCCACCACTTGAACGTCCGGTCGGAGCTGTAGAGCTCCTTGCCGGGGGTGAGCTGGTCGCTGCTGTTGAGCCAGGCATGTGCGGTCACAGGGCAGATCATCCAGGGCACCGACGAGACCAATGGGGGTGGGCTGCCCCCGAGTTAGTGACCGAGCGCGTCTACCGGCACCAGATTCGGCCGGTGATGGTCGAGGCCGAAACGGCGATGGACGGCATCGTGGGCCGAAGGGTCCGGGAACCGTAGTCAGGCAGTTAGTCAGGCATGTCTCCAAAGGGTCCCCAGCGGGGATCATGACCGTGATGACCCCTGAACGCGAAAGGGACGCTTGAGCTGCGATGTTGCCGCTCAAGCGTCCCTTTTGTTCCGGTCGGGCTGACAGGATTCGAACCTGCGACCCCTTGACCCCCAGGATTTCGCATCACGCGTGACCTGCGAAAACAGCGACGCAGGCGCTCAGGTGAGTCTCCTCGACTTGCGTGTTTCGCACCTGTCGCGGGTGTGGTGGTCCACGTCTGGTCCACGCCCGTAACGCTTCAGCGATGGGCGAGAGTTCGCGGTGGAGAAGAGGCTGCTCCCAGAGGCCGTTGCGTGGACCGGAAATAGATCGTGACCCGTTCGGAGAAAGGCGTGGCGTCCACGAGCTGAGTGGCACACTAGAGCTCGCGCCGCTGGGACGCCGAGCGTGACCTGAGGGGTACGGGCCTTGCCGTGGTGCATCGTACGGTCGGTGCGCCGACCGAACACCCGCCACCGCGTATGCGGCCACCACGAGCGGATGAACAGCAAGTAAGCCACAGACGAAGACGTTGTAGGAGGTCCCATGGAGTCACCGGCACGCCGTCGATACGACATCGTCCACTGTTCGATTATCGGTCACGCACACTACGGTCTCCTGGTCGAGTCCCACGACGGTGAAAGCGGTTATGTGGACAGCTCACACATCACGGACAAGCCTGGCGAACCGTGGCCGGCGACCGGTCAGCAGCTGTGGTGTGTGGTCCTGGGATACACCAAGGAGAACAGGCTCCGAGCGGCGGCGACTCCCTCGTACGTCGAAACGATAGCTGCAGCAGACGACCCTGCGGCAGCGGCGAACGCTTGGAGTCGGCGAACGTACGGCCCCGCTGGCGTGCGGTGAACGCACCCCGTCTCGTGGCGCTCCTCCGCGCCGGCGCCCGCTTCGAGCGCGGCCACCTGGTCGAACGGGAGGAGACTCTGGAGGCATGACTTCCGTCCGGACAGACTCGCTGTGGTGTCCGCCCAGCGGCCGGGGTCCTATTCAGCGCGCGGAAGCGGTGGCAGCCGCAGCGGCAACCCCGGCAGGCCGTCGATGCTGGTCGCGATGTACTCCTTCTTCTGGAAGTACACGTCGAGGGACTCATCGGACTCGCGCGCGAAGCGCGACGCGTGCAGCGGCCGGTCCTCGTCATAGGTCATGAACGGGACCGCGTACCCGCAGGTGTCGCGGATCTTCTCGGCGGTCACGACAATGATCGCGCGCAGGCCGTGCAGGATCGGGTCGATGTCTGGGAAGTGCCCCATCAGCTCCGCCCAACGCGCATCGTCGCGAAAGACCGGCTCTCCGCGGCCGTGCACGCGCACGATGTTGGGCGGACCGTCGAAGGCGCACCACATCAGGGTGATGCGGCCGTTCTCGCGCAGATGGGCGATCGTCTCAGCGTTGCTGCCAGCAAAATCGAGGTAGGCCACGGTGAGTTCGTCGAGCACGGCGAACGAGCCGTTCAAGCCCTTGGGTGAAAGGTTGACGGTGCCGCCGCCGTTCAGCGGCGCCGTCCCGGTGAAGAAGATGTGCTGCGCCTCGATGAAGGCACGCAGTCTGCCGTCTATCCGCTCGTAGCTCTTTCCCATATGCCGATGATGGCAGGACGATGGTCCCTTCCACGCGGCAGAGAGCGGGGAGCACACGCCAAGGGTTCCACTAGCGCCAACTCAGAACACGATCAACCAGACCGCGCGAGCGGCGCCTCGTACTCGATCCACAGGTCTTGACAATTGCTCGGATCTAGCCGGACGTAGCCGGACAGCACCAGGTTGGCTGTGCGGCGGGACTGGCGTGTGCAGGTCAGAAGATGTGCCCCGGTGAGATTCGAACTCTCACTGGACGGGTTTTGAATCCAGCCGGAAGTGGTCTCTGACCTGCACGGCAGCGGATTTCCTGACTGTGGGGACCGGGCATAGACCGTGCCAGGCCGTGAGCATGTCCGCGGTCCAGTCCAGTCATGGCTGTGCGAAGCAGCCGGCTAGTCTGCGGTGCATGCGGGGCCTCCCGTCGCGCAACACCTGCGGCTGCGTCGGCTCGCCGTGTCATCACGCGGCAGGAAGACGTGGTTCGACGCCGCTGGAATTAGAACGCGGCGATTGCAAGCTGAACCTGACTTGACGGGACAGCGATCGTGCGTTTTGTTTCTTCATCAAATATGAACGTAGTACCATTACCTACGCCGACGAGAAGGCCAGAGGGGCGGGCTACCCCGTTCCGAGCGCGCGTTCGCTGGACGGACCCGGTCACCAAAAAGCGCCGATCGGTGTCGCGCTCGAAAGATTCCCGAGAGGCGGCGGAGACTTGGTGCGACGAGATGCGCAAGCTCGCGGCCGGCGGGGTTAACCCGAACGCCGCCACGATGCCGCTCGGTACATACGGTGACCTCAACCTTCCCCTTGCCCTCCGGGGATTGGCCGCGAAGACGACCGACCCGTATCTGGCGGGCTGGCGCAAGCGAGTGAAACCGACGCTCGGCCACATTCCCGTTCGGATGGTGACGTACGGCGCGGTTGATCGTGCGGCCATGAGCTGGATTGCGGACGGGTGCACCAAGTCGGTGATCAAGAACAGCCTGGCGATGCTGGTCCGGGTGATGGAGCAGGCATATCGCGACGGGCTCGTGGACCGGAACCCCGCTAGGATCACCGGTTGGCAGCGCGAGTTCCAGCTCGCCGAGGACGAGCTCGACGATCCGCGGTCATTGGCGCTGCCGGACTGGGAGACGCTGGAGCGGCTGGCGGGCGCACTCGTTGCGCGCGCTGCTGACAACTACGTGGGCTGGGGTCACGTCGTGAAGTTCAAGGCGTGCACGGCGGCCCGGATCGGCGAGGTTTCTGGCGTCCGGGTGTGCGACGTCGATCGCGAGAGCTGGATATGGACGGTGCGCCGGCAGACGACGCCGGGTCCCGGAGGGTTGATCAACAAGGCCACAAAAGGGCGGCGTGCGCGCAAAGTGCCGTTGATCGAGGAGATCCGCCCGTTGGTGGCGAGCCGCCTCGACGCGATCGGTGCCGACCCAATGGCCAGGTTGTTCACCGGCCCGCGTGGCGGATGCGTGACGACCGCGGTTCTCCGGGACGCGACACACTGGGACGAGGTGGTTACCAAGCTGGGGTACGAGCACCTCAGGCGGCACGACCTCCGGCACACGGGGTTGACCTGGCTCGCCGACTCAGGGGTACCGGTCCACGTACTCCGGATGATCGCGGGCCACGGCTCGCTCAGCACGACGCAGCGGTATCTCCACCCCGACCTCGCCTCGATCCGGGATGCCGGCGACCTGCTGAGTGCCCACCTATCGGCGCCCAGGTCTACCAGTGGTCGACGCCTGCGCGTCGTGTAGACAACATTCACCACGTGACTGCTCAACTAAAATGGCCTGTGAGCTGCGGTTTCGCTGCTCACAGGCCCCGTGTCTGTGTCTGCCGGGCTGACAGGGTCCGAAATTGGAACCGGGGTCTGCCCAGTGCCGCGAAAGACGCTTCGCTGGTGAGCCGGTGTGGGTTGTCGTCGGCGGCCAGGAACAGCGCTGCGGCGGTGTCAGGACCGACGCCGTATCGCTGCAGCAGCCCGGGTGTGTGGGCGTTGACGGCCGTCGGTGATTCGCTGGCCGAGTTACTGCACCGCACTTTGTGACATGATCGAGTGCTATGACGACCCGTATCGATGTGCGGCAGTTGCCTCAGGACGTCGCGGACCTCATCATCGGCGGCGAGGACCTCGTGATCACGAGGGACGGCGAACCGATCGCGACCGTAACAAGGACCGCGTTCGACGTCGATCCCGGCACGCGGGACGTCTACGACAACGTGACGGTCGTGGCCACCACGATGAAGCTGTCCCGTGCGGCCCGTGCGGCGCTATCCGAGCAGTTGGGGTCGGACTACCTTGTGCTGGACTTGCACTCCGCGCCGAAGACGGCGGATGTGGTGCTGGTGCCGCCGGCGAGCCCGCAGCTGATTAGCGCCTTGCACGAGACGTACCCGAAGGCGCGTGTCGTTGTCGCCGAGATCGAGGACCCGGAATTGGGCATCCGCTATGAGGGGCCGGTCCGCCGCATGATCGACGCGGGCGCCGAGACGTACCTGGCATCAACGACGATCCCGCGACTGGCGGCGCAGCTCGACCACGTCGTTGTCCAACAGAAGCTTCAAATCGCAGGCCCGACGCAGCTGACAATTGAGGGATAGCCCATCGAATGCTCGTGGGGACAGCGAACAGTCCGACGACTTGAACCATGCCCTATAGGCGAACCGTTGCGCCGATCGCATGCGGCGGCGACCCCACCCGCCACCGCATGCTCGGCCTGCTGCTCTGTGAGGCGGGAAGGGTGACCGGTCCAAATAGAGCGAACCGCCGACGGGTTGCTGGGGCCTTGTTGATGACCCCGGTAGCCCGTCGCTCCTGACGAGTTAGCTGACTCGACGACGTCTGCGAGCCACCAGACCTGACTCGAGCTCCGCCTCCAACACCAGACCAGTGTCAGCGATCACGCCGGTCACCTCGGCAGCCAGCGTGTACATCTCGTATCCTCGCAACATTTCGGCGGATGCAGGCTCAATCCCTGAAGCTCGCATCTCGCTCACGAGCACATCAGGGTCGCATCCTGTTCGCCTCGCAGGATTGGTCGGTTCAAACCGACACTGCAACTCGCCGTCGCGCCAGTAGCCGAAACTCTCCATCCCCGAGCCGGTCCTATAGACCTGAACGACACGTCTCCGACTTGCGGAGAGCCTCGCCAGGACCTCGTCACGGACAGCAACAAGCGACTCAAGCTCGATGGTGAGGGCCCAAGCTCCCATGTCTGCGACACGGATCCCCTTGCGGTCATTGCCGACCGCCATGGCCAACTGCGTAGACGACATCCGCGAGTCGAGCTGCTCCGCGTGGAGAATTTCAAAGATCTCCGTCGGTGGCAATTCTTCAACAAACGTCGTACAAACCATGACGACGGACGGGTCCTGTGTCCACCCGAAGGGGTCGTTTCCGCTATCCAGCACTCCGGGACCGAGCGCGTCGCGCGCAGCGAAGTCTGCGGGTTGCCCATCCCCTGCGCACGGCCGGCCTGCCAGACCTGGAGCTCCGGCAGCGGCATGGCCGCGAGCTTCGGGTACCGGGCCGCCATCCGGTACCCAAGCCGGGCGTCGGCGAGGCAGTCGGCGTTGCTGGATTGCGCGTCCTCGTCCGAGAGCTCGACGCCGTAGCGCGCACACCGACGCCAACTGCCATTTCCCGGACCGGCGCGGGTCGATCAGCAGGTCCAACACCAGGGGGTCGATCAAGTGCGGCGTCAGTTTGTCGCGAGCGCAGCTCGAGGACGACCCAGGGCCGTTCGATTCCCTCGATGCGCGCCACGATCACGGGCTTTGCCGCCAGCATCTGTGGCCCTTGCCGCGTGTTGACGACCACGCGCGGACGGGTCGCCCGGACCCGCTTCGGCGCTGTCCACTTCACCTCGGACCACCGCCGGGGATCAGCTACCGCGCAGGTCAGGGGCCGTTTCCGGGCTGGACTCAAAACGGGGCCGCCACTGCGCGACAAGGGGCCGGCCGCGGACCCTGCCTGTACCGGGCCAGTCGAGTGGATGCGCAAGGCGGGCCACCGCGCGATCCGTCCAATAGCGGCGCGAAGCACGACACGAACACAGGTCGAGACAGTGTGCCTACTTGGCTGGTCCACAACTGGTCCACGCTGACGCGGACGCGTAGATCAACGGCACAAGTCAGCGCAGACAGCAAAAGACCCGTGAGCAGCGAGTTTGCTGCCCACGGGCCCTTCAAATCTCCGGTCGGGCTGACAGGATTCGAACCTGCGACCCCTTGACCCCCAGTCAAGTGCGCTACCAAACTGCGCCACAGCCCGGACCCGTGCTCCGCGGAGGTGCTCCGTGAAGCGCGATGTAAGTACTGTAGCGGGTCGCGATCGGGGGGTTGCAGGGAGGCCCACATTTATGCCCTGACCTGCGGGAACCCCGACAACAGAGGGTGATCCCCAGGGCCGACAGGGCGTCAGTTCGGGTTGTCGGCGTGCGTCAACGTCTGCCAGGCGACGAAGAGATTGTTCGTCCCAGCTGGGCGTTGGCGTTCGGTCAGAGCTTGGGTGTTGGTCATGGCGATGCCGAGGCGGCCGTGCAGCGCGTTGTAGCCCACTTCGGTCACGGGGCCCAGGCCGAGGTTCAACGAGCCGCCGCAGAGATTGCTGGGGACCGCGGCGCCGAGTTCGTACTTGGATTGGAAGCCGAGGGCCTGGCGGAGGCGCTCGCCGATGTCGGTGCCGTAGAGGTCTTGGCCCTGGATGCGCGAGGTTTCGGCGACGTCGGCGATGGAGGCGATGCCGTAGCCCGTGTGGACGAAGTCGCGGCAGGTTTCCTGGGTGAGGCCGGTGGTGAAGGTGCTTTGTTTCTGCCAGTAGTTGACGATTTGGTCGCGGGTGGACAGTCCGCTGCCGGGCACCGTCTTGGGGAGGGCGCCGTCCGTGGACAGATACACGTAGGCCGCGACGCGGTTGCGGTAGCGGGTCATGGCGGAGTCGTAGCTGGACTTGTCGTCGAGGAAGACGGAGATGCCCACGGCGGCCTCCGTCATGACGAGTTCCCAGTTGCCGTTGCTGTTGGAGCCGGCCAGGAGCTTGGGCAGGTAGACGTTGCGCAGCATCGTCGCGAAGCGGCCGGCGTTGGGCCAGCTCGTGTAGGTCGACTTGATGAGCTCCGCGGCGCGCGACCACGACGCGCCGGCCCAGCCCGTCTGCAGGGGTGCGTTGCTGTTGGTGTGGCTGGTGATCGTCGCGGACCACGCGTCCATCAACGCAATGGCCTTCTGCGCGTAGCGCGCGTCCTGTGTGATGTACCAGGCCAAGGCGTCGGTGTAGGCGGCGATGGCGTCTTCGCGTTCGTCGGTGCAGCCGTTGTTCGGGTTGGAGTACGAGCCGCACTCCACGACGGCGCGGGGTTTCGCCGTGCGCGTGAGCGAGGCGTACTTGCTGCCCATCATCTGGTCGTACGCGCTCTTCCACGGTTGCGCGCCGGCGTTCACCTTGGCGCGCACGAAGTCCAGCTGCGGACGGCTCACGAGCACGCCCGGGTGGGTGAACGTGGCCGGAGCGGCGGAGACCGGTGCCGCCAGCAGTCCCAGCGCGACAGGGATCGTCGCGACCAGCGACGCGAGTTTTCGGGCCCGAAAGGACATGGCTCTCCTCGGTGAGGGGGAAGGGAGGTCGTCGTCGATCTCGATCACCGGTGAGCGCTGCGCACCAGTGTCATGGTCCAGACCACCTCACGTCAAGCACGCACGTGGACATCATTCGCATTCGAAAAATACGTTCAGCCCGCTGAATGAACTCGAATGGCGGCTTCTGCGGATAACCCGTGACACTGCATCCGAGAAGGGGTGATCGATGGACGACGCGGGGGTGATCGGCCGGTCCGTGGCCGAGCCCGACCTGTTCGCCGCCATCTTCGACCGGCACGCACCGCACATCCACCGCTACCTCGCGCGGCGGCTGGGCCGGGACGTGGCCGACGACGCGCTGGCGGACACGTTCCTGGTCGCGTTCGGCAAACGGGCTCACTACGACGGCACCCGGCCCGACGCGCGGCCGTGGCTCTACGGCATCGCGACCAACATCGTGAGCCGCCACCGCCGCGACGAGGTGCGCCAGTACCGCCTGCTGCGCGCCGTCGGCCCGCAGGCCGCGGTCGACGGGCACGCCGACCGCGTGGCCGCCCAGGTCAGCGCCCAGGCGCGCGGGCCGGAGCTCGGCGCGGCGCTCGCGGCGCTCAGCGCCAAAGACCGCGACGTCGTGCTGCTCGTCGCTGCCGAGCAGCTCGCCTACGAGGAGGTGGCCCAGGCGCTGGGAATCCCCGTCGGGACCGTGCGGTCCCGGCTCAACCGCGCCCGCCGCCAGTTGCGCGCCGCCCTCGGCGGTGCCGAACACCCCGACGTGAAGGAGGTTCCGTCCCATGGATGAGCTGCAGCTGGTCCGCGACCGCGCGGCCGACGTCCCGCTGCCCGACCTGGCCGACCTGGGTGCCGCCCGCGCCCGGCTGCTCGCGGCCGCCGCGAGCGAGCCTCGCCGCAAGACCGGGAAACGCCTTCGGCAGGCCGGCGCAGCGACACTGGGGCTTGCGGCGGCCATCACCGCCGTCGTCTCGTTCGCGCCCACCGGAGACGGACCGCTGACGCCGCCGCAAGCGGCCGCCGACCCCGTGCGCGTGCTGCACGGCGCCGCGGCCGAGGCCCTGAAGCTGCCCGACACCCCGCCGCGGCCCGACCAGTTCGTCTACGTCAAGACGCAGTACGCGAACAGCGACCGCGAGGCCTGGATCTCCGCCGACGGCAAGCACGACGGCTACGTCGAGCAAGACGGCCAGACGCTCACCCTTCAGGCGTGCGTCGACGGCAAGTACCGCGTCGAGGGCGCCAACAACCCGGCTGCGAACGGAAGGGAAGAGCCGTGCGTCGTGACGCCGGCGTACCGCACCGACCTGCCGACCACCGCCGACGCGATGTTCAGCTACCTGAACAAGAACCACAGCGGAGACGCCGGCGACGCGAACGCGATGGGCAAGGACGTCCAGCTGCTCGTCGGCGAGACGTACCTGCGGCCGCAGACCAAGGCCGCGCTGTTCGACGCAGCCGCGAAGGTGCCCGGGTTGCAGGCCGTGGACCACGTGACCGACGCGGCGGGCCGCCCGGGCGTCGGCATCACCTGGCCCGGCCACGGGGTGACCCTGGTCTTCGACGCGAAGACCTACACCTACCTCGGCACCACGCAGGGCGCCGTGGTCGGTTACGGGATCGTCGACCACGTGGGGCAGCTGCCGCGCTGAGGCCTCAGCGGCCGGTGAAGCTCGCTTTGCCGGGCCCCTCGGCGAGGAACGACTTCACCGCGCCGCGCAGGTCCTCGGTGTCGAACAGCTCCGCGGCGATCGACGTGACGTGGGCGTTGGCCTCCGGCACACCGCCGTGCTCGAAATGCGCCAGTACGCGTTTGGTGGCCGCGTGCGCCTGCGTGGGGCCGGCGGCGAGGCGCGCGCTGAACTCGCGCGCCGCGGCGTCGAAGCCCTCGTCGGGCAGCACGCGGTTCACCACGTTCCAGCGTTCGAGCGTCTCGGCGGAGTACGTGTCGCCGGTGAACACGAACTCCTTGGCGCGGGCCACTCCCGCACGCGCGGCGAGGCGCTGGGTGCCGCCCATCGTCGGCGTCAGGCCCACCACCTTCTCCACGAGCCCGAACTTGGCCCGCGAAGCGGCCAGCAGCAGGTCGCACGCCACGGCGACCTCGAACGCCCACGTGAGGCACAGGCCGTGGGCGGCGAACACCGTGGGGAACGGCAGCGCGGCGATGCGGTCGGGCACCGTGAGCAGCTCGTCGAAGAACACCTTCGCCTCGGCCGGCGAGCCCTGTGCGTCGAACAGCGCGACGTCCACGCCGCCGCTGACGACACGGCCCTCGGCCCGGATGAGCAACGCCCGCGCCGGCTGGGCTTCCAGGGCGGCGACGGCTTCGAGCAAGTCGCGTTGCAACGAAGCGGTGTAGAGGTTGAGCGGCGGCGCGTCGATCGTCAGCACCGCCAGGCCGTCTTCGCGGTCGAGCCGGGTCACGCGTTCTCCTCGTTGTCCAGCAGCTTGTCCCAGTACGCCTGGGCCGCGGGCCGCCATTCCACGTGCTTGCGGTGGAACAGCTCGCTCGCCTTGCGCCCGCTCCACTCGGCGGGCAGCAGCTCGGCCGGCAGCCGCGGGTCGAGGAACGGGAAACGCCGCCATTCGTGCACCAGCTCGGTCTGCGCGCGCAGCACGGCCGGGTCGCCAGTGGGGCGCAGGCCGGTGAAGCGGTCGATGAAGTCCTCGTAGCTGTCGGTCAGCTCCGAGAGGTCCCACGACCGCTCGACCATGCTCTCCTGCTCACCGACCTCGCCGTACGCGGCCGTGAAGGACATCGCCTGGGCGTCGAGCTGCAGCTCCGCCACGATCTGCTGCGCTTCGTGCTGCCGGCCGGGGTCGGGGCTCACCCACACGCCCGCGACGGGCGAGCCGAACCCGGCCCACGTCAGGCGTGTGCGCAGCCGGTGGCGCAGGTCGCGCTTGGCCTCGGGCACCGACACGATCAGCATCAGCCAGCGGCCCTCCCACGCGACGGCCTCGCGCCCGAACGCGTAGATCCGCTCGGCGCCTTCGGTGAGCAGGCGACGGCCCGGCGGCGTGAGCGACCAGCGCACGCGCCGGCCGACGCGTTCGGACACCAGCCAGCCCTCGGCGGCCGAGCGCGCGAGTGCCTGGCGCGCCGACTTCTCCTCGATGTCCAGCATGCCCAGCGCTTCGACGAGCATGGACGTCCACACGGGACGGTCGCGGGGCAGCACGTACTCGCCCAGCACAGTCATCAACAGGGACCGGGCACTCGCGTGGCTGACCTCGCGGCGCCTGCTGACCGTCGGCCGCGGCGCCGCCGAGCGGGGTTCCCGCTGCTTCGCGCGCTGGCCGAGCGTGACCGACGTGGCGGGTTCCGCCATCGCTTTCACCGACCTCACTGCTCCGTGGTTCGTAACCCGCCCAGGCTACCCACGTTCAGTGACCGAGACGACACTCGACACACTGGGAGCGCGTCGGCGGCGCGGAGCGGCACCCGTAGAATCAGCCGGGAAATGAGCGCAACACTCGTCGCGAAGGGCCTGGCCTCCGGCCACGGCGACCGCATCCTGTTCTCCGGCCTCGACCTGGTCGTCGCTCCTGGCGACGTCGTCGGGCTGGTCGGCGTCAACGGCGCCGGCAAGTCCACGCTGCTGCGCACCCTCGCGGGGCTGCAGCCGCCCGAGTCGGGGGAGATCCGGCTGAACCCGCCGACGGCCACCGTCGGTCACCTCCCGCAGGAGCCCGAGCGGCGGCCGGGGGAGTCGGTGCGGCAGTTCCTCGCACGGCGCACCGGCGTCGCCGAAGCGCAGCGTGAGCTCGACGCCGCCACCGAAGCGTTGACCGAGGGCGTCGCCGGCGCGGACGACACGTACGGGACGGCCCTCGACCGTTGGCTCGCCCTCGGCGGCGCTGACCTCGACGACCGCGCCGGCGAGGTCGCCGCGGAGCTGGGGCTGGCCGTGGACCTCGACCAGCCGATGGTCTCGCTGTCGGGCGGACAGGCCGCGCGCGCCGGGCTCGCGTCGCTGCTGTTGAGCCGGTACGACATCTTCCTGCTCGACGAGCCCACCAACGACCTCGACCTCGACGGCCTCACCCGCCTCGAGCGGTTCGTCACCGGCCTGCGTGCCGGCACGGTGCTCGTGAGCCACGACCGTGAGTTCCTCGCCCGCACCGTGGACCGCGTCGTGGAGCTGGATCTCGCGCAGCAGCAGGTGAACACGTTCGGCGGCGGCTACGAGTCCTATTTGGAGGAACGCGCCGTCGCGCGGCGTCACGCGCGCGAGGACTACGAGGAGTACGCCACCACCCGCTCCGCGCTGGAGGCGCGCGGGCAGATGCAGCGCGGCTGGATGGAGAAGGGCGTCAAGAACGCGCGGCGCAAGCAGACCGACAACGACAAGGTCGGCCGCAAGTTCCGCAGCGAGGCCACGGAGAAGCAGGCGTCGAAGGCGCGCCAGACCGAGCGCATGATCGAGCGCCTGGAGGTCGTGGACGAGCCGCGTAAAGAGTGGGAGCTGCGCATGGAGATCGCGGCGGCCCCGCGTGCCGGCGCGGTCGTCGCCACGCTGCGCGGCGCTGTCGTGCGCCGCGGCCCCTTCACGCTCGGTCCCGTCGACCTCCAGGTGGACTGGGCGGACAAGGTCGCCATCACCGGCGCCAACGGCGCGGGCAAGTCCACGCTGCTGGCCGCCCTGCTCGGCCGGCTGCCGCTCGACGAGGGCAGCGCGGCGCTCGGCCCCGGCGTCGTCGTCGGCGAGGTCGATCAGGCGCGTCAGCTGTTCCTCGACGACGTCCCGCTGGCCGACGCGTTCGCGCGCGAGGTCCCGGAGCTGCCCGACGCCGAGGTCCGCACGCTGCTCGCGAAGTTCGGCCTCAAGGCCGCGCACGTGCTGCGCCCCGCGGCCACGCTCTCGCCGGGCGAGCGCACGCGCGCCGCTCTCGCGTTGCTGCAGGCGCGCGGGGTGAACCTGCTTGTGCTCGACGAGCCCACCAACCACCTCGATCTGCCCGCGATCGAACAGCTCGAGTCCGCTTTGGACCGTTACCCCGGCACGCTGCTGCTCGTGACCCACGACCGCCGCATGCTCGACGCCGTCTCGGTCACGCGGCGCTTCGAAGTGGCGGACGGGAAAGTCACCGAGTCCTGACGCGTCAGCCGGCCACGGCGTCGACCCCCGTGGTGTGCGACGGGTGGACCACCACGAGGACCTTGCCCGGCGAGGTGGCGTAGCCGACGAACTGGTCCACTCCTTCGGCGGGCAGGTAGCGGCGCGCGATGAGCTCCGAACCGCTGCGCACGCGTGCGGGGTCGGTCACGATCTCGGCCGTCCCGTTCACCGAGACGAAGCTGTAGGGCGGCACGTCGTCGTGCACCGTGAGCGCGACCTCGCCCGACGCGACGATCGCGCGGCCTTTCACGCTGTCCTGCGTGATGTTGACCAGCAGGTCCTCACCGTCGGCGGCGAACCACACGGGGACGGCGTGCGGGCGGCCGTCGGCACGGACGGTGACGAAGATGGCGCTGCGGCTGCCTTCGGTGAGGAAAGTGCGCGCGCGTTCAGCGGACATCGGGGTGGCCATCTCGGGTTCCTCCAGTGGTCGGGCCCGGCGCGCTCACGCCGGGTTACGGTTGCGGCCACCGTAACCCGGCGTACCGACAAACTCGGCTCACCCGGCAGTTTCAGCCGATCGGCAAAACGCGCTCACGGCCGGTCGGTGAGGTACCCGCCCATCGTCGTGAAGTAGTCGGCCGCAGCCAGCTCCGTGCCGTCCTCCGTGCGCACGCGTTCCACCAGCAGGCCGGGGGAGTGACCGCGCCGCGCCTCGGGACCGGCGACGATCACCACGCCGTCGCCCTCCTTGATGAAGATGCGGCCCGGCGTGCCGCCGTAGTGCCCGGCCGACACCGATGCGCGCACGATCCGCAGCCGTGCACCGCGGTGGTAGGCGAACGCGTTGGGGTACGGGTCGGACTGCGCCCGCGCCAGCCGTTCGATGTCCGAAGCGGGCCAAGTCCAGTCGATGAGACTGTCGCGTGGCGCGCGTTTGTGGAAGAAGCTCGCCTTCGACCGGTCCTGGGCGATCGGCACCACGGTGCCCGTCTCGATGAGCGAGAGCGCCTCCGCGACGATCGGCTCGATGAGATCCACCGTGCGGTGGAACAGATCCGTGGTCGTGTCCTTCGGGCCGACCGGCACCGCGCGCTGCACCACGATGTCGCCGGCGTCGAGTTCCGCGTTCATCATGTGGGCGGTCACGCCGACCTCGGGTTCGCCGTTGACCAGCGCCCAGATCAGCGGTGAGAACCCGGCGTACGCGGGCAGCAGCGAGTCGTGGACGTTGAGCGTGCCGTGGGGCGGCAGGTCGAAGATCTCCGGCGGCAGCCAGGTCCGCCAGTTGTTCGCGACGATCAGCTCCGGCTCCGCGGCCTTGAGCTCCGCCAGCAGCTCGGGATCGTCGGGGCGGTTGCGCAGCAGGGCGCGGATTCCGTTGGCCTCGGCGAGCTCGGCCACCGAATCGTCCCAGATCTTCTCGTACGCGTGGTCGCTCTTGGGGTGCGTGACCACGAGGACGACCTCGTGACCAGCGTCGATGAGGGCCCGCAAGGTGCGGTGCCCCCAGGTCTGGTAGCCGAACATGGCCACGCGCATCGGCGAATCCCTTTCGCGGTCGAGGGGACGAACATCACCCACAAGGTACTAGCTGAGCCTCTCCTAAGTTAGGTTAGGGTTTCCTGAGCTTTTTCGAGTGGAGCTGAGCCGAACCGAGATGCGGCAGTGCCGCGCTAGGGGACTTTCATGTCACGAGCAGTGGTCGATGGCCAGGTGCCGGTGTACGACGTGGTCGGGGTGGGGTTCGGACCATCGAACCTCGCCCTCGCGATCGCGCTGACAGAACACAACGCTGCGCCCGGGTCCGGTGACACGGTCACCGCGCACTTCCTCGAGCGCCAGCCGCGTTTCGGCTGGCACCGCGGGATGTTGATCGACACCGCCACGATGCAGGTCTCGTTCCTCAAGGACCTCGCGACCATGCGCAACCCGACGAGTGAGTTCAGCTTCCTGAACTACCTGCACGCCAAGGGCCGGCTGATCGACTTCATCAACCACAAGAACCTGTTCCCGCTTCGGATCGAGTTCCACGACTACTTCGAGTGGGCGGCGGCCAAGGTCGACGACGTCGTGTCCTACGGCACCGAGGTGGTCTCGGTCGAGCCGGTCCGCGACGGCGACGAGGTGGTCTTCTTCGACGTTTGCGCGAAGTCCGGCGACGAGATCGTGGAGCTGCGTGCCCGCAACCTCGTGCTGGGCACGGGATTGCGGCCCAACCTGCCCGAGGGCGTCACCGGCGGTGAGCGGATCTGGCACAACAGCCAGCTGCTGCCGCGCGTCGAACGGTTGCGCGACAGCGAACCGAAGCGGTTCGTGGTGGTCGGCGCGGGCCAGAGCGCGGCCGAGGTCGCGGCCCTGCTGCACGACGAGTTCCCGCGTGCCGAGGTGTGCGCGGTCTTCGCCCGCTACGGCTACAGCCCGGCCGACGACAGCTCGTTCGCCAACCGGATCTTCGACCCCGAGGCGGTCGACCACTTCTACGGCGCCAGCGAACCCGTGAAGGACCGGCTCATGCGCTATCACGGTGCCACCAACTACTCCGCGGTCGACCTCGACTTGATCGACGAGCTCTACCGCCGCGTGTACCAGGAGAAGGTGCTCGGTGTGGAGCGGCTGCGGCTGTTCAACGTGTCCCGGCCCGTGGACGTGACCGACCACGGCACCCACGTGCGCGCGACGGTTGAATCGCTGACCACCGGCGAACGCGCGGTGCTCGACGCCGACGAGGTCGTCTACGCCACCGGGTACCTGCCGGCGGACCCGACGCCGCTGCTCGGGGAGCTTGCCACGGGTTGCCGGCGGGACGCGGAAGGCCGGCTGCGCGTGGAGCGCGACTACCGCATCACCACCGACGCCGCCGTGCGCGGTGGGCTCTACCTGCAGGGCGGTACCGAGCACACGCATGGCATCACGTCGTCGCTGCTGTCCAACACCGCGGTGCGCGTCGGCGAGATCCTGCAGTCCATTGTGGATCGCCGGGCCGCTGTGGCGCACCTGCCCGAGTACGCGGTGAGCGGCACGCGCTGACGGCGCGGCGCCCAGTCAGTCCAGCTTCAGTCCAACGGTGGAGGCTCCCAGATGACCGGCGTCGTGCCCGGTTCCCCCTTGACCACGGCGCAGGCCGGGGTCTTCTTCGCGCAGTCGCTCGCCCCGGCGGACCCGGCGTACCGCATCGGCTGGTACGCCGACGTGCGCGGCCGCGTCGATCCGGCGCGGCTCGCGGACGCGGTGCGCCGGGCGGTCGGCGAAGCTGAGGGGCTGCATGTGACGGCCGAGGCCGACGAGACCGGCGTGCCGCGGCAGTACCCGGCGCCGTGGGTGGCCGAGGTGCCCGTGGTGGACCTGTCCGGCGAACCTGACTCCGAAGCGGCGGCGCACGCGTGGGTGCGGGCCGCACTGGCGGAGCCGGTCGACCTCGGGTGCGGGCCGTTGACCGCGCACGCGGTGCTGGCGCTGGGACCGGACCGCGTGTGGTGGGCGCAGACGTTCCACCACCTGGTGACCGACGCGTACGGCCAGGCGGTGCTCACCCGCCGGGCCGCGGAGCTTTACGACGGCGCCACGTCCACTATGGACTGGTCGGTGGCGCCGCTCCTCGCCGCCGACGGCGAGTACCGGGAATCGGCCGCGCACGAAGCGGACCGCGCGTACTGGCGCGAAAAGCTCGCCGGCCGGCCCGATCCGGTGCGGCTGGCCGGCGGCGACGGCGAGGTGGTCCGGCGGTCGGTCACGCTGCCGGCCGCCCGCGCCGACGCGCTGCGGAAGTTCGCCGGCAACCACGGCACCCGCCTGTCGCGCGTGGTGCTCGCGGCGCTCGCCGCCTACGCGCACCGGATGACGGGCGCCGAGGACCTCGTGCTCGGCCTGCCCGTCGCGGCGCGTCCCGACGCCGAGCTGCGCGGCCGGCCTGGAATGCTGTCGAACCTCTTGCCACTGCGGGTTTCCGCGCGGCCCTCGACGACACCGGTCGAGCTGGTCTCGGCGGTCACCCGCGAGGTCGCCGACCTGCTCGACCACGGCCGCTACCGCGGTGAGGACCTCGCGCGCGAGGAGAACCTGACCGGCGGGATGCACGAGCTCACCGGGCTGAGCCTCAACTTCCTGCCGGAGGTCTCGGTCGCATTCGGCGAAGCCGTGGCGACAGTGCACAGCGTCGCGCTCGGCCCCGTCACCGACCTTGCCGTGACCGCGCACGACGCCGGCGCGGGCGGCGGGCTGCGGCTCGAGTTCGCGGCCGCCGGCACCCCCGGGACGCTCGCCGAGCACGAGCGCCGTTTCCTCGCCGTGCTCGACGCCATGGCGGCGCACGCCGACCGCCCGATCGCAGCGATCGACCTGCTCACCGAACGCGAACGGCAGCTCGTGCTGACCGAGTTCGCGACGTCGCCCGCCGAATCCCCGGAGCTGAACTGGCCCGAGGCCTTCGCCCGCGTCGTCGCGCGGCAGCCGGAGGCCGTCGCCGTGGTGTGCGAGGGCGAGCAGCTCACCTACGCCGAGCTCGACGCCGCCGCGAACCGCCTGGCGCGCCTGCTCGCCGCCCGCGGGGTGGGGGCCGAGGACGTGGTCGCCGTGGCGCTGCCGCGCTCGATCGACCTGGTCGTGGGCCTGCTGGGCGTGCTCAAGGCCGGCGCCGCGTACCTGCCGCTGGACCTGGACCTGCCCGAGGACCGCCTGGAGTACCTGCTGACGGACTCGGGCGCGCGCGTCGTCCTGTCGGTCGCCGAGTCCGCGGACCAGCTGCCCGTGGTCGACGACGTCGTCCTGCTGGACGACCCCGCTGTGCGCGCGGAGCTCACCGCTCTGGACGGCGCGCCCGTCGACCGCGGCGGGCTGCGGCTCGACCGCGCCGCGTACGTCATCTACACCTCCGGTTCCACCGGCAAGCCCAAGGGCGTGGTGCTCTCGCACGACGGCATCGGCAGCCTGATCGTCACGGCCACCGAGCGCATCGGGATCACGCCCGAGAGCCGGGTCGTGCAGTTCGCGTCGGCGGGGTTCGACGTGACGGTGTGGGACCTCGTGATGTCGCTGTGCGTGGGCGGGCGCGTGATCGTGGTGCCGTCGCACCGCCGCGTCGCGGGCGTCGAGCTCACCGGCTACATCGCCGACAACGCCGCCACGCACATGATCCTGCCGCCCTCGCTGGTCGCCGCGCTGCCGGCCGACTGCGAGCTGCCGAAAGGCGCGGTGCTCATCGTCGGCACGGAAACCGTGCCGCCCGAGCTGATCGCGCGCTGGGCGAAGGACCTGCGCGTGGTCGCCGCGTACGGGCTCACCGAAGCGACGGTGAACTCCACGCTGTGGCTCGCGGAAGCGGACTGGACCGGGCCGATCCCGATCGGGCGCCCCGACCCCAACACCCGCTGCTACGTGCTGGACACCGCGCTCAACCCCGTGCCACCGGGCGTCGAGGGCGAGCTCTACGTGGGCGGCCGCGGCCTCGCGCGCGGGTATGTCGGGCGTGCCGGGCTCACCGCCGAGCGGTTCGTGGCCGACCCGTTCGCCGGCCCGGGCGAGCGCATGTACCGCACGGGCGACCGCGTGCGCTGGCGCACCGACGGGAACCTCGACTTCCTGGGCCGCGCCGACCACCAGGTCAAGATCCGCGGTTTCCGGGTGGAGCCGGGTGAGATCGAGTCGGTGATCGCGGCGCACGACGGCGTCGCACGCGTGGCCGTGGTGCCGCGCGAGGTCAAGCCGGGTGACCGGCGGCTGGTCGCGTACGTGGTGCCGGAGCAGGCGCCGGGCGCCGACCGGGACGCGGCGCGGGAGGCCGCGCAGGTCGACCGCTGGAAGGACGTGCACGAGCTGCTCTACTCGGTCGCCGACCGCGACCCGTTCGACGAGGGGTTCACCGGCTGGAACTCCAGCTACGACGGGGAACCGCTGCCGCTGGGCGACATGCGTGCGTGGCGGGAATCCACTGTGGACTCGATTCGGGCGTTGCGGCCGCGTCGCGTGCTGGAGCTCGGCGTGGGCAGCGGGCTGCTGCTGTCGAAGCTCGCGCCGGACACCGACGAATACTGGGCGCTGGACCTGTCCGAAGAAGTGGTGCGGCTGCTGGAAACCTGTGTCGCGGACCGGCCGGAGCTGGCGGGCAAGGTGCACCTGCGGGCGCGCCCGGCGCACGAGCTGGGCGACCTGCCTGCCGGACACTTCGACACCGTGGTGATCAACTCGGTCGTGCAGTACTTCCCGAGCGCGGATTACCTCGTCGACGTGTTGCGGCAGGTCACGGGCTTGCTCGCCCCTAGTGGCTCAGTGTTCGTGGGTGACGTGCGGAACCTGAGCCTGCAGCGCGTGCTGCGCGCGGGCATCGCGGCCGCGCAGGGGGACGCGACGCCCGCCGCGGTCGACGCGGCTGTGGCTCGCGAGGACGAGCTGGTGCTCGACCCGGGCTTCTTCGCCGCGCTGCCGAGGCGGATCAGTGCGTTCACCGCGGCCGACGTGCGGCTGAAGCGCGCGACGTACGAGAACGAGCTCAGCCGGTACCGCTACGACGTCGTGCTGCGGACGGAACCCGTTGCCCCGCGCGAGGTTCCGGCGGTGCCGTGGGCCGAGCTGGGCTCGTCCGACGCGTTCTCGGCTCACCTCGGCGAGCACCAGCCGGCCGCGCTGCGCGTGACGGGGATCCCGAACGAGCGGCTCATCCCGGATCTCACGGCGTTGCGGGCGCTCGGCGGGGAGCCGGCGCCGGCTCGCGGTGCGGCCACGGACCCGGACGTGCTGGTCGAGCTGGCCGGCGCGGCCGGATACCGCGCGGCGGCCACGTGGTCGGGGGACACGGCGACGGCGTTCGACCTCGTGCTGTCGCGCGAGGAGCCGGTCGCGACGTACCTCGGTGCGACCGACGGTCCGCTCGCCAACGTGCCGGTGGTCTACCGCGATCCCGCGTCGCTGATGAAGGATCTGCGCACCCACGTCGAAGGGGCGTTGCCGCACTACCTGGTGCCCTCGGCGTTCGTGCCGCTGGATCGCCTGCCGATCATGACCAACGGCAAGCTCGACCGCGCCGCGCTGCCCCTGCCCGACTTCGGGGCGCTGGCGCGGGGCCGCTCGCCTCGGACGCCGCGCGAGGTCGCGTTGTGCACGGTGATCGCCGACGTCCTCGGCGTGCCCTCGGCCGGCGCGGACGACGACTTCTTCGCGCTCGGCGGCGACAGCATCTCGTCGATCCGGCTCGTGCTCGGCGCCGCCCGGCACGGCCTCGCCATCACGCCACGGCAGGTGTTCCAGCACCGCACCGCGGAGGCGCTCGCCGGGTGCGCCGGTGAAGTGACCACAGCCGACGAATCGGCCGAGCCGCTGCTGGAACTGTCGGAAACGGACTCGACCGCCCTCGGCTCGCACGCCGAGGTGCTGCCGGTGACCCCGTTGCAGCAAGGGTTCTTCTTCCACGCCGCGTTCGAGGACGACGACGTCTACACCGTCCAGGAGATCTTCGACCTGGCCGGGCCGGTGGACCCGCCGACGCTGCGCCGCGCCGTGCAGAACCTCCTCGACCGCCATTCGTCGCTGCGGTCGGGTTTCCGCCAGCTCGACGACGGCCGAGTGGTCCAGGTCGTGGCCGCGCACGCCGAGCTGCCGTGGCGGGAGGTCTCGCCCGAGGCCGCCGCCGACGCGCTGGCCACCGACCGCGACCGCCGCTTCACCTTCGACCGGCCGCCGCTGCTGCGCGCCACGCTCGTCGGGCGCGAGCGGCTCGCCCTGACGTTCCACCACATCGTGGCCGACGGCTGGTCGGTTGCCGTGATGGTGCGCGAGATCCTCGCGCGCTACGGCGCCACCGAACCGCTTCGGCCCGAACCCGCCTCGCGGACGGCGCACCTGCGCCGGCTGGCCGCGCGCGACCACGACGCGGCACGGCAGGCGTGGGGCGCAGTGCTCGCGGGTGTCGAGGAACCGACCCGCCTGGTGACCACGCCCGCCGGAGTGGTGCCACGGCATCCTTCGCGCGTGCACTTCGCCGTCGACGAGGCGACCACCGCCCGAGTGGGCACGTTCGCGCGCGAGCACGGGCTCACGCTCGGCACCGTGCTGCACGGCGCGTGGGGTCTGCTGCTCGGCCGCCTGGCCGGACGTGGAGACCTGGTCTTCGGCAGCACGGTGTCGGGCCGCGACCCCGGTGTCGCGGGGATCGAGGATGCCGTCGGCCTGTACATCAACACCTTGCCCGTGCGGGTCCGCTGGACCGGGGGCGACACCGTCGCCGGGCTGCTGCGGCAGTTGCAGGACGAGCAGGCCGCGCTGCTGGACCACCAGCACCTCGGGCTCGCCGAGCTGCAGCGGATCGCCGGCGTGGGCCAGGAAGAGCTCTTCGACACGCTCGTCGTGGTCGAGAACTACCCGCGTGAGAACGACGACGCGGGCGCGCTGCGCGTGACCGGCGTCGAGGTCGTGGACGCGGTGCACTACCCGGTCGCGCTCATCGCCACGCCGGGCGACACGCTGGAGTTCGGGCTGAAGTTCGACGCGGCGCGCCTTGACGCACGGGCGGCCGAGCAGCTCGCGGAGCGGTTCGCGCGCGTGCTCGAAGCGTTCGCCGCGGCCCCGGACGCGCCGGTGGCGCACGTGGACCTCGTCTCGGCCGCCGAGCTGGAGCGGCTGGGAGAGCTGAACGCGACCGCCGTGTCAGTGCCGGAGCAGACGCTGCTCACGGCGTTCGAACACCACGTGGCCGAGGCTCCGGACGCGACGGCCGTGCTGTTCGAGGACCAGCGACTGTCCTATGCGGACCTGGACACTCGCGCGGCCGCGCTGGCCCGACGGTTGCGGGCCCGCGGTGCCGGGCCCGGGTCGGTGGTCGCCGTCGCGGTGCCGCGCTCGGCCGAGCTGATGGTGGCACTGCTGGGCGTGCTGAAGTCGGGCGCGGCTTACCTGCCCCTCGACCTCGACTACCCGGCCGAACGGCTCGAGTACATGCTCGCTTCCTCGGGGGCCGCGCTGGTCGTCATCGAACCGGGGACGGC
This sequence comes from Amycolatopsis sp. DSM 110486, assembly GCF_019468465.1. Lineage (NCBI taxonomy): Bacteria > Bacillati > Actinomycetota > Actinomycetes > Pseudonocardiales > Pseudonocardiaceae > Amycolatopsis > Amycolatopsis sp. DSM 110486. Next base: position 9,521,100 of record NZ_CP080519.1, on the reverse strand, counting down.
CGCGAAGGTCCCGGCAGGGCCCGAACAGGTGGCCGTCGACGGCCCCGAAGACAGCACCGCGGTCGGGGTTCCCGGCGCGGTTGGCGGGCCGGACGACGCCGCCTACCTGATCTACACGTCCGGTTCGACCGGCCGGCCCAAGGGTGTTGTGGTCACGCACCGCGCGATCGTCAACCGGCTCGTGTGGATGCAGCACGAGTACCGGCTGGGCGCCGACGACCGCGTGCTGCAGAAGACGCCGTCGAGCTTCGACGTGTCCGTGTGGGAGTTCTTCTGGGCGCTGCGCGAAGGCGCGGCCGTGGTGTTCGCCCGGCCCGACGGCCACCGCGACCCGGCCTACCTCGCCGAGGTGATCCGCACCCACGGTGTGACAACGCTCCACTTCGTGCCGTCGATGCTGGCCGCGTTCCTCTCCGTCGAGGAGGTCACCGGCGATCCGCGCTGGGCCGCGTCGCTGCGTCGCGCGTTCACCAGCGGCGAGGCGCTGCCCGGCGAGGCCGCGGCACGCTGGCGGCGGCTGACGGGGGTGCCGCTGCACAACCTGTACGGCCCCACCGAGGCGGCCGTGGACGTGTCGTACTTCCCGTTCCGCGACGGTCCGGAAACGACTGTCCCCATCGGACGTCCGGTGTGGAACACGCGCCTGCTCGTGCTGGACACGTGCCTGCGCCCGGTGCCCGACGGCGTGGCGGGGGAGCTGTACCTCGCGGGCGTGCAGCTCGCGCGGGGTTACCTCGGGCAGCCCGCGCTGACGGCGGAACGGTTCGTGGCCGACCCGTTCGGCGAGCCCGGCGCGCGGATGTACCGCACTGGCGACTTGGTGCAGCGCCGCGCGGACGGCGAGCTCGAGTACCTGGGCCGCACCGACCGGCAGGTGAAGATCCGCGGCAACCGCATCGAGCTGGGCGAGATCGAAGCCGTGCTCGCGGCGCAGCCGGGCGTCCGGGCGGCCGCGGTCGTCGTGCGCGACGGCGCCCTGGTCGGTTACGCAGCCGGTGCCGTGGACACCGACGAGCTCCGGGCCGCATTGACCGCCGCGTTGCCCGCGACGATGGTGCCCCACCCCCTCGTGGTGCTCGACGAGTTCCCGCTGACCCCGAGCGGCAAGCTCGACACCCGCGCCCTGCCCGCGCCGGCCGTCCCCGCGGCCGCGGCGACCATGCAGCGCGGCGACGACCGCGAGTCCACCCTGGCGGCGATCTTCGCCGACGTGCTCGGGCTGGTCGAGGTCGGCGCGGACGGCGACTTCTTCCTGCTGGGCGGCGACAGCATCACGTCGATCAGCGTGTCGAGCCGCGCCCGCCGGGCCGGGTTCGACCTGAGCCCGAAGGACGTGTTCACCCACCGCACGCCCGCCGCGCTGGCGGCGCTCGGTGGCGAGCCCGTGGCGCAGGGGCCGGTGTCCGATCCGGACGGGGTCGGCGACGTGCCGCTGTTTCCCGAGGTCCACCGCCTGCGCGAATTCGGCGACAGCGGTGCCGAGTCGATCCAGCTGCGCCTGCCGGCCGACGCGGACACCGAAAGTCTCGCGGCCGCGCTGCAGGCAGTGTTCGACCACCACGACGGGCTGCGGCTCAAGCGCAGCCGTGTCGCGTCTGTGCTGTGGTCGCTTGAGACGCGCCCGGTCGGCGCGGTCGACGCCGCCGAGGTGCTGCTCGCCGCGAACACCACTGCCGCGGAGAACGCTGCCGAGTTCGACCCGGACGCCGGGATCCTGCTGCAGGCCGTCCGGTCCGGCGACCGGCTCGTGCTCACGGCCCACCCGTTGCTGGTCGACGCGCCGTCGTGGCGCACGATCGCCGCCGACCTCGCCACGGTATGGACGGCGGTGCAGGCCGGGCGCACGCCGGTGTTCGCCGCGGTGGAAACCTCGCTGCGCACCCACGCCCGCGCCGTCACCGAGCGAGCGCAGGCGCCGGAGCTGCTGGCGGACCTGGAACACTGGGCCGCGACGCTCGCGCCGGGTGCCGCGACGGTCCCCGTCGCCGGGACGCAGATCGAACGCATCGTGCGGTTCCCCCTCGACCAGAGCCGGGCCCTCGTCGAGCAGCTGCCGGCGTCGGTGCGCGGAGACGTGACCGACGTGCTGCTCACGGCCCTCGCGCAAGCCGGCGGCGAGCTGATCGTCGACGTGCTCGACCGTCCTGAAGGGACACCTGCCGCGGTGGGCGCGCTGCACACCGCGCGTCCGGTGCGGCTGACCGCGCCGGACCTCAAGCAGGTCAAGGACCTCGTCCGCGCAGCCCCCGACACGCTCGGCTACGGCCTGCTGCGCTACCTCAACCCGCAGGCCGCGCCGTTGTTCGCCCAGCTCGCCCGCGCCGACGTGCTGCTGCGCTACGCGGGCCACGTGTCGTTCGGCGCGCAGGACTGGGACTTCGCGGCCGGCCCGGGCGCACCGGTCGGCGCGCACGCGCTGCGCATCGGCGCGGTCTGCGAGGACACGCCGGAAGGACCGGTGCTGGCGCTCACCTTCGCCGGTGCCACACCGGACTTCGTCGACCGGGTGGTCGCCGCACTGGCCGACCTCGCCGGGACGGACGTCGCCGCGGCCGGGCTGACCACGTCGGACCTCACGCTGATCGAGTTGGCACAGGACGAGATCGAGCACGTCGAACGGCTGAGCCCGCTGCCGCTGTCGGACATCTGGCCGCTTTCGCCGTTGCAGGAAGGCCTGTTCTTCCACTCCAGCTACGACCAGTCGCGCATCGACGTCTACACGATCCAGGAGGCCATCGACCTCGACCGGCACCTCGACGCCGATCGCCTGCGTGCCGCGTGCGCGGCGCTGATGGACCGCACGCCCAGCCTGCGCGCGGGCTTCACCAGCGAAGGCCTGCGCGGGCCGGTGCAGTTCGTCACCGCTGGCTTCCCGCCGCCGGTGACCGAAGTGGACCTGCGCGGACTGTCCGAAGCGGACCGTGAGCGGCAGCTGGCCGAGCTGATGGAGCGCGACCGGACGACCCGGTTCGACCTCGCTACCCCGCCGCTGTTCCGGATCACGCTCGTGCGCCTCGGCGACGAACGCGCCCGCGTGGTGCTCAACCGGCACCTGCTGCTGTGGGACGGCTGGTCCGCGTGGCTGTTCATCGAGCAGCTCTTCGCGCACTACGAAGGCGGCGAACAGCCGACCGGCGGGTCCTATGTGGACTACTTGGAGTGGTTGTCCCGCCAGGACGTCGAGGAGGCCACGGCGGCGTGGCGCTTGGCGCTGTCGGGGCTGGGCGAGCCGACGCTGATCGGCCCCGACACGCAGGGGCTGGAACCCGTCACGCCGGTCAACCTCGACACACACCTGACGCCCGAGCTGACCGACCGGCTGCGCGACGAGGCCCGGCGCCACGGTCTCACGGTGAACTCGGTGCTCAACGCGGCGTGGGCCCTCGTGCTGTCCACGATGGTCGGCCGCCAGGACGTGGTGTTCGGCGCCGCCGTCGCCGGGCGCCCCGCCGCCGTGCCGGACATCGAGACCACGATCGGCCTGTTTCTCAACACCGTGCCGGCGCGTGTGCGGCTCTTGCCCGACGAGCCGGTGCTCGACCTGCTGCGCCGCATCCAGTCCGAGCGCATGGACCTCACACCGTACGAGTTCATGAGCCTCGGCGTGCTGCAGCGCGAGGCCGGCCACCGCGTGCTGTTCGACACGCTGTTCGTGCTCCGCGGCGCGGACGGCGACGAGCGATACGCCGGGCTGCGCCACCGCCACGGCATCTCGAGCCTCGTGAACGTCGATGCCACGCACTACCCGTTGACGCTGGTCGTCACGCCGGGGCAGTTGATGCGCGTGACCCTGTCCTACCGCGACGACGTGATCGCGGCCGACGAGGCCGCCGTGCTGCTGAGCCGGTTCACCGGGCTCGTCGAGCAGCTCGTCGGCGACCTCACCGCACCCGTCGGCGCGCTGGAGACGGTGTCCGCCGAGCGCCGCGCGGAGCTGGCGGAGATCTGGTCGGCCACCGAGCACCCGATGGTGCGGGACACGATCGCCGACCTGCTTGCCGCGCAGGCCACGAGCACGCCGGATGCCACCGCCCTCGTGTTCGGCGAGCAGGCGCTGACCTACGCGGAGCTCGACGACGCCGTGAACCGTATGGCCCGTCTGCTTCTTTCCCGCGGCGCCGAGCCCGAACGCGTGATCGCGCTCGGCCTGCCGCGCTCGATCGACATGGTCGTGGCGCTGTTCGCCGTGCTGCGCACCGGAGCCGCGTACCTGCCGCTCGAACTCGACTACCCGGCCGACCGCCTCGCGCTGATGCTCGACGATGCCGGCCCCCTGTGCCTGGTCACGACCACGGCCGTCGCGCGGGATCTGCCGCAGGACCTGCCGCGCGTGCTGCTCGACAGCGAGGAGACGCGCGCGGAACTCGGCGCGCTGTCCGGCGGCGACCTGGCGGACGCCGAACGCCCACTGTTCGGCCGCGACCGTGCCGACCGCATGGAACACCCCGCGTACGTCATCTACACCTCCGGTTCCACGGGGAAGCCGAAGGGCGTCGTCACGCCCTACCGCGGCCTGACGAACATGCAGCTCAACCACCAGGAAGCGATCTTCGGGCCGGCCATCGAGTCGGCCGGCGGGCGGCGGCTGCGGATCGCGCACACCGTGTCGTTCGCGTTCGACATGTCGTGGGAAGAGCTGCTGTGGCTCGTGGAGGGCCACGAGGTGCACGTGTGCGACGAGGACCTGCGCCGCGACGCCCGCGCGCTCGTGGCGTACTGCGACCGGCATCGCGTCGACGTGGTGAACGTGACGCCGACCTACGCGCACCTGCTCATCGAGGAGGGCCTGCTCGAGGAAGGTCCCGAAAGCCACCGCCCCGCGTTGGTGCTGCTCGGCGGCGAGGCCGTGTCCGAATCGGTCTGGAACCGCCTGCGCGACACCGAAGGCGTCTACGGCTACAACCTCTACGGCCCCACCGAGTACACGATCAACACCCTCGGGGGCGGCACGACCGACAGCGACACCCCGACCGTCGGCAAGCCCATCTGGAACACCCGCGCGTACATCGTGGACAACTGGCTGCGGCCGGTGCCCGACGGCGTGCCCGGTGAGCTCTACATCGCCGGCACCGGCCTGGCCCGCGGCTACCTCGGTCGAGCGGCCCTCACCGCGGAGCGGTTCGTCGCGGATCCGTTCGGCGAGCCCGGCGCGCGCATGTACCGCACGGGCGACCTCGTGCGCCGGCGGCCCGACGGGAACCTCGACTTCCTCGGCCGCACCGACGACCAGGTGAAGATCCGCGGCTACCGCGTGGAGCTGGGCGAGATCGAGACGGCGCTGGCGCGGCACCCGCAGGTCGCGCAGGCGGCCGTGATCGCGCGACCGGACCCGTCGGCACCGGGGCTGCAGCGGCTCGTCGGCTACGTCGTGCCGGCCGAGCTGAGCGGCGACGAGCGCGACGCGGCCGAGGCCGACCAGGTCGGCGAATGGGAGCAGATCTACTCCGACGAGTACACCGAGATCCCGACCGCGCTGTTCACCGAGGACTTCGCCGGCTGGGACTCCAGCTACGACGGCACGCCGATCCCGCTGGCGCACATGCGGGAGTGGCGCGCGGCCACCGTCGCGCGCATCGAGGAGCTGGCGCCGCGGCGGATCCTGGAGATCGGCGTCGGCACCGGCCTGCTGATGGGGCAGCTCGCGCCGCACGCCGAGGAGTACTGGGGCACCGACCTCGCCGCGCCGGTGATCGGCAAGCTCACGCGAGAGCTGGAGCGGGATCCGGAGCTGGCCGCCAAGGTCGCACTGCGGGCGCAGCCGGCGCACGAGTTCGGCGACCTGCCGCGCGGCCACTTCGACACCGTCGTCATCAACTCCGTGATCCAGTACTTCCCGAGCGTCGACTACCTCACGCAGGTGCTGAGCACGGCGCTCGATCTGCTCGCGCCGGGCGGTTCGCTGTTCGTCGGCGACGTGCGGAACCTCCGGCTGGTGAGGTCGTTCCACACGGCCATCCAGCTCACGCGCGCCGACGCGACGTCAGACGTCGCCCAGCTGCGCCGCGCGATCGAACGCGGAGCCGCGCTGGAGAAGGAGCTCCTGCTCGACCCGGACTACTTCACGGCGCTCGCGCACACGCTGCCCGGCGTCGGCGCCCGCATCCGCGTGAAGCGGGCCGAACTGCACAACGAGCTGAGCCGCTACCGCTACGACGTCGTGCTCACCAAGGACACCGCGGGCGAGGTGCCGGTGGCGCAGGCGCCGCGCCTGCTGTGGGACGAGGCCGGCTCGCTCGCCGAGCTGGAGAGCAGGCTGACCGGCGACCAGCTGCGTGTCAGCCGGATTCCGGACGCGCGGCTCGCCGCGGAGTTCGCCGCCATGCGGGCGCTCGACGCGGGCGCGCCGCTGCTCGACGTGCTGGATCGCTTCCACGGCACCGGTGACGGCATCGAACCCGAAGCGGTGCACCGCCTGGGTGAGCGCCTGGGCTATGCCGTGCACACGACGTGGTCGACCGGCGTCGACGGGGTGTTCGACGCCGTGTTCGTCCGCGCGGAGGCACCGGTCTCGGGCCTGTACGTGCCCGCTGCGACCGGCACGAACCTCACGCGGTTCGCCAACCGCCCCACCGCCGCGCGCGGCAGCGCCGAACTGGTGCAGGTGCTGCGCGACGAGCTGAAGCGGCAGCTGCCCGACTACATGGTCCCGGCGGCGTTCGTGACGCTCGGCAGCCTGCCCCTGACCGACAACGGCAAGCTCAACGTCCGCGCCCTGCCCGATGCCGAACCCGCCGTGTCGCTGGCGGAGAGCCGGCCCGCGGCCTCGCGCGAGGAAGAGGTTCTCTGCGAGCTGTTCGCCGAGGTCCTCGGCCTCGTGCGCGTGGGCGTGGAGGACTCGTTCTTCGACCTCGGCGGGCACTCGCTGCTGGCCACCCGTCTGATCAGCCGCGCGCGGACCGAGCTCGGCGCCGAGCTGGCGATCAAGGACCTGTTCGAGGCCCCGACCGTCGCGGAGCTGGCCGCGCGGGCCGGGAGCGGCGAACCCGCGCGGCCGTCGGTTGTGCGCGCGGAACGGCCCGAGCGCGTCCGGCTGTCTGCGGCCCAGCGCCGGCTACTGCTGCTGGAAGAGCTGGGCGAGGTCGGCGAGGCGTATGACTTCCCGCTGTTCTTCCGCGTGTGTGGCGACCTCGACGTGGCCGCGCTGCGCACCGCGCTCGGCGACGTCGTCGCCCGGCACGAGTCGCTGCGCACCGTCTTCGCCGACCACGAAGGCTCGCCGTACCAACGGGTTCTGCCCGCGGCGGAGCCGGAGCTCACGGTCGGGGACTGCGCGGAGGCCGACGTGCCCGAGCGGCTGCGGGAGCTGGCCCGGTACCGCTTCGACCTGCGACGCGAGCCGCCGCTGCGCGCCGAGGTGCTGCGGCTGGACGATCGTGACCACGTGGTGGCGATCGTGCTCCACCACGTCGCCACCGACGAATGGTCCGACCGGCCGTTCCTCGCGGACCTGACCACTGCGTACGAGGCGCGCGTGGCCGGCCGCTCGCCGGAGCTCGCGCCGCTTCCCGTGCAGTACGCGGACTACGCGCTCTGGCAGGAGGCGCTGCTCGACCGGCTCGGTTCCGAGCAGCTGGAGTTCTGGACCACGGCGTTGCGCGGCCTGCCGGACGAGCTGGCTCTGCCGGCCGACCGGCCCCGCCCCGCCCGTCCGAGTGGTGCCGGCCGGACCGTGCGGGCCGGACTGCCGGCCGAGGTCGCCCGAGCGCTGCACGGCTTGGCGGCGTCGTCGGGCGCGAGCATGTTCATGGTGCTGCACGCGACCGTCGCGACCCTGCTGCACCGGCTCGGGGCGGGCGAGGACATCCCGCTGGGCGCGCCGATCGCGGGCCGCACCGACGCCGCGCTCGACGAGCTGGTCGGGTTCTTCGTCAACACGCTCGTGCTGCGCGCCGACCTGTCCGGTGAGCCGACGTTCGCCGAGCTGCTCGCCCGGCTGCGCGAAGCGGACCTTTCCGCGTTCTCGCACCAGGACCTGCCCTTCGACCGGCTGGTCGAAGAGCTGAACCCGGACCGCGTGCCGGGGCGCAACCCGCTGTTCCAGGTCATGACGGGCTACCACTACCGGCCCGACGGCGACCCGGACGTGCTGGGGCTGCCCACCGAGTGGCTCGAGGTGCCCGGTGAGACGGCGATGTTCGACCTGAGCTTCACAATGGTCGACGGCGCCGGTGCCGAGATCACGTTGCAGCTGGAGTACGCCACCGACCTGTTCGACGCGGGCACGGCGGAGCGGATGCTCGCGCGGCTGGTCTCGCTGTTCGGCCAGGTTGCCGCCGAACCCGCCGCCACGATCGGCGAGTACGACCTGCTCGGCGACGACGAACGCGATCTCGTTGTGCGCCAGTGGAACGACACCGCGCACGAGAGCGAACCGGCGACCGTGGCGGAGCTGGTCGAGGCCCAGGTGGCGGCGACGCCGGACGGCGTGGCCGTGGTGTTCGAGGGCACTTCCCTGACCTACGCCGAGGTGGACGCGTGGGCCAACCGGCTCGCCCACTGGCTGCGGGAGCAGGGCATTGGCGCCGAATCGGTGGTCGCGGTCGCGCTGCCTCGCTCGGTCGAGTTGGTCGTGGCGCTGTACGCCGTGCACAAGGCGGGCGCCGCCTACCTGCCGCTCGACCCCGGCCAGCCGGCCGAGCGCGTGGAGTACCTGCTCGCCGATGCCGCTGCGGTGTGTGTCCTCGACGACCCGGCGCTCCTCGGGCGGCTGGACGGCTACCCCGCCACGGCACCGGAACGCGTGGCGCGCCCGGCGAACCCCGCGTTCGTCCTCTACACGTCCGGTTCGACCGGTCGGCCCAAGGCCGTGGTTGTTCCGCACGAAGGCGTGGTGAACCGGCTGCGCTGGCTGCAGCACGCTTATCCGATGGACGCGACGCACCGCATGCTGCACAAGACGCCGATCACCTTCGACGTGTCGGTGAGCGAGGTGTTCTGGCCGCTCATGGTCGGCGGCGTCGTGGTCGTCGCGCGCCCGGACGGGCACCGCGACCCGCGGTACCTGGCCGAGCTGATCCAGGCCGAGCGCGTGACAGCCGCCGACTTCGTGCCGTCGATGCTGCAGCTGTTCCTGGAAGAACCCGCCGCGGCCGGGTGCACGAGCCTCACGCGGATCGTCGTCGGCGGCGAGGCGCTGGGACGCGACCTGGCCGCCCGGGTCCGCGAGGTGCTCGGCATCCCGCTGCACAACCTCTACGGCCCGACCGAGACGTCGATCGACGTGCTGGCCTGGACCGACGACGGCGGGCCGATCGCGATCGGGCGGCCGGGCTGGAACGTGCGCGCGTACGTGCTCGACGCGCGCCTGCAGCCGGTGCCGCCGGGCGTCACCGGCGCGCTATACCTCGCGGGCGCCCAGCTCGCCCGTGGTTACCTCGGGCGGCCCGGCCTGACGGCGGATCGCTTCGTCGCCGACCCGTTCGGCCCGCCAGGTTCGCGGATGTACCGCACTGGCGACCTGGCCCGCCACCGCGCCGACGGCGTGCTGGAGTTCTCGGGCCGCGCCGACGACCAGGTGAAGGTGCGCGGCGTCCGGATCGAGCCCGGTGAGGTCGAGGCCGCGCTGGCCGGCGACCCGTCGGTGGCGCAGGTCCGGGTGGCCGCGCGCGACGGGCTGCTGGTCGCCTACGTCGTCCCGGCCGGTGCGCTGGACGCGGCCGGTTTGCGGGCGCGGGCGGCGGAAACGCTGCCGGCGCACCTGGTTCCGGCGGCGGTCGTCGAGCTGGCGGAGCTGCCGCTCACCCCGAGCGGCAAGCTGAACCGCCGTGCGCTGCCGGCGCCGGAGTTCTCGGCCGGGTCCGGCCGGGCGCCCCGGACGGCGCGCGAGACCGAGCTGTGCGAGCTCTTCGCCGAGGTGCTCGGCGTGGCCGAGCCGAGCGTCGACGACGACTTCTTCGCTCTCGGCGGGCATTCACTGCTCGTGATGCGGCTGGTGAGCCGGATCCGGGGCGCCCTCGGCGTCGACGTGCCGCTGCGCACGGTGTTCGATGCGCCGACGGTCGCGCAGCTGGCCACCCGACTCGACGGTCTGTCGGCCGGGCGGCCCGAACTGGTGGCGGCGACGCGGCCGGAGGTGCTCCCGCTTTCGGCGGCGCAGCAACGGCTCTGGTTCCTCTACCGCTTGGACGGCCCCACGTCGACGTACTCCGTGCCGCACACGTGGCGGCTGCGGGGAGCGCTGGACCTCGACGCGTTGCGCGCGGCGTTCGGCGACGTCGTCACCCGGCACGAGGTGCTGCGCACGGTCTTCGAGGAACACGACGGGGTCCCCGCGCAGCGGATCCTCGCCGGCGCGCCGCTGGACTTCGCCGTCGAGCACGTGACCGAGGTGGCCGCGGGGATCCGGTCCGAAGTGGACGTTCCGTTCCGGCTCGACGAGGCCCCGCCGGTGCGCGTGCGCGTGTTCACCGTGGCCGACGACGAGCACATGCTGCTGGTGCTGCTGCACCACGTGGTCACCGACGAGTGGTCGGAAGGCCCGCTGCTCGCCGACCTCGCGGCGGCCTACCGCGCGCGGCTCGACGGTGTCGCTCCCGAGTGGACACCGTTGCCGGCACAGTACGCGGACTACGCGTTGTGGCACCAGGCCGTGCTCGACGGCGAGCAGGAGGGCCAGAGCTCGTTCTGGCGCGACGCGCTCGCCGGGCTGCCGGAGGAGCTGGATCTGCCCGCCGACCGGCCGCGGCCGGCGGAGTCCAGCCACCGCGGCGGCACGGTGACGTTTGAGGTGCCGGCCGAGCTCACGGCGCGGCTGCGCGCGCTGGCGATCGGGCACGACACCAGCATGTTCATGCTCAGCCAGGCCGCGGTCGCCACGCTGCTGCACCGCCTGGGCGCCGGCACCGACATCGCGCTGGGCGCGCCGGTGTCCGGGCGCACGGACGAACGGTTGACGGATCTGGTCGGGTTCTTCGTGAACTCGCTGGTCCTGCGCACGGATCTGGCGGGCAATCCCGCGTTCGGCGAGCTGTTGCGACGGGTGCGGGCGACGGACCTGGCCGCGTTCTCACACCAGGACCTGCCGTTCGACCGCGTGGTCGAGGTGGCGGACCCGGAGCGTTCCCTGGCGCGGCACCCGCTGTTCCAGACCATGGTCGTGTACCTGCCGGAGGGCGCGGACTCGCCACAGCTGCCAGGGCTGCAGGTCGTGCGCGAGGACGTGACGCAGGACGTCGCGAAGTTCGACCTCGAGTTCGGGTTCCTGGAGCAGCCGGGCGGCGCGATCGCCGGCGCGGTGGAGTACAGCGCTGACCTGTTCGACCGCGCGACGGCGGAGTCGTTCTCGACGCGGCTGGTGCGGGTGCTGGAGCAGGTGGCCGCTGATCCCTCGGTGCCGGTCGGGTCGGTCGACGTGCTGTCGGACGATGAATCGGCGCTGCTGGCGACGTGGAACGCCACCGATCACGACGTGGTCCCGGCGACACTGCCGGAGCTGTTCGAGGCGCAGGTCGCTCGGACGCCGGATGCCGCCGCGGTGGTGTTCGAGGGCGCGTCGCTGTCGTACGCGGAGCTGAACGTGCGGGCCAACCAGCTCGCCCGGTGGCTGCGCGAGAAGGGCGCCGGGCCGGAGTCCGTGGTCGCGGTGTCGCTGCCGCGGTCGCTGGACCTCGTGGTATCGCTCTACGCGATCCACAAGGCGGGCGCGGCCTACCTGCCGCTCGACCCGGACTACCCGGCCGACCGGCGTGAGTTCATGCTCGCCGACGCCGCTCCGGCGGTCGTGCTCGACGGCCCGGTCGACGCGTCCGGTCACGGCAGCACGAACCTGGAGCTCATGGTTCCACCGGACGCGCCCGCGTACGTGATTTACACCTCGGGCTCGACCGGGCGGCCCAAGGGCGTCGTGGTCCCGCACGCCGGGATCGTGAACCGGTTGCAGTGGATGCAGGACGAGTACGCACTGACCGCCGACGATCGCGTGCTGCAGAAGACGCCGTCGAGCTTCGACGTGTCGGTGTGGGAGTTCTTCTGGCCGCTCGTCACCGGCGCGACGCTGGTGGTCGCCAAACCCGAGGGGCACAAGGATCCCGTGTACCTCGCGGGGCTGATCCAGCGTGAAGGCGTGACGACCGTCCACTTCGTCCCGTCGATGCTGGAGGTGTTCCTCGGCGAACCGGGTGCCCGTGCGTGCCCGAGCCTGCGGCGCGTGCTGTGCAGCGGTGAGGCCCTGCCGGCCGACGTCGTGGCGAGGTTCGACCTCGACGCCGAACTGCACAACCTCTACGGGCCCACGGAGGCGTCGGTCGACGTCACCGCGGCGCCCGCGCGAGTGGCGGCGTCGGGCCGGGTCCCGATCGGTCGTCCGGTGTGGAACACCCGCACCCATGTCCTCGACGCGCGCCTGCGGCCCGTGCCGCCGGGCGTGGCGGGGGAGCTGTACCTGTCCGGCGTGCAGCTGGCGCGCGGCTACCACGCGCGCCCGGGCCTGACGGCGGAACGGTTCGTCGCGGACCCGTTCGGCGCGCCCGGCGAGCGGATGTACCGGACCGGCGACCTCGCGCGCTGGACGGCGGACGGGGAGCTCGAGTTCCTGGGCCGCGCCGACGACCAGGTCAAGATCCGCGGCTTCCGCGTGGAGCTCGGCGAGATCGAGGCCGCTTTGGGCACGCACCCGGCCGTCGCTCAGGCGCGCGTGATCGTCCACGAAGGACGGCAGCTCGTGGCCTACGTCGTCGCGAGCGGGGCCACGGACGACCTGCTCGACAGAGCCGTTCTCAAGCACGTCGCGAAGACGCTGCCCGAGCACATGGTCCCGGCCGCAGTCGTGCGGCTGGACGAGCTGCCGCTGACGCCGAGCGGCAAGCTCGACCGCCGGGCGCTGCCCGCACCGGAGTTCGAGGCCGGCGACGACGCTCCGGCCACACCCCGCGAGGAAGTGCTCGCGGAGGTGGTGGCCGGCGTGCTCGGGCTGCCGCGCGTCGGCGTGCGCGACGACTTCTTCCGCCTGGGCGGCGACAGCATCGTCGCGATGCAGCTCGTGGCCCGCGCCCGGGCCGCCGGTCTGCTGCTCGGCGCGCGGGACGTGTTCCGCCACCGCACGGTCACCGGCCTCGCGGAGGTCGCGGGGGAGGTGCTGGCCACGCCGTCGTCGGACGACGGACGGCCGCTGCTGGACCTGACCGAGGCGGAACGCGCGGAGCTGCAGGCGAGCGCACCCGACGCGGCCGAGGTCTGGCCGCTCACGCCGCTGCAGTCGGGGCTGCTGTTCCTGGCCACGGCCGACACCGAGGGCCCGGACGTCTACACCGTGCAGTTCGGGTTCGACCTCGCCGGCCCGCTCGACCCGTCCCGGCTGCGGCTGGCGGTGCGGGACTTGCTGGGGCGGCACCCGAACCTGCGCACGAGCTACCGGTACCTGGCTTCCGGGCGTCCGGTCGCGCTCGTCGCGCGTTCGGCGGAGCCCGAGTGGCGGGAAGCGACCGACGACGCCCTCGACGCGGAGCTCGCGCACGAGCGCTGCCGGTTCGACGTCACCGCCGGGCCGCTGCTGCGGTTCCTGCTCGTGCGCTTCGCCGACCGGCACCACCGGCTGGTGGTCTCGCACCAGCACCTGCTGCTCGACGGCTGGTCCGTGCCGCAGCTGCTGGCCGAGCTGTCCGCGCTGTACGCCGGCCGGGAGCTGCCGCCCGGGCTGCCGTACCGCGGTTACCTGGGCTGGCTGCGTGACCAGGACGAGGCCACGGCCAAGGCGGCCTGGCGGGATTCGCTCGCGGGACTGGCCGAGCCGACCCGGCTCGCGCCCGTGGACCCGGATCGGGCGCCCGCGTTGCCGAAGCAGCGGACGCTGGAACTGCCCCGTGAAGCGACTGCCGAGCTGACGGAGCTGGCGCGCGAGCGCGGGCTCACGGTGAACACGCTGGTCCAGACGGCGTGGGGCCTCCTGCTCGCGTCGCTCACCGGGCGCACCGACGTGGTGTTCGGCGCGACGGCCGCGGGCCGGCCGCCGGAGCTGCCCGGAATGGAGCGGATGCTCGGCCTGTTCATCAACACCGTGCCGGTGCGCGTGCGTCACGACCCGGCCGAACCGCTGTCGGCGCTGCTGGAGCGCGTGCAGGAGGAGCAGGCCGCGCTCCTGCCGCACCAGCACGTGGGGCTGGCCGACATCCAGCGCGAGGCCGGGCTGGGCGAGCTGTTCGACACGCTCGTGGTGTTCGAGAGCTACCCCGGCGCCGAGGACGATCCTGACGACGGACTGCGGGCGACGATCGTGGACCACCGCGACTCCACGCACTACCCGCTGACGTGGGCGATCGAACCGGCCGAGCGGCTCCGGCTCACCGCCGAGTACCGCGCGGACCTGTTCACCGACGACGACGCGGAGCGCCTGCTCGCCGGCATGGAGCTGCTGCTGGGTGCGATGGTGTCCGAAGTGGACCGTCCGGCGGGGACGGTCGACGTGCTGCCGGCGGAGCTGTCGCGGCGGATCCTGCGCGACTGGAACGACAACGCAGGCGCGGTGGAGCCGTCGACCGTCGCCGGGCTGTTCGAGGCGCAGGTGCGGCGCTCGCCCGACGCCGTCGCCGTCGTCGGGGGGGCGAAGTGGACCTATGCGGAGCTGAACGCGCGGGCCAACCGGCTCGCGCGGGCTCTGGTCGAGCGCGGTGCCGGGCCGGAGACACTGGTGGCGCTGGCGTTGCCGAGGTCGGCCGACGTGCTGCTGGCGATCCTCGCCGTGCACAAGGCCGGCGCGGGCTATCTGCCGATCGACCCGGACTACCCGGCCGAACGGCTCGCCGCGATGCTGGCGGATGCCCGGCCCGGGCTGCTGGTCACCGTCACAGAGGTCCGCGGTGTCCTGCCCGAGTTCGCCGGCACGGTGCTGCTGCCGGATCTCCTTGCGGCCGAGGTGTCCGAAGTGTCTGAAAAGGACTTGACGGACGCCGACCGGCTGCGCCCGCTGCGTCCCGAGAACCCGGCGTACGTGATCTACACGTCGGGCTCGACGGGCACGCCGAAGGGCGTCGTGGTGCCGCACGCGGGGCTGGTGAACCTGTTCCACAGCCACCGGGCGACGCTGCACCGGCCGGCCGTGGCCCGCGCCGGGCGCGAGCACCTGCGGGTGGGGCACGCGTGGTCGTTCTCGTTCGACGCGTCGTGGCAGCCGCAGCTGTGGCTGCTCGACGGCCACGCCGTGCACGTGGTGCCCGACGAGGTGCGCCGCGACCCGGAGCAGCTCGCCGACCTGATCCGGCGCGAGGGCCTCGACTTCATCGAGGTCACGCCGTCGCTGTTCACGCAGCTGGCCGACGCCGGGCTCGTCGAGGGTGACCGGTGCCCGCTGGCCGTGGTCGGCGTCGGCGGCGAGGCGGTGCCGGACGCGCTCTGGCGCCGGCTGGCCGAGCTGGACGGGACCGAGGCGGTCAACCTCTACGGGCCGACGGAGTCCACTGTGGACGCGCTGGTGGCGCGGATCGCGGACAGTGACCGGCCGCTCGTGGGCCGGCCGGTGGCCAACACCCGCGCGTATGTGTTCGACGGTTCGCTGCGGCCCGTCCCGCCGGGCGTCACGGGGGAGCTGTACCTCGCCGGTGGCGGCCTGGCGCGGGGATACCTCGGCCGGTCGGCGCTGACGGCTGAGCGGTTCGTCGCGGACCCGTACGGCGAACCCGGCACGCGCATGTACCGCACGGGCGACCTCGCGCGGTGGACGCCCGACGGCCGGCTCGACTTCGGCGGCCGCGCCGACGACCAGGTGAAGATCCGCGGCTTCCGCGTGGAGCCCGCGGAGATCGAGGCGGCGCTCGACCGGCACCCGGCGGTGGTGCAGTCGGTGGTCGTGGTGCGCGAGGCGCGGGTGAAGCAGCTGGTGGCGTACGTGGTGCCGGCGGCGCCGGTGGACGCTGCGGAGCTGCGGCAGTACGCCGCGTCGGCGCTGCCGGATCACCTGGTGCCGGCGGCGTTCGTGGTGCTGGAGCGGCTTCCGGTGCTGGCCAACGGGAAGCTCGACCGCGCGGCCTTGCCCGCGCCGGACTTCTCGGCCCAGGTCGGCGGCCGCGCACCGTCGACCGAGCGGGAGCGCGAGCTGTGCGCGATGGTCGGCGAGGTGCTCGGCGTGCCGGGCCTCGGCGTCGACGACGACTTCTTCGCGCTGGGCGGCGACAGCATCGTGGCCATGCAGCTGGTGGCCCGCGTCCGCGCGGGTGGGCTGCGGATCTCGCCGCGCGACATCTTCCGGCACCGGACGGTGGCGGGGCTCGCGACGGTGGCCACCGAGGCCGGCGTCGTGAAGCCGGTGTCCGACGACGGCACCGGCACCGTCGGGCTGACCCCGATCATGCACGCGATGCGGGAGCTGGGCGGCCCGATCGCCGGGTACCACCAGGCGGCGCTGCTGATCACGCCGGCCGAGGTGACGAGCGAGAGGCTTTCGGCCGTCCTGCAGGCCGTGGTCGACCGGCACCCGATGCTGCGGGCGCGGCTCGACCGGGAGCCCGAGCGGTGGGCGTTGCGGGTGCCGGCACCGGTGGACGTGAGCGGCTGGGTGTCGCGAGTGGACGTTCGCGGGCTCGCGGGTGCGGAGCTGGAGCGCGTGATCGCGGCGGAGGCCCTGGCCACGCGGGCGCGGCTCGACCCGGACGCCGGCGCGATGCTGCGGGCGACCTGGTTCGACGCCGGGCCGGCGCGGGGCCGGTTGCTGGTGCTGGTGCACCACCTCGTGATCGACGGGGTGTCCTGGCGCGTGCTGCTGCCCGACTTCGCGGCGGCGTGGGAGGCCGTGGCCGCCGGGCGGAACCCGGAGCTGCCGCCGGTGGACGTGTCGTTCCGGCGGTGGTCGGAGGAGCTCGCGGCGCGGGCGCAGGAGCCGGCTCGCGAGGCTGAGCTGGACCGGTGGCGCTCGGTGCTCGCCGGCGGCGATCCGTTGCCGCTGCTGCGTTCGCGTGATCCGGAGATGGACGTCGATTCGGGGCTGGCAGCTCTGTCGCTGACCTTGCCGGCGGCGGTGACGGGTCCGCTGCTGGGCCGCGTGCCGGCGGCGCTGCGGGCGACCGTCAACGACGTGCTGCTCACCGGCCTCGCGCTCGCGGTGGCCGACTGGCGCCGCCGCCACGGCGCGGGCGAGGGCACGGCGACGCTCGTCGACCTCGAGGGCCACGGCCGCGAGGACGAGCTCGCCGGCGGCGCGGACCTGTCGCGCACGGTCGGCTGGTTCACCAGCGTCGTGCCCGTCTGCCTCGACCTGGGCAAGCTCGACCTCGCCGACGCGCTGGCGGGCGGCCCGGCGGCGCGCACGGCACTCGAGCGCGTGCGGGCGGAGCTGGACGCCGCACCCGTCGCGGGCACGGGCTTCGGGCTGCTGCGGCACCTGAACCCCGTGACCGGGCCGGAGCTCGCGGCGCTGCCGGAGCCGGAGATCGAGTTCAACTACATGGGCCGCTTCGGCCACGCCGACCAGGGCGACTGGGAGTACGCCCCCGAGGGCGACGCCGCCGACCTCGGCGCCGATCCCGGCAAGTGCGTCTCCCACGCGCTGACCGTCAACGCGCTGGCCGAAGACCGGCCCGACGGCCCCGCCCTGGCGGCCCACTGGTCGTGGCCCGAGGCCCTCGCACCCGAATCGCGGGTGCGCGACCTGGCCGAAACGTGGTTCCGCGCGCTGGGCGCCCTGGTGCGCCACGCCGAAAACTCGCAGTGAGAAAGACATCTCAGGTTCTTAAGAGTCAAGCCGCAGCGGTGAGTGGAGGTGGGAAGGCCTGATGTTCGTCGAAGAGTTGTCCTGTTTGGAGGCAGTGGTGAAGCTGTCCGAGGAACTTGTTGAACAGGTGTCGTTGGGCTTGGTGGTTCCAGTCTCCGGCGGCGCGGCGGGTGTCGAAGTGGCGTCTGGCGCCGGGGCTGGCGCGCAGCGAGGCCAGTGCCCAGATCGGGCCGACCGCGGCCAGGCGCCGGTTTTTGATGTGTCGGTGCGTGATCACGGTTTTTCGGCCGCTGGCGCGGGTGATGGGGGCGGATCCGGCGTAGGCCTTGAGGCCGCGGGGGTCGGTGAAGCGGGTGCGGTCGTCTCCGATTTCGGCGAGCACCCGGGCGCCGGCCAGCAGTCCCAGGCCGGGGAAGCTGGTGATGATCGTGGCGTCCGGGTGCTGCTCAAAATGGGTTCGTGCCGCTTCCGCCAGACTGTCAGCGGCGGCGCAGGCGGCCTCGAATTGGCTCAGCAAAGCCGAAAACTGGATGCCCATCGCGTTCTCCACGATCGGTGGCTGCCGCAACCGATCAGACCGGAACACACCGTGGAGGCGATCAACGTCGGTATCGACGTTGCGGCGGCGCCCGGCCTTGGCCAGCAGTGTCCGCAGACGTGCTCGGGTGAGTTTCGCTGCGAGCGCGGGTGTGGGTGCGGCGGCGAGGACGGTGCGGGCGTCGCGACGGGCCAGGCCGCCCTCGGGCTGGCCGGCGAACGCGTCGAGCGCGGCGGGGTAGAACTGCTTGAGCAGCGATCGGAGCTGGTTGCCCAGCTGCTGGCGGGCCCAGACCGCGTCCTGCTGGGCCCGCGCGAGCACCCGCACCGCCTGGGCGAGATCGGTGTCGGCCGGCAGTGGGCGGTGTGCGTCGGCGTCGGTGCGCACGATGTTGGCCAGCATCACCGCGTCCGCGGCGTCGGACTTCGCGCCCGAGACCTGGTGCCGGGCCCGGTACCGCGATGCGGAGAGCGGGTTGATCGCGTAGATGGTGCGTCCGGTGGCGCGCAGCGCAGAGACGAGCAGTCCGTGGTCGGTCTCGATCCCGACCGGGATCGGGTTTCCGGCGGTGTCGCCGCCCTCGGCCAGCAGGTCGAGCAGGTGGGCGAACCCGGTCGCGTCGTCGCCGATGCGGGCTTTCGCGACCACGGTTCCGGTGTCGTTGACGATGGCGACATCGTGGTGGGATTCGGCCCAGTCGATGCCGCAGAACAGTGTCAAACCGTCACGCCTCCTTCGCTATTGCGGCTGCTCACGGGTCCAGGCAGGGTCACGCAGCGCCCTAATCGCGGGACTCGATGGTCCGTCATCTCAGTAGCCGTTCGTGACTCCAGCACACCGCAGGAACCTCGTTCTGCCGAAGAGCTCGCGGCTCGGGAACACACCGAGAGGTCACCTCCTGCGGCGGACTCGCGCCACGACATCCCACCACCACAAGCACCGGCCCACCGGCCGACGCGCCGTTCTTTCTTAAGTCGTCGAACGACCGGAAAACCTAGGCATCGCCCGCCGGCGGACCAGCACCAACCGGCTCGATCACGAGCCGGAAGAACTACTCCTACTACCGATTAGGACAACACCATGACCAACCCCTTCGAAAACCCCGACGGCACCTACCTCGTGCTCGTCAACGACGAGGGCCAGCACAGCCTGTGGCCACAGTTCGTGGCCGTCCCGGCCGGCTGGACCACCGCCTTCGGCCCCGACGCTCGCCAGCCGTGCCTCGACTACGTGGAACAGAACTGGACGGACCTGCGGCCGAAGTCGCTCATCGAGGCCATGGAGTCCTGACGCAGCAACACGAAACCGCCCGGGCGGAGAGCTTCCGGCCGGACGGTTCGGTGTTTCAGGCTCTGTGCTGAGGTTCGTTGACGAGCGACGGCTTCTCTCGGGTTGGGAACTCGGAAGGGGGACTGCAGTCGAAGACGACTCACCACGCTGTGGGCGTGCCCGCGACCGATCAGGATCGGGATGACACGATGAGTGGGTCCGGTCCGGCCGTTGGGGGAACGATGGCCGAGGTCACGAAGCTGGCTGATGAGCTCCATCGGACGGTGCTCGACCGGTTCCCGATGTCCGCGATCGTGCAGGGCATCCCCGGCTATGGCGACCGGCTGCCCGACTACGGCGAAGCCACCGAATCGGACTTCGCCACCACCGTCGCGCGGATCGCGGACCGCGCCGAACGGCTGGACCCGGCCGAGCTGACCGCCTCCGAGCTGGTCACCCGGGCGGTCGTCGTTCAGCAGGCACGGATGCACAGTCAACGGGCCGAGGGCCGGTGGACCGAGTTCACCGTCAGCGACTTCATCCTCACCCCTGTTCCCGGGTTGCTGCTCGATCTGGCCACACTGCCGCTGACCATGGGCGAGGACCTTGTGGGCCGATTGCGTAGCCTGCCCACGTTCTTCGAGACGCTCACCCGGCGCCATCGCGACGGCATGGCGGCCGGGCTGCTCCCGGTCGCGCACCTCGTGGTGGCCGCCGTGAAGCACCTCGACGACCAGCTCGCCGACCTCGGCACGCTGCGCCGGTCGGCTGAGGGTGCGCTCGGCGACCGTTGCGACGAGATCCTCGGAGAGGTTGCCGCCCCCGCGATCCGGGCCTACCGCGACGTGCTGACCAGCGAGCTCCTGCCACGCGGCCGCGACGCTGACCACGCTGGGGTGTGTTGGCTGCCGGGCGGGGAGATCCGGTACGCGGCCGCCGTGCGCGGACACACCACGACCGGCCTTTCGCCGGACGAACTGCACCGGATCGGTCTCTCACTCGTCGCCGAGCTCGGCGAGGAGTACGTGGCGCTCGGCCCGGCGGTGTTCGGGACTTCGAGGCTGAGCGAGATCTTCGCGCGGTTGCGGGGCGACCTGACGCTCCGGTTCCGCACCGGGGAGGAGATGCTCCTCGCGGCCCGCGACGCGGTAGTGCGGGCAACGGCGGCCGCACCTGGTTGGTTCGCCGCCATGCCTTCGTCGGAATGCGAGGTGGCCGCGTACCCACCTACGAGCTCGTCCCGTGTTCCCTCCGCCTATCTGGTCGGCAGCCTCGACGGTGCCCGGCCGGGCACCTACTTCGTGAACACGAGGAGCCCCGCCGATGTCCCGAGGCACAAGGCGCAGGTCACGGCGTTCCACGAGGGCGTGCCGGGTCACCACTTCGAGATGACGCTGAGCCAGGAACGCACGAACCTGCCGCTGCTGCGCCGCACCGCGCAGGTCACCGCGTTCCGCGAAGGCTGGGCTCTCTACGCCGAACGGCTGGCCGACGAGATGGGTCTGTACTCCGGTCCGCTCGACCGGCTGGGCATGCTCGCGATGGACTCCAACCGCGCGGCCCGACTGGTCGTCGACACCGGGCTGCACGCCAAGGGCTGGAGCCGCCGGCGCGCGGTGGAGTACCTCCTTGCCAACACCCCGATGGCTCCGGCGCTGATCGAGTCCGAAGTGGACCGTTACCTGTCGGAGCCGGGGCAGGCCCTGGCGTACATGGTGGGCCGCCGTGAGATCGGCCGACTGCGTAACCAGGCCCGTCACGTGCTCGGCAACCACTTCGACCTTCGCGCTTTCCACACGGCAGTACTTTCCGAGGGCCAGGTGCCATTGTCCGTTCTCGACGAAATCGTCACTACGTGGATCGGCTCGTGTACTCCACCGAGGACTGAGTCCGCTGGCTCGCCGGCAAGCTGAGTCGGCAGGCAGTCACAACGCCCGGCCGGAGGACGTCTCCCGGCCGGGCGTTGGGGCGTGCACAGATCAGGCCGCGGGCTTCACGTCCGTGGCCGGATTGCCGTCGACGGCGGCGGCGAGCTGGGGGACGATCCGCTCGAGCGTGTAGGGCAGGCTGAGCACGCTGACGAACGACGTGGCGCTGCCGTAGGTGCTCGGGTCTTCGATGAAGACCTCGCGCTTCTGCTTCGCGACGTTCAGGCCCGAGTACAGCTTGTCCTTCGCCAGGGTCGCTTGGCCGCCCGGGATGGTGTCGACGATCCAGACCAGGGCGTCGACGTTGAGGAGGTCGGTGCGTTCCGCGCTGATGTTCGCGCCGAACTTGTCGCCGATGAGCTGGTCGAGGTTCGGGGGCAGCTGGAAGCCCAGCGAAGTCAGGATGCGCGAGCGCGGGTCCTCGCTGCCGTAGACGAAGTAGCCGTCGTACTGGGTGGCCATCAGGGCGCTCTTGCCGGCGAACTCCGGGTGCGCGGCGCGGGCCTTGGCGAACTGGTCCTCGACCCCGGCGACGAGCGCGTCGGCTTCCTTCGCCTTGCCCACGGCTTTGCCGACCGTCCTGGTCGTGTCCTGCCACGGGATGCCGTAGTCGTTGTACTGCTTGGGTTGCGCGATCGTCGGCGCGATCTTCGACAGGGTGGTGTACTGCTCCTGCGTGAGCGCCGAGTACAGGCCGATGATGAGGTCCGGCTTCAGCGCGGCGATCTTTTCGAACTGCGGCCCGTCGGCGTCCTTCAGGACGGTCGGCAGCGGCGCGTTGCCGAGCTGCGCCTTGGCCCACGGCGCGATGGCGCCGGGGAAGTTGCCGAGCCAGTCGGTGGTGCCGACGGGCACGACGCCGAGCGCGAGCAGCGAGTCCTGCTCGGTGAGGCCGACGGTGACGACGCGCTGCGGCGCCTTCTCGATCGTGGTCGAGCCGTACTTGTGCTCGATGGTGACCGGGAACGCGCCGGGGTCCGTGGCGCCGGAAGTGCCGGTCGAGCCCGGTGCCGCGGGGGTGTCGGAGCCGCACGCCGTGAGCGCGCCGGTGAGCACGAGCGCCGCGGCGAGCGCCCCGGCGGTCCGGGCGCGCCCGCGCGCGGCGGACAGGAGGGAGAAGCGGGCCATCGTCGGTCCTCTCGATTAATCAGGTTTGCCTAACCTAAGTCAGACCGCCCTGTCGATGCAACCACGTCCACCGCGGCGAGCCTCACTCCGTTACTGGGTCGTCCACCCGGCGCGTCCCCGACCACGCGGCCCACAACGTCGCGTACTGCCCGCCCGCGGCGACCAGCTCGTCGTGCGTGCCCGTCTCCACGACCGCGCCCGCGTCGAGCACCACGATCCGGTCCGACGCCGCCGCCTGCGTGAGCCGGTGGGCCACCACGAGCCCGGTCCGCCCCGCGAGCGCCGCCGCGGCGGCCGCCTCCAGCGTCTTGGCGCCCGCGCTGCCCGCTTCGGCCGTGGCCTCGTCGAGGATCGCGACCGGCGGGTCGGCCAGCACGAGCCGCACGAGCGCGAGCTGCTGCGCCTGCGTGACGGTGAGCTGGTGCCCGCCGTCGCCGACGACCGTGTCGAGCCCCTCCGGAAGCGCCTGGGCCCACTCCAGCGCGCCGATAACGGTCAGCGCCGCGCGAAGGTCCTCTTCGGACGCTTCGGGCCGTGCCAGCCGCAGGTCGTCGGCCAGTGTGCCGCTGAAGACGTGCACCTCCTGGCTGATCAGCGCCACGGTCCGCCGCGTCTGGGCCGGGCCCAGGTCGGCGAGCGCCACGCCGCCGAGCGACACCGAACCCGAGCCCGGCTGGTGGATGCCGGCGATGAGCTTCGCCAGCGTCGTCTTGCCCGCGCCACTCGCGCCGACCAGCGCGACGCGTTCGCCGGGCGCGAGTTCGAGGTCCACCTCCCGCAGCACCGGGTGACCGTCCACATAGGAGTGGCGCAACGCGCCGGCCTTCACCGACGAGTCGACCGGCCGGGCCGGCTGCCGCGGCTCGACCGGTGCCGGCAGGTCGGCCACGCCGATCAGCCGCGCGAGACTCGCCGCGGCCGCCTGCGCGTCGTCGACGAGCGCGAGCGCCGTGTTGATCGGGCCGAAGAGGCTGTGGAAGTACAGCGCCGCCGCGGTGGCGACACCGACCGTCGCGAGGTTCGCGCCCACGAGCAGGTACCCCGCCGCCAGCACGGCCGAGAGCCCGATGAACTCCGCGAGGTTCAGCCGGCCGAAGAACCGCGTGACCAGGCGGATCCCGCGCAGCGCCAGCTCGACCGCGCCGTCCGAACGCTGACGCACTCGCTCCACGTGCTCGTCGGCCAGCCGGAACGCGCGCACGGTCTTGGCACCGCCGATCGTGTCGAGCAGCTGTTGCTGCTGTGCACCGACGGCGGCCCGCTGCGCCGCGTAGAGCGGCTTCGCCTGCCGGACGTACCAGCGCACGGTGTGCAGCTGGATCGGCACGGCGAGCAGGGCCGCGAGGAGAAACCGCCAGTCGAGCACGGCCATGGCCACGAGCGTCAGCACGATCGTGAGCACCGACCGGCCCAGCTCCGGCAACGCCTCGCGCACGGCCTCGGCGACGACCGACACGTCGTTGGTCACGCGCGTGGTGAGGTCGCCGGAACCGGCCTTCTCGACCTGTTCGAGCGGCAGGCCCAGCGCGCGGTCCACGAACCGCTCACGCAGATCCGCCAGCATCGTCTCGCCGAGGCGCGCGAGCATCGAGGTCCCGATGGCCGTGGCGATCGCCGACGCGACCGCCACGAGCACGAGCTCCACGACCGGCGTCACGAGGTCCGTGGCCGGGCGGTGCTGCGCGACGATGTCGACGACGCGGCCCAGCAGTGGCGCGGTGAGCAGGCCGACGGCCGTGGCGGCCACGACGAAGGCGAACGACCCGGCGGCGCGCGCCTTCGAGCGGCGCAGCAGTTCGCCCAGTACCGCGCGGATGCGGTGCCCGTCCGCGGTCGGGAGCAGTTCGCGGGTGCTCACGAGAGCACCGCCGCGCGGTAGTCGGCGCGCTCGCGCACGAGGCCGGCGTGCTCGCCTTCGGCGACCACGCGTCCTTCGTCGAGCAGCACCACCCGGTCGGTGGCCGCGAGCAGCGCCGGGCTGGTCGTCACCACGATCGTGGTGCGGCCGCGGCGCAATCGGGCGATGCCTTCGGCGATCCGGGCTTCGGTGACCGTGTCGACGGCCGTGGTCGGGTCGTGCAGCACGAGCACCGGTGTGTCCGCCGCCAGCGCCCGCGCGAGCGCGACGCGTTGTCGTTGCCCGCCCGAGAGCGAGCGCCCCCGTTCGGTGACGGCCGTGGCCGTGCCGGACGGCAGCGTGCTCGCCACCTCGTCGGCGGCCGCGGCCGCCAGCACTCCGTCCGGCACCGCCGGGCCACCCGCTCGCACGTTCTCCTCCAGGGTTCCTTCGAACAGATCGGCGTCGTGGGCGGCCACGAGCACCACCTCACGCACGCGGTCTGGGTCCACAGTGGACAGGTCGACCGCGTCGACGCGCACCATGCCCGCACCGGGGTCGGTGAAACGGCCGAGGCAGTCGAGCAGGTCGGTGGCCGTGGCCGGGTCGGCGGTGACGACCCCCAGCAGCTGTCCGGC
Organism: Amycolatopsis sp. DSM 110486; assembly: GCF_019468465.1. Taxonomy (NCBI): domain Bacteria; kingdom Bacillati; phylum Actinomycetota; class Actinomycetes; order Pseudonocardiales; family Pseudonocardiaceae; genus Amycolatopsis; species Amycolatopsis sp. DSM 110486. The sequence continues at coordinate 9,496,130 of NZ_CP080519.1, read as the reverse complement.
GGGCACGGACAGGTCGAGCTCCCGCAGCTTTCCGTGCGTCACGCGGGAAAGTTCGATCCCGCCCGCGGCCGGCGCCGGCAGCGACGCGCTGCCCTCGGGCACGGCGAGCGGGGAGTTCAGCACGGTCGCGACGCGCCCGGCCGACGCGCGGCCCTGCGCGAACTGGCCGTTGACCCACGCGAAGATCGAGAACGGCGTCTGCAGGAACTGCGCGAGCCCGACCGCCGCGACGAGGTCGCCGACGCTGATGTCGCCGTTTGCCGCCAGGTTCCCGCCGACGAGCGCCACCAGCGCGATGAAGATGCCCGTCAACGCGAGGAGCGCGCCGTTGTGCCAGGCCTGCGCGCGGGCGGCGCGCACGGTGGCCAGCAGTGAATCCCGGCTGGTGCGGCGATACCGGTCGACGGCGGCCGGTTCGGCGCCGATGCCCTTGAGCACCCGCAGCCCCGCCACCAGGTCGGCCGCGACGCCTGACGCGTGCGCCGCGCGCTCCTGCTCCACCTCACTGCGCTTCTCCAGCGGCTTGCCGATCAGGTGTGCGAGCAACAGCAACGGGGGAGTGCCGAGCAGCACCAGCAGGCCGAGCGGCACCGACATCCGCAGCAGCGCGACCGCGCTGACCACGAGGCCCGCCAGCGCCGAGATCCCGAACGGCACCGTCGCGTTGATCATCCCGACGCGGCGCGCGTCCGACGTCCCGATGCTGGCCAGCTCACCCGCGAGCGCGCCCGTTTCGGTGCCGCCCCGCGAATGCAGCACGCGCCGCGAGAGCGAGAGCCGGATGTCGTGCGCCGCGCGCTCGGCGGCGCGTTCCGCGGCCCGCGCGCCGAAGCGGTAGCTGTAGGACAGCACCAGGAACACCACCGCCAGCACCCCCAGCCAGGTGAGCAGCGTGAGCACGGAGCTGTCGGCCACGGCGTGATCGATGACCACGCCGATCACCACGGGCACCAGGGCTTCACCCCCTTGGTGCGCGGCGGCGAGAACGGACGAGAGCGTCACGGCCCCCCGCTGTCCGGAGATCGCGTGCCGCAGCACGTCCCGCCCGGTCGTCGCTGCAGCCGTCGTCACCGGCGCCCTCCCCTTCGCTCCACCTGCTCAGCGTGCCGCCCGCACCGCATCTTGATAGGTAAGGCTAGTCTAAGAACCGCCCGCGAAGGAGTGCCCGGTCCCCAGGAGGTGTCGGTGGTCGTCAGCGTCAGCCCACCCGTGGCGGCGGGGCCACCCGCACACCGGGGGCGGGCCCGAACCCTGCGCGGCGGCGGCCTGGTGTGTGCCGTCGCGCTGCTCGTGCTGATCATGCTTGTCAGCCTCTGGGTGGGCTCGAAGAGCATCCCGTTCGGCTCGACCTGGTCGGTCCTCTGGCACAACGACGGCAGCGCGGACGCGGTCATCATCCACGACCAGCGCCTGCCCCGGACGCTGCTCGGCGCCCTCGTCGGCGCCGCCCTCGGGCTCGCCGGCGCGGTAATGCAGGCGCTCACGCGCAACCCGCTCGCCGACCCGGGCCTGCTCGGGGTGAACAACGGCGCTGCCGCCGCGGTGGTCTCGGCCATCGCGTTCACCGGCGTCACGACCGTCCTCGGCTACGTGTGGTTCGCGTTCCTCGGCGCCGCGGTCGCTTCGGTGGCCGTCTACCTGCTCGGCACGGCCGGCCGCGGCGGCGCGACGCCCGACCGGCTCGTGATGTCGGGCGCGGCGCTCACCGCGGTGCTGCAGGCCTACATCGGTGCGGTGCTGCTCATCGACCCCGACACGTTCAACCAGTTCCGGTTCTGGAACGTCGGCTCGCTCAGCGGCCGGCGCGCGGACGTGCTGGTGCAGGTGTCGCCGTTCATCGCGATCGGCATCGTGCTGGCGCTGCTGCTCGCGCGGCCGCTGAACGTGCTCGCGCTGGGCGAGCAGACCGGCAAGGCGCTCGGCGCGCACATCGGCCGCACGCGGGTCCTGGGCGCGATCGCGGTCACCCTGCTGTGCGGCGCTTCGACGGCGGCCATCGGGCCGATCGCGTTCATCGGCCTGGCGGTGCCGCAGGCGGTGCGGATCCTGGTGGGTCCGGACCAGCGGTGGGTGCTGCCGTACTCGATGATCCTGTCGCCGGTGCTGCTGATCGGGTCCGACGTGATCGGCCGCATCCTCAACCCGCCGGAGGAGCTGCAGGTGGGCATCGTGACGGCGTTCCTCGGCGCGCCGGTGTTCATCGCCCTGTGCCGGCGGCGGAAGCTGGCGCGCCTGTGACCGCGATCGAGGAACGTCCCGTCCGGGTGCGGCGGGTTTCGCTGCGCGTGACACCGCGCGCGCTGGCGGTGGGCATCGTGCTTGCCGTGGCGCTGCTCGTGCTCAGCGCCGTCAGCATGACGACGGGTGACTACCCGCTGTCGGTCCTCGACGTCGTGAAGACGCTCTTCGGCTTCGGCGACGCGGGCACGGAGTTCATCGTGACCACGCTGCGGCTGCCGCGGCTGCTGCTCGCGATCCTGGTCGGCGCGGCGCTCGCGGTGAGCGGCGGCGTGCTGCAGAGCCTGTCGGGCAACCCTCTGGGCAGCCCGGACGTCATCGGCTTCACCGAGGGGTCGGCGACCGGCGCGTTGCTCGTGATCGTGCTGGCGCACGGCGGTTCCGGCGAAGTGGCGCTCGGCGCGCTCGTCGGCGGGATGCTCACGGCGCTGGCCGTCGGGTTGCTCGCCTACCGGCGCGGGCTGCAGGGGTTCCGGATGATCCTGGTCGGCATCGGGGTCGCCGCCATGCTCACGGCCGCGAACTCGTACCTGATCACGCGGGCTTCGCTGCAGGACGCGTACGCCGCGCAGGCGTGGCTCGTCGGCGGCCTCAACGGCCGCGGGTGGGACGAGATCTGGCCGGTCGCGATCGCCGTGGTGGTGCTGCTGCCGCTCGCGTTCGGCTACGGCCGCCGGCTCGCGCTGCTGGAGATGGGCGACGACTCGGCCAAAGGGCTCGGCGTGCCGGTGGAGCGCAGCCGGGCGATGCTGCTCGCGGTGGCCGTGACGCTGTGCGCGATCGCCACCGCGGCGACGGGACCCATCGCGTTCGTCGCGCTCGCCGCGCCACAGCTGGCGAAACGGCTGGCGCGCTCGGCGAAACCGGCGCTCGTGTCGTCGGCCTTGATGGGCGCGCTGCTGCTCGTGGCCAGCGACCTGGTGACGCGCCTGGTGTTCGGTGAGGAAGGGCTGCCGGTCGGCATCGCGACCGGCGCGATCGGCGGTCTCTACCTGATGTGGCTGCTGTCGAGCCAGTGGCGGCGCAACCGCGGCTGATCCTCAGACGGGCTGCTCGATCGGCGCCGGCTCGCCGAACCGGGCGAGGGCGAGCGCCGCGGTGACCGCGAGCACGAACCCGGCGACGGCCACGATCACGAAGCCGGGCCGCGTGCGGTCGCCGAGCAACACGACGCCGATGAGCGAGGGCAGCACTGTCTCGCCGAGCACCATCATCGCGGTCGACGTGGTCACGCTGCCGCGCTGCAACGCCGTGGCGTAGAACAGCATCGCCATGCCGCCAGAGACGGCGACGATGTAGAGCGCGGGGTCGGTCAGCAGGTCGAGCGGGGCGAGGCTCGGGATGATCCGGCCGGCCACGGCGACGAGCCCGAAGCACAGGCCCGCGATCAGGCCCAGCGCCGGCGTCCGGACGCGGCGCCCGGCCTTGCCCGCCGCGATCCCGGCCAGCCCGAGCACGACCACGGCGCCCGCGAGCGCCAGCCGGAAGCCCAGGCCCACCTGGTCCGAACCTTCGCTCTGCGCCGACGAACCCAGCAGCGCGAGCCCCGCGCAGACCACGACCACGGCCGCCCACTCGCGCGCCCCGAGCCGCACGCCGAACACCCGAGCGGCCACGGCCGTCACCGCCAGGCTCGCCGCCTGCGTGGCCTGCACGACGAACAACGGCAACACGTGCAGGGCGGCGATCTGCGCGACGAACCCGAGCACGTCCAGCCCCAGGCCCGCCACGTACTTCCACTGCCGCAGCACCCGCAGCAGCAACCGCGGGTCGACTCCCGCGCCCGCGTCGGGCGTCGCCTTCGCCGCCACGGCCTGCATCACCGAAGCGACGCCGTACGCCACGGCCGAGAGCAGCGCACACAGCAGTCCCCACACCATGACCGTCACCCTATTCCGGGCGATCGAGCGGAGGTCAGGCTGTTCACCCGGCGGGTGTGCGGTCCGGTTCGGACAGCGCCGGTCAGGCCAGTTCCAGCAGGATGCCGTCCTCGGATTCTCGACCACCGGGGCCGTGGATGCGGATGATGTCGACGATCGCGTCGAACAGGGTCGGGCCCTCACCGCGTTGCGCGGCGGCGATCCTGGCGGCGACGGCGGAGCGGTTGCCCGGGTGGCAGACCAGGAGATTCTCTTCCAGCCAGTGGACTGTCGCCTCGTATCCGAGCGCGCGGCGAGACACGTCCGAGTCGAGCCAGCGCAGGACCCAGCCGCGGTCCGGGGTGCCGAAGCCGCCCCGGAGCACGTCGTTGAAGGCGTCCAGGCTCCCACGCCAGCGGTAGCCGTCGAGCAGGCGCGAAAACTCGCGGACGAAGCCCGCGAAGTCGGAAAAACGGGATCCGTCGACGAGCAACACCGGAAGGTCCTCGTCGTTGCCGGTCATGGTGCCAGCATGGCATGACCCGCGTTGCAGGGTTCCCATCACGTCGAACACGAGTTCGAAGGTAGAGCGTGCCTGGCCCGATCCGCTGACCGGCGACGAGCTGATGTGACTGCGTGAAACGCCGTGAAGGGCGCTACCCCGCAACGGGAAGAGCGCCCTTCACGGTTCTCGCCGGGTTCAGAGCGAGGCGTAGAGCGCCCGCTCGAAATCCGCGTACATCTGGAGCTGCCCCGGCGGGACGAACGGCAACGACTGCGAGTAGATCGCGCCGGTGACGCCGCTGGCCGGGTCGACCCAGAAGTGCGTGTTGCACAGTCCTGCCCACGCACCGCTGCCGGGTGCGCGCATGCCCGGCTGCTGCGCCGTGGTGAGCACCAGGCCCCAGCCCCACTTGAGGCCCGGGCCGAGGTCGAGGTCGTGCGTCGTCGCCGGGTCCGCGGTCGGGATGTGCGCCGGGAACTCGATCTCGCCCACCTGATTGGTGAACGCCTCGTCCACAGTGGACTTCCGAAGCACCTCGACCCCGTCGAGCGTGCCGCCGCCGAGCAACATGCGCTGGAACTTCAGGTAGTCGCGCGGCGTGGAGTAGAGCCCGTGGCCGGCGGTGTAGTACTCGGGCTCGGTCGGCAGGTCGATCTCCGTGACCGCCCAGGTGCCGTCCTTATCCTGCACGTGGACGGGCACCAGGTTGGCCCGCTGCTCGGCGCTCGGGACGAACGTCGTCTCCGCCATGCCGAGCGGGCCGGTGATGTTCTCCTTGAGGTAGACGTCGAGCGACTTGCCGGACGCGGCCTCGACGACCCGGCCGAGCCAGTCGGTGTTGATGCCGTACTCGAATGTCGTGCCCGGGTCGGCCACCATCGGCGCGTCGAAGATCACGGTCTTGCCGGCCAGCACGTTCGGTGTGCCGGTGGCCTGCTCCCACTTGAGGATGTCGGCGTTCCAGAACCAGTAGCTCAGGCCGCTCGTGTGCGTCACCAGCTGTGCGACAGTCGCACGGCTCGCGGGCGGGCGCAGCACCGGGTTTTCGCCGTCGAAGCCCTCCATTACCTGGATATCGGCGAACTCGGGCCGGTAGGTGTCGATGGGGGCGTCGAACTCGAGCTCGCCGCGGTCGCGCAGCTGCAGCGCGGCCACGGTGCCCACCATCTTGGTCATGGACATGATCCGGAAGTGCGAGTCGGCCGAGACCGGCTCCGGCGCCCCCGCGGCACGGGGTCCGGCCGCGCCTTCGTAGATGATGCCGTCACGATCCGCCGCGACGGCGACGACGTTGGGCGCGTGCCCAGCGCCGACCGCGTCTCGTAGCACTCGGTCCATAGCCGAGGTGTCGATCGTCGAAGTCGAGCTCACCGTTGAGTTCCCCTCATCACGTGTTGTGAGTCCTGCCGGAACGACGGCCGCGGATGCGCCGCCACCAATTGCGCGCTCGCGAACGGAGCGTGCCTGCCACCAGGACGATGGCGCTCGGGGCTCCGGCGGGGCGGCGGGTGCCCCGCGGAACCGCGGTCTTCTCCACCGCCACCCGCGAACTGCTCGAACATCCGCCGGCCGACGTCGCCGGCGAATGCCCGGCCGAACTGGGCGATCCGCCCGGTGAGGTAAAGGCAGTGATGGCCCGCAGCCGCGCCCCGTCTGGCCGGTTCCTCGGCGACCAGCACGATGCCGGCCTGCGTCCGGCCGCCGGCGTCCTCGCCCTGGGCCGACGACGCGGAACCTGTGTGCGCCGGCGAACGAGAGCCGGATCGAGCCGACGGCCACCCGCGCCCGGCCGCGGTAGCGGTCGTCGCCGAGGTGCTTGGTGAGCTCCGCGCCAGGACCGGGCGAGGAAGCGTCATCACCGCTTTCCCCTCGTGGCGAAACGGTACGCGTGCGCCGGGCCCCGCGCACCCAGTGCGGACCGCAGCCGGCGCCGGTGGGCGGGCGAGCCGTGCGAGTCCCCGGCGGTGTCGACGAGCTCGCCGGCGGGCGCCGCCACCGGATCGGCGAGGGCGTCCGCGTCGCCTCCGGCTTCACACACCATCGCGGTGACATCGCGAGTGACTGCCCGGTCGGACACACCGAAGGCCGTCAGCACGGCCTCCTCCACCTGCCCGCCGGACACCCGGACCCGGATCGCGACGCCGGCGAGCGCCAAGTCGCCGTGGCGCCGGGCGACCTCGGCGAACCCGAAGCCTTCCCCCGCACGCGGCAGCGGGAACCGGACGGCGACGAGCACGTCCTCAGGGCCGAGGTCGCTCGACTGAGCACCGTTGAAAAACCAGGGGTGAACAAACTTCTCACCACCGCGGGGTCCGACCTCAACCGGCGAAAAGGATCGGCAGCGCACTCCCACGTCACCGACGTGGCGCACGCCGGGCCGACCGTTCGGTTACCGCGATCTCGGCGCACAGACGCGCGGTCGCGGCGTCTGGGTCACCGAGGTCGGCCAGTACCAAGGCCTGCGGTTCGGGTGCGTCGGCCCGGCCCCAGCTGTCGACGGACGCGGTGAAGTGGGCAACAGCCTGTTCGGCGCGGGCGCAAGGCGCATCCGTGATGTGGACCGGGGGTCGGCGTGGGTGACAACAGGCGCCCACAGCTGCGACGAAACACCGGCCTCGTGCACGTTCGTCGGTGACCTGGCCCGCGTTGTAGACTCCGCAGCCATGTCGAACACTAGTTCGAAGGTCGAGCGTGCCTGGCCCGACCCGCTGAGCGGCGACGAAATGACCGTCCAGCTGCGGTTCCTCGGGTTCCTGAGGGCGACCGCGGTGAACAAGGTCGCGGGCCTCACCCGGGAGCAAGCGGTCGCGACGCCGTTGCCGAGCTCGCCGCGGATGAGTGCGCTCGGGGTGGTGAAGCACCTGACGGCCGTCGAACGGTGGTGGCTCTCGATCGAGGCCGGTGGCTCCGACGCGCCGTCGTTGTGGCCGGGTTCGCCGGACCCGAGCTGGGACCTGGCCACCGGCGACGACCTGGCGTCGATGGTCGCCGCCTACCGCGCCGAGTGGGAGCGGACGGCTGTCGCGCTCGCGGGTCTCACGCCCGAGGAGCGGACGCGCCGCGGCGGGGAGTTCACCGTGCGGTGGGTACTGGCCCACGTCGTGCAGGAGACCGCCCGCCACGTCGGCCACCTCGACGCGCTGCGCGAGCTGGCGGACGGAGACGTGGGGGAGTGAGCCGATAGGCTGCCCGCATGGCAGACCAGCTGTACTTCCGCCAACTGCTCGCCGGCCGGGATTTCGCGGTCGGGGACCCGGTCGCGACGCAGATGGTCAACTTCGCCTACCTGATCGGCGATCGCGAGTCGGGTGAGGCCGTGATCGTCGATCCGGCCTACGCGGTGGGCGACCTGGTGCAGGTGCTCCGCGACGATGGCATGCGCCTGGTCGGCGTGCTCGCCACGCATCACCACCCCGACCACGTCGGCGGCGACATGATGGGCTTCTCGCTGCCCGGCATCGCCGAGCTGCTCGCGATCCAGCAAGTACCGATCCACGTCAACACCGAAGAGACCGAGTGGGTCCGCCGCGTCACCGGCGTGTCCGACACGGACCTGCGCGTGCACGACCACGACGACGTGCTCAGCGTCGGCGCGATCGACATCCGGCTCCTGCACACGCCCGGCCACACGCCGGGCAGCCAGTGCTTCCTCGTCGGCGACCGGCTCGTCTCGGGCGACACGCTGTTCCTCGAGGGCTGCGGCCGCACCGACTTCCCCGGCGGCGACGCCGACGCGATCTACCGCAGCCTCCAGTGGCTCGCGACGCTGCCCGGCGACCCCGTCGTCTACCCGGGCCACCAGTACTCGGCCGAGCCGTCGGCCGCGCTGTCGCACGTGAAGGACACGAACTTCGTGTTCCGGCCGCGTTCGCTCGACGAGTGGCACCGGATGTTCGGCGCCTGACGCCGTCCCACTCCTCGGATCTCCCGTGCCTTTCTGAGCGCCCACAAGCGGAACAAGCGCCGCACCGGTTCCAGTGCCTGGGAGCCGGCGCGGGCTTTGTTGACGCGGTCCGCCGGATCGGGTGAAGCTCGGGGCATGAACCTCGGCGCGCTGCTCGTGAGCCGCCTGCACGTCGACCTCCGGCAGCAGGCGAGCGCGATCTGCCGTCCGCGCTGAGCAGTTCCCCTTTCCCTGTAGCAAAACCCGTACCCGGGAGAAATCCGTGTCGATTTCCACCACGGGTGTGCTGACGCGCGCCCGAAAATCCGAAGCCACCGGGCCGCCGAGGCCCGCGCAACGGCCGTCCCGGCGCCGAGTTTCCCTCCGCCGCTGGATCAGCCCGGTCGTGCTCGTGGTCGCGTGGCAGCTCGCGAGCTCCACCGGCGTGCTGCCGCCTGAGAAGCTCAGCGCCCCGTGGACGGTGCTGACCAGCGCGTTCGACCTCGCCCGCACCGGTGAACTGGGCAACGCGTTCGTCGTTTCGCTCGGCCGGGTCGGGGCGGGGTTCGCGATCGGCGCCGTCGCCGGCGTGCTGCTCGGGATCGTCGCAGGGCTGTCGCGGTGGGGCGAGGCGCTGGTCGACCCGCCCGTGCAGATGCTGCGGACACTGCCGTTCCTCGGACTGATCCCGTTGTTCATCCTGTGGTTCGGGATCGGCGAGGAGACAAAGATCGTGCTCGTGGCCCTCGGGGTCGCGTTCCCGCTCTACCTGAATGTCCACTCGGGAATCCGCACGGCCGACGCCCGGCTGGTCGAAGCCACGCGCGCACTGGGATTCACGCGGGGCGAACGGCTGTGGCACGTGATCCTGCCCGGCGCGCTGCCGCAGGCGCTGGTCGGGCTGCGGCAGTCGCTCGGGCTCGCGTGGCTGGCGCTGATCGTCGGCGAAACCGTGAACGCCGACGCCGGCCTGGGCTACCTGATCAACAACGCCCGTGAGTTCCTGCGCACGGATGTCGTAGTGGTCGGCCTGATCGTCTACGCGATCCTCGGCCTCGCGACCGACGCGCTGGTGCGGGTTCTGGAACGGAGGGCGCTGCGATGGCTGGTCCCGTGACGCCGGTGGTCGCGGTGCGCGACCTGACGAAACGGTTCGGCGAGCGCACTGTCCTCGACGGACTCGAGCTCGAGATCGGTCGCGGCGAGTTCGTCGCGCTGCTCGGCCGCAGCGGCTCGGGCAAGTCGACGCTGCTGCGCGTTCTTGCCGGGCTCGACACGGAAATCGACGGCACCGCGCGCGTCGAGGGCACCGTGTCGGTCGCGTTCCAGCAGCCGCGCCTGCTGCCGTGGCGCAAGGTCTGGCGCAACGTCGTGCTCGGCCTGCGCCGCGACGGTGAGAACCGCTCGCGCGACCGCCGCGTCGCCGAGCAGGCACTGGAAGAAGTAAGGCTGTCCGGGCACGAGGACGACTGGCCGCTGACGCTGTCCGGCGGTGAGGCACAACGGGTTTCGCTCGCCCGCGCGCTCGTGCGCGAGCCGGACCTGCTGCTGCTCGACGAACCGTTCGGCGCGCTCGACGCGCTGACCCGCCTCGCGATGCACCGGCTCGTCGAACGGCTGTGGCGCACGCACGAACCCGCGGTGCTGCTCGTGACCCACGACGTCGACGAGGCACTGCTGCTCGCCGACCGCGTGCTGGTCCTCGACGAGGGCCGCATCGTCTCCGAACACGTCCTCGGCCACCCGCGGCCGAGGACGGCCACCGACCACGCCGACGTGCGCTCACGCGTGCTGGCCGACCTGGGAGTGACCGAAGGTGCACCTGCGTAACCCCGCCCGCAAAACCGCACTCGCGCTGGCCGTGGCCGTAGCGCTCGGCGGGCTCACCGCCTGCTCGTCCTCCGGGGCGGCGACCGGACCCGCGCCCGTGCCCGCCCCCGTCTCGGCGGCCGACCTGGCGAAGGTGACGCTGCGCGTCGGAGACCAGAAGGGCGGCGTGAAGTCGCTGCTCACGGCGGCGAACCTGCTGTCCGACGTGCCATACCGCATCGAGTGGTCCACGTTCACCTCCGGCCCGCCGCTGCTGGAGGCGGCCTCGGCCGGTGCGATCGACGTCGGCCGCGTCGGCAACACCCCGCCCCTCTTCGCGGCCGCGGCGAAAGCGAAGATCTCGGTGGTCAGCGTCGCGAAGAGCAACGTCGAGCGCGAGGCCATCCTGGTGCCGCCGGACTCGCAGCTGAAGGACGTGGCTTCCTTGCGGGGCAAGACGATCGCGGTGTCGAAGGGCAGCTCCGCCCACGGGCAGCTGCTGAACACGCTCAAGCGGGCGGGAATGTCCACGAAGGACGTGAAGCTGTCGTTCCTTCAGCCGTCGGAGGCATACGCGGCGTTCACCCAGCACCAGGTGGACGCGTGGGCGATCTGGGACCCCTACACGGCCCAGGCGCAGCTCGACGCGCACGCCCGCGTGCTTTCCGACGGACGCGGCAGCTCCAACGGCCTCGCGTTCGAGACCGCGAGCACCGCCGCACTCGCCGATCCGGGACGCAACTCCGCCATCCAGGACTTCGTGAAGCGCGTGGTCAAGGCGCAGCTGTGGGCGAACACCCACCGCGACGCGTGGGCGAAGGCGTGGGCCGCCGAGACAGGCCTGGAGCCCGCCGTGGCGCAGAAGGCCGTGTCCGCCGGGCGCGACGAGCCGATCCCGCTCGACGACTCGGTCGTCGCGTCGGAGCAGCGGCTCGCCGACGCCTTCACCGAAGACGGCACCCTGCCCGGCAAGGTCGATTTCGCGGCGTTCGCCGACCGCCGCTACGGGCCCGATATCGAAGCCGTGAGGAGCAACGGATGAGCCTGAAACTGCACTGGTTCCTGCCGACCAGCGGCGACGGTCGCACGATCGTGGAACGCTTCCACGCCAACAAGTCCCTGGGCCGAACCGCGCAGCGACCGGCGGATGTCGACTACCTCGCCCAGATCGCGCGGGCGGCCGAGCAGCTCGGGTTCGAGGGCGTGCTCACGCCCACCGGCACGTGGTGCGAGGACGCGTGGCTCACCACGGCCGCGCTGATCCGCGAGACGCGCCGGCTTAAGTTCCTCGTCGCGTTCCGGCCCGGCGTCATCTCGCCGACGCTGGCGGCGCAGATGGCGGGCACCTTCCAGCGCTTGTCGTCGGGAAGGGTGCTGCTCAACATCGTGACCGGCGGCGACGCGGTGGAGCAGCGCCGCTTCGGCGACTGGCACGACCACGACGCCCGCTACGCCCGCACCGACGAGTTCCTCACGATCGTGCGCGGCGTGTGGTCGGGCCGCCCGTTCGACTTCTCCGGCGAGCACCTGGAGGTCGCGGGTGCGACGACGCTGGCCGCGCCCGATCCGGTGCCACCGCTGTACTTCGGCGGCTCGTCGCCCGCCGCGCTGCCGGTGGCCGCGCGCCACGCCGACGTCTACCTGACGTGGGGCGAGCCGCCCACGCAAGTCGCGGAGAAGATCGGGAAGGTGCGCGCGCTGGCCGCGGCCGAAGGGCGAACCGTCCGGTTCGGCGTCCGCCTGCACACCATCGCGCGCGACACGTCGGCCGAGGCGTGGGCCGAAGCGCAGCGCCTGCTCGACGCTCTCGACCCCGCGCAGGTCGCGCAGGCACAGGCCCAGCTCGCCGCCAGCGAGTCGGAGGGCCAGCGCCGCATGGTCGCGCTGCACGGCGGCCGCCTCGACGCGGGTGCGCGCGGGCTCGAGATCCACCCGCACCTGTGGGCCGGCATCGGCCTCGTACGCGGCGGCGCGGGCACCGCGCTGGTCGGCAGCCACGAGGAGATCGCCGACCTCATCGAGGAGTACCACGCGGTGGGCGTCTCGGAGTTCGTGCTGTCCGGCTACCCGCACCTGGAGGAGGCGTACTGGTTCGGCGAGGGCGTGCGGCCGGCGCTGGCCCGCCGCGGTCTGCTGGCCGACGAGCCTGTGCTGCGGTTCGAGGAGGAGCTCGCGCAACGGAGTGTGGCGGCCCAGTAGGTCAGATCCAGCGGGTCGAGGCGTAGACCACCACGTTGTCGCGATAGGACCGGGCGGCGGCGTCGAAGGCGCCGCCGCAGGTGATCAGGCGCAGCGCGGCACCCGGGGCGGGGCCGTACACGGCGTCGGTCGGGAAGGCGTCCTTCGGGTAGCGCTGCACGGCATCGACGACGAAGCGGGCGGCGCCGCCGTCGGAGCGTTCGACGCGGACCTCGTCTCCGGGCTGAAGCTCGCGCAGGCGGAAGAACGGCGCCGGGCCGGACCGGGAGTCCACGTGGGCGGCGATGACCGCCGGCCCGGGGTCACCAGGTGCCGGGCCGGCGGCGTACCAGCCGATGTCGTCGAAGCTCTCCGGCGCCTGCAGCTCGTGCGCCGGGCCGAGGGCGAGCGGGACCAGCCCGCGCACGTCGACCCCGATCGCCGGGATCGTCAGGCGGACCGGGCTCACGCTCGCCGCGGGAGGCAGCGGCCCGACGCTGCCGGCCGGTTCGGTGGCTGTTGCCGCCGGAGGGGAGACGGACGTCGTCGCGGAGACCACTGTGGACGGTGCGGGCGTGCACGCGGCGCAGACCAGCGCGACCGCGCAGCCCACCCGGATCAGGTCAGCGCGCACGGCCTTCCCGAATCCGCCGGACCAGCGGCGTGAGCACCAGTACGAGCAGGAACACCCCGACGCCGCCCGCGAACCACGGTTCGGAGTGGTCGCCGCCGGACGCCGTGCCGCCGCCCCCGGTCTCGACGCCGAGCTTCGGCGGGTTCGGCAGGTTGGCGCCGTCGGAGATCGGGGTCGCCTTCAGCGTTCCGTTGTCCTGCGTCACGAGCAACGTGGTCGACGAACCGGCCGCCACGGGGACGTCGGCGTTCGCCTTGACACTGCCGCTCGTCAGCTGCAGGGGCACGGTGCCCTCCGGCACTTCGGCGTACGGCGTGGTGTCGCCGTAGGCCGCGTTCGTGGCGAGCGTCATGCCGTCCGGCCCGCCGACGCTCACCGGCGCGGGTGTCGCCGACCCCTCGACCACGCGCACGCGGCCCTTGCCCGCGCCCGGCGCGGTGAGATCGTCGGTCACGAGGGCGCCGTGCAGCGTCCCGTCCGGACCGTTCTCGAACACCAGCAGCGAGTAGGCGGTCTGCTGTGCCACGGAGATCGTCGCGCTGAGTGCGGGCACGGTCGTCGGCGCGGCGTCGGCGGGCCGCATCGAGAGCGTGTACTGGCCCGGGTCAAGCGACGAGTACGGCGTGACGGCGCCGTAGCCCGCCTTGCGGATCACCACCTTCTCGGGCTGCCCGAACGGCGCGAAGTAGATGTCGACCGGCGGTACACCCGGCGACAGGTGCCCGACGCGGATCCAGCCGACGCCGGGTCCGGGGCCGGTGGCCGCTCCCGCGGCGGGAGTGGTCGTGAGCAGCAGCAGCCCGGCGGCCGCGAGGAGACCGGTGGGTCTCAAAAGGGTTCGAAAGCGCATCGGAGGGGACCTTTCGGAGGATCAGGGTGCGGTGAAGGAGGTGAGCAGGCCGGGCGGGGCGAACGGCGGGTAGGTGACGAGCACGCCGCCGGCCGTCCGCAGGACCGAGGCCGGGCGGAACACGGCGCGCTGCCCGGCGTAGAACCGGGTGGCCGCGCCGTCGGCGCCGGTGACGAGCACCTGCCGGCGCGGCTGCCCCGCCGCGTCCTCGCCGGGCACGGGCGGGAACGCCGCGACCCGCACCGGCTGCTGCGACGCGAACGCCGCCAGCGTCGAGATCAGCCGGGGATCGAGATCGCCCCGGCCGAGCACGGCACGTGTTTCCGGCACGCAGTTCACGCGTCCGGACCTGGTGAGCGCGGCACCCGCGTGGGCCCGCGCGGTCTTCTCGCCGTTCTCGTCCGGCACGAGCACGGGCGGCCCGAGCCGGGCGACGGTGACCTGTCCCGCGCCGCTGCCGAACACCGCGGCCGCGTCGGGGGAGTCCACTGTGGAGGACTGGGCCAGCGCCCGTGGGGTGAGGGCAGCCCAGTCCGGTGGCGGGTTCGCGTCGGCCGTCGTGACGAGCAGCCCGGTCGGCCAGCCGCCCGCGGCGAGCGTGGTCCAGGTGGCGTCGTCGACGAGCACGCGGGAGCCCTCCGCGTTGGCCTGCAACCAGGTGCGGGCCTCGATCGCCGGGTCCGGGCTCGCGGGCCCGGGGCGCAGCGCGGTGAACCCGTACGTCCAGCTCAGCGCGAACGCCGCGGTCAGGACCACCACGCCCACGGCGACGCCGGCCCGGGCGGGAGCGCGCCGGTGCTCCGGTTCGTGGTGCGCGGAAACCACGGCGTGCGCCACTCCGGCCGCGCCCAGCGGAGTGAGGGGCAGCAGCAGGGCCAGCACGGCGGTGGCCGGCAATCCGGGGACCGCGAGCAGACCGGCCACGAAGATGCCGGACACCGCGAGCGGGCGCACCGTCGCGACGAACAGGCCGGCGATCAACGCGAGCGCCGACACCGCCGTGAGGGCCGGATCGAAAACCAGCCACCTGGGCAGGGCCGGCTCGCCGCCGGTGGCGAGAGCGGGGCGTAACCACGCGGACAGCGGCCCGAAGGCGAGGCCGAGGCCGAGGTTCACCACCACGGCGACGAGCCCGGCCCGCACTGGAGAACGCCGCAGCAGCAGCCAGCCCGCGGCGGGCAGGAACAGCAGCGTGAGTGGTGAGGTCAGCACGGCGGCCAGCAGGCACCCCGCGCCCAGCAGGTCCTGGGCAAGGCCGTGGCGCGCAGGTCCACTGTGGTCGCCGGCGGCGTGAGAAGGACGGAGAGGTGCGGCGACGAGACACAGCCCGGCCAGTGCCCACATCACCGCGAGGTGCTCGACGACCACCACGTGCTGCAGCCCGATCGCCAGCGGCGACACGGCGAGCAGCACGGCGGCGACCAGGCCCGCCCAGCGCGGAAGGCCGAGCCGGCGGGCGAGCAGCCACACCAGCACCGTCGTCACCACCGTGGCGACGATCATCGCCTCGCGCACGGCGGCGACCGGCGTCGCCGCGCGGTCGAAGGCGTGGGACAACATCGTGTACCCGGCGAGCTGCAGCTGCCCGAACGGGCTGGCGCCGGCCGTGGTCGTACCGCCGTACGCCGTGAGGTGGCCGAGCGCGTAGGCGCGGGCGACGGTCGTGGCTTCTCCGGGCAGGGCGGGCGTGGTGGCCGCGAGGTAGATCACGCGCAGACCACCGGCGAGGGCGAGCAGACCGAGCACGAGATCGAGCGACAGCAGCCGGGTTCCGGCCGCCGCGACGGGATCGCGGCGGATCCTGGAGATCGGCGTGGGGGACCGGCCCGGGAACGTGATCCCCCAGCTCTGCTGGGCCATCCGGACGATCGTAGTTACGGAGAATCACGAGACCAGACCTCCGCCCCTGACGTCATCCGAACGGCCTAACCCTCACGCAACCCGTTGTGCGGCAGGAATTTTTCCGACTGCTCAGGTCTGGACAAACGAACGGGACAACGCGAGCGCGACCGTGCGCACCGCCGGGGCGACACGCTCCGTGCGCATCCGGGTCGCCCAGCCGGTGATGGAGATCGCCGCGACCGCCATGCCCGCGGCGTCGAGCAGGGGACTCGCGGCACAGACCACTCCGACGCCGGACTCCTCTCGTTCGAACGCCACGCCCTCGGCGTGGATGCGCGCGAGCTGGCGGCGCAGCAATCCCGGTGCGGTGATGGTGCGCCGGCTGATGCGGGGGAGACCGGCGTCGATCACCCGCGCCACCAACGGTTCCGGCGAGAACGCGAGGATGGCCTTCCCGACGCCGGTGGCGTGGGCCGGGAAGCGGCCGCCGATGCGGGACGGTACATCGGGGGCGTCCGGGCCACGCAGCACGTCGAGGTAGACCACCTCGGTGCCCTCCAGCACGGCGAGGTGCACGGTGTTGCGCGTGGCCTCGCGCAGGTCGGCCAGCGACGGGCGGGCGGCCTCGACCAGACCACGGCGCCGGATCGCGAGCTGGCCGATCTCGAACAGCCGCAGCCCGAGCCGCAGCGCGGTGCCGTCGGGTTCGAGCAGGCCGGTGTCGCAGAGGTGGCGGGTCAGGCGGTGCACGGTCGTCTTCGCCAGCCCCGTCCGCCGCGCCAGCTCCGACACGCCGACGGTGTCGTCGCCCGGGCGGAAGGCACCCAGGATCGCCGCGACGCGCGAGGCGACCAGGCCTTCGCCGCCGTTCCGTCCAGTGGTACGCACGGGTTGAGTGTGCACCGCCGCGGCGAGGACCGTCGGAAAACATGGCGGAACGCAAGGTGACGGCCGCGATCGTCGGCCCCGGCAACATCGGCATGGACCTGCTGGCGAAGCTGCGGCGCAGCGAGAAGATCGACGTGCGGTACATGGTCGGCGTCGACCCGGCGTCCGACGGGCTCGCCCGCGCGGCGCGACTCGGCCTGGAGACTTCGGCGGACGGCGTCGACTGGCTCCTGCGCCAAGCCGAACTTCCGCAGCTCGTTTTCGAGGCGACGTCGGCGAAAGCGCACCTCGCGCACGCGCCGCGCTACGCCGAAGCGGGCATCCGCTCGATCGACCTGACGCCCGCGGCCGTCGGCCCGTTCACCTGCCCCGCGGTGACTCCGCCGGAGCGGCTCGACGTGCCGGACCTCAACCTCATCACCTGCGGCGGCCAGGCGACGATCCCCATTGTGCACGCCGTCGCCCGCGTGACTCCGGTGCCGTACGCGGAGATCGTCGCGTCCGTGTCCTCGCGCTCGGCGGGCCCGGGCACGCGCGCGAACATCGACGAGTTCACCGAAACAACCGCGCGGGGCCTCGAAGAGGTCGGCGGCGCCGCGAAGGGCAAGGCGATCATCGTCATCAACCCGATGGACCCGCCCATGATCATGCGCGACACTGTGTTCTGCGCGGTCGGCGCCGAAGCGGACTTCGCGGCGATCACCGACTCGATCCACCGCATGGTCGCCGAGGTCCGCCGGTACGTGCCCGGCTACACGCTCAAAGCCGATCCGCAGTTCGACCCGCCGCGTCCCGAGTGGAACGGCGTCGCGCGCGTCGGCGTGTTCCTCGAAGTCGCGGGCAACGGCGACTACCTGCCGACCTACGCCGGCAACCTCGACATCATGACGGCCGCCGCGGCCCGCGTCGGCGACCTGGTGGCCGCGGAGCTGGTGTCGGCATGAGCGCGCTCATCCGGAAGCAGCCGGCGAAGAACGCGCCGGTGCGACTGGTCGACACCACCCTGCGCGACGGCAGCCACGCCATGGCCCACCGCTTCACCGAACGCCAGGTGCGCGACACCGTGCGCGCGCTGGATGACGCCGGGATCTCGCTCATCGAGGTGACCCACGGCGACGGGCTCGGTGGTTCGACCTTCACCTACGGCTTCTCCCTCACCGACGAACGCGAGCTGATCGCCGCCGCCGTCGACGAGGCGAACGACGCCAAGATCGCGGTGCTCCTGCTGCCCGGGCTCGGCACCGTCACCGACCTGCGCGTCGCCGCGGACCTCGGCGCCGGCGCCGCCCGCATCGCCACGCACTGCACCGAAGCCGACGTTTCCGTGCAGCACTTCGGCGCGGCCCGCGACCTCGGTCTGGAAACCGTGGGATTCCTGATGCTGGCGCACCTGGCGGCGCCCGAGCACCTCGCGAAGCAGGCGCGGATCATGGCCGACGCCGGCTGCCAGTGCGTCTACGTGGTCGATTCCGCCGGCGCGCTCATCCTCGACGAAGCCGCCGATCGCGTCGCCGCGCTCGTCGCGGAGCTGGGCGACGACGCCCAGGTCGGCTACCACGGTCACCAGAACCTCAGCTTCGGCGTCGCCAACTCCGTGCTCGCCTACCGCGCCGGCGCGCGGCAGATCGACGGTTCCCTCGCCGCCCTCGGCGCGGGCGCGGGGAACTCGCCGACCGAGGTGCTCGCGGCGACGTTCGAACGCCTCGGCGTTCCGACCGGCGTCGACAAGGACGTGCTGATGGCCGCGGCCGAGAACGTCGTGAAGAAGTACCTGACCCGGCTGCCGGTGATGGACCGCTCGTCGATCGTGCAGGGCTTCGCCGGCGTGTACTCGAGTTTCCTGCTGCACGCCGAGCGCGCGGCGCAACGCTACGGCGTGCCGGCGCACGAGATCCTCTACCGCGTCGGCGCGGAGCGCTACGTCGGCGGCCAGGAGGACATGATCATCGACATCGCGTTGCGGCTGCGGGCGGAACGAGCCTCGGCACGATGAGCTGGGTGAGCTCAGTGAGCTCAGTGATCGAACTCGTCCGCTCCGAGCACCAGCCGGACGCAGTGCGCGACGAGCCGTTCGCGGCTCACCCGCAGCGTGCCGTCGAGGTAGGCGATGAATACGTTGCTCAGCGCCCCGACCAGCCCGATCGACACCAGCTGCCGGTCGGTCTCGTCGCCGTGCGAGAGCTGTTCGCCGACGAGCGCCGCGAACGCCGGCAACAGGTGCAGGCCGCGGCGAGTCAGTGCGGGATCGGTCAGTGGCGCCAGCAACAGCACCCGGCCCTGGCGCGGGTCGTCGACCAGGAGGGCCACGAACGCCCGCACCGCGCGTTCCGCCCGCTGCCGCGGATCGGGTGCGTCGCCGATCGCGTCGACCAAAGCCTGGCGCGCCCGCTCGCCGACGTGCTCGTACACGGCCGCGACGAGTTCCTCGCGGTCGGCGAAGCTCTCGTAGAAGTAGCGCTCGGTCAGGTGGGCCTGGCGGCAGACCGCGCGCACGCTGACGGCCGCGGAGCCCTCGGTGCCGAGCAGGTCGAGGCCCGCGGCGACCAGCTGGTCCCGCCGTGCCGCTTTCCGATCGTCCAGCGTCGTGCCCGCCCACGTGCGGCCCGGCATATCCACTCCCGTAGTTGACCACGCCCGTTGTCACATCCTAACCTGACAACAGGCGTAGTCAGTTCATCGACCCGACCGCAGGAGCCGCCATGCCGGGGGAGGAACCCGAACCGCTGGGACCGGACTCGCTCACGTGGCGCTACTTCGGCGACTGGCGGGGGCTGCTGATCGCCCTGTGGGCCGGGTCGATGCAGAACATGCACCCGGGTCTGGGCGCCGGCGTCGAGCAGCATTCGCGGTTCTTCGAGGAACGCTGGCAACGGCTGTTCCGCTCGCTCTACCCGATCGGCGGCGTGGTCTACGACGGCCCGCTCGCCCACCGGACCGCGCTCGAGGTGCGCGGGTACCACGACCGCATCAAGGGCGTCGACGCGAAAGGCCGCCGCTACCACGCGCTCGACCCGGACACGTTCTACTGGGCCCACTCCACGTTCTTCGTCAGCACGATCCTCATCGCCGACCACTTCATGGGCGGCATCGGCGAAGAGGAGAAGCGCAAGCTGTTCGACGAACACGTGCGCTGGTGGCGGATGTACGACATGACGATGCGGCCGGTCCCCGAGTCCTGGGAGGACTTCCGGCGGTACTGGAAGCACATGTGCGCCGAGGTCCTGGAAGACAACAAGGCCACGCGCGACGTCCTGGATCTGCGCGGCATCGCGAAACCGCCGAACCTGGCGTGGCTGCCCGACCTGCTGTGGCGGCCCGTCTCGGCGGTGATCGCGAAGCGGTTCGTCTGGCTCACGGTCGGGCTCTACGACCCGGAGATCCGCGACCTACTCGGCTTCACCTGGACTGCGCTCGACGAACGCCGGCACCGCTTCGCCGGGCGCGCGATCAACGCCGTGTTCTCCCTCGTCCCGCACGACCGCCGCTACCACCCGCGGGCGCGCGCCGGCCGGCGCCGGGCAAGGGGTGAGGTGGCCGCGGGCGCGCCCGTGGTCGAGACTCCACGGAGGAACCTGCCGCCCGTGGGGGAACGCGGCAAGCCGGAGCACTACTCGCCGAACATCTGAAGCACGGAGGGCCGTATGAAGCTGGGTTACCACCTCGGGTACTGGGGGAGCGGCCCGACGCCGGGCGCGCTGGAGGCCGTGCTCGAGGCCGAGCGCCTCGGGTTCGACTCGGTGTGGTCGGCGGAGGCCTACGGCTCCGACGCGTTCACCCCGCTCGCGTGGGCCGGTGCGTCGACCAGCCGCGTGAAGCTCGGCACCAACATCGTGCAGATGTCCGCGCGCACGCCCACCGCCACCGCGATGACGGCGCTGACGCTCGACCACCTCTCCGGCGGCCGGTTCGTGCTCGGGCTCGGTGCGTCGGGCCCGCAGGTGGTGGAGGGCTGGTACGGCCAGCCGTACCCGAAGCCGCTGGCCCGCACCCGCGAGTACGTAGCGATCATCCGCCAGGTGCTGGCGCGCGAGGCACCCGTGACGCTCGACGGGCAGTTCTACCAGCTGCCGCTGCAAGGGGGAGCGGGGCTGGGCAAGGCGCTCAAGCCGACCGTGCACCCGCTGCGCGCCGACCTCCCGATCTACCTCGCGGCCGAGGGCCCCAAGAACGTCGCGCTGTCGGCGGAGATCTGCGACGGCTGGCTGCCGCTGTTCTTCTCGCCCAAGGCCGACGCGTTCTACCGGGCCGCGCTCGCCGAGGGGTTCGCCCGGCCGGGTGCCCGGCGCAAGCCCGAGGACTTCGAGGTGCCCGCGTCGGTGCCGGTGATCGTCCACGACGACGTGGAGGAGGCGGCGAGCTGGATCAAGCCGGCGCTCGCGTTGTACATCGGCGGCATGGGCGCCAAGGCCGTGAACTTCCACCACGACGTGTTCGCACGCCTGGGTTACGAGGAGGTGGCCGACAAGGTGCAGGAGCTCTACCTCGCCGGGCGCAAGGACGAGGCAGTCGCCGCGATCCCGACGTCGCTCGTGGAGGACACCTCGCTCGTCGGCCCGGCCGCGAAGATCCGCGAGGAGCTCGCTGCCTGGGAGGACACTGTGGTCACGACGCTGCTGCTGCGCGGCGACGCGGGGTCGCTGGCGAAGGTGGCCGAAGCCCTGTCGTGAGCAGGGCACGGGGCGAGGTCGGCCCGGTACTCGCGGTGCATTACGACGGTGGCACGATTCCCTCCGACCACTACCGGGGAACGGCGAAGATCCACTAGGTATTGCGTTCGTCGGACCGCCCTCGAGGAGGACCCTTGGCGCCGCTGCCCCGCCGGACGCGTTTCCGTTACTCGCTCGGCTCGTTCGTCACCGGATCTTTCGGCACCGTGCCGGGCCTGTTGCTCCTGCCGTACCTCACGGACACGATGGCCGTGCCTGCCGCGGCGGCCGGCGTGATCGTGTTCGTGCCGAAGGCGTGGGACGTGGTGTTCAACCCGATCGCGGGCCGGCTTTCCGACGCGGACCTCGTGCGGACCGGCAGCCGGCGGCGGTTCCTGCTGGGCGGCGGCGTCGGCGTCGCGATCCTGTTTTTCGCGTTGTTCGCGCACCCGGGCTTCGGCAAGCCGGCGATCGACGCGACCTACGTGGTGATCGTGTTCTTCCTGTGTGCCACCGCGTACGCGTTCTTCCAGGTACCGTTCAACGCGCTGCCGGCCGAGCTCACGGACTCGGCCGAGGAACGCACGAAGCTCACCAGCGTGCGTATCGGCGTGCTGGCCGTGGCGATCCTCGTGTCCGGCGGCGCCGCCCCGGCGATCACCGACATCCTCGAAGGCGTGGCCGGCTACCGGGTCATGGGCCTTGTGATGGCCGTGATCATCCTGCTCGCCACCCTGGGCGTCTACTTCGGTCTGCGCGGCGCACCCGTCGGTTCGCTGCGGCCCAACGCCGTGAGCTTCAAGCAGCTGATCCGCACGATCGCGCAGTGGCGCCCGTTCTGCTGGCTGATGGGCTCGTACTTCATCCAGGCGCTGGGCATCGGCACGGTGCTCGCCGCGATCCCGTACTTCGCCGAGCACGTGCTGGGCGACCCGAGCTACCGCACGGTGCTGTTCGTGGGCTTCGTCGGCCCGGCGCTGATCACGATGCCGCTGTGGCCGCGGCTGGGGCACCGTTGGGGCAAGCTCGTCGGCTTCCGCATCGCGACGGTCTCGTTCACCGTCGGCCTGCTCGGGATCCTGTTCGCCAAGGACATCCCGTTCGCGGTGACGATGGTGTTCGTCGCGCTGTCGGGCATCGGGTACGCCGGGATCTCCGTGTTCCCGCTGGCGATCCTGCCCGACCTCATCAGTGCCGAAGAGGAACGCACCGGCGAGACCCGCGCGGGCATCACGGCCGGCGTGTGGACGGCGTCGGAGACGCTGGGTCTGGCGCTCGGCCCGGGCCTGTTCGGGCTGGTGCTGCAGGCCGGCGGCTACGTGTCGAGCACCGACGCGACGACCGCGCAGCCGTCCTCGGCGATCACGGCCATCACCGTGGGCACCTCGGTGTTGCCGGCGGTGCTCATCGCGCTGGCGATCCCGCTGCTGCGCCGCAAGGTGCTCGAGCCGCGGCCGGTGGAGCCGCAGCGGTGACCGACGTCCTGGCCGAGCTGCGGGCGCTGCGCGCGGGCGACCTGCCGACGCACGGCGGGCGCACGCTCGCCTACGTCTACGACAGCGGTCTGTCCGAAGTGGACGAGATCGCGGCGGCCGCGCACGCGCTCGCGTCGTCGGCCAACGGCCTGGACCCCACGGCGTTCCCGAGCCTGCTGCGCCTGGAGAACGACCTTGTCGGGCGCGCGGCGGGGCTCCTGGGCGCAACCGCGGAAACGGTCGGCACGGTGACGTCCGGCGGCACCGAGTCGTGCCTGCTCGCGGTGCTGGCCGCGCGGGACGCGCGGCCGGACATCACCGCGCCGAGCATCGTGCTGCCCGACACCGCGCACGCGGCGTTCCACAAGGCCGCGCACCTGTTCGGGTTGCGCAAGATCGTGGTGCCGGTCGACGCGAAGACCTTCCGCGCGGTGCCCGACGCGATGGCGGCGGCAATCGACGAGTCCACCGTGCTCGTCGTGGCGAGCGCGCCTTCCTACGCCCACGGCGTGGTCGACCCGATCCCGGAGATCGCGGCCGCCGCGGCCGCTCGCGGTGTGCGGATGCACGTGGACGCGTGCATCGGCGGCTGGGTGCTGCCGTACTTCGCGAAGCTGGGCGCGGACGTGCCGCCGTTCGACTTCCGCGTGCCGGGCGTCACGAGCATCTCGGTGGACCTGCACAAGTACGCCTACTGTGCGAAGGGCGTCTCGGTGCTCCTGCACGCGAACGCCGAGCTGCGGCGCACGCACTACTTCGCCAGCGCGGCCTGGCCGGGCTACACGATGCTGAACCCGACGCTGCAGAGCACCCGCTCCGGCGGCCCGCTCGCGGCCGCGTGGGCCGTGGTGAACCACCTCGGCGAGGACGGCTACCTGCGCCTCGCGGAGGTGACCCGCGAGGCCGTGACCCGGATCCGCGCGGGGGTCGAGACCCTGCCGGGCCTGCGGGTCCTGGGCGACCCGGACTCGACGCTGATCGCCTTCGCCACGACCGGCACTGCCGACGACGGGTTCGACCTGTTCACGGTCGCGGACGAGATGAAGGTCCGCGGCTGGTACGTACAGCCGCAGTTCGCCCACGGCGACTCGCCGCTGAACCTGCACCTCACGATCACGGCCGCGAACCACGGCAGCGAGGCAGAGTTCCTCGCGGACCTGACCGCCTCGGTCGCCTCGGCGCGCGAAGCCGGCCCGACGTCGGTGGACCCGGACGTGGCCGCGTTCGTGGCGGCGCTGGACCCGGAAACCCTGACGGCGGAGCAGTTCGCGGGCCTGCTCGCCGCCGCCGGCCTCGTCGGCGACGCCGGCCTGCCCGAGCGGATGGCACCGATCAACGCACTGCTGGCGACAGCGGCGGAACCGCTGCGGGAACGGCTACTGCTGGAGTTCCTCGGCGCGCTCTACACGCCCTGACCGGCTGGCCCGGGCGTGAATCCGGGCCAGCCGGTGCGGCTCACTGGTTGCGCGAGGCCAGCCCCGCCGGCGCCGACGCCAGCGCGGTGTGGATCGCGTCGGCGAGGGCGAGCGCGTCCTCTTCGGTCAGTTCCAGCGCGACGCGCGCGGCCGGGCCCATCGCCGGGTTGCGGAAGTCGATGTTCACGGTGTGGGCGAACCGGGCGTGCGTCGGGTGGTCGACGTAGACGGTGGCTTCGTTGACGCTGTGCCAGCCGGTCGCGCTCTTGCCGCTGCCCTCCACGGCGAACTTCTCGGTGAGGTAGGTGCACATGGGAAACGTCCTTCCTGCGAAGCGGAATCAGGCCGCGAGGTGCCGGCCGTAGAAGTCGAGGATCTTGGCCCAGCCGTCCACGGCGGCCTCCGGCCGGTAGCTCGGGCGGTCGACGGCGAAGAACGCGTGGCCGGCGCCGTCGTAGGTGTGGAACTCGTGCTCCTTGCCGAGGCGGTCGAGCTCGGCGGCGAGCTTCGCGGTCTCCTCGGGGGCGGGGTACTGGTCGTCGGCGCCGAAGATGCCGAGCAGCGGGGCCGACAGCTGCGGTGCGAGGCCCAGCAGCGGCTTCATCGACGCGGGCATGCCGGCCGGCGGCTCGTTCACCACGAACGCGCCGTAGCAGTCCACCGCGGCGTCGACCTGGGTCGAGCACGCGACGAGGAACGTCTGGCGGCCGCCGGAGCAGTGGCCGATCACGCCGATCTTGCCGTTGGCGCCGTCCAGCGCCTTGAGGTACGCGGCCGCACCTTCGACGTCGCCGACGAGGCGCTCGTCGGGCACGCCGCCGTTGGCGCGGACGGTCGCGGCGGCGTCGTCCGGGCTCGCGCCCGGCGCCTCGCGCGAGTACAGGTTCGGGCACAGCGCCGCGAAACCCTCGGCAGCGAAGCGGCGCACCATCTCCTTGGTCGCCGGGTCGTAGCCGGGCATGTGGTGGATCACCACGACGCCGCCGCGCGGAGCGGGGTCGAGCGGGCGCGCCAGGTACGCCTCGATCTCGTCACCGCCGTGGCCGGTGATCGTGACGGTGCCGGCGGTGAGCGTGTCGTTCATCCGTTCTCCTTGTCCGGGGTGCTGCGTTGCTCGCCCGCGCGCGGGGCGAGGTCGGGGTGGAAGTAGCGCTTGCCGCGCGACACCGAGGCGAGGCCCGCGACGAGCGCCATCACGGCGGCCGCAGTGAAGACCGTGACCAGTCCGTTGTGGAACGGGCCGGAGATGAGCTGCGGGAAGAACTCCTTGCCGGTCAGCGCCGCCGAGTCGCTCGGCGACAGTCCGGAAAGGACACCCGGGCCGAGCAGGTGCGCCATCGGGTTGCTGCCGAGGAACGCCGCGAACAGTGTGCTCACGGGCGGCAGCTGGGCGACGTTCGCCGCGACGTCGGCGGGCACGCCGTGGGCCTGCAGCCCGCCGGTGAGCGTGGCGGGCAGCGAGCCGGCCAGGCCCGCGATCATCAGCGAGAAGAACACGCCGATCGACAGCGCGGTGCCGGAGTTCTGGAACGTCGAGCGCATGCCCGACGCGACGCCGCGCTGGTGGTCGGCGACGCTGCTCATGATCGCCGAGGTGTTGGGCGCCGAGAACATCCCCTGTCCGATCCCGCTGATCACGAGCAGCAGCGCGAACACGGGGTAAGAGAAGTCGACCGGCAGCGCCAGCAGGCCGAGGAACGACCCGGCGACGAGCACGAGCCCACCGGTGGAGAACAGCCGCGCGCCGAACCGGTCGGACAGGTAGCCGGACATCGGGCCGGCGATGAGGAACCCGACCGTGAGCGGCAGCAGGTAGATCCCGGCCCACAGCGGGGTCTTCTCGTACTCGTACCCGTGCAGCGGCAGCCAGATGCCCTGCAGCCAGATGATCAGCATGAACTGCAGCCCGCCGCGCGCGATCGACGTGAGCAGCACCGCGAGGTTGCCCGCGGTGAAGGCCCGGATCCGGAACAGCGAGAGCTGGAACATCGGTTCCTTCACGCGTGTCTCGATCACGCCGAACGCGATGAGCAGCAGCACTCCGGAACCGATGCCGCCCAGCACCCACGGGCTGCCCCAGCCGGTGGCCGCCCCGCCGTAGGGCTGGATGCCGTAGGTGATCGCGGCGAGCAGCACACCGGTGCCGAGGGCGAAGGTGACGTTGCCGCCCCAGTCGACGCGCGCGCGGCGCGGCTTGCCGATCTCGCGCAGGCTGCGGATCGACCACACCGTGCCGAGGATGCCGAACGGCACGCTCACCCAGAACACCGCACGCCAGTCGATCTCGGCGAGCAGGCCGCCGGCGACGAGGCCGAGGAACTGCCCGGCCAGCGCGGTGATCTGGTTGATGCCGAGTGCCATGCCGCGTTGTTCGCGCGGGAACGCGTCGGTGAGGATCGCCGCGGAGTTGGCCGTGAGCATGGACCCGCCGACGGCTTGGATGATGCGCCAGCCGATCAGCCACAGCGCGCCCTGCCCGCCGTGGAACGGGTCGAACGACAGCGCCACCGAGGCGACGCTGAAGATCACGAACCCGACGTTGTACATCTTCACGCGGCCGAACATGTCGCCGAGGCGCCCGAGCGTGACCACGAGCACCGCCGACACCAGCAGGTAGCCCAGGATCATCCAGAGCAGGTAGCCGATATTGCCCGGCGCGAGCGGGTCGAGCCCGATGCCGCGGAAGATCGCGGGCAGCGAGATGATCACGATCGACCCGTCGAGGGCCGACATGAGCACGCCGAGGGTGGTGTTGGAGAGGGCGACCCACTTGTAGCGGTCTCCGCGGCTGGTGGTTGTGGTTGTCACAGTTCGTCTGCCAGGCGTTCGAGCAATGGGATCACTTCGAGCAGTCGGTGGCGTTCCTCGGCGGTGAAGCCGCCGGCCAGGGCTTGGGCGACGCGCTGGGTGCTCAGCGAGCGCCGGTCGGTCAGGAGCTTCCGGCCGGTCGCGGTCACGGACATCAGGACGCGGCGGCCGTCGGCGGCGTCGGGGCTTCGGCTCACGAGCCCGCGTTCGACGAGCCCGGCCAGGGTCGCGCCCATGGCCTGCGGCTTCACCCGCTCCTGCTCGGCCAGGTAGCCGGGCGTAGAGGGCCCGTCGCGGTCGAGCCGCGAGAGCACGGAGCTCTCCGAGAGCGTGGCCTCGCCCGCCACGTAGCCCTGCCGCATCCGGCGCACCAGCCGCCCGATCGCGATCCTCAGGTCGGCGGCGGCCTCCACGAGATCTTTGGTGATCCGATCCGGCATATTAGTCAACCTAGACTGATAAACCTGGGTTGATCAACCTTCGCGAAACACCCCTAACCCCAACGAATCGCCCAGTTCAGACGTGGTGTGTCCGGCGTGGACCGAGCCTGATCCGCATGATCACGCCGGCCGGTGAACGATCAAGGAACTTCCGGGAACACGAAGGCCGCGCGACCGGTGTGATCCGGGTCGCGCGGCCTTCGGTTCGTCTGTCCTCAATGGACGCGCATGGGCTCCCATGCGGGGAAGGGATCCGCCGTCACCGGCTCGTCGGTGAGGCACGCCTCGAGCGCGGCCAGCAGCGGGTCGCCGGCGAGCCCGACGCCGATGAAGACCAGCTCCTGCCGCGGCGCGTCGGTCACCCCCTGCGGTTCGAACCGCGCCACCGAGCCCGCCTGCGACCACAGGCCGAGCACACCCGGTCGCGACGCGAGCGTGAAGAACCCCTTGGAGCGCAACACCGTGCCGAACTCGCCCGAGTCGAGGCGGGTCGTGACGAAGTCCCACAGCGGTGCCGGGTCGAACGCCCGGGTGGCGCGGAACACGACGCTGGAGATGCCGTACTCCTCCGTCTCCGGCACGTGGTCGCCGTTGAGCTCCGCGACCCAGCCCGGCGCCTGCTGCGCCCGCAGGGGGTCGTGGCGACCGGTGCCGACCACGCGCCCGAGCGGTACCCGGCCGAACTCCGCCGTCACCACGTCGGCGCCCGGGTTGAGCCGGCGCAGCGCCGCCACCAGTCGGTCGGCCTCGGCGGGGGAGACGAGGTCGGTTTTGTTCAGCAGCAGCACGTCGGCGAACTCGACCTGGTCCACGAGCAGGTCGCTGACCGTGCGCTCATCGCCCTCGTACTGGTCGAGGCGGCGCTCGGCCAGGGAGTCGCCACCGGCCAGCTCACGGCCGAAGTTCACGGCGTCGACCACGGTCACCATCGTGTCCAGCCGGGCGCCGGAGAGCGCCGGGCTGCCGTCGTCGCCGGGGAAGGAGAACGTGGCGGCGACCGGCATCGGCTCGGAGATCCCGCTCGACTCGATGAGCAGGTGGTCGAACCGCCCCTCCGCCGTCAGGCGCGCGACCTCGTCGAGCAGGTCTTCGCGCAGGGTGCAGCAGATGCACCCGTTGGTCAGCTCGACCAGGCGCTCCTCGGTGCGGGAGACGCTGTCACGCACGAGCGCGGCGTCGATGTTGACCTCGCTCATGTCGTTCACGATCACCGCGACCCGCAGGCCTTCGCGGTTGGCGAGGATGTGGTTGAGCAGCGTCGTCTTGCCCGCGCCGAGGAACCCCGACAGGACGGTGACGGGCACGCTCACCGATCGAGCCGCTGGAAGTGCTTGATCAGGCGGCGCGGCACGAGCTTGCGCTCGCCGTCGACCGTGATCGGCACCAGATCGGGCACCGCGGCCTTCCACTGCGCGCGGCGCGCGCGGGTGTTGCTGCGGGACTTCTTCCGCTTCGGCACGGCCATCAGCGCGCACCGCCCTTCTCACGACGGCCGTAACGGCGGTGGAACTTCTCGACCTGGCCCGCGGAGTCGACGATCCGCTGGTTGCCAGTCCAGAACGGGTGCGACCACGAACTGATGTCCACGACCACGAGCGGGTAAGTGTTGCCGTCGCTCCACTCGATCGTCCGCTCGGACGTCGCGGTGGAGCGGGTGAGGAACGCGTCGCCCGTGGACGAGTCGCGGAACACCACGGGGTGGTAGTCGGGGTGGATGCCGGGTTTCACTGCGGTTCTTCCTTTCGGTTCGCGGCGTTGACGTGCCGCTCTTCGTCTTCGTCGTCGGTTTCGATGGCCTCGCACGGGTCTTCGTGCCACTCGCCGAACGGGTCGGGGTAGCTGCGCCAGGCAGCTTCTCCCTCGGCCAGCTCGGCGTCGGTGAGCAGCGCGGCGTGCAGCGCGTCCTCGATTTCCCTCGGTGCCACCAGATCCGTGACCACGACGAGCTCCTGCGCGCGGTCGCCGTGCACCGGGTGCCAGCGCAGCGACGCGAGCGTGCGGCGTTCGGGGGAGACCTCGGCCCAGTCCGGGCCGTCGGGTGAGGTCAGCCACGGCCCGGCGTGCCCGATCGCGAGGCCGCCGCCCGCCGACTCGAGCCAGAACGCGATGTCGGGCTGACTCGCGACCCATGCGCGGCCGCGGGTGCGGATCACGCCGCCCAGCAGCGTGTCGATCGCCTCGTGCAGGCGCTCGGGGTGGAACGGCCGCTGCGAGGTGAAGGTGAGCACCTCGATCCCGCAGTCGGCGTGCAGCGGCGGCTGGCCCCGCAGGAGCGCGCCGTGCAGGTCGATCACCTCGCCGCGCCGCGATTCCGCGGGCACGGCGGCGAACAGCAGCCCGGCGTTCGCGCCCTTCAGGACGACGCGCGGGACGGACGGCGCGACGCGGTCGAGCACGGCCGCGGTCTTCGCGGCGCACCACGCGTCGGGCACTTCGCCCGCGAGCACCAGCACGTCGGCGAACTCCACCTGCGCGAGCGCGACCTGCGCGACGCTGCGCTCGTCCTCGGGGCTGCCCAGCAGGCCGCGTTCCAGGAGTAGCTCGTCGCCGGACGCGTCGGCGAGCCAGGCGGCGCGGTCGACGGTGGTGAACACGGCCTCGATCTCGACGTCGTCGCTCACGGGCCGGTCGCCGACGAGCACGTTGGCGATCGCCCAGCTGACCGGCTCGGGCTCCATGGCCTCGTCGAGGCGCAGCACGATCCGGTCCACCTCCGGCAGCCGGGCGAGCCGGCGCAGCAGCGGCAGGAGGTCTTCGCGCAGCGTGCAATTCACGCAGCCGTGCGCGAGCTCCAGCGCGGTGAGCTGGTCGCGGGGGCCGAGGCGGATCCGCCTGCGGACGATGCCGCTGCCGATCTGCCGCAGGTCGTGGTGGACCACGGCGACGCCGGGGCCGGCGCGGCGCAGCAGTTCGGCGAGCTCGTCGTTGCCTTCGGCGGCGAGTCCGCTGACGAGCACGAGCGGGACACGCGGGTGTGGGGTCACTGAAGCTCCAGTCGACGGGACGGGGTACGGTGGCCAGCGTAATTGAAAACGAATATCACTATCAACTCGGGAGGGTCCGTGTCAGCCGTGTGCCAGGTCACCGGCCGCAAGCCGGGCTACGGCAAGCAGGTCTCGCACTCGCACCGCCGCACGTCACGGCGCTGGGAGCCGAACCTGCAGACCCGCCGCTACTACGTGCCGAGCCTCGGCCGGACCGTGCGGCTCAAGGTGTCGGCGAAGGGCATGAAGACGATCGACAAGCGCGGGATCGACGCGGTCGTCGCGGAACTGGCCGCGAAGGGGGTGAAGCTCTAGATGGCGAAGAGCACCGACGTCCGGCCGATCATCAAGCTGCGCTCCACCGCGGGCACCGGCTACACGTACGTGACGAAGAAGAACCGGCGCAACGACCCCGACCGGATGGTCCTGCGCAAGTACGACCCCGTGGTGCGCAAGCACGTCGAGTTCAAGGAAGAGCGCTGATGGCGAAGAAGTCGAAGGTCGCGAAGAACGAGCAGCGGAAGGTGATCGCCGCCCGCTACGTCGAGAAGCGCCGGGCGCTCAAGGCCGTGATCGCCTCGCCGCACTCGTCGGCGCAGGACAAGGCCGACGCGGTGGTGGCGTTGCAGCGCATGCCGCGCGACGCGAGCGCCATCCGCATCCGCAACCGCGACGCCGCCGACGGGCGCCCGCGCGGCTACCTGCGCAAGTTCGGCCTGTCGCGCGTGCGGATGCGGCAGATGGCGCACAACGGCGAGCTGCCCGGCGTCTCGAAGTCGAGCTGGTGAGGCGCGTGCCGAAGCACGAACGCGTGCCCCGCAAGCGGGCGAACCCGTTGCACGCCCGGGGGATCACGGCCGTCGACTGGAAGGACGTCGACCTGCTGCGGATCTTCATCTCCGACCGCGGCAAGATCCGCGCCCGCCGCGTGACGGGGCTGACGCCGAAGCAGCAGAAGCAGGTGGCCTCGGCCATCAAGAACGCGCGGGAGATGGCGCTGCTGCCCTACCCGAACTCCGCCCGGGGTTGAGCACCCGGCGTCCCGGGAGTCGGCGTGCCAGACTCGGCGCATGGCTTCCGGGACGCCGTCGGACGAGGAGCTCGGCCTCTGCGCCCGCGTGTTCACCATGGCGCGTGCGGACGACACGGAGCGCCTCGCCGCCTACGTCGACGCCGGCATCCCCGCGAACCTCACCAACGACCGCGGCGACACCTTGGTGATGCTCGCCGCTTACCACGGGCACGCGGAGACGGTGGCCGCGCTGCCGGCGCGCGGCGCGGATCCCAACCGGGTCAACGACCGGGGCCAGAGCCCGCTCACCGGCGCCGTGTTCAAGGACGAGCCCGAGGTCGTGAAGGCGCTGGTGGCGGGTGGTGCCGATCCACGGGCGGGCACGCCGTCCGCGGTCGAGGCGGCGACGATGTTCGGCAACACCGGGCTGCTGGCCCTGCTGCAGCGCTGAGCGGGCCGGGCAGGCAGACTTTCGGGCTATGGACGACCCGCACTACCTCTCCGGACTCCAGCTCGCAGGCCGCCGCGTCGTGATGGTCGGGGGCGGCTCGGTCGCCCAGCGCCGCCTCCCGCGGCTCATCCGCGCGGGCGCGCGGGTGGAGCTGGTCTCGCCCCACACCACGCCGTCGGTGAGCGCGATGGCCGACGCGGGCGAGCTGGTCTGGCACGAGCGCCGCTACGCCGAGGGCGACCTCGCCGACGCCTGGTACGCGCTCGCCTGCACCGACGACCCCGAGGTCAACGCCGCAGTGTGCGCCGAAGCCGAACGCGAGCGCGTGTTCTGCGTGCGCGCCGACGAGGGGGAGTCCGGCAGCGCCGTGACCCCGGCTTCGGGCCGCCACGGCGGGCTGCTGTTCGGCGTCCTGTCCGGCGGTGAGCCGCTGCGCTCGGCCGCCGTGCGCGACAGCATCCTCGACGCCCTGCACGCCGGCACCGTCAAGGATGCTGCCGGCGGCCGCGCGCCGCGAGGCACCGACACGGAGCTGCCGGGTGTCGCCCTGGTCGGCGGCGGCCCGGGCGACCCGGACCTGATCACCGTCCGCGGCCGGCGGCTGCTCTCGCGCGCCGACGTGGTCGTCGTCGACCGGCTCGCGCCCCGCGAGCTGCTGGATGAGCTCGCGCCCGAGGTCGAGGTCGTCGACGCGGCGAAGATCCCGTACGGCCGCGCCGCGAGCCAGGACGTGATCAACAGCACGCTGATCGAGAAGGCCAAGGAGGGGAAGTTCGTCGTCCGGCTCAAGGGTGGCGACCCCTACCTGTTCGGCCGCGGGTTCGAGGAGGTCCTGGCCTGCGCCGAGGCGGGCGTGCCGGTGACCATGGTCCCGGGTATCACGAGCGCCTTCGCGGTCCCCGCCGTGGCCGACGTGCCGGTCACCCACCGCGGCGTCGCCCACGAGGTCGTGGTCGTCTCGGGCCACGTCGCCCCCGGTGACCCGCGCTCGCTGGTCGACTGGTCCCTGCTGGCCGTCCTGCGCGGCACGATCGTGCTGATGATGGGCGTCGAACGGCTGCCCCAGTTCGCGGCGGCGCTCCTGGATGGCGGCCGCCCCGCCGACACGCCGGTCGCCATCGTCGAAGACGGCACCATGCGCACACAGCGCACCCTGCGCTCCACGCTGGGGAAGGTGGCCGGCGAAGCGGCCGCCGCCGGTGTCCGGCCGCCGGCGGTGATCGTGTTCGGCCCGGTGGCCGGCCTCGCGAAGTGACCCGGCCGGGTCAGCTTTCGTAGCAGCGCTCGGCGAAGTCGGTGATCGCCGAGGTCAGGCGCTTCGGGTCGGAGCGGAGCTCGACCGGGCTGCGCGCCTGGACGAACTCCGCACCGGGCATGTCGGCGGCCAGGGTGTCGGCGTCGCCGAAGGGGTGGATCGGATCGCCTTCGTGGCCGATCACCAGCGCGGGCGTGGTGATGGCCCGGCGCACCGACTTCGGCGGCGCGATGCGGCCGAACAGCACGCCGTGCAGGAGCGCGGCCATCGGCTCGGGCTGCTGGGTCAGGGTGTCGGTGACGACGTCGACCCACTGGCTGCCGTGGGGCACGAGGTTGGCGGCCAGCGCGACGCCGCGCACGGTCACGGGCAGGAAGCGCGCGGCGAACAGCAGCGGGGCGAACGTGAGCAGCCCGGCGACGATCGCGTTGTCCAGCACCGGCATCTCCACGACCAGCCCGCGGGCGCGGGACGGCTGCGCGACCGCCACCTCGAGCGCCACGTTCGCGCCGAGCGACGTCCCGCCGAGCACGGCGTCGGGCAGGTCGAGGTGGTCGAGCAGCGCCACGGCCTGCTCCCCGAACGCCGGCATCGAGTAGCGCCACGACTCGGTCGGCCGGTCGGACTCGCCGTGGCCCAGCAGGTCGAGGGTGATCACGCGGAAGCCCGAGCGCGCGAGCCGGCGGGCCAGGGGAGCGTGCATGCGGCGGGTGAACATGATGCCGTGCATCAGGACCACCACGCGCTCGCCCGAGCCGTACTCGGTGTAGGCCAGGCGCTGGCCGTCGCAGGTGAACGAGCCGGACAGCTCGATCGGGCGCGAGCGGCGCGCCGGCGGGGGATCCGCAGGCAGGTCGTCGACGGCAAGAACGGGGGCCGGGGCCATGCGCCACCTTCCTCTCGTGGTCGAGGGCCGCTTCGATCTCTCGTGGCCCTCCCAGGAAAGCATCCCGCGACCGAATTGGCACAGCGTCAACCGGATGGTTCAAGATGACAGGCATGACCGGACCTGCCGACTCCCTGCCCGATCTCGTCTCGCTGAAGGTCGACCTCGACGGCCACGTCGCCGAAGTCACCCTGCTCGGCCCGGCGAAGGGCAACGCCATGGGCCCCGACTTCTGGCGCGAGCTGCCGCTGGTCTTCGCCGCCCTCGACGCCGACCCGCGCGTGCGCGCGATCGTGCTCACCGGCAGCGGCGCGCATTTCTCCTACGGCCTCGACCTGCCCGCGATGATGGGCGGCTGGGCCCCGATGCTCGCCGGCGACGCGCTGGCCGGCCCGCGCACGGACTTCCACCGCGAGGTCCGCCGCCTGCAGGAGTCCGTGAGCTCGATCGCCGAGTGCCGCAAGCCCGTGATCGCCGCCGTGTCCGGCTGGTGCATCGGCGGCGGCGTCGACGTGATCAGCGCCGCCGACGTGCGCCTGGCCAGCGCCGACGCGAAGTTCAGCGTGCGCGAGGTGAAGGTCGCGATCGTCGCCGACCTCGGCAGCCTGCAGCGGCTGGCCACGATCGTCGGCGAGGGCCACGTGCGCGAGCTCGCCCTCACGGGCAAGGACGTCGACGCCGCGCGCGCCGAGAAGATCGGCCTGGTCAACGACGTCTACCCCGACTCCGACACGCTGCTGGCCGAGGCCCGCAAGCTCGCCGCCGACATCGCGGCTAACCCGCCGCTGGTCGTGCAAGGCACCAAGCAGGTGCTCGCCGCCAACACCGAGCGCCAGGTCGCCGAGGGCCTGCGGTACGTCGCGGCGTGGAACTCCGCGTTCCTCCCGAGCAAGGACCTCGCCGAGGCCGTGCAGGCGTTCATGGAGCGCCGCGCGCCCGAGTTCAAGGGCGAGTAGAACAAGCACGTACGCGAGCACGAGGGAGCACGACGTGAGCAATGGCGCTTCGGGGAACCAGCGGGCCGACGAGGCCTACCAGGTCTTTCGGGAGGCGCGGGACTACCTCCAGTCCCACCGCGAGGACTACGACACCGCCGTCCGGGAGTTCGCGTGGCCGCAGCCCGCGGAGTTCAACTGGGCGCTCGACTGGTTCGACGTGGTGGCCCGCGACCCGGCGAACGCGCAGCGGTACGCGCTCTGGATCGTCGAGGAGGACGGCACCGAGAACCGCTGGACCTACCCGGAGATGGCCGCCCGCTCGGACCAGGTCGCCACGTGGCTGCGCCGCCTCGGCGTCTCGCGCGGCGACCGGCTGATCCTCATGCTGGGCAACCAGGGCGAGCTGTGGGAGACGATCCTCGCCGCGATCAAGCTCGGCGCCGTGATCATCCCGGCCTCGACGCTGCTCGGGCCGGCCGACCTCGTCGACCGCGTGGAGCGCGGCAAGGCCAAGCACGTGGTGGTGCGCTCGGCCGACGCGCCGAAGTTCGCCGACGTGGCGGGCGACTACACGCGCATCGCCGTCGGCGAGCCGGTCGAGGGCTGGCACGCCTACGCCACCGCGTACGCCGAGCCGGCCGGTTTCACCCCCGAAGGCGTGACGGCCGCGGGTGACCCGCTGCTGCTCTACTTCACCTCGGGCACCACGGCGAAGCCGAAGCTCGTGCAGCACACTCACGTCTCCTACCCGGTCGGGCATCTGTCCACAATGTACTGGATCGGCCTCGAACCGGGCGACGTGCACCTGAACATCTCCTCGCCCGGCTGGGCGAAACACGCGTGGAGCAACGTGTTCGCGCCGTGGAACGCCGAGGCCACGGTGTTCCTGTACAACTACACGCGCTTCGACGCCACGGCGCTCATGGCGCAGATGGACCGCTGCGGGGTCACGAGCTTCTGCGCGCCGCCCACGGTGTGGCGCATGCTCATCCAGGCCGACCTGACGGCGCTGAAAACCCCGCCGCAGAAGGTGGTCGGTGCGGGCGAGCCGCTCAACCCCGAGGTGATCGAGCAGGTCGAGAAGGCCTGGGGCGTCACCATTCGCGACGGGTTCGGCCAGACCGAGAGCAGCGTGCAGATCGCCAACACTCCCGGCCAGGACGTGGTTCCCGGCTCGATGGGCCGGCCGCTGCCGGGTTTCGTGGTGGCTCTGGTCGACCCGGTCACAGGCGAGCGCGCCGGCGAGGGCGAGATCTGCCTCGACCTCGCGCACCGACCGGTCGGCCTGATGACGGGCTACGCGGACGACGACGAGCGCACCTCGGAAGCCTTCCGCGACGGCTACTACCACACGGGTGACGTCGGTTCGGTCGACGAACGCGGCTACATCACCTACGTCGGGCGCACCGACGACGTGTTCAAAGCATCGGACTACCGGATCTCGCCGTTCGAGCTGGAGAGCGTGCTGCTCGAGCACGAAGCCGTCGCCGAAGCCGCCGTGGTGCCCGCGCCGGACCCGATCCGACTCGCCGTGCCGAAGGCCTACGTCGTGCTGGCCGCGGGCCACGAGCCCACCGCGGACACCGCTCGCGCGATCCTGGCGTACGCGCGGGAGCACCTCGCGCCGTACAAGCGGATCCGGCGCCTGGAGTTCGCCGAGCTGCCGAAGACGATCTCCGGCAAGATCCGCCGCGTCGAGCTGCGCGGGCGCGAGCACGAGAACACCCGGCCCGAGGGCGAGTACCGCGAGGACGACTTCCCGGACCTCAAGGCCTGAGCCGCGCGGCCGTCGTCCCCTCGGCTTCACTCCGAGGGGACGACGGCCGCGAACACCGTCTGCTCGCCCTTGCTGCACGTCGTGCCGCCCTGCGCCGCGGGCGGACCCGAGGTGCACAGCCAGCCCGACACGGTGTCGTTCACGGCGTCGTTGGACCCCGTGCCCTGCCGGCCGGCGATCTTCGCGTGGAAGTCGCGCACGAGCGCCATGGCCTCGGCGCACGGCACCCCGCCCGCGCGGCTGTCGAACACGTACAGGGTCAGGCCGCTCGCGGCCGTCACGGTGCCGCAGGACCCCGGAACGGCCGGTGTGGTGCTCGGGGCCTTGGTGTGCGTGCTCGGCGGCGCCTGTGTCGTTTCAGGCGGCGGGGGAGGAACCGAGTGCGCCGTCGAGGTCGTCGGCGGGGGCGTGGTCGCGGACGGTGGCGGCGGTACCGCCGCCCGGGGCTCGGGTTCCCCCGAACAGGCGGCGAGCGCCGGCAGCACGAGCCAGGCCGCGAGCAGCGGCCGCCACGCGGGCTTCGACGGGGGCACCGGGGTCCTTTCGCCAGGGGTCTTCCCCGGCATTCTGGCCCGCCGCCGGCGCTGTGACCCGCACCGACACCCGGCGCGGCGGGCGGAGGTTACCGGAACCGGGGCTTCCGCCTCGCCGGGCTCCCGCGAAAGTCTGTCTATTGTGGACGGTTAACATCGCGTTCACGCAGTGAGACACCGGGAACCGCTCGCTCATCGATCGGACGAATCTCCGGCGCGGACGTTAACGTCTGGCGCTCTCGGACCGAAATAGGTGAGGAGCGCCCCGGCGCGTTCCCGTCCCCGATCACCCGCCGACCCCGAGAGACAAGAGCACCGCACAGCATGACCACCGAAACGGCCAGCGAGCCCGCCATCCCGTCAGCGTCCGCCCTCACCGACCCGTCCGAGCGGCCCACCGAGACCACTCCGCCCACCGCGCCCTGCAGCGTCGTGTGGTGCTGCGGCCGCCCGTACGTCCTCGAAGGCCGAGCCGGCCGAGCCCGCTGGGTCGGCAACGACGACCGCGGCCGCCCCGAGCGCCTCAGCAGCGCGGAGCTGCAGCGCCGCGGCTGGAGCCACCGCCGCGCCGGCTGAGCACCCCCGCGGCTTTCCCGGCCGACCGCTTCGAAGCCCCACGGCTTGAGAGTCCACGGGTTTGATGCCCGGCGGCTTTTCGATCCACGGCTTTCCATCCACGGCTTTTCCACCCACAGCCCCGCGGTCGGGTCGCGCGCCACGAACCCGCGACCCGACCGCGTGACCACCGGCGTCGGCGCCGGTCCTCACCTCTAGGCTGAGCGAGTGACCACGGTCCCCGAGCCCAAGACGGAGCCTTCCCTGCTGCGGCAGGCGTTCAACGTCCCCAACCTCCTGTCGCTGCTGCGGCTCGCGGGCGTGCCCGTGTTCCTCTGGCTGCTGCTCGGCCCGAAGGAGGACGGCTGGGCGCTCGCGCTGCTCGTCTTCTCGGCGCTGACCGACTGGCTCGACGGCAAGCTCGCCCGCTGGCTCGACCAGATGTCGCGGCTGGGCCAGCTGCTCGACCCCGCCGCCGACCGGCTCTACATCCTCGCGACCCTCGTCGCGTTCCTCATCCGCGACATCATCCCGTGGTGGGTCGTCGTGCCGCTGGTGCTGCGCGAAGCCGTGCTCGCGATCTGCGTGCTCGTGCTCCGCCGCGGCGGGTTCGCGCCGCCCGAGGTGACCTACATCGGCAAGGGCGCGACCTTCGTGCTCATGTACGCCTTCCCGTTCCTGCTGCTCACGCAGGGCGGCTCGACTGTGGCCGTGGTGGCCCGGCCGATCGCCTACGCCTTCATGGTCTGGGGCGGGGTGCTCTACGTCTGGTCCGGCGCGCTCTATGTCGTGCAGGCAGTGCGCGCGCTTCGCAGCCGGTGATGGAAGACTGCCCGCGAGGAAGTCGGTTCTAGGAAGGGGAGGGGCGTTGACCACTCCAGAAGAGCTGCGTTACACCGAGGAACACGAGTGGGTGGCCACGCGTGAGGGTGCGCTGGTCCGCGTGGGCATCACGGAGTACGCCCAGGACCAGCTCGGCGACGTGGTGTTCGTCGACCTGCCCGAGGTCGGCAAGCACGTCGACGCGGGCGACGTTTTCGGCGAGGTGGAGTCCACCAAGAGCGTCTCGGAGCTGTTCGCGCCGGTCGACGGCGAGATCGTCGCGGTGAACGCCGCGGTCTCTGATTCGCCCGAGTTGATCAACTCCGACCCGTACGGCGAGGGCTGGCTCGTGGAGATCCGCCTCGACGACCCCGCGGGGCTCGAAGCCCTGCTCGAAGCCGAGGCGTACCAGGCGCTCATCACCGGCTGAGGCGGGTTCGGCCTGGCCCGGGGGTTCCGCCCGCACAAGGGGGAGCCCCGGGGTTCCGAACCGATCAGGCACGGTACGTTGGCAGCTACACGTTCTTGGTCATAGCAACATTGTGTGTAGAGGAGAGCTCAGGTGAGCACGAACGACGGGCCCGGCGTTCCCCCGGAGCAGTCTCCGGAGCGGACCTCTGTCTTCCGGGCCGACTTCCTGGCCGACGTCGAAGGCCAGGAGTCCGCACCGGCCGCCGAGGCACCGGTGCAGGGCGTCGACGCCCTGCCGCCGGGTTCCGCCCTCCTGGTCGTGAAGCGGGGCCCCAACGCGGGGTCGCGCTTCCTGCTGGACCGCGACACCACGAGCGCGGGCCGGCACCCCGACAGCGACATCTTCCTCGACGACGTCACCGTTTCCCGCCGGCACGCCGAGTTCCGGCGTGAGGGCGGGGAGTTCGTGGTGATCGACGTCGGCAGCCTGAACGGCACCTACGTCAACCGCGAGCCGGTCGACCAGGCCGTGCTGGCCGGCGGCGACGAGGTGCAGATCGGGAAGTTCCGCCTCGTCTTCCTGACGGGCCCGGGGCACGGGGGCCAGGGGGCACAGTGACGGCGGCCGGGCAGCCCGGTCGTTCGGAGGCCCGGCGTGACGGGTTGAGCATCGGGGCGGTCCTGGCGCAGCTGCGCGGCGACTTCCCCGATGTCACCATCTCCAAGATCCGGTTCCTCGAGGCGGAAGGCCTGGTCCGGCCTGGCCGCACGCCCTCGGGGTACCGGCAGTTCGCCCCGGCGGACGTGGAGCGGCTTCGCTTTGTGCTGTCCGCGCAGCGGGACCACTACCTCCCGCTCAAGGTCATCAAGGAACAGCTGGACGCGGCGGACTCCGGAGCGGAGCCCGCCGCGGTCGCTCCACGCCTGCCCCGGAAGCTGGTGTCGCTCGACCCGGCCGACACCGGCGGGCTGCCCGACGCCGACGACTTCGAGACCGGTCCCGAGATCCGGCTGACGCAGGAGGAGTTGCTGGCGCAAGCCGGCATCACCGCCGCGACGCTCACAGAGCTGCAGCAGTACGGGCTCGTACGGCCGGGCGCGGCGGGATTCTTCGGCCCCGACGC
Source organism: Amycolatopsis sp. DSM 110486 (assembly GCF_019468465.1). Taxonomy (NCBI): domain Bacteria; kingdom Bacillati; phylum Actinomycetota; class Actinomycetes; order Pseudonocardiales; family Pseudonocardiaceae; genus Amycolatopsis; species Amycolatopsis sp. DSM 110486. The sequence continues at coordinate 9,455,912 of NZ_CP080519.1, read as the reverse complement.
GGTGCTGATCGCGCGCACGGTGAAGGCAATGACCGAATTCGGTATCGAGCCGAGACATCTGCGTGCCTTCCGCGCCGCGGCCGACCGCGAAGTCGGCCTGCTGGAGCAGATCGTGACCCCCGTGTATCGCCACCGTGACGAGGATGCGAAAGCGAGGGCAGACGAGGTGGTCCGCGAGCTCGCCGCACTGTCCGTCACACTCCACACGCTCCTCGTGAAAGCGGGGATCCGGGGAGTCACCGGCGGTTGAACCGGACGTAACGGGCTGAACACCGGTGTGCGTCACATGTCAATGACTGAATGTTCGGGACCGTATGCCGTACCGTGAGAGACGGTTTGCGGTGCAGTGAACCGAGAATGTCCGCCACTAGCGAGCACAGCGCCCGGATGACGGGTAGCGTCGAACCCAACGGCGCGAGTACGTCGAGCGCTGCAGCCCGTGTGCACGAGAGGGAGGCGAAACCCGATGAGCGAGATGCGCGTCGTCGGTGTGCGGGTGGAGCTGCCCGCCAATCAGCCGATCTTGTTGCTGCGGGAAACCGACGGCGAGCGCTACCTGCCGATCTGGATCGGCTCGGTCGAGGCCACCGCCATCGCCTTGGAGCAGCAGGGAGTACGACCCGCCCGGCCACTGACCCATGACCTCCTCAAAGAGGTCATCGGGGCGCTCGGCCGCGAGCTGGAGCAGGTCGTGATCACGGACCTGAAGGAAGGCACCTTCTTCGCCGAGCTCGTCTTCGACGGTGACATCCGGGTGTCCGCGCGCCCCAGCGACTCGGTCGCGCTGGCGCTGCGGATCGGGGTCCCCATCCACGCCGTGGACGCGGTGCTGGAGGAGGCGGGCCTGATCATCCCGGACGAGCAGGAGGACGAGGTCGAGAAGTTCCGCGAGTTCCTCGACTCCGTGTCCCCTGAAGACTTCCGCGGCGCCGACACCTGAGCTGCCGGCGGCGGGAACGCGGTCGTGCACCACGTTCCCGCCTTGCTTTCGGGCGGCGTATTCACCGCTTCGGAGCAGTCGCCCGCTCGAAGAGGTCGGCGATTTCCCGCCCGTAGCGGTCGAGGTCGGTCGACGGATCGGCCGCATAGGTCGTCGCCACCCCGTCGATGGCCTGTGCGATCGACATCGCCATCACGTCCGGCGCGAACTCTCCGAACACCCCCTCGTCCTGGCCCTGCTTGAGCTGGCGCTGCACGCCGCCCACCCGCAGCTGGCCCACGAGCACCGAGGTCATCGCCCAGCCGTCCGCGTCGTCGGCGTTCGCCGAGAGCTCCGCGAGCACCCGGACGCATTCCGGGTAGTCGCGCAGGAACGCCACCGACGTCTCGATGTGGGCCCGCAGGTTGCCCGGCCGGTCGCCGGGGTCGAGGTCCTTGCTGCGCTCCTGCAGGAACATCGCCTTCGTCTCGGACACCGTGCTCAGCACGGCCTGCATGAGCCCGGCCTTGTTCGTGAAGTGGTAGGAGATCATGCGCGTGCTGCTCAGCCCCGCGCGTTCCTTGATCTTGGCGAAGGTGGTGCGCGCGTAGCCGTGGTCGGCGATCGTGGCGATGGTCGCCGCGATGATCTGCGCCCGGGTCGTCGCCTCCGTGACGCTCAGCCCGAGTTCCGCTTGCGTGTCGAAATTTACTCGCATGAGTAACAAGTTACTCAATCAAGTAATAAGTGTCAACCCGTACGACGAACGGACTAAAGGCTCAAGACGAGCTTGAGGTGCGCCGCGCGTCGCGTTGACCGGCCCGCGGCGCGGCCTTACCGTCGAAGGCGGTAAATCGTCACGATGTGATTCTCCGACCGGAGCACGATCGTGGCGGTTCTCCCCGGCCGATCCCGCTCCTGGGCTCGACCGGCTGTCATTCGCCGGCCGCCAGGTCGGGCGAAGGGAGGCTTGCGTGGTCGAGGCTGGTAGTCCGGAGAGGCCGCCCGTTCGTGCCGCCGATGGCGAGCAGGGCGAGCTGTTCCCCGACGCCTCCCTTCCGGACGAGCTCGTGGGGTACCGCGGTCCCGCCGCGTGCCAGATCGCGGGGATCACGTACCGCCAACTCGACTACTGGGCCCGGACGAAGCTGGTCGCGCCGAGCATTCGCACCGCGCACGGTTCGGGCTCGCAGCGGCTGTACTCGTTCAAGGACATCCTCGTCCTGAAGGTCGTGAAGCGGCTGCTGGACACCGGGGTCTCGCTGCAGAACATCCGCGTCGCGGTGGAGCACCTGCGCGTGCGCGGCGTGCGCGACCTCGCGAAGGTCACCCTGTTCTCCGACGGCACCACGGTGTACGAGTGCACCTCGCCCGAAGAGATCGTGGATCTGCTCCAGGGCGGGCAGGGCGTGTTCGGCATCGCCGTGAGCGGCGCGATGCAGGAGATCAGCGGCACGATCCACGAGTTCCCCGCCGAACGCGCCGACGGCGGCGTGATCGAATCGGTCGTCCCGGACGAACTCACCCAGCGCCGCAACTCCCGCCGCACCGGGTGATCACCGCCCGCGAGGGCAAGGTATTCTGAGCGCGCGGTCGACGAACCCGCGCGGGAGAGACCGAGCCGGCATCCACGAGCTCGGCGCCGAAGGAGCAAGTCCTCCCCGGAACCTCTCAGGCACCCTGGACCGCGCGGATGAGACGCCTCTGGAAAGTGGGCCCGCTGGACACCACCGGCCGGTTCCGCCGACGGTGCAAACCCGGGTATCCACGCGGGTGAAACTCTCAGGCGCCCCACGGGGTACGGACAGAGTGGGGAGGACCTCGGACCCGGTGGTCATCGGGTCCGAGTCGGATGGTTCAGACCTCCGGACCACGATCATTCCCGGGCAGGCTTCGCGGTGGTCCGAACCTCGTGCGGCCGTCGGATTTCGCACCGCCGGCACGCATTCCTGTGATCCACGTCTCATCGGCCGTCCACTGTGGAGCAACGGCGGACCCGCCCGATCGCGAGTCCGCCGCGCTCGTGCACCACGACCTCAGCCCGGGATCTTGTCCAGGAACCCGTGCACCTTGGCGATCCGGCCGTCGGCCAGCTCGACGACGTCGAACCCGATCGCGATCGGCTCGTCGGCGCCCGGCGCCGTGAGGTACCACTGGAACCGCGCCAGGTCGTGGTGGGCGTCGGGAGCCTTCGGCAGGCTGAAGGTCAGCCCGGCGAACTGCGCCTGCGCGCCGCCGATGAACCCGTCGATGCCGTCGTGGCCGGTCACAGAGCCCAGGGGATCGGTCATGGACGCGTCGGGCGTGAAAACCTCGGCGACGAGGGCACGACGGCGCTCGGCGTCGGTCTCGTTCCAGATCGCGATGTACTGCTCGACAGTGCTCGTCACGTCGGACACGGGGAAACTCCCTTTGCTTGGCGGACAACGGGTTCGCCGTCCTGATGTCACCAACACTGATGTGCCGGGCGCGGTTCGTCGATTACGCCGGAGGTAACGGCCGCACCCTTGCCTGCGCTCCCCCCGGCGATTACCCGCAAGGTAATGGCCTGAGCGCGGGCGGACCCGTAGCGTCGGGGGCGTGACGACTTCGGTGAAGGCCCCGGCACGGCGCGCGGTCGGCGAGCTCCTGCGGGAGTGGCGCGACCGGCGCCGCATCAGCCAGCTCGACCTCTCGATCGCCGCGGACATCTCCACACGGCACCTGAGCTTCGTCGAGACCGGCCGCTCGAAGCCGAGCCGGGAGATGGTGCTGCGCCTCGGCGAGCACCTCGAAGTGCCGCTGCGCGAACGCAACCGCCTGCTGCTGGCCGCCGGCTACGCCCCCGCGTACGGCGAGACCGAGCTGAGCGCGCCGGAGCTGACGGCCGTGCGCGACGCCGTCCGGCTGCTGCTCACCGGCCACGAACCGTATCCCGCGGCCGTGGTCGACCGCGGCTGGAACCTCGTCGACGCCAACACGAGCCTCGGCGTGCTCATCGAGGGCGTGGCGCCGGAACTGCTGGCACCGCCGGCGAACGTCCTGCGCGCGACCCTGCACCCCGACGGCATGGCCCCGAACGTGCTGAACCTGGGGGAGTGGCGGGCCCACCTGCTGGGCCGCCTGCGGCGTCAGGTCGAGCAGACGGCCGACGCGGGTCTCGCCGAGCTGCTGGCGGAGCTGCGGGAGTACCCGTGCGACCAGCCGGTGCCCGAGGTCGAGATACCTGGGCCAGGTGACATCTTCGTCCCGCTGCGCTATCGCCACCGCGGCACGGAGCTCACGTTCTTCAGCACGGTCGCGACCTTCGGCACCCCGCTCGACGTGACGGTCGCCGAGTTGGTCATCGAGTCCTTCTACCCGGCGAACCCGGAGACGGCCGAGTACCTGCGCGCCCAGGCGAGCGCCTGAGCCGGACCGCTCGATCGTGCGGCGGGGTGACGAGCCGGTGGACCGGGGGAGTGGAAGGATCGGAGAGGTCACCCCAGGACACCGCAGTGAGGATCCGCCTTCATGGCCAACCCGCCCCTGCTCACCCTGAACAACTCCGTCACCGTCCCGCAGCTCGGCTTCGGTGTCTACCAGGTCCGCGCCGCGCAGGCCGGGAAGGTGATCGGCGCCGCGATCGAAGCGGGGTACCGCAGCATCGACACCGCCGCGATGTACGGCAACGAGGCCGAGGTCGGCGAAGCGATCCGCGCTTCGGGCCTGCCCCGGGACGAGTTCTTCGTGACCACGAAGCTGTGGAACGACCAGCACGGGTACGACAACGCGTTGCGTGCCTTCGACCACAGCGCCGCCGCGCTCGGGCTGGAGCAGATCGACCTGTTCCTGATCCACTGGCCGCAGCCGCGCCGCGACCGCTACGTGGAGACCTGGCGGGCGCTGGAGCAGCTCTACCAGGACGGGCGAGTGCGGGCGATCGGTGTGTCGAACTTCGGCATCACGCATCTGCGCCGGCTGCTGGACGAGACCGACGTGGTCCCGGCCGTGAACCAGGTCGAGCTGCACCCGTGGCTGCAGCAGCTGCCGCTGCGCACGTTCCACGCCGAGTACGGCATCGCCACGGAGGCGTGGAGCCCGCTCGCGCGCGGCCGGCTGCTGGCCGACCGCGTGATCACGGCGCTCGCGGCCAAGTACGGCAAGACACCCGCCCAGCTCGTGCTGCGCTGGCACCTGCAGATGGGCACGATCGCCATCCCGAAGTCGGCGACGCCGGCGCGGATCCGGGAGAACTTCGCCGTGTTCGACTTCGAACTCGCCGACGACGACCTCGCGGCGCTGGCCGAGCTCGACAACGGCACCCGCACGGGCGCCGACCCCGACACCTTCGGCTGAGTCACGCCGCCCGGCGAACGGAAAACGGCCGGCCCCAGGAATTCCGGGACCGGCCGTTTCGGCGCTTTCGGCTGACGCGGCTCAGGACGCCCGGATGCCGGCGGCCGCGAAGTCGGCCAGCTGGGCGGGCTCCTTGAGGTACGCGCGGAAGCTCTGCGTGGCGCGCTGCTGGTTCTCGTCGGTGGTGGCGCCGCCGACGGACGACGCCGCGAGGCCCACGAACGGGTAGTCGGCGGGCGGGCCAGAGCCGATCGGCATCGCCGGCGAACCGATGAGCTCGGGCTTGGCGTCGGTCAGCTGCGTGACCCAGTACGACGACTCGGGGACCCAGCCGTCGGGCAGGCCGCCGATGGTCGAGAGGTCGGTTTTGCCCGTCAGCGCGTCGAGCACCTCCGACGACGACTTGGTCGTGACGTTGACCTGGAAGCACGCGCCGTGCACGGGGGTCAGATCGGCGTCCCAGCGGTGCGCGGCGGCCTCGACGGGCTTCGCGATCTGCGGGGTGACGACGAGCTTGATGGTGGTCCGGTTCCCGCCGCAGCTGGCGGCCTGGGCCTCTGCGCGGTTGTTGAGCACGCTGTCGGCCCAGTTCCAGCCGAAGACGCCGAGTGCGACCAGGACGACGAGCCCGGCACAGGCGATGGGCCACTTGGCGATCCGGCGGCGCGGGGCCTTCGCGGCGACGATCCGGTGTGAGCCCGTCGTCTCGCTGCGGCCTTGCTGGCGCTTCGGCGGATCGAGAGGGTGCGGCACCGGCTCTTCGGCCAGTGTGTGTCGCCCCATCGTTGTCCTTTCGAGATGTGCGCACACGCGCTGCTATGCAATCAAACCGTTATCACTCTAACAGGTTAGCGACCCTCGGTGAATATTGTGACTCAGAGTTGCACGGTCTGTACACAATTCACCAAGTGCCGCCGAGCAGGTGACGGCAGAGCGCGATCAGCCGAGCCCGCAGCGGCGCCGCCCGGCGCGCGAAGCCGCCTTGCGCGCGGGCGTACTCGGCCCGCCCTTCGGGCGTCTCGATGCGCACAGGAGAGTAGCCGTAGGCCAAAAGGTCGTACGGGCTGGCCCGCATGTCGAGCTCCCGGACGTCGGCCGCGAGCTCGAAGCAGTCGGCCACCAGCTCCGCCGGGACGAACGGGTCGAGCTTGTACGCCCACTTGAACAGATCCATGTTCGCGTGCAGGCACCCCGGCTGCTCCAGCTCGACCTGGTTCTCGCGGACCGGCTCGAGGGTGTTGCGCGGCCGTGCCGGGTCGGTGAAGAACCGGAACGCGTCGTAGTGCCCGCAGCGGATCTCGAGCGACTCGACCACCGTGTCCGTGCCGGCCGAGCCGAGCCGCAGCGGCACGTGCGAGTGCCGCACGGAGTCGGCCGGCTCGCGGTACACCATGGCCCACTCGTGCAGGCCGAAGCAGCTCAACCGCGGGGAACGGCTCGCCGTGGCTTCCAGCAGCCGCAGCACGAAATCCGCCGTCCGGACCCGGCGTTCGGTGAAGGCGGCCGGGTCGAGCGTCACGCCGGCGGCCGTCTCGACGAAGGCCGGCCGGTCGAGGAAGCGCCGCGCGGCCGGGCCGGCGAGCACCACGCCCGGGCCCGGCTGCCAGCGTTCGAGGTGCCCGGGCCGGTACGAGTAGTACGTGAACAGGAAGTCGAGCACGGGGTGCTTCTCATCTCGCGCCCGGCGTTCCTGGTGCGGCACGGTCCACGCGCGCATGCGCTCGACGTGTTGGGCCTGACGTGCCTGCCACTCCGGTCCCGCGAGGACGAGCGGCCCGGTCATGCCGTCACGTGCGTGCCGTCGCGAACGGTGCCCACGTACTCCTCGACGAGGTCCTCCAGCGCGACGACACCCACGGCCTTGCCGGCGGCGTCGAGCGCCCGCGCGAGGTGGCTGCCTTCCTTGCGCATGGCCGAAAGCGCCACGTCGAGCCGCGCGTCGGCGCGAAGCTCCGTGAGCGGCCGGGTCTTCGAGTCCGGCACGCTCGTGTCCGGGCTCTGGCCGACGAGGTCGAGCACGTCCTTCACGTGGATGTAGCCGGTGAGCGTGCCGTCGTCGGTGCAGACCGGGAACCGCGAGAACCCGGTCGAGGACACCGCGCGTTCCACGTCGCCGAGCGTCGGTCCACAAGGGAGGGTGGTCAGCTGCGCGGTGGGCACGAGCACGTCGGACACCGTCTTCTCGACCGACGACAACGTCTGCGAAAGCCGTTGGTGCTCCGACTGTTCGAGCAGTCCCTCGCGCCGCGACTCACTGAGCAGCTCGGCCAGCTCGTCGGAGGTGTAGGCCGTTTCCAGCTCGTCCTTCGGCTCCACCTTCACCAGGCGCAGGAACGAGTTCGCCACGAGGTTGAGGAACCAGATCACCGGGTTCGCGAGCTTCACCCACGCCACGTGCGCGGGCACCAGCCACAGCGCGAGCCGTTCCGGCTCGGCGATGGCGAGGTTCTTCGGCACCATCTCGCCGATCAGCACGTGGAGCATCGTGATGAACGCCAGCGCGATCGCGAACGAGATCGGGAACAGCAGCTGTTCGGGCAGGTTGAGCAGGTCGAAGAACCCGGAAAGCCGGTGCGCCACGGCGGGTTCGCCCAGCCGGCCGAGCAGCAGCGAGCAGATGGTGATGCCCAGCTGCGCGCCCGCGAGCATCCGCGAGACGTTCCTGCTCGCGTTGATCACGATCCGCGCGCGCGTCTTTCCCTGCTCCAGCAACGCTTCCAGGCGGTCGCGCCGCGAGGAGATCAGGGTGAACTCGGCGCCGACGAAAAACGCGTTGGCGAGCAGCAGCACCACGACCAGGGCGATGTTCAGCCAGTCGTTCACGCGACCACCTCGCGTTCGGTGACCGGCTGCGGCGCGGCGTTCCGCTTCGGCGCAGCGGCCGGGTCGTGGCCGGTGTTCTGGTCGGTGTTCTGGCCCGGCCCGGGTTCCACGGGCCGCACCTCGACCTCGGCGATGCGGTGGCGGTCCATGCTCGTGACGGTGAGCCGCCAGCCGTCGACGACGGCGGCGTCACCCTCGGCGGGGATGCGGCCGAGGCGTTCGAGGATCAGGCCGGCGATCGTCTCGTAGTCGCCGTCGGGCATGCGGAAGCCGGTGACCTCGCTGACCTCGTCGGAGCGCAGCTGGCCCGACACGAGCCAGCTGTCCGAGCCGACCTGCTGCGACGCCGGGGCTTCGCGGTCGTCGTGCTCGTCGCGGACGTCGCCGATGATCTCCTCGACCACGTCCTCCAGCGTCACCAGCCCGGCCGTGCCGCCGTACTCGTCGACGACGATGGCGAGCTGGTAGCGGGAGTCGCGCAGGCGGTTGAGCAGGTCGTCGCCCGAGAGCGACTCGGGCACGGTCGGCACAGGGCGCATGACCGAGCCGATGCGCACGGTGGCGCGCTCTTCGCCGGGCACGGCGAAGGCCTGCTTCACGTGCACAGCGCCCTGCACGTCGTCGAGGTCCTCGCGGTAGACGGGAAACCGCGAGAAGCCGGTGCGGCGCGAGATCTCGATGAGGTCGTTGATCGTGTCGTCCACGGTCAGCGACTCGACCTGCACGCGCGGGGTCATGAGCTCGTCGGCGGTGCGCTCACCGAAGCGCAGCGAACGGTCCAGCAGCTCGGCCGTGGACGTGTCCAGCTTCCCGCTCTCGGCGCTGGAGCGCACGATCGAGCCGAGCTCCTGCGGCGAGCGCGCGGACCGCAGCTCTTCCTGCGGCTCGACGCCGAACTTGCGCACCACGAAGTTGGCGCTGTTGTTCATGAGCGTGATGAGCCAGCGGAACAGCGCGGAGAACCGTGAGTGGTAGCCGGTCACCGCGCGGGCGGTCTGCAGCGGGCGCGCGATCGCGATGTTCTTCGGCACCATCTCGCCGAGGATCATCGACAGGAACGTGGCCAGCACCAGTGCGACGGCGATCGACGCGCCGGCCGCGACGGCTTCGGACAGGCCGAACGCGTCGAAGGCCGGCCGCACGAGCTCGCCGATGAGCGGCTCGGCGAGGTAACCGGTGATCAGCGTGGTGAGGGTGATCGCGACCTGGGCACCCGAGAGCTGGAAGCTCAGCGTGCGGTGCGCCTTCTGCACCGCGAGCGAGCGGCGGTCGCCCACCTGGCGCACGTCGGCGTCGACGGTGCTGCGCTCGAGGGCGGTCAGCGAGAACTCGGCGGCGACGGCGAGGCCGGTGCCGATCGTGAGGAGGATGAAGACCAGCACACCGCCCACGGAGAGCAGGACGTGGGTCATGCCGCACCGTCCGGGACGCGAGAAGGAGCGGTGGAGGCTAGCGGGCAGCCGGGTTGTCGACCCGGCCCGGTACTGTCACCGGGCGATTGCGCGGCGCGCACGTGTGGAGTCACTCCTAGCAAGGGAATCGGCTTGTACTGCGACGATGCCGACAATCTTAACGTGCGCCGGACGCCGGACGGGTGACAGCCGGGTGAAGCGGTGTGGCTCAGCGCGGCTGCCGGCCCAGGAGCGCCACGAGCCGCGTCGCGTCGTCCGCGGAGCGCCCGACCGCGACCGGCGGCTCGAACAGGCCGATGCCCTGCCAGTCGTCGACCCACGGGCGCACGACCTCGAGCAGGCGGGCCGCCAGGTCCGCCGGGATGGGGTTCGGCTTGCCGAGCGCCGTCGCGAGGTCCCAGGCGTGCACGGCGAAGTCGATGGACATCTGCCAGCCGTACTCTTCGGCCGGGATCAGCCCGAAGGAGACGTGGACGGTGCGCTGCGGCACGCCCGGCACCAGCCACGCCTCGCGCGCCGTGGCCGCCGACGTCTCCCAGGCGGCGACGGGATCGTCGCCGAGCCGGTCGCCGTCGAAGCGGTCGCCGACGTCGTCGAGGGTGGCGCCGTCGAGCAGCGGCGGGACCCACAGCTGTTCGACGACGAGGTGGTTCACGAGGTCGCGTACGGACCAGTCGGCGCAGGGGGTGTCGCGGCCCCAGTCACCGGGTCCGATCTCGTGCACGGCCCGGTCGAAGAGGGCGAGAGACTGTCCGTGCGCGTCGAGGATCTCCACGGCCACATTCAACACGAAAGCGACCGCGGCGCAGTGTGAGCACCTATCGGGTGGCCCCGGGCCGGTGGCGCCGGACGGTCTCCTCGACCAGGTCGAGCACGGGGCCGAGGTCGTCGCCGGGCAGTCCCATCGCGAGGTGGGAGACGAGGCCTTCGAGCACGAGCTCGAGGAACGCGGTGAGCACGTCCACGTCCACGTCGTCGCGCAGGTTGCCGGCCTCGCGCTGGCGCATGAGCCGTTCGCGCGTCGCGGTGGTCAGCTGCTCGGAGCGCTCGGCCCAGCGGCCGCGGAACTCGGGGTCGGTGCGCAGCCGCCGCGACACCTCGAGCCGTGTGCCCAGCCAGTCGGCGGGGTGTTCGCTGTCGCCGGAGAGCAGCTCGCGCATGACCTGCACGAGGCCCTGTTCGGCGACGACGTCGGCCATCCGCACGGCGTCGTCCTCGGCGAGTGCGAGAAAAAGCGACTCCTTGTCGCGGAAATGGTGGAAGATGGCTCCGCGGGACAGACCCGTGGCCTCCTCGAGGCGGCGGACTGTGGCACCCTCGTATCCGTAGCGGGCGAAGCACACGCGCGAACCGTCGAGGATCTGGCGCCGGCGTGCGTCGAGGTGATCCTGGCTGACCCGGGGCATCCTGGAATCCTGACATCTGGGACGGGGTTCTTGCAATCCGTACGTACGTACTGTGACGTGGAGTCGCCGGAACCGCCACCCCCTTTTCTTCGTCTCACCTCGGCCACGTTCTGCTGACACGGACGTGGCCGGTGACTACGCTGTGCGCCATCACGGTGAGTGAGACTGGGGAGAGGAACGAGCCTTGATCATCGGCGAAGCGGGCCGCGCGGCCCAAACCGTCTTCGGCGACGTCTCCGGCCGTGGCCCCGTGTACGGCGGTGGGAGCGGTGGCGGCGGCACCTTCGAGATGGAGCCCGCGGAGCTCGACGCCGTGATCGGCCTGTGGGAAGACCAGTTGACGAAGATCACCGCGGACGGCCGCAAGATCGTGGACATCGTCGCGGCGTTGAAAGCTCCTGGGAAGGATCCCGCCAGCAGCGGTTACGCCACCACCGGTGGCGACTCGTTGCGCGCGCTGCAGGAGCAGAACGATTCGATGCGCCAGTACGTGCAGGGCTACGTCGCGAAGCTGAAGGCGGCGAAGGACAAGACCGTGGCGACCGACCAGGCGAACGCCGAGCTCGGCCAGGCACGATGAGGGGAGCCAGCGCGAGGGCGGCGGGGTGCGCCGCGCTCGTGGTCGTGGCCGCCGTGGTGGCGGCCGGGTGTTCGGCACCCACCGCGGGCACCGCGCAGCCGGCTCCGAGCAGTGCCTCCGGCACCGCCCCCGATTCCCGTGCGCCGAAGGTGACGGACCCCCTCGATCCGGCCGCGTACCTGGGCAAACCTTGCGCGCTCGTGCCGGAGAGCGTGCTGGCCCCGCTGCGCTATCCGGCGCAGGGCGAAGCAACGGTGAGCGGGCCGTTCGCCGAGGCGGGGCCCGGCTGTGGCTGGCAGATCGGTGCCGAAGGGCTCAGCGTCCAGATCATCATCGGCACGGGGAACCGCGACCAGGGGATGGGCGGCCTCGCCGGTATCTACCGCGCGAAGGACGCGGGGCAACTGGGCTTCGTGGACCCCGCTCCCTCGGTGGCCGGTCACCCCGCGGTGTTCAGCGATCTCAGCGACCGCAGGGCTCGCGGGAACTGCACCCTCTGGGTGGGTCTCTCGGACGAGCTCGCCTTCGCCACGGCGGCCCAGGGTTATCAAGGCGAGCAGGATTCGTGCCAGGTCGCGGAAACCGTGGCAGGCGCCGTCGTCGGCACACTCAAGGGGGCTTAGGTGGACGGCAAGCAGATCTACGAGAACTTCAGAACCGGCAACACCTCGGGGCTGCGGACCGCGGCCACGCAGGTGCAGGAGCTGTCGTCGGCATACCTGGAGCGGGCGCAGAGCATCAAGGACCTGCAGGACCGCATGGCGAAGTCGTGGACGGGCAACGGTGCCGACGCCGCCAACGCGGGCGCGGGCCCGCTGGAGAAGGCGTTCGCGGACACCGCGGACCCGCTCGACATGACCAACGCGTCGGTGGACATGCAGGCGAGCAGTTTCGAGGACTCGAGCCACGCCGTGGTCGAGGTGCCGCCGAAGCCGGACAAGCCGAGCCCGTGGACGACGGGGCTGAAGGCGGCGATCCCGATCGCGGGGCCGTTCATGGCGGCGCACGACCAGAACTCGTACCAGGACAAGCTGAACAAGTACAACGCCGCCAACGACACCAACGTGCGCGTGATGGACCAATACAACGGCGTCACGACGAGCACGAAGTCGGTGCTGCCGACGCAGTACGGCACGCTGGAGTCCGACGGCGCGGCGATCCGGCTGTCCACGCCGGCGCCGCCGGGGCACGTGACCGTCCCGGGGTCGCTCGGGAGCACCACGCCGGGCGGGACGACGGGGACCGGGACCGCCGGGCAGACCCCGGCCACCGGCTTCCACGGCACCGGCGAGCAGGTGATCACGGGCGGCCACACCGGCACCGGCCACACCGGCGGGACGGGCGGCACCGGCCACACCGGGGAAACCGGCGGGACCGGCGGTACGCGCCACCCGGCGGACACGACCACCACGCAGAGCAGCACCGGCGGCACGAACACCGCGGTCCCGCCGGCCACGTCGACGTGGCCGGACCCGACCTCGAGCCGGGGTGGCACGGCGTTCGTCCCGGACACCGGCCAGACCCCGACGTCCGGCCCGACCGGCCTCATCGGCGGCGACCCCGCAGGCACCGCGGGCCGAGGCGCGTCCGGCGGCCGGTTCGCGGGCGGCACGGGGGGCCAAGCCGGCGCGGCAGAAGGCCGCGCGCTGCGTGGCGGTGCCGCTGCGCGGTCCGGCGTCGGTGGTCTGAACGCCGTCGCGGCCGAAGAAGCCGCTGCCGCGCGGGGCGCCGCGGGGAGCCGCGGGACATCGATGGGACCGGGGGGTGCCGCCGGCCGCCGCGGGGAAGAGGAGGAGGACGCCGAGCACCGCCGTCCCGACTTCCTCGTCGAACCCGACCCCGACGCCCTCTTCGGCACCGATCAGCGGACGATCCCGCCGGTCATCGGCGAGTGACGGCCGTGGCCGGACGGGTCGACGTACCGCTGGAAGCGCTCGCGGCGCTCGCCGAGCGCGAGCAGGTCGGGTCGTTGCACGTGACGCTGCGCCCCGAACCGGTGTGGCTGTCGGATCTCGAACGCGAGGAGGCCGCCAAGCGGATCGACGACGCGCTCGCCGTGGCCGGCCTCGTCGACCGGCGCGGCCGCGCCACCGTCGACTTCCTCGACTGGCTGCCGCTGCTGTCGCGGCCGGCGGAGGAGTACTACGGCTGGGTCGCCACGGGCGGGCGCACCTACGGCGTGCTCGTCGCCGCGAGCGGGCTGCAGGCGGTGCTCGCCGTGTCCGACGGTGAGCACGTTGGCGTGCAGGAGATCGACCGGCAGCGGCTGGTCGAGACCCTTGTGGAGCAGCTCCCGGTCGTCGGGGCCGGTGGCGGCGTCCCGCGTTCGGTCCGTGTCTCTGACCTCGCGGACGCCGCGCGCCGCGGCGAGGACGCGTACCCGCTCGAACCCGAGCTGGCCGACGTCGTCAGCCTGGTGCGGCGCCCGGTCCACGGCAGCGGTGAGCTGTACGTCGCCCGCCGCGACGAAGTCGGCCGCCGCCTGTGTGTGGACGAACCCCTGCACTACGCCGACACCGACTGGGGCCGCTACCTCAGCCACACCGCCGGCTCCGGCGCCGAAGCCGTGATCCACCTCGGCCCTGCCGCACCCGCACAGCTGTGCCGTGCGCTGTGGGAGCTGGCCGCGGACCTGCTCTGACCCGCCGGAAGGCTCCGTCGAAAGGGACGTGCCGTGCCTGGACTGCACCCCGAGACCACCCCGTACCGCACCGGAATGCTGGACGCCGGCGACGGCCACGCCGTGTACTGGGAGGAGTGCGGCAACCCCGCCGGAAAACCCGCCCTCGTCGTGCACGGCGGACCCGGCAGTGGCTGCCTGCCGGCGCACCGGCGGTTCTTCGACCCCGATCGCTACCGCGTGGTGCTGTTCGACCAGCGCGGCTGCGGGCGCAGCACGCCGTACGCGGGCGAGCCCGTCGCCGACCTCTCGGCCAACACCACCCCGCACCTGCTCGCCGACATGGAACTGCTGCGGACCACGCTCGGCATCGACACCTGGCTGCTGTTCGGTGGGTCCTGGGGGTCGGCGCTCTCGCTGCTGTACGCCGAACGTCACCCGGAGCGCGTCAGCGAGCTCGTGCTCCTCGGCTTGGCCACCGACCGGCAGGCCGAGCTGGACCTGCTCACGCGGGGGCTCGGCGCGGTGTTCCCGGCGGCGTTCGCGAAGTTCCGCGACGGCGTGCCGGAGGCCGAGCGCGACGGTGACCTGGCCCGCGCGTACCACCGGCTGCTGATGGATCCCGACCCCGCCGTCCACGAAGCCGCCGCCCGCCGCTGGTGCGAGTGGGAAGACGCGATGCTCTCGATCGAACCGGTGGCGTCGCGGTTCACCGACCCCGCGTACCGGCTGGCGTTCGCGCGGCTCGTCACGCACTACTTCGCCAACGGCTGCTTCAGTGAGGACGGCGCCATCCTGCGCGACACCCACCGGCTCGCGGGGATCCCGGCGGCGCTGGTCCAGGGCTCGCTCGATCTCGGCAACCTGGTCGGCACGCCGTGGCTGCTGGAACGGGCGCTGCCGGACGCGGAGCTCCTGCTCGTCGGCGACTCCGGGCACACCACGGCCACCGGCTCGATCAGCGAGGTCCTCGTCGGCGTGCTCGACCGGTTCGCCCGGTCCTGAGCTCCCCGAAATTCTGGAACGCCGGGAAGTTCCGCGCGGTGCCCCGCCCCGTCTCGGGGCACCGCGCGACCCCCGGTCCCGAGGGGCTGCGGCCTGCTACGGGATGAGAAGGGCAGGCGCACCCTCGTTCGCCTGCGCCTCAGCCGCCCGGGCGGCGCGGGTGGTCTCGGCCAGCTGCAGGCCGGTCACGCGCGGCGGCACGCGGTCGAGGTTCCACTCGGCCAGCAGCAGCGCCACCTTCGCCTGCATCTCCGTGCGCAGGCGAAGGAATGAGTCGGCCGGGTCGGCGCCCACCTCGCCGAGCAGCAGCCACCACGCCCACGCGGCGGCACCCGCGTTCGCGACGAAGTCCGGGATCACCGCGACACCCCGTGCGGACAGCGAGGCCTCGGCCTCGGGCGTCGTCGCCGCGTTCGCGGCTTCCACCACGACCTTGGCCTTCACGAGGTTCTCGTTGTCCACGCGCAGCGCGTAGGAGATCGCGGCCGGCACGAGGATGTCGGCGTCGGTCGCCACGACCGCCTCGCGTGGCAGGGTGCGGACGCCTTCGGGCAGCCGCGAACGGTCCACCTCGCCGAAGCGGTCGCGCAGGTCGAGCAGCGCCGGCACGTCGAGGCCCTCGGGGTCGTAGAGCGTGCCCGCCGCGTCGGCCACGGCGACGACCTTCACGCCGGCTTCGTGCAGGTACCACGCGGCCCCGCCGCCCATGGTGCCGATGCCCTGGATCGCGACGGTCGTTTCGGCCGCGTCCCAGCCCCACGCCGAGGCGGCGCCCAGGCAGGCCTGCGCCACGCCGTAGCCGCCGATCACGTCACCCAGCAGGAGCCCGCCGGGCACGGGCGCGTTGAGCCCGGCCTGCACGCGCCGCAGCGTGCGCCCGGGATCGGCCGAACGGTGGATCGCGGCGTGGTAGGACTGCTGCAGCCCGAGCTTCTCGAACACGGAGTCGATGAGGTGCTGTGGCACGCCGAGGTCCTCGGCGGTCACCCAGCTGGCGTCGAGCCACGGGCGCAGGAACTCGCAGAACCGCGTGAGCACGCTGAACGCCCGCGGGTCCTTGGGGTCGAAGTCGATGCCGCCCTTGGCACCGCCGACGGGGAGGTTGAACGTGGCCGTCTTGTTCGCCATCCCGCGGGCGAGGTCCTCGACCTCGCCCATCGTGCAGCCCGCCCGCATTCGCGTGCCGCCCGTGGCGACGCCGGACACCAGGCTGTGCACGACCAGGTAGCCGTGCGCGCCGGTGATGGGGTCGGTCCACGTCAGCCTCATCAACGGTTCGGCGTTCGGCGAAAGCATCGGGCCACTCACCTCCAAGAGTCGGGGGCGGCCCTGCTCGGCCGCCGCTTTCGAGGGTGCGGTCGCGACCGCCTTCGCGTCCAGTTAACGAAGCTGCACGAAGTTGTTTAGGGTTTCTGTATGGAGCTTTCGTTGCACCGCCTGCGGATGCTCCGGGAGCTGCGGCGCCGGGGGACGGTCACCGCTGCCGCGGTGTCGCTGCACTACACGGCTTCGGCCGTGTCGCAGCAGCTGGCGCAGCTCGAACGGGACGTGGGCGCGAAGTTGTTCGAACGGCTGGGCCGGCGTGTGCAGCTGACCGAGCTCGGCGTGCTGCTGACCGAGCACGCCGAGGAGATCCTGGGCTCGGTCGAGCGCGCGACGCTGGCGCTGGAGGAAGCACAGGGCTCGATGTCGGCGCGCCTCACCGCCGGGGTGTGGGCGTCGGTGGCGTCCGGCCTGCTGCCCACCGCGCTCACCGCGCTCGCCGCCGAGTACCCCGGGATCCAGCTGAAGACGCGGGAGCTGGCCCCCGAGGACACCGCGGAGGCGGTGCGCGACGGCACGCTCGACCTGTCGTTCGTGATCGACTATTCCGACGCGCCGACGCGGTGGGACAACGGGCTGGAACGCGCGGTGGTGGCCATCGAACGCCTGCACGCCGCGGTGCCGGCGGGCGCGTTCCCCACCGGTTCGGTGTCGCTCGACGAGCTGGCCGAGCACCCGTGGATCCTCGCGAGCCCGAAGTCGCACTTCGGCCGTGCGATGCGCATGGCGTGCCACCGCCACGGCTTCTCGCCGAAGATCAACCACGAGGTCGAGGAGCAGTCGACGGCCATGGCCATGGTGGGCGCCGGCCTCGGGGTCACGCTCGTGTCCGACCTCGGGCTGCGGCTGCTGCGGCCGCCGGGCATCGACGTGGTCACGCTGACGACTCCGCTGCTGCGCACGGTGTCGATCGCCTACCGGCGCACCGAGATCCGCCGCCCGGCGTTGCACCTCGTGATCGGGGCCGTGCAGTCCGCGGCCGCGGAGCTCGGATTGGGCACCGAACCTGCCCTGCCCTGATCATCCGGACGGAGCAGCGTGCCGGAACTTCAGGACAAACACCCAGGTCAGGAGTCCTTACGAGAGTCTTGTGGATCTCGCGCGTACTCGCGGGCACCTGATTTTGTCAGACCCTCCGTGTAGCGTCCGAAGGCGAGAGGTCCCACCCCGCGGACCTCCTTGACTCGGACGGCGAACGATGACTGCGGTGCACGATTTTCCGGAGAAGTCCGGAAGTGCGTCGAACCTCACCGCGCGGGTGCTTTCGGACCGCGCGGCCGGGGAGGCGTACGTCGCCTCGGTGTGTTTCAAGCACGGCCCACCGAGACTGCTGGGCGTGGAACTCGAGTTCACGGTGCACCACGCCGAGGACCCGGCCCGCCCGCTCGACCCCGATGTCCTGGCCACGGCGCTGGGCCCGCACACCCCGCGGACACTGCGCCCCGACAGTCCGGCCACCCCGCTACCGGCAGGCTCTCCCGTGAGCCTCGAGCCCGGGTGCCAGGTGGAGATCTCCGCTCTTCCTCAGGCCTCGCTGCCAGATCTGCTCGCAGTCGTCTCGGCCGACCTCTCCCATCTCGCCAGCCTGCTGGCCCGGCACGGACTCGTGCTCGGCGAGTCGGGCATCGACGCCCACCGTCCGCCCCGGCGCGCCCTGCGCACTCCTCGCTACGCCGCGATGGAGCGCCGGTTCGAGCCGATCGGCGAAGGCGGGATCACCATGATGTGCAGCACCGCCGGGCTGCAGATCTGTGTGGACACAGGGGAAGCAGACCAGATCGCGGCGCGCTGGGAGGCGGCCCACGTGATGGGGCCGCCGCTGCTCGCCGTGTTCGCCAACTCCCGGGTGCACGCCGGTCGCGACACCGGCCTCGAGTCCGCGCGCTGGCTCGCGGTGCTCGAGACCGAACCGGTTCGGACCCATTCGGCCGAGCCTGGTCCAGACCCCGCCGCCGACTGGGGCCGGCGGATGATGGACACGCCGTTGATGGTGCTGCCCCGCGGCGAGCGGCCGTGGGACGCGCCGGACGGGCTCACGTTCGCCGACTGGATCGACGGCCGCGGTGCGGCCGGGGTGCTGCGCCGCCCGACGGCGGAGGACCTCGACTACCACCTCACCACGATGTTCACCCCGGTGCGGCCCCACGGGTACCTGGAGATCCGGTACCTCGACGCCCAGCCGCCCGGCGAGTGGCTGCCCCCGGTCGCCCTCGTCTGGGCCCTGCTCGCCCGTCCGTCCACAGTGGACGAGGTGCGCCGGTTGTGCGCGCCGGTGGCGGGCCGCTGGGTCGACGCCGCGGCCCGGGGTCTTGCCGACGACGCCATCGCCGCCGTCGCGCGCAAGCTCGTGGAGCTCGGCATCGCCGAGCTGCCCGCCACGGGCCTGCCGGCCGCAACCATCACGGAGATCACCGAGAGCGTGCGCACACGCGTGAACGGATCGAGGAGTCAGGAGCGATGAGCGTTACCCCGGAACACAACCCGCTGCTGGAGCTGAGCCCGCAGAACCTGCGGGCTCACGCGGCCGAGGCCCTCACCCGGGCGCGGGCGCGCAGCGTCGTCCTCACCGACGCCGTCGACGACGAGGACCTGGTCCGCCAGCACTCGAAGCTGATGTCGCCGCTGGTCTGGGACCTCGCGCACATCGGCAGCCAGGAAGAGCTGTGGCTGGTCCGCGACGTGGGCGGGCGCGAGCCGCTGCGCCCGGACATCGACGACCTCTACGACGCGTTCCAGCACGCGCGCGCCGACCGGCCGGCCCTGCCGCTGCTCGGCCCGGCCGAGGCCCGCGCCTACGTGCGTGAGGTCCGTGAGAAGGCGTTCGACGTGCTGGAGACCGCGCCGCTCGACGGCAGCCGGCTCACCGAGAGCGCGTTCGCGTTCGGCATGATCACCCAGCACGAGCAGCAGCACGACGAGACCATGCTGGCCACTCACCAGCTCCGCAAGGGCGAGCCGGTGCTGCACGCGCCGGAGCCGCCTCCCGCGCGGGCGGGCCGGCTGCCCGCCGAGGTCTTCGTGCCGGCCGGCCGCTTCACCATGGGCACCACGGCCGAGCCGTGGGCGCTGGACAACGAGCGCCCGGCCCACGAGATCGACGTGCCGGCGTACTTCCTCGACACCGGCGCGGTCACGTGCGGGGCCTACGTCGAGTTCCTCGAGTCCGGTGGCTACGACGAGCGGCGGTTCTGGAGCGAGCCCGGCTGGGCGTATCGGCAGGAGCACGACATCACGGCGCCGCGCTTCTGGCACCGCGAGCCGAGCGGCTGGTGGCGCACGCGGTTCGGCGTGCACGAGCCGGTGCCCGTGAACGAGCCCGTGGTGCACGTGTCGTACTACGAGGCCGAGGCGTACGCCGCGTGGGCGGGCAAGCGGCTGCCCACCGAGGCGGAGTGGGAGAAGGCCGCGCGCCACGACCCGGCGACGGGCCGTTCGCGGCGCTTCCCCTGGGGCGACGAGGAACCGACGGCCGAGCACGCCAACCTCGGGCAGCGCCACCTGCGCGCGGCCGAGGCCGGCGCATACCCGGCCGGGGCGTCGCCGCTGGGCTTGCACCAGCTGATCGGCGACGTGTGGGAGTGGACGAGCACCGACCTCCACGGCTACCCGGGGTTCGTGGCGTTCCCGTACCGGGAGTACTCGGAGGTGTTCTTCGGCCCGGAGTACAAGGTGCTGCGCGGGGGTTCGTTCGGCACCGACTCGGCGGCGATCCGCGGCACGTTCCGCAACTGGGACTACCCGATCCGGCGGCAGATCTTCTCCGGCTTCCGCTGCGCCCGTGACGCCCAGCCCGGCGAGGTGAACTGAACGGCATGTGCCGGCACCTCGCGTACCTCGGCGCGCCGATCTCGCCCGCCGAGCTCGTGTTCGCGGCGCCCCACGCGCTGCTCGTGCAGTCGTACGCGCCGCTCGACATGCGCGGCGGCGGCTCGGTCAACGCCGACGGTTTCGGCCTCGGCTGGTACCCCGAGCCCGGAGGCGCGCCGCAGCGCTACCGGCGCGCGTCTCCACTGTGGACGGACCAGACGCTGCCCGCGCTGGCCGCCTCGGTCTCGACCACGGCGTTCGTCGCCGCGGTCCGCAACGGCACCACCGGGATGCCGGTGACCGAGGCGGCCGCGGCGCCGTTCACCGACGGGCGGTGGCTGTTCAGCCACAACGGCGTGGTCCGCGGCTGGCCCGGTTCGATGGCCGGGCTGGCGAAGACCCTCGACGTCACCGAGCTGCTCACACTCGAGGCGCCGACCGACGCGGCGCTGCTGTGGGCGCTGCTGCGCGCCCGGCTTCGGGACGGAGCCGACCCGCTGGCCGCGGTCACCGACCTGATCGCCGAGGTCGAGGCCGTGGCCCCGGGTTCGCGGCTGAACTTCCTGCTGACCGACGGCACCACGCTGATCGGCACCACGTGGACGCACGCGCTGTCGGTGCGGTCCATGACCGGCGGTGTGGTGCTGGCGTCCGAGCCGTGTGACCCGGACCCGGCCTGGACCCCCGTTCCCGACCACCACGCCGTGCGCGTCACCGCGGCCGGCGTCGAACTCCTTCCCTTGACCCTGGATCGGAGCACCACCTCATGACGGAAGTGGATCTCGAAAGCCATCGCCGCGACGTCGCGGGCGAGCTTCGCGCGGACGTGCGAGCGGGCCTGGCGGCGGAGCAGAAGTGGTTGCCGCCCAAGTGGTTCTACGACGCCGAGGGCAGCGAGCTGTTCGAGAAGATCACCGAGCTGCCCGAGTACTACCCGACCCGGAGCGAGCGTGAGGTGCTCGCCGCGCGCGCCGGTGACGTCGCTCGGCTCACCGACGCGCACACGCTCGTCGAGCTCGGTTCCGGGTCCAGCGAGAAGACGCGGCTGCTGCTCGACGCGTTGACCGAGCACGGCACGCTCGAGTCGTTCGTGCCCCTGGACGTCTCGGAGTCGGCGCTGGCCGAAGCCGCCGAAGCGATCGCGGCGGACTACCCGAAGCTGGAGGTGCGCGGCGTCGTCGGCGACTTCACCCAGCACCTGAACCTGCTGCCGGGCACCTCGCCGCGCGTGGTGGCGTTCCTCGGCGGGACGATCGGCAACTTCCTGCCCGACGAGCGCGCCGTGTTCCTGCGCTCGGTGCGCGACGTGCTCGACGAGGGCGAGTGGCTCCTGCTGGGCACCGACCTGGTGAAGGACCGCGAAACACTGGAGCGCGCCTACGACGACGCGGCCGGGGTCACCGCCGCCTTCAACGGCAACGTGCTCCGGGTCATCAACTCCCGGCTGGGGGCGAACTTCGACCTCGACACCTTCGAGCACGTTTCGCACTGGAACGCCGAGGACGAGTGGATCGAGATGTGGCTGCGCGCGCGGCACGAGGTCACCGTCGACATCCCGGGCGCCGACCTGCAGGTGCGTTTCGCCGCGGGCGAGCACATCCGCACGGAGATCTCCGCGAAGTTCCGCCGCACGGGCGTCGAGGCGGAGCTGGCCGCCGCCGGTTTCGCCGTCGAGCGCTGGTGGACGGACTCCCAGGAGCGGTTCGGGGTGAGTTTGGCAAGATCTGTACGTGCGTAACCCCCTCGAGCCCTTCGCTCGCAAGCTCGGCACCAGGCCCTTCGTGATGACGCTGTCGCGCGGCATCATCTGGACCGACCAGAAGCTGCACCGCTTCTTCGGCGGGCGGGTGAGCCTGGTCGGCATCGCGGGCCTGCCGTCGCTGCGGCTGACCACGACCGGGCGCAAGAGCGGGCTGCCGCGCAGCACGAATCTGCTGTACTTCCCGCACGGCGACGACTTCGTGCTCACGGGCTCGAACTGGGGCCGGCCGAACAACCCGGCCTGGACCTACAACCTGCGCGCGGATCCCAAAGCGACAGTCGGGATCCGCGCGCGGGTCGTGGAGGTCAAGGCCCGGGAGCTCGAAGGCGCGGAGTACGACAGGATGTGGTCCGAGCTGCTCGCGTTCTGGCCGGGCTACGAGATGGAACGCGTCGCGGCCGGGCGGCCGTTGCCGGTGTTCGTGTTGTCGCGAAAGTGACGGCGTAGGACAGACCGCGCGCCAAAATCGGGCATAACGGGGCAGAGCTCTTGTCAGGTGTGTGCGAATACGTGAAAGTGTTCGCCAGAAGTTCACCTGAGGGGAGTTGCCGGTGCGGCGATGGCGCTGGGCGGCGGTGGCCGGCCTGGTCGTGGTCGCTGCCGGCGTCGTGGTGGTCGTCGTCGACGCGGCCGGACCGGACGCCGACGCCGGGCCGATCGTCGTGTCGCGGTCCGGGTGCGGTGCGGGCTGGGTGGCGCCGCCGCCGGGCCCGCAGACGCTGCAGGTGCGCAACACCGGCGCGGTGACCATGGCGGTCGAAGTCGTCGATCCCGCCACCGGCACCGTGTTCGGCGAGCTGGAGGGCGTGGGGTCCGGCACCACCCGAGCTCTGCCGGTGAACTTGGCCGACGGCGCGTACGCGCTGCGGTGCGCGCCGGAAGACGGCACTCCGTTCGTCGGGCCGGAGGTCCGCGTGAGCGGCGGCGCGCAGCGGCCGGGGCCCGCGGTCGTGCCCGTGACCAACGCCGACCTGCTGGAACCGCTCGAGAAGTACCACCACTACGTGGCCGAAGGGCTTACCACGCTGGCCGGGCAGACGGCCGCGCTCGACAACGCCGTCCACAATGGAGACCGCGAGGCGAGCGAACGGGCCTGGCTCACCGCGCACCTGACCTACGAACGGCTCGGCGCGGCCTACGACGCTTTCGGCGACGCCGACGGGGCCGTCAACGGCACCACGGCGGGCCTGGCCGGCGGTGCGGCGGATCCGGGGTTCACCGGGTTCCACCGTCTCGAGAACGGCTTGTGGCACTACGAGGACCCGGCCGCACTGGAGCCGGTGGCCAGGCAGCTCGACACGGATGTGCGGCAGCTGCGCACGGCGTTCGGCGACGCGCAGGTCGACCAGAACGACCTCGGCCTGCGCGCCCACGAGATCATGGAAAACACGCTGCAGTTCGAGCTCACCGGCCGCACCGACTACGGCAGCGGGAGCACACTCGCCACAGCCCAGGCCAACATCACCGGCACGCGCGCCGTGCTCGACGTGCTGCGGCCGTTGCTCGTCACCCGCTTCCCGGGGCTGGCGGACCTCGACGCGTGGCTCGACCGCACCGAACGCGATCTGCACGCGGCACAGGGCACTTCTCTGGCGAACCTGACGCAGGCCCGGCGCGAGAAGATCAACGCCGACGTCGCCGAGCTCACCGAGCGTCTCGCGCCGATCGCGGCGATCGCCGAGCCGAGGAGGATCTCGTGACGCTCGGGCGGCGTGCGTTCTTGCGCGGGGCCGCGGCCGCCGGAGCCGGAGCGGGGCTCGCGGGCCTTGCCGGGAGCGCGTCGGCGACCGGGCCGGCGCCGTTCCACGGACCGCGCCAGGCCGCGATACTGGCCGAGCCGGCGCGGCATTCGATCGTCGCGGCGTTCGACGTGGTGGCGGAGAACCGGCAGGAGCTGACCGGCCTGCTGCGCGAGCTGACCGATCGCGCCGCGTTCCTCACCGCGGGCGGCGCACCGGCCGCGCTGGGGATCACCGGTCCGCCCGCCGACTCCGGCGTGCTCGGGCCCGAGGTGCCGGCGGGTGAGCTGGCGGTGCTGGTGGGCGTGGGCTCGTCGCTGTTCGACGACCGCTACGGCCTCGCCGCCCGCAAGCCCGCGAAGCTCAAGCCGATGCCGGTGTTCCCCGACGACGCCCTCGACCCGCGGTGGTGCCACGGCGACCTGAGCCTGGTCCTCACCGCGGCCGAGCCCGATACCGTGCTGCACGCCCTGCGCGACCTCACCCGGGCCACGCGCGGCGGCATGCAGGTGCGCTGGAAGATCGACGGCTTCACCTCACCGCCACGCCCGGCCGGCACACCCCGCAACCTCCTGGGGTTCAAGGACGGCACCGCCAATCCGCAGCCGTCCGAACTGGACCGTCTGGTGTGGACGGACGACGGCGGCAGCTACCAGGTCGTACGGCTCATCCGGATGCTCGTGGAGTTCTGGGACCGGGTATCGCTGTCGGAGCAGGAGAACATGATCGGCCGGCGCCGCGACACCGGCGCGCCGCTCGACGGCGCAGGCGAACTCGACGTGCCGCGCTACGCGGAGGACCCCGTCGGCACGGTGATCCCGCTGACCAGCCACATCCGCCTCGCCAACCCGCGCACGCCGCGGACCGACGGCGAGCGGATCCTGCGGCGCGCGGTGAACTACGACCGCGGCGTGGACTCCAACGGCAACCTCGACATGGGCCTCGTGTTCACCTGCTACCAGCGTGACCTCGAGAGCCAGTTCGAGGCGGTGCAGAAGCGGCTCGAAGGCGAGCCGCTCACGGACTACGTCTCGCCGTTCGGGGGCGGGTACTTCTACCTGCTCCCCGGCGTGACGGATCCGGCCGACCACTACGGCCGGACGTTGCTGGGATGAGCGGGAAGGGGCAGGTCGTGGGCAGGAGCAGGAGGACCGCGCTGGCGGCCGGGGCGCTGGGCACGGCCGTGCTGATGGCGGCGGCGTGTGCGAGCAGCGCCGCGTCGCCGGCGGTGCCGGACAAGGCCGTGGACGCGGCGAGTTTCCCGACCACGTCACCGATCAAGCACGTGGTGGTGATCTTCGGCGAGAACATCTCGTTCGACCACTACTTCGGCACCTACCCGGACGCCACCAACGAGAACGGCACCCCGTTCCACGCGGCACCGCACACGCCGAAGGTCAACGGGTTGGACCACAAGCTGCTCACGGACAACCCCAACGCCTACAACCCGAAACGGCTCGCTCCCGACCAGGCGCTGACGTGCGACCAGGCCCACGACTACAACAAGGAACAGGCCGCCTTCAACGGCGGGAAGATGGACAAGTTCGTCGAGAACACCGAGAAGGACAAGTGCACGGGCCAGCCCGTGCTGTTCGGTGAGCCCGGCCTGGTGATGGACTACTTCGACGGCAACACCGTCACCGCGATGTGGAACTACGCGCAGCACTACGCGCTCAACGACAACTCGTTCGACGCCGTCTTCGGCCCGTCCAGCCCTGGCGCGATCAACCTGATCTCGGGCCAGACCCACGGCCTGCAGCCCGTGGACTCGGTCACGGGCGAGCCGAAGGTCGACCCGAACACCGCCGCCTCGCCCGACGAGCACGGCGTCGGCACGATGATCACCGACCCGGACCCGGCTTTCGACGACTGTTCCGACAAGAACCACACCGCGACCGACAACCTGGGCGCCTTCCAGGGCCGCAACGTCGGTGACCTGCTCAACGCCAAGCACGTCACGTGGGGCTGGTTCGAAGGCGGCTTCAAGCCCACCGGCGCGGCCGGCGGCTACGCGGTCTGCGGCACCCAGCACCCGAACGTCGGCGGGCAGGCGGCCGTGGACTACAGCCCGCACCACGAGCCGTTCCAGTACTACGAGTCGACCGCCAACGCGAAGCACCTGCCGCCGAGCTCGCTCCACGCCGTGGGCCAGACCGACCAGGCCAACCACCAGTACGACGTGAGCGACTTCGACGACGCGCTGCGCACCGGCACCATGCCCGCGGTCAGCTTCCTCAAGGCACCGTCCTACCAGGACGGTCACGCCGGCTACTCCGACCCGCTCGACGAGCAGGCGTTCGTGGTCTCGGAGATCAACCGCATCCAGTCCTCGCCGCACTGGCGCGACACCGCGATCGTGCTCGCCTACGACGACTCCGACGGCTGGTACGACCACGTGCCCTCGAAGATCGTGAACGGCTCGCACGACTCCGCGCAGGACTCGTCGGTGTGCACCTCGCACCCGGTGCGCCTCGGCGGCTACGCCGACCGCTGCGGCTACGGCCCACGCCTGCCGCTGCTGGTGATCTCGCCCTACAGCCGGGCGAACCACGTCGACCACACCATGACCGACCAGACGTCGGTGCTGCGGTTCATCGAGGACAACTGGCGCCTCGGCCGCATCGGCGACGGCTCGTTCGACGCCTTGGCCGCGCCCCTCACCGGAATGTTCGACTTCTCGCACCCGAACGCGAAACCGCTGAAGCTCGATCCGAAAACGGGTGCCGTGGTCCGCTGACCCGCGGCGGTCGGCTGGTGATACGGCGAAGGCCGCTCCGGAAGCTTCCGGAGCGGCCTTCGCGCGTCGTTCCCTGTGGATCAGGCGTTGGTCATCTTGCGCAGCACGTACTGCAGGATGCCGCCGTTGCGGTAGTAGTCGGCCTCGCCCGGGGTGTCGATGCGGACGTCGGCGTCGAACTCGACCTTGGTGCCGTCTTGCTTGGTGGCGGTGACGTGCACCGTACGCGGGGTCTCACCGTCGTTGAGCTTGGTGATGCCGGAGATGTCGAACGTCTCCGTGCCGTCCAGCTTCAGCGACGCGGCCGACTCGCCGGCCGGGAACTGCAGCGGGATGACACCCATGCCGATGAGGTTCGAGCGGTGGATGCGCTCGAACGACTCGGTGATCACCGCGCGCACGCCCAGCAGCGAGGTGCCCTTGGCCGCCCAGTCACGCGACGAGCCCGAGCCGTACTCCTTGCCGCCCAGCACGACCAGTGGGGTGCCCTGCGCCGCGTAGTTCTGGGCCGCGTCGTAGATGAACGCCTGCGGCGCGCCGTCCTGGGTGAAGTCGCGGGTGTAGCCGCCCTGCACGTCGTCCAGCAGCTGGTTGCGCAGCCGGATGTTCGCGAAGGTGCCGCGGATCATCACCTCGTGGTTGCCGCGGCGCGAACCGTAGGAGTTGAAGTCCTTCCGGTCGATACCGTGCTCGGTGAGGTACTGGCCGGCCGGGGTGTCGGCCTTGATCGCACCGGCGGGGGAGATGTGGTCGGTGGTGACCGAGTCGCCCAGCTTCGCCAGCACGCGCGCGCCGGAGATGTCGGTGACCGGCGCCGGCTCGGCCTGCATGCCCTCGAAGTACGGGGGCTTGCGCACGTAGGTGGATTCGGTGTCCCACTCGAAGGTCTTGCCCTCGGGGGTGGGCAGCGCCTTCCAGCGCTCGCCACCGTCGAACACGTCGGCGTAGTCCTTGGAGAACATCTCCTGCGTGATCGAGGAGTCGATCGTCTCCTGGATCTCCTGCGGCGACGGCCAGATGTCCTTCAGGAAGACGTCGTTGCCGTCGGTGTCCTGGCCCAGCGGCTGGTTCTCGAAGTCGAAGTCCATCGTGCCGGCCAGCGCGTAGGCGATGACCAGCGGCGGCGACGCGAGGTAGTTCATCTTCACGTCGGGGTTGATGCGGCCTTCGAAGTTCCGGTTGCCCGAGAGCACCGAGACGGCGGTGAGGTCGTTCTCCTGGATCGCGGCCGAGATCTCGTCCGACAGCGGGCCGGAGTTGCCGATGCAGGTGGTGCAGCCGTAGCCGACCAGGTGGTAGCCCAGCTTCTCCAGGTACGGCCACAGGCCGGCCTTGTTGTAGTAGTCGGTGACGACCTGCGAGCCCGGCGCCATCGACGTCTTGACCCACGGCTTGACCGCGAGGCCCTTGTCCACCGCGTTGCGGGCGAGCAGAGCGGCGCCCAGCATCACCGAGGGGTTCGAGGTGTTGGTGCACGAGGTGATCGACGCGATCACCACGGCGCCGTGGTCGAGCACGAACTCGCCGCGCTCGTCCGACTTGACCGTGACCGGCTTGGTCGGACGGCCCGACGCGCCGTTGGCAGCCGACTGCACCGGCACGGCGTCCTCGTCGGCGAACGACAGCGAAGCCGGGTCGCTCGCGGGGAAGGTCTCCTCGATGGTCTCGTCGACCTTGGTGTGCGGCGCCGGGAACTGCTCCTCCACGTAGTCGTGCACCGACTTGCGGAACGAGTTCTTGGCGTCGGACAGCTCGATGCGGTCCTGCGGGCGCTTCGGGCCGGCGATCGACGGGACGACCGTCGACAGGTCCAGCTCGATGTACTCGGAGAAGACCGGCTCGTGGGACGCGTCGTGCCAGAGGCCCTGCTCCTTGGCGTAGGCCTCGACGAGCGCGACCTGCTCGGCCGAGCGGCCGGTGAGCTTGAGGTAGCGCATGGTCTCGTCGTCGATCGGGAAGATCGCGGCGGTGGAGCCGAACTCGGGGCTCATGTTGCCGATGGTGGCGCGGTTGGCCAGCGGCACCGAGGCGACGCCCTCGCCGTAGAACTCGACGAACTTGCTGACCACGCCGTGCTTGCGCAGCATCTCGGTGATGGTGAGCACCACGTCGGTAGCGGTCACGCCGGTCGGGATCTCGCCGGTCAGCTTGAAGCCGACCACGCGCGGGATGAGCATCGACACCGGCTGGCCCAGCATGGCGGCCTCGGCCTCGATGCCGCCGACGCCCCAGCCCAGCACGCCCAGGCCGTTGACCATCGTGGTGTGCGAGTCGGTGCCGACGCAGGAGTCGGGGTAGGCCTGGCCGTTACGGGCCATGACCGTGCGCGCGAGGTGCTCGATGTTGACCTGGTGCACGATGCCGGTGCCCGGCGGCACGACCTTGAACTCGTCGAAGGCGCCCTGGCCCCAGCGCAGGAACTGGTAGCGCTCGCGGTTGCGCTCGTACTCGATCTCGACGTTGCGCTCGAACGCGTCGGCGCGGCCGAACACGTCGATGATCACGGAGTGGTCGATGACCAGCTCGGCCGGCGCCAGCGGGTTCACCTTGTCGGGGTCGCCACCGAGGTCGGTGACGGCCTCGCGCATCGTGGCGAGGTCCACGACGCAAGGAACGCCGGTGAAGTCCTGCATGATCACGCGCGCGGGCGTGAACTGGATCTCGATGGACGGGTCGGCGCTGGGATCCCAGCTGCCGAGCGCGCGGATGTGGTCGGCGGTGATGTTCGCGCCGTCCTCGGTGCGCAGCAGGTTCTCGAGCAGGATCTTCAGGCTGTAGGGCAGGCGCTCGGCGCCCTCGACCTTGTTCAGGCGGAAGACCTCGTACGAGTTGTCTCCGACCTTCAGCGTGTCTTTGGCGCCGAAGCTGTCCTTGCTGGCAGGTGCAGTCACGTCTAACTCCAGTGGCGGGGACCCGCGCCGTCGCGGGTGCGGGCCCCGGGTCAGTTCGGTGTGTGTTTCGCGGTCCTCGGGAAGACCGCGTCCGAGTCTTGCGCACCCCCACCGTAGGACCGGAATCGGGATGGCACACCTCGTCGTCGCCGCAAACAGTACGCGTGTCCTGTATTAACTTCAAGACGGCACGCGGAGTGAGCTGGGCCATTCGGACACGCCGAACGTCAGGGGTCCCCCGATGAGGGGAATTGGTGTCTACGGTGTGTGAGTTCCGCCTGAGGCTTGTGATAGTGGTGTGACTGCAGTGGCACGCGGTGTGATCACTGCTGGCAGACGCAGGTGAGCGGGAGGTGGCTGGTCGTGGTGGTCCGGCGTGGACGGGTCTTGCGGCGTGGTCTCACAGTCGGCTCCTTCGCCCTCGTGGTCCTGTTCGGAGCAGCGGGCACGGGCCTGGCGGTGCCGCCGCCCCCGCCCAACCCGAGCGACTCGGAGCTGAACTCCTCGAAGGCCGCGGCCAACGAGAAGGCCGGTGAGGTCGGCAAGCTCACCAACCAGCTCGCGCAGGCCGAGCAGAAGCTCAGCTCGCTGCAGGACGACGTCGAGCTGAAGCAGGAACAGGCCATGAAGGCCCTGGTCGACCTGCAGTCGGCGCAGGACGCCGCGAGCCAGGCCGAGGACGCCGCGAAGTCCGCGCGCACGCAGGCCGACGCCGCGGCGGGCGCGATCGAGAAGGCGCGCCAGGACCTCAAGGAGTTCGCGGCGGCCAGCTTCGAGCAGGGCAGCACGGTCGGCTCGATCTCGGCGTACCTGACCTCCGACAGCCCCAAGGACCTGCTGGCCCGCGCCCAGATCCTCGACTCCATCGGCGGCTCGCGGCTCAACGCCCTCGACCGCCTCCAGCAGGCGCAGACGGACAAGTCCAACAAGGACGCCGCCGCACGTAAGGCCCTCGACGTCGCGCAGCAGAAGCAGGAAGCCGCGCGCCAGGCGAAGAGCGGGGCCGACGCCGCCCAGGCCGACGCCGTGCAGGCGCAGCAGTCCCAGGCGTCGCAGAACCAGCAGCTGCAGGCGAGCAAGAGCTCGGTGGAGCAGCAGCTCTACGCGGCGCAGTCGAAGGTCACCGGCCTGCAGGGCCAGCGCCAGCGCTACCAGGACTGGGTGGCGCAGAAGCAGCGCGAGGACGAGGAACGCGCCCGCCAGGCGGCGCTGAGTTCCTCGGGTGGCGGCGGCCGTCCCTCGTCGGGCGGCGGTGGCCGGCCTTCGCCCGCGGCGGGCTCGTCGATCGAGTCCGTGATCGCCCGGGCGCTGTCGCAGCTGGGCCGCCCGTACGCCTGGGGCGGCGGCAACGGCAGCGGCCCCACCCGTGGCATCCACGACGGCGGCGTCGCCGACATGTACGGCGACTACCGCAAGATCGGCTTCGACTGCTCCGGACTGATGATCTACGCCTTCGCCGGCGTCCGGTCGTTGCCGCACTACAGCGGCTACCAGTACACCTCCGGCCGCCGCGTCCCCCTCTCCCAGATGCGCCGCGGCGACATGCTCTTCTGGGGCGGCTCGGGCGGCATCCACCACGTCGCCCTGTACCTCGGCGGCGGGCAGATGGTGGAGGCTCCGCAGTCCGGCTCGTACGTGCGGGTGACGGCGGTCCGGTACGGCGGGATCATGCCGTATGCGACCCGGTTGATCGGCTGAGGTCCTACGCTCGTCCCTCGTGACGTGGGACGGAGTCCGCGACCGGCTGGCGCGGCTGGCGAAGCGGCGGGACGCGCGCTCGGTGTTCGGCGCGAGCGCCCACGGATTCCGGCTGGCCTCGCCGCTGACTGAACGCGACGTCGAGGCTGTCGAGGAGCAGTTCGGCGCGCCGTTGCCCGAGCCGTACCGGAACTTCCTCGTCGAGGTCGGCGCCGGCGGGGCCGGCCCGGGCTACGGGCTGCTGGGTTTCGGCCGCTCCGGTCGCCGCTGGGAGTTCGCCGCCGACGACCGCCGTGGCGGCGACCGCGTGGACCTGCGGACGGAGTTCCCGCACCGCGAGCTCTTCCACCACGCCGAATGGCCCGACTTCACGAAGATCCCGCAGGAGCGCCGGCCGGAGCTGACCCGGTCGCTCGATGCTCGCGACGAGGCCGACACCCACGGCACCCTGCCGCTCTGCCACAGCGGCTGCGGCCACTACGACCTCCTCGTGGTGACCGGCCCCGA
Source organism: Amycolatopsis sp. DSM 110486 (assembly GCF_019468465.1). NCBI lineage: Bacteria > Bacillati > Actinomycetota > Actinomycetes > Pseudonocardiales > Pseudonocardiaceae > Amycolatopsis > Amycolatopsis sp. DSM 110486. The sequence goes on along the minus strand of NZ_CP080519.1, from coordinate 9,424,366 downwards.
CCGTGGCGCTCTGTGGTTCGACGGCGAGGCCTCCGACGGCGGCATCGGGCCGCAGGCCGACGACCACGGCCGGATGACGTTCGACCGCTGGTACCTCGGCTGGCTCGCCGAGGTCGAGGCCGAGGTGGGCCGGCCTAAGCCGGGGTCCAGACATACGGCGTGGTCGTGGTCACGGCGGTGAAGCCGAGGCGCTGGAGGATCGGGCGGCTCGGCGGGAGGGCGTCGACCTGGAGGTAGCGCGCGCCGCGGGTGTGGGCGGTGGCGGCGCGGTGGGCGACGAGCGCGCGGTAGAGGCCGCGGCCCCGGAAGTCCGGCAGGGTGGCGCCGCCCCAGAGGCCGGCGAAGGTGGTGCCGCCGACGAGTTCCAGGCGGGCCGCTGAGACGACGCGGCCGGCGGATTCGGCGACGACGTGGACCGTTGTGCCCTCGTTGTCTTCGCGGGCGCGCGCGAGGAGGTCGCGGGCGACGGCAGCCTCGTCGCTGCCGAAGACGGTGGCGCTGAGGTGGGCGATGCGGCGCAGGTCGGCCTCGCCGGTGGCTTCGCGGATGGTGACATCGGCCGAGGGCGGGGCCGAGGGGGAAATCACGGCGACGGGGGCGATGAGGACCGTTTCGGTTTCCTCCGGCGCGAAACCGGCGGCGATCAAGCGGTCGGGCAGATCGGCGGGGCGGTCGTACGCGCGGGTTTTCCATTCGAAAGCTTCACCGCGTGAGGCGAAGAAGCGGACCTGCCGGTCAATGAGCGCGTCCAGCGAAGGGCCGGTCACGCCGAGGTCCGGCGGGCCCACCACGAAACCACGCCGGGAGCCGAGGATGCGGGTGACGGGGGCGTCGCGGTCGAGGGTCGTGCCCGGTTCCGCGGTGGTCAGCTCGGCGGTGCGGACTTCGGCGTCGTAGGCGGCCAGCAAGGGGTCGGTCATGGGACGACGCTAGCGGTAACGTACGCCGCGAACGTGCTCGGCGGCGGTGTCGCCCGGCGACTGTCCGGTGTGGACAAACCGGAGCTGATCGCGAGTGGAAGCCGTCGGGGCCCGGCCAAGCGTCCACTGTGGACCGGCTGATCGCGCCGACCGCGACGGCGCTGCCCTCGTCGATGCGGCAGGGGAGGAGCCGCGGGTGCCCCGGACCGCAAGCCGAACCGGTCAAAAGCGACGATCACGACACGCCGCGCGACCTGTGCCGAAGCCGCTGACACTGTCTTCACAGCTGTCACACCGCTGATGCGCTTGGCTACCGTGACGGGCCAGCGTGCCGCGCGGACTACGACCACCGGGAAGCAGTACGGTCGCGGGCGAGCCCGGAGGAAGCAGAACCACAGGAGGCAGAGTGACCGAGCCCGGCTACGCCGAGGGCGGGAACGGGCAGCAGCCCGGCACGCCGGCGCGGGACGCCCAGTTGCTGGAACGCACCGTGTTCGAGGTCAAGCGCATCATCGTCGGCCAGGACCGGCTGGTGGAGCGCGTGCTCGTCGGGCTGCTGGCGAAGGGGCACCTGCTGCTGGAAGGCGTGCCCGGTGTCGCGAAGACGCTGGCCGTGGAGACCTTCGCGCGGGTGGTCGGCGGCTCGTTCTCCCGGGTGCAGTTCACGCCCGACCTCGTGCCGGCCGACATCCTCGGCACGCGCATCTACCGCCAGGGCGCCGAGCGCTTCGACGTGGAGCTGGGCCCGGTCGTAGCCAACTTCGTCCTCGCCGACGAGATCAACCGCGCGCCCGCGAAGGTGCAGTCGGCGATGCTGGAGGTGATGGCCGAACGGCACGTGTCGATCGGCGGCCAGACCTTCCCGATGCCCGACCCGTTCCTCGTGCTCGCCACGCAGAACCCCATCGAGAACGAGGGCGTGTACCCGCTGCCGGAGGCACAGCGCGACCGCTTCCTGTTCAAGATCGTGGTCGAGTACCCCACGGCCGAGGAAGAGCGCGAGATCATCTACCGGATGGGCGTCACGCCGCCGGTGCCCCACGAGGTGCTCAGCCCCAGCGAGCTCGTGCGCCTGCAGGGCGTCGCGTCGCAGGTGTTCGTCCACCACGCGCTGGTCGACTACGTGGTGCGCCTCGTGCTCACCACCCGCACGCCCAACGACCACGGCCTCGCCGACGTCGCGGGCTGGGTTTCCTACGGCGCGTCGCCGCGCGCGAGCCTCGGCATCATCGCCGCCGCCCGCGCGCTCGCGCTCGTGCGCGGCCGCGACTACGTGCTGCCGCAGGACGTCGTCGACGTGGTGCCCGACGTGCTGCGCCACCGCCTCGTCCTGTCCTACGACGCGCTGGCCGACGGCGTGCCCGTGGACCACATCATCACCCGCGTGCTTCAGACGGTGCCCCTGCCGCAGGTCTCGGCCCGGCCGCAGGGCGGGACCGGGCCGGTGCCGGCGGGCGCGCCCGTCAGGTAGTCGGCGTGGCAGGGAAGGCGCAGAAGGACCAGCGTCCCGGGTGGGCGCCCCCGGTGCTGCGCGGTGACCGCCTGGAGGCGGGGCTGCGCACGCTGGAGCTCGACGTCCGCCGTCGGCTCGACGGGCTGCTGCAGGGCAACCACCTCGGCCTCGTGCCGGGCCCCGGCTCAGAGCCGGGTGAGGCGCGGCCGTACCAGCCGGGCGACGACGTGCGGCGGATGGACTGGGCCGTCACGGCCCGCACGACCACGCCGCACATCCGCGAGACGGTCGCCGACCGCGAGCTGGAGACGTGGGTGGTCGCGGACATGTCCGCGAGCCTCGACTTCGGCACGGCGCTGTGCGAGAAACGCGACCTGGTGGTGTGCGCGACGGCAGCCGTCGCCCACCTCACCGGTGGGGGCGGCAACCGCATCGGCGCGCTGGTGTCCAACGGCCAGGGCGTGAACCGCATCCCCGCGCGCGGTGGGCTCGCCCACGCGCGCGGCCTGATCCGGCGGCTGGCCGAGACCCCGCGGGCGCCCGAGGGCGTCCGCGGCGATCTCGCCGACGCGCTGGAGCAGCTTCGCCGTCCGCCCCGCCGGCGCGGCCTGGGCGTGGTGATCTCGGACTTCCTGGGACCCATCGACTGGCAGCGGCCGCTGCGCGCGCTCGGCGGGCATCACGAGCTCATCGCCATCGAAGTCCTCGACCCGCGCGACGTGGACCTGCCCGACGTGGGCACCGTCGTCCTGGCCGACCCGGAGACAGGGAAACAGCGCGAAGTGCACGCTTCCGCCTTGCTGCGCAAGGAGTTCGGCGCCGCGGCGCATGCCCACCGGCAGGACGTCGCGGCCGGGCTGCGCCGCGCGGGTGCGGCGCACCTGGTGCTGCGCACCGACTCCGACTGGATCGCCGACATGGTGCGGTTCGTGGTCGCGCGCAAGCGCCGCTGGTCGGGTGGTGTCGCATGAGCCTCGGCGGCTTCACTTCACCGTGGTGGTTCCTGCTGCTGATCGTGGTGGCGGCCGTGGCCGTCGCATACGTGCTGGCCCAGCGGGCGCGGCGCAAGCGCGTGATGCGGTTCGCGAACCTGGAGCTGCTCGACAAGGTCGCGCCGAAGACGCAGGGCTGGATCAGGCACCTGCCGGCGGTGCTGATCGTGTTGTCGCTGCTCGTGCTCACCGTGGCGCTGGCCGGGCCGACGGCGGAGCAGAAGGTGCCGCGCAACCGGGCCACCGTGGTGCTGGTGATCGACGTGTCGCTGTCGATGGAGGCCACCGACGTCGCGCCCAACCGGCTGAAGGCGGCGCAGGACGCGGCCAAGCAGTTCGCCGAGAACATGACCCCGGGCGTGAACCTCGGGCTGATCTCCTTCGCCGGCACCGCGACCGTCCTGGTCAACCCGACCACCGACCGCGCCGGCGTGGTGAAGGCGATCGACAACCTGAAGCTCGCGCAGTCGACGGCCACCGGTGAAGGCATTTTCGCGGCCATGCAGTCGATCGAGAGCTTCTCGGCCGTGGTCGGCGGCGCCGACGGTCCGCCGCCCGCGCGCATCGTGCTGATGAGCGACGGCAAGCAGACCGTGCCGGAGGATCTCTACGCCCCGCGCGGCGCGTACACCGCGGCGCAGGCCGCGAAGCAGGCGCAGATGCCGATCTCGTCGATCTCGTTCGGCACCACGCACGGTTCGGTCGACATCGAGGGCAAGCCGCAGGACGTGCGGGTGGACGACGACTCCTTGAAGGAGATCGCGCGGCTGTCCGGCGGAGACTTCTACAAGGCGGCCAGCGCCGACGAGCTGAAGAAGGTCTACGCCGACCTCGGCGAGCAGATCGGCTACGAGCTCAAGAACGCCGACGCGAGCAAGCCGTGGGTCGTGATCGGCACCCTGGTGCTGATGATCGGGGCGGCCGCCGCGTTGCTGATCGGCCAGAGACTCCCGTAGCGAGCTGCGAATTTCGGCGACTCAGCATGGCGGCAGGCCGAAACCGTTCTGCCGCCAGGCTTCGTAGATCGTGATGGCCGCGGTGTTGGCCAGGTTGAGCGAGCGGCTCGTGGGCACCATCGGCAGCCGCACCCGGTCGGTGATCTCGGTCGCCTGCTGCACGTCGTCGGGCAGGCCGGCGGACTCGGGGCCGAACAGCAGCACGTCGCCGGGTTCGTAGGCCACGTCGGTGTAGAGGCGCGTGGCCTTGGCGCTGAACGCGTAGACCTTGGCCGGCAACAGCGCTCGCCACGCGGCGGCGAGATCGGCGTGCACGCGGACGCGCGCGAGGTCGTGGTAGTCGAGCCCGGCGCGGCGCAGCTGCTTGTCCTCGAGCGTGAACCCCAGCGGCTCGACCAGGTGCAGCTCGCAGCCGGTGTTGGCGGCGAGGCGGATCGCGTTGCCGGTGTTCGGCGGGATCTCGGGGTGGTAGAAGAGCACGCGGAACATGGCCGGACCTCAGGAACGTCAGGGAGCGGTGGGTGCGGGCAGGTGGGCCGCGTAGACGTCGCGCACGGCGACGGGCGGCTCGGTCTTGCGCAGGGTGACGGGGTCGATGAACACGTAGCGGATCTTCGCCTCGGTGGTGAGCTTGCCGCCGCGGCGGATCTCCGACTCGTAGACCATCGACGTGGTCCCGAGGTGTGTGAGGAACACCGACACCACGAGGTCGTCGTCGTAGCGGCACGGCGCGCGGTAGCGCAGGTTCGACTCCGCGACCACCACGTCGATCCCCGTGGCCAGGAACGCTTCGTGCGAGCCGAACAGCGCCTTCTCGACCTCGAAAGAGGCCATGTCCACGTACGCGAGGTAGTGGGCGTTGAAGACGATCCCCTGGCCGTCGCACTCGTGGTAGCGCACGCGCAAGGGCATCTCGACCAGCGGTCGGCGCGGTGGGGTCACGCAACCAATCTAGCGAGCGCCGATCAGCCGTGGAGTGCCCGGTAGGTGTCGGCGGCCCCGGGGTGCAGCGGCACGGGCTGGGTGCCGATGAGCGTGCGCACGTCGAGGAACTGCGTCCCGACGGCCTGCGCCGGCACCAGATCGGCCGCGCGCCCGGCGAGCACCCGCACCACCGCCGCGGCGACGTCCGAGGGCAGCCGCGGGGCGCAGACGAGCAGGTTCGCCACGCCGATCGTCGCCGGCGCCCCGACGCCCGCGTACGCGCCGGCGGGCACCTGGACCTGTTCGTAGACCGGCCCGTGCTGCGCCCGCAACGCGGGGATCACCGACGCGAGCGGCAACAACGCGAGTGGTGTCGTGCGGTTGAGCTCGGCGAGCGCCGGGGTGGGGAGGCCGCCCGACCACAGAAGCGCGTCGATGCGATGGCTCGCCAGCGCGGCGATGGCGTCCGCCAGCGGCAGGTGCCGCGCCACCACCGACACACCGGCCGCGGCGAACACGCGCTCGCCCAGCTGCGCGGCGCCCGACCCGCCCGCGCCGACGGACACCGGCCGTCCCGCCAGGTCCCGCAGCTGCGCGAGACGATCGTCCGCGCGCACCACGAGCTGCAGGTAGTTCTCGTACACCCGGCCCAGTGCCCGCAACGGCACCGGCGCGGGAAACGGCGCCTGGCCCGCGAGCGCCGACTGCGCGACGTCCGCGAGCACCAGACCGAGGTCGGCCCCGCCGTCGCGCACGCGCTCGACGTTCACGACGCTCGCCTCGGTCGCCACGGCCGCGCAGTGCAACCGCGGCTCCGCCCGGCTCACCTCGGCCGCCAGCACCTCCGCGAACGCCAGGTAGAACCCGCCTTGCTCCCCGGCGGCGATCGTGACGGACCGTTCGGGGCCGCGGTAGGCGGGCGCGCACCCGGCCAGCGCGAGGCCGAGCCCGCCGAGCAACGCGGTGCGGCGTGTGATCGTCACGGCGTCACCGCCGGCAGTGCCACGCGGACCTGCAACCCGTGCGGCTCGTTGGCGTGCAGTTCGAGCGTGCCGCCGCGGGCGCGGGTCTGCTCGCGCGCGATGGCGAGGCCGAGGCCCGTGCCGCGGGGCGCGCCGTCACCGCCGGCCCGCCAGAAGCGGTCCGTCGCGCGGGCGAGGTCGGCGGGTGGCAGGCCGGGGCCGTCGTCGGTGACGACGAGGGTGGCGGCGCCCGGCGACGTCTCCCACACGGCCGAGATGGTGGCGCCGCGGCCGGCGTGGTGGACGGCGTTGTCGAGCAGCACGTCGAGGATCTGCGCGAGCTCACCCTCGGGGGTGTGCACGAGCACGGGTTCGTCGTGGCCGGGGCAGGGGAGCAGGGTGGCGCCGGCGTCGTCGGCGGCGGGACGCCAGGCGTCGACGCGTTCGGCGATCACGGCGGCGAGGTCGGCGGGTTCGTCGTCCGAGCCGGCGGCGATGCGGGTGGCGGTGGACTCCGCGGTGGCGAGGGCGAGCAGGCCGTCGAGGATGCGTTCGAGGCGTTCGACCTCCGCGACGATCGCCCGGTACGCCGGCCGGCCGGCCTCGGCCGAGGCGAGTGAGTCGACGCGCAGCCGCAGCGCGGCCATCGGGTTGCGCAGCTGGTGGGAGGTGTCCGCGACGAGCCGGTGCTGCTGGTCGGCGGCCTCGGCCACGGCGTCGGACATGCGGTTCACCGAAGCCGCGAGCGACCGCAGCTCTCGCGGCCCGGAGCTCTCCGGCACCTGCGCGCGGTGGCCGCCCGCGACGGCCAGCACGCCCGTCTCCAGCTCGACGAGCGGCCGCACCATCCACCGCGCGAGCAGCACCGCCAGCAGTACGAACACGGCTGCCACGAGCAGTGCCCCGGCGGCGATCGCGCTCCAGCGGGCGGCGACATCGGCGGCCGCCGCGGCCACGGAGGCGCGCAGCACCACCACACCGGCCACCCGCGTGCCGGACCCCACCGGGCGCGCGAACAGCACCGGCCCGACTGACCACGGGCTCAGCCGCTCGACGTGCTGGGCGGGCTCGTTGCGCATGGTCGCCTCCACGAGCGCGCGCACCTCCGGCGCCGCGGCCGTGAGCCCACCTGTCTGCACCAGCGGGGTGCGCTGCGCGTCGACCACCACCACGGCCTCGCCGTAGAGCTCCGAGTACCGCTCGGCCTCCGCGTCGAGTGCCGCCGGGTCGTGCGCGTCGACCGCCTGCTGAGCCAGCACGCCGAACCGGTCGACGTCGTTGCTGCGGGAGATCACCAGCTGCTGCGTGCGCTGCTCCGCTGTGCTCGCCAGCAGCGGCACAGCGAACGCGGCCACCACAAGCAGCGCGAGCGCGACCAGCACGACGAGCAGGCGGGTGCGCACCGCTCAGCCCCGGCCCAGCCGGTAGCCGAAGCCGCGGATCGTCGTGAGCAGGCCCGGCCGGTCGAGCTTGGCGCGCAGCTGTGTCATGTGGACGTCGAGCGATCGCGAGATGGCGAGGTACGCGTCGCCCCACACCTCGTCCATCAGCTGCTGGCGGCTCACGGCGGTGCCCGGCCGCGCGGCGAGCACGGCCAGCACCGCGAACTCCTTCGTCGTCAGCCCGATGTCCCGGCCCGCCACCAGGACGCGGCGCCCGCCGAGGTCGATCTCGACGTCTTCGAGCCGCACCACGGCGTCGTCGGCCGGGGTGTCGCGCACGCCCGCCCGGCGCACGACGGCGTCCATCCGCGCGAGCAGTTCGGCCAGCCGCACGGGTTTCGTGAGGTAGTCGTCCGCGCCCAGGCGCAGCCCGCGGACGACGGACCGTTCGTCGCCGCGGGCGGTCAGCACGATCACGGGCACGGCGGAGACCTGGCGGATCTTGCGCAGCACGTCGAGCCCGTCGAGGTCGGGCAGGCCGAGGTCGAGCAGCAGCAGATCGGCCTCACGGTGCCGGTGCAGCGCGTCGGCACCGCGGCCGACGCTGGTCACGGCGTGGCCGCGCGCGTGCAGCGTCTCGGCGAGCGCACCGGCGACCCCGGTGTCGTCCTCCACGAGCAGCACGCGCACGGCCGTCCTCCCGCTCAGTCTTCGTCACGCTCCAGGGCGGACGAACGCGACGTTTCGCGCATTGTCCCGTACACGATGAGCGAGACGAGGATGCAGCCCGCGACGTACCAGAAGAACAGCGATTCGTGCCCCGCCTTCTTCAGCGCCTGGGCGATGAGCTCGGCCGTGCCGCCGAAGATCGCCACCGTCAGCGCGTACGGCAGGCCGACACCGAGCGCGCGGATCCGCGTGGGGAACAGCTCGGCCTTCACGATCGCGTTGATGGACGTGTAACCCGTGACGATCACGAGCGCCCCGAGCAGCAACAGGAAGGCGAGCACCGGCTGCTTCGTGTGCGCCATGGTCGTCATGATCGGGACGGTGAGCACGGTGCCCGCGATGCCGAAGAACATCAGCAGCTTCCGCCGGCCGATCCGGTCCGACAGCCGTCCGGCCACCGGCTGCAGGAGCGCGAAGATCAGCAAGGCGATGAAGAGGATCCACGTGACCGTGCGGCGCGGGATGCCGGCGGTGTTCTCGAGGAACTTCTGCGTGTAGGTGGCGTATGTGTAGAAGGCGACCGTGCCGCCGAGCGTGAGGCCGACGACGAGCGCGATCTCCCTCGGGTACTTCACGAGCGTGCGCAGTGTGCCGCGTTCGCCGGCCTGCTTGCCCGAGCCGGACTGTGCAGAACTCTCCTGGGCGGCGACGCGCTCGTAGCTGGCCGACTCGTCCATGCTGCGCCGCAGCGCCATCACGACCACCGCCGCGACGGCGCCGACCACGAACGCGATGCGCCAGCCCCAGTCGCCCATCTGCGCCTCGGTGAGCACGCTCTGCAGGATCAGCTGCAGCCCGAGCGCGAGCAGCTGTCCGCCGACGAGCGTCACGTACTGGAAGCTGGAGTAGAAACCGCGCTTGCCGGGTGTGGCCACTTCGGACAGATACGTCGCCGACGTCGAGTACTCGCCGCCCACCGAAAGACCCTGCAGCAGTCGCGCGAGCACGAGGAGGATCGGCGCCGCGACGCCGATGGACGCGTAGCCCGGCGTCGCCGCGATGAGCAGCGAGCCGAACGCCATCATCGAAACCGAGAGCACGAGCGCGCTGCGGCGCCCGAACCGGTCGGCGAAGCGCCCGAGCATCCAGCCGCCCAGTGGGCGCATCAGGAACCCCACGGCGAACACGGCCGCGGTGTTGAGGAACTGGGCCGTCGCGTCGCCGCCGGGGAAGAACGCTTTGGCGAAGTAGATCGTGAACGCCGAGTAGGCGTACCAGTCGTACCACTCGACGAGATTGCCGATCGAGCCGCGCAGCACGTTGCCGACGACTCGGCGCTCGCCCTCGCGGGTCACCGGGGTGGGGATCCGGGTAGTCATCCTTGACCTCCTGTGTCGCGACTCACGGTGACCACCGGAGTACTCCCGCGGCAAGGTCGCGGCGCTGTTCCTTACCTGGCCTTAGGTGAGTTGCGACCGTCTCGAAGGGCCGGGGGACCGGCGATCCTGATCACGTTTTGTGCGGATCGCACGCCCGGCCTTCCCCCCGTTTGTAGGAACCCTCTGGTCTGCGCAAACGGACCGCCGCGCCGCGCCCTAACCTCCGCTCTGGACTTCCGCGCCCGGCCCGGACGCGGAGGTGGCGCCGGGTGCGGCGACGCCGCGCGCGGCCGATAGCCTCGTCTCGGCACGAACGCGACAGGGACACCGAGCAGAGGGAGACATGCAGTGGGACGGTCGGTCTTGGTCACCGGCGGCAACCGGGGTATCGGTCTGGCGATCGCCCGGGACCTCGCCGAGCAGGGCCACCAGGTGGCCGTCACCCACCGCGGCTCCGGCGCGCCGGAAGGGCTGTTCGGGGTCGAAGCGGACGTCACGGACGCCGAGCAGATCGACGCCGCGTTCAAGCTGGTCGAGGAGCACCAGGGCCCCGTCGAGGTGCTCGTGTCCAACGCCGGGCTCACCGACGACACACTCCTGATGCGCATGAGCGAGGAGCAGTTCGAGCGAGTGGTGAACGCGAACCTCACCGGCGCGTTCCGGGTCGCCAAGCGCGCGTCGCGCGGCATGCTGCGCGCCCGCTGGGGCCGGTTCATCTTCATCTCGTCGGTCGTCGGCCTCTCGGGCTCGGCGGGCCAGGCGAACTACGCCGCGTCGAAGGCCGGTCTCGTCGGCTTCTCGCGCTCGCTCGCACGGGAGCTCGGCTCGCGCAACATCACGTCCAACGTGATCGCCCCCGGCTTCGTCCGCACCGACATGACCGAAGCGCTCGGCGAGGACCGCAAGAAGGAGATCCTCGCCAACGTGCCCACCGGCCGCTACGCCGAGCCGGCCGAGATCGCCGCGGCCGTGCGCTACCTCGCCTCCGACGACGCCGCCTACGTCAACGGCGCGGTGCTGCCGGTCGACGGTGGCCTCGGCCTCGGCCACTGACGTTCCCCGACTCTTCCGCGACCACCACAAGACCTGGAGGAACCCGTTGCCCGGACTGCTCGAAGGCAAGCGGCTGCTGATCACCGGTGTCATCACCGACGCCTCGCTCGCGTTCCACGCGGCCAAGATCGCGCAGCAGGAGGGCGCTGAGGTCGTGCTCACCGGCTTCGGCCGGCTCTCGCTGGTCAAGACGATCGCCAAGCGCCTCCCGAAGCCGGCGCCGGTACTCGAGCTCGACGTGACCGACCAGGAGCACCTGGACTCGCTGGCCGACCGCGTGCGCGAGCACGTCGACGGCCTCGACGGCGTGCTGCACTCCATCGGCTTCGCACCGCAGACCTGCCTGGGCGCGCCGTTCCTGGACGCGCCGAGCGACGACGTGAAGATCGCCGTGGACGTGTCGGCGTTCTCGTTCAAGTCGCTGGCGGTGGCGACGCTGCCGCTGCTCTCGCGGGGCTCGTCGATCGTCGGCATGGACTTCGACGCGCGCGTGGCGTGGCCGGCCTACAACTGGATGGGCGTCGCGAAGGCGGCGCTGGAGTCGGTGAACCGCTACCTCGCGCGGGACCTCGGCCCGCGCGGCATCCGCGTGAACCTGGTCAGCGCCGGCCCGATGAAGACGATGGCCGCGAAGTCGATCCCGGGCTTCAACGAGCTCGAAGACGGCTGGAACGAGCGCGCCCCGCTCGGCTGGGACAGCTCCGACCCGGACCCGACGGCCAAGACCGTCTGCGTCGCGCTGTCGGACTGGCTGCCGGCCACCACCGGCTCGATGATCATGGTCGACGGCGGCGTGCACGCGCTCGGCATCTGAGCTCTTTCCCTTACGGCGAACGGCTCCCGCGAAGTTTTCGCGGGAGCCGTTCGCCGTTTCACTGCGCGGCCGGCTGGGTTACCGGCTCCTTGGAGGAGAGCGCCGAGCGGGGAGCGCGGGCGTCGTCGGAACGCTGCAGGCGCAGGGCGAACGTGAGGGCGGCCAGCGCCAGCCCGCCGAGCCCCACGCTCACCCATGCGACGCTCGGGAAGCCGAGACCCGCGTTGATCGCGACACCGCCGACCCACGGACCCGCGGTGTTGCCGACGTTGAAGCCCGACGTGGTGCTGGCGCCGACCAATGTGGACGATCCGCCCGCGACCGAGTACGCCCGGACGTTGAGGGCCGGGTTGGCCGCGAACGCGGCGGCGCCGAGCACGAGGACTGCGACCACGGCGACGACGGTGTCCGAAGTGACCGCGAGGGCGATCAGCGCGGCGACGGCCAGCCCCAGGCTGCCGTACAGCGTCGAGAACGGACGGGCGTCGGCGAGCTTGCCGCCGGCGAGGATGCCGATCACCGCGCCTGTGCCGAAGAGCACGAGCACGAGCGGGACCCACGAGGACGGCAGGCCGTCGGTTGTCGTGAGCAACGGCGCGAGGTAGCTGAACGTCGCGAAGACCATGGCCTGCGTCAGCGCGATCACGCCCAGCGCCAGCCAGACCCGTCCGTTGCGGAAGACCCGCAGTTCGGTCCGCACCCGCAGGGCCGAGGAGTCCGAGACGGTGCGCGGCACGAACGCGAGCACGCCGACGACGGCCACCACGGTCAGCGCGGCCACCGCCCAGAACGCGGTGCGCCAGCCGGCGTGCTGGCCGAGGAAGGTGCCGGCGGGGACGCCCGCGATGTTCGCCAGGGTCAGGCCGCCGACCAGCACCGCGAGCGCGCGGCCGCGGCGCGCCGCGGGCACGAGCGAAACGGTGGTCGAAGCGGCGACGGCCCAGAACCCGGCGCAGGCCAGGGCACTCACGATGCGGGTCGCGAAGAGCAGGGCGTAACCCGGGGCGAGTGCGCCGCCGACGTGCGAGCCGGCGAACACCACCAGCAGCGCGAGCAGGGTCGTGCGGCGGGGCAGCTTGAGCGTGCCGACGGCCAGCAGCGGCGCGCCGACCACCATGCCGACGGCGAACGCCGAGATGAGCAGGCCGGCGTCGGGGATGCTGACGCCGAGGTCGGCCGCCATCCCGGGGAGCAGGCCGGTGATCATGAACTCCGAGGTGCCGAGGGCGAAGATGCTGAGCCCGAGCACGAAGACGGCCAAGGGCACGGTTCGTCTCTCCTTATGGATCGATTGGTACAAAACTGGCTCGTGTCGCATCGACGCTGATGCTCGGGTGGAGTAGTCGGTGCGGGTGGGTCAGCGGCGGGCGAGTGCGGCGACGGCGATGTCGGCCACGGCCGTCATGGCCGCGCGTTCGGCGCCGCGGCGCGACATCAGCCGCAGCCCGCTCACGGTGCTGTGCACGAACTCCGCGATGTCGTGTGGATCCCGGTCGCGGGTGATGCTGCCGTCGGCCTGGCCGAGGCGGGCGCACTCGGCGAGTGAGGCCAGGTGCGCGGCGGTGTCGGCCTCGACCCGGGCCGTGATCTCGGGGTCCGCGGTGCCGAACTCGGCGACCGTGTTCACCACCAGGCAGCCGCGGCGGCCGTGGGTGAGCTCGTCGTCGATCACCGACGCCAGGAGCCGGTGGATCGCGTCGAGTCCGTCGTCGGCCTGTTCCAGCACTGCGGCCCGGCCGCGGACGCCGAGCTGAATGTAGTGCTCGAGCGCGCGCCGGAACAGGATTTCCTTGCTGGTGAACGTGTTGTACACGCTGCTGCGCCCGAGTCCGGTCGCGGCGCAGAGGTCCTGTGTGGAGGTCGCCTCGTAGCCGCGGGCCCAGAAGGCGTTCATGGCGCCTTCGAGGGCTTCGGTCTCGTCGAACTCGCGTGGCCTGGGCATACGGACACCGTACCAGGTTTTGGATAGGTCAGTACACAATGAGCCCGCTCCGTCGTGGGCGCCGCCACAGGGGCAAGATGGACACCGTGGGTTACGACGCGTTGTTATGGCTTTCGTTCGGCGGTCCGGAGGGGCCCGACGAGGTGATGCCGTTCCTGGAGAACGTCACCCGGGGACGCGGGGTGCCGCGTGAGCGGCTGCTCGAGGTCGCCGAGCACTACCAGCACTTCGGCGGGGTGTCGCCGATCAACCGGCTCAACCGCGCGGCCATCGCGGCCGTCGAGAGGCAGCTCGCGGCCGAAGGTCTCGACCTGCCGGTGTACTTCGGCAACCGCAACTGGCAGCCCATGGTGGAGGACACCGTGGCGCGGATGAAGACCGACGGCGTGCGGCGCGTGCTCGCGTTCCCCACCAGTGCCTACGGCGGTTACTCCGCGTGCCGCCAGTACGACGAGGACATCGTGCGCGCCCGCGAAGCCGTGGGACCCGAAGCGCCGGAGATCGTGAAGCTGCGCCAGTTCTTCGACCACCCGCTGTTCATCTCCTCGATCGCCGACGCGGTGCGCGCCGCCCACGCGCGCCTCGGTGACCGCCCGGACACGCGCACGGTCTTCACCGCGCACTCCGTGCCGGTGAGCGCCGACGTCGCCTCCGGTCCGCCCGCCGAGGGGGGCCGGCGATACTCCCGCCAGATCGCCGAAGCCGCGCGGCTGGTGGCGGCCGAGGCGGGCATCGCGGAGTACGACGTGGTCTGGCAGTCGCGCTCGGGGCCGCCGCAGGTGCCGTGGCTGGAGCCGGACATCGTCGACCACGTCGACGCCCTGCACGCCGCCGGCGTGAAGTCCGTGGTGGTCAGCCCGATCGGCTTCGTCTCCGACCACCTCGAGGTGATCTGGGACCTCGACAACGAAGCCGCCGAGCGCGCCGCCGAACACGGCATGGCCTTCGCCCGCGCTGCGACGCCCGACGTCGACCCGCGCTTCGCCGAGCTGGTGGTGGAACTGGTGCGCGAGCACGTTTCCGACGCCCCGGCCCGCAAGCTCTCGCCCTTCCCGGCCGACGGCTGCTCGGTCAACGGCGCGCCTTGCTCGATCGGGTGCTGCGAGCCCCCAAAGCGTCCCGCCCGCTGAACTGAAAAGTGTCCGCGTTGCCCGGAAAAACCGGGCAACGCGGACAAAAAGCGTGTTGTTCGCTCTCGGCTGAGCTGCGGAGGCGCGTGTTCGCTGTCAGCTGAGCGTGGAGAACCTCACGGCTGCCGGTCGGCCTGCTCCGCGAACACCCGCACCGCTTCGTTGACCGACGCCGTCCGAGCCGTGCGCACCGCGTCCGACAAGGGCCGCAACGCTTCGGCGCGACGGCTGGCGGCCGAGGCGGACAGCGCGCCTCCCGGGTCGTCGGTGCGGGCGATGGCCAGGATCGCCGAGATCTCCTCCGCGCGCTGCAGCACGCGCAGCGCCCGCGCGGGCGTACCGGCCGGCCACTCGACCTGCGGGCGTGATCGCAGATGGGCCGACAGCTCGGCGCGTACGCCGGGGCGGTCGCTGGCCACGTCCAGCGCCTGCAACGCACCCGCGCTGGCGCGGATCGCGTCCGTGAGCCCGTGTTCGGAGTCGGGCAGCGACTGGTACTCCAGCGGAACCGGGGCGGGCACCGAGTAGACCGTCCAGCGCATCAGGCCTTCCGCGATCGGCTCGGGCACGAGGCCGAAGCCGAGCTCGGTCAGCACCACCGCGTCACCGCAGCGCAGCGCCGCCTCGGCGAACGGGCCGCTCCCGCCGAGGCCGCGGACGTCGCCGGGTACGGGGAGCACGAGCTGCGCCATTTTCACACTCTGCGCGCGCAGCGCCATGAGGAGCTGGACCGGGGTGGCGGCGCGGTGGAACGCCAGCGGGAGCTCGAAGGCCTCGGCAGCGGGGGCGTCGGCCGCGACGACGTCGTGCGCTTCGCCCCAGGCAGCGAGGGCGTCGAGCACATCGTCGGAAGCGGCGGCTCCGTTGAGCCACGCGGAGGACCAGACGGCGAGGGTCGCACTGGGACGGCACACGACGGCCTATTTTACCGGTAGTCCACACTTCGTGGACGATCGCCCACGCTGGAGTCGCTCCACGTCGACGTACGCCGAAACGGTAAGTAGCGTCGATGCCGTGACCGTTGTCCCAGACTCACTTCCCCGTACCGCGGGCGAGCTCCGCGCCGCCGGGTACACCCCGCGCCCCATCGCTCAGGAGATCCACGACAACCTGCTGACCGCGCTGCGCGAAGGCCGCGACGCGTGGCCCGGCATCGTCGGCTTCTCCCGTACCGTCCTGCCGCAGCTCGAGCGCGCGCTGCTCGCCGGCCACGACGTCGTCCTGCTCGGCGAACGAGGCCAGGGCAAGACCCGTCTGCTGCGCACGCTCGCCGGCCTGCTCGACGAGTGGACCCCCGTCATCGAGGGCTCCGAGCTCGGCGAGCACCCCCTCGACCCGATCACCCCCGCCTCGATCCGCCGCGCGGCGGAGCTGGGCGACGACCTACCCGTGGCGTGGCGCCACCGCAGCGAGCGCTACACGGAGAAGCTCGCGACGCCGGACACGTCCGTCGGTGACCTCATCGGCGACGTCGACCCGGTGAAGGTGGCCGAGGGCCGCAGCCTCGGCGACCCGGAGACGATCCACTTCGGGCTCGTTCCGCGCGCCCACCGCGGCATCGTGGCGATCAACGAGCTGCCCGACCTCGCCGAGCGCATCCAGGTCGCGCTGCTGAACGTGATGGAGGAGCGCGACATCCAGGTCCGCGGTTACACGCTGCGGCTGCCGCTGGACGTGCTGCTCGTCGCCACCGCGAACCCCGAGGACTACACCAACCGCGGCCGCATCATCACGCCGCTCAAGGACCGCTTCGGCGCGGAGATCCGCACCCACTATCCGCTCGACGTCGACGCCGAAGTCGCCGTGGTGAAGCAGGAGGCGCACCTCGTCGCAGAGGTCGGCGAGCCGCTGCTGGAGGTGCTGGCCCGGTTCGTGCGCAACCTGCGCGAGTCGCCGGTGATCGACCAGCGGTCCGGGGTGTCGGCGCGCTTCGCCGTGGCCGCCGCCGAAACCGTCGCCGCCGCGGCGCTGCGCCGGTCGGCGCTCACCGGGGAGAACCCGGCCGTCGCGCGGCCGGTCGACCTCGAAGCCGTGCCTGCCGTGCTGCGCGGCAAGATCGAGTTCGAGCCGGGCGAAGAGGGCCGCGAGGTCGAGCACCTCGTGCACCTGATGCGCCGGGCCGTGGCCGAAACCGCGCGGGAGCGCTTCGCCGGGCTGGACCTGCGTCCGCTGTCCGACGCCGTCGCCGACGGCCACCTGGTGGCCACCGGCGAGCGCGTGCCGGCCCGCGACGTGCTCGCCGCCCTGCCGGAGCTGCCGGTGCTGCACGAGGTCGCCCAGCGTGCCGGGGTGTCCTCCGACGAGCCTGCCGGTCGCATCGCGGCCGCGGTGGAGCTGGCACTGGAGTCGCTGTTCCTCGCCAGGCGGCTGGCGAAGGACTCCGACGAGAACACCACGGTGTACGGCCAGTAATGCCGCTCATTCCCGAGGGGTACTCCTACGGCCCGTGGCACGACGGGCCGGATCCGCTGGCGCCGCCGGCAGACCTGCGCGACGCGCTCGACGAGATCGGCCGCGACGTGATGGCCGGCGCGTCGCCGCGTTCGGCCCTGGAGGAGCTGCTGCGCCGCGGCACCGAGCGCACGTCGGGCCTCGACGAGCTCACGCGGCGGCTGTGGCAGCGCCGTTCGGAGATCCAGCGCCGCCACCGGCTCGACGGCACGCTGCAGGAGGTGCAGGAGCTGCTGAGCGAGGCGCTGACCGCCGAGCGCCGCGAGCTGTTCCCGGACCCGGACGACGAGGCGCGCTTCCGCGAGGCGCAGCTCGACGCCCTCCCGCCGGGCACCGCCGCGGCCGTGCGCGAGCTGAGCGAGTACGACTGGCGGTCGTCCGAAGGCCGTCAAAAGTACGAGCAGATCCGCGATCTGCTCGGCCGCGAGGCGCTCGACGCGAGGTTCCAGGGCATGAAGCAGGCGCTGCAGAACGCCGGGCCCGAAGACGTCGAGCAGGTCAACCAGATGCTGTCCGACCTCAACGCACTGCTGCAGGCCCACGCGCAGGGGGCCGACGACATCGACGAGCGGTTCGCGGAGTTCATGAACCGCCACGGCGAGTTCTTCCCGGAGAACCCGCGCAACGTCGAGGAGCTGATCGACGCGCTGGCCTCGCGCGCCGCGGCCGCGCAGCGGATGCTGAACTCGATGTCGGCCGAGCAGCGCGCCGAGCTGGCGGAGCTGTCGCAGCAGGCGTTCGGTGATCCGCGCATCGCCCAGCAGCTGTCCGCTCTCGACGCGGCGCTGCAGGCGCTGCGGCCGGGGGAGGACTGGCAGGGCTCGGAGCGTTTCCGCGGCCAGGACCCGCTGGGCCTGGGCGAGGGCGCGCAGGCGATGCAGGACCTCGCGGAGCTCGACGGGCTGGCCGAGCAGCTGGGCCAGGCCTACCCGGGCGCGCGGCTCGAGGACATCGACATGGACGCGCTGCAGCGCCAGCTGGGTCCCGACGCCGGTGTCGACGCGCGGAGACTGTCCGAACTGGAGCGTGAGCTTCGCCGGCAGGGCCTGTTCGAACGAGCGGCCGACGGCTCGCTTCGCCTGTCGCCCAAGGCGTTGCGGCGCCTGGGCGAGACGGCACTGTCCGATGTGGTCAACTCGCTGCGCGGCAAGACGGGCGACCGGGAGACCGAGTCCGCCGGCGCCGCGGGGGAGCCCACGGGCTCGAGCCGCCCGTGGCGGTTCGGGGACATGCAGCCGTGGGACGTGCCGCGCACGGTCCGCAACGCGGTGCTGCGCTCGACGTCGGTCGGCTCGCGCGCGGTGACGCTCGACGTCGAGGACGTGGAGGTCGTCGAGACCGAGCACCGCTCGCGCGCGGCCGTGGCGCTCCTGGTGGACACGTCGTGGTCGATGGTGCAGGAGGACCGCTGGCTGCCGATGAAGCGCACGGCGCTCGCCCTGCACCAGCTGATCAGCACCCGCTTCCGCAACGACGCGCTGCAGCTGATCACCTTCGGCCGCTACGCGATGAAGGTGGACCTGCCGGAGCTGGTGGGCCTGGAGGGCACGTGGGAGCAGGGCACCAACGCCCACCACGCGCTGCTGCTGGCCGGCCAGCACCTGCGCCGCCACCCCGACGCGCAGCCGGTGGTGCTGATGGTCACCGACGGCGAGCCGACGGCGCATTTGGAACCCGACGGCGAAGCGGTGTTCGACTACCCGCCGGACCCGCGCACGATCTACAAGACACTGTCCGAAGTGGACCGGATCGCCAAGATGGGCGCTTCGGTCACGGTCTTCCGCCTCGGGGAGGACCCGCGGCTGGAAGCGTTCGTGGACACCATCGCCCGCCGCTCCGGCGGCCGCGTGGTGGCCCCCGACCTGGACGGCCTGGGCGCCGCCGTGGTCGGCGACTACCTGCGCAATAGGCGGTAATTTTGCCCCGGCTGTGTCTTTGGCCCCGGCTCCGCCGTGGCGTGCGAGATCGCCTTTGAGCCGGTGTGGGGGATCGAGCGGTGCGATCGGCCTGGCGGCCGATCGCACCGCTCGATCCCCCACACCGGCGCGATCTCGCGCTGTGGGCGCCGTGGGAGACAGATCTTCGTGGGCGGTGGCGGGCTCTCAGCGCTTGTGGACCGCGATGCGCGCCCCGCAACGAGACTCCGGCGCCGGGGCAGCGACTGCCGCTCGGCCGTGACCTCGACCACCTCCGACCACCCCCACCCAGCTCACCCCGCCAAGGCGACCCACCAGCGAGATCGCGCCGGCTTCCGGATGGGGCGGTGCGATCGGCCCCGGCCGATCCGACCGCCCCATCCGGAAGCCGGCTCAAAGGCGATCTCGCACGCCCTGGCGAAGCCGGGGCCAACAACAGAGCGATCTCGCCGCCCCGGCGGAGCCGGGGCAGACAACACAGGACGGCCGTCCCGTTTACAGTCGAGGTATGCAGACTTGGTCCTCCGTCGACGTGCCCCGGTTGCCGGGCACGCCCCGCCCGCTTCGGCTCCACGACACGTCGACCGGGCAGATCCGCCCGACGGCTCCGGGAGCCACCGCCCGGATGTACGTCTGCGGCATCACGCCCTACGACGCCACGCACCTCGGCCACGCCGCGACCTACCTGGCGTTCGACCTGGTCAACCGCATCTGGCGGGACAACGGGCACGAGGTCCACTACGTCCAGAACGTGACCGACATCGACGAGCCGCTGCTGGAGCGCGCCGAGCGCGACTCCGACGACTGGGTCGTGCTCGGCATGCGCGAGACGGCGCTGTTTCGCGAGGACATGGAGGCGCTGCGCGTGCTGCCGCCGCGGCAGTTCGTGGGCGCGGTCGAGGCGATCCCGGAGATCGTGGAGGTCATCGCGAAGCTGGTGGCCAACGGCAGCGCCTACCGGGCCGACGACGCCGAGTACCCGGACGTGTACTTCGACCACTCGGCGACGGGCCGGTTCGGCTACGAGTCGAACTACGACGAGCCGACGATGGGCAAGTTCTTCGCCGAACGCGGCGGTGACCCGGACCGCGCCGGCAAGCGCCACCCGCTCGACGCGTTGTTGTGGCGAGTGGAGCGCGAGGGGGAGCCGTCGTGGGAGTCGGAGCTCGGCGCCGGGCGCCCGGGCTGGCACATCGAGTGCAGCGCGATCGCGGTGAACCGGCTGGGGCTCGGCTTCGACCTGCAGGGCGGCGGCTCCGACCTGATCTTCCCGCACCACGAGTACAGCGCCGCGCACGCCGAAGCCGTCGCGGGGGAGCACCCGTTCGCGCGGCACTACGTGCACGCCGGGATGATCGGCCTCGACGGCGAGAAGATGTCGAAGTCGCGCGGGAACCTGGTGTTCGTCTCGCGGCTGCGCGCCGACGGCGTGGACCCCTCGGCCATCCGGCTCGCGCTGTTCTCCGGCCACTACCGCGAGGACCGGCCGTGGACCGACGCGCTGCTGACCGAGGCGCAGGAACGCCTGGCCCGCTGGCGCGAGGCCGTGGCCCTGCCCGCGGGTCCCGACGCGACGGAGACCCTCGCGCAACTGCGCGACCACCTCTCCGACGACCTCGACACCCCGAACGCCCTCGCTGCTATCGACGCGTGGGCGACTGCCGCTTTGCGCCGGGACGGCACTGACCCCACCGCGCCGGGCCTCATCCGCTCCGCGGTCGACGCCCTCCTCGGTATCGAGCTGTAATTCTGCCTCGGCTCCGGCGTGGCGTGCGAGATCGCTGTGTTGTCTGCCCCGCCTCCGGCGTGGCGTGCGAGATCGCCTGGAAGCCGGCGTCTCGATCGAGCGGTCTGATCGGCCGGGGGCCGATCGCACCGCTCGATCGAGACGCCGGCGCGATCTCGCGCTCTGGTCGCCGAAGCGGGGGGACCTCGATCCGCGCGGCCGGCTAATGGACCCTGTGACTGTATAACGGCCTATACAGTCGCGGGTTGGGTTGCCGTCAGGTCCAGGTGGTTGCCGGGCCAGCGGCGGCGCAGCCAGCGATCATGAGAGGCGATGACGACGGCGCCCGGAGCGGCGTGCAGTGCTGTGAAGAGCTCCTCGGCGAGGGTGAGCGAGATGTGGTTGGTCGGCTCGTCGAGGAGCAGCACGTCCGGCGGGTCCGCGAGCAGGACCGCGAGCGCGAGCCGCCGCCGCTGGCCCACGGACAGCTCGCCGACAGGCCGGCCGAGGTCCCGCGAAGACAGCAAACCCAGGCGGGACAACGGCGGCGCGTCGTCCCCGAGCGCGGCGCGGTAGACCTCGTGGGCCACGCGCTCCGGATCGGGGTACACAACGTCCTGCTCCAGCAACCCCACGCGCAGCCCGGGTCCGAAGTGGACGGACCCGCGCGAGGGTGCCAGCCGGCCCGCCAGCACCGACAGGAGCGTGGACTTGCCTGCACCGTTGCCGCCGGTCACGAGCAGGCGTGCCGAGCCGCTCACGTCGAGCCGGTCGAGGGTCAACCGGCCAGGCACGTCCAGGTCCCGCACCGAGATCGCCGGTCCTTCGCCGGACGCGGCGACCGTGAGGCGTGCCCGGAATCGAAGTGGCGCAGGGGGTTTGCGCACCTGGTCGTGTTCTAGCTCGTCGAGCCGCAGCTGGGCGTTGCGGACGCGCCGGGACACCTGTTTCTGCACCCGGCCTCCCTTGAAGTTGTAGAGGTTCTTGTCGCCGTCGGGCTGCGCGCGGTTGTGCGCGACCCGCCGCGCCGTGACCGCGACGGACTCCCGCAGCTCCTTCAGCTCGTCCTGTTCCTCGGTGTAGCGCTGCTCCCAGCGCGCGCGTTCGGCCCGCTTCTGGTCGAGGTAGTCGCTGTAGGTGCCGCCGTAGCGCGTCGCCCCGCCCACGAGCCGGTCGGCCGGCGCCGGGTCGAGGTCGACGATGTCGGTGCACACCGCGTCGAGGAACACGCGGTCGTGCGAGGACAGCACGACGATGCCGGACAGCTCCGCGAGGTGGTGCTCCAGGAACTCCATCGCGGTGTCGTCGAGGTGGTTGGTCGGCTCGTCGAGCAGCATCGTGGCGGGACGGCGGATCAGCAGTGCCGCCAGCCCGAGCCGGGACCGCTGCCCGCCCGACATCTCGCCGAGGAGCCGGTCGCGCCCGAGCGCGCCGAGGCCCAGCCCGTCGCACACCAGCTCGGCGCGGCGGTCGGCGTCCCAGAGGTCGTGGGCCTGTGCCCACTCCAGGAGCTTCCCGTACTCGTCGAGTACGCCCGCGTCGTCGGGCTGGTCGGTCATCGCCGCGGTGAGCGCGTCGAGCCGAGCGGCGGCCGAGCGGATGTCGGCCAGCGCGTGGTCGAGGACGTCACCGAAGGTCGCCGACGCCGGGAACGGCAGCTCCTGCAACAGAAAGCCGACGTCGTCGCCGCGGACGATCTCGCCCGAGCGCGGCTGTTCGAAGCCCGCCAGCAGGCGCAGCAGCGTGGACTTGCCGGTGCCGTTCTCGCCGACGAGCCCGAGGCGGCGCCCGGCCGACGCGGTGAGCGAGACGCCGTCGAGGACGGTCCTGGCGCCGTAGCCGAACACGACGTCGGTGGCTTTGAGGGACAAAGACATGGGGGATCACCGGCCCTGGTGGGTAAAGCGGGTTCCCCGACGGGACTCGTGGCTCGCGGGAGCGGTGCTCGACCGGAAGCTGCCTCGGTGCGGGAAAGGGCTGGGCTCAGTTGTCCATGATGGGAAGAGGTTAACGCAACACCAGTAGGGTTAGTCAACCCCGAATTTCGCGAGGCTGCCGCGCGGCCTCGTCGACCTGCTGTGTGGCCAGGTCCGCGGCCGACTCGCCCTCGGTCAGGAACGACACCAGGGCGGTGAGCTGACGGCGGTCGAACCCGGCCAGGCGTTCGCCGAGACGCTGGGCGAGCGGGGCGTAGAGCTCGGTCAGCTCCGCCATGCGGTCGGGCAGCGCCCGCACGCGCAGCCGCCGGCGGTCCGCGGGGTCGGGCGCGCGCTCCACGAGCCGGGCGCGCTCCATCCGGTCGAGCATCCGCGTGAACGCGCCGGTGGTCATCCCGAGCAGCCGCGCCAGCTCCGTGGGGGAGTCGGTGGCGCCGCTGTGCACGAGCTGCAGGCAGTGCAGCTCGGCCGGTGTCACGCCGAGCCGGTCGGCGACCGCGGTGTGGAAGCGGACCGTGGCGCTCACGAACCGGGGGAGTGCCAGTGCGGCGGCAGTGGCGAGTTCTCGCTGGTGGGGCAACAGACCGTCCTCGGCGCGGGAGTGGCTGGCGGACACAACGACTGCGCGGAGCAGTAACTGTCCGTGATGGTAGCGAAGCCCGTTGACAGCAGGTCGGGCGGCTGCAACTCTGAAAGGGAAGTTTCGAAAGAAACCCTTCAGGATTTGAAGTCGCAGAGCCGGAGGACCGATGGCCGAGCTGCCGCCGCGCAAACGCATCGACGACGCCGAGCTGCTGCGTGCGCTGGCGCACCCCCTGCGTTCGGCGCTGCTGCACCACCTGATGGCCGTCGGGCCCCGCACGGCCAGCGAATGCGCCGACGCGGTCGGCTCCACCGCGTCCAACTGCAGCTGGCACCTGCGCCGGCTCGCGCAGCACGGCCTCGTGGAACGCGCCGACGCCACCGACGGACGCGAGCGGCCGTGGCGCGCCCTGCAGGTCGGCCTCGACCTCGGCGACCCGGGGGACGACCCGGCGTTCAACCGGGCGCAGCTGGCCGTGGTGGGCACGCAGCTCGCGGAGGAACAGGACCTCACGCGGCGCTACCTGGACTCCCTCGAAACGCTCGACCCGGCCTGGCGCGCGGTGGGCGGCTTCAGCTCGTACACGCTGCAGGTCACGCCGGCGGAGCTCGACCGGCTGCTACAGGCGGTTGACGCGCTGGTCCGCCCGTACGTCGGCGCCATCCGCGAAGACACGCCGGAAGACGCGCTGGCGGTGCACGTCGGCCTGCGCGCGTTCCTGCGGCTCGGGCCGGACGGGGAGCCGGTGTCGTGAGACAGCTGCTGGGCGTGCCCGCGTTCGTGCGGCTCTGGCTGGCCGCGTTCTTCGGCGAGTCCGCCGAGTGGATGCTGCAGGTCGCACTGCCGGTGTTCCTGTTCGCGACCACCGGCTCGGCCGCGACGACGGCGCTGAGCGTCGTGCTCGGCCTGCTGCCCGCGGTGCTGCTGAGCCCGGTCGCCGGGGTCGTCGCGGACCGGTGGGACCGCCGGGCCGTGCTCGCCGTGGTGTGCGTCGGCCAAGCGGCGGTCGCGCTGCCGCTGCTCGCAGGAGATGGCATCCCCGTCGCGCTCGTGTACCTGGTGACGGCCGCGCAGGCCGGGCTGGCGTCGGTGTTCGAACCGGCGCGCAACGCGCTGGTGCCGGAGCTGGTCGGCGTCGCCGAGGTGACCGGCGCCAACGGCCTGATGAGTGTGAACGGCAGCGTCGCCCGGCTCGCGGGCGGCTGGGCCGGTGGCGCGCTGCTCGGCTGGGGCGGGCTGGACCGCGTGGTGCTCGGGTACCTCGGCGCGCTCGCCGTCGCGGCGCTGCTGCTCGCGCGTCCGTTCCCGGGTCCGGCGGCGCCACGCGTCCGTCAGCCACCCCGGGAACCCGTCGTCGCCGCGTGGCTGGCCGGGCTGAGAGAGCTCACGCGGGACCCGCGGCTGCGGGCCACCGGGATCGCGACGGTGCTCGTGTCCGTGGCCCAGGGGATGTTCCTGGTGCTGTTCGTGGTCTTCGTGCTGGACGTGCTCGGCGGCAGCGAGGCCGACGCGGGGCTGCTGCGCGGCGTGCAGGCGATCGGCGGGCTGGCGGCGGGCTTCGGCGTGGCGACGCTCGCCCGGCGCGTGGCGGGCGCTTCGCTGCTCGCGTGGGGCTCGCTGGCGACCGGTCTGGTGTCGGCGTTGATCTGGAATACGGCAGCCCTCACGACGGCGCTGGGGATCTACGTGGGCCTGTTCGCGGTGGCCGGCGGACCCGCAGTGCTTACGGGCGCCGGCCTGCTGGCGCACGTCCAGAGCGTGGCGGCGCCCGAGCGTGCCGGCCGGGTGCTGAGCACGGTGTTCGCCGTGGTCGCGGCGGCCCAGGCCGCCGGGTCGCTGCTCGCCGGGTCGCTGGTGGCCGTGACCGGCCCGGCGGTGCTGCTCGACGTGCAGGCCGGCGTCTACGTGGTGGCCGGGCTGGTGCTGCTGGGGTGGCGTAAGGGGCGGTTCTGGCGATCTGCCGGTCGGGAAATGGCTACGGTGGAGGAGTGCCGTCTCTCTTCGCCACCAGCGACCTCCACGTGACCCACGAGGGCAACGGGCCGATCCTCGACCGTGTCGTGCCGGATTCACCGGAAGACTGGCTGCTCGTGGTCGGTGACGTCGCCGAACGCTCGTCCGTCATCCGCGACACGCTCGCCACCCTGCGCGAGCGGTTCGCCAAGGTCGTGTGGGTGCCGGGCAACCACGAGCTGTGGACCACGCCGAAGGACGAGTCGCAGCTGCGCGGCCAGGCCCGCTACGAGTTCCTCGTGGAGCAGTGCCGGGAGATCGACGTGCTGACTCCCGAGGACGAGTTCCCCGTGTGGGAGCACGGCGCCAGGCCGCTGACGATCGCGCCGTTGTTCGTGCTCTACGACTACAGCTGGCGTACCCCGGCCGCCGCGGGCAAGACGATCGAGGAGGCGCTCGCGCAGGCACGCGAGGCCGGCGTGGTCTGCACGGACGAGTACTTCCTGCACCCCGACCCGTTCCCGAGCCGCCAGGCCTGGTGCGCCGAGCGCCTGAAGGTCAGCACCGACCGCCTCGACGCCATCCCGGCCGAGCACGGCACGATCCTCGTGTCGCACTGGCCGCTGCACCGCCACCCGACCGCGCCGCTGCACTACCCGGACTTCGCGCTGTGGTGCGGCACCACGGAGACCGAGGACTGGCACCTGCGCTACCGCGCCGAGCTCGCCGTGTACGGCCACCTGCACATCCCGCGCACGACGTCGGCCGACGGCGTGCGGTTCGAGGAGGTCTCGCTCGGCTACCCGCGCGAGTGGAGCCGCCGCGCCCGCGGGGCCGTGCCGCTACGGAAGCTGCTGACTGCGTGACCGGCGAACCCCGGATTCGCACCGTCCTCGGCGACGTCGCGCCCTCGTCACTCGAGGTGTGCGACGCCCACGACCACCTGTTCTTCGCCTCCCGGCAGCTCGCCGGGCAGGACCTCGACGACGTGGCGGCCGCCGAGACCGAACTGCGGGCGTTCGCGGCCGCGGGCGGGCGCACGGTGGTCCAGTGGACGCCGTTCGGCCTGAACCGCCGCGCGGCCGACCTCGCCGCGCTTTCGCAGGCGACCGGCGTGCACGTCGTCGCCGCGACGGGCTTCCACCGCGCCGAGCACTACCCGGCCGACGTCCTCGACCGCGTCGCCGACCGGCTGGCCGAGATCTTCGTGGCCGACCTCCTCGACGGCATCCCCGCGGGCGACGACCCGGACGCCGACCGCACCGGACCTCGCGCGGGCCTGATCAAGGTCGCGGGCGCGTTCCACGTCGTCGACCGGCACGCCCGCTGGACGATGGTCGCCGCCGCGCAGGCCCATCAGGAAACGGGCGCGCCGATCGCCGTGCACCTGGAGCTGGGCACCGCGGCCCGGGAGGTCGCCGACCTGCTGTGCGGCGAGCTGGCCGTGCCGCCGTCGCGCGTGATCCTGGGCCACCTCAACCGCAACCCCGACCTGCGTGTGCTGCGAGAGGTCGCCGACACCGGCGTCTTCCTGGGTTTCGACGGCCCGTCGCGCGCCAACCACGCCACCGACTGGCGCCTGGCCGACCTGCTGTTCGAGCTCGCGACCTCCGGTCACACCGGCCAGCTGCTCCTCGGCGGCGACACGACCACCGCCGCGGCCCGGCTGTCCTCCGGCGGCGGCCCCGGCATCCCGTACCTGCTCACGACGCTGCGGCCCCGGCTCGTCCGAGCCCTGGGCGACGACATCGTGCAGGCGATGCTGGTCTCGAATCCGGCCCGTGCGTTCGCGGCCCGCTGGCGTCGCTGAGCCGAGCCCGGAGACGGGAAAGGCCCCCGCCGCGAGTGCGGCAGGGGCCATTCCGGCTGGGTAGCGGCTCAGCGGAGGCCGAAGCCCCCGCCCTCCTGGCCCGGGCGGCGCCGGCGCAGGTAGCGCTCGAACTCGGCCGCGATCTTGTCGCCGGAGACCTCCTCCATGGTGAAGTCGGTTTCCGCGTCGCCGCGTTCTTCGAGGCTGCGGACGTACTCGCTGATCTCCTCGTCCTCGTCGGCCATCTCGCTGACGGTCCGCTGCCACTCCTCGGACTGCTCGGGCAGCGCGCCCAGCGGGATCTCGACGTCGAGGACATCCTCGAGCTTGTGCAGCAGCGCCAGGGTCGCCTTCGGGGACGGCGGGTGCGACACGTAGTGCGGCACCGCCGCCCAGATCGACACGGCGGGGATGCCGGCCTGCACGCAGTAGTCCTGCAGCACGCCCACTATCCCGGTCGGCCCCTGGTAGTTGTTCAGCTCGAGGCGGAACCGGCTGGCGGTGTCCTTGTCGTAGGCGGTCCCGGTGACCGGGACGGGCCGCGTGTGCGCGGTGTCGGCCAGCAGCGCGCCCAGCGCGACGACGGTGTCCACGTCGAGCTGCATGATGTGCTCCAGCAGCTCCGCGCAGAACGCGCGCCAGCGCATGTTCGGCTCGGGGCCCTGCACCAGCACCACGTCGCGGTCGAGCCCCTCGGGCCGGCAGATGGACAGGCGCGTGGTCGGCCACTCCACCTGCCGGGTCACGCCGTCGACCATGCTGATGGTCGGCCTGCTGACCTGGAAGTCGTAGTAGTCGTCCGGCTCCAGCTCCGCCAGCGGGGTGGCGTCCCAGTTGAGCTGCAGATGCTCGATCGCGCGGCTGGCCGCGTCGCCAGCGTCGTTCCAGCCTTCGAAGGCCACCACCATCAGGGGGCGCTTCGATTCCGGGCGGGCGCGATCCGGGTCTCCGGGTCGCT
This sequence comes from Amycolatopsis sp. DSM 110486, assembly GCF_019468465.1. Classification (NCBI taxonomy): domain Bacteria; kingdom Bacillati; phylum Actinomycetota; class Actinomycetes; order Pseudonocardiales; family Pseudonocardiaceae; genus Amycolatopsis; species Amycolatopsis sp. DSM 110486. Next base: position 9,396,456 of record NZ_CP080519.1, on the reverse strand, counting down.
GGGTCTCGTCGACTGGCTCACTCACCTTCCCAGCCTACGACCCTTCGCCCGTAACCTGTGCAGCATGTCCGACCGCGCGCCGTCACCACCGCCGCCCGCGCGCGGCGCCCGGGTACCGGTGTGCGGGACACGCCGGGGAGCCGCAGCTCAGCGCCTTGTGGACGGTGCGCGGCGCCCCCGCCCGGCGGCGCGATGCGGATGGGATACTGGAGACGATCCGGCCCGCCGTCGTGCCCGGTCCCCCCGGTGGACGGTCCGGGGCCGCCGCCGGCGCGAGGCAAGCCCACTCTTTCGGGGCGGATTCGTGCGGGTGCGCCGCGGCCGTCCGTCCACCCGCCGACGCACCGACAAGGAGAAACCGTGACTGCACCGTCCTCTTCGGACGGACTGGGCGCCGTCCTGTGGGACATGGACGGCACGCTCGTCGATTCCGAGAAGCTCTGGGACGTCGCGCTGTACGAGTGCGCGGAAGCGCTCGGCGGCAGGCTGTCCGAGGAGCAGCGGATGACGCTCGTGGGGTCCAACATGGACGCCACGGCCACCTACCTGCTGGAGGTGACCGCGCGGGAGGTCACGCCGGAGTCGGTCGCCGAGACCGGCGCGTGGATCCGACGGCGCACGGCGGGCCTGTTCGACGACGCGCTGCCGTGGCGCCCGGGCGCGCGCGAGGCGCTGGCCGCGGTGAAGGCCGCCGGCATCCCTTCGGCGCTGGTCACGTCGACCGAGCGCGCGCTGACGGAGCTGGCGCTGCAGACGATCGGCCGCGAGTTCTTCGACGTCACGGTGTGCGGTGACGAGGTCGACGGGCTGAACAAGCCGCACCCGAGGCCGTACCTCAAGGCCGCCGAGCTGCTCGGCGTGCCGCCGGAGCGGTGCGTCGCGGTGGAGGACTCGCCGCCGGGCGCGGAGTCGGCCGAGAGCGCAGGCTGCTCGGTGCTCGTGGTCCCGAACGACGTGGAGGTTCCGGCGGGGCCGGGGCGGGTGTTCCGCGAGTCGCTCGCGGGCGTCGACGTGGCCGCGCTGGCCGCGTTGCTGCCGCGAGTGTGACCCTTGCGGCATCGGGGTCACCCGGGGCAGCGCCCGCCCGTGCGGGATGGAAGGATCTGCAGACCGTGAAGACCTTCGATGAGCTGTTCGCGGAGCTTGCCGAGCGCGCCCGCACCCGTCCCGACGGGTCCGGCACCGTCGTCGCCCTCGACGACGGGGTGCACGCACAGGGCAAGAAGGTGCTCGAGGAAGCCGGCGAGGTGTGGATCGCCGCCGAGCACGAGTCCGACGACCGCCTCGCGGAGGAGATCTCGCAACTGCTGTACCGGGTCCAGGTACTCATGCTCGGCCGGGGGATCTCGACCGAGGACGTTTACCGCTACCTGTGACGCGTTCGCGCACCGGAGATCGAGGAGAGAGTCACATGCTGCGTGTTGCCGTGCCTAACAAGGGAGCCCTCGCCGCGGCGGCGGCCGAGATGCTTTCCGAGGCGGGCTACCGCAAGCGACATGACTCGAAGGACCTGACCGTGCTCGACCAGGTCAACGAGGTCGAGTTCTTCTTCCTGCGCCCCAAGGACATCGCGATCTACGTCGGCTCCGGCGAGCTGGACCTCGGCATCACCGGCCGGGACCTCGCGCTCGACTCGGGCGCGCCGGTCGAGGAGATGCTCGCGCTCGGCTTCGGCGGGTCCACCTTCCGCTACGCCGCCCCGGCGGGCCAGGACTGGAAGCCGGCCGACCTGCAGGGCAAGCGTCTCGCGACCTCGTACCCGCGGCTCGTACGTGAGGACCTGGCACGCCACGGCGTGGAGGCCGAGGTGATCCGCCTCGACGGCGCCGTGGAGATCTCGATCCAGCTCGGCGTCGCCGACGCGATCGCGGACGTGGTCGAGTCCGGTCGCTCGCTGCGCCAGCACAACCTGGTGGCCTTCGGCGACCCGATCTGCGTGTCGGAGGCCGTGCTGCTGCAGCGCGCGGGCAGCGACTCGGCGAAGGCGAAGAGCCAGCTGGCAGCGCGGCTGCGGGGTGTCGTGTTCGCGCAGCAGTACATGATGCTCGACTACGACTGCCCGCGCACGCTGCTGGAGCAGGCCATCGCCATCACCCCGGGCCTGGAGTCGCCGACGGTCGCCCCGCTGGCCGACGAGGACTGGGTCGCCGTGCGCGCGATGGTGCCGCGCAAGAAGGTCAACCAGATCATGGACGAACTCGCCGAAGTGGGCGCCAAGGCGATCCTCGCCTCGGACATCCGCTCCTGCCGGTTGTAATCAAAGCTGTGTTTTCTGCCTCGGCTCCGCCGAGGCGTGCGAGATCGCCTTTGAGCCGGCGTTTGAATCGAGCGATCTGATCGGCCGGGGGCCGATCGCATCGCTCGATTCAAACGCCGGCGCGATCTCGCGCTGTGGTCACCCAGCGGTTCGCCTTTGAGCTGACCGTCCGATAAGGACAGACAGCTACCTCGGCCGGGTAGGGCGTTTGGGCATCAAGTCGTAGAGCTTTTTGCGGGCGCCGTTGTCGTTGGCGTTGCGGGTCATCGCGACTTCGGAGATGAAGTCCTCGAAGACGAACTCGTCGTCGGCCGGGACTTCGGTGGGGCCGGGGTTCTGGGCCAGGTAGCCGTCGAGGGTTTCGGCGATCTCGCGGAACGACAGGGCCTGCAGGGTTTCCGGGGCGTACGTGGTGACGGGAACGCCGTTGGCCGCGGCCTCGTTCATCACGACGCCGAGCGGTACGTGCGAGAGCATCGGGACGCCGAAGCTGTGCATCTCCTGTAGCGCGGCGGCCGCGTAGTGGGAGATCGGGCGGCGGTAGAGCCCGGGCACGATCCCGTACCACGCGATCGGCGTGCGGCCGGTGGTCTGTTCCACGTAGCGCACCTGGTCGCCGAGCAGCCGCAGCGCGCGGATGCTCGTTTTGTCCGGCTGCACCGGCACCAGGATTCCGTGTGACGCCGCGAGTGCGTTGTTGGTCAGCACGTCGAGCGCGGGCGGGCAGTCGATGACCACGTGGTCGTAGTTCGCGAACTGGATCACGCGCGCGAGCTGCCAGCCCGGCACGCGGAACGAGTCCAGCCGGCGGATCAGGTCGAACATGCCCGGCGACGTCGGGATCACGTCGAACGCGCCGCCGCGGCCGAGGTTGCTGCGCGGGTGCGGCACCGCGAGCTCCTCGATCGGGCCCTTCCAGAGCTTCGTGAGCGCCTTCGCGAGCGTGGGTGTGTCACCGGACGCCTCAGCCAGGCCGAGCATCTCGGTCGTCGCGTGCCCCTGCGGGTCGAGGTCGATCAGCAGCACGCGCCGGCCGCGTTCGGCCAACGCCGCGGCCGCGCCCACGCTGAGTGAGGTCTTGCCGACCCCGCCTTTCTGGTTGACCACCGAGGTGATCTGCATGCCGGAGCGCTCCCTTGTCGGTCGTTCCGCGAAGGTTATTGGATCTGGGGCGCGGGCGCGCGGTTATCCGTTTTGGGCCTGTCGCGGCCGGACGAGCAGAGCCTGCGCGCCGGTGCCGATCGGACCGGAGCCGTCGTGCAGAGTACTCGTGGCGGTGCCGACGCCGTGCGGGCCGACCAAGGTCACGGCGTCAAGCCCGATCCACTCGCCCTCCGGCGCCCGGCGCAGGTGGACCGTGAGCTCCGAGTTGATGAACCACCAGTCGTCGGTGGGCAGGAAGTGGGACACGCCGTTGGCCGAGTCCGCGACCGCGAACAGCCGCTGCAACCCGGTGGGCTCCTCGCCGTCGACGAGCGGGATCCGCTGCCGGCCCCACACCGCGGCCGGGCCCGGTGCCGAGATGCTGCCGCGCACGGCCCGCCACTCGACGGCGTTGAGGTAACCGCCGCGCCAGTCGGCGGGGAACGTCGTCTCCGTGCCCACCTCGGCCGAGGGCAGCAGGGGACCGGCGTCGGTCGCGACGCTCGTGGTGTCGGTGGTCGCGATCCGCCACGCGCTGGCCCGGGCGATCAGCTTGCCGCCCGCGGACAGCTCCGACTGCAACAGCTCCACCGACCGGCCCGGCCGCTCGATCCACGACCGCTGGTCCAGTTCCGCGACGGGCGCCGGCCCGAGGATCTCGATGGTCACGCGCGCGATCAGCGCCGGGTGCGGCGCTTCGAGCTGTTCCAGCCCGCGCGCGAGCAGCGCCGACGGTGGCCCGAAGTGCTGCGCGCCGGGTACCCAGGGACCGCTGGTGTGCTCGGTCGCGGCGTACCGCTCGTCGCCGAGCGGGACGTAGAACGCGTCGGCCATCAGTCGGCCCGGTCCAGTGCGGTCTCTTCGCCCGCGTCGGGTTCCGGCCAGCCGGGGTACTCCGGCGGAGTGCCGCCGAACTCCGGGCAGTGCGCCTGGTGGTCGCACCACGAGCACAGCTTGCCCGGGTTGGGCCGGAAGTCGCCGGTCTTGCCCGCCTTGAGGATCGCCTGCCAGATGGCTTCCAGCGTGCGCTCGAACCTCACCAGCTCCGCTTCGTCGGGCGTGTAGGCGAGCGACTGGCCGTCGGTGAGGTACATCAGCTTCAGCTGCCGCGGCACGATGCCGCGCAGCCGCCACAGCACCACGGCGTAGAACTTCATCTGGAACATCGCCTTGGCCTCGCCGATCTCACGCGGCGCGGCCCCGGTCTTGTAGTCCACCACGCGGATCTCGCCCGTCGGCGCCACGTCCACGCGGTCAATGTACCCGCGCAGCAGCACCCCCGAGCCCAGCTCGATCTCCACGTGCAGCTCACACGCCTCCGGCTCCAGCCGGCGCGGGTCCTCCAGCTCGAAATACGCGTCGAGCAGCTTCTCCGCCGACGCCAGCCACTTGTCGGATTCGCCCTCCTCGGCGTCCGTGAACAACTCGGTCCACTCCGGACTCGCGGCCGACAGCTCCGCCCACGTGGGCGCCAGCAGATCCTTCGCCCGCGGCGCCACGCGCTCACCCGCGGGCAGACCGAACAGCCGTTCCAGCACGGCATGCACGAGCGTCCCGCGCACCTGGGCCTTCGTGGGCACCTCGGGCAGCCGGTCGACGGCCCGGAATCGGTAGAGGAGCGGACACTGTTTGAAATCGCTGGCACGTGACGGCGACAGCGCCGGCCGCCTGCGGACGGGCGCGTCACCGGTTCCCGGTGGGGTGATGACCGTAGCGGTGTCGGGCATGGCCAGAGCGTAACGCTGGGCACCGACAGGATTGTTGGCCCCGGCTCCGCCGGGGCGTGCGAGGTCGCCTTTGAGTCGGTGTTTCGACGAGGGCGGTCGGATCGGCCTGGCGGCCGATCGCACCGCCCTCGTCGAAACACCGACGCGACCTCGCTGGTGAGTTGACTTGGGAAGGTGAGTGAGGGGCTGGCCCGGTGGGGGGAGTTGGGAGGGAGGGTGCGTTTGGTGGTGGGGTCGGGCGTGTCGGGGTGGCGGCGAGGGGACGGCAGTCGGCTTTGCCCACGACCACACCCGCCGCGTTCGGACGACTGCCATCCGCGCTCTGCCGCCTCGCCGCGCTGACGAGGCAATCCCAGCGGGAGATCGTGCCGCCAGCTGTCGAGGCGACCCACCAGCGAGATCGCGCCGGCGTTTCGATCGAGCGTGCGATCGGCCCCCGGCCGATCAGACCGCTCGATCGAAACGCCGGCTCAAAGGCGATCTCGCACGCCTCGGCGGAGCCGAGGCAGACAACGCGGAGCCGAGGCAGACAACACAGCACGCCACGCCGTAGGCGGGGCAAAAGACACAGGTCACTCCCTTCCCACACCTTGACCCCTACTCTTGCCCGCATGGCCGCGACCCGACAGCACGGTGCCGGGCCGTCCCGGCGCGCCACGCCCGGCGACGGCGGGCTGCTGCTGTTCCGGGTGGCCGGGGTGCCGGTGCTGCTGGCGCCGTCGTGGTGGATCGGGTCGCTGATCATCGTGGTGCTGTACGCGCCGCTGGTGGGGCGGCTGCTGCCGGACGCGTCGACGCCCACGTCGTGGCTGCTGGCGGCCGCGTTCGCGGTGTTGCTGGGGCTGTCGGTGCTCGCGCACGAGCTGGGGCACTGCCTCGTGGCGCTGCGGTTGGGGATTCCCGTGCGCCGGCTGCGGCTGTTCTTGCTCGGTGGGCTGTCCGAGGTCGCGCGAACGCCGCGCCGGCCCGGGCAGGAAGGGCTGGTGGCCGCGGCCGGGCCGGCGGTCTCGCTGGTGCTGGGCGGGTTCTGTGCCCTGCTGATGCTCGCCGTTCCGCCGGACGGTGCGGTGTGGCTGCTGGTCGCGGAGTGCGCTGTGGCGAACTTCGCGGTGGGCGTGTTCAACCTGCTCCCCGGGCTGCCGCTCGACGGCGGCCGCCTTGTGCGGGCCGGCGTCTGGGCCGCGACGGGGATGCGCGCCAAGGGCACGCGCGCCGCAGTGGCCGGGGGCGCGGTGGTCGCGACGGGCCTGATCGTGTGGGCACTGTGGGGCCTGGCCACCCAGAGCGAGGACCGCTGGCTGCGGCTCGGCGTCTGCGTGGTCACGGCCTGGTTCGTGATCCTCGGCGCCCGTTCGGAGCTCGCGGCCGAAGCCCGGCGCAGCTGGCCCGACGGCCTCGAGCTGGCTGCGCTGGTCCGCCCCGTTCTGCAGCTGCCCGCGGAAAGCCCGGTGTCCGACGCGCTCGCCGCCTCGGCCGGCCGCGGGGTCGTCCTCGTGCGCGCCGACGGGGTCGCCGCGGGGCTGCTCGACGAGCAGGCCGCCGAACAGCTGGCCGGGACCCACCCGCACGCCCCGGCGGAGCTCGCGGCCGAGCCGATCCGTGCCGAAACGGTGCTGCTGGCCTCGGAGCCGGGGGAGGAGATCGCCGAGCGCGTGCGCGAAACCCCCGCGTGGCAGTTCCTCGTGGTCGACGACGAGGGCCGCCCCGCCGGCGTGCTGCGCCGCGAAGACCTCCGGGCCGCGCTCGTGCGCGGCCGCCACGCTCACTGAGAGTGCACCCGACCGGCGACCCGCGCGGACGACCTGCGAGGATCTGACGCCAGCGTTTCGCGTGTGAGGTGGAGGAAGAAGTTGTCGGTCAGCGGACCGTTTCGCGCAGGAGACCGGGTTCAGTTGACGGACTCGAAGGGCCGGCACTACACCCTCACGCTCGCCGAGGGCGGCGAGTACCACACGCACCGCGGTGCGCTCGCGCACGACGAGCTGATCGGGCTCCCTGAGGGCTCCGTGGTGACCTCGGCCGGCGGCAGCAACTACCTCGCGCTGCGGCCCCTGCTGCCGGACTACGTGCTGTCCATGCCGCGCGGCGCCCAGGTGATCTACCCCAAGGACGCGTCGCAGATCGTGATGTGGGGCGACATCTTCCCGGGTGCGCGCGTGCTCGAAGCCGGTGCCGGCTCGGGCGCGCTGACGCTCTCGCTGCTGCGCGCCGTCGGCCCGGCCGGGCACGTGTCCTCCTACGAGATCCGCGACGACCACGCGGAGCACGCCGAGCGCAACGTCGTGAAGTTCTTCGGCGAGAAGCCGGACAACTGGACGCTCACCGTCGCGGACCTGGCTACGCACGCCGGCGAGGTCGACCGGGTCGTGCTCGACATGCTCGCGCCGTGGGACCAGCTGCCGAACGTCGCCGCGCACCTCGTGCCGGGTGGTGTCCTCACGGTGTACGTGGCGACCGTCACACAGCTTTCCCGCGTGACGGAGTCGTTGCGGGAACAGCAGTGCTGGACCGAACCGGAGTCGTGGGAGACGCTGATGCGCCCGTGGCACGTCGTCGGCCTCGCGGTGCGGCCGGACCACCGGATGGTGGCGCACACGGCGTTCCTGCTCACCGCGCGCCGGCTCGCCGACGGCACGGTGTCCCCGCGCGTGTCGCGCCGGCCCGCGAAGGGCAAGGGCTGAGGCCTAGCCCGGCACGCACCATCGGCCGTTTTCCCGGTGCATCGGGAACGGCGTGTCCTTGCGCCCGCCCGCGCCTTCCACGTGCACGGTGACGCCGGCCGAGTCCCCGGCCACGTTCGGCGGCCCGGCGAGGGTGACGGTGAGCGGTCCCGCCGCGTCCCACTGGGACTGCAGTCGGGCCAGAGCCTGGGACGTCTGCGGTTCGCACGTGAGCCGGCCGAACTCCGTGGCGTCGCCGCGCTTGATGGCGTCGACGATGGCGTTGGCGAGTACGTTCGTCGCGGCGACGTCCGCGTCGCTCGCGGGCAAGGAAAACGGGGGGACGCTCGCAGGCTGGGCAGGCACTACAGGCGGTGGCGGTGAGGGCCCGGCCGGTGCGACCAGCACCAGGCCGAGCACCGCGCCGGCCACGAGAGCGCCGAGCACGACGAGCCCGGCGGTGAGTCTGCCACTCACCGCCGGGGTCTCACTGCTTGTCCGCCTGGGCGTCGACCAGGCACCAGACGCCGGCCTCGCGCTTCGAGGTCATCGTCCCGTTCGCCGTTTTCGCGCCCTGCGTGGCCTTGTACCGCACGGACGCAGTGTTGCCGTTCTCCTGTGCGGCGCCCGTGAGCTGGATCTGGGTGGTCGGGATGTCCACGGCGCCACCGTTGTAGAGGCTGCGGCAGGCCAGTCCGGCGAGCGCGGCACCGTCGCCGCTGGTGAAGTCGTCCGCGGCGGCCTGGAACAGCTCCTGCGCGCTTTGTTTCCCGCCGGGTGCGGGCGAGTTGCTGCCGGAGGCCGACCCCGTCGACGGGGTCGAACCGGTGCTCGTGCTGGGTTGGGTCGGCGCGCCGGTGTTCGGCAGGCCCCCGCCCGGGCTGCTCACGGCCGGGGGCGCCGGCGGGGCCGCGGTGTCGGTTTTGTCCTTGTCGTCACCCGAAAGCCCGATGACGAGACCGATCGCGGCACCCACCACGACCACCACGCCGACGGCGATCCCGACGATCAGGCCGGTCTTCTTTTTCTTCGGAGGCTGCTCGTTGTAGCCGCCGAAGGACTGATAACCACCCGGTTGGCCGTACTGATCGCCGAAACCGCCCTGCTGGTGGCCCTCCGGCTGCCCGAACTGCTGCGTTCCACCCTGCTGGTACGGATCTTGCTGCCCGTACTGCTGGGGCCCGCCGTGGGGCTGGTAGGGATCTTGCTGCCCGTACTGCGGCGGCTGGGAGTACGGATCTTGCTGCCCGAAGGGCGGGGGCTGCTGAGCCGGGTAGCCCGGCTGCTGCTGCGGACCGGACTGCGGGTACCCGCCCTGCGGGGGCCAGGTGCCCGGCTGCTGCTGCCCGCCGTGGGGCTGCCCGCCGGGGTAGCCGGGCTGCGGCTGAGGGCCGGACGGGGGCTGACCTGGGCCCTGCTGGGACTGTCCGTAGGGATTCGGCTGCTGCCCGTAACCTCCGTAGCCACCGCCCTGCTGGCCGTGACCACCGGGCTGCTGCGGCGGGTAGGTCATGTGTGGTGCCCCCTAGTGTTCCTTCGCGTGCCGACCTGGCCACCGGGTGAGGTGAACCCCGGGGGATGCTAGCCAGGCCGCCCGGGATCCGTGCGCTCAGGCCGGAATCCGGCGAAACCGGGGTTGCCGGCGGGGCCGAGGGGTACCTGCACCGTGCTTGCTTTCGCCTGGTGGAACACGGCGTGACGGCCTCCGGTGTCCGGGCACCGAATCGGCCGCTTGCGCATCCGTGACGACCGTGCTGAGCGGGTGCGGAAATCGCGACGCGCCGATCTTGTGATGCGGAAAGGCCTTTTATTGTCGGTGATCGCCGGTACCGTGGAATGAAAAGCACTCCGAGGAGGTGCCCGATGCATCATGACCTTCCCGGAGGTCGGCGCGAGGAGGCCGACCCTTCAGCAACAGGCGGAGCTGGGCAGACGGCGGAACAACAAGCCCGGCAGATCCGTTTTCTCGAGGAGGAAGTGGCGCTGTTGCGTCGCAAACTCACCGATTCGCCGCGGCAGAACCGAGTTCTCGAACAGCGCCTCGCCGAGGCGTCCGAACGGGTGAGCCAGCTCACCGAGCGCAACACGAAACTGGTCGAGACCCTGCGCGAGGCGCGTGGTCAGCTGCTTGCCCTCCGCGAAGAGGTCGACAGGCTGGCCCAGCCGCCGAGCGGCTATGGGGTCTTCGTCACCTCGTACGAGGACAACACGGTGGACGTCTTCACCGCGGGCCGCAAGATGCGGGTCTCGGTGTCGCCGGCCGTGGAGATCTCGTCGCTGCGCCGTGGTCAGGCGCTGCGTCTCAACGAGGCACTCACCGTCGTCGAAGGCGGCGATTTCGAGCGCACCGGTGAGGTGTGCGCACTGCGTGAGGTGCTCGCACCCGAGGACGAGGGCGGCGTGCCCCGTGCTCTCGTGGTGGGGCACGCGGACGAGGAGCGGGTTGTCCTGATCTCCGAACCGCTGGCCGAGCAGCCGCTCAAGCCTGGCGACTCGCTGCTCGTGGACACGAAGGTCGGGTACGCGTACGAGCGCGTGCCGAAGGCCGAGGTCGAGGACCTGGTGCTGGAGGAGGTGCCCGACGTCCGCTACGAGGACATCGGTGGCCTGAGCAGGCAGATCGAGCAGATCCGCGACGCGGTGGAGCTGCCGTTCCTGCACGCCGATCTCTACCAGGAATACCAGCTGCGGCCGCCGAAGGGTGTGCTGCTCTACGGGCCCCCGGGCTGCGGGAAGACGCTCATCGCCAAGGCGGTGGCCAACTCCCTGGCCAAGAAGGTCGCGCAGGCGCGGGGCGACAAGGAGGACGGGAAGTCCTACTTCCTGAACATCAAGGGCCCCGAGCTGCTCAACAAGTTCGTCGGTGAGACCGAGCGGTCCATCCGCCTGATCTTCCAACGGGCTCGGGAGAAGGCCTCCGAGGGCACTCCCGTCATCGTGTTCTTCGACGAGATGGATTCCATCTTCCGCACCCGTGGTTCGGGCGTGTCCTCCGACGTGGAGACCACGATCGTGCCGCAGCTGCTGTCGGAGATCGACGGTGTGGAAGGGCTGGAGAACGTCATCGTCATCGGCGCCTCCAACCGTGAGGACATGATCGACCCGGCGATCCTGCGGCCGGGCCGGCTCGACGTGAAGATCAAGATCGAGCGTCCGGACGCCGAAGGCGCGAAGGACATCTTCTCCAAGTACCTGGCCGAGGGCCTGCCGATCCACGCCGACGACCTGGCGGAGTTCGGCGGGGACCAGAAGGCCACGTTCGACGCGATGATCCAGCACACGGTCGAGCGCATGTACGAGGAGAGCGACGAAAACCGGTTCCTCGAGGTGACCTACGCCAACGGGGACAAGGAAGTCCTGTACTTCCGCGACTTCAACTCGGGCGCGATGATCCAGAACATCGTGGACCGGGCGAAGAAATCGGCCATCAAGTCGGTGCTGGAGACCCAGCAGCCCGGCTTGCGCGTGCAGCACCTGCTGGACGCGATCGTCGACGAGTTCGCAGAGAACGAGGATCTGCCGAACACCACGAACCCGGACGACTGGGCCCGGATCTCCGGCAAGAAGGGTGAGCGGATCGTCTACATCCGCACGCTCGTCACCGGCAAGAACCAGGACTCGGGGCGGGCGATCGACACCGCCACGAACACGGGTCAGTACCTGTAGAAAACGCAGTACCCCGACGTGGGGCCGCCGGTTCGCCGGCGGCCCCACGCCTGCGTTTCACACCTTTCCGGCCACGCTCGCGGTCTGCCGTCGACGAAGCGAGAGTTTCCCGTGCGACGCGAGGATTCCGAGCACCACGCCCACCCCGGATGTGAGGTAAGTCACCGACGATGCGTGTGCCGCGCCCCAGGCCGCTACTACGCGTGTGTTCCACACATACGCGATCCTCGTTCCCAGCACGCTCAGCGTGAGCATGCTGACCACCACGGCGGCGCTGAGGTGCATCGGCTGGGTCGCCACCAGGGGGGCCAGCAGTAAGAGCAGCACGGTCGCGAAGCCGACCTGCCCGAACGCCACTGTGTTGTCTGCCCCGGCTCCGCCCTGCCGGAGGCGGGGCAGACAACTCAGAACAGGAAACTCGCGCCCCACACCACTGCCAGCGCGACGAATCGCGCACTGATACCGAACTGCCCGGTCATGCCCCTCCTGATCGACTGCCACACTCGTGGCCAGTCAACGGCTCGCCACGCCGCGAGACCAGCGGTTATCGGCCATCTCATCCAAGTCTGGTGTATAACGACCTATACTTCACGGCTGTGAGCACCGACGACACGCCGCGCCCGCGCGCCCCGATCACCGAAGCCGACGTCCTGACCTGGCTGGAGACGACCGCGGCCGCCGTCCAGGCGGGGGAGCTGAACGCCAACGACCTCATCGACCTGCTGGGGGAGTTGCGCCGCGCGTCCGCCGCCTGTGCCGACGCGTCCGACTGGGCCCTGCTCGCCGCCCGCGAGGAAGGCGCCAGCCTCCGCCAGATCGCCCCGGTCTTCGGCAAGGGCTACGTCCGGGCGCCCGCCGCCCGGCTGGAAAAACTCCACCGCCAAGCCCAGAACTCCGGACAATGGCTCGCCATCCTCCGACACAAACAAACTGTATAACGACCTATACAGCTGGCCTTGGTCTTAAAAACCCGTGGCCGGCAACGCATTCCCGTCACCACACCAAACCTGCACAGACAAGGACACCGAATGGAGCGCATCGCGGTCGGGCTAGCCGCTCTCGGCCGGCCCGCGTACATCAACCTGGGCCGGGAGCTGCCGGGGACACGGGACGTGCCGGCGATGCGCGCCGCGACCCACGAGGTGCTCGACGCGGCCTACGCGGCGGGCGTGCGCTGGGTAGACGTCGCGCGTTCCTACGGGCTGGCCGAGGACTTCCTCGCGAGCTGGCTCGCGGAGACCGGCCACACCGACGTGACCGTGTCGAGCAAGTGGGGCTACCGCTACGCCGGCGAGTGGCGGCTCGACGCGCCGGTGCACGAGGTCAAGGAGCACTCGGCGGCGCGGTTCGCCGAGCAGTGGGCCGAGACGCGGGCCTTGCTGGCCGACCACGTGAGTCTGTACCAGGTGCATTCGCTCACTGTGGACAGTCCGTTGTTCTCCGACGCGGCGCTGATCGACGCGCTGGCAGGATTGTCCGATCAGGGCGTCGAGGTCGGGTTCTCCACGTCCGGGCCGGCGCAGGCGGACGCGGTGCGGCGCGCGTTCGAGCTGGAAGCGGCGGGGCGGCCCGTGTTCTCGTCGGTGCAGTCCACTTGGAACGTTCTGGAGCCGTCGGTCGGCGGGGCGCTCGCCCAGGCGCGCGCGGCGGGGAAACGGGTGCTGGTCAAGGAGACGCTGGCCAACGGCCGCCTGGTCGTGGAGGCGCCCGAGCCGCTCGCGCGCATCGCCGCCGCGCACGGGGTGGGTCCGGACGCGGTCGCGGTGGCCGCGGTCCTGGCGAACGACTGGGTTTCTGCGGCGCTGGTGGGTCCGTCGAGCACTGCGCAGCTGGCCGCGAACCTGGCCGCCACGCGGGTTTCGCTGACCGCGGACGAGGTGGCCGAGCTGGCGGGTCTGGCGGAGACGCCGGAGGAGTACTGGCGGCACCGGTCCCACCTCGGGTGGGACTGAGGGGCTGCATTACCCTCTCTGCAGCGCGCGCCCGGCGGGTGGGCCGCGGTTCTCGGCTCTTCCGGAGGGGCGGCAGGTGCGTCATCGGCAGGTGCTCGCGGTGGCGGCGGTAGCGCTGGTGGGGCTCACGACCGCGTGCGGCAACCGGCCCAACGATCTCGAGACGTACTACGACGATCCGACGCCGGTGAACGACGCGACGACGTCCGCGCCGGTGACTCCGCCGCCTGCCGCGCCGCCGAGTTCTCCCACGTCCGCCGCGCCCGATCCTCGGATTCTGGCCGCTGCGGCGGCTTCGGCCGCGTTGCTGTCCGATGAGGACGTTGCGGAGGAGGGCGTTTCGCCCGGGCCGGGCAAGGCGTCGGGGTGCTTGTCGGGGTTGGCTCAGGGGGAGCGGCGGTCGGCGAGCTGGGTGTACCCGAGTGGTTCGGGGATCACGCACGAGGTCACGGCGTACGCGGGCGGGTCGGGTGCCGACGTGGTGTCCGCTGCGGACTGTGCCGGTCAGGTGCTCGCGATCGCGCCGCAGCCGGGTGTTGCGCAGCAGCGGGCGTGGTGCGACGGGTCGACCTGCACGGTGCTGCTGGCGAAGGGTGAGCTGGTTTCGGCGTTGAGCGTGGTGGCGAGCACGCCGGCGCGGGCGGCGGACGCGGCGAAGCGGTTGCTGCCGAAGGTCGTGGCGAAGCTGGTTGCTCAGCCGTAGCGGCGGAACCACTCCTGCACGCCTTCGCGGCCGTCGGGGATGAAGGGGCTTTCGGGGTCGTCGACCCAGGCGCGCAGTTCGGTCAGGGGGAGCCAGCGGCCTTCGGCGATCTCTTCGGCCTGGTGGTGGATGGGGCCGTCCCAGCGGACTTCGTAGGCGAAGTTGTGGCAGTGGACGGTGCCCTGGTCGTAAATCTTGGTGAACAGGGGTTCCGGTTCCACTCCGTGGACGCCGAGTTCTTCGGCGAGCTCGCGGCGGGCGCAGTCGGCGGGGGTTTCGCCCGCGGCGACGACACCGCCGGCCCAGCAGTCCCAGGTGGACGGGAAGATGTCCTTGTCCGCGGTGCGGAGGTGGACGTACACGGATTCGCCGTCGCCCGAACGGACGAGCACCACGCCGGCGGCGTGCCACAGACCTTGGGCTCGGACGCGGGAGCGGGGTGCCTGGCCGACGACGTGGCCGGCGTGGTCATAGAGGGCAACGAGTTCGTCACTGCCTGGCATGGGGGCATCGTCGCACGGCCTTACCCCGTAGGGTGGTGGTATGCGTCGGATCATGGGAACCGAAGTCGAGTACGGCATCGCCGTGCCTGGGGACGCCACGGCGAACCCGGTGCTCACCTCGACTCAGGTGGTGCTCGCCTACGCGGCGGCTGCTGACATTCCGCGGGCTCGCCGGGCCCGGTGGGACTACGAGGTGGAGTCGCCGTTGCGCGACGCGCGCGGGTTCGACTTGACGGGTCCTGGTGGGCCGGGGCACGACCCGGACGTGGAGGATCTGGGCGCCGCGAACGTCATTCTGACGAACGGCGCGCGCCTGTATGTGGACCACGCGCACCCGGAGTATTCGGCGCCTGAGGTCACGAACGCGCGGGACGCGGTGATCTGGGACAAGGCCGGCGAGCGGGTGATGGAGGAGGCGGCGCTGAAGGCGGCGTCCGTGCCGGGTCAGCCGCCGTTGCAGCTGTACAAGAACAACGTGGACGGCAAGGGTGCGAGTTACGGCACGCACGAGAACTACCTGTGTTCGCGGTCGACGCCGTTCACCGCGATCATCGCCGGGTTGACGCCGTTCTTCGTGTCGCGGCAGGTGGTGACGGGCTCGGGGCGGGTCGGGATCGGCCAGCAGAGCGAAGAGGCCGGTTTTCAGCTGTCGCAGCGGTCGGACTACATCGAGGTCGAGGTCGGCCTGGAGACGACGCTGAAGCGCGGGATCATCAACACGCGCGACGAGCCGCACGCGGATGCGGACAAGTACCGGCGGCTGCACGTCATCATCGGTGACGCGAACCTGTCGGAGTACTCGACCTACCTGAAGGTGGGTACGACGGCGCTGATCCTGGACCTCATCGAGTCGGGGATCCGGTTCGACGAGCTGAAGCTGGACGAGCCGGTGCGGGCCGTGCACAAGATCAGTCACGACCCGACGTTGAAGACGAAGGTCGAACTGGCGAACGGGAAGAAGTTCTCGGGGCTGGACCTGCAGTTCGCCTACCACGAGATCGCGTCGGCGAACCTCGAGCGCACGGGTGCGGACGAGGCGTCGAAGGAGGTCCTGCGGGTCTGGGGCGAGGTGCTGGACGCGCTGACGCGGGATCCGCAGGAGTGCGCGGATCGGCTGGACTGGCCGGCGAAGCTGCGGCTGCTGGAGGGGTACCGAGAGCGGGACCAGCTGGCGTGGGGTGCGCCGCGGTTGCGGCTGGTGGACTTGCAGTACTCGGACGTGCGGCTGGCGAAGGGCCTGTACAACCGGTTGGTCACGCGTGGGTCGATGAAGCGGCTGGTCACGGAGGAGGAGGTCCAGGCGGCGATCACGACTCCGCCGTCGGACACCCGGGCGTACTTCCGGGGCCGAGCTCTGGAGAAGTACGCGACGTCGATCGCGGCCGCGTCGTGGGATTCGGTCATCTTCGACGTGGGCAAGGAGTCGCTGGTGCGGATCCCGACGCTGGAGCCGCTGCGGGGCACGAAGGCGCACGTCGGGAAGCTGCTGGACGCGGCGGCGACGGCCGAGGAGCTGGTCGAGGCGATCACCGGTTCGGACTAGTCCGAACCGGCACAGGGCCGCGGATCGGGATCGCGGCGTTGCCCCGAATGTCGGGGCCGCTGGGTAGGCTAGGAATCATCGGCCACACCGGGAGGCGATATGGCGCAGGAGAAGATCGAGAAGCACGGCGGTGGAGACTCCGACGAGGAGTTCGAAGCCACCGGAGCGGCGGGCCAGGAACGGCGCGAGAAGCTCGGCGAGGACGTCGACACGATCCTCGACGAGATCGACGACGTGCTGGAGGAGAACGCCGAGGACTTCGTTCGCGCCTACGTGCAGAAGGGCGGCGAGTAGTCGTTCGCGGCCGGTAGCCGCCCTCGGGTTTCCGGGGGCGGTTGTCGGTTGGCGTGCCGCTGCACGACTTCGGCGGTGCGGGCGACATACTGCGCGGCGACGGGTTGCGCGGCAGAGTTCGTCTCGGCACTGTGTCGGGTTGCACGGCTTCGGCGCGCGGCCTCAGCGTTGTTTCTTCAGCCGATACAGATGGGAACCAAGAGCACGTATGGACAACACCTTCCCTCGGGCGGGTTTTTCGGGACCCGGCCTGCCTGCTTCGTACTTCTCGCCGGCTTCGTCGTCGTTCGCGGACTTCGTGCGGGCGCAGGCGCCTGAGCTGTTGCCGGCGCGGCGGGTGCCGTCGTCCGGGGCGGGTGAGCTGGCGGTGCCGCACGGGACCACGATCGTGGCGCTGACGTTCGCCGGGGGTGTGCTGATCGCGGGTGACCGGCGGGCGACGTCGGGGAATCTGATCGCGAGCCGGGACATCGAGAAGGTGCACGTCACGGACGAGTACTCGGCGGTGGGGATCGCGGGTACCGCGGGCCTGGCCGTGGAGATGGTCCGGTTGTACGCGGTGGAGCTGGCGCACTACGAGAAGATCGAGGGTGTGTCGCTGTCGCTGGACGGCAAGACGAACAAGCTGGCCGGGATGGTGAAGGCCAACCTGGAGATGGCGATGGCGGGTCTGGCGGTGGTGCCGATGTTCGTGGGCTATGACCTGGAGGCCGAGGACGCGAAGCGCGCCGGCCGGATCATCTCGTACGACGCCGCCGGTGGGCGCTACGAGGAGAACGCCGGGTACGCGGGTGTCGGTTCGGGTTCGCTGTTCGCGAAGTCGGCGCTGAAGAAGCTGTATGACCCCGACGCGGATGTCGACGCCGCAGTGCGCGCGGCCGTGGAGTCGTTGTACGACGCCGCGGACGACGACACGGCGAGTGGCGGGCCGGACCTGGTGCGGCGCATCTTCCCGAGCGTTGTCACGATCACCGCCGAGACCGGTGCGGTGCAGCTGCCGTCGGAGCAGACGGCGGCGGTGGCGGAGGCCGTGGTGGCCGGCCGCGCCGAGCGCACGCACCACCGGCCGAGCTGATCGCCGGTGACTTTCCCGAACGCAGAACCTTCGACCGCCGGTACACCGGAGAACGTGGAGCCGACACCGTGACGATGCCGTTGTATGCCTCTCCCGAGCAGCTGATGCGGGAGCGTTCCGAGCTGGCGCGCAAGGGCATCGCGCGCGGCCGGAGCGTGGTGGTGCTGAAGTACTCCGGCGGGGTGCTGTTCGTGGCGGAGAATCCGTCGGCGACCTTGCACAAGGTGTCGGAGATCTACGACCGGATCGGGTTCGCCGCGGTGGGCCGCTACTCGGAGTTCGAGAACCTGCGGGTGGCGGGGATCCGGCACGCGGACCTGAAGGGCTACCAGTACGACCGGCGTGACGTGAGCGCGCGGGCGCTGGCGAACGCGTATGCCGCGACGCTGGGCAGCATCTTCACCGAGCAGCTGAAGCCGTTCGAGGTGGAGGTGTGTGTCGCCGAGGTCGGGGCGAACCAGTCGGAGGACCAGCTGTACCGGCTGACCTACGACGGGTCGATCTTCGACGAGTCGCCGTTCGTGGTGATGGGTGGCCAGACCGAGCCGATCAGTACGAAGCTGAAGGACACCGTCGACCCGGAGCACGATCTGGCGACGGCGCTGGCGACGGCGATCGAGGGCCTGCGGGCGACCGCTTCGACGGCGAACGGCAACAACGGTGCGGTTGCCGAGCCGGACCAGATCAAGCTCGAGGTCGCGGTGCTGGACCGGGCGCGGCCGCGGCGGGCGTTCCGCCGGCTGACGGGGGCGGCGCTGGACGCGCTGCTGCCCGAGCCGCCGGCGAAGGACGACGCCGAGAAGCCGGCCGAGGGTGACTCGAACGGTGACTCCGCCAAGGAGTGACGGCCAAGGAGTGAAGTAGTCGTGCGAGTGGGCCGCCCGGGTTTCCGGGCGGCCCACTCGGCGTTTCACGACTGGTTCAGGACTGGTTCAGGACGCCGGCGTGGGGCTGCGGAAGTTCTGGTCGGCGAAGGCCAGGAGGTAGGGCAGCGTCGCGCGGGCGGTGTGCCAGGTGTGGTTGAAGCCGTGTTCGGTGTGGACGACGGCTTCCTGGCCGCGGCGGTGCAGCGCGTCGGCGATGCGGTGGGCCGTGGTGACGTCGGTGGGGGCGCCGGTGCCGGCCGCGAGGAGCACGGAGATCGGTGCGGTGAACGTCATCGTCGGCAGGTAATGGCGTGGCGTGTTCGCGGCGATGGCTGAGGGATGGCCGTCGAGGACGCCGATGGAGTCGTTGAGGTCGTCGTAGGGCAGGGCGATCACGAGGGTGGCGAACTCGTCGAGGTGGTGCAGGCCGGTGTTGAGGGCGGCGAAGCCGCCGCCGGACATGCCGCCGAGTGCGCGGTGGCGGCGGTCGGCGAGGGTCCGGTAGTGGTGGTCGACGCCGGTGACGACGGTTTTGGCGAGGTAGGTCTCGAGTTGCGGGCCGCCGGGGACGTCGAGGCCTTCCCAGTCCTTGCTGGGCATGCCGGCCGTGAGGTCGACGCTGACCACGATCATCGGGGCGATCACGTGGTCGGCTTCGAGGTTTCTCAGCGCGTCGGGCGCGGCGCCGGAGGTGAGCCAGTCGCGCGGGCCGCCGTAGGGGTAGCCGTGGATCAGGTAGACGACGGGGTAGCGGTGGTCGGCGTTGGCCGGGTCGTCGTAGCCGGGCGGCAGGATCACGTAGTTCTCGCCCGAGGGCACGGCGTCGGCGGGGTCGGGCAGGCTGAGCACGTCGACGCGTTGCCCGGTGCTCACCACCGTGGGGTGGTGCTGCGCGGTGGCGGCGGTGTCGGCCGGCGCATCGGGTTCGTCGGCGCCGTCGTCGAGCAGCATCGCCACGGCGTCGGCCGCGCCGGAGCCGCGTTCGAAGAGCCGGCCGAGGTCGCCGGGGGTGCGGACGTAGCCGACGTAGCTGTTCACGGCGGTCACGGCCGCGAGGAGGAAGAGCACCACCGCGCCGCCGGTTCCCCAGCGGCGGGCGCGCCGGTGGTGCCCGAGCACGATGGTCACGGCGAGCACGGCGACGGCCGCGCCGGCGGCGGTCAGCCAGATCGCCGGTGACTCGAGCGGGCCGAGGTCACGCGCCTGCGCCGTGATGTCGGGCGGCAGTACCGGGTCGACCGCGGCCTGTGGCATCACGACCGCACCGCCGGGCGCGTGGCATCGCATGAGGAAAAACGCACGAGGGGGTTCCCTGCCGTGAACGGAAGCGGGCAGGGTCGCCCGCACCTGACGTGATCACGCTAGGGACGAGGCGCTGTGGATTCGCTGTGAGCGGGTAAAGCGCTGGTCAAGCCCGGTTGTCGGGGTTGCGGTAGATCGTCAGGGCGCTGGGGCGGGCGCGGAAGGTGAACTCGTTGCCGAGTGGCCCGACCTCGCCGTCGGTGGCGACGCGGCGGTTGCCGCCGAGCAGCTTCACGCGCAGCTCCGGCAGGTCCAGTTGCTGGTAGACGTGGCTGGCGTTGAGGCTGTTGGTCACCATCGCGAGCAGGAACCGGGCGCGGGAGTACGGCACGTCGGCGCGCAGGTAGCGCACGTCGAGCAGGCCGGTGTCGAGGGCCGGGCGGCGCGACGGCGCGAAGCCCTTGGGGGAGTAGGTGCCGTTGCCGACGAAGATCAGCCAGACGTCGGCGGGTTCGTCGTTGAGCAGGATGGGCAGGGGTTTCGCGCGGCGCAGCACGCGGGCGAGTGCCAGCGCGGCCGCAGGCCATTTCGGGTGCTTCTGCTGCAGCTTCTCGCGCAGCCGGACCATCTCGGGGTAGCCGCCGAGGCTCGCGGTGTTCACGAACCAGCGGTGCTCCGGCTCGCCCGCGCCGTGGACCTCGACCTCGCCGAGGTCGATGCCGACGGCGTTGCCGGCTTCGGTGGCCGCGTCGGCGTCGGGCATCGAGCGCACGCCGACGTCACGGGCGAAGTGGTTGAGCGTGCCCGCGGGGATGAGCGCGAGCGGCAGGCCGCGTTCGGCGGCCACGGACGCGACCGCGGCGACCGTGCCGTCACCACCGGCCACGCCCAGCGCGCGCACGGTGCCGCCGCGGGCGTCGATCTCGGCTGCGAGCTGGTCGCGCAGGTCCTGGCGCGGGTCGGGGTAGAGGAGCGTGGCCTTGGGCCAGGCGTAGCGCACGTCCTCGGTCGGGTCCTGGCCGTCGACGCCGGAGTGCGGGTTGACCAGGGCCAGCATGTCCTCGCCGTCGCGCATTTCCGGCGCTT
The DNA here is from genome assembly GCF_019468465.1 of Amycolatopsis sp. DSM 110486. Lineage (NCBI taxonomy): Bacteria > Bacillati > Actinomycetota > Actinomycetes > Pseudonocardiales > Pseudonocardiaceae > Amycolatopsis > Amycolatopsis sp. DSM 110486. The sequence continues at coordinate 9,375,739 of NZ_CP080519.1, read as the reverse complement.
CGGCCGTGTGCGCGGTGCGGGCGGGCACGTCGGGGTGCAGCGGCCACCAGTGCCTCGTCAGGGCGGCGACCCCGACGCCGATCACCAGGCCGGCGCCGACGTCGCTGGGCCAGTGGACGCCGGTGTGCACCCGCGAGTACGCCACCGCGCCCGCCAGCGGTGCGACGACGAGCCCGGCCTTCGGTGACTCCATCGCGACGGCCGTGGCGAACGCGGCGGCCGAGGCGGCGTGGCCGGACGGGAACGACGAGGACGTGGGCCGCTTGCGCAGCCGCCGGTGCTCGGGCACCTCGTCCTCGGCCGGGCGCCGCCGGGGGAACAGCGGCTTGCCGAGCAGGTTCGCCGCGGCGCTGGCCCCGGCGATGGCGACCATTCCGCGCAGCGCTCCCCGGCGCGTCGCACCCTTGCGGGCGGCCAGCGCGGCGGCCACGACCCACCACAGGCGCGACTTGTTGGCGGATTTGGAAAGCCAGCCGAGAACATCGTCGGCGCGGGTCCTCGGCAGGGCCGCACTGTGGCGGATCAGGGCCCGATCGGTGCGCCCGACCTTCCGGAACGGGCGGCTGAGCTGGTGCAACACCGTTGTTGACCTCTTCTCCGTCCGGCGTGGGTCGCGTTGCTCCGTCGCCGGATTCGCGCGATTTCTCACCCCACGCAACGTACCGACCGCGTGTCGCCGCCCGAACGGCGCACCGCTCAAGGGGGTGCAGCGCCTACTCTGGTGAGATGCAGCGGCGGATCTTTGGCATCGAGACCGAGTTCGGGGTCACGTGCACCTTCCACGGTCAGCGCAGGCTCTCGCCCGACGAGGTCGCGCGGTATCTCTTCCGGCGGGTCGTGTCCTGGGGACGCTCGTCGAACGTCTTCCTGTCCAACGGCTCCCGGCTCTACCTCGACGTGGGCTCGCACCCCGAGTACGCGACGGCCGAGTGCGACGACCTCACGCAACTGGTCACGCACGACAAGGCCGGTGAGCGGATCCTCGAGGACCTGCTGGTCGACGCCGAGCGCCGGCTGGCCGACGAGGGCATCGGCGGCGACATCTTCCTGTTCAAGAACAACACCGACTCCGCGGGCAATTCCTACGGCTGTCACGAGAACTACCTCGTGACGCGCGCCGGCGAGTTCTCCCGGATCGCCGACGTGCTGCTGCCCTTCCTCGTCACCCGCCAGCTCATCTGCGGCGCGGGCAAGGTCCTGCAGACCCCGCGCGGCGCTGTGTACTGCCTCTCTCAGCGCGCGGAGCACATCTGGGAGGGCGTCTCCAGCGCCACCACGCGCTCGCGTCCCATCATCAACACCCGCGACGAGCCCCACGCCGACGCCGAGCGCTACCGGCGCCTGCACGTGATCGTGGGCGACTCGAACATGGCCGAGCCCACCACGATGCTCAAGATCGGGTCGGCGAACCTGGTGCTCGAGATGATCGAGGCCGGCGTCCAGTTCCGCGACTTCACCCTCGACAACCCGATCCGGGCGATCCGCGAGATCAGCCACGACCTCACCGGCCGCCGCCAGGTCCGCCTCGCCGGCGGCCGCGAGGCCTCGGCGCTCGACATCCAGCGCGAGTACCACGCGCGCGCCGTGCAGCACCTCAAGGAAAACGGCTCCACCCCCGCCAACGAGCGCGTGGTCGAGCTGTGGGGCCGCGCGCTGGAGGCCGTCGAGCAGCAGGACTTCGCCAAGATCGACACCGAGATCGACTGGGCCATCAAGCACCGCCTCGTCGAGCGCTACCGCGCGAAGCACGACCTGGACCTCTCCAGCCCCCGCATCGCCCAGCTCGACCTCGCCTACCACGACATCCGCCGCGGCCGGGGCATCTTCGACCTGCTGCAGCGCAAGGGCCTGGTCAAGCGCGTCACCGACGACGGCGAGATCGAAGCCGCGAAGGACACCCCGCCCCAGACCACCCGCGCGAAGCTCCGCGGCGACTTCATCGCCGCCGCCCAGGCCGCCGGCCGCGACTTCACCGTCGACTGGGTCCACCTCAAGCTCAACGACCAGGCCCAGCGCACCGTGCTGTGCAAGGACCCGTTCCGCTCGGTGGACGAGCGAGTCGAACGCCTGATCAGCTCGCTGTAACCCGCCAGGACCGCAGCCGTCGAGGGTCGCCCCGCACCACGCGGGGCGACCCTCGGGCATTTCCGGTGCACTCGGCTCGGGCCTGAAGGGCGGTCGGCAGATCCGGCGTTCCCGACGAAAGTCGCCGTCCGGGTGCGGCAAGATCGGCCGCATGCGGGTCGTGCGTGCGTTGGTGGTTCTGCTGGGTGCGGTGCTGCCGCTGGTCGCCGGCGGGGTGGCGGGCGCGGCTGAGCGGCTGCCGTCGTGGCGGCTGACGCCGACCGGGGTCACGGCGCAGTTCCGGGGGCTTTCGGCCGTCAGCGGGCGCGTGGCGTGGGTCAGCGGCACGCAGGGGACCGTCTTGCGCACCACCGACGGCGGCCGTACCTGGAGCCCCGTCGGGCCGCCCGGCACGGAGACGCTGGAGTTCCGCGACATCGAGGCCTTCGACGCCGACCACGCCGTGGTGCTCTCCATCGGCCCAGGGGAGGACTCGCGCGTCTACCGCACCGACGACGCCGGCCGGCACTGGCGCCAGACGTTCGCCAACCCCGACCCGAAAGCGTTCTATGACTGCCTCGCCTTCTTCGACCCCTGGCGCGGTCTCGCGATGAGCGACCCCGTCGACGGGAAGTTCCGCATGCAGGCCACCGCGGACGGCGGCCGTACCTGGCGGCAGATCCCCGACAGCGCGTTCCCGCCTGCCCTGCCCGGCGAAGCGGGCTTCGCGGCGAGCGGCCAGTGCGTGGCCACCTCCGGGCCGTTCGACGCGTGGCTCGCGATGGGCGGCGGGGACCGCGCCCGCGTGCTGCACACCGGCGACGCCGGGCGCCACTGGACCGTCGCCGACACCCCCCTGCCCAGCAGCGCGTCCGCCGGCGTGTTCGCGCTCGCGTTCCGCACGCCGTGGCAAGGCGTCGCGATCGGCGGGGACTTCGCGAACCCCACGGCGCCCGGCCCGGCCGTCGCGCTCAGCGCCGACCGCGGCCGTACGTGGCGCACGCCGGCGCACTACCCCGCGGGCTACCGCTCCGGGCTCGCGTGGCTCGGCGGCTCCGTCATCGCCGTCGGCCCGAGCGGTAGCGACCTCAGCCCCGACGGCGGCCGCCACTGGACGCGGTTCGACAGCGGCAGCTTCGACACCGTCGACTGCGTGCCCGCGGGCAGCTGCTGGGCGAGTGGCACCGGCGGCCGCGTCGCCCTTCTGCAGCGTTAAAGGACCTGCCCGGTCGGGCGGACCATGATCTCGTTGACGTCCACCGTCGGCGGCTGCTCCAGGGCGTAGAGCACCGCGCGGGCGACGTCGTCGGCCTCGAGCTTCGGCTTGCGCCGCTGCTCGTCGGTCAGGATGTCGGTGTCGGTGATGCCGGGCTGCACCAGCGTCACCCGCACGCCGGTGCCCACGGCCTCCTTCCGGATCCCCGCCGCCAGCCCGCTCACCGCCCACTTCGTCGCCGAGTACAGGCTCCCCTTGCGCGGGTAACGGCCGGCGACCGAACCGGTCAGCACGAGATGACCGCTCGTGGCCGCCAACGCCGGCAGCACGGCACGGGCCGTGAGCGCGGGACCGTAGACGTTCGTCAGCACCAGTTCCCGCCACTGTTCGGGTTCCGCGCCGCCGTCGCCGAAGAACGACACGCCCATGCCGATCCCGGCATTCGCGAAAGCCGCGTCCAGCCGCCCGAACCGCGCCAGCGTCGCCTCGACCGCGCCCGACACACCCCGCCAGTCGGTGACGTCGGCGGCCAGCGCCAGCGCGTTTTCCTCGCCGAACTCGGCGACGAGCGGGGCCACGGCCTCGGCTTTCCGGGCCACGAGCGCCACCCGGAACCCCGCCGCCACGGCGCGCCTGGCCGTCGCCGCCCCGATCCCTCGCGACGCTCCGGTCACCAGCAGTACACGTTCAGCCATGGTTCCAGGCTAGGGCCGCGACGCGTTCGGGGAACCTCACGATCGGGGAGGACGAGGAGAGCTAGGGTTGTAGGGGTGTCCACCGCACGCGCCGAACGGCTGGTCAACCTCGTGCTCGCCCTGCTGTCCACCCGGCAGTACCTCACCGCCGAGCGGATTCGCGGAATCGTGCCCGGGTACGCCGACGCGGCCAGCGACGAGGCCTTCTTCCGCACGTTCGAACGCGACAAAACGGAGCTGCGGGAGCTCGGCATCCCGCTGGAGACCGGCCGCAACTCCGCCTTCGACCCCGTCGAGGGCTACCGCATCGCCCGCCGCGACTACGAGCTCGGCGAGATCGATCTTGCCCCCGACGAAGCGGCCGCCGTCGGCCTCGCCGTGCGCCTGTGGGACTCGCCCGAGCTGACCGGGCAGGCCCAGGGCGCGCTCGTGAAGCTGCGCGCCGCCGGCGTCGAGGTCGACGACCAGGCCCCCACTGTGATCGAGCCCCGCGTGCGCGCCGAGCCGGCGTTCGGGCCGCTGCTCGCCGCTGTGCAGAGCGGCCAGGCCGTGCGGTTCGAGTACCGCCGCGTCGGCTCCCCGGAACGCCGCATGCGTGAGCTCGAACCGTGGGGAGTCGTGTCCTGGCGCGCCCGCTGGTATGTCGTCGGGCACGACCGCGACCGCGGCGCGACCCGCTGCTTCCGGCTTTCCCGCGTCACCGGCAAAGTGACCCCGATCGGCGAACCCGGCGCGGTGACGCGGCCCGAGGGCGTGAACCTGCTGCAGCTCGTGTCCGTCACCGGCGGCGGCGAGGAATCCAGCCCCGTCACCACCGCCCGCCTCTGGGTCGCGGACGGGCGGGCCGCCGGCGTGCGCCGCCGCGGCGAGGTCGTCGGCCGCGACACGATCGACGGCGAAGAGGGCGACCTCATCGAGATCGGCCTGTTCTTCCCCGAGTCGGCCGCCGACTGGATCGCCGCCCAGGGACCCGACGTGCTCGTGCTCGAACCCGACGTGCTCGCCAAATCCGTGCAGCACCGCCTCGAAGCCGTCCTCGCCCGCGCCGAGCAGGGGAGCAGCCGATGAGCGGCTCCACCGAACGCATGCCGCGCCTGCTCGCGCTCGTGCCCTACCTGCTCGCGCGCCCCGGCGTGCGCGTCGACGAGGCCGCCCACGACTTCGACGTCACGCCGCGCCAGCTGCGCAAGGACCTCGAACTGCTGTGGATGTGCGGCCTGCCCGGCTACGGCCCAGGCGACCTGATCGACCTGTCCTTCGAAGGCGACACCATCGTCGTCACCCACGACGCCGGCATGAGCCGCCCCCTGCGCCTCACCGGCGGCGAGGCCACCGCCCTCCTCGTGGCCCTGCGCGCGCTCGCCGACACCCCAGGCGTGGTCGACGGCGACGCCGTGCGCCGCTCGATCGCCAAGATCGAGGACGCCGCGGGCCAGGCCCAGCCGGCCGGTGTCGTGGTCGGCGGCGGCGTGCGCGAGGGCAAACGCGCCGCGAAGACCCGCGAGGAGGTCGCGGCCGCGCTGCAGGCCGGGCGCGCCCTGCGGATGCGCTACTACACCGCGTCCAAGGACCAGATCACCGAACGCACCGTGGACCCGATGCGGCTGCTCATCGTGCAGGCCGTCGGCTACCTCGAAGCCTGGTGCCGCCGCGTCGAGGACGTCCGGCTGTTCCGGCTCGACCGCATCGACGAGCTGACCGTGCTCGACGAACCCGCCGCGCCCCCGGCCCACGCGCGCCCGACCGACCTGTCCGACGGCGTGTTCTCCGCCCGGCCCGACCAGTGCGAGGCCGAGCTCGTGCTCGACCCCGACGCGCGCTGGGTCGCGGAGTACTACCCGTGTGAAGAACTCGCCGAACTCGACGGTGGGCGGCTGCGCATCCGGATGCGCTATGCGGACGAGTCCTGGATGGTCCGTTTGGTCCTCGGACTCGCCGGAGACGCGCAGGTGGAGAGCCCGGTCACACTGGCTGACGCGGTTCGACGACGAGCGGCCGACGCGGTGGCCCGATCCCGTCACCTACCGTCAACCTACGGCCGTTAAGGTAACCCACGTGTCGTACTGGCCCACTTACGTAGTGCTCGCGGCGGGCGTGCTCGTCCTGATTGTCCTGGCAGTACGGACGATCAGAGTCTTGCGCCAGTTCCGCCGGACCCTGAGCATGGTGGCTACGAACACCCAGGACCGGACCGGACTCCTCCGCGCCCGGTCCGCAGCACTTCGCGTGGCCGTGGCTCAGCGCCGCGACGCACCGGAAACCAGTAACATCGGCAACGACTAAAGAAACAAGGAGGCCACCGCCATGAACGCGCTGCAGCCGTGGCACATCATCATTCTGGTGCTCGTCGTGGTTCTGCTGTTCGGGGCCAAGAGGCTTCCGGACGCCGCCCGCTCCATCGGCAAGTCCATGAAGATCTTCAAGGCCGAGACCAAGGACCTCACGGGCGAGCAGAAGGACGAGGCCGAGCAGGTCGAGACCCGCCAGCTCCCGCAGGCTACCGCCCCGGCCCAGGACCAGCAGGTCGCCGACCTCCAGCGCCAGCTCGACGAGCTGAAGAAGCAGCAGGCGGCCGAGCAGCCGCAAAAGAACGCCAGCTGAGGCCCGACCACCCCACCCGGTCCCCGGTCCGCGGAGCGCGCTGAACACCCAGCGCGCTCCGGCGGGCTACGACGAGAACGGAACGACCAGTGGCGGAAGCCGCCAACGGCACAGGCGCGCGCCCCAGCAATCGGCGCAGGCGCAGCCGCCGGAGAAACCCCGACGGCACGATGACACTCATCGAGCACGTCTACGAGTTCCGGCGCCGGCTCGGGTTCGCCCTGCTGTTCATCGTCATCGGCGGCATCTTCGGCTGGATCTGGTTCGAACAGCACCTCGGCCCGATCCCGTCGCTCGGCCAGATCATGAACGGGCCGTACTGCGCCATCCCGGCCTCGCAGCGGCTGGGTGGTGACCAGACCGGCTGCCGGCTGCTGGCCACACAGCCGTTCGAGATCTTCATGGTCCGCCTGAAGGTCGGCGTCGCCGCGGGCGCTGTGCTCCTCTCGCCGTTCTGGTTGTACCAGTTCTGGGCCTTCATCGCCCCCGGGCTGTACTCGAAGGAGCGCAAGTACGCGCTCACCTTCGTAGGCTTCGCATCGTTGCTGTTCGCCGCCGGTGCCGTGCTGGCCTACTTCCTCGTGCCGCACGCGCTGGCCTTGCTCGCCGGCTTCGGCCAGGACCAGTTCGTCACCGCGCTGACGGCCGACAAGTACATCTCGTTCATCCTGTCGCTGCTGATCATCTTCGGCGTCAGCTTCGAGCTCCCGCTCATCGTGGTGATGCTCAACCTCGTCGGCGTCGTCAAGTACCAGCAGCTTAAGCGCTGGCGCCGCGGCATCCTGTTCGCGCTGTTCGTGTTCGCCGCGTTCGCGACGCCGGGCTCCGACCCGTTCTCCATGCTCGGTCTCGCCGCCGCGCTCACCGTGCTGTTCGAGATCGCCATCCAGATCACGCGTTTCAACGACCGCAAGCGCGACAAGATCCGCGAAGACGAGGGCTGGGACAAGCTCGACGACGACGAAGCCGCGCCGTTCGACTACACGCCGAGCACCGTCGAGGAAGACGAGCCCGTAACCTCGCCGCGCAGCCAGTCGACCGACGACATCACGTAACCACCACCGCATGGGGCTCACCGCGGCACTCGCCGTCCACCCGGCCTCCGGCCACGGCGCCGCGGCCCGGATCGCGGACGCCGTGGCCGCCCGGCTGCGCCCCGCCGTCGAACGGCTCGACGTCCTCACCGCCACCAGCGTCGAGGAATCACGAGCCCTCATGCGATCCGCGCACGCCGAAGGCCTCGACGTGCTCATCGTCCTCGGCGGTGACGGCGCCGCACATCAAGGCGTGCAGTTCTGCGCCGACCACGACGTCGCCCTCGGCCTCGTGCCGTCAGGCACCGGCAACGACTTCGCCCGCGCCCTCGGTACCCCACCCGACGCCCTCACGGCTGCCGGCAAGCTCGCCGAAGCCCTGCGCGCCGGCACCCGCCGCACCCTCGACCTCGGCCGCCTCGGCGGCGCGGAAGGCAGTGCGGAAGGCGGCGGCGACGGGGAGCACGGCGCCTGGTTCGCCACCGTCCTGTGCTCCGGCTTCGACGCCGCCGTCAACGCCCGCGCCAACAGCCTCCGCTGGCCTTCCGGACCCCGCCGCTACGACGTCGCCATCCTCGCCGAGCTCGCCGCCTTCCGCCCCAGCCCCGTCACCCTCCACACCGACGAAGGCACCCTCGAGCTCGACGCCACCCTGGTCGCCGTCGGCAACACCCCCTACTACGGCGGCGGCGTCCCCATCTGCCCCCAGGCCACGCCGGACGACGGGCTTTTCGACGTCACCGTGATCGGCGCCGCCGGCCGCCTGCAGCTGCTGCGCCTGTTGCCCGGCCTGCGCACCGGCGCCCACCTCGACCACCCCGCCGTCCGCACCCTGCGCACCCGGACACTGAGCATCGAAACCGGCAGCAACACCGGAACCGGCCCCGGCTGGCCCGCCTACGCCGACGGTGAATCCCAGGGCACCACCCCCGTCACCGCCACCTGCGTGCCCGGCGCGCTCACCGTCGTCGCCCCGTAACCGCACGGCCACACACCGGTCGGCACTCCGCGTGCGGACTGTCGGTGCCGTGTGGAACCCTGACGGGGTGGCCACTAGCCCTTCACCTTCCCCGGCCGAGGCCTATGCGGTCTCACGCCGCCGCGCCAAGTACCCCCAGCTGACGCGTTTCGCCGGCGAGGTGTCGTTCGAGTTCGACGACTTCCAGGTCCGCGGCTGCGAGGCTCTCGAAGACGGCCACGGCGTGCTCGTGTGCGCGCCCACCGGCGCCGGCAAGACCGTGGTCGGCGAGTTCGCCGTGCACCTGGCGCTCGCCGAAGGCCGCAAATGCTTCTACACCACGCCCATCAAGGCGCTGTCCAACCAGAAGTACGCCGACCTCGTCGCCCGCTACGGCAACGACGCCGTCGGCCTGCTCACCGGCGACACCTCCATCAACGGCAACGCACAGGTGGTCGTGATGACCACCGAGGTGCTGCGCAACATGCTCTACGCCGGCAGCTCCGCGATCCCCGAGCTCGGCTACGTCGTGATGGACGAGGTCCACTACCTCGCCGACCGCTTCCGCGGCGCCGTGTGGGAGGAAGTGATCCTCCACCTGCCCGAACACGTCCGCGTCGTCGGGCTCTCGGCCACCGTGAGCAACGCCGAGGAGTTCGGCGAATGGCTCGTCGAGGTCCGCGGCGACACCACCGTCGTCGTCGACGAGCACCGGCCCGTGCCGCTGTGGCAGCACATGCTCATCGGCAACCGCCTGATGGACCTGTTCGCCGGCCAGGACGAAGGCGACCCGAACGCCGAGCTGAGCATCAACCCCGGCCTGCTGCGCCGCGCCGAAGAGCTCGGCCGCTTCGCCCCCGCCTCGATGCGCGGCAACCGCGGTGGCCGCCGCGGCGCGCCCCGCCCGCAACGGTTCCGCCCGCCTTCGCGCGTCGACGTCGTGGAGCGCCTCGACACGGCCGGGCTGCTGCCCGCGATCGTGTTCATCTTCTCCCGCGCCGGCTGCGACGCCGCCGTCGCGCAGTGCGTGCGCTCCGGGCTGCGGCTCAACGGGCCCGAGCAGGTCGAGGAAATCCGCCGCATCGTCGCCGAGCGCACCGCCGACCTGCCCGAGGGCGACCTGAGCGTCCTCGGTTTCTGGGAGTGGCGCGAAGCGCTGGAACGCGGCTTCGCCGGCCACCACGCGGGCCTGCTGCCCGCGTTCAAGGAGACCGTCGAGGAACTGTTCCTGCGCGGCCTGGTCAAGGCCGTGTTCGCCACCGAGACCCTCGCGCTGGGCATCAACATGCCCGCCCGCACCGTGGTGCTCGAACGCCTGGTCAAGTACAACGGCGAAGCCCACGTCGACCTCACCCCGGGCGAGTACACGCAGCTGACCGGCCGCGCCGGGCGCCGCGGCATCGACGTCGAAGGCCACGCCGTCGTCGCGTGGCAGCCCGGCGTCGACCCGAAGCAGGTCGCCGGCCTCGCCTCCACCCGTACGTATCCGCTGCGCTCGTCGTTCCGGCCCGGCTACAACATGGCCGTGAACCTCGTCGCCCAGGTCGGCGCCGACTCCGCACGCGAGCTGCTGGAACAGTCGTTCGCCCAGTTCCAGGCCGACCGGTCCGTGGTCGGCACCTCCCGGCGCATCGACCGCAACAAGGAAGCCCTCGTCGGCTACGCCCGCGCGGTCACCGGCGAGTTCGACGAGATGCTCGAATACGTCGAGCTGCGCGCCAAGATCTCCGCCCGCGAGAAGACCCTCTCCCGGCAGAACACCGCCACCCGCCGCGCCGGCACCGCGGAATCGCTGGAGAAGCTGCGCAAGGGCGACGTCATCGCCGTGCCCGCCGGGCGCCGCGCCGGTCTGGCCGTGGTCGTCGACCCGGGCCTGGATCCGATCCGCGAGCCGCGGCCCGTGGTCGTCACCGAGGACCGCTGGTCCGGCCCACTGTCGGTCGCCGACTTCCCGTCCCCGGTCGAGCCGCTCGGCCACATCCGCCTGCCCAAGCACATCGAGCTGCGCTCACCCAAGACCCGCCGTGACATCGCCTCGGCCCTGCGTGACTCCGGCATCTCCCTGCCCGGGCGCCAGCGGCGCCGCACGAGCCAGGGCGACGACGCGGAGCTCAACACCCTGCAGCGCGCCCTGCGCGCCCACCCCTGCCACGGTCTGGCCGAACGTGAGGCCAACCTGCGCTGGGTCGAGCGCTACCAGCGCCTGCAGGCCGAGACCGAGCAGCTCGAACGCAAGGTCGCCGCCACCACCCACTCGCTGGCCCGCGCGTTCGACCGGATCCTCGCGCTGCTCGGCGAACGCGGCTACCTCGGCCCCGGCACCGGCGAGGACCGCGTCACCGAACACGGCCACCGCCTCGCCCGTCTCTACAGCGAGTCCGACCTGCTGGCCGCCGAGTGCATCCGCCACGGCGTGTGGGAAGGCCTCGGCGCGGCCGAGCTCGCCGCCGTCGTGTCCACGCTCGTGTTCGAGGCCCGCCGCGACACGGCGGGGGAGCCGCGCCTGCCCGGTGGCTCCGTGCCCAAGGCCTGGGAAGAGACCACCAAGCTGTGGGTCGACCTCACCGAGGACGAACGCCGCCACCACCTCGACCGCACCCGCGAACCCGACGCCGGCTTCGCGTGGCCGGTCTACCGGTGGGCCCGCGGCGAATCGCTCGAGAAGGTCCTCACCGCCGCCGAGACCAACGGCCAGGAACTGTCCGCCGGCGACTTCGTCCGCTGGTCACGCCAGGTGATCGACCTGCTCGACCAGATCCGCGACGTCCTCGGCAAAGCCGACCCGGTCGGTGCCGCCGCCGCGGAAGCCGTGCGTGCCCTGCGCCGCGGCGTCGTCGCGGCCGGCGCGGCGTGACTGTTTTGCCTGAAGCGCGCGCCTCGGCCGCAGGGCGTTCGCGGGCAGGTCGAGGTCACCGCTCGGACAGGGTGCGCGTGGGCGCGTGTGCTCGGCCCCGACCTGTGGTTGGATCGCGCTCGACACCGTGGGCAGCGACCCCTCCCGAGGAGGTCACTGCCGCAGGCAATCAAGGCGGAGGCGAACGATGAGCACGCCGTATGGCGGCAACGACCCGCAGCAGCAGCCCCAGTACGGGCAGCAGCCGCAATACGGGCAACAGCCGGGCGGCGCCTACCCGCCGAGCGGGCCGCAGGAGCAGCAACAGCAGCCCTACAACCCGCAGCAGTACAGCCAGCAGCCCCAGCAGCCCTACGACTCGCAGCCGACGCAGTGGGTCCAGCCGCAGCAGCAGCCCCAGTACGGCCAGCAGCCCGGCGGCTACCCGCAGCAGCAGCCCCCGCAGTCGCCCCAGCAACCGCAGTGGGGCCAGCAGCCGCCCCCGCAGCAGTACGGCCAGCCTTACGACCCGAACCGGCAGCAGCCGCCCCAGCAGTACGGGCAGCAGCCCGGCGGCGGGTACCCGCAGAGCGGCCCGCAGCAGCAGCCGCTGTACGGCCAGCCGCAGACCGGTCCTCAGGCTCAGCAGCCCTATGGCCAGCCCGCGGGCAACCAGTACGACTACGGCCAGGCGACCGCTCTCACACAGACCGTCGGCGACGCCGGTGACGAACCGAAGTCGAAGCGCGGCCTGTTCATCGGCATCGGGGCGCTCATCGTCGTGGTGGCCGTGGTCGCGATCCTCGGGTTCGTCGCCCCCGGCTTCTTCAAGACCGAGGTCTTCAACAACACCCAGATGCAGACCGACGTCGCGAAGCTGCTCACCGACACCTACAAGATCGAAGGCGTCACCGGCGTCACCTGCCCGGCCGAGCAGAAGGTCGAGGACGGTGCCAAGTTCGACTGCACCGCGACCATCAACGGCAAGCCGCAGCAGGTGCCGATCACTGTCAAGGGCAGCGACGGCAACTACGAGGTTTCGCCGCCCGCCGCCCAATGATCACCGCAGTGATCCACCCTGAAAAGTGAAGCCGGGTAAATCGGTGGCCCGCACCCCGCGGGCCACAGGATGATCGCGGCATGAGCGACCACACCGTACGACTCCTGTCCTCCGCCGACGAGCAGCGCGCGGCCTGGAACCTGTTCCGGGCCGCGCTGCACGTCAAGGCCGGCAGCGACGAGGAGTGGGAGCGGATCGGCAAGGCTCTGCAGGAGTCGCGCGTGTTCGCCGCGTTCGACCCGGAGCTGATCGGCACCGTGCGCGCCGCCGACCACGAGGTCGTCCTCCCCGGCGGCGCGCGCGTGCCGCTCGCGGCCGTGACCGGCGTCGGCGTGCGCGCCGGCCGCACCCGCCGCGGCGTGCTCAGCGCCCTGCAAGCCGCGCAGCTGCAGGACTTCGCCGAACGCGACGTGGTGCTGGCGTCCCTGCACGCCACCGAAGGCGCGATCTACGGCCGGTACGGCTACGGCGTCGCCACCCTCAGCCGCAACCTCGTCGTCGACCGCCGCCACGCGCGGCTGCGCCCGGAAGCGCCGGCCGGCGGCGAGGTCAGCGTGTTCGGCCTCGAGCAGGCCCTGCTGCACTGGCCCGACCTCTACGCCGCCACCGGCACCGCCCGGCCCGGCATGATCACGCGGCCCGCGCACTACTGGCCCATGAACGAGAACCAGGCCCGCCGCTCGGACAGCCCCGTCGACACCGCGGTGCACCGCGGCCCGGACGGCGTCGACGGCTACCTCGTCTACCACGTCGAACGCGGCGACGGTGACCGGCAGAAACTCACGGTCTTCGAGTTCCACTACACCAACCCCGCCGCGTTCTCCGGCCTGTGGCGATTCCTGCTGTCGGTGGACCTCGTCGACGACATCTCCGTGATCGCCCGCCCCGTCGACGAACCCGTCGAACTGCTCTTCACCGACCCGCGCGCGGTCAAGGTCAAGGCCGTCGAAGACGAAACGTGGCTGCGCGTGATCGACGCGCCCGCCGCACTCGCCGCCCGCACCTACGGCGAGGCCGAAGCGGTCGTCCTCGAAGTGGCCGACCCGCTGCTGCCCGCCAACGACGGCCGCTACCGCATCAGCCCCGACGGCGCCGAACGCACCGACGCCGCCCCCGCCCTGCGCCTCGACGTCACTTCGCTCGCGATGCTCTACTTCGGAGCGTGGCGCGCCTCGGCCCTGGCCGACACCGGCCGCATCGAAGTCCTCGACGACACCGCGGTGTCGCACGTGGACACCTTGTTCGGCACGCGCCGCGCGTCGTGGTGCGGTACTTTCTTCTGACCTTGACCAAGGGCCCTGAACCGGGCATCGGGGGACAGGAGCGGGAATGCGCGCCGTGCTGGTGCTGGGTCTGTGCGGACTCGGAATGCTGCTCGCCACCGGCTGTTCGACCAAAGCCGACCCGGCGGCGCCCGTCAAGACCGTCACGGTCACGCCGTCCGCCACCACGCCTTCAGAGACGTCGGCGGGAAGTTCGGGCGCGACGCCGGCGTCGGCCACCGGGCCCGGGCGCGTGTTCGACGCGAAAGCCATGGACGCCGCCGTCGCCAAGATCCTCGCCGACACCTACCAGCTCGACGGTGTCGGCGAGGTCAGCTGCCCCGACCGCCAGGCCGTGACCGACGGCTCCACGTTCCAGTGCGTGGTCGACATCGCGGGCGAGGAGAAACACGTGCCCATCACGGTCACCGGCACCGCGGGCGACTACCGCGTCGACGCCCCGAAGTAGCCGGGCGAAGGAAAACGCGTGGCACCCACGCCGCGGGCTTGGTTGGATCGCGGCATGACCGACTTCGTGGTACGCCCGATCACCGACGACGAGCGCCGGCCCACCTTCGACCTGCTCGGGCAAGCACTGCACAGCCCCCTGGTCTCGGACGAGACGTGGGCGCAGATCGGCGATTCCTGGGCCGCGCCCGGCAAGTTCGCCGCGTTCGCCGACGACCGTCCGATCGGGATCACCAGCGGTTTCGCCACCACGATCGCCGTCCCCGGCGGCGCGCTCCTGCCCGCGACGGCGGTCGACGGTGTCGGCGTGCGCGCCGACTGGACGCGCCGCGGCGTCGTCACCGCGTTGATGAGCGCGCAGCTGAACGACCTCGCCGAACGCGGCACCACGCTGGCGTGCCTGCACGCCAGCGAAGCCGTGATCTACGGCCGCTTCGGCTACGGCATCGCCACCTTCGGCGCCACCGTCCGCGTCGACCACCCCGCGCGGCTGCGTGAGGGCGCCGAAGCCGGCGGCGCCGTCCGGCTGCTCGACACCGACGAGGCCCGCGCGCAGCTTCCCGCGCTGTACCAACAGATCGGGCTGCACCGGCCGGGCATGATCGCGCGCCCCGACGTCTGGTGGCCCGTCGCGCTCAACCGCCGCCTCAGCCGTGAGGGCGGGTATCGCGTGGCTGTCCACACCGGACCGAACGGTGAGGACGACGCGTTCGCGATGTTCACGAGCGTGGACCAGTCCACCGTCGCCGAACCCGAACGCGGCCCTCTGCTGGAGGTCCGCGACCTGCACGGCACGAACCCGGAGGCGATCGCCGCGCTGTGGCGGTTCCTGCTCTCGATCGACCTCATCGCCACCGTGAGCTCCCGCTTCCGCCCGCTCGACGAACCCCTCTCCGTGCTGCTCACCGACCCGCGCCGCGCCCGCACCACCGAGGTGGAAGACGACCTGTGGCTGCGGCTGGTCGACGTCGCCGGCGCGCTCGCCGCTCGCACCTACGGGCAGGGCGAACCCGTCGTGTTCGAAGTGGACGATCGGCTGCTGCCGGCCAACCGCGGCCGCTACCGCGTCGGCCCCGACGGCGCCGAACGCACCGACGCCGATGCGGACCTGCTCCTCGACGCCGACAGCCTCGCCATGCTCTACCTCGGCGAGTGGCGCGCCTCGACGCTCGCGCAAGCCGGCCGGATCACCGCGGTCGACCCGGCGGCGCTCGGTCGTGCCGACACCCTGTTCGCCACCGACACACGGCCGTGGTGCGGCACGTACTTCTGAGCCGCGCTCACGCCTTCGGCAGCGCCGCCAGGAGCCGTTCGACCGAGCGACCCAGGTTCCACCGCTCGGCCAGCTCCGCGACCCGGTCCGGGTCCGCGGGGCTCGTCGGCACGGCGTCCGGCCCGGACTGCACCACCGGCGCGTCGACGGCGACCCGCACCACGGTGGGGGCCACGGCGAGGTAGTCGGCCGCGTCCTTGAGCCGCAGCCGGGTCTTCAGCGGCAGCCGCGAGTCCCCCGACTGCGAGGCCGAGATCAGCTCCTCCAGCGACCCGAACTGCGTGATGAGTTTCGCCGCGGTCTTCTCACCGATACCGGCGACGCCGGGCAGCCCGTCGGACGGGTCACCTCGCAACGCGGACATGTCGGCGTAGGCGGGACCCGCGTGGCCGGCCGGCACGCCGTAGCGCTCGGCGATCTCGGCCTGCCCCAGCACCTCGGCCTTCGCCCAGCCCTTGCCCACGTACACGACCGAGGTCGGCGTCGGCGTCGCGCGCACGAGCTGGAACAGGTCGCGGTCGCCGGTGATGACCTCGACGGGCGCGTCCTGCTCGTGGGTGGCCAGGGCGCCGATCACGTCGTCGGCCTCGTAGCCCGCCGCCTCGGCCGTGGCGAACCCGAACGCGGCCAGCACGTCGAGGATCACCGGCACCTGCGGTGTGAGCGTGTCGGGCACCTCCTCCACGTCGGCCTCGCCCTCGCCGTGCCCCGGCACGGCGACCCGGTGCGCCTTGTAGCTGGGCAGCAGGTCGGTGCGGAACTTCGGCCGCCAGTCCGCGTCGAGGCACGCCACCAGCCGCGACGGGCGCCGGTCGGTGAGGATGCGCGCCAGCGTGTCGGTGAACCCGCGCACGGCGTTGACCGGCGTCCCGTCGGGCGCGGTCATCGAGTCGGGCAGCGCGTAGTACGAGCGGAAGTACAGGCTCGCGGAGTCGAGGAGGGCGAGTGGTCCGGTCACGCGCCCAGCCTGCCACGTCTGCCCGCGCAGTACCCCGCCTGACGCGCCGCCCGGTTTCCACCGCCCCGTCCCGGGTACCCCTGATCGACACCGTGAGAAAGGGGAGTGGGAGTGCGCGTACTGGTCACCGGGGCGTCCGGTTTCGTCGGGAGCCGCGTCGCCGAGGCACTGGCCGCCGACGGGCACGACGTGCTCGCGATGACCCGCAACCCGGCCGCATACACGGGCGCGGGCACCGCGGTGCACGGTGACGTCGAGGACTCCCGCTCGCTCGACAACGCGTTGCGGGGCACCGACGCCGCCTACTACCTCGTGCACGCCCTCGACGCTCGTGACTTCGAACGCCGGGACGCCGCCGCGGCCCGCGCGTTCGCCCTCGCCGCTCGCACCGCCGGGACCGGCCGCATCGTCTACCTCGGCGGCCTCGGCGACGACTCCGACGACCTGTCCGCCCACCTGCGCAGCCGCCGCCAGGTCGAGTACCTGCTCGCCGGCACCGGCGTGCCCGTGACCGTGCTGCGCGCCGCCATCGTGATCGGCCACGGCGGCATCTCGTGGGAGATCACCCGCCAGCTCGTGGAGCACCTGCCCGCGATGGTCACCCCGCGCTGGGCCGCCACCCGCGCCCAGCCGATCGCGATCGCCGACGTCGTGCGCTACCTCGTGGGTGTGCTCGACTCGCAGGCCGCGGAAGGCCGGACGTTCGAGATCGGCGGCAGCGAACAGCTTGCCTACCTGGACATGCTGAGGCGGCTGGCCCGGATCGAGGGCCGCAGCCCGCTGATCGTGCCCGTGCCGCTGCTCTCGCCGCGGCTGTCGGCGTACTGGCTCGCGCTCGTGACCGACGTCGACGTGGCCACCGGCCGCACGCTCATCGACTCCATGGCCAACGAGGTGGTCGTGCGCGATCCCGCGATCCGCGACGTCGTACCGTTCGAACCCATGGACTACGACTCCGCGGCCCTGGCGGCGCTGGCCGAGCGCGTGCGGGCGGCGTGATGCGGCGCTCGCTGCTCGGGCTGGTCACCGCGGCCGGCACCGGACTGCTCGGCTGGTCGCTCTCGACGCCTCCCGGTTCGGCCCGTTTCCACGGGCGTACGGGAGCCGTCGCCGCCACCTGGGTCGCGGGCGCGCTCGCCGCGGGACCGCCGCCGCGGGGCACCTCACGCCACCCCGTCGCGGGGCCGGTGACGGTCGCCGCCGGCGCGTTCGGCGTGTTCTACGGCTGTGCACTGGTGGCCCGCCGCATCCCGCCGTTGTCGCGGGCGATCGCGGGTGTGCTCGCCTACGCCGACCGCGGCTCGGGTCCGGCCGTCTACGCGACGACACTGATCACCGGCGCCGCCGAGGAAGTCTTCTTCCGCGGCGCCCTGCAAGGCTCGGTGACGCGCGCGCCGGTGGTGACCTCCACGGCGGTCTACGCACTGTCCACCGTGGCCACTCGCAACCCGGCGCTCGTGCTGGCGTCGATCGTGATGGGGACGCTGTTCGGGCTGCAACGCCGTGCCACGGGCGGCATTCAGGCGCCGCTGCTGACCCATGTGGTCTGGTCCGCGTTGATGCTCACGGCGTTGCCGCCGCTGTTCGAAACTCCGGCCCCGCCCGGGTGACGGGCGCCCTCCCGCGCCGGTACTAGGCTCAGCCGCATGTCGCGCCGATCCCTCCACACGCCCGCCCCGGACGCCGCCGCGCTCCGCGCCCGCCTCGACCGCGCAGCGAAAGCGGCCGCCGCCGCGGACACCGACGCCCTGCTCATCGCCCCCGGCTCCGACCTGCGCTACCTGCTCGGCCAGGCGGGCGGCTCGTTCGAGCGCCTCACCACGCTCGTGGTGCCCGCCGACGGCGTGCCCGCGCTCGTCGTGCCCAAGCTGGAGGCCCCCGGCTACGCCGACGTGCCCACCGCCGAGCTCGGCGTCGAGGTCCTCACCTGGGTCGACGGCGACGACGCCTACCGGCTGGTGGCCGACCGGCTCGGCAAGGCCCGCCGCGTCGCCGTCAGCGACTTCACCCCGGCCCTGCACGTGCTCGCCCTGCGCGCCGCCCTTGGCGACGCCGAGCAGACCCTGGCCGGTCCCGTCGTGCGCGAGCTGCGGATGCGCAAGGACGCCGCCGAGATCGCCGCGCTGCGCGCCGCGGGTGCCGCCATCGACCGCGTGCACGCGCGCGTGGGCGAGTGGCTGCGCGCCGGGCGCACCGAGGCCGAGGTGGGCGCCGACATCGCCGCCGCCATCGTCGAGGAGGGCCACACGGTGGCCGACTTCGTGATCGTCGGCTCCGGTCCCAACGGCGCCAGCCCCCACCACGATGTCTCCGACCGCGTGATCGAGCGCGGCGACGTGGTCGTCGTCGACATCGGCGGCCCGCTGCCCGAGGGCTACAACTCCGACTCCACCCGCACCTACGCAGTCGGCGAACCGCGCGACGCCGACGTCGCCTCGACCTACGCCGTGCTGCAGCAGGCCCAGCAGGCCGCGGTCGACGCCGTGCGCCCCGGCGCCACGGCCGAGTCCATCGACGCCGCCGCGCGCGACGTGATCGACGCCGCCGGCTTCGGCGAGTTCTTCATCCACCGCACCGGCCACGGCATCGGCCTCGACGTGCACGAGGAGCCCTACATCATCGCGGGCAACACGCTGCCGCTGGAGCCGGGCATGGCGTTCAGCGTCGAGCCGGGCATCTACCAGCCGGGCCGCTGGGGCGCCCGCATCGAGGACATCGTCGTGGTCACCGAGACCGGCGTCGAGGCCGTGAACACGCGGCCGCACGACCTCGTCGTGCTCGAAGCATGAGCGGCCCCCTCGAGCCGCTCGACCAGGCCATCGTGCAGGAGCTCGCCGCCGACGGCCGGCGCAGCTTCACCGACCTCGCCGAGCGCGTGGGGCTGTCGGTGTCGGCCGTGCACCAGCGCGTGCGGAGGCTGGAACAGCGCGGCGTGATCCTCGGCTACACCGCCCGCCTCGACGGCGAGCAGATCGGCCTCCCGCTCACCGCTCTGATCTCGCTGACCCCCAACGACCCGGCCGCCCCCGACGACTACCCGCAGCGCATCCAGCACATCACGGAGATCGAGTCCTGCTACTCGGTCGCCGGCGACGAGTCGTACATCCTGCTGGTGCGCGTCGCTTCGCCGCTGGGGCTGGAGGACCTGCTGCGACGGATCCGGGAAGCGGCGAAGGTGTCGACCCGGACGACGGTGGTGCTGTCGACGCCGTTCGAAGGGCGTTCGCCGACGTTGTGACTGCCGGTGGTGGTGCTTTCCCCGTGGGCAGAGCACCACCACCGGCCGCTACACCACGGTCGAGCGCACCGTCGCCGGCAACCGTTCGGGGTGCGTGTCGCCGAGCCGGTCGAGGATCCGGCCGGCCTCGGCATCGGGATCGCCCAGGGGATCGCGGCCGAACCGGAGGTAGTGCCGGCCCCCGGGGCCGACGACGGAGATCTCCACCTCGCCGTCGTCCCCGATCATCCAGCCCCGCCCGCCGAGCAACCCGAACCCCCACTGCCCGAGAACCCCGGGCCGGTCGTCCAGCACCGACACCACGCGCCGCGCCACCCGCCTCGGCACGTCCTCCCACCACCGGTCGACGTCCGCGCGGATCAGCTCCTCGAAGCACTGCCCGGGATCGAACCGCGCCGCCTCCGGCGGCGTCAGCCCTTCCCACCGCTGGACCTGCCAGTCTGCCCACACCACCGCGTCGTGCGGCGCGCCCCAGCCCGCGTTCTCCCGCTCGACCCGCACGGAGATCGCCACCGGATCCTCGGCCCGCGAGCCCCGCCACAGCGGCGCCCGCGGCCGTTCGTCGAACAGCTCCAGGCCCACGTCGGGTGGACGCAGCGGGCTGCGCCGCCCGAGCAGCACATCCGGATCCGTTCCCCGGCCGTAGTCACCGCGCACCGCGTGCGCTTCCACGCCGAGCCCGAGGATCCGCCCGTCCACCAGTGGCACCACCTGCGGCGTCCGGACCCCGTCGACCTCGTCGACCCGCACCTCCAGCCGCAGCCGCGCGTATCCCGTGTCCGTCATCCGCGCCAGCATGGCAGGCCGCGAACCCGCTCACCGGCCGGCGAGTACCGCCACACCGGATCGGGCGACTTCCGGAGCCGGCCCGGGCCGCGAACCCGCGCCGAACTTCTGGACCTCGTCAGCGCCGCGGGTCTACGCGTAGCCGGCCGCATCGACACGACACCGCGGCACCCGAAGGCGGCTGCCACCGAAGACCCCCTTCACGCCGCCCGTGCCGGGGAGGTGACGTCGCTGTGGCGCCTCCAAGCCCGACCGCTGGTACGATAAAAGGTATGGCAACACGTAAGGTCACCCTTTCTCTCGACAGTGGTGCGCTCGAGTTCGCCGAACGAGCTGCGAAAGCGCACGGGATCTCGGTCTCGTCCTGGTTGTCCAAGGCGGCTCGGCGGGAGGCGGTGCGCACGGGCTACACCCCGCAGCAGGCGCCGATCGCGCCGGCGGCCGAGGCGGACGAGGTGGAACGGACCGCGGCGGAAAAGGACATGCGTGCGCAGGGGTGAAGTCTGGACGTACCATCCGCCGACCGAACCGGCCCGGGAACGCACCGTGGTGCTCCTGTCGTCGGACGGGGTGAACGAGTCCGAGCGACCCTGGCTGCTCGGCACCGAACTGCTCGACCGTGACCCGCAGGACATTCTGGGCGTCGCGGTCGACGCGCGGTACTGGGTGTCCACGCTCAACCTGACCCGGCTGTACCGGCCGTGGTTCGACGAGCGCATCGCCGAGATCGACCAGGAAGTGCAGGAACAGATCGACGTCGCACTGCGGGCTGCGCTCGACCTCTAGTGCCGCCGCTCAGCGGTTGGCGACCTCGGGCACGGCGTGGAGCTTGCCGTCGGGCCCGGAAAGGCAGGCGGCGAGCTCGTCACGCCCGGCGAGGAACTCCGAGAGGCAGTCGGCGATCGCGGCGTGCCCCGCGGCGTTGGGGTGGAACGACTCCTGCAGCGCGTGCTGCGCCCGGTCCGCTTGGCCCAGATCGCTCAGGTGCAGCGTCAGGCGCGTGAACCACTCCGAAGCGGGGTTCGCCCCGCCGCTGCACGCCTCGTGGTGCTCACCCGCGCGCGCCAGGTCCAGGAACCGCGCGCCGGACTGCACGGCGGCCTGCTTCAGACCCGCCGAGAGCGTGGTGATGCCCGTGGTCGAGATCCACTGCAGGTCGTCGGTGCGAAACGGGCAGCCGTCGAGGTTCTGCAACCCAGGCGGAACGTCCGTGGCGACGGGCGTGGCGTAGGACTGCACCACGAGCTGGTAGTCGGCCGGCACGTAACCCGCCTGGGCCAGCACCTTCTTCACATCGCCGACGGCGTTGACCACCTTCGGCACCATCGCGTCCACTTTGGACTGCCACGTCTTCTGCAGCGCCACGTTGCACGACGGCGCGCTCACCGAGAACCACGCCTTGAAGCACTCGGACACCTGCGTGGAGAACTTCGGGTCGTCATTGGCGCCGATCGCGATCACCACGGCGGCCACCCGGTGGTTTTTCACCACCGCGGCCAGCTGCTGCGCCTGCGACGGCTCACCCCACTGCTTCACGCCGCCCAGCGACACCTGCTCCGCCGGCGCGCCCGAACACGCCAGGTTCACCCGCGCCGTGACGTCCGGAATGCGGACCTTCTGCACGAACGCGTTGGCCGAGCGATGGCACCAGTCGCCGTTGCGGCCGTCGGTGTCGGGGGTGTAGTCGCCGGCGCCCTCACCGGACACGGTGCTGTCACCGATCGCCACGACCGTCAGCGGGCCTGTGCCGGGCGGCCCTTTGCGCGGCAGCGGCTGGCCGGGTTTGAGCCCGGGGCCGGAGAACGCGAAGAAGCCCGCGAGCACAGCCACGCAGGCGAGGACGAGGGCTCCCCACCACCACCGGAATCGTCGCATCGCCGCCCGAGTCTAGCGAGTGCGCCCGGCTCTGGGGTTTTCCCCGGTCCCGCGCTGGGACATTGGTCACCACCCGGAAGGGAGCGGATGCCATGAACGGGCACAAGAAGGACGGACAGCGGCCGCACGAGGCCTTGACCCGCGACGTGGACAAGCGCGCCCGGTCCGCGGCCGACACCTACTTCCAGGAGTCGCTCGAGCACCTGCGCACCCTGACCGGCGACGTCGGACGCTTCGCGAGCGCCCACGGGCTGCTGCTGCTCAAACCCGACGCGATCGCCGCCCGCCGCATAATGTCCACAATGGACTGGCTGGCGGAGAACGGCTTCCGCGTCGTCGGCGCCCGCCGAGTGCGGCTCACCCCGGTGACCCTGCGGGCGCTGTGGTACTTCCAGTGGAACACGGCCACTCCGCAGCTGCGCCGCATCGCCGACCACTGCGCCGGCTGCACCGACTCGCTGCTGCTGGTCGTCGCCCCGGCCGGGGATCAGGGCCCGCTCGCGGACCTGCCCGTGCCGGTCCGTCTCGCCGAGCTCGTCGGCCCCAGCGACCCCGCCGCGCGCGAACCGGGGCGGCTGCGCACCGAACTCGGCCGCTACGCGCTGCTCAACCTCGTCCACCCCGCCGACGTGGTGCGCGACCTCGGCATCTACTGCACCCCCGACGCCCGCGCGGAGCTCGTCGAACAGGTCCTCGCCGGCGCCGACCGCCAGGCCCTCGTGCGCGACCTCGCCCGCGACGTCTACGCCGACAGCCCCGCCCACGACCTCTCCGTCCCCGCCGCGAAAACCCGCCTGCGCCGCGAAGCCGAGCGCCTCCTCGCCGGCCACACCCTCACGCCCGCGGCGCACGCGTCCCTCGCTCCGGCTTTGACGACCGGCGGTGACGAGGCCATCCGCACCATCGTCGAGGCCACCTGGGCCCACCAGCTCGCTTTGCCGGCGTGGGACGTCACGGTCGCCGCGGCCGACCTGTACCCGATGACGGTGCCGGGCGCCCGCCCGCTCGTGGCCCCGATGACGGCGGCGGCCTGGCGCCGAGCCGCCCTGCACGCGGTCCGCCACGCGTAGCGCTCGGTGCGCCGGGGCTAGCTGTAGTGCCCTGTGAGGTTGTTGACGCGGGTGATGGGTGGTTGGCCGCCGAGGGCGGTGTGGCTGCGGTGGTGGTTGTAGTGGTGGAGAAATCCGGGCAGTGCTTCGGCTCGGTGGTGTGAGTTGGTGAAGGGTTGGGCGTAGGCCCATTCTTCGGCGAGGGTGCGGTTGAAGCGTTCGGCTTTGCCGTTGGTTTGTGGTCGGTAGCGGCGGGTGAAGCGGGCTTGGGCGCCGATGTCGGTGAGGGCGTCGCGCCAGGCGTGGGAGCGGCGGTAGGCCAAGGCGTTGTCGGTCATGACGCGTTCGATCCGGTCGATGCCCATGTCGGCGAGTGCGCTGGCGGCACGGGTGAGGAATCCGGCGCAGGTGGTGGCGGTTTCGTCGGGGTGGATTTCGGCGTAGGCGATGCGGGTGTGGTCGTCGATGGCGCAGTGCACGTACTCGTAGCCGACGCGGGCTGCGTTGCGGGTGGCGCGGTGGATGTCGCTGTCGCGTCCGTGGGCGCGCCATCCGCCGCCTTCGCGCAGTCGGCCGAGTTTCTTGACGTCGACGTGGACGAGTTCGCCGGGGCGGTCGCGTTCGTAGCGGCGGATCGGCTGGCCGGTGGGGCGGTCCAGCCAGGCCAGTTTCGGCTGGTGGTGGCGGGTCAAGACTCGGTGCACGGTCGAGGCGTGCAGGTCGAGGATGCCGGCGATGCGGGCTGGGCCGAGCCGGCGGTCGTGGCGTAGCTGCAGGATCTGCCGCTCGGTCTGGGTATGGGTTCGCCGGGGTGAGTGATGCGGCCGGCTGGAACGGTCGGCCAGGCCGGCGTCACCGTCACGGGCGTAGCGGCGGACCCACTTGTAGCCCGTTGCGCGGGAAATGCCCAGCTCGGCGACGACGTGCGCGACCGGGCGGCCAGCCCGGACACGCTCGACCAGCAACCGACGCCCGTGCAGGGTCAGGCGAGCATTACGGTGGAACACGAAGACCTCCGTTGTGATCGGTGATGGCGTCAGACACCAACACCCCACACGGAGGTCTTCGTCATGATCAAGCCAACGCGCCGCTCAACCGTCAACAACGTCCATAGTCACTACAGCTAGCGGCTGCCCCGAAGCCAGTCATCCGCCTCGTAGTCGCCGGCGATCGGCCGCGGTCCGCCTAGGTGTCGGCGAGGGCGGCACGCTTGCGTTCCAGCAGGGCTCGTTCGGCGGCGTTCTCCGCGAGCTCCACCGCCCGGTCGTACGCGGCCACCGCCTTGCTGCGTCGGCCGGCGCGCGCCAGCAGGTCGGCCCGCACGGCGTGCAGCAGGTGGTAACCGTCCAGATCCAAGGGGTCCACCAGCGCCAACGCCGCGCCCGGCCCGTCGACCTCAGCAACGGCCACCGCACGGTGCAGCGCGACCACCGGCGTCGGCGTCAGAAGCAGCAAGTGGTCGTACAACTGCACGATCTGCCGCCAGTCGGTTTCCCCGGCGGTGGCAGCGTCGCTGTGGACGGCGTTGATGGCGGCCTGCAGCTGGTACGGCCCGGGCCGGTCGCGGCGCAGGCAGCGGCGCACGAGGTCCTGCCCTTCGGAAACCAGGGCACGATCCCAAAGCCCGCGGTCCTGGTCGGGCAGCAGCACCACCGCACCGCCGGGACCCGTGCGAGCCGGACGGCGTGACTCGACCAGCAGCATCAGCGCCAGCAATCCCAGCACCTCGGGCTCGTCGGGCATCAGCGAAGCCAGCACCCGTCCCAGCCGGATCGCCTCCGCCGCGAGGTCGGGGCGGCCCAGCGAGGCTCCCGACGTCGCCGTGTGGCCCTCGGTGAAGATCAGGTACACCACGGCCAGCACGGCGGCGAGGCGGTCGGGCAGGTCGGCGTCGGCGGGGACGCGGTAGGGGATGCCGGCGTCGCGGATCTTGGCCTTGGCGCGGGAGACGCGCTGCGCCATCGTGGGCTCCGGCACGAGGAACGCGTGGGCGATCTCGCCTGTCGTCAGGCCGCCCAGCAGCCGCAGGGTGAGCGCGACCCGGGCGTGCGGGGCGAGCGCCGGGTGGCAGCAGGTGAAGATGAGGCGGAGCCGTTCGTCACGCACCGGGCCCTCCTCGACCGGTTCGGTGCCGGCGTGCAGGAGAGCGGCCTGCGCGTGCCGGTCAGAGCGCGAGGACTCGCGGCGCAAACGATCCAGAGCCCGGCGACGAGCGGTGGTCACGAGCCATCCGGCGGGGCTCGGTGGCAGTCCGTCGGACGGCCAGCGGCTCGCCGCCACCGCGAACGCCTCCTGCACCGCTTCCTCGGCGACGTCGACGTCCCCGAACACCTTCACCAGCACAGCCACGGTCCGCCCGTACTCGGCGCGGAACACCCGATCCAGAGCGTCCACAGTGGACACGCTCAGGCCTCGCCCTGGAACGGCCGGACCTCCACCGGCAGCGTGGTGATCTCGGCGATCCGCCCGGCCCAGCCGAGCGCGGCGTCGAGGTCCGGCGCGCGCACGATCGTGAACCCGCCCAAGTGCTCCTTGCCCTCGGTGAACGGGCCGTCGGTCGTGAGCAGATCACCGTCCTCGGCCCGCACGACCGTCGCCGAACCGGGCGCGTGCAGGCCACCGGAGAACACCCACGCGCCGGCGTCCTTCATCTCGGCGTTGAGCGCGTCCAGCCGGTCCACGATCGTGTCGAGCTGTTTCGCCGACGGCGTGGGTCCGTCGGGCTGGTAGACGCTGAGCAGGTACTGCTTCATGGCTCGATCCTTCCCTCTCGTCACCCGTTACACGAACAGCCGAAGGGCACTTCGACACTCGCCGGAACTTCCTCGAACAACAAGAGGGCTCTTCGCCGGAGCGACGCCGGCGAAGAGCCCTCTTGTACCCGTCGCGCGCCGCTACGGGTAGCTGACCACGTTCACCGGCGCCGTGCCAGACGGTGTCGCCGCGCCGGTGTCGTTGACGACGTGCGTGATGCTGCCGCGGGTGTTCAGCGACACCGTGAGCAGGCTGTGCAACCGCACGCCGGGCGTGTTCGGCACTTCGAACGCGTGGTAGCTCGACACGGCGGGGTTGGTGTCGAAGAAGCAGTAGCTGCCCAGACCCCACGCCTCGTGGGAGGTCACGTTCGCCCCGACCTTGTAGGCCGCGTACCCGGCGACGCCCGAGGGCGCGTTCCACGACGCCTGGTGCGGCACGTCGTAGGGCATCTCGTTCTGGAAGAAGATCGTCCGCCCGCGCTGGCCGTTCCAGATCACCTGGTACTTCTGGTAGTGCTCCACGAACAGGCCGGTCGCGAGCACGTCGTCGCCGTTGACCAGCACCCCGGTGTCGGCGGTGTTGGTGGTCCAGCCGACCGTGCCGGGGTTGCCGTGGTCGGCCCGCCACGCCCAGGTGTGGTCGATGATCGTGTCGTCGCTGTTCACGACCAGGCTCGTGGTGGCCTTGCCCGCGAGCTCACCGCCGACGCGGAAGAACACGTCCTGCAGCGTCGTCGGGTCCGCCGCGTGGTCGACGTGTGACCCGGCCGTGCCGACGGTCAGCAGCGACTGCGAGTTCGTGGTGCCGGCGTCGAAGAGCAGGCCCTTCACCCGGACGCCGTCGACGTCCGCGACGTGCATGGCGTCGACGCCGTTGTCGGGCACCAGGGTCGGGTAGCCGATGCCGAGCACGACGGTGTCGGCGCGCGTGACGTTCAACGTCTGGTCGAGGTGGTACACGCCGGGGGTGAAGAACAGGTTGCAGCCCGCGGCCAGCGAGCTGTTGATCGACGCCGCGGTGTCACCGGGCTTGACCACGCGGAACTGGCTCATCGGCAGCGACGTCCCCGGGGTGGAGCCGGCGGCCCAGCTCGGGCCCGACGCGTTGGTGCGCAGGGCAGGCAGGAACACGCGGTAGTTCGCGCCGTCGAGGTAGAGGTAGGGCACGTCGCGCGAGACGGGCGTGGTGGCCAGCGTCGTCTCGGGCGGGTTCGGGAAGGTGTTCGCCGGCGCGCCGGTGGTGCCGGAGAAGACCATGTTCCACACACCGCCGTCCCAGCTGCCGAAGGCCGAGTCGCGCGTGTACCACTGCTGCTGCGAGATCGACGCGGTCTGCCCGGACACGCGGGTGTCGGCGACGTAGCCGCCGCTGGCGAAGCCGAAGCTGGCCGGGTAGAGCTGCAGCCCGCCGCGGATGTCCATCCGGCGGAACGGCGCGGCCTGCGCCAC
The DNA here is from genome assembly GCF_019468465.1 of Amycolatopsis sp. DSM 110486. Lineage (NCBI taxonomy): Bacteria > Bacillati > Actinomycetota > Actinomycetes > Pseudonocardiales > Pseudonocardiaceae > Amycolatopsis > Amycolatopsis sp. DSM 110486. The sequence goes on along the minus strand of NZ_CP080519.1, from coordinate 9,348,164 downwards.
GGCCCACCGGTCGTTGCCGCTGGCAGGGTTCACGGCCATGTTCTCGGCCGAGCGCCAGAAGTTCTGCAGCGCCACGCCCTGGTCGGAGGCGTTGAACGCGTCGACGGTGATGTCACCGTTGATCGTCACGTCGTCGGGGTTGCGCCCGAGGCCCGCGACGGAGGTGTAGAAGCCGACGTCGTCGTGCACGGCGTAGGTGCCGGGCTTGAACAGGTGCGCCACGCGACGGTCGGCGAACTGCGCGGTCTGCGTGTCCTTCTGCGCGTTGAAGTCGGCGTCGAGCTGCGCCTGGATCGTGGCGGCGGGCATGTTCGGGTCGAAGATCCGCACGTTCGGACCGAAGTCCGGCACGTCGGGCTGTGCCGGGCAGCCGGCCTGCGTGCCGCCGCCCTGGGTGAACGTGAAGTGCGGGGTGTCGAACTGCGGCCCGTTCTTCTCGTAGGTGAACCAGTAGTCGAGCACGCTGCCGCTGCCGAGCCCGCCGACGGTGGTGTGCCAGGTGCCGCCGCCCTCGGTCATGCGCACGTTCTGCTGCCCTACGCCGGGCACGCCCGTGTAGTGCACATCGACGTAGCGCGCCGGGCCGGCGGGGGTGAAGGTGAGCTGCACCTGCTGCGCGCCGGCCGCCGCGGCGGCCTGGGTGTAGTCGCCGGCGGCCGAGGCCGGGGGAGCGGCGACCAGCCCGGCCCCCGCCAGGAGCGCGGCCGTGGCGAGCGCCCTCCGCCATCGCGCGCCGTCGGATCGGGAACTTCGGGATCGGGAGCTGCGGTCCAAGGTCCGGTTCACGCCGTGGCACCTCCGTCGGTGATTCACAGACACGGATTTGTTGTAAGTCACAACAAAGTAGCCGCCGGTCGGCGGCCTGCGCGTCACGCCTTGGTAACAGTTGTCTGGACCAATACTGGTGGAGGTGGGCCAACCCGGAACGGAGGTCTGGAACTTTCCCTCATTCGGACGGGTGACCCGGAACGAGTTACATGCGACCATTCGCTGTCTCAGCGTGATCAAGGAGGCCGCAGTGTCGCGACTCAAGAACCTGGCCCGCGTGCTCGTGGCGGTGACGCTGGCCGTTCCCCTGGCGGCTGCCACCACGACCACGGCGAACGCCGCGCCGCTGCTGGGCGGCGGCCTCGTCGACTTCGGGTGCGCGCAGGCCCGCCTGCACTGCCTGGGCAAGGCGATCAAATCGCCGGACGGGCCGGGACCGTTGGTCGCGGCGACGCCGGTCGGCTACGGACCGGCCGAGATCCAGGCCGCCTACGGCCTCGGCGGCCGGCACGCGAACGGCCGCACCGTCGCGATCGTCGACGCCATGGACGCCCCGACCGCCGAGAGCGACCTCGCGACCTACCGCGCCGCGCGGGGGCTGGCGCCGTGCACATCGGCCGACGGCTGCTTCCGCAAGGTCAACCAGCACGGCGCGGCGAGCCCGCTGCCGGCACCGGACTACGGCTGGGCGGAGGAGATCAGCCTCGACCTCGACGCCGTGTCCGCGACCTGCGCCGACTGCCGCATCCTGTTGGTGGAAGCCGATTCCCCGGACACCGACCCGCTGATGACGGCCGTCGACACGGCCGCCGCGAGCCCGGGGGTCGTGGCGATCTCCAACAGCTACGGCGGCGACGAGGACCCGACGATCACCGCCGCCGACACCCACCTCGACCACCCCGGCATCGCCATCACCGCGTCGTCCGGCGATGCCGGCTACGGCGTGAGCTGGCCCGCGTCGTCGCCCTACGTGACGGCGGTCGGCGGCACGACACTGAAGAAGGCCGCCGGCACCTCGCGCGGCTGGGCGGAGACGACGTGGTCGGGCAGCGGCAGCGGGTGCTCCGCGCTCGAGCCGAAACCCGCGTGGCAGCACGACACCGCGTGTGCGAAGCGAACTGTCGCCGACGTGGCCGCGGTGGCCGACCCGAAGACCGGGCTCGGCGTGTACGACACGTACAACAGTTGCGGCGGCGGGGCGTTGTGCGATCTGCTGCTGACGCTCGGGCTCGCGCAGGGCGCCGACGGCTGGGTGCAGGTCGGTGGCACGAGCCTGTCGTCGCCGGTCGTCGCGTCGGTGTACGCGCTGGCCGGGAACTCCGTCACGGCCGCCGCGCAGCCGTACGCGCACCCTGATGGCCTGTTCGACGTGACCTCCGGCAGCAACGGCTCCTGTGGTGGTTCGTACCTGTGCACCGGCGGCGCGGGCTACGACGGCCCGACCGGTCTCGGCACGCCGAACGGTACCGCCGCGTTCTGACCCGGGCGCCGTGAAATTCGGGGCGTTGTGACCCGCCGCGCCCGGGGGGAGGGTGAGGGGACCGGTGGCGTCACCGGGGCGCCGCCACGACCGCCGGGAGGTGGATCGTGTTCGCTCGCAGCACGACGATCCAGCTGAAGCCGGCGTCGCAGGACGACGCGGTCGCCTACGTGCGCGACACCGTCATGCCCGCGGCGCTGGCCACCGAGGGGAACGTGGGACTGTCGATGCTTCTCGGCCGGAAGGACAGCCGCACCATCGTGACCACGGCGTGGCGCTCGGCCGAGTTCATGCATGAGAGCGCGCAGGCGATGACCGTGCTGCGGCAGCAGGTCGCCGACATGTTCGGCGGACCACCGCAGGTGGAGGAGTGGGAGATCGCGCTGCTGCACCGTGATCACCATTCCGGTGCCGGTGCGGCGGTGCGGGGAACGTGGCTGAAGGTGGCGCCCGAGCAAGTGGACGCCGTCGTCGACGTGTTCAAGATGACCACGCTGCCGGCGCTCGCCGAGTTCGACGGGTTCTGCAGTGCGAGCCTGCTGGTCGACCGCACGAGCGGCCGGTGCGTGGCCTCGATCGGCTACGACAGCGCCGAGGCACTGGGCCGCACCGCCCAGAAGGCCAACTCGCTGCGCGCGGCCACCCTGCGGGAAGCCGGCGCCGAACGGCTCGACGTCCGCGAGTTCGACCTCGCCATCGCGCACCTGAACGTGCCCGAGATGGCGTGAGCGGTGTCCGGGCCGCCGGTGCGCGGGGAAGCGCACCGCCGGCCCGGCCCGTAATTCACCGCCGGGTGCGTGAACGCGCGGAATGCGCACCGGGGGAATAGGGAACGATTCTCCGTCGTGACGATTTCCGGGCGACGAAGAAACGTTAGGGCTGCGCATTTCCCGCGGCTACCGTGGTGCGATGGTGATGTCTCGGCGCGCGATTCTCGCCCAAGCCACGTTCGCCGCCGCGGGCGGTCTCGTGTGGACGGCCGCCCCGGCCACGGCCACCGGGCGCCCGCGCGTGGAGGACTCGCTGCGCGCGGCGATCCGGCGGCTGCACGAGAGCCCGCACGGCCCGCCGGCGGTCGTCGTCGCGATCGGCCGCGGGTCGGGAACTTCCCTCTACACGGCGGGAGTTCCCCGGCTCGGTACCCACCGCTCCCCGCGCGCGGACCACCGCATGCGGGTGGCGAGCGTGGCCAAGGCGTTCAGCGGCGCGACGGCGCTCTCCCTCGTGAGCAGCGGCGGGCTGTCGCTCGACACCACGGTGGGCCGGACGGTGCGCGGGATGCCGCGGGAGTGGTCGGCCGTGACGGTGCGCCAGCTGCTCGGCCACACGAGCGGCATCCCCGATTTCAGCGACGCCACCGAGTTCCGCGACGCGTTGGTCGCGAGCCTGCGCGACCCGCCACCGCCGCGGGAATTGCTGTCGTACACCACCGATCCCGAACTGCTGTTCCGCCCCGGCAGCCGCTACGCGTATTCGAATTCCGACAACATCCTCGTCGCGCTGATGTGCGAGTCGGTCACCGGCCGGCGGTACGAGGACGTGCTCCGCCAGCGCGTGCTGCAGCCGCTGGGGCTGGGCGACACGAGCCTCCCGCGTGGTCCGGACCTGCCGGAACCGGCACTGCACGGCTACGACACCACTGTCGCAGGCCCGCCCGAAGACGTGACGACCACCGTCGCCGCCGGCTGGAGCTGGGCCTCCGGCGGCGTGGTGTCCACACCGGCCGACCTGGTGCGCTTCATCCGCGGCTACGTCGGCGGCGCCCTGATCGACCGCAAGACCCGCGACGCCCAGCTCCGGTTCCTGGCGGGCGGGTCCGAACCACCCGGCCCGGGCACGAACGCGGCCGGCCTGGCCCTCTTCCGCTACGACACCCGCTACGGCCGCGTCTACGGCCACACCGGCAACACCCTCGGCTACACCCAGTTCACCGCCGCCACACCCGACGGCCGCGGCGGCGTCGCGGTGTCCATCACGGCGCAGATCACCCCGACGAGCGGGCCACCACTGTTCGGGCAGCTGCGGGAGATATTCGAGCTGGCGGTCGGGGTGTTGCTCTCGAGCTGACGACCCGCCGCGCGCCGCGCGAATATTGGCTGCCATCTGGCCTGCTGGTGGCACGCCGGCAGGTGATGGTCTGGAACAGACGCCATGGTCGCGCCCGCGTTCGACGCCTACGGCTACTCGGGGTCAGGTTCCTTCTGCACAGGAGACCGGCCTTTCGGTCTGGGTGAGGCGAGGTCGTCGACCGCCAAGAGGCTGGTGGGCCGTACCGGTGACGGTGTGGTGCACCAGCCCCTTGGCAGTGCTTGGCAGAGGCCTCGCATCTCCGCGTCAGACTCTTCGAACCTCCACCGTTAGCGCCCCGGCCGTCGCGCGCGTCGCCGTTTCGGTGAGCCCCGTCAGCGCCACCGGCAACGGGCCGCGGTGCAGGACACCGAGGCGCTGCGTCGCGCGCGTCAGTGCCACATACAGCTCGGCAGCGCCGCGGGGACCGTCCTCGAGGATGCGGTCCGGGTCCACAACCAGCACGGCGTCGAACTCCAGCCCCTTGGTCTCCGCGGCCGGCACGGCGCCGGGCACGTCCGGGGGCCCGATGACGACGCTGGTGCCTTCGCGTCCGGCTTCCTCGCGCACGAACTCCTCCACCGCGGCGGGCAGTTCGGCCTCGGTGACGTGCCGCGACCACGGCTGGACCCCGTTGGCGCGGACCGAGTCCGGCGGGCGGATCCCCGGGGCGAACCCGGCGAGCACGGCGGCCGCGACGCTCATGATCTCCGCCGGCGTGCGGTAGTTGACCGTGAGGGAGCGGTACGCCCAGCGGTCGCTCACGTAGCGGTCCAGCATCGAGGCCCACGACGTCGCCCCGGCTGCCGACCGGCGTTGCGCGAGGTCGCCGACGACGGTGAAGGAGCGGCCCGGGCAGCGGCGCATCAGCACGCGCCAGTCCATTTCGGACAGTTCCTGGGCCTCGTCGACCACCACGTGCCGGTAGGTCCAGTCACGGTCGGAGGTGGCGCGTTCGACGAGGTCGCGGGTGTCGCGCGCCACGAACCGGTCGGCGAGGTCCTCGGCGTAGAGCAGGTCCTTGGCGAGCAGGCCGACGTCGTCGTTGAGGTCCTCGCGTTCGATGAGCGAGTCGAGCACGTCGGCGGCGTAGGCGGCCTGGGCCTTGCGCTCCCGCTCGGCCGCCTGCTCGGCCCGGGCGTCGGCGGCCTTGTCGCGGCCCAGCAGGTCGACGAGCTCGTCGAGCAGCGGCACGTCCGACACCGTCCACGCTTCGCCGTCTTCGCGCAGCAGTACCGCGTCGGCGCCCGCCGCGCGCATCCGTTCCGGTGACTCGTAGAGCGACGCGAGCAGGCCCTGCGGAGTGAGGATGGGCCACAGCTCGTCGACGGCGGCGACGAACCGCGGGTTGCCGGCGAGTTCCTTGAGGAGGGTGCGCTTGAGGTCGTCGCGTTCCTCGCGGTTGTCGCGGCCCAGCCAGCCGCGGCCGATGCGGTTGATCGCGCGCTCGGTGAGCACGTAGGTGACGATCTCGGTGAACACGTCGCGCGCCTCGTTGTGCGGCAGCCCGCTCGCGCGCGCCTCCTCGATGGCCCATTGCGCGGTCTCGGCGTCGATCCGCACGATGACGTCGCCGACCGTGACCGGCACCGGCTCCTCCGGCATCCGCTGCCGGTCGGCGATCGCGGCCGCGAGCACGTCGAGGATCTTCAGCTCGCCCTTCAGCCGCGCCGCCTCCGGCCCGTCCTCGGCGGTCACGTGCAGGCCGGGCACGAAACCGCCGGTGGTCGTGAACACCACGTCGGTCTCGCCCAGCGACGGCAGCACGCGCCCGATGTGCTGCAGGAACGCCGGGTTCGGCCCGACGACAAGCGCGCCATGGCGTTCCATCCGCTCCCGCTGCGTGTAGAGCAGGTAGGCGACGCGGTGCAGCGCCACCACGGTCTTCCCTGTGCCCGGGCCGCCTTCGATCACCAGCACGCCCGGGTGGTCGAGCCGGATGATCTCGTCCTGCTCGGCCTGGATCGTCGCCACGATGTCGCGCATGCCCTCACCGCGCGGCGCGTTGACGGCCGCCAGCAGCGCCGCGTCGGCGTCACCGTGCTCGCCGGTGGTGGGCCGGCCGAGCACCTCGTCGGTGAACTCGCGGACCCGCCGCCCGCGCGTGTGGAACTGGCGGCGCCGGCGCACGTTCTCCGGGTGCGCCCCGGTCGCGGTGTAGAACGGGCGCGCCGCCGGCGCCCGCCAGTCCAGCAGCCCGGGCCGGTACTCGTCCTCCTCGTCGAACAACCCGATGCGGCCGATGTAGGACACGTCGTCGTCGAGCGTGTCCAGGCGGCCGAAACACAGGCCGTTGTCCACCACGTCCAGCCGCCGCACCTCCCTGCCCAGCGCACGCACGCGCACGTCGCGCTCCATGGGCGTCCCGCCGTTTTCCCCCAGCGCGGCCTCGTACTCGCCCTTCACCCGCGCGCGTTCGCCGTCGAGGCGCGTGTAAAGCCGGGCGACGTAGGCGCGCTCGGACCGCAATTCCTGTTCGTACCCCTCAGCTGACACAGATCCCCTTCACCACTCTCGCCGCCACCACGTTTTCGCAGGTCGCGGCTTCAGGGTGGTGATTGTGCGGCATCACCCGGGTCTTGCCACAAGCCCCGGGGTGCGTTATACGTTGATAGTGGCGGGGGAGCGTGTGCTTTCTTCCCGCCTGTTCCCGGCCTCGAGAACCCCTCGAACAGGTGAGCCGGATCTTGCTCTTCATGTTCACGCCGTGTTCGCGCATACCGTCGGCAGTTCTACAAGGCCCGGCCGCGCTCGATATCCTCCCCGACGGCGGCTGGACCTCGGTGTACGTGCAGGTGCTCAACGCCGGGACCGCGGCAGCGTCCGGGGTGCGGTTCAGTGTGACGCTGCCGCCCGAGCTGCAGGAGAGCGGCAGCATGACCACGAACCAGTGGGACTGCTCGGGTGAGGGACGCACCACCACGTGTGCGTTCGTCGGCGACCTCGCCGCCGGTGCCGAGCCCTACGGGCTGAGCCTGACCGCGGGGGTGTCCGGCGCGACCGTGGGCGGGGCGTCCGACGTCACGGCGGAGGCGTCGACGACGTCACCCGACGCGAACGCGGCGAACGACACCGACCGGCAGACGCTGACCTACGTCGGCAAGGGGATCGTCAAGACGCAGTTCTGGAATGACCTCAACGCCGACGGGCTGCGGCAGCCGGGCGAGCCCGCGGTGGACCCGGGCGGCATCAGCGTCCGTTCGGTGGGCGACGACGACCTGTACGGCGGGGCGAACACCTTCGACGGGCAGTACTCCGAGCAGGTCCCGGCGAAGGAGTACTACGCGGAGGTCGAGGTCCAGACCAGCCGGTGGCTCTTCACCACGCCGGACGCCGGGGACGACCGCGTCGACTCGGACTTCACGCCGAACGGCGAGAACCAGTACTTCCAGACCGCTCGCACCGAGCCGTTCACGGTCACCGACGGCGGCACGGTGCAGGTCGACCGCGGCGTGGTCGCCGTGGCCGCGGTCAGCTGACTTCCGGCACCGACCGGACGGTGGTTGGCGTCGCGCGGAACCCGTCGCGACGCCCACCACCGCGTCGAGCGCCTCAGCCGTTCTGCTCGGCCCACCACTTCCGCCCGCTCTCCGGCAGCGTCGAAATCGGGTCGTAGTACGGGTACCGCCGCTGCAAGGCCTCCGGGTCCGCGTGCTCGATGCCGGTGCGGTAGTTCTTCGTCCAGTAGGAGATGCCGCGGTCGCGGTCGTAGTCGGCGAGCTGATGGACCCAGCGCTTGCCGACGTAGGGGACGTCGCAGACGATGCGGGGGGTGGCGTAGCCCGGGAGGTAGCCCATGATGGCGTGCTGCAGGTCCTGGGCTTCCCACACGGCGACGCGCCAGTGTTCGGCGTTGGGGATCATGTCGCACATGTAGAAGTAGTACGGCAGGATGTTCGCCTCGCCCTGCAACGCGAAGCACAGGTCCAGCAGTGCGGCGGGGGTGGCGTTGACGCCGCGCATCAGCACGCCCTGGTTGCGCACGTCGCGCACACCCACCTCGAGCGCGGTGCGCGCGGCTTCGGCGACCAGGGGCGTGACGGACTGCGCGTGGTTGACATGCGTGTGGATGGCGAGGTTCACGCCGCGCCGCTGGGCTGTGACGGCGACGCGCTCGAGGCCCTCGGTCACCTTCGGCTGCAGCCAGTGCTGCGGCAGCGCGGCCAGCGCCTTGGTGGCGAGGCGGATGTCGCGGATGGTCTCGATGTCCATGAGGCGCATGAGGAACGACTCGAGCTGCGGCCACGGCACGTTGGCGACATCGCCGCCGGACACCACGACGTCGCGCACGCCCGGGGTGCGCTTGAGGTAGTCGATCATCGCGTCCTGGCGGTCGACTGGCTTGAGCGTGAGCTTGTGCTTCTCGACCTGCTCCGTCGAGTTCCCGACGAGGTCCATGCGCGTGCAGTGCCCGCAGTACTGGGGGCACGTCGAGATCATCTCCGCGAGCACCTTGGTCGGGTACCGGTGCGTGAGACCCTCGACGACCCACATCTCGGCCTCGTGCAGCGAGTCGCGCTCCGAGTGCGGGTGGCTGGGCCACGCGAGGTCGCGGTCGCTGCGCACGGGCAGCATGTAGCGGCGGATCGGGTCGGCGTAGAACGCCTCGGTGACCTTCGCCGGGTCGCTGCCGGCGGACGGGGCCATCGTGTTGAGCATCTGCGGGGGCAGCAGCATCGACATCGTGGCCATTTCCCGCTGGTCCGCGAGCAGGTCCTCGTAGAACCGCTCCTCCAGCAGATCACCCATCAGCGCGCGCAGCTGTTTGACGTTGCGGACGCAGTGCACCCGCTGCCACTGCGCGTCGCGCCACTCGGCGTCGGTCACGTGGTGCCAGCCGGGGAAGCGGCGCCAGTCCGGTTCCACCAGCTCGGTGCGCGCGTACTCGTACGGCTGGTCGTGGGCGGGAGGCGGCACAGGTTCCTGGATCGCAGTCATCTGTACTCCAGTCATTCGTGCTTCAAGTCGTCGGTAACGCGTTAAATTATCCTGCCATAACGTTCTCACGACGTAAATCTTCTTGCACGGTGACTGTGCGTGCCGCAGCGGTCAGACCACTGCGGCACGCGTTCTCAAGCTGCCGGACGGATGTTGTGGTTCACGCGGAAGAGGTTGCCCGGGTCGTAGACGTGCTTCACCGCGGCGAGCCGGTCGTAGCGCTCCGGCCCGTAGATCGCGCGCACCGCGGCGGCCGACGAGCCCTCGTCGGCCGAGAGGAAGTTCGGCGACTGCCGCTCGGCCGTCCACGGCTCCAGCGCGCCGACAACGGTGTCGAGGGCAGCGCGCAGCTCCTCGGCGCGCTCGGGACCGCCGACGCCGAGGGCGAACACCAGGAACGGCACGCCGCGCACAGGGACCGCGTTCGGCACCGCGGGCTCGCGGTCGAGCGCGCCGCCGAGGGCGCGCAGCTCCACGCCCAGCAGCGGGCAGTCCGAGTCCGGCCCGGTGAGTTCGACGAGCGCGTCGATCGTCTCGGCGGTGATCTCGCGCAGGCTGGTGGTGCGGTCGTAGTACGGGAGCGGGTCGGCCGGGTCGAGGTGGATCTCGCCGATCGAGCTGAACGGCTTGTCTTCCACCAGGTCCAGGAGCACCGGGGCGACGTCGCGCAGTGGCGCGAGGAGCCGTTCGGCGGCCTCGGGCGAGCCGAGGTGGGCGAAGCGCAGGTGCACCACGAACGCGCCGCGCAGCACATCGGGCAGCTCGGGTGCCGGCGGCAGCCGTTGCACCATCACCGAGGTCGTGGCCTCCTCCGGCAGCAGCGGCACCCACTGGCGCCACGCGTGCAGCACCACGGCCAGGTCCTCGCCCGCGTAGTAGAGGCCGCCGCCGTAGAAGCGGGTGACGGGGAACAGGTCGAACTCGAGCGCGGTGACCACGCCGAAGTTGCCCTTGCCGCCGCGCAGCGCCCAGAACAGGTCGCGCTCGGTCTCGGCCGTCACGGTCCGGTGCGCGCCGTCGGCGGTCACGACCTCGATGAGCCGCACGTGGTCGGCGGCGTAGCCGCGGGTCCGCCCGATCACGGGGCTGAGGCCGCCGCCGAGCGTGTAGCCGACGACGCCGACGCCCGGCGCGGACCCGGCCAGCGGCGCCAGCCCGTGCTCGGCCGCCGCGTCGAGGACCTGCTGCCAGCGGGCGCCGGCCTCGACCCGCGCGGTGCGCCGCCGCGGGTCCACGGTCACGCCGGTCATGCGGCTCGTGGTGATCAGCACCGCGTCGCGCACCTGGGCCACGACCTGGTGAGCCGTGGCCTTGATCGCTACGGGCAGTGATCGGCGCCGCGCGAACCGGACGGCGTTCTGCACGTCGGCGGACGAGGCCGCGGCGACGACGAGCGCGGGTTCGAGCGGGTTGTTGAAGTTGAAGGCGGCACACTCGGTGGCATATCCGGGCTCGCCCGGCAGCAGCACCTCGCCTTCGGTCACAGCGACGAGGTCGGTGATGTCTTCGGCCTGGATGAGCCCGGTCACCGGGCTCGCGACGATCTGGTGCATCGAAGTCCCCTGTCTCCCGCCCGGCCGGTCACCCGCACCGCGCGTCCCCTTCGGCGGCCACCTGGCGGCGGCGCTCCCTCACGGACCAAGCACGTGCCGACCGGCCCGACCCGTTCAGGTGACCTGGCTCACAGGGGTGAACTCGTGTTCACACGGAGTGAGGAAAACCGACCCCGGGCGGTCGGCGCGCGCGACGCGGGGGAGACTCGACACCGTGACGAACGACAGCACGACGCTCCTGCTCGGCGGCAGGATCTACACCCCGTCTTCCCCCGACGCGACGGCGCTGGCCGTGTCCGGCGGCACCGTGGTCTGGGTCGGCCAGGACGCCCCCGCCCGCGCGCTGCACCCGGACGCGACGGTGGTCGATCTCGACGGCGCGTTCGTCGCCCCGGCGTTCGTCGACGCCCACGTGCACGCCACCGCCACCGGCCTGCACCTGACCGGCCTCGACCTCACGCGCGTGCGTGGCGCCGGCGAGCTGCTGGCCGCGGTCCGTGCCGCCGTCGCCGCCGCGCCGGGTCAGGTGCTGCTCGCGCACGGCTGGGACGAGTCGGCCTGGACCGACCCGCGCCTGCCCGGCCGCGCCGAGCTCGACGACGCCGCCGGCACCACGCCCGTCTACCTCAGCCGCGTCGACGTGCACTCCGCGCTCGTGTCCACCGCGCTGATCGACCTCGCGCCCGAGGCCCGCGTCGGCGAAGGCTTCTCCGCCGACGGACCGCTCACCCGCGACGCCCACCACAAGGTCCGCGCGGCCGCGCGCGCCGCGATCAGCCCGCAGCAGCGCACCGCGGCGCAGCGCGCGTTCCTCGCCGAGGCCGCCGCGCGCGGGATCGTCGGCGTGCACGAGTGCGGCGGCCCGGACATCGCCGCCCAGGACGACTTCGCCGGCCTGCTCGCCCTCGCCGCCGAACCCGGCCTGCCCGAGGTCGTCGGCTACTGGGGTGAGCTCGGCGGTCTCGACACCGCCCGCGCCCTCGGTGCCCACGGCGTGGCGGGCGACCTGTTCGTCGACGGCGCGCTCGGCTCCCGCACCGCCGCGCTGAGCAGCCCGTACGCCGATGAGCCGGGCACATCCGGTGCCCTCTACGCCGACGCAGCCGGCATCGGCGAGCACCTAGCCTCGTGCACCGAGGCCGGGCTGCAGGCCGGGTTCCACGTGATCGGCGACGCGGCCGTCGCGGAGGTCGTCGAAGGCTTCCGGCTGGCCGAGAAGGAGGTGGGCCAGCGCGCGCTCGCCGCCCGCCACCACCGGCTCGAGCACCTGGAGATGGTCACCGCCGACCAGGCCCGCGTCCTCGCCGGCTGGGGTGTCGTCGCCTCGGTGCAGCCGCTGTTCGACGACGCGTGGGGCGGCGACGCCGGCATGTACGCCGAGCGCCTCGGCGCCGACCGCGCCGCCGGGCTCAACCCGTTCGCCACGCTCGCCGCGGAGGGCGTGGTGCTCGCCTTCGGCTCCGACTCCCCGGTGACGGCGCTCGACCCGTGGGCCGCCGTCCGCGCGGCCGTGCACCACCACACCCCAGCCGCCCGGCTCTCCGCGCGCGCCGCCTTCACCGCCCACACCCGCGCGGGCCACCGCGCCGCCGGCGTCAACGACGGCGTGACCGGCAGCCTCGTGCCCGGCGCACCGGCGCACTACGCGATCTGGGACGCGACCGACCTCGTCGTCGCCACGGCCGACACCCGCGTGCAGCGCTGGTCCACCGATCCGCGCTCCGGCGTGCCGCCGCTGCCGCGCCTCGACCCGGGTGCGCCGCTGCCGAAATGCCTGCGGACGGTGCGCGCAGGCACGGTCATCTACGACCAGTTCACCTCCGCCTCCTAGAGTTCGGGGCGTGGCAGTGACTGTCGTGGACCCCGAACCGGGCGCTCCGCACGAAACGACCTCCAAGCGGCGGAAACGACCGCGGTTCACGCGTGCGTGGCTGGTGCGGCTCGTCGCCGCCGGCGCCGCGGGCTACCTGTACTACCTCAGCTTCGCGCCGAGACCGCTGTGGTGGCTCGCGCCGATCGCGTTCGCCGGGTTCGCGCTCGTCCTTCGTGGACGGTCGCTGCGCGGCGCGTTCGGCTACGGCTTCGTCTACGGCGTCGTGTTCTTCCTGGCGTTGCTGGTGTGGCTGCAGGACTTCCTCGGCCGGGAGTTCGGGCCGTGGCCGTGGCTGGGGCTGTCGTGCGCGCTGTCGCTCTACTTCGGACTCGCCGGGGTGCTGATCCGGGTCGTGTCCCGGTTGCCGCTGGCGCCGCTGTGGGGGGCGCTGGTGTTCGTCGCGCTGGAGACGCCACGGGCGTGGTTCCCGCTCGGCGGCTTCCCGTGGGGCCGCGTCGCGTTCAGCCAGCCCGAAGGCGCGTACCTGTCGCTGGCGTCCGTCGGCGGCGCGCCGCTCGTCGGACTCGCCGTGGTACTCAGCGGCTTCGGCCTCGCCGCGCTGGCCGCGCGGTGGTGGGAACAGCGCAAGCTGCGCGACCGCCGGCTCATCGCGCCCCTGGTGCTCACGTTCCTGCCGGTCGTCGCCGGGCTGGCCGTGTGGCCGACAGTCGGCACCGACGCACAGGACGGCTCGCTCACCGTCGCCGCTGTGCAGGGCAACGCGCCCGACATCGGCATCGCGCTCGAAGGCCAGCGCGACGTACTGCGCCAGAACCACCTCGAGGAGAGCGCGAAGCTCCTCGCGCAGATCCAGGCGGGCAAGGTGCCCAAACCCGATCTGCTCGTGTGGCCCGAGACCGCCACCGCGGTCGACGGCGACGACCCGGCGGTGGACCAGATGGTGAACTCCTACGGCGTGCCCGCCATCATCGGCGCGCTCTACCGCCTGCCCGACGGGACCGCCCAGAACTCCGCGATCGTGTGGGACCCGAAGACCGGGCAGGGCCAGCGCTACGCCAAGCAGCAGCTGGTGCCCTTCGGGGAGTACGTGCCCGCCCGCGACATCGCGCGGCTGGTCACCCCGTTCGTCGACGACACCGCCGACATGCGCACGGGCGACGGCAGCAACGCGGCCCTGTCGGTCGCGGGCACCAAGGTCGGTGTGTTCATCTGCTACGAGACCGCGTTCGACTACCCCGCCCGCGAAGCGACCGACGACGGTGGCGAGCTGCTCGTCGTGCCGACCAACAATGCGTGGTACGGACCGGGGGAGATGAGCTACCAGCAGCTGGCGATGTCGCGGCTGCGCGCGGTCGAACACGGGCGCGCCGTGGTGGTCTCGGCGACGTCCGGAGTGAGCGCCCTGGTGGCCCCGGACGGGACGATCACCAGCTCAACCGGCCTTTTCACGGCAGACGCCCTGGTCGGCCGCATGCCGCTGCGGACGCAGACTACGCTGTCGGATCGACTCGGTGCGTGGACGGAGTACGGACTGCTGGCACTGGCGATCGCCGGTATCGCCGGCGGGTTCGTACTCCGTTTTCGCACCCGGCGCACTCGCGCCGGCACGACAGCAGGGGACGCGGCGGGCTGAACCGCCGGATTCGGAGGAGACGGATGGCGCAGGCGCCGCGGGGGGCCGAAGGAATCGAGCCGGTGCTGGTGGTGATCCCGACCTACAACGAGCGGGAGAACCTGGGCCCGGTTCTGGACCGGCTCCACAAGGCACTCCCGGACGTCCACGTGCTCGTCGTCGACGACGGCAGCCCGGACGGCACCGGTGAGCTCGCCGACGAGCGGGCCGCCGCCGACGAGCGCGTCCACGTGCTCCACCGCACGGAGAAGGCGGGGCTGGGCAAGGCCTACATCGCCGGGTTCCGCTGGGGCCTGGCGCAGGGCTACGCCACGTTCGTCGAGATGGACGCCGACGGCTCGCACGCCCCGGAGGACCTGCCGCGGATCCTGGACGCGGTCACGGACACCGACCTGTCCATCGGCTCGCGCTACGTGCCCGGCGGCAGCACGGTCAACTGGCCGCTGAGCCGGCAGCTGCTCTCGCGCGGCGCGAACATCTACTCGCGCATCGCCCTGGGCCTCAAGGTCTCCGACATGACGGCCGGCTTCCGCGCCTACCGCCGGCCGGTGCTGGAGAAGCTCGAGCTCGACGAGATCGCCTCCCACGGCTACTGCTTCCAGATCGACCTCACCCGCCGCACCGCCGACGCGGGCTTCGACATCGTCGAGGTCCCCATCACCTTCACCGACCGCGAGATCGGCCAGTCGAAGATGAGCGGCGACATCATGCGCGAGGCCTTCTTCCGCGTCGCGGAATGGGGCGTGAAGCGGCGCCTGGAGCAGGTCAAGCGCCTGCTCGGCCGGCACTGACGTACTGAGTTCCCGCGAGAGTCCGCCGTCCTTTTCCGGGGCGGCGGACTCTCGCATGTCCGGAGAAAGCTGTGCTGGAGCTTACGCGGGTCGTCCGCTACGGCCGTCCAGTCGACGCTCTCGATCCCGTCCACGTCGCGCTCGTCACCCTCCGAGGCGTGGGAACCCACCTTCTCCGGCCAGCCGCACAGGCGGGCTGGCAGGCCAACCAGGGGAGCAACCCGCCGTAGTCGCCCCGGACATGCGAAAGGCCCCCGTGGAGGGAGGTCACGGGGGCCGATCGATCGGGGGATGGGTGGGAGCCAGCTACTGGCCGAGACTCACGCGGACCGGCTGGTCCGGCGTCCCTTGAGCTCGGCGAGACGTTCGTTCAGCAGGTCCTCGAGCTCGGGAATGGAGCGGCGCTCCAGAAGCATGTCCCAGTGGGTCCTGGGAGGCTTGGTCTTCTTCTGCTCGGGCTGCCCGCCATCGACGATCTCGCTCTCGCTGCCGTGCAGGCGGCATTCCCAGACGGTCGGGATCTCGGCGTCGTCGGAGAACGGCACCTCGAACTCGTGGTTCTTGGGGCACGCGTAGCGCACGGTGCGGCGCGGGGCGAGGTCGTGATTGCGGTCGGTCTCGTAGCTGACCGCTCCCAGCCGGCTTCCACGGAGAACACGGTCGGCCATGATGGGGTCCTTTCAGTCAGCTCCGGGTGGAGCCAGGGTGTTGCTCACCCTATGCAACGAACGAGGCGTTCGGGGGATTCCCCGGTAACCATGTCGTTGCTCACGATGAGCTGTGTCACCCTTCGGCATCAGCTTCCTCTACTGGGACAGGTTTCGCGCTCCGGCGTGACGCAGACACCGCCTTCCAAGTGCGGATATCCCCCAGTTGGGCTACTGGCGATCCGTTCACGACAACCGTAACTGACCGTGGTGGGCCGTCACGGGACCCAAGTCACCCAACCGGAAGTGTCGGCGGCACAATACCTGATAACGGACCGTAGTGGATTCAGCATCGGAACGTGCCGAAGCTGAAGATTCAACTACAGGCTGTTCGGTATCTGCTACTACAACGGTGTCACCCTCGCGGAGTATTTCGTCGTCCCGCACGCGTGCGTTGAACCGGCCCGGCAGCCCGCACCAGCACAGCACCTCGACCTGCACCGGCTGCAGCTCGTCGGCCAGTTCGAACAGCCGGCCCGCACCGGGGAACAGTCGGCTGCGGAAGTCGGTGGCGATGCCGAAGCAGTACACGTCGATGCCGGCCTCGTCGGCCAGCTCCGCCAGCTGGTCGACCTGCGCGGGGGAGAGGAACTGCGCCTCGTCGACGATGATGTAGTCCACGTGCTGCCCGTCGGCCCAGCGCTCGCGCACCAGGTCGCGCACGTCCGTGCCCGCGGCGACCTCCGTGGCGAGGCGCGTGATCCCGATCCGGCTGCTGATCTGCGGCGCCCCGGACCGGTCGTGGCGCACCAGCACCAGCCCGCGCCGGCCCTGCCGAGCGTGGTTGTGGTCGATCTGCAGGGCCAGCGTCGACTTCCCGCAGTCCATCGGGCCGTAGCAGAACTTCAGGCGGCCGCCCCGGGCGCGCGCGGCAGGGACCGGGGACAGCGCGTCGGTGGGATCGTCGGGCACGGCTTCTTCGAGGGCAGTCACGACGATCGACCCTATCCGGCCCCGGCCCGCCCGCTCACAGCACGGCGGGCGGACGGTTCCCGGCCGCCACGATCGCGCGCCGCACCGGCACCAGCGCCACGAACACGAACCCGAGGACGAAGAAGACCACCAGCGCGACGATCGCCAACCGGAACGACCCCGTCGCCTGCCCGACGCCCGCGAACACCAGCGGACCCAGCCACGACGTGCCCTTCTCACCCACGACGTAGAGCGAGTAGTACTGCGCGTCCTTGCCGGCCGGGATCATCTGGCTGAACAGCGACCGCGACAACGCGTTCGTGCCGCCCAGCACCAGCCCGATTCCCACCGCCACCGCGTAGAACTGGAGTGGCTGCTCCGGCTGGATGAAGTACGCGCCCACCAGCACCACCACCCACAGCACCAGGCTGCCCAGGATCGTCCGCTTCGCGCCCAGCCGGCGCGCGACCAGCCCGTGCAGCACCCCGCCCACGTAGGCGAGGAACTGGATCACCAGCACCGTGATGATCAGCACCTCGTCGGAGAAGCGCAGCTCGTCCTTCCCGTACTGTGCCGACACCGCCACCACCGTGGAGATCCCGTCGGCGAAGAGCAGGTAGCTGCCCAGGAACGCCAGCGTCAGCGGGAACGCCTTCGCCTCCACTGCCGTCCGCCGCAGCTCCCGGAACCCGGCCCGCAGCACCGACACGCCACGCTCGACCGCCACCGGTGTGTGGACGTGGGGGAGCGCGCGCACCACCGGAATGGTGAACACCGCCCACCACAGGCCGGAGGTCAGGAAGCAGATCCGCACCGCCGTGCCCGTGTCCACGCCCAGCGCGTCGCGGCTGAGGTAGAACGCCAGCTGCAACGCGAGCGCGAGCCCGCCGCCCAGGTAACCGAACGCCCAGCCCTTCGCGGACACGGAGTCACGCTCGTCTGGCCCGGCGATGTCGACCAGGAACGAGTAGTAGACGACCAGCGAACCGCCGTAGCCGATGTTCGCGACGATGAACAGCGCCGCGCCCAGCTGCCAGTCGGAGCCGGCCATGAAGAACATCAGCGCCGACGCCGCCGCGCCGAGCCACGCGAACCAGCCCAGGATGCGCCGCTTGTTCCGGCTGCGGTCGGCCACCGCGCCCGCGATCGGCAGCACCAGCACCTGCACCACCGTCGCCACCGACAGCAGGTAACCCCACGTCGAACCGGCAGGAAAATGCAGCCCGAACAACGACACGTCGCAGTTGTGGAGCTTGTCGTCCACACCGGACGCGTCGAGGCACGCCTTGTCCCCGTTAAGGGTGATGTTCTGCTTCGCGTCCGCCGCCGCGACAGTGCTCATATACAGCGCGCCGAACACCGTCGTCACCGACGAATAGAACGGCGAATTGGCCCAGTCGTAGAAGTACCAGCCCCACCGTTCCCGCTTCTTGTCACGGGTCTCGGCCAGCGTCATCCACGGCTCCTCAGCGGTCGCGAATCTCCAGGTCAGGCGGCAGACTACTGGGGCGGCCGCGCGCGACACCGCCGAACGGGTAAACCGTGTCCGGTTCGTCGCTTGCCGATCATCCGCGCTGCGCCGAACGGCTCCCGAAATAGCGCGGCGAGCGTGTCGCTCACGTGATTCTTTACCGATTTGTGTGAGACTGGTGTGCGTGTTGTGACTCTTGTGGTCAATGGGTCACGTGCTTACTGTGCAACCCATGACCAACCGCGTTCGCACTGCTCACCGCGGCGCCGTGAGGATCCTGCTCCTCGCGGCCGCCGTCCTGGGGCTGCAGCTCGCCGTCGCCGGCGCCGCGTCCGCGGACCCCGCTTCGAGCGCCTGGGCCAAGCTGCGGATGTGCGAGTCCAGTAGCCGCTACACGATCAACACCGGCAACGGCTACTACGGCGCCTACCAGTTCGACCTGCCCACCTGGCGCAGCGTCGGCGGCCAGGGTCGCCCCGACCAGGCCAGCCCCCGCGAACAGGACTACCGCGCGCTCTACCTCTACCGCATGCGTGGCTGGCAGCCCTGGCAGTGCGGCGGGATGCTCAAACTCGTCGGCGACGCCGACGCGCGCAGCAAGCGCATCCCGTCCTACGACGAATCCGCCTACATGGGCGGCACCGGCCTGCCCGCCCCGCCGACCCTGAAGCCCCAGCCCGCACCACCCGCGCCGCCCGGCGGCATGCCCGCCTGGCCCGGAGTCGTCTATGCCTACGGCGACTGCGCACCCGCGCTCAAAACGTTCCAGCTGCGCATGAACGCCTTCGGCTACGGCTTCACCGGCACCGGCTGCTACTACGACAAGACCAAAACCGCCGTGCTCGACCTGCAGCGCGCCAACGGCATCAAAGACTCCGGCCGCCTCGGCCCGCTCACGTGGAAGGCCGCCTGGCAGGGCAAACGCCCCAGGTAGAAACGCGGCTCAGCCGGCCTGCTGCCACACACCCCGCTCGACCAGCACGTCGCGCAGCAGGTCCGGCCGGTCCGTCACGATCCCGTGCACACCCAGGTCCAGCAGCTCCCGCATCTGCGCAGGATCGTCGATCGTCCACGCGTGGACCTCGAACCCCGCCCGCTCCGCCGTCTTCACGAACGAACGGTCCACCACCGTCAGCGGCCCCTGCTTCGCCGGCACCTGAGCCAGATACCCGCCCGCGAACCGGCTCAGCGGCAAGGGCGGCACCCACCCGTTGGCCCACACCATCAGCACCGACCGCGGCCCCATCGCCGTGCACAGCTTCGGCCCCGCCAGCCGCCGCAGCCGAGCCAGCCGCGAGTCCGAAAAGGACGCCGCCGCCACCCGGTCGATCGCACCCGTGCGCTCCAGCACCCGCACGAACGGCTCCACCGCGCTGTTGGCCTTCACGTCCACGTTGAACCGAGCCTGCGGCAGCTCCTCCAGCACGTCCTCCAACCGCGACAACGTCGCCCGCCCACCGACCTTGACGCCCTTCACCTGCTCCCACGTCTGCGCCGCGATCGACCCGCCACCATCGGTGGTGCGGTCCAGCGTGTCGTCGTGATGCACCACCACCACACCGTCCGACGTCGCGTGCACATCCGTCTCGACGTACCGGTAACCCTCCTCGACCGCGCGCTTGAACGCCGGCAGCGAGTTCTCCATCCCCTCCAGCTCGTCGAGGTGCCACCCGCGGTGGGCGAACGCACGGGGGAGCGGATCGGCCAGATACGGAAACGGTGGGCGCATCTCCACAGTGTGCTCCACCGGCATGGCCTCGGCATGAGAACACGATGGCCAGCTAGGGTCTGGCGGGTGAGGGAACTGGCCGAGCACCCGATGACCGGCGACGAACTGGTCGTACCGCGCCGCAGCAACGCACCCAAGCACTGCGGCTGGTGCGGCCGCCGCCTGCCCGAGGGCGGCAACGTCGGCCGGCGCCGCCGCTACTGCGGGCAGTCCTGCCGCCAGCGCGCCTACGAACGCCGCACCGCCCTGCAACGCAGCGGCCTGCCCGAAGACGCCGTCGTGCTCTCCGACACCGAGATCGCCGCCCTGCAGGACCGCCTCTTCCAGCTGCGCTGCGCCGCCGAGGACATCGCCACTGCCACCCAGGACGGCGCCGACGCCAACGAGCTTCGCCGCCTCGCCGAAGCAATCGTGCACGCCGCGAAGGACCTCGAGCAGCTCCGCTGAGGATTCACGCGGCTCCGCCGGGATTTCAAGCGGCTCCGCCGGCCCGCGCGGCGGACTAGAGTCCGGAATGTCCCCGGGGGACTGCCGGCAGCGAAGCCGCGCGCCGGCCGAGCGAGGGAGACGCCCGTGACGAAGGCCGCGTTCACACCCGCCACCGAACTCGACGCCGTCCGCGAGCTCACCGTCGGCGACCTGCTCCGCGAAGCCGCCGACCGAGCCCCGGACGCACCCGCCCTCGTCGAAGGCCTGCCCGACCCCGCAGCGCGGCGCCGCTGGACCTACGGCGAGCTCCTCGGCGAAGCCGAAGACGCCGCCCGCGCCCTGCTCGGGCGCTTCGAACCCGGCGAACGCGTGGCCGCCTGGGCCAACAACATCCCCGAATGGGTCCTGCTCGAGATGGCCACCGCCCTCGCCGGCCTGACGCTCGTCACCGTCAACCCCGCCCTGCGCGAAGCCGAACTCCGCCACGTCCTCGGCCAGTCCGGCGCCTCCGGCGTGTTCCTCGTCGGCGAATACCGCGGCACCCCCATGGCCGCCATCCTCGACCACGTCCGCCACGACCTACCAAACCTGCGCGAAACCATCCGGTTCGAAGACTGGCGCGCCTTCCGCGCCTCCGGACTGCCCACCCAGGCCCTGCCCACCGTCGAACCCGGCGACCCTGCCCAGATCCAGTACACCTCCGGCACCACCGGCACCCCCAAAGGCGCCGTGCTCCACCACCGGGGCATCACCAACAACGCCCTGCTCTCCTACGCCCGCACACTGGACATGCGACCCGGCGAGAACTTCGTCAACCCCATGCCCCTGTTCCACACCGCCGGCTGCGTACTCGCCACCCTCGCCCCGATCGCCACCCTCGGCACTCAAGTCCTGATGCCCTGGTTCGACCCCGCACTACAGCTCGCCCTCCTCGAACAGGAGAAGGGAGTGGTCTTCGGCGGCGTGCCCACCATGCTGCTTGCCCTGCTCGGCCACCCCGACTTCCCCAAGACCGACCTCAGCTCCGTCCGCTACGCCCTCAGCGGCGGCGCGACCGTGCCACCCGCCCTCGTCCGCCGCATCGAAGCCACCCTGGGCGTCCCGATGTCCATCATCTACGCCCAGACCGAAGCCTCACCCGGCATTTCCATGACCACCCCCGCCGACAGCGCCGACGACCGCGCCGAAACCCTCGGCCGCGCCCTGCCCGCCTGCGCCGTGAAGATCGTCGACCCCCTCACCGGCGAAATCGCCGCCACGGGGGAGACCGGCGAGCTCTGCACCCGCGGCTACCACGTGATGACCGGCTACCACGCCATGCCCGAACAGACCGCCGCCGCCATCGACGCCGAAGGCTGGCTCCACACCGGCGACCTCGCCCGCATGGACGACCGCGGCTACCTCACCATCGAAGGCCGCGTGAAAGAGATGATCATCCGCGGGGGAGAGAACATCTACCCGCGCGAGATCGAACACGTCCTGCTCGACCACCCCGCCGTCGCCGACGTCGCCGTGGTCGGCATCCCCGACCCGGAGTGGGGCGAACAAGTCGGCGCGTTCGTGCTCCTGCGGCCCGGCGCCGACGCCGGCGAGGAAGAACTGTTCGCCCACGTCCGCGAACACCTCGCACCGCACAAGACACCCAAGGTGTGGCAGTTCGTCACCGAGTTCCCGCTCACCGGCTCCGGCAAGATCCGCAAACACCTGCTCCGCGAGCAGTACATGGCCACCCACTGAACCCTCAGCCCGCATCACCCGCGCCCAGCCCGTCCAGCGCGCGGTACGTCCGGTTGCTCGCCGCCGCGGCCCGCTGCTCCCGGCCCGTCGCCTCGATGTAGTTCTGGCTCGTGGCCAGGCTCGCGTGCCCCAGCAACGCCATGATCTCCGACGCCGTCGCCCCGTCCTCCGCCAAGCGCGTCGCGAACGTATGCCGCAACGCGTGCAGATTCGCGCCCGCCGGAACCCGGTCGTGCAACCCCGCCCACCGGTAACACGACTTCACCAGGTACTCCAGAGCCCCGCGCCCGATCGGCTCACCCGCCCGATCGCGCAGCAATGGCTCCGCCGCCGGGAACCGCAACTGCGGAAACCGCCGCCGGCACGACTTCCCGTAGTCCTCGATCAGCTTCGCCAGCACCGGCTGCACCGGGATCGACCGGTCCCGGCTGCCCTTGCCCGAGACGTGCAACCGCAGCTCACCGTCACGGCCCACCACCGAACGCGGCGTCAGCGCCCGCATCTCCGCCGCCCGCAACCCCGCCACCAGCCCGAGCGCCAGCACCAGCACGTCGCGTTCCGGCCACGGATCCCGCGCGCGCCGCGCACCGTCGGCTGCCGCGGCGAGCAACCGCTCCGGAGTTTCCTCACCCCGCAACGGTTTCGGCACCAGCGGGGGAGTCTTGGGCCGGGCGACCGCGCCCATCGGGTTGCCCGCCAGCAGCCCGTCGGACACGCAGAACGTAAGGAACTGGTTCCACGTCGACCACGCCCGCAGCACGGAGCTCTTCGCGTGCCCGTCGGCGAACGCGCCGAACGCCGTCCGCAACGCCGGCGCCGTCAGATGCTCGACATCCAGCTCCTCGGGCGCGCGGCCGAGCTCCTGGAGCAGGAGAGTGGTGATCCCGGCCAGATCACGACGGTAGGCGGCAGTGGTGTGCGGCGAGTCCTTGCGCGGCCGCCGTGCCGCGAAGAACGCTTGCTGCGCCTCGGAAACCAGCATCTGGATCTTGTACAGCACAGCACCGACAGTTCTGTCGCCCGGATGCTTGTCCGGTATGCTGCATAATGGCGATTATGCATGAAACATGGCCACGGCAGGGGTGAATCCCCTTGGGGGACAACGGTTCTCTCGGTCTCGCGTCCTCGGCTCGCATGGCCGGTTTGGCGAGTCTTCGACTGTGTGGTGCAGGATTGTCGAGGGATCGTTCATCTGTTCGAGTGGTTGTCTGAGGTCGTTCCAGGCGGCTGTGTCGAGAGCTGATCGACTGTCGATGCTCCAGTACGCGTGTTGGTTGCGTACTTTCGATGTCCCGCCAGTCCCGTTCAATTCGTCACGGTGACGAATTGAACGGGTGTTCCGGGGTGGTATTGACGGCTGAGCTCGGGGATCTCCGCCGAAGTCTCCGGACGGCCTCCAGGAGGCTTGCTCAGGACCTGTCGTGTGGTGAAGGTTCGGTCAGGTGCGGATCGCGGCGCTCCGGCGGGCTTCCCGGGATGCTCTCTCGTTCGCGGTGCTCAAACCGCTGGAATCAGCCTCCTGAAGCCCCTCTCCGGGCTTCCTTCAGCAGGTCGGCCAAGTGCCGATAATGTACATTATGTCAAGTCGCGGCAATCGGCCGCTCCTCCGGATCAGAGACCGGTGTGGACCACTACTCCGCAGCCGCTGGCACCTCGTTGGCCGAACGCCGACGTCGGGACCGTGACCGGTCTGCCCAATGGACCCATCCGAAGATCATCAAGAGATCGATGGCCCCGCAGACGATGCCGACGGTGAAGTCGACCTCGTCGGGCCTGTGCAGGTCCACTGCCGCTGCCGGGTCGGCTACCACGTCGATGACCGAGCCCGGCTTGTCGCCGTCCACGGCCACGACGCCGTGCTGCCCGTCCGGCGTGACGACGGCCAGGCCGTTGCGCGTGTACTTGCTCGGCGGCGTGAACTGTGCGGCGGTCCAATGGTCGGTGTAGCCGGTTGCGGTCGCCTGCACCTGCACGCCACGGGTCTCCAGGACGAATCCGTCGACGGCGGTGAGTCCGGCCATGAAGATGATCACGATGTGGATGCCGGCGACGAAGATGCTCAGCAGGCCGAACACCGCGGACCGTGCCAGGATCGCCGGGATCACGAGGATCAGGGCGGCGCTGACCCAGATCAGCAGAGTGCCGCCGCTGCCGTGGAACACGGTCAGTGCGACGCCGACCCAGGTCACCGCGAGCAGCCCGAGTGTGGCGAACACCGTACGCACCCAGATCATGGCCGAATCGTAGCGGCGCGAGGCAGCGGAATGCGGGGGTGTTCCGGGCGTTCGCCCGGTCGGGGTCGCTCGGGGTGTGCGTGGCCGGTCTCGGCTGCCTCTCCCCTGGTCTCAGGTCGTCGCGAGCATGTCGACGTAGTGCGGGTTGGACATGATGCCGAGGACGTTGCCGAACGGATCGACGACCGAGGCGGTGACGAATCCGTGGCCGCGTTCGCGCAGGCCGTCGTGTTCGGTGGCGCCCAGGGCGATGAGGCGGTCGTGTGCGGCGGGCAAGTCGTCGACGTGCCAGTACAGGATCGCGCCGGCGGGGCCTTCGGGCGCCGGTGGCAGGTATTGGCGGTCGATGATGCCGAGCTCGGCCTCGTGGTCGCCGAGGCGGTATTCGATGTAGCCGGGCCTGGCGAAGTACGGCTCGATACCGAGCACGGTCGTGTACCAGGCCTGGGCGGCGGAGAGGTCGTCGGCGGAGAAGTTCAGGGTGGCCATTCCACGCAGCATGGTGTGGTCCTTTCGTCCGGTTTCCCAGCCAAGCACGCCCCACTCCCCCTTGGCTGGGCGACTTTTTTGGTGGGGGCCGGCGTAGTTGACTGAAGTAATGAATCAGTGCTTCACTTCTTGACGTGCCCTACCGCAGGACTCCCAAGGTGCAGGAGCGCCTCGACGCGCTGCGCGACTCGATCGTCGCCGCGGCGGTCGAGCAGCTGGCCGAGCACGGCTACGCGGGCTGTTCCGTGGCGGCCGTCGCGGAGCGGGCCGGGGTCGCCGTCGGCACGGTGTACCGGCACTTCCCCACCAAGGCCGAGCTGGTCGTGCGGGTGTTCCGTCAGGTCGTGACGCGGGAGGTCGAGGCGGTGCGGGAGGCGTCGGCGGGGCCGGGTGAGCCGGCGGAGCGGGTGGCGGCGGTGTTCGAGACGTTCGCGGCGCGCGCGTTGAAGGCGCCGCGGCTGGCGTACGCGCTGCTGGCCGAGCCGGTGGACGCGCTCATCGACGCGGAGCGGCTGGAGTTCCGGCGCGCTTTCCGGGATGTGGTGGCCGAGCACGTGGCCGCCGGGGTGCGTTCGGGTGCGTTGCCCGCGCAGGATTCCGTGCTGACCGCGGCGGCGCTGGTGGGTGCCGCGGCGGAGGTGTTGATCGGGCCGCTGCGAGGCGGTGCGGTGAGTGATGTCGTCGAGTTGCGGACGTTCGTCGTCCGGTCTTTGGGAGGTTCCGATGTCCGCCACGCATGAGGTCACCAACCAGGTGCCGCCGTTGGTCTACGACGTCGCGAAGGATCCGGCGCTGCTCGAGTCGCTGGATCGCGCGGACGCGGGCTGGGCGGCCGAGGAGGTCCACGAGCTGGGCCGGCTCGCCGGGAGTGAACAGGCCCAGGAGTGGGGCCGGATCGTCAACGAGAACGAGCCGGTGCTGCGCACGCACGACCGGTACGGGAACCGGATCGACGAGGTCGAGTATCACCCCTACTGGCACGAGCTGATGACCGTCGCCGTGTCGCACGGCTTGCAGGGCGCGCCGTGGCGTGACGAGCGGGCCGGGGCGCACGCGGCGCGGGCGGCGAAGATGTACGTGTGGGGTCAGGTGGAGGCCGGGCACACATGCCCGATTTCGATGACCTACGCGGCGGTTCCGGCGTTGCGGGCCAACGCGGAGCTGGCGGCGCTGTACGAGCCGCTGCTGGCGTCGACGGAGTACGACTTCGGGCTGCGGGAGCCGAGCACCAAGCGCGGGCTGATCGCGGGCATGTCGATGACGGAGAAGCAGGGTGGCTCCGACGTGCGGGCCAACACCACGACCGCGCGGCCGGTCGCCGATGGTTCCTACCGGCTGGTGGGCCACAAGTGGTTCACCTCGGCGCCGATGTCGGATCTGTTCCTCACGCTGGCGCAGGCGCCCGGCGGCCTGTCGTGTTTCCTGCTCCCCCGCGTGCTGCCCGACGGCAGCCGCAACCCGATCCGCCTGCAGCGGCTGAAGGACAAGCTGGGCAACCGGTCGAACGCGTCGTCGGAGATCGAGTACGAGGACGCCGTGGGCTGGCTCGTCGGCGAGGAGGGCCGCGGGGTCCGCACGATCATCGAGATGGTGAACAACACGCGGCTCGACTGCGCGCTCGGCAGTGCGTCGGGGATGCGGCTGGGTGCGGTGCGGGCGGTGCACCACGCGACGCACCGGCACGCGTTCGGCAAGGCGCTGGTGGATCAGCCGTTGATGGCGAACGTGCTGGCCGACCTTGTGGTTGAGTCCGACGCGGCCGCGACCGTGGCGATGCGGCTCGCGGCGGCGGGCGATCGGCCGGACGACGCGCAGGAGCAGGCGTTTCGGCGCCTCGGGCTGGCGGTCACGAAGTACTGGGTGTGCAAGCGGGCGCCGATGCACGCGGCCGAGGCGCTGGAGTGCTTCGGCGGCAACGGGTACGTCGAGGAGTCCGGGATGCCGCGGCTCTACCGCGAGGCCCCGCTGATGTCCATCTGGGAGGGTTCGGGCAATGTCGCGGCGCTCGACGCGTTGCGCGCCATGACCCGCCAGCCCGAGTCGATGGCGGCGTTCTTCACCGAGGTCGAGCAGGCCGCCGGTGCTGACGCGCGGCTGGACGACGCCTTGGACCGGCTGAAGAAGGAACTGTCCGATCTGGACGATCTGGAGTTCCGGGCGCGGCGTGTGGTGGAGTCGATGGCGTTGGTGCTTCAGGGTTCCCTGCTGGCGCGCCACGGTGATCAGGCGGTGGCCGACGCGTTCTGCGCGTCGCGGTTCGCCGGTGACTGGGGCATCGCGTTCGGCACGCTGCCGGCGGGCACGGACACCTCGGCGATCATCGACCGCGCCCGGGTGTAACCGGGGCGTTTCGCGGACACGGGGCCGGGCGGCCCGCTAGCGTGCGCGGTTATGACCGCCTCCGAAACCGACTTCGTGTCCGCCACCCGCACCGCCTACGACACCGTTGCTGTGTCCTACGCCGATCTGCTGAAGGACGCCCTCGCCGCGAGTCCGTGGGAGCGCGCGATGCTGGACACCTTCAGCGAGCTGGTCGGCGCCGGAGCGCGGGTCGGTGATCTCGGGTGCGGGCCGGGCCGGGTCACGGGGTATCTCGCGGGGCGCGGGCTCGACGCGTTCGGGATCGACCTGTCCCCCGGCATGGTCGAGGTCGCGCGTGAGGCGTATCCGGGGCTGGAGTTCGAGGTCGGGTCGATGGCCGCGTTGCCGCTGGCCGACGCGTCGCTGGCGGGTGCGCTCGCGTGGTACTCGCTGATCCACACTCCGCCGGGGCAGTTGTCGGTGCTGATCATGGAGCTCGCCCGCGTGCTCGAGCCGGGCGGGCGGCTGCTGACGGGATTCCAGGTCGGTGCCGAACGCCGGCACATCGCCAACGGCTACGGCCACGACATCTCCCTCGACGCCTACCGCCTCGACCCGGACTTCATCGCCGGTCTGCTGACCGAGGCCGGCCTCACGGTGGAAGCCCGGCTGGTTCGCGCACCGGAGCCGCCGCACGAGAAGACTCCGCAGGCTTATCTGTTGGCGCGCAAGGAAAGCTGAGCTACTCGCGCAGCCGGGCCAGCACCGCGTCGAGGGCTCGGCGCACCGAGTCGGACACGCCGTCGTGGCGCAACGCGGTCTTCAGCTGCTCGTTGATCCCTCCCGGTGTGATGTGCTTGCCGGTCAGCTCGGTGAGTGATTCGGTGCCCAGCGACTCGCCCAGCTGGGCGAACAGGTGCGTCACGTAGGTGTCGGCGGCGCCGGGTTCGACGCCGTGGCCGGCGAGCCAGCTCGCGATGGTGGCCAGGTAGTCCAGGTGCGCGGCGAAGGTGGCGGTCGCGGCGCTGAAGACGTCGAGCGTCGGCTCGTCGGGCGGGACGACCGCCCCGCCGAGGGGCTCGAACAGGCCGCGGGCGACGGGGTGGTCCGGGAACAATGCGGTGAGGCTCTGCCGGCGCGCGGCCTGGGGAAGCGGGATGGTCCGTACGACGGGTGCGGCCGGCGCGGTCCACTCCCGCAGCGTCGCCAGCGGTACCCCGGCCACGGCGCTGAGTACCGCGTGGTCCGGCCGGAACTCCAGCTCTGCCACCACTTCCTGCGCCACGGCGGGCCGGACCGCGAGCACGATCACCGAAGCCGCGTCGAGCACGTCCTCGTTGCTCGCGCAGACAGCCACGTTCGGGAACCGCCCGGCCAGCTCGTGTGCGACCTGCCGCCCGCGCGGGGAGAGGAACACGGCGGGCGGGTCAGCCACCTCCGCGCTCAGTCCTTCGACGATCGCGGCCGTGATCTCCCCTGCTCCCACAAACCCGTACGCCCGCATGCCCCCGCCCTCCTAGTGTGGACCTCGACGATCGGAGGTCACCCGTGCACGCCATGCACTACGAGATCACCCTGCCCGCCGACTACGACATGCAGATCATCCACCGCAGGGTGCGCGAGCGCGGGCCGCTGCTGGACGAGTTCCCCGGGCTGGGGCTCAAGGCGTACGGGGTGCGCGAGCGCGGCGTCGACGGCTCGCAGCTCAACCAGTACTCCCCCTTCTACCTCTGGCACGACCCGGCCGGGATGCACTCGTTCCTGTGGGAGGGCGGGTTCCGCGGGATCGTGGACGACTTCGGGCGCCCGCCCGTGCAGCACTGGACCGTGCTGGCGTTCGAGGAGGGACCGGCGTTCGGCACGACACCTCGCGCGGCCGGCAAACGCACCGAAACCCTGCCGCGCGAGGTCCTTCCGGGTGACGTGATCACGCCGGCGCTGGCTGACCTGTCGGAGCACTCCCAGCGCGACGGCGTCCATTCCGCCGCGCTCGTGATCGACCCGCGCGGCTGGGAGCTGGTGCGCTACACGCTGTGGGCCGAGGACGCACCGGACGAAGACCCCGTGCGGTACCGGATCGGGCACGTGTCGATGCCGGAACTGGGGAAACTTCGCCGTGGCAGGCAGTGGTGAACTCGGTACGGTGATCGTCGGAGCAACCTGAGGGAGATCGATGACTCGCCTGCACGATCGCCGGATCCTCGTGACGGGTGCCGGTTCCGGCATCGGCCGCGCCACGACGCTGCGTCTGCTGTCGGAGGGGGCGCGGGTGGTGGCCACCGACGTGTCCGCCGAGACGATCGCGGGCACCGCCGAGCTGGCCGGAGACCCGCGCCTCGAGACCTTCGTGATGGACGTCGCCGACGAGCAGTCGGTGGTGAAGGGCACCGCGGCCGCGGTCGAGCACCTCGGCGGGCTCGACGTGCTCGTCAACGCCGCCGGGATCCTGCAGGCCTCCCACACGCACGAGACGTCGCTGGAGTTCTGGAACCGGATCGTCGCGGTGAACCTCACCGGCACGTTCCTGGTCACGCGCGAGGCGCTGCCCGCGTTGATCGCCACCGGGAAGAGCGTGGTGATCAACTTCAGCTCCACGTCCGCGGCGTTCGCGCACCCCTACATGGCGGCGTACGCGGCGAGCAAGGGCGGGATCCAGGCGTTCACGCACTCGCTGGCGCTGGAGTACAGCAAGCAGGGCGTGCGCGCGGTCAGCGTCGCACCGGGCAGCGTGAAGAGCGGCATCACCGACAACGCGGGCACCTGGATGCCGCAGGACGTGGACTGGGCGCTGTTCGGCAAGCTCCTGCCGATCCTGCCGACGGATCTCGCGACGCCGGTCGGCAACCCGGTCGGTCGCCCGGAGTCGGTGGCCGGTGTCGTGGCGATGCTGGCTTCCGACGACGGCGAGTTCATCACCGGCACCGAGATCCGCATCGACGGCGGCACCCACGCCTAACGCGGCACCGGGCTGAACTCGGCCAGATCCGGCAGGGGCGGCACCACCCGCGCGTACGCGTCGGCGGCGAGGATGCCGTCGGCGGGGCGGGTGGAGCGCTGCCCGAGCTCGTCGAGGACCTCGCGTTCGGTGCGGCCGCGGGCGAGCAGCAGCACGAACGGGTCGGCGTCGAGCAGCCACGACACCTGGAACGACAGCGCGGCCGCGTGCCGGCACGGCAGCTCGAAGCCGGGACAGTCGCAGTCCGGGTCGAGGTCGCCGATCCCCGGCAGCAGCGGCACGTCGTCGGCCAGCTCCGGCGGCAGGTGCCGGTCGAGCAGCGCGGCGAGGTTCCCGGCCCGGTCGGCGGCGCGGCCGAGCAGCAGGTCCCAGTCCGCTGTGGACAGTTCGGCCAGGTGCACGCTCGTGCGGAACGGACCGCCGTCGGTGTCGTCCACGGTCGCGGCGATCCGGCCGGGGCTCACGGTGATCGGCCCGACCAGTCCCGCCACGGCGTAACGGCGGCCGCGCCGCAGCTGCCGCAGATCCAGGGCCGTGTCCTCCATGGCCTGTAGCCACGCGCGGCCCCACCACGTGCGCGCGAACGGACCTCGGCCCTCGCGGGCGGGGAACGCCGGGAACCCCCTGACGCGGTCGGTCATGCCGGCCTCCTCAGCTGCACGAGCTCCGCGAGCTCGATGTCCGTCAGCTCGGTGAACGCCGCTTCCCCACCGGCGAGCACGGCGTCGGCGAGCGCGCGTTTCTCCCGCAGCAGCGCGGCGATGCGGTCCTCCACGGTGCCCTCGGCGACGAGCCGGTGCACCTGCACCGGTCGCGTCTGCCCGATCCGGTACGCGCGGTCAGTCGCCTGGTCCTCCACCGCCGGGTTCCACCAGCGGTCGTAGTGCACGACGTGGTCGGCACGGGTGAGCGTCAGGCCCGTCCCGGCCGCCTTCAGTGACAGCAGGAACACCGGCACGGCACCGTCCTGGAACCGGCGGACCAGCTCCTCCCGCTGAGGAACGGGGGTGCCGCCGTGCAGGAACTGGCTGGGGATTTTACGACCCGCGAGGTGGCGTTGCAGCAGCCGCGCCATCACCACGTACTGGGTGAACACGAGCACCGCGCCGTCTTCGGCGAGGATCGTGTCGAGCAGCTCGTCCAGCAGCTCCAGCTTGCCGGATCGGCCGGACAGGGGCGCTTCGTCGCCTTCGGCCAGGTAGTGGGCCGGGTGGTTGCAGATCTGCTTGAGCGCGGTGAGCAGCTTGACGATCCGGCCGCGGCGCGCCATCCCGTCGCTCGCACCGACCTCGGCCAGCAGCTCCCGCACGGCCGCCTCGTACAGCGCGGCCTGCTCCGACGTCAGGGCCACGGGCCGGTCGGTCTCGGTCTTCGCGGGCAGCTCGGGCGCGATCCCCGGATCGGATTTGCGCCGCCGCAGCAGGAACGGCCGCAGCAGCCTGGAAAGCCGCTCGGCCGCTGCCGGATCGCTGCCCGTCTCGACGGGTTTCGCCCAGCGGGCGCGGAACTCCGTGAGCGTGCCGAGCAGGCCCGGCGTGGTCCAGTCCAGGATCGCCCACAGCTCGGACAGCGTGTTCTCCACCGGCGTGCCCGTGAGCGCGACCCGCGCGGACGATCGCAGCGTGCGCAACGCTTTCGCCGTGCCGGAGCGGTGGTTCTTCACGTGCTGGGCCTCGTCGGCCACCACCAGGTCCCACGCCACCGCGGCCAGCGGCGCCGGGTCCGCGCGCAGCGTGCCGTAGGTGGTGAGCACGAACCCGTCCAGGTCGTCGAGCGAGCGGGCGCCGCCGTGGAACCGCCGCACGGCCACGCCCGGGGCGAAGCGGTGGATCTCGGCCTCCCACGTGCCCAGCAACGACGCCGGGCACACCACCAGCGTCGGGCCGGCGTCGCGGTGCAGGTGCAGCGCGATGAGGGTGAGCGTCTTGCCCAGGCCCATGTCGTCGGCGAGGCAGCCGCCCAGGCCGAGTGAGGTGACGGTGTCGAGCCAGTGCAGGCCGCGCAGCTGGTAGTCGCGCAGGGTCGCCGTCAGCCCCGCCGGCTGTGGCGCCGGGCCGGGCAGCTCGGCGAGCCGGGACCGCAGAGTGGCGAGCCAGCCGTCGGTGACGAGCTCGACCTCGGCACCGTCCACTTCGGTCGTGCCGGCCAGCACGGCGGCCAGCGCGTCGACAGGCGTGAGGGGCTTCAGCGCCCGCTCCCGCGCGCGGCTAGCGGACGCCGGGTCGAGCAACACCCACCGGTCGCGCAGCCGCACGACGGGCCGGCGGGCCTCCGCGAGTACGTCCAGCTCGGCCGCCGACAGCTGCGCGCCGCCGAGGGCGAGCTGCCAGTCGAGCTCCAGCGCGCGGCTGCCGCCGAAGAACGCGGGCACGTCGTCCGGCGCGGCGCCAGGGCGGGCGACCGCGCGGGCCGTGAGTCCCGCCAGCTCCGCGGGCCAGTGGACGGCGACGCCGAGCTCGGCCAGCCGGCCGGCGGCGTCACCGAGCAGCTCGCGGATGTCGTCGTCGAGCAGCGCCACCTCCGCGGGCACGGGCGCGGACAGCAGCGGGGCGAGCGGCGGCCACACCTCGGCGCAGCGCCGCAGCACGAGCAGCACCTCGTGGCGGACCGCCTCGGCGCCCGTCCGCCACAGTTCCTCCGCGTCCACGAGCGTGTCGCCGTGGACCTGCACCACGGCGCGGAACCGGCCGCCGTCGAAGTCGTCCGATTCGAGCCGCAGCGACACCCGTGTGGCGGCGGCGAGGCCGGCGACGTCACGCAGGAAGCGCAGCAGCACAGGGAACCGCTCGGGCAGCCGGGCCGGGTCGCCGGGCAGCGGGGTGGCGTGGGCGTGCGGCGGCATCGCGTCGGCGAGCCGGCGCAGCCACTGTTCTTCCTCCGGTGCCAGCGGTCCCGTCCACCCAGCCTCGGCCAAGCGCGTGCCCGCCTGCGCGGCGACCGACCAGAACTCGGCCGACGCGTCGCCGGAGACTTCCCGCAGCAGCGCGACGGCGTCGGCAATCGGCACCCGCCGCGCCGGAACCGTGCGCAGTCCGTCGCGCAGGACGACGTCGACCGTCCCCGGCTCGCCCGGTCCCGCCGGTGTGGTGCCGTCCGGGTGCCAGAACACGACGAAACCCGGCTCGACCACCACGGCCTCCCCCGGCGATGCGCTCCCCACGACTCCCCTTCCCGTCGGTCTCGTACGCCGTCCGCCGACATTACCAGAACTCTGTACGACGTACGAGGAAATGCAGGGCAGAATGACGCGGATGAGCACGGAGTACACCGGCGGCGGCGACCCGCGGCGCACGATCGAGCTGCTCTGGGGCGTCCCCGGACCGCCGCGGCGCGGGCCGAAACCCAAGCTCACCGTGGCCGACGTCGTCGCCACCGCGACCCGGCTGGCCGACGCCGACGGGCTCGAGGCCGTGACCATGCGCCGCGTCGCCGACGAGCTCGGCGTTGCCCCGATGTCGCTCTACACCTACGTGCCCGGGCACGCCGAGCTGATCGACCTGATGCTCGACGACGCCCACGGCGAGCTCACCGCCGAACTGCCGTCGACCGGCTGGCGGGACGCGCTCACCACCGTGGCCGAGGACCTGTGGCGCCTCTACCACCGCCACCCCTGGCTGCTGCAGATCACCACCGCCCGCCCGCCGCTCGGACCCAACACCTTCGCCAAGTACGAACGCGAACTCAGCGCGCTCGACGGCCTCGACCTCGACGAGCTGGAGCTCGACGCCGTCGTCGGCCTCGTCATCGGGCTCGTGCAGGGCACCGCGCGCGGCTCCATCGACGCCGTGCGGCTCGCGCGCCGCAGCGGCCTGACCGACGCCGAGTGGTGGGAACGCAGCGCGCCCGTCCTCGCCGAAATCCCCGCCGCCGACGCCGCGAACTTCCCGCGCGCGAGCCGCGTCGGCACCGCCGCCGGCCAGGCCCACGGCGCCGCGACCAACCCCGAGCACCACTTCCGCTTCGGCCTCGCCCGCATCCTCGACGGGGTGACGCTGCTCGTCGAGCGCCGCTGAAGGCCTGGAGAACTGTCGGTCCCGCGGTTTAGGTTCGCACCCGGGTGTCGGTTTCGGCGTGGCCCGCTCGTCGAGCGGGTACGAGCCGGTACCGGAGGGAGCGAGGGTTGCAGCAGGAAGGGCGAGACGCCGCGATGGAGGCCGCCGTCGTGCAGGCGTTCCGGGAAGAGTGGTCGCTGGTCGTGGCCACCCTCATCCGGGTCACCGGCGACTGGGACCTCGCCGAGGAGTGCGCCCAGGACGCCTTCACCCTCGCCGTGCGCACCTGGCCGCGCGACGGCATCCCGGCCAAACCCGGGGCCTGGCTCACCACCGCCGCCCGCAACCGAGCCGTCGACCGGATCCGCCGCGACGCCGTCGGCGCGGGCAAGCTCCGGGAGGCCGCGCGCATGATCGTCCCCGACGAACCACCGACCGACGACGGCACCGTGCCCGACGACCGCCTCCGCCTCATCTTCACCTGCTGCCACCCGGCGCTCGCCGTCGAAGCGCAGGTCGCGCTCGCGTTGCGCACCCTCGCCGGGCTCAGCACGGCCGAGATCGCCCGCGCGTTCCTCGTCCCGGAGGCCACGATGTCGCAGCGGCTCGTGCGGGTGAAACGCAAGATCCGCAGCGCCGGCATCCCCTACCGTGTGCCGCCCGCGCACCTGCTGCCCGAACGCACCGCGGCCGTCCTCGGCGTGCTGTACCTGCTGTTCAACGAGGGCTACACCGCCAGCGCCGGGCCCGACCTGCAACGGCCCGACCTCGCCGCGGAAGCGATCCGCCTCGCCCGCGTGCTCGCGCACCTGATGCCCGACGAACCCGAGGCCACCGGCCTGCTCGCGCTCCTGCTGCTGCAGCACGCCCGCCGCGCCACCCGCGTCGCCGACGACGGGGAGCTCGTGCCGCTGGAGGAACAGGACCGCGGCCGCTGGGACGCCGCCGCCATCACCGAGGGCACCGCCCTGCTGGAGGCCGCGTTGCGCCGCCGCAGCCCTGGGCCTTACCAGGTGCAGGCCGCGATCGCCGCGTGCCACGCCACGGCCGCGCGCGCCGCCGACACCGACTGGGCCCAGATCGCCGGCCTCTACCGCGAGCTGCGCCGCCACCTGCCCACCCCCGTCGTGGAGCTGAACCACGCGGTCGCCGCGGGGATGGCGTTCGGGCCCGGAACCGGCCTCGCGCTGGCCGACGAGCTCACCGCCCGCGGCACGCTGGCCGGTTACCACCTGCTGCCCGCCACCCGCGCCGACTTCCTCCGCCGCCTCGGCCGCACCGCCGAAGCCCACGCCGCATACACCGACGCGTTCGACCTCGCCCGCACCGACGCCGAGCGCAGCTACCTGCGGCGCAGGCTCGCTGAAACATCTCCCGGGAATTCCGGAGCCGAAGTGTCGGTCCCGGCGCCGCCCGTTCGTCGGCTGGACGAACCGACCCGTGAACCGGAAGGACCGCGATGATCACCAAGACGCTGCGCGTACCCGGCGCCGAGCTGACCTACGACCTCGACGGCGACGGCCCCGTGCTGCTGCTCGTGCCCGGCGGCCCCGCCGACGCCACAGCCTTCACCGGCCTGCGCCCGCACCTGACCGACCACTACACCGTGGTCACCTTCGACCCGCGCGGCATCTCCCGCAGCCCGATCGCCGGCGAACCCGGCAGCAACCTCGTCGGTGAGCACGCCGACGACGTGCACCGCCTGCTCACCGAGATCGGCGGCGGGCCCGCGCACGTGTTCGCCAACAGCGGCGGTGCCATCACGATGCTGGAGCACACCCGGCGCCACCCCGGCGAGGTCGCCACCCTGATCGCGCACGAGCCGCCGGTCAGCCGCTACCTCGGCGAGATGCTCGCCGACTTCCCCGACATCCCGGCGATCTACCGCGAGCAGGGCGTCGAGGCCGCGCTCGGCGCGTTCATGGCGGCGTCCGGGTTCGACGTGCCGCCGCCACCGGCGAACCCGACGGCCGAGGAAATCGCGCAGGGCAAACGGATGCAGGGCAACTTCGCCTTCTTCTTCGGCCATCTCATGGCCGCGATCGGCGCCTGGGAACCCGACCTCGACGCCCTGCGCGCCACCGACACCCGCCTCGTCGTCGCCGTCGGCAAGGCCGCGGACGGCACCCCCGCCCACACCGCCGGGCTCGAACTGGCCCGTGCGCTCGGGCAGGACGCCGTGCAGTTTCCCGGCGACCACGGCGGGTTCGCCGGCGAGCCCGGTCCCTTCGCCGCCCGCCTGACCGAAGTCCTCACCCACGCCTAGGAGGCAGCTCATGCGTTACCTGCTCATGATCGCCGGCGAAGAGCCCACCGAAGACCAGAAGATCGCCGGCTGCGGAGGCTGGACCGACGACCTGCTCGCCCGCGGAATCCTCGTCGGCGGCGGAGGCCTGCACCCGCCGGCCACCGCCACCACCGTCCGCGTCCGCGGCGGCGACGTCCTGCTGTCCGACGGGCCGTTCACCGAGAGCAAGGAACAGATCGGCGGCTTCGTCATGATCGACTGCGCCGACCTCGACGAGGCCGTCGACATCGCCTCCCGCCATCCCGCCGCCGCGTACGGCACCATCGAAGTCCGCCCGATGCTGGGCTGACCCGAACACGAGGAGAACCCCATGCCGTCCCTGGTGGACCGCGAAGACCAGCCCTACGTCGCCTACCGCGCGACCGTCGGCTTCGACGGGCTGCGCGAGATCGCGCACCGCATCGCCGCGATCGTCGGCGCCCTCGCCGAACGCGGGGTCACGCCGGCGGGCGCGCCGTTCTTCCGCTACCTCGTGATCGGCCCGGACATGGCGAGCCTGACGGTGGAAGCCGGGGTGCCCGTCGCGGCGCCGGTCGAACTGGGCGAGGACTACCTCAACGACGTCGTGCCCGGCGGGAAGTACGTGACCGCCACCCACCACGGCGCGCCGGACGGACTCGTCGCCGCCACCGCCGAAGTCCTCGCGTGGGGTGCAGCCGAAGGCGTGCGCTGGGACCGCACCCGGGCCGCCGACGGCGAGCACTGGACCGGGCGCCTTGAGGTCTACCGCACCGACCCGCGTGTGGAACCCGACGCCACGAAGTGGGAGACCGACCTGTACTTCCGCCTCGCCGACTGACCCGCGCGCCGCTGGACCGGCTCCGGCACAGCGTCAACCGGTCCCGCGCGCCAGCCACCCGCCGAGCAGGCACGCGAACCCGGCCGTCGAGGCGAAGGCACGCAACAGGTTCCACCGGACCCAGCTCGTCTCGAACTGCCCGCGCAGCTCGGCGAGTGAAGCCGTGCCGCGGTCCAGCGCGTTGTTCATCGGGATGTTCTTCACGGCCGTGATCACGATCATCGCCAGCAGCAGCGCGAAGCCGGCGATCAGCCACGGCAGCGCCCCACGTCCGCCGGCCACCAGGTTCAGCACCACCGCGCCCGCCGCCAGCAGGGGCGCGCCGAGGAACGTGAGCAGGAACCAGCCGTTGACGATCGCGATGTTGATCTCGCGCATCGCCGTCACGAACGTGTGGTCGTCGGCCCGCGCCAGGCCCGGCATCACCGACACCGCGTAGGAGTAGAACAACCCCGCGATCAGCCCCGCCGCGACGATCGCGACCACGAGGACCACTCCGGACACTGTGGACATCACGTGCTCCCTTCCCCAGCCGGCGCGGCTCACCGCGTCCAGACGCCCGTCGCCGCCGTCGAGCGCGCGTAGTCCGCGAAATCGCGCGCCGGACGCCCCAGCACCTGCTCCACGTCACCGGTCACGTGCGAGTTGCGCCCGTCCAGCACCCGCGCGAACAGCTCGACCAGCACCTGCGCCTCGGCCGCCGGCACGCCGCCGTCGGTCGCGAGCCGCACGAACTCCTCCGCCGAAACCGGACGATAGCGGACATCCCGCCCGATCGCGGCGGAGATTTCCCGGGCCACGTCGCCGAAGGTCAGCAGCCGCGGACTGGTCAGCTCCAGCGTGCGGCCGTCGAGTGCACCCGTGGTCAGCGCCTCTGCCGCGATGTCGGCGACGTCGTCGGCGTCCACGAACGGCTCCGTGGTCTGCCCGGCCGGCAGCGCGATCTCGCCCGCCAGCACCGGCTCGAGGAAGAAATGCTCGCTGAAGTTCTGGAAGAACCAGCTCGCCCGCAGCACTGTCCACGCCGCACCCGACTCGCGCACCACCTCCTCACTGACGGCCGCGTCCTCCTCGCCGCGCCCGGACAGCAGCACGATCCGCTCGACCCCGGCCGCCACCGCCTCCGCGCAGAACGCGCGGATCACCGGCGCCGCCCACGGCACCACCAGATCGGGGTAGAACGTCACGTACACCGCGCCGGCCCCGTCGAGCACCGGCGCCCAGGTCGTGTCGTGCGCCCAGTCGAACCGCGGCTCGCTGCCACGCGACACCGCTCGCACCTCGACGCCGCGCGCAGCCAGCCGCTGCGTCACCCGGCGCCCTGTCTTGCCCGTGCCACCCAGAACCAAAGTTGTTTTTGTCATGCCCGTCAGTGAAGCCCGGCCGGGTGAGACTCTCCATGGTTCATCAGCTCGATCCCATGTTCCAGCGTCTACACTGCTGGGCATGGATCCGCTCGCCGCGCTCCTCGACGGGCCCCGCGCGCACGGGGCCTTCCTGCTCCGCTCGGTCCTGACGCCGCCGTGGTCACTGCGCATCGAGGACGAGGCACCGCTCACCATCGTCGCCGTGGTGGCCGGTGAGGCGTGGCTCGTGCCCGACCACGGCGACGCCACGCACCTGGAGGCGGGGGACATCGCGATCGCCCTCGGCCCGGACCCGTACCTGTTCGCCGACGACCCGGCCACCCCGCCGCAGGCGGTGATCCTGCCCGGCCAGGAGTGCCGCACCCCCGACGGCGAGCACCTCATCGACCTCGTCGACGTCGGCGTCCGAACGTGGGGCACCCCCGCCGGTGGCACCACGGTGCTGCTCACGGGGACGTATCCGCGGGTGGGCGAGGTGTCGCGACGGCTGCTCGCCGCCCTGCCCCAGACCCTGCTGGTTCGCGCGGCCGACTGGGACAGCCCCCTCGTCCCGCTGCTTGCGACCGAGATCGGCAAAGACGTGCCCGGCCAGGAAGCCGTGCTCGACCGCCTGCTGGACCTGCTGCTCATCGCGGCGCTGCGCACCTGGTTCGCCCGCCCCGGCTCACCCGCGCCCGCCTGGTATCACGCCCACGACGACCCCGTGGCCGGCCGCGCGCTGCGGCTGCTGCAGGACCAGCCCGCGCACCCGTGGACCGTCGCCGGGCTCGCCGCCGGCACCGGCGTCTCCCGTGCCGCCCTGGCACGGCGCTTCACCGCCACCGTCGGTGAGCCCCCGATGGCCTACCTCGCCGCGTGGCGCCTCGCCCTGGCCGCCGACCTCCTGCGCCAGCAGCCCGACACGACGATCGGCGCGATCGCCCGCCAGGTCGGCTACGGCAGCGCGTTCGCGTTGAGCGCCGCGTTCAAACGCGAATACGGCCGCAGCCCCCAGCAGTACCGCACTCGCGTCCCGGCGTGAGGACGCCGGGACGCGAGTGCCCGAGTGTCCGTCCGGAAGGGACGGTCAGGCCGTCGCGACCCGCTCCGCGCCCACGATGTGGTCCACGAACCCGTAGGCCAGCGCCTCCTCGGCGTCGAACCACCGGTCGCGGTCGGCGTCGGCGGTGATGCGCTCCACCGACTGCCCCGTCTGGGTCGCCGTGAGCTCCGCGATCCGCCGCTTCATCTTCCCGAACACCTCCGCCTGGATCGCGATGTCCGTCGCCGCCCCCGAGATCCCCGCCGACGGCTGGTGCATCACGATCCGCGTGTTCGGCAGCAGGTGCCGCTTGCCCGGCGTGCCCGACGAGAGCAGGAACTGCCCCATCGACGCCACGAACCCCAGCCCCCACGTCGCCACGTCCGGCTTCACCAGCTGCATCGTGTCGTAGATCGCCATCCCCGCCGTGACCGAACCGCCGGGCGAGTTGAGGTAGAAGGTGATGTCCTTTTCGGAGTCGTCCGCGGCGAGCAGCAACAGCTGCGCCGTGATCCGGTTCGCCACCTCGTCGGTCACCTCGGTGCCCAGGAACACGATCCGGTCGCGCAGCAACTGCTCGTACACCGACTCGTTCGGCTGCTGCCCCGCCGCGTGCATCCCGGGAACCACCGTCAGCGTCATCGTCTTCTCCTTCTCTTCGCGAGATCCCTGTCCGTCCCGAACGTAGGAGCGTGGGCGACGCCGTGGGGGCGCCGTTCGCTCACGGCGTGCGCGGTTCGCTCCGGGCGATCACCCAGAGGTAGCTGCGCGAAGCAGCCACTTCCCGCGTCGCGGCATCGCGCCGTCGTTACGCTCTGCCCATGCAGAACACCGGGGACGACCGCGTCCCCACCCTGTTGCGCAGCCGGCCCAGCTGGCTCGTCACCCAGCTCGCCACGCAGGTCACGCGGCTGGTGGGCGAGGCGTTCGACGCCGCCGGGTTCCGCCGCTACCACTACGCGCTGCTCGCCGCGCTCGACGAGTTCGGCCCCGCGAGCCAGGCCGCGCTCGGACGGCGCTGCCGAATCGACCGCAGCTACGTCGTCGAGGCCGTGGGCGAGCTGGACGCCGGCGGCCTGGTGCAGCGCGCACCCGACCCGGCCGACCGCCGCCGCAACGTCGTCACCCTCACCGGCGAAGGCCGCACCCACCTCGCCGCGATGACGAAAACCCTCGACGACGTCCAGGACGAGCTCACCGCGCCCCTGCCCGCGGCCGAGCGCGAGCAGTTCGTCGACCAGCTCGGGCGCGTCCTCGACCACCTGCGCGAACCCCGCGTCACCGGTAAGGGTCGCGAAACCTCGTGATCTCGATCATGGCGTTGAACGGGACTAGCGTGGCGTACGTGTGAGCCGGAGGCCGTACCGGCTTTCTCCGTTCGTCCGCATACGAAGGATCCGCCCCTATGACTACCCAGCCCTTCCGCTTCGGGGTCTCCCTGCTCAACGTCGGCTCCCGCACGGACTGGCGCGCCCGTGCCCGCGAGGTGCAGGACCGCGGCTACGACGTGCTCCAGGTCCCCGACCACCTCGGGATGCCCTCGCCGTTCCCCGCGCTGGTCGCGGCGGCCGACGTCACGAGCATCCGGCTGGGCACCTACGTGCTCAACGCCGGCATCCTCAGCCCCGCCTACCTCGCGCGCGACGTCGCCGACGTGCAGCGCCTCACCGACGGCCGGCTCGAGCTCGGTCTCGGCACCGGCTACATGCCGAACGAGTTCGAGGCCGTCGGCGTGCCGATGGGCTCCGGCGGCGAGCGCATCCGCAAGCTGGAGTCCACGCTCAAGGCCACCCGCGAGCTGCTCGCCGCCGAAACCGGCACCCCCGTGCCGCCGATCATGCTGTCCGGTTCGGGCGACCGCATGGTGGCGCTCGGCGGCCGCGAAGCCGACATCTTCAGCTTCTCGATCATGGCCGGCGTCACCGCCGGCACCGCCCCGGAAGACGCGTTCGCCCACCGCGTGCAGGTGCTACGCGACGCCGCCGGCGACCGCTTCGGCGACATCGAGCTGAACCTGTTCGTCGCGGCCGTCGGCGACAGCGTCGAGGAGCTCGACCTCGGCATCATCCGCCAGGCCAGCGGCCTGCCCGACGAGCAGCTCACCCAGCTGCCCGGCGTGCTCGTGGGCTCGCCGCGCGAGATCGCCGAGCGGCTCGAGCGCTACCGCGAAACGTTCGGCACCACCTACATCAGCGTGCTCGAACCGCACCTCGCCGCGTTCGCCGAGGTCATCAAGCACCTGAGCTGACGTCCACGGCGCCCAGGGACCGCATCAGCTCCAGCACCCCCTGGGCGCCGCGCGGCGACAGGAACTTCGCCAGGTTCACCGCCGAGTCCCGCGCCTCCTCGGCG
This sequence comes from Amycolatopsis sp. DSM 110486, assembly GCF_019468465.1. Classification (NCBI taxonomy): domain Bacteria; kingdom Bacillati; phylum Actinomycetota; class Actinomycetes; order Pseudonocardiales; family Pseudonocardiaceae; genus Amycolatopsis; species Amycolatopsis sp. DSM 110486. The sequence goes on along the minus strand of NZ_CP080519.1, from coordinate 9,306,296 downwards.
GCGCGGGCGAACATCTCTTCCTCGAAGCCGCGCACGTCTTCTGCCGATGCGAGCGCCAAGGCGAGCCGGGCTCCGTCGAGCATCGCCAGGTTCGCGCCCGCCCCGGCGAACGGCGGCATCAGGTGCGCCGCGTCGCCCAGCAATGTCACGCCCGGAACCGGATCCCATCTCAGGCCGACCGGCAGCGCCGTGATCGGCAGCCGCGTGATCGGTCCTTCGGCCGCGGCGACGAGCTCCAGGAACTCGGGGGCCCAGCCCGCGTAGAGGTCCTGCAGCTGGTTCCTGGCCGTCGCCGGGTCGTCGAACGCGATGCCCGAGGTGGCGAACCAGTCCTCCTCACCGCGCATCGTCAGATGCACCCGGGCGCTGCCATCGCCGTTGCGCTGCGCGGACAGCGTGCGGTTCGGGCCGATCGCCATGAAACTGCCGCGCCCGACGATCCCCGACAGCACCGGATGGGCGCGGTCGATGTGGGGGATCACGAGCTCGATCGCGTTCACGCCCGTGTGCGCGGGTTCGACCGGGGTGACGAGCGGGCGGACGCGGGAACGGGCGCCGTCCGCGCCGACGAGCAGGTCGCAGTCGGCGGTGCCGCCGTCGGTCAGGTGCAGGCGATGACCGTGGGCGAGCGGGGTGACGTCCTCCACGGCGCGTCCCCAGCGGACGGTCTCGGGAGGCAGGGCGTCGAGCAGCAGCTTGCGCAGCGCGGGACGGTCGGCTTCCGGGCGGCCGAACGCGTCGTCGGTCAGCCCCGCTTCGCGCAGCGCGAGCTGGCCGCCGGCGGGATGCAGGTCGAGCGTGCCGCCCTGGATGCGAGCGGTCGGGCCGGCGTCGCGTTCGTAGACGTCGGCGTGGATGCCGTGGACGTGCAGGACCCGGGCGAGAGTCAGGCCACCGAGGCCCCCTCCGGCAATGGCGATACGACGCATGAGACCTCCGATCGATACGGTGTATTTCTACAATACGATGTATCGACGAGTGCGGTGTATCGTTACCGCGGTGAGCGAACTGGTGTGGGAACGGCCCGAGCCACCGGCCAGATCGGCGCCGACCCCGCTGAGCCGGGAGCGGATCGTCGCCGCGGCCTGTGCGCTCGCCGACGCCGAAGGGCTGGAGGCCGTGTCGCTGCGCAAGGTCGGGGCTGCGCTCGGCGCCGGGCCGATGCGCCTCTACGGCTACCTCTCCACCAAGGACGAACTGCTCGACCTCATGGCCGACGCCGTCTACGGCGAGCTGCCCCTGCCCGAGCCCGGCACCGGCCGTCGCGCGGGCCTGCGGGCGCTCGCCCGCGCGGTCCGCACGGCGGCACACCGGCACGAATGGTTCGCCGACCTTCTCGGCGGGCGCCCCGGGCTCGGCCCGAACGCGCTGGCCTACCTCGAAGCGTCACTCGCCGCCGCGGACGAAGGCGATCTCGACGACGCGCTCGTCGCGGTGCACGCCGTGCACTCCTACGTGACCGGCGCCGTTCGCAGCGAGATCACCGAGCTGCGCCGCGAACGCGAGTCCGGCCAGGACGAAGCGCAGTGGCAACGCGCGTCGGCCCCCTACCTGCGGCGCATGCTCGCGACCGGCCGCTACCCCACCCTCGCCCGCGCCGTCGACCTCGGCTCCCACCCCGACCCGGACACCGCGTTCGACGCCGGCCTCGCCCGCGTCCTCGACGGCCCCGGTGGCCCGGTTACCGCTTAAGCGGCAAGATTGCGGCGTGATCCCCGCACTCGGCCCGACGACCCGCGTCATGCACGGGATGGAACAACTGTGGGCCGAAATCCGCCGCCGCCACCCCGACGTGCCCGAGGCCATCCTCGTCCTGGCATCCGGCACGATGGGCACCACCACCGAGATCCACGGCCACTTCGCCCGATCCCGCTGGCACGTCGGCCGTGGCGAGGATCCGCGCGCCGAGTTCTTCCTCGGTGCCGAAGGCCTGCGCCGCCCCGCCACCGACATCCTGGCCACCACGCTGCACGAAGCCGCCCACGGCCTCGCCGCCACGCGCGACATCGTGGACGTGAGCGACGGCCGGTACCACAACAAGCGGTTCGCGGCGCTCGCCCACGAGCTGGGTGTGCGGGCCGAGCAGGCGGATCGGATCGGGTGGTCGGCCACCACCGCCTTGCCCGAGACGATCGACGCCTACGCGGATTCGCTGCGCGTTCTCGAACGGGCGTTGACGGTGTGGCGGCACACCGAACAGGAGGTCGCGGTCCGTGCGCAGGCTCCGCAGCCGCTGCCCACGGACCCCGACCAGCCCGATGTCGTCGTGCCGGCACCGACTCCGATCGTGATCGCGCCCGTGGACGGCCGCGGTGCTCACCGCGGCGGGCCGAACTACGTGGCCGCGGTGTGCGGGTGCGACAAGCCGCGCCGCATCCGCGCGGCCCGGTCAGTCCTCGAACTGGGGCCGATCACCTGCAGTCTCTGCGCGTCCCCCTTCACGGAATCCGCGACCTGACCGACTCGGCCGGTCGCGGTCGGGTGCTCAGATCAGCGGAAACAGTACGAGTCCGACGAGGCGTCGCCGCCCTCCAACCGGACCTGGTGTGGGCGCAGGCCACGGAAGTCGTCGCCGTGCAGGAAGCACTTCCCGTCGACGCGCAGCCCGCCGACCGCGGGATCGGTCTCGAGCTTCGCCATCCAGGCCCCGACACCGTCCGGGTAGAACTGGTCGTCCCAGGCGCCGTAGAGGGAGTTGGTGACGTAGATCCGGCGACCGTCGCGGCTCACCTCGACCATCTGGGGGCCACCCGAGAGCTGCAGGGACGGCGCGGACGGATGCGGGACCCGGCCGGTGATGCCCCCGAGGCGCACCGAGCCGGCCTCCCTCGGCCGGGCGGGGTCGCTGACGTCGAACTGCTTGAGCTCGCCGATGCCCCAGCACGACACGTATAGGAACCGGTCGTCCACGCTGAGGCCGATGTCGGTGATCAGGGGCGGCACGGCACCGAACGGCCGCAGCGCCGGTGGCAGGTCCGCGGCGTCGGCGGGCTCGGCGGGCACGGTGATCACCTTGTCCACCGCCCAGGTGTCGCCGTCGAGGTGCCAGCGCCACACCGACGCCGACAGGTCTTCGGTGGACACTGTCACACCGACGAACCCCCACGTGGCGTCCGGGTCGTGCGACGGGCGCACCTCGAGCACGATCTGGTGCTGCTCGCCGAGGTCGACGCTCTGGCGGTGCCGGCCCTCGGCCAAGTCCCAGAAGTGCAGCGCGTGCCCGTACTTGTGGCCCAGCAGCAGCTCAGGGTTGATGCCGTCCTCGATCATCGCGGGGGTACCCCACTCGCTGCTGATCAGGACGTTCCGGTTGAGGTGCCACCACGCGTCGTAGGCCAGGTACTGCGGGCCCCGCTCGGTCTCCCACGCGCGAACCACGTCGAACGTGTCGTGGTCCAGCAGCGCGATGCCACCCGGGCCGCCCGAGCCCTCCCCCGCGCCGAGGCACGTCAGATACACGCCGTCCGGCCCGCAGTGGGAGGTGTGCGGACGGGAGTATCCGGCCTTCTCGGCCAGTTCGGCCGCGGTCACCGTCTTGTGCAGGACGGGCTGGCGCGGGTCGGGCTGGGTGTCGAACACGTGGATGTTCGACGAACGGATCCCGGGCAGCAGCAGGAATCGGCGGCGCAGGCCGTCGGGGTCGTGCCCGGTGTGCGCGAACGCGCTACTGCACGCGTTCCATCCGAAGTGGTGCAGCTCATCGCCGAGGGTCGGCAGCTCCGACCAGCCGACCACGCTGCCGTAAGTGCCCGAGTCGGGATCCACGTCGACCGTCGCCAGGGCGTCCGGTTTGGCGGCCGTCCGGTCGAATGCCACGACGTACGCGAGCTTCTCCGGCGGGGCCGCGATCGCGTCGCCGGGGCTGCGGTAGAAGGTCGGATCGGTCTGTGACTGTGCGGTCATCACGTTCTCCCTCCCCTGTCCGATTCCCCCGCGGCCAATGTCCCGCGCGTGCCGTCGTGGCCGCAAGGCACGAACGCGCACGTCAGACGATGCGTGCCACGGCTCCGCCGGATCTGCGGGCGCCCGCCTCCGCGGTGCGGGACCGGCGTTCGACGGCCGTCTTCCTCTGCCGTTCAAGGGAAAGCGGCTCCGAACGCCGCCCACGCACGTCCGCGAGCCGTCAGTCGCCCCGGCCGGCACGACGTAGTCTCACGGCGGCCGAAGCGGGGTGCGGTTGAAACTTCACGGCCCGGGCGGAGGGGTCTCCCCGGGCAGATCGAGCAGTTCCGCCAGCAGATCCGCGCGCAGGTCGGTGTTCTCGGTGGGAGTCGCCAGCGCGAGCCCGTGCACGCGCTCGAGCCGGGACCGCAAGCCGGTGTGGTGCTCCGCGGCCCGGGTCAGCTGCTCCTGGGCCGCGTCCAGCCGACTGGCCAGGACAGCGGACCGGCTGCGTGCCTCCGCGACAGCTTCGGCCGAGGCGGCGGATTCCGCGCGCTGGTGATGGTGAGCGGCGTCCAGACGTTGCTCGAGGTCCCCGAGGTGGGCCCGGGTGGTGGTGAGCGCCTCGGTGGCCTGGTCGAGCCGGCCGGTGAGGTCCCGCCGGACCTCCTCTTCGCGCGCGCGTGCCTGCGCCAGGCTGGTGAGCGCCGCGTCGCGTTCGGTGGTGCGGACGGCGAGCTGCTCGGAGCGTTGAGCGAGCTCCGCGGCGAGGGCGTCGGCGCGAGTGCGTTCGGTGCGGGTTTCGGCGGCGGCCTGGTCGGCGCGTTCGGCAGCGGCGATGGCGGATGCTTCGGCGCGGGCCTGGTCGAGCTCGGCCGTCTTCCGGGCTTTCACCGCTGCCGCGGCCGTTTCCTGGGCGGCTTTCGCCATGTCGGTCTGTTCCTGGGAGTGGGCCTGGGCGGCGGCGGTGACTTGTTCGGCTTCCAGCGCGCGGGCTTCGGCGGCTTGGCGGAGGCCGTCTGCTTCGGTGGCGCGGGCTTCCGCGGTTTCGGCGCGGGAGAGAGCGGAGGTCACCTCGTCCTGGGCGCGGGCGGCGACGCTGTCGAGGGCGTTGCGCAGCGTCTGCAGCGGCCCACCCAGCTCCGTGGCGGCGCGGACGAACTCCGCGGCCGCGTCGGTGAGGCCGGCGTGTGAGACCGAATCGCCCAGTGCTTCGCGCAGTGCCTGGTCGGCGGCGGCGAGTTGCTTGCACGTGCGGTCCCCGGGCCAGCGCCGGTCCGGGCAGAACTCGAACGGCCGGCCCCCACGCGGTCCCGGTGGCGGCAACGGCGCCCGGCACTGCCGGAACCCACACAGCGCGGCCGTCCGGTCCTCGATCACAGCTCCCTCAGTCACTTCTGAAGCCTATCTGATCAGTTATGCAACCTGTAACTGAGGTTGTAGTTATCTAACTCAATACATAGGTCAGCTACAGAACAGAGCTTTTGTTGCTAAGCTGACAGGGAAGATGATCGATCGACGGAGAGTGACGGAACCAGCAGCTGTGAGTGAGATCGTGCGCCTCGAAACCGGCTCGAAAACTGGGTACCCCCTCTCGGCCGACCACGACGTCTGGCCGGGCGTCGAAGACCCCGCCGCACTGCTCGACGCGATCGCGGACTGGCTCGCCGGCTACGGCAACCAGGCCACCCGCCGCACCTACGCCGAAGGACTCGGCCTCCCCGTCACCGCGGCCGACCTCGCCGAGTGGGCCGAACCGGGACGTCACCTCGACACCTGGCGCACGGCCGTCCTCCACTACGCCGACGCCCTCCGCCTCACTCCGAGCCCGAGCCCGAGTTCCGCCGCTCCCCCGCCCGCACCGCGCGGCCGGCTGCGCGCGCACCACTGGTTCCGTTGGTGCGTCACCCGCGGCCTCGACCCGATGGCCGCCACCTCGGCCGACGTGAAGAGCTGGCTCGACACCCTCGCCACCGCCGACGCCGCTCCCGCGACGCGCGACCGGATGCTCGCCACCGTCAAAGCGCTCTACGGCTACCTCGCCGACACCGGCCTCGTCACCGGAAACCCCGCCGCCCTCAACCGCCGCCGGCTCGGCCTCGCCACGGCCGCGAGCAGCACGTCCGGCACCGTCACCCTCACCACACGCCAGGTCCGCGCCCTCTACACCGCCGCCGGCACCCCCCGGCGTGGTGCCGGCCCGCTGGACACGGCGCGCGCGGTGGCCGTGGTCGCGCTCTTCACACTCGGGCTGCGCGTGAGCGAAGTGTGTGGCCTGGACCGCTCCGACCTGCACGTCACCCGCGGCCGCCGCGCGCTGCGCGTGCTCGGCAAGGGCGGCAAGACGCGCGTGGTCTACCTCAGCGTCCCGGCGGAGAACGCGCTCATGAGCTACCTCTCCGCCCGCGACACTGCAGCCGCCTCACGCGAGACCACCGTCGAACGCCGGACCCAAGCGCGCCACGCCCCGCCGTCGCCGCTACTGCTGACCCGCACCGGCAACCGCTACCAACGCCAGGCGATCTGGCAGCTGCTCCGCCGCATCACCGCCACCGGCGGCACCGACCTCGAACCCATCGCCGGCGCCATGCACCCCCACGCGCTGCGTCACTTCTACGTCACCACCGCCGTCGAGGCGGGCGCCCAACTCGTCCACGTGCAGGCCGACGTCGGCCACAGCAGCATCGACACCACCCAGCAGACCTACGACCACGCCGCCCGCGCGCCGGAACGCAGCGCCGTCGACCTCGTCGCGAGCAGCTGGTTCCCCGACGACACCACCGCTGGCTGACGTGCGGCCACGGCGCCGCGGTGTACAACGCGCTGTTCGAACGGGGAATGGAACAGCACCTGGACGTCGTCCGGACGGCGGTCGCGGCGGTGCCGGAGGCGTGGCCGACCCTGCGAGCGATCACAGCCCGCCGAAGGCCTGCCAGTCGCTGTACGCCGGCTGTCCAGAGCGGCAACGGCGGTGCCGATACCCTGGTGAGAACCCCGCCGGCCAGGAGAACACTTGTCCCACCACGATTCGCTCACTGCCGACTGCGGCAGCTGCTTCGGGCTGTGCTGTGTCGCCCTCACCTTCACGCGTTCCGCGGACTTCGCGATGGACAAGGCGGCCGGCGAGCCGTGCGTCAACCTGGAACCGGAGTTCGGCTGCGGCATCCACGATCGCCTGCGGGACAAGGGGTTCTCCGGCTGCACCGTCTACGACTGCTTCGGCGCCGGGCAGAAGATCTCGCAGATCACCTTCGCCGGGCGTGACTGGCGCGGCGAACCGGGTGGCGCGAAGCAGATGTTCGCCGCGCTGCCTGTGATGCGCCAGCTGCACGAACTGCTCTGGTACCTCACCGAAGCCCGGTCCCTGGACGTCACGCGGGAGCTGCACGCCGGTCTCGACGCGGCGCTCGCCGAGACCGGACAACTGACGCTGACCGACCCCGGCACCCTGCTCGCGCTAGACGTCGCAGAGCAGCGCGCCCGCGTGGACGTGCTGCTGCAGGCCACGAGCCGGCTCGTGCGGGACGGGGTGCACGGCAAGAAGAAGGACCGCCGGGGTGCCGATCTCATGGGGGCCAAACTCGCGAACGCGGACCTGCGGGGCGCGAACCTGCGCGGGGCCTACCTCATCGCCGCGGACCTGCGCGGCGCCGATCTTCGCCAGGCCGACCTGATCGGGGCGGACCTGCGCGACGCCGACGTCCGCGGCGCGGACCTCACCGCCTGCCTGTTCCTCACGCAGTCGCAGGTCAACGCCGCCCGCGGCGACGCCACGACCCGGCTCACCGAGCGCCTCAGCCGGCCCGCCCACTGGTAGCCGGCCGCGTCGACCCGACCACCACGCCACCGAGCCGCGCGACCCAGCTGCCGCACAGGCAGCGGACGTAGTCGGCACGACTGCCGCGCGAGGCGGGCACGACGGCGGACGGGGGCAGTTCAGCCAGGGGCCAGCCACAACGGGGGCAACGGTTCTCATCCATGCCCCGATCGTGCTGTAATGAGTCAGTGCACTTCAACCCTTACGGCGGCTCCGGTGCTCAGGTGGCCGCGGCGCTGGCCACGCTGGCCCGGGACGACAGCGTCTCGGCGGACGACGTGCTGGACACCTGCCGGGCCCACGGCATGACGCTGACCGGGCTCACCGACGACGAAGGCGCCCGCATCCTCGACTGGGGCCGGCGGCTGCGTGAAGTTTTCGGCGCGGGCAAAGCGGACCAGGTGGAGCTGGTGAACCGGCTGCTCCTCACCGCGGCGGTGCGACCGCACATCTCCGGCCACGACGGCAAACCCCCGCACCTGCACTACGTCGGCGAAGACGCCGAGGCCGTGGAACGCGTGCAGGCGCACTCGGCCGGTGGGCTCGCCCACCTCGTGTGTGAGGCGCCCGACCGCTTCGGCCTGTGCGCACGTGAGGGTTGCGGGATCGCGTTCGTGGACACCTCTCGCAACGGCCGCCGCCGCTTCTGCTCGACGCGGTGCGGCACGCGGGTCAACGTCGCCGACCACCGGGCCCGGCAGCTCAGCGCCTGACTCAGCTCATCTGCTCGTGGATCCAGTCGAGGATCGTGTCCACGCGCGCGGTGGTCTCCACACCGGGCTGGGGGCAGTCCGGGCCGTTGTCCTCGATCGCCACGAGCCGGCCCTTCTGGTCGCCCTCGGGGATGAAAAACGGTGAGCCCGAGTCGTCGTGACACGGGCTGTTCTCGACGGTGCGCGCCTCCCGGGGGCTCATGTCGAGCTCGGTGTGGCGGATGTCGCTGACCTCGAAGTGGCCGCGTTTCATGTGGTCGGCCGGCGCGACGACGGTGGCCGAGAGCGAGCCCCAGCCCACGAAGTCGACGTCCTCGCCGACCTTCGGCGGACCGGTCGGCAGCGTCAACGGCGCGATGTCGGTGATCGGGGCGCTGAGCTTGACCAGCGCGAGGTCGTTGACCGGCGACTGGCGCACGTCCACGGCCTGCACCACGTGCCCGCGCGGGTCCTCGTCGTTGATCTTCCCGACCGCCACCGTCATGTGGTACTTCGGCGCGCCGCCGGCGCGGGTGCCGTCGAGGTCGTGGAAGCAGTGCCCGGCCGTGATGATCCAGTCCGGCGCGATCAGGGACCCGCTGCAGCCACCACCGCGCACGCCGCCGCCCTCGACGGGGATGTCCTTCGACGTGAGCTTCGCGTTGAACGGCATCACGCTCGGCGGCAAGGCCGGAGCAGTGCTGCTGGGCGCCGGCTTCGGTTGGGCCGACGTGCCCTGGCCGCCCGCGCCCGCCCGCGTGTGCGCGACTTCGGCCGCGTCGGCGGTCCCGGCGGCGGACGCTGTCGGGCCCTTCTGGATGGTGACGTAGCCGGCGAGGCCCGCACCAGCGACGATGGCGAGTGCCAGCGCGCCGTGCCGGGAGCGACGGTGACCGGATCGTGACTTCACACTTGCAACAACGGACGGAGACGCTGAGAAGTTCAGCCATCCGTGGAGAAATCTCAGCGAATCTCGTCACTCTGTGACACCGGAGGCGATCAAGGGACGATTCGGGCTGCATTAGGGTTCTCGTTATGACCAACCGCTTGGTATCTCTGGGCGATTCCTTCACCGAAGGTGTCGGCGACGACGATCTCGCCGCGCCGAACGGCGTGCGTGGCTGGGCCGACCGCGTCGCCGAGGTGCTGGGCGCCCGTGAGCCGGACTTCCGCTACGCCAACCTCGCCATCCGCGGGAAGCTGCTGCCGCAGGTGCTCGCCGAGCAGGTCGAGCCGGCGATCGCGATGGAACCGGACCTGGTCACGCTCTACGCGGGCGGCAACGACCTCATGCGCCCGAAGGTCGACATCGACGCGCTGACCGACTCCTACGAGCTCGCCGTCGCCCGGCTGCGTGGGACCGGCGCCCGGGTCGTGCTGTTCACCGGTGTCGACGGGGTCGAGGACGCGCTGTTCCGGCAGATGCGCGGGCGCGTCGCGATCTACAACGAGAACGTGCGCGGCATCGCCGCCCGCCACGGAACGCTGCTGGTGGACATGTGGTCGATGCGGCAGCTGCGCGACCGGCGCCTGTGGGCACCGGACCGCCTCCACCTCAACTCCCGGGGCCACCTCGAGATCGCGATCGCGGTCCTCGGCGCGCTCGGGGTCCCCCACGACCTCACCTCGGCCGAGCTGGCGCCGCGCCCGCGCCTGTCGACCCGCGAACGCCGCGAGGAGAACCTGCGCTGGAGCCGCGAGCACGCGTGGCCTTGGGTGCAGCGCCGCCTGCGCGGCGAGTCGTCCGGCGACACGATGAGCCCGAAGCGCCCGGTGCTGGAACCGTTCGGATCCGGCGCGCTTGAGTCAGGCGCGCTTGAGTCAGGCTCCGACGCGCGGAGCGTGCGCGGCTGACAAGGCCGGGCGCAGGCCGTCGAACAGGATCGCGACCACGCGGTTGCGCAGCGCGCAGTCGGCACCGATGTGCTCGGCGGCCTTGGCCGTGCCGATGATCACCGGGATCAGCTCGGCCACGGTGAGGTCGGCACGCACCGCGTCGGCGTCCTGCGCGCGGCGCAGCAGCACCCCGAGCGCTTCCAGCAGGTGGGTGGCGACGTCCGAGCCTGCCTTCGGCACGTGGACGCCGGCGGCGCTGAGGGCTTCGAAGTAGGCGTTCTTTGCGCTGGACATCTCGATCCAGCTGGTCAGGAACGTGAAGAACGCGGCGCCGGCGTCGGGTGAGTCTTGGGCGACGACGGCCTCGGCCTCGTCGACGAAGCGGTGCAGCCGCGCGTAGAGCACCGCTTCGAGCAGCGCCTCCTTGGTCGGGAAGTGCCGGAACACCGTGCCGACGCCCACGCCCGCCTCGCGTGCGACCTCCTCGGTCGGGGCGCCCGTGCCTTTGGCCGCGAACACCGTCTCCGCGGCTTCGAGCACTTTGGCCCGGTTGCGCCGGGCGTCGGCGCGCAGCGGTTTGGACTCCGTCACGGTGCCTGATCGTAGCCGGGTTCAGCCGGGCAGCGCGCTGAGCACGCGTTCCAGGGCCCGCGGCACGTGCGAGCGCCAGCCGCCGCCCATGATCCGGCGGGACACACGCTCGAACTCGTCGTCCGGGTCGAAGCCCTCGTGGCTGAGGAACAGCCGGGTGCCGGTGCCCTCCGGCACGAGCCGCCACGTGACCGTCCACTTCGGACCCCACTTGATGCTCAGCTCGCGTTCGGGGTCGGCCACGAGCACTTCGCACCGCACCGGCCCGCCCGCGAACCCGGCCGCCGGCACGGGCTGGGCGAGCAGCTCGAAGCGGTGTCCCACCACGGGTTTGATGTCGTTGGGCATCGCGAGCCAGCGTTCCAGCAGCTCGGGTTCGGTGAGCGCGCGCCAGACCTTGCGCGCGGGGTGCGGGGGTCCCGGACATCTCGCGGAATATCCAACGGAATAGCCCCTGACCAGCGCTGACAAGACCCCGAGTGCTGATGACGAGAACCGCCCGAGATGATCTCGGGCGTCGAGTTGGTGCACGGGTTGGCGGTGTCTGGTGGCGACGCAGTTCTTCTCCGCGAGCGAGATCGGCGAGCTGGAGTCCTGGCCGGCCGAAGTCGGCCGAGACGAACTGGTGCAGTACTTCCAGCTGGCAGTGGAGGACGTCGAGTGGGTGCACCGCACGACCCGCGGGGCGCCGAACAAGCTGGGTCTGGGGTTGCAGCTGGCTGCGTTGCCGTGGCTGGGGTTCGTCCCGGCCGACGTGCGCGCGGCGCCGACGCCGGCGGTCGCGCGGGTCGCGACCCAGCTCGGGGTGGAGCCCGGCGCGCTGACGCATTACGGGCGCCGGGAGCAGACCAGGTCGGATCATCTGCGGCTGGTCGCGCAGCGCCTGGGCTGGCACACCGCTGAGGACGACGATCGGGCCGGGTGGAAGACGCTGCGGGAGTTCCTGGTCGACCGCGCGATCGAGCACGATGTGCCGAGCGTGCTGTTCCGCCTGGCGACTGAGCACCTGGCCTCACAGGACGTGCGGATCGTGCGGCCGGGCGTGGTGTCACTGATGGAGGAGATCGCCTCGGCCCGCGAGGTCGCCGAGCGGGAAGTGTTCGCCCGGATCGAGCCGTTGCTGACCGAACGCCGGCTCACCGACATGGGCAGCGTGCTGGAGGTGGCACCTGAGATGCCGGTGTCCCGGCTGACGTGGCTGCACCGCGGCGCGACCAGCTACTCGCCCTCGGCGATCCGGGCCGAGGTGGACAAGGTGTTGTTCCTGCGTGGCCTGGGCGTCGACACGCTGGACCTGTCGATGATCCCCGAGGCGCGTCGTCGGCGGCTGGCCGGTTTGGGGCGGCGGCTGCGCAACCAGGCGCTGCGCGGGCGCCGGGCGGAAAGCAAGTATCCGATCCTGCTGTCCACAGTGGTCGAGTGCTACGTCGAGGTGCTCGACGAGCTGGTGCAGATGTTCGACCAGGCCCTGTCCGGGATCGAGAACCGGGCGAAGGCCAAGGTGAAGGAGAAGCTCGCCGCCCGCGGCCGCGAGTCGGTGGACAAGCTGGAGCTGCTGGAGGAGATCGTCGCCATCGCGGCCGACACCGCGATCCCGGCCGAGCAGGTCGGCGGCCTGTTGCGGGATCGGGTCGGGCTGGAGCGGATGCGCTCGGCGCGGCGGCACCCGAAGGACCGGCCGTATCAGGATCACGGGCATCTGGACACGGTGGAGGACTCCTTCACTTACCTTCGGCAGTTCGCGCCGCTGGTGATCCGCCACCTCGAGTTCGCCGGGAGCCTCGACGCGCAGCCACTGCTCGCGGCGGTGGAGCTGTTGCGGGGGCTGTACGCGAAGGGCACCCGCCATGTGCCCGACACCGCGCCGGCCTCGTTCGTGCCCTCGCGGTGGCGGGGCTACCTCGACCGGGCCCGCGCGGAGGCGGATCCGGTGCGGTACCGGCATTTCTGGGAGCTGTGCACGCTGCTCGGGCTGCGCGACTGCCTGCGCTCGGGTGATGTGTGGGTGCCCGGGTCACGCCGGTACGCCAACCCGGTCGCGTTCCTCATGCCCGCGGACAAGTGGGCGGTGTCGAAGCTCGAGTACTGCGCGCTGGTCGGCGCCGCCCCGTCGGCCGAGCACGCGCTGGCCGAGGCCGAGGAGCAGTTGGAGACCGCGCTGCTGGCCGTTGAGCCGCTGCTCGCGGCGGGCGAGGGCCCGGTCCGGCTCTCCGAGCAGGGACAGCTGTCGATCAACCGGTTGACCGCTGAGCAGCTGCCTGACCAGGTCGAGGCGGTCAAGCTCGGTCTGGTGGAGCTGCTGCCTCGGATCCCGATCACCGAGCTGCTCATCGAGGTCGACCGCTGGACCGGGTTCTCCGACAAGCTCGTGCACGCCTCGGGTAAGACCGCGCGGGACAACCGGCTGCGCCAGCAGCTCTACGCCGCGATCCTGGCGCAGGCCTGCAACTTCGGCACCACCGCGATGGCCGAGGCGTGTGGGCTGACCTACGACATCCTCGCCTGGACCGGGCAGTGGTACCTGCGGGAGGAGACGCTGCGCGAGGCGAACGCCGCGGTGGTCAACCACCACCACACGCTGCCGATGGCCCAGGCCTGGGGTGGCGGCACGATGTCCTCCTCCGACGGGCAGCGGTTCCCGATGAAGGGCAAGTCGCTCACCGCCCGCGCGCTGTCGCGGTACTTCGTGGACGAGGGCATCTCGACCTACACGCACGTCTCCGACCAGCACTCCACCTACGGCACGAAGATCATCCCGGTGTCCGACCGGGAAGCGGTCTACGTCCTGGACGAGATCCTCGGCAACGCCACGACCCTGCCGATCTCCGAGCACGCCACCGACACCGCCGGCCAGACGCTGACGGTGTTCTCCCTGTTCAAGCTCACCGGGCTGGTGCTCTCCCCGCGGATCCGGGACCTGGGCGGGATCACGCTGCATCGGCTCGGTTCGAAACGCGACCTGCTGGGCCGTTTTCCGAACGCCGGACAGCTGCTGACCGGCACGATCGACACAAAGCTGATCAGCGAGCAATGGAACGAGATGCTGCGCGTGGCCGCGTCGCTGAAGTACGGACACGCCACCGCATCGCTGGTGGTCGGCAAGCTGCACGCCGCCTCCCGGCGCTCGGCGGTCGCGCAGGCCCTGGTCGAGTACGGCGCGATCCAGCGCACCCTCTACTCCCTGCGGTATCTCGCCGACGAGGCCTACCGGCGCCGGATCACCCGCCAGCTCAACAAGGGCGAGTCCCTGCACTCGCTGCGCCGGGACCTGTTCTTCGCCCACGAAGGCAGTGTCCGGCGCCGGCACCTGGACCAGCAGACCGACCAGGCGCTCTGTCTGAGCCTCGTGGTGAACGCGATCATCACCTGGAACACCGTCTACCTCGAACTCGCCCTCGCCCTCGCCGAGTATGTCCGCGCCCACGGCCCCGTCCCGCCCGATGTCCTCGCCCACCTGTCCCCAGCGTTGATGGAGCACGTCAACCAGTACGGCACCTACACCTTCCCTATCGAGAAAGTCCTGGCACGCCAAGGCTTACGTCCGCTGCGTGCACCGGACGCCATGATCCCCGTGCTGGACTGAACAAGGCTGGCCCGAGTGCGGGGTTGAGTAGCAGCGGTACAGCCGTTAGCGCTTAGCCCAGAACCTGCAGTTCAGGGGTTCTTGTGCCACGGCGCTTGGGGATCGGCGAGGGTGTCGAGCAGCAGCTGGCACCAGGTCACAGCGGCGTTGACCGCGAGGTGCGCGTGGCGGGGGTGAAGTCCGGTTCGCGCGGCCGCCGGGCCGTGCCCGGTGCCATAGCCGCGGTTGCGTAGTTCGCCGAGGCCTGCGGCGATGGTGGTGACCGCGCCCAAGATCTTCTTGACCGCGTCGCTGCCGTCGGGGCCCGGTGTTACAGACGACGGGTGCACCCGAGGGCGTCCTGGGCTGCCCTGGCCAGCGCGGGCAGGTCGTCTTTGTCGTTGACCGGGTGGCCGCGCTCGACAAGCACGACTTTCGCGGTGCTCTCGATCAGTTCCTTCGCGCTGCCGATGGCCTGGGCGGGGTCGTCGATGATGGCGCGCTGGATACGGTCGAGCTGCTCCTGGATCGCGGACGGGTCAGTCAAGCTGGCCATGGATTTCAGCGGTCGCAGCGAACCGTTGCCGACAGGCGGGGTGATCATTCCGTGAGGGTCGAACGTGCAGCCGTCTCGACGCAACGCACTGTAGAAGCTCTTCAGGTGGGGTTCGTCGTCGTCCCAGTCGATCAGCAGCCGTTCGAACGCCCGGCACGCGCGCGCGACGTGGTCGGGGTCGGACCAGGCGACCGACTCCAGGTATTCCTGGGTGGCGGTGCGCCGCGAGCTGGTGTCGTCGTAGCGGGTGTCCGGATTGGGCGCAAAGCCTTCGTCCTGGAAGGCAGACCTGATGGCGGCCAGGGTGCTGTTGGTCATGAGGTCGCGGAATTGACCGCGGGTGCCGGAGCTGATCAGGTCTTTCATCGACTGGCCTGTCGTGTGGAAGTGGGGACTATGGCGGCGAATTCGGCGTGTGCCCGTGCGACGGCGTCGGGGTAGGTCCGGGTCTTCTCGTGCTCGGCGAGGGCTCGGTAGATGCTGGCCAGTCCGGGGTTCTTGCCCTTGCGTTTGCCTGTCGGGATGATCAGGTCGCCGCGGATATCCTCAATGGACTCGCCGTTCGCGCGGCGGCGCAGCACGGTGTGCAGCATGTCGTCGGTGATGACCGGGGGCCGGCCGCCGTGGTTTCCCTTGCGTGCGGCCGCGTTGAGGCCTTCGAGTGTGGCTTCACGGATGTTCTCGCGTTCGGTCTCGGCCATCGCGGCGAAGAACGCGAACAGCACCCGCCCGGTGCCGGACGGGTCGTAGATCCCGGTCAGCGGCCCGGCGAGCATTTCCAGGGCGATGCCGTGGGCGGTGAGGTGGTCTGCCAGGGCGGTGAGTTCGGCGGAGTCGCGGCCGAGGCGTTTCATCTCGTAGACGGTGAAGATGACCCGGCAGTGCGGGGCGTGGGCCTTGATCTGCCGGGCGGCCTCGAGGGCGGCTTCGAACTTCGGCCGGACCCGGATGCGGGTGGAGACCTTTTCGGCGAAGATCTTGTCGCGCGGGATCCCGTGCGCGGCCAGGGCGTCGAGCTGGGACTGCAGTTCCTGGGTCAGGTGCGAGCAGCGGGCGTAGCCGACGCGGATGTCCGCGCTCGGCGAGTCCGCGGGGATGGGTGCCGGTGGCGGGGTGCCCGGCCGCCACGGCTGTCCCGGCCCGCGGTCGGCCGGGGTGGGGATGCGCAGTTCCTTGACCAGGCGAGGGACCTTGGTGAACCGGCCGGTGTGGTAGGTCGAGGCGACCGCTCCGGAGCGCGACCGGCACGGGGAGCCGGGCTGGACCTCGCAGCGAGGGCAGGGATGCCGCTCGATGTCGTCAGCGTCGGACAGGTCGGCGGCCTCGCGGTCGGTGTTCACACCGGAATCTTCTCACAAACATTTCTCAGAACAGGTTGGACACCTTATTTGAGTGAGAATGGGTTCTGAGAAGAAAACCGCCCTCCGTCGACCCGGCGAACCGCAGCGGCGAACACTCTCTCAGAAACGAGCGTTTGCGAGAAGCGGTCGGGCAGACTGTCGTCGTGCAGAACATCGAGAACGCCGTCGCCCGCCGGCTGCTGCGGCGCGGGTTCGCCCTGGAGTACACCACCCTGGCCTGGAACGTGGTCGGCATCGTCGTGCTCGCAATCACCGCGGTCACCGCGCGGTCGGTCGCGCTGGCCGGGTTCGGGCTGGACTCCCTGATCGAGATCGGTGCCTCCATCGTGGTGATCTGGGAGCTCTCGGGGACGGGCGAGGCCCGGCAGCGGCGAGCACTGCGGCTGATCGGTGGCGCGTTCGCGCTGCTGGCGATCTACCTGGCCGTGCAGTCCACGTTCGTACTGGTCACCGGCTACCACCCGCAGCACAGCACGGGCGGGATCATCTGGACCGCGGTTACCGCGGTGGTGATGTTCGCGCTCGCGGCTGGCAAGGCCCGCACCGGCGCCGCCCTGGACAACCCAGTGCTGCGCACCGAAGGCCGGGTCACCCTGGTCGACGGGCTGCTCGCGGTCGCCGTACTGGTCGGCCTGGTCCTCAACGCCGCCGCCGGGTGGTGGTGGGCAGACCCGATCGCCGGGTATGTGCTGCTGGCCTACGCCGCCCGCGAGGTGTACGCGGTCTTCGTCATTGGCGATCATTGACCCGGTCGACCAGGCGAGATCACCTAGGTTCTCACGCACCCGCAGCGGCCGGGGCTGAGCTGGGCAAGCTCGCCCTCGATGCCCCCGTCGATCGAGCGAAGTAGCGTCATTTGTGCGCGCCGGTGCGTTCGCTGAGCTTGACCTTCGAGTCGGGTCGAAGGTTTAGGTTCGGGTGGTGACCAGCTTGCGGATCTCCCAACTCGCGGCCCGGACCGGTGTGCCGGCGACCACTCTGCGGTTCTACGAGACGGCGGGGTTGCTGCCCGCCGAGCGCACCACTGCGGGCTACCGGGTCTACGGGCAGGAGGCGGTGCAGCGGTTGGCGTTCATCTCCTCGGCGAAGGTTCTCGGCCTGCCGTTGGAGGAGATCCGCGACCTGCTCGGAGTGTGGGAGCAAGGGGTGTGCGCGGCGGTGCGGGCCCGGATGCTGCCCCTGCTCGCCGAGCGGATCGCCGATGCCGATCGCCGCCAGGCCGAGCTCGCGGCGTTCTCCGCCCGCCTCACCGAGGTCCACCAGCAGCTCTCGACCCCCGCCCCGGCCGGCGGGTGCGGCCCGGACTGCGGATGCACCGCCACCACCACCGGACCCGGCCCAGTGCCGGTGCCGCTCTCGCGCACCTACTCCGAGGAGACCGCGGCCGGGGAGACCGCGGCCGGGGGGACTGCGGCCGAGACGTGGAGGCAGGCGCCGGTGGCGTGCACGCTGGAGAGCGCCGCGTTGGGCGAGCGGATCGCGCAGTGGCAGCGGATCACCGGGCAGGCCACCAGCCGGCGCGACACCGCCGACGGGCTGACGCTGATCTTGCCGGCCACGCCCGAGCTGGCCGCCGAGGTCGCCGCGCTGGCCGCGGCGGAACAGGACTGCTGCGCGTTCTTCGACTTCACCCTGCACCTGACACCGACCGCGCTGGAGTTGACTGTGCGGGCCCCCGAAGCGGCCGGCGCCCTGCTGGCCGAGCTGTTCGCCGTGAGCGCATGAACACCCGGAGGCCCCGGCCCTCCCGCTCAGGGACGGCGTGGGGAGTCGGTGCGGCAGCCGTCGCGGCGTGCGCGCTGTGCTGCGCGGGGCCGATCCTGGCCGTGCTCGGCGGCCTGGGCGCGGTGTTCGCGGTCGCGGCGATCTGGGTGCCCGCGCTCGCGGTGCTGGCCCTGCTCGCCGCCGTGGCCGTCCTCGTGGTGCGCCGCAGACGGCGCGCGTCGAACTGCCGTGCTGGCACTGGGCCGGTCGTGTTGGGCCTGCCCGCCGTCCCCGGTGAACCCGACGACATCACGGCCCGCGCGGACCGCTAAGCCCGGACCGGCGCGGGCGCTGTCGGGACCGGTCCTGCGAGGATGAATCAGCAGGGACCGGTGCCGAGGAACGGGAGTCGGCAGGGTGGCGGCGCAGCAATCACAGAGTCTGGCCGACCGGATGGAACACCACCAGGTGGTGATCTACCTGGCGGCGATGGTGACCGGCGGCCTGCTGGGCTGGGCCCTGCCCGCGGCCGGGCCGGGCCTGGGGCACGCCATCAACCCGGTGCTGGGCGCCCTGTTGTACGTGACGTTCCTCCAAGTCCCCGCCGCGGAACTGATGCGCTCCCTGCGCGACGGCCGGTTCCTGTCCGCGACGCTGGTCGTCAACTTCGTCGTGGTGCCGCTCATCGTCGCGGCGATGTTCGCATTCCTGCCCGCCGAACAGGCCGTCCGGATCGGGGTGCTGCTGGTGCTGCTGTGCCCGTGCGTGGACTACGTCATCGTGTTCAGCGGGCTGGCCGGTGGCAGCAACCGGCGCCTGCTGGCCGCCACCCCGTTGCTGCTGGTCGCGCAGATGTTGCTGCTGCCGCTGTTTCTCTACCTGTTCATGGGCTCCGAACTGGCCGACATCGTCGAGATCGGCCCGTTCGTCGAGGCGTTCGTCGTGCTGATCGTGATCCCGCTCGCCCTGGCTTGGGCCACTCAGGCCTGGGCCGCCCGTGCCGCCGCCGGGCGCGCGGTGTCCGCGGCGGCGAACACCACGATGGTGCCGCTGATGGCCGCGACCCTGCTGATCGTCGTGGCGTCCCAGGTCCCGAAGCTGGGCGGCAACCTCGCCGACGTGGCCGCCGTCATCCCCTTCTACGTCGCGTTCCTGGTGATCATGGCGCTCGCCGGCTGGGCCGTGGCCCGCACGTTCCGGCTCGACGTCCCCGCCGCGCGGGCGGTGGTGTTCACCGGTGCGACCCGCAACTCCCTGGTCGTGCTGCCCCTGGCCCTCGCGCTACCCGACCGGCTGTCGCTCGCCGCGGCCGTTGTCGTCGCCCAGACTCTCGTCGAGGTGCTCGGCATGGTCGCCTACGTCCGCCTCGTGCCTCGGCTCGTGCCCGCCCGCGCGGGCACCGCCGCGCCCTGAGCAGGCAGCTCAGAAGAGGGTGTCGCGCACCCGCAGCGGCCGGTAGCCGGTCGGGCCGAGCTGGGCGAGTTCGCCTTCGATGTCGGCGTCCCCAGCCCGCGATGATTCACGATCGAGCACAAGAAACCTCTTCCCTAGTCTCTCGCCGAGAGGCTAGGGAAGAGGTTCCGGCGGGAAGACTCAGCGTGCGACGGGAACGAGTTCGGCGAGCAACGCGCGGACGCGGCGGTCGATCTCGTCCCGGATCGGGCGCACCGCGTCGATGCCTTGGCCGGCGGGGTCGTCGAGCTGCCAGTCGAGGTAGCGCTTGCCCGGGAAAATCGGGCAGGCGTCGCCGCAGCCCATCGTGATCACGACGTCGGAGGCCTGCACGGCTTCGGTGGTCAGCGGCTTGGGGAACTCCTGGGTCAGATCGAGCCCGAGTTCGGCCATCGCGGCCACGACGGCGGGGTTGATCGAGTCGGCGGGCGCGGATCCGGCGGAGCGGACCACGACGCGGCCGTGGGCGTGGTGGTTGAGCAGGGCTGCGGCCATCTGGGAGCGGCCGGCGTTGTGCACGCAGACGAACAGCACCTCGGGCAGGTCGGACACGGTGGCTCCTTCGTTTTTGGCGGTGGCCTCGAGGCGCTGGCGGGCGAACCGCGCCGCCAGCACGGGCAGGTGGGTGTGGACGGTGGCGGTCGCGGCGAGCTGGTCGAACGAGTCGTGCACGAGGCGGTCACGGTCTCGGCGGAGAAGATCCCGTCGAACCGGCCGGCGAGCGTGGCGGCTTCGCGGTCAAGCAGGACCTGCACGCGGGGATCGATGAGGCGGCAGTCTTCGACGTCGAGACAGCGTTCGCCTTCGCGGTGGTGGTGGGGCACGGTCATGGCCGGGTCTCCAGCGGGTCGGTGGTGGAGGTGACGCGGCGGCGCAGGGCGAGCGAGACGTACACCAGCGCGACCAGCACCGGGACTTCGATGAGCGGGCCGACGACCCCGGCGAGAGCCTGGCCGCTGGTGGCGCCGAAGGTCGCGATCGCGACGGCGATGGCGAGTTCGAAGTTGTTGCCCGCCGCGGTGAACGCCAGCGTCGTGGTGCGTTCGTAGTTCAGGCCGACGGCTTTGCCGAAGGCGTAGCCGCCGCCCCACATGATCGCGAAGTACACCAGCAGCGGCACCGCGATCCGGACGACGTCGACCGGGCGGCTGGTGATCTGATCGCCTTGCAGGGCGAAGAGGATCACGATGGTGAACAGGAGCCCGTAGAGCGCGGCGGGGCCGATCTTGGGCAGGAACGTCGCCTCGTACCAGGCGCGCCCCTTGGCTTTCTCCCCGAAGCGGCGGGTCAGGAACCCGGCCACCAGTGGGATGCCGAGGAAGATGAGCACGCTCTTGGCGATCTGCCAGCCCGACACGGTCAGGTCGGTCCGGGCGAGGCCGAGCCAGCCGGGCAGCACCGACAGGTAGAACCAGCCGAGCACGCCGAACATGATCACCTGGAACACCGAGTTGAGTGCGACCAGGACCGCGGCGGCTTCGCGGTCGCCGCAGGCGAGGTCGTTCCAGATGATGACCATCGCGATGCACCGGGCCAGGCCGACGATGATCAGCCCGGTCCGGTACTGCGGCAGGTCGGGCAGCAGCAGCCATGCGAGGGCGAACATCAGGGCCGGGCCGATGATCCAGTTCAGCACCAGCGAGGACCACAGAAGCTTGCGGTCACCGGTCACCGAGTCGAGGCGGTCGTAGTGGACCTTCGCCAGCACCGGATACATCATGACCAGCAACCCGATCGCGATCGGCAGGGAAATCCCGTCGACCGAGACCGCGTTCAACGCGGTGCCCAGGCCGGGCACGACCCGGCCGCCGAGCAGGCCCAGCGCCATCGCGGCCGCGATCCACACCGGCAGGAACCGGTCCAGCGTGGAGAGCTTGCCGACCACGCCCGCCGTGGCGGGTTCCGCGGTGACGCTCATGCCGGCACGCCCGCCGGGTCGGCCGGGACGAGCACCGCCGAGAGCCGGGCGAGGACTTCGGGGTGAACCCGGTAGTACACCCAGGTCCCGCGCCGCTCGCCGTCGATCAAGCCGGATTCCCGCAGCACTTTGAGGTGATGGGAGATGGTGGGGCCGGTGACCTCGAAGGCGTCGGTCAAATCGCACACACACGCCTCCCCACTCTCGTGCGAGGCGATCAGAGACAGCAGGCGCAGCCGGATCGGGTCCGAAATCGCCTTGAACACCCGCGCCAGCTCGACGGCCTGCGGCTCGGACAGCGGCTCGCGGGCCAGCGGGGTACAGCAGGCGTCCATCGCCGCCAACGGCAGTTGCTTCGACATACGTCTACCTTGACAGGGTTCTATCTAGAGAGCAATCTAAGCCTCAGCTGTTTAGATGAACATCTACTTAAGGGAGTTCGCTCATGTCCCGCGTCCAGCTCGCCCTCCGCGTCGGTGACCTCGAAGGCTCGATCGACTTCTACTCGAAGCTGTTCAACACCGAACCGGCCAAGCGTCGCGCCGGCTACGCCAACTTCGCCATCGCCGAGCCCGCGCTCAAGCTGGTCCTGCTCGAAGGCGAGCCCGGCCAGGCGACCGTGATGGACCACCTCGGCGTGGAGGTCGAGTCCACAGAGGAGGTCGATGCGGCGTCGAAGCGGCTCACCGGCGAAGGCATGGACACCCTGGTCGAGAACGGCACGACCTGCTGCTACGCCCTGCAGGACAAGGTCTGGGTGCACGGCCCCGGCCAGGAGCCATGGGAGGTCTACACCGTCACCGGCGACTCCGCCTCGTTCGGCCAGGACAGCCCCGCCACCGTCACCGCCGCGGCCTGCTGCACCCCCGACGCCGATACCGGCGAGGTGGACAAGGACTCGCAGCCTGCCGGCTGCTGCGACTGACTGCACGTCAGTTGCGCGTCGGGGTCGGCGGTTGTGGCCGGATCGCGCAGGCGCCACAACCCCCGCGCAGGTCGAGCCGGTGAAGCCGGTGCATGACCGGGGCGGGCGCGACCGTCACGCCCGTGCTGGCCGTGCGGCCCAGGCGAGTCCGGCCAGTGCGAGGGCCATGCAGGCGCCGACGTAGCCGAACGCTGCGGCCGGGGAGACCACGGTGTAGAGCAGGCCGGCGACGGCGCTGGCGATGAGGTTCCCGCCGGCCTGGACGGTGGCGAGCAGCCCGAATGCCGAGCCGCGCAGCTGGTGTGGTGCGAGCGCGGCGACGGCGGCGTGCTCGGCGGTCTCGGCGCAGCCGATGCCGATCCCGGCGGCGATGAACGCGACGGCCAGGACCGTGACCGCCGGGCCGGTGGCCGCGAACAGCATGTAGGCGAGCAGGAACGTCACGACCCCGACGGTGACGACGAGCAGGGGGCCGCGGGCGCCGAGGCGGTCGGAGACCTTCCCCGCGGGGAAGGACACGACGGTGGCGGCGACGTTATAGGCGGTGTAGAGCCCGAGTGCGATCTGGGTGGCGCTCTGGGTGCCGTGGGCGGGGGTGAGCAGGTCGGTCGCTCGGAGGATGAGCAGGGTCGCGGCGAGGTTGCCCATCTCGAACAGCGCGAACGCCCCGATCAGCCGCCCGAGCTGGCCGTGCAGGACCGGCCGGACCTGGAACCGCAGCTTGTGTCGCTCCCGGGCCGTGGGCAGTTTGGCCTGGCGGATGGCGTAGATGATCGCCACGGCGGCGAGCAGACCCGGGACGACGGAGATCAGGATCGCGGTGCGCACGGAGAACACCGCGACCAGCGCGAGAGCGAGCAATGGGCCGACGATCGCGCCGAGGTTGTCCATGGTGCGCTCGAACCCGTAGGCGCGTCCGTAGGCCCCGGCCGGCACGACATCGGCGAGCAGCGCGTTGCGGGCCGGGACGCGCAGGCCACGGGCGGCCCAGGCGCTTCCTCGCAGCACCCCGGCCGTGACGACGTTCCCGGCGGTGCCGATCAGCGACGACAGCACCGCGGTGGCGGTGTAGCCGCCCACGGCGAGCCGGCGGCGCCGGCCCGGGTCGTCGGCGAGTGGGCCACCAAGAAACCGGCCCGCACCGGCCAATCCGTCGGAGATGCCCTCGATCAGCCCCAGCGCCGAGGCCGGCGCCCCGAGAGTGCCGGTGACCAGGCTGGCCATCAACGCGGTCGGCACCTCGTGCCCAATGTCAGCGAGGAAACTGGCCGTGCCGATCCCGCCCACGCCCCGGGTCATCCACGCCCGCTCGCCCCGCCCGATGTCGTCGCGGCGGCTCACCTGCTCAGTCACGCCGGTGACACTGGCAAACCAGCCCTCTCCCGGCAAGGTCCCCTTGGGATGGCGGGGCGTGGTGCTGCTTACGCCATCGGGGTCGGGTGTGTAGCGATCGGGCTGGGCGGCGCGGACGTAGCGCACGGCGGTCCTCACGCCGAGGCCGAAGGCGCGGTTCAACTCCACGGGACCGGCGGTCTGGTGGGCTTCGCCGACGATGTGGTCGGTTGCGGGATAACCTTCTCGTTATCTGGCAAGATCGGCCTTAAGGGCGATCGGCGAGCTGGGCGGACACCACCCCGGCCCCCTGGTTCGTTTCCCGGTTATCTGGCAACTCGGAGGATGAGGGCATGACGGTGGCCCCGGGGCAGCTCGACCGGGCGCATCCGCTCGCCCGACACATCGACGACTTCCTCGCCGACCTCGCCAACACCAACGCCTCCGCGCACACCATCCGCGCCTACCGCGGCGACCTCACCCAGTTCGCCGCCCACCACGACGGCGAGATCAGTGAGCTGACCGCTCAGCCGGTCCGGGCGTACCTCTCCGACATCGCCGGGCTCGCGCCCTCGACCCGCAAGCGCAAACGCGCCGCAGTCGCGTCGTTCTGCAAATGGGCGGTCCGGCATGAGGAACTCGACGCGAACCCGATGGACCGCATCGACACCATCAAGGTCCCCAAGACGCTGCCGCGCCCGGCCGCGGCGAAGGACGTGCAGACGGTGCTCGCCGTGATCTGCACCCGCCGGCCACGCAAAGAGCTTCCGCTCGCCCGGCTGCGCGACCGGGTGCTGTTCGAGACAGCCTACGTCTGCGGCGCCCGCGCGGCCGAAGTGTGCGGGCTCTACGTCGAGGACTTCGACCTGCGCCTGGACGACGAGCACGTCCAGATCCACGGCAAGGGCGGCACCGTGCGCACGGTCCTGCTCGACGACCGCGGGTACGTCGCGCTGGTCAAGCTCTACCTCGCCCGCTCCGGATACACCGCCGGGCCGATGTTCCGCGCCAGCATCAACGGCAAGGGCGGCCCGCTGTCCTACGACGCCGCCCACCACCGCTGGAACGGCTACTGCACCGCAGCCGGGCTCGGCATCGAGATCCACCAGCTGCGCCACGCCCATGCCACCGAACTCATCAACTCCGGCGTCTCCATCGAAGTCGTCCGCCGCCGGCTCGGACATGCCAGCACCGAAACCACCCAGATCTACACCCTGCTCGCCGACCAGGTCGCCGACGACGAGATCCGCGCCGCCCGCCGCCGACGCGAACGCTCGTAAACACCCGCATTACTGCTGGTCAGCGGCCATTCCGTTGGATATTCCGCGAGATGTCCGGGAACCCCGGTGCGGCAGGAACTGGTCGACGTGCACCGCCGTCGGGTCTTCCGGGTTCGGCGCGGCCTCGGTCACAGGTCCTCCTCGTCGAGCAGATCACGCAGGTTGGTGAGCTTCGTGCGCCAGAACCGCTCGAACGGGTGCAGCCACGTCGTGACTTCCTCCAGCGGCGCGGCTTCGAGGGAGTAGAGGCGGTTGCGCCCGGCTCGTTGCTCGGTGACCAGGCCGGCTTCCCGCAGCACGCGCAGGTGTTCCGACAGGCTGGGCCGGCGCATGTCGAAGCGCTCGGCCAGATCGCCGGCGGCCATGGGGCCGTCGAGCAGCATCCGCAGCACCTCGCGCCGCGCGGGGTTGGCGAGCGCGGCGAAGACGTCGTCGTTGACGGGCACGCCGCTCAGCCCGGCCGGTTGCCGAACGCCGAGGGCTCGAGCAGGCCGACGCCGTTGCCGTCGAGGTCCTGGAACGAGGTCGCGCGGCCCCACGGCATCGCCTGCGGCTCGGGGACCTCGATCCCGTTGTCGCGCAACGCGGCCACGTCGGCGTCGAGGTCGGTGGTGTCGAGCTGGAAGTGCAGCGGGCCGGTGAGCGTGACACCGGAGATCGGGTAGTCGACGAGCACCAGGCCGGTCTGGGCGCCCTTCGGCGCCACCATCACGAACCGGCCGGCCGGGCCGTGGCGATCGACGACGACCTCGAACCCGAGTTTGTCGACGTAGAACTCGCGGGCTTTCGCCTGGTCGGCCACCGGCACGGTGACGAACTGGATGCGGGAGACGGTCATGCCGGAAACAATAGGTAGGATAATTCCTACGTGTCAACCGCGGAGCGCTGCGCCAGGGTGGGTGGGGCTCGACCGGGTACGCGCCCGGGTTCGTCGGGCTGTTCAACGAGGCTCCCGTGCTGACCGAGCTGGCGCGGGCCAGCGCCGCGCGCTACGACGAGATCCCGGCCGGGTTCAGCCGCGTCGGCGGCCTGGAGGTCGCGACCACTGTGGACGGTCTGCGGGATCTGGAGCGACGAGCGACGGCGGCCGAAGCCGCAGGGCTGCCGGCCCGGGCGCTGGATCCGGCGGAGGCGGCCGCGTATGTTCCGGCGCTCGTGGATCCGGTTCGTGCGCTGGCCCGAGCACCACGTCTACGCGCGCGACCACGGCGAGCGCCTGGGGCTCGGCACCTACGGCCACCGTCCGCTGCCGGTCACGCCCGGCGAGTCCGCCCAACAGCCGTGGGTCACGGAGCAGTTCGACCCGGCCATCGCCACCGCGCTCGCGCTGCTGCCGGAAGCCACGCGCTTCACGCCGGCCGAGCGGCTCAACGGCGTGTTCTCCATGACGCCCGACAACCTGCCGCTGCTGGGCCCGGTCGCGCACGTCGCGGGCCTGTGGCTGGCGGAGGCGATCTGGGTCACGCACGCCGCCGGGTCGGCCGCGGCGCTCGCCGCGTTGCTGCGCGGCGAAGACCCCGGCGTCCCCCACCTCGAGACGCTGCGGCCCGGCCGCTTCGCCGGACAGGACGGCGACGACCTCACCCGCCGCGCGCTGAAGCGCTACCGCGACATCTACGCGACCGCCTGACCCCGAGCTGCGTTCACCCGCGCAGCCGGGAGTTCAGGCGGGCGGCCTGCCGGGTGAGGTGCTCGCGTTCGGGGAGGTTGGGCGCGGCCGCGGCGGCTTCGACGTAGAGCCGGGCCGCGGTAGCGGGGTCGCCCTCGCGTTCGTGGAGGTACGCCGACGCGGCGGTGTGGCGGGGCAGGGCGGGGTCGAGCTCAGCGAGCGCGGCCAGGCCCGCGCGGGGACCGTCGGCCTCCCCGACCGCGACGGCCCGATTGAGCCGGGCGACCGGGCTGTCGGTGAGGCGCACCAGCTCGTCGTACCACTCGACGATCTGCACCCAGTCGGTCTCTTCGGCCGCCTGCGCGTCGGCGTGCAGCGCGGCGATCGCGGCCTGGGCCTGGAACTCGCCCAACCGGTCGCGCGTGAGCGCCGCCTGCAGGATGTCGACGCCCTCGGCGATCAGGCCTGTGTCCCACTGGCTGCGGTCCTGGTCGGCCAGCGGCACGAGCCGGCCGTCGGAGCTGGTCCGCGCCGGGCGGCGGGCGTGGTGGAGCAGCATGAGGGCGAGCAGGCCCGCGACCTCCTCGTGGTCGATCCGGGCGGCGAGCTGGCGCGTGAGCCGGATGGCCTCGGCGGCGAGGTCGACGTCGCCGGAGTAGCCCTCGTTGAACACCAGGTACAGCACCCGCAGCACCGTGCCGACGTCGCCGGCCTGGTTCAGGCGCACGCCCGCCACGGTTTTCTTGGCCCGGGTGATGCGCTGGCCCATCGTCACCTCTGGCACGAGGTAGGCCTGCGCGATCTGCCGCGTGGTCAGCCCGCCGACCGCGCGCAACGTGAGCGCGACGGCCGAAGCCGGGGTCAGCGACGGGTGGGTGCACAGGAAATACAGCTGCAGCGTGTCGTCCGTGACCTCGGTCGGTCCGGGTTCGGGCTCCTCGTCGGCGCGCAGCTCGCGGTGGCGCCGCGAGGAGTCGGCGCGCACGGCGTCGAGGAACTTGCGCCACGCGACGGTGACCAGCCAGCCCTTCGGGTCGCGCGGCGGGTCGTCCGGCCACACGCGCACCGCCTCGACCAGGGCTTCCTGCACCGCGTCCTCGGCCGCCGCGAAATCCGCTCCGCGACGGCCGAGGATCCCGATCACGGCCGGTGTGAGGGCCCGCAGCAGGGTTTCGTCCACCGGTGCCGTCATTCGGTGATGGCGGGGCACTCGCCGTAGAACGGGCGCACCTCGAGCCATTCCTGGGTCGGCTTCCCGCCCGCACCCGGCGACGCGGACAGCTCGCCGGCGAGCTCGACCGCGCGCTCGTGGGTGTCGACGTCGATGATCACCCAGCCGGCGATGAGGTCCTTGGTCTCCGCGAACGGCCCGTCGGTGACCGGCGGCCGGCCCTCGCCGCCGGAGCGGACCCACGTGCCGTCCTGCGACAACGCCTGGCTGTCCACGAACTCGCCGGTGCTTTCGAGCTTGGCCGCGAAGTCACGCAAGTACTGCATGTGGGCCGTGACCTCCTCCGGGGTCCACTGGTCCATCGGCACGTCGTTGCCCGCGGCCGGCGCGCCGCGGTAGTGCTTGAGCAGCAGGTACTTGGCCATCGTCGTTCTCCTTGGTGTGGTCCGGCCCATTCTGGCCGGGTTCGGTACGGGGACGCAGCCGTTCGCGGGTTCTCGACATCCCGCGGCGAAACTTTTTCCGGCTGGGGTTTTCAAGCTTGCTGACGCTCGGCGCGCTGCTTGACCAGCTCTTCGACGGCGCTGGGCAGTGTGGTCTCGAAGTCGATGAGCTTCGCCCAGGTCGGGGTCACGACGATGCGGACCATGCCGTCGTAGAGCGAGCGGACCTCGGCCTCCCACTCGACCCGCTGTTCGGCGGTCATCTCGTAGCTGCCGTTCATCTGCAGATACTCCTCGGGGATCCCGTCGACGACGTCGAGCTCGGCGCGGCCCCGGATGAGCAGGATCTTGGGCGGGTGCACCTCGGTGTCGATCGTGAGCGCGACCATCGGGTTGGCCCGCAGGGACGGGAGCTTCGGCGCGTTCTTGGCGGTGCACATGACAATCTCGGTGCCGCTCCAGGTGAACGCGATCGGCACGTTGCGCGGCGTCCCGTCCTGCGCGACGTACGCCAGGCGGGTCAGGTCGCGCGCCAGCAGCTCCTGGCTGAGCGGGCGGTCGAGGATCTCGGTGATCTCACTGCGGTCCACGGGGTTCTCCTCGGTGGTGTCGGTCCGGCCGGTGAGCTTCGGTCTGTTGTCACCGCGGGGACGGAGCCGCGCACGGGTTTCCGACATCCCATCGCGAAGTTTTTCGGAACAATCGCAGACCGTGGTTTTCGGCGGAATACGACCACAAAGGGTGACAGAACGAAACGACCTTCCCGCATCGTTCGTCAGGAATCGCCAAACAGGCGGGCACGGCTCACACTATTGAGTGACGCCAGTCACGAGAGGTGTGCACCCATGGTTCTAGGCGACAACGAAGTCAGCCAGTCAGTCCAAGCGTCCACGGGAGACCGTCGAGTGCAAGTGCGGCGAGCGGCGCTCGCCGGGTCGATCGGCACGACGATCGAGTGGTACGACTTTTTCCTCTACAACACGGCAGCGGCACTTGTTTTCCCGCACCTGTTCTTCCCCTCCTCGAGCGGATACGCCGGCGTGATGCAGTCGTTCGCCACCTACGCGGTCGGGTTCGCGGCCCGGCCGGTCGGCGCGGCGATCTTCGGGCACTGGGGCGATCGGCTGGGGCGCAAGGCGACGCTGATCGTCACACTCCTGCTGATGGGCCTGTCCTCGGCGGTGGTGGGGGTGCTGCCGGGGACGGCGTCGATCGGGTTCGCGGCGCCGTTGATCCTGGTGCTGCTGCGACTGATCCAGGGCATCGCGATCGGCGGTGAGTGGAGCGGGTCGGTGCTGCTCGCGATGGAATGGGGTGACCAGCGAAGGCGCGGGCTCCTCGCGAGCTTCGCGCAGATCGGCGTGCCGGTCGGCCTGGTGCTCGGAACCGGTGGCATGACGCTGCTGTCGGCGACGCTGTCGAAAGAGGACTTCGACTCGTGGGGCTGGCGGATCCCGTTCCTGCTGAGTCTGGTGCTCGTGGTCATCGGGCTGGTGATCCGGCTGCGGATCCTCGAGACGCCGATGTTCGCGGCGGTGGTGGCGAACAAGAAGACGTCCAAGGCGCCGGTGAAGGACGCGGTGCGCCACCACTGGCGGGAGATCCTGCTCTCAGCCGGTCTGCGCTTCAGCGAGCAGATGCCGTTCTACCTGTTCACCAGCTTCGTGCTCGTGTACGTGGTGGAGCGTCCTGAGTTCAGCAAGACGTTCGTCCTCAACGCGGTGCTCGTCGGCGCGTTGGCGGAGCTGGTGCTGATCCCGGTGTTCTCCCAGCTCTCCGACCGCATCGGCCGAAAACGGGTGTACCTGACCGGCGCGGTGCTCACGGCGCTGATCGCGTTCCCGTACTTCACGGTGCTGAGCCACGGCGGGCACGCCCTGATCTTCATCGCGGTGATCGTGTCGCTGGTCGCGCACGCGATGCAGTACGGGCCGCAGGCCGCGCTGATCGGCGAGAGCTTCCCGACGCACCTGCGTTACGGCGGCGCCGGCCTCGGGTACCAGCTGGCGTCGGTGTTCGCGGGTGGGCCCGCGCCGCTGCTGGCGACCTGGCTGCTGCACCTGACGGGCACGCCGTACTCGGTGTCGATCTACATCGTGTTGTCCGCGGTGGTCACGATCCTGTGTGTGATCGCGCTGCCGGACCGGTCGAAGGCGAACATCGACGACGTCAGCGTCTACGCCCGCCGCTAGCGACAAAAAGAGGGGCGCCGCACCGGAATCCGGTGCGGCGCCCCTCTTTTTGCGTGATGTGTCAGCGGCGCTGCTGCGGCGGCCCGCCCTGGGGTCCGCCGAACGGGCCCTGCTGCGGGAACGGCCCGCTGCCCGGACCCTGCTGTCCCTGCTGACCCTGCTGGCCGCCGAACTGCTGCGGCGGGCCCTGGTACGGGCCACCCGGCGGCGTGGTCGGGGGCTGCGGCTGCGGGAGCGACGGCGGGTTCTGCTGCTGGACACCCGGCGGCGGCGTGCTGGGCGGCGGCGTGGCCGGGGCCGGCGGTGCGGGCGGCTCTTCTTCCGCCGGTGCCGCCGGAGCCGCGGCTTCCGGTGCCGGGGTCGCTCCACCGAGGGCGCGGCGCGGCGGCGCGGTGTTGAGCGGGCTCGGCACCTCCTTGCGCGCCACGGCTTCCGCGGCGGCGACGGCCTCGGCGACCTTCGGGTCGGTCGAGGTGTCGAACCAGCCGGCGACCTCGTCGTCGTCCAGGTCGGGGCGTTCGGGGGTGTCGTCCTTCGGCGGCTCGTAGCGGAACACGCCGTCGTCGCCGGGGGCGCCGAGCGCGCGGGCGAAGCCTTCGAGGGCCTTGCCGTAGTCGCTCGGGATCATCCAGACCTTGTTCGCGTCGCCCTGCGCCATCTGCGGCAGGGTCTGCAGGTACTGGTAGGCGAGCACCTCGGGCGTCGGGCGGCCGGCCTTGATGGCGGCGAACACCTTCTCGATCGCCTTCGCCTGGCCCTGGGCCTGCAGGTAGCGGGCGGCGCGTTCACCCTGCGCGCGCAGGATGCGGGACTGCCGTTCGGCCTCGGCCGCGAGGATCGCGGCCTGCTTCTGGCCTTCGGCGGAGAGGATCTGGCTCTGCTTCTGGCCTTCCGCCGTCTTGATCGACGACTCCCGCTGACCTTCGGCGGTGAGGATCATCGCGCGCTTCTCCCGGTCGGCGCGCATCTGCTTCTCCATCGAGTCCTGGATCGACGGCGGCGGGTCGATCGCCTTGAGCTCGACCCGCGCGACGCGGATGCCCCAGCGGCCGGTGGCCTCGTCGAGCACGCCGCGCAGCTGGCTGTTGATCGCGTCGCGGGAGGTCAGCGTCTGCTCCAGGCTCATGCCACCGACCACATTGCGGAGTGTGGTGGTGGTGAGCTGCTCGACACCGATGATGTAGTTGGAGATCTCGTAGACCGCGGCGCGCGAGTCGGTGACTTGGAAGTACACGACGGTGTCGATGTTGACCGTCAGGTTGTCCTCGGTGATCACCGGCTGCGGCGGGAACGAGACGACCTGCTCGCGCAGGTCGATCCGGGCGCGGACCTTGTCCAGGAACGGCACCAGGAACGTCAGGCCGGGCGAGGCGACCGTGCGGAACCGGCCGAGTCGCTCGATCACCGCCGACTGGGCCTGCGGCACCACCATGATCGCCTTGACCACCGTGATGATGACGAACAAGATCAGGAGCGCGACCACGACGATCGCAATTGTGGACAAGAGCGTTTCCCCTTACCTAGTACCGTTTTCCGGAGTTCTCGCGATCACGACACGATGTCCACCACGGCGGTGGCGCCGGAGATTTCGACGACGGTGACGCTGGTGCCCGGCGCGATCGGCGGGTGCGACTCGTGCACGGCGCGCGCCGACCAGATCTCTCCCCCGATCTTCACCTGCCCGGCGTCGTAGTCCACTGTGGACACCACGACGGCGCGGGCGCCGATGAGCGCGTCCGTGCCCGTGGGCGTGTGGGAGCCGGCGAGGAAGCGGCGCTTGAGCATGGGGCGGGCCAGCGCCAGCAGCGCGACGGAGCTGACGGCGAACACGGCGACGTCGATGAAGATGTTGCCGGTGATCGCTTCGGAGCCGGCGCCGAGCAGCGCGGCGATGCCGAGCATGATCAACACGAAGTCGCCGGAGATGACTTCCGCGATCATCAGGACGATGCCGATGATCAGCCAGATCAATGCTGCTGCCATGTGCTCATGCTCTCAGATCGCGCCGGTTCGCACCGGGCAAGTGACTCGACGTGACCGACGCGTGACCTTGTCCGAAACCGGGCATACCGGGCTCATTTCGTGCTCATTCCGAGGGCTCGGTGACGAAGTCGATGAGCCGTTCGACGGCGCCGATGAGCGGTGTCTCGAGGTCGCGGAAACTGCTCACGGCGGCCAGGACCCGTTGCCAGCCTTCATAGGTCTCGCCCCAGCCGAGCGCCTCGCAGATGCCGACCTTCCACTCGGTGCCGCGCGGGATCTCCGGCCACGCGCGGATGCCGACGGCGGCAGGTTTCACGGCCTGCCAGATATCCACGTACGGGTGACCGGTCACGAGCACCTGCTCGTCGCGGACCTGTGCGACCAGCCGCGACTCCTTGCTGCCCTTCACGAGGTGATCGACCAGCACGCCGAGGCGGCGGCCGGGCCCGGTGCCGAACTCGGCGATCTTCTCGGCCAGCACGTCGACGCCGTCGAGCGGTTCCACGACGACGCCTTCCACGCGCAGGTCGTGGCCCCACACGCGCTCGACGAGCTCCGCGTCGTGCTTGCCCTCGACCCAGATCCGGGAGTCCCGCGCGACGCGCGCCTGCAGACCCTGCACCTTCACCGACCCGGACGCCGACACCTGCTTGACGGGCGCGGCGGCCTCGCGGACCGGCACGAGCGTGACGGGCTTGCCCTCCAGCAGGAACGCCGCGGGGCCGAGCGGGAACACACGCTGGCGACCCTTGGCATCCTCGAGGACGACGTTGCCGTACTCGATCTTCACGACCGCGCCGCAAAAGCCGCTGTCGGGGTCTTCGACCACGAGCCCCCGTTCGGCCGGGACTTCGGGGATCTTCCGCTTGCGCGGACCCGACAGCACGTCGTCGTACGAATGTGAGCGCACGGCCGAGCACGCTAGTGCGGTTCGTGGGGTGAAGTCCTGCCGCCACGCCGGGCGGCGGCTGATCCTTGACGCGCTTCGGTGGGCCGGAAATGTCGTACCCACGTGCGATTCTTCGGGTTCCTGCCGTTCCCAGGGGAGGTCGAGGTCATGGCGGGTGGGGGGTTCTTCGGGTCGCTGACTGAGGCGGTCGAGGCGCCCGGGCAGTGGTTGGTGCTGGTGACGGGGCTGTTCGCGGCCGCGGTGTCGACGGGGACGTTCGCGTTCCTGACGAGCGAGAAGGATCTGCTGATCGGGCGCGCGAACGTGCTGGGGACGGTGTTCCACGAGAGCGGGCACGCGCTCGCGAGCGTCGTCACCGGCGGTGGGGTGTACCGGATCGCGATCACCAGCGCCGACAGCGGCGCCACGTGGTCGTGGACGCGATCGCTGTGGTCGCGGACCTTGACCAGCGTGGCCGGGTACGCGATGCCGTCGCTGGCTGGGCTCGGTGCCGCCGGGCTGTTGCGGCACGGCTACGCGCCCGCCGTCCTCGCGCTCACCACGCTGGTGATGGTGCTCGTGCTGGTGGTCACGCGCGACCTGATCACCTTCGTCGCGGTCGTCGCGCTCGGGATGGTCACTTTCACCGTCTGGCGGACGGCGCCGGGGTGGGTGCAGAACGCGGTCGCGTACGGCGAGACGTGGCTGCTGCTCACCAGCGAGATCGGCGGGCTGGCCGCGCTCGTGTCCAACCGGGTGCGCCACGGCCTGCGGCACCACACCGACGACGCGGCCGGCCTCGCGGAGCTCACCTCGATCCCGGCGTTCGTGTGGATCGCCGGCTGGTTCGTGGTCATCGGCTGGGCACTGGAGAAGGCGGTGCCGCTCCTGTGGCCGTGACGTGTGGCCGTGACGTGCCGGTTCAGCGGGCCGGCGTGGATTCCTTCGGCGGGGTGCGGGTGCCGTGGAGGGTTTCGGCGAGGTCCGCGTACAGGCGCGGCGCCAGCTCGGCGACGGTGTCGCGGGCTTCGGCGGGCAGGTTGCCAAGTGCGTCCTGGACGGCGCCGGGGTCGCCTTCGTACATCATGATCCCGAGCACGAGCGGGAGCTTCTCGGCGGGGAGCTCGGCCGCGCCCTGGGCGACCATGGTGTCCCACTCCGCGGCGGTGATGTGCTGTTCGATGAGCGGGAGCACGTAGTCCTCTTCCGCGCCGAGGTGTTCGTTCAGCACGGCGATCAGCGGGTCGAGGACGGCCAGCACGGCGTCGCGGTGCGCGGTGTTCGGCTCGGCGCGCCAGGCCGCGACGGCGTCGGTGAGGTCGACGCCGAGGAACGCGATGCGTTCGTGGTGGCGCTCCATGCCGTACACGAGCGGGGCGACGTCGGCGGGGCAGCGTTCGAGCAGGTTGGGCCAGATCTCGAGATCTTCGGCGTGATGGTGGTGGTGCAGGATCGTGCTGACGAGCCCGAGGTGGTCGGCGACGAGCGCGGCGCGCTGCGTGTCCCCTTCGGCGACGCCGGCGATCAGCTTCGGCATCAGCCCGAACTCGCGGCGCAGCGCGGTGTGCACCATGCGCATCTCGCGGGTCATCGCGCCGGGAGCCTTCGTTGCGGTCATGTCAGTCCTTCGGCAGCGGGAGCCGGCGCGTGCGCGCGCGGCTCCCCGCGACACGGGGCCCGGGGCGGCGGCGGTTGAACCCGGGGCCGAACAGTGACGAGCGCCACACTCGTTAAGGCAGGAGCGCGAGGACCGCGTCGGTGAAGGGCGTCGGGCCGGTACGGCGCAGGGGTCCCATCGCCATCAGCGGGGCGAGCGCGACGCACCACGCGCGGGTGCGGTCGGGGTCGGGCAGCCGGGCGAGGCCATCGTCGAGCGTGCCGCCGTC
The DNA here is from genome assembly GCF_019468465.1 of Amycolatopsis sp. DSM 110486. Lineage (NCBI taxonomy): Bacteria > Bacillati > Actinomycetota > Actinomycetes > Pseudonocardiales > Pseudonocardiaceae > Amycolatopsis > Amycolatopsis sp. DSM 110486. Next base: position 9,271,215 of record NZ_CP080519.1, on the reverse strand, counting down.
GGCGAGCGGGAGGAACGCCCAGTCGACGCCGTCGAGAGCGGGGTCGCCGACGCACGGGCGGGGGTCGATCGCGACGATGCCGCGGGCCGGGCCGGCGTCGAGGACGTTGCCGGGGTGCAGGTCGCCGTGGACGAGGGCGACGGGACCGGTCGTGGCGAGGGTTTCGGCGCGGGTGCGTCCGGCGTGCAGCACGTCGAGCGGCAGGTGCTCTTCCGCCCTGCTGCCGCGCAGCCGGCGTTCGGCGAGGTCGAACATCGCGTGGACGCGCTCGAGCTGGGTCGGGAACGGGCCGTCCGCCGCGACCTCGTGGAGCTGGCCGAGCAGGTCGCGGACCTCGTCCCAGGGAATTTCGGTGCCGGTCAGGGTCGTGCCGGGCACGAGGCCTTCGAGCAGGATCGCACCTGCGGCGAGGTCGGTGTCGAGCAGCTGCACGACCCGCGGCAGACCGGCCCACGCCAGCAAAGCCGTGGCTTCGGCCTGGGCGATCCCGGGATCGGGGCACAGCTTCAGGACATGGGGACCATCGGGGCCGTCGCACAGCAGCGTCCGGCCGGTGTTGCCCGGGCGCGCTTCCCGGACCGTGAGGTTCCAGCGCTGCGCCAGGCGCGCGACGAGGTCGGGCAGTGCGTCGCACCACGGTCCGACGCCCGCGCCGAACCGGTCGACCAGCCGGGCGCGGGCCGCGGTGTCCAGCGAGTCGCTCAGAAGAGCGGCCAGGGGATCGCGCGCCAGTCGTCGCCGGGTTCGGGGAAGACGCCTTCGGCGAGCAGGAAGTCGGCGCGCTGTGAGAGCGCGCGGACCTCGAAGGTGGTGATGTGCTCGCCGAGGTCGGCGCCGAGCTTGCCGTCGAGGTCGGACCGCAGCTTGCGCAACTTCTCCGCGGTGTCGTCCCCGAGTCGCTCGCCGATCCAGCCCCACAGCACGGTCCGCAGCTTCGGGTCGGTGTGCAGGCAGATGCCGTGGTCGACGCCGTAGACACGGCCGTCGGTGCCCGCGAGCAGGTGCCCGCCCTTGCGGTCGGTGTTGTTCACGATGACGTCGAGCACCGCCAGCTCACGCATCCCGGGGTGGTCGGCGTGCACCAGCACCGCCGGGTCACCGAGGCGGTCGTGGGCGTGCAGCACGGTGCGCCAGCCTTCGGGGACCTCGTCGGGGGCGCAGACGTCGACGACGTCGTCGTCCTCGGCGGTCTCCACCCACAGCTGGACCATGCCGGGCCCGAACGGGCCGTCGCGCAGGACCGTGGGCGGGATGGTGCCGAGGCCGGACGCGTCGGCGATCATCGCGGTCGCGACCTCACGGCCGGCGAGGGTGCCGTCGGGGAAGTCCCACAGCGGCCGCTCCCCCGACACCGGCTTGTAGACCACACGGCCGGTGACGCCGTCGAGCTCGATCGCGCAGAACAGGGTGACGTTGGAGGCGTCGACGAGCCGGCCCTCGACGTCGATGCGGCCGTGGGTGACGAACTCGCGCGCAGCGGGGTCCGTCGGCTCCGGCGGAGTGCTGGCCACCGGCGCCCTCAGTCCTCGGCCACGTCGACGTCGCGGCGGTAGCCGTTCTGCCGCGGGCAGATGTGCCCGGTCGAGTCGAGCGGCTCGCCGCACAGCGGGCACGGCTTGCGCCCGGCGTTGACGACGCGGTCGGCGCGCTCGGCGAAGGCGCGGGCGCCGACCGGGGTGAGGAACACGCGCACGGCGTCGGGACCCTCTTCGGTGTCGTCGAGGACCACGGTCTCGTCGACCTCACCCTCGGTGATCGCGAGGAGCTCGATCACGACGGCGCTGGAGTCGGCGTCCCAGCCGAGACCCATGGTGCCGACGCGGAACTCCTCCTCGACGGGGACCGTGAGGGGGTCGACGTCGAGCTGGTCGTCGGGGACGTCGGTGGGCACGTCCGCGCCGAAGCGGCTGGCGACCTCCTCCAGAAGGGAGCCGAGGCGTTCGGCGAGAACGACGACCTGCTGTTTCTCGATCGTCACGCTGACCGTCCGGACATCTTCCGACGCCTGGAGGTAGAACGTGCGATCGCCGGGCTCGCCGACCGTTCCGGCGACGAACCGGTCGGGCTTGCGGAAGACGTGGATTACGCGAGACATAGCACCCCCGACCCTAGGCCACGGTCGCTTGATCGGCATCCGCCGCCCCTGGTTGATCGGGATTTCGGTGCGGTGCGTGCGGGTGCGGACACGCAGCGGATCGCCGTTAGGCTTTCCGGGTGCCACAGATCTCTGCATACGGAACCTGGACCTCACCCGTTTCGGCGGCGGACGTGGCGGCCGCGGGAGGTGGCGCACAGTGGCCGGCGACCGTGGGTGACGAACTGTGGTGGGCCGAGGCCCGACCGGCCGAAGGTGGCCGCGTGGCGCTCGTGCGCGCGGTGCCGGGTGGCGGGGTCGAGGACGTGGTGCCCGCGCCGTGGAACGTCCGCAACCGGGTGCACGAGTACGGCGGCCGCCCGTGGGTCGCGATCGGTGCCGTCGTGGTTTTCACCCATTGGGCCGATCAGCGGGTGTACGCGTCCGTCGCCGGTGAGGTGACGCCGCTGACGCCGGAGCCGGCCGAGTCGCAGGGCGTGCGCTACAGCGATCTCCGCGCAGGCCGCGCCGGCGAAGTGTGGGCGGTGCGCGAGCGCAGCACCGGGCCGCGCCGCACGGACATTTCCCGCGAGCTCGTGGCCATCCCCCTCGCGGGCGGTGCCGAGCGGGTGCTCGTGGAGGGGCACCGCTTTTTCACGGCGCCGCAGCTCTCGCCCGACGGCGCGCACGCGGCGTGGCTCGCGTGGGACCACCCGGCGATGCCGTGGGACGGCACGGAGCTGTTCGTCGCGCCCGTGGACGGCGACGGGGTGTTCGGTGAGGCCCGCGTGCTGGCCGGTGGCACTGACGTGGCGGTCTGCCAGCTGGAGTGGGAGACGCCGGACCGGCTGCTGGCGCTGCTGGACCCGGACGGCTGGTGGAACCTGCACCGCGTCGGGCTCGACGGGTCGGTGGTGAACCTCGCACCGGTGGAGCAGGAGATCGGCGGTGCGATGTGGAAGCTCGGCGCGAGCTGGTTCGCCCCGCTCGGCGGCGGGCGGCACGCCGTCCTCACGGAGGACGGGTTGGCGGTGCTCGACGAGCACGCCGGTTCGGTGACGCCGGTGGTGCCGGAGCTGAGCGTGTGGTCGACGTCGGGGCTGGCCACGGTGCCGGGTGGTGTCGCGGGGATCGCCGGGGGCGCGGATCGCGAGAGCGCCGTGGTGCGGGTGGATCTCGAGGCGGGTACGTGGACGGCGCTGACGCCGCAGCCGGCCGACCTGCCGTCGTCGGACTACCTGCCGGTGCCGCAGGAGCGCGTGTTCGCCGCGGCGGACGGTTCGCGGATCCCGGCATTCGTGTTCGGGCCGCGGAACCCGGACTTCACCGGTCCCGAGGGTGAGCGGCCGCCGTTCCTGGTCCACGTGCACGGCGGGCCGACCGGGCGCAGCGACGCGGCGCTGGACCTGACGATCGCGTACTTCACCAGCCGCGGCATCGGCGTGGTGGCCGTGAACTACGGCGGCTCGACCGGCTACGGGCGGGCGTTCCGGGAGCGGCTGCGCGAGCAGTGGGGTGTGGTGGACGTCGGCGATTGCGTGGCGGTGGCCGAGGCGCTCGTGGCCGAGGGCGCCGCCGACGGCGCGCGGCTGGGGATCCGGGGCGGCAGTGCGGGCGGGTTCACGTCGGCGGCGTCGATCACGATGACCCGCACGTACGCGGCGGCGACGGTGAAGTTCCCGATCCTGGACCTCGCCACGTGGACGGGAGCGGGCGGCGAGACGCACGACTTCGAGTCGCAGTACCTGGTGGGACTGGTCGGGCCGTACCCGGAGACCGAGCAGCGCTACCGGGAGCGCTCGCCGATCACGCACGCGGGTTCGCTGGCGGGGCCGGTGCTGTTCCTGCAGGGGCTGGAGGACCAGATCTGCCCGCCGGAACAGGCGGACCGGTTCGTCGCCGGGCTGGCCGGCAGCGGCGTCGGCCACGCCTACCTGCGGTTCCCGGGTGAGCAGCACGGGTTCCGGCGGGCGGAGACGATCGTGACGGCGCTGGAGGCCGAGCTGTCGTTCTACGGCCAGGTGTTCGGGTTCGCGACGCCGGACGTGGCGAAGCTGGAGCTGTCCCGATGAGACCACCGCGGCTGGCGCCCGGGGACACGGTGGCGCTGGTGGCGCCGTCCGGTCCCGTGGCGCCGGACCTGCTCGACGCGGCGCTCCCGGTGCTGCGCGGCTGGGGCGTGAAGGTGCGGGTCGGCGAGGCGGTGCACGGCTCGACGTCGGGCTACCTGTCGGCGCCGGACCAGGTGCGGGCCGCGGAGTTCACGGCCGCGTGGCTCGACCCGGAGGTCTCGTGCGTACTCGCGGCCCGCGGCGGGTACGGCTCGCAGCGGATGCTCGACCTGATCGACTGGGCGGCGTTGCGGGCTGCCGGCCCGAAGGTGCTGGCGGGCTCGTCCGACGTGACGGCGCTGCACCGCGCCGTGGCCACGCACCTGGACCTGGACACGCTGTTCTCGCCGATGCCCGCTTCGGTCTTGTTCGACGAGACCGCGGCCGAGCACCTGCGCCGCACGCTGTTCGAACCGGAGCGCACGCGTGTGCTGCGGGCACCGGAGGCGGACGTGCTCGTGCCGGGCCGCGCGTCGGGGGTGCTGGTGGGCGGGAACCTGTCGCTGCTCGCGGCTGGGCTCGGCACGGCCGAGCGGGGGTCGGCCGAGGACGGGATCGTGCTGCTGGAGGACGTGACCGAGAGCGTCTACCGGATCGACCGGATGCTGACGCAGCTGCTGCGCTCGGGCTGGTTCGCCGGGGCGCGGGGCGTGGTGCTGGGTTCGTGGGCCGCGTGCGGCGACCCGGCCGAGATCCGGTCGCTGGTGCTGGACCGCTTGACGCCTTTGGGGATCCCCGTGCTGGGCGACTTCGGGTTCGGCCACGTGGCGTCGTCGCCGACCTTGCCGCTGGGCGCGCGGGCTTCGCTGGACACGGAGCTGGGCACGCTGACTCTCGACTCCCCCGCGCTGGCCTGATCATGCGGCTTTCCGGTTTTGAGGCTCGCACCAGATTTGCCGCCGCTCGGGTGGCCCGCCTGGCGACCGTCTCGGCTGCCGGCGTCCCGCACCTGGTACCGGTGACCTTCGCGGTGTCCGGCGACGAGATCGCCTTCGCCGTGGACCACAAACCGAAGTCGACGACCTCGTTGCGACGCCTGGCGAACATCGCGGAGAACCCGTCGGTGTCCTTCCTGGTCGACGCCTACTCCGACGACTGGTCCCAGCTGTGGTGGGCGCGGGCGGACGGCGTCGCGCGCGTGCTGGATCCGGCCGCGCGGGCCGAGCCGGTGTCGTGGCTGGTGGCGAAGTACCCGCAGTACGCCGAGCGCCCGCCGGAGCACGCCGTGATCCTCACGACCGTCCGTTCGTGGCACGGCTGGTCCTTCGCATAACGGTGTGACGACGGCGGCTGACGATCGCCGGGTGATCGACGATCTTGCTGCCGACCGGGTTCGCGCTGGAGACGCCGGCCCAGTCGATCATCAGCGTCGCGTACCCGAAGAAGCTCATCGTCGCGTGCAAGAACGTGGCGATGGAGTCGTGGGACAAGGCCGTGGAGGATTTCAAGGTGGACGAAACCTTCTCCGCCCCCGCTCTCCCTGGGGTCGACGCGCAGTACGGGTTCTGCGGCGCCGCCACCGACGCGCCCGATGCTCGCAAGTGCTTTCTGTTCCTCGCGCACGGCGATCGGCAGAGGCCCTCCAATCCAGCGAAGTGAACGACGAGGGATTGAAACCCGGCAAGGCGAAGAAGAGCCTGCTGACCACGCTGCCGATGTTCGCCGGGGCCTTCACGAAGGACCGGTAACGATCACCGGGTGATCGACGATCTTGGTGCGTGCACAGACGGATTTTGTGGAAAACGGCGGTGGTGTCCGGTCTCGCGGTCCTGGTCGCGGGGTGTTCGTCCGGCGCGGCGACGGCGCCGCCCAGCGTGATGCCGAAGGCGCCGCCCGTGTCGAGCAGTGCGCCGCCTTCGCCGGTGGTGCATCCGCCGACCTTGGAGCGGCTGCTGCCGACCGACGACGAACTGGCGAAGGTCGGGCAGGACGAGTACGTGCAGCCAGTCGAGTACATCATCGGCGAGACCACGCCGCTGCGGCTGGTGAATGCCTGCGGTGCGGCGCAGCCGTGGGACGCGAAAGCCAAGCTGGGCGCCCAGGCGCATTCGAGCGATCGCAGCGGGGAGATCGCGCAGCTCGTGGCCGAGTACGACGGTTACACCGGTGCTCAGGTCGTGGATGGCGTGAAAAAGGCGCTCGCCTGTGGCCACGTGACGGTGCAGCACCTTGATTTCGCGTCGGTCAGCGAGTTCACGGCGCCGAAGGTGGCGGATGCGCAGTACGGGTTCTGCGCGGCGCCGACCGAACCCATCGGGGTGCGGATCTGCGTGCTGGTGCTGGGCAAGGGTGATCGTGCCGAGGCGCTCGTGTTCAAGAACATCGACTGGGTCGACAAGGCGGGCCAGTCCGTGTTGAAGAAAGTCGCCCCGGTGTTCGCCGAGGCGCTCGCGCGGTCTTAGTCCTGGGAAGCAGGGGAAGCAGCAGGAGCGGCAGGAGCTGCGGGGAGGAACTTCTCTTCCCGCGGTCGCCGCCACGCCGCGATGAGGCCCAGCGGGTCCGGGCGCAGCAGCGACGCGGCCGCGTAGAGGCTCACCACCACGACGATCGCGATGAACCACCAGTCGTACAGGGCCTGCTCGCCGGTCGGGTAGTACACGAGGGTCACGAAGACCGAGACGGCGACCACGGCGGAGAGGTTGCGGCGTCCCCAGGGGAACGCGGAAATCAGCACGAAGCCCCATGTGAGGTACCACGGCAGGGTGGGCGGCATGAGGATCGCGACGGCCAGCAGGGTGATCGCGGCGCGGTAGACGGCCTTGGCGCCGCCTTCGCGGGCGAGCCACCATTGGCGGATGCCGAAGGCGGCGAGGCCGAGCATGGCGATCGCGCGGGCGACGGTGACGAACGGCGAGGCCTGGACGTTGGCGACGAGGTGCACGAGGTTGTACACGGCTTCGCCGATGCCGGTCGGGAAGTTGAGCCAGTTGGCGATGAGCTGGGGCGCCGCGAGGCCCGACCACCAGCCGAGGTTGAGCGAGCCCAGTGAGAGCCACGTGCCGGCGACGAACACGGGCAGGAAAAGCCCGACGGACGCGGCGCCGGCCTTGAAGAAGTTCTTGACCTTCGACTCGCCGGTCATGTTCGCGGCCCACATCCACACGAGGAAGGGCAGCGCGACGGCGGCGGTCGGTTTGATCAGCATGCCGATGGTGACGAGCACGACGGCGACGATGTACTTGCGTTCGAGCGCGGCGAGGACGCCGGTGGTGAGGAACCCGAGCATCATGAGGTCGTTGTGCGGGCCGCCGAAGAGGTGGATGACCATCATCGGGCTGGCGACCGCGAGCCACAGCGCCACGGGCAGCTTGCCGCCGAGGTGCTTCACGAGCCGCGGCAGCGCCCACAGGGTCATGCCGAGGCCGACGAGCAGCACGACGCGGGTGAGGATCACGCCGGCGATCATGTTGTCCTGCGTGATGGACACGATGCCCTTGGAGATCAGCAGGAACAGCGGCCCATACGGGGCGGGCGTGGTCTGCCACAGCGGGTGGACGTTCTGCACCACGTTGGGGAGCACGTCGAGCTCGGCGGGGCCGTTGGCGTACGGGTCGAGCCCGTAGAGCAGCTGCGCGCCCTGGCCGAGGTAGGAGAAGACGTCGCGGGTGAACAGCGGCGGCGACACCAGCAGGGGCGCCATCCAGCACAGCGCGGCGATGAGGATCGGTTTGCTGCCGATGCGGCCGGCGAGCACGTAGCGGCCGAGGCGGACCCAGGCCCAGACGACGAGCGCGAAGCCGAGGTAGAGCAGTGCGTTGGCGAGCGCGCGGCCGTGGCCGTAGCGGATCCACGAGAGGGGCCCGTGGCCGAGGACGGGGTCGCGGATCAGGATCCCGCCGGCGCCGAGCGCGGCGAGCATGAGCAGCGTGGTCCCGATGGTGCCCATCGCGATCGTGCGGTATGGGAACCGCGAGGGCGTGAGGAATCGCGCGTCCGGGGCGCTGATCGCGGACGGCTGCGCGGAGTCGGTGGTGGTCGCCATTTCGATCCAGGAGATTACCGGGTGAATCTTCGCCTCACCGCACGGGCTCCCGCACCGATGCCATTTCGCGCACCTGTTCGGATGGCCGGCGTGCGGTCCGGGTGAATCTTCCGCCCGTGGGTGGTGAACGTCGGTTTTTCCGGAAGCTGTCCGGAACGCTCAGCTGCCGCTGGTCGCGCGCTGGGCCGTGCCGCCGGGCAGGGCGGCGAGCAGGGAGCGCGTGTACTCGTGCCGGGGGTCGAGCAGGACCTGTTCGACGGTGCCCGTTTCGACGAGCTCGCCCCGGTACATCACGGCGACGCGGTCGGCGATGTTCCAGGCCAGGCCCAGGTCGTGAGTGATCACGAGCCCGGCGAGGCCGAGCTCGCGCCGCAGCCGCAGCAGCAGCGCGAGGATCTCGCCGCGCACGGACGCGTCGAGCGAGGCGACGGGTTCGTCGGCCACGAGCACGGCGGGTTCGAGCGCGAGGGCACCGGCGATGACCACGCGCTGGCGCTGGCCGCCGGAGAGCTCGTGGGGCAGGCGGTCGAGGAACTTCTCCGGGGGCCGCAGCTCCGCCGCCTCCAGGGCCTTGAGCACGGTCTCGCGTTCGGCGGGCAGGCCGTGGATGCGCGGGCCTTCCGCGACGGCTTCGTAGACGGTGTGGGCCGGGTTGAGCGCGCTGGTGGGGTCCTGCAGCACGAGCTGGACCTTGCGCCGGTACGCGCGCAGCGCGGCACCCCCGGCGGGGATGGGTTTGCCGTCGTGGCGGACCGCGCCGGAGTCGGCTTTCTGCAGGCCGAGCAGTGTGCGCGCGAGCGTGGTCTTGCCGGAGCCGGACTGGCCGACCAAGGCCACGATCTCGTCGCGGCGCACGGTGAGGTCGACGCCGTTGACGGCGTGGATGCGCTTGCCGGTGCGGTCGCGGAAGCTCACGTGGAGGTTCTCGGCTTCGAGCGGCGGCGTGTCGTCGGGCCCGGCGCGGTGTTCGGGTTCGGGGGGCAGCGGGGTGCTGGTGGCCGGGGCGAAGCGGGACACGGGGTCGCCGACGGTGGGGAACGCGGCGGCGAGCGCGCGGCTGTGTTCGTGGTGCGGGTCGGCCATGAGCTCGGCGCTGGGGCGTTCTTCGACGAGCTGCCCGTCGTACATCACGGCGATGCGGTCGCAGGTGGCGGCGAGCACGGACAGGTCGTGGCTGATCATGACGAGCCCGATGTCCTGTTCGGCCACGAGCTTCGACAGCAGCGCCAGCACCTGGGCCTGCACGATCACGTCGAGCGCGGTGGTGGGCTCGTCGGCGATCACCAGGCGGGGTGAGCAGGCCAGGGCCATCGCGATCATCACGCGCTGCTTCTGCCCGCCGGACAGCTCGTGCGGGTAGGCGCCGGCGCGCGAGGTCGGCAGGTCCACCTGTTCGAGCAGCTCGGCGACGCGGGCTTTCACCTGGGTCTCGCTGAGCGCGCCGGTCTCGGGTGGGTGCAGGCGCAGGGGTTCGGCGATCTGCTCGCCGACGCGGCGCACGGGGTTGAGCGCGTGCATGGCGCCCTGGAACACCACCGACGCCTCGGCCCAGCGCACGGTGCGCAACCGGCCCCAGCGCATGGTGCTCACGTCTTCGCCGTCGAGCAGGATTTCACCGGTCACGTTGGCGCTGCGCGGGAGCAGCCGCAGGACACTCATGGCGACGGTGGACTTGCCCGAGCCGGACTCCCCCGCCACGCCGAGCGTGCCGCCCGCTTCGAGACGCAGGTCGACGCCGCGGACGGCGGAGATGTCGCCGCCGCCGGTGCGGTAGGTGACGCCGAGGTTCTTGAGTTCGAGCAGGGCGGTCACTGGTGTTGTCCTTTGAGCCTCGGGTTCAGCACCGTCTCCAGCCCGCGCCCGACCAGGGTGAAAAACAGCACGACGAGCACGATCGCGATGCCCGGCGGCAGCAGGTTCCACCAGGCTCCGCGGGTGACGGCGCCGGTGGAGAGGGCGGTCTGGAGCATCGCGCCCCAGGAGATGGCGTTCGGGTCGCCGACGCCGAGGAACGCTAGGGTCGCGTCGGCGATCACGGCGTTGCCGACGACCAGGGTGGTGTTGGCGAGCACGAGCGGCAGCACGCCGGGCAGCACGTGCCGGCCGATGACGTGGAGGTGGCCGCCGCCGAGAGCACGGGCGCGCTCGATGTAGGGGCGGCTCTCGATGGTGAGGGTCTGGGCGCGCACGAGCCGGGCGGTGCTGGGCCAGGCGGTGAGGCCGATGGCGAGGATGATCGTGCGCGGGCTCTGCGGCAGCACCGCCGAGAGCGCGATCGCGAGGATCAGCGAGGGCAGCACGAGGAAGAAGTCGGTGAATCGCAGCAGGATCGCCGAGAACCAGCCGCCGAAGTGCGCGGCGGCGATGCCGACGATCGCACCGATCAGCACGCTCAGCACGGTGGCGGAGAATCCGACGAGCAGCGAGAGCCGGGTGCCCCAGATCGTCATGAGCAGCACGGAGCGGCCGTCGATGTCGGTGCCGAGCCAGAACTGCCCGTCCGGTGGGCTGAGGGGACGGCCGGTGGCCTTGGTGACGTCGAGACCGTCGGAGTCGCTGATCAGGGGTAGCAGGATCGCGACGACGACGGTCACGGCGAGCAGGCAGAAACCGATCAACGCACCCTTCTGGGTGGCGAAGTCGCGCCAAGTGCGCGCGACCGCCGCGCGCCGACGGCGCCAGGTGATGGCGCGCGAGGTCTCGGTCGGGGCGGAGGTGGTCATGCGGTGCGCACCCTCGGGTCGAGTACGCGGTAGAGCAGTTCCGCGAACAGGTTCATCAGGACCACGGCGCTCGCCAGCACGACGAGCACGCCTTGCAGCACCGGGAGGTCGGGCCCGTGGATCGCGTCGTAGGTGAGCTGCCCGAGACCGGGCCAGGAGAACACGGCCTCGACGGTGACGGCGCCGGAGACGACCATGCCGAACTGCATGAACACCAGCGTCACGGTGGGCAGCAGCGCGTTGGGCACGGCGTGGCGGCGGCGCACGAGGTCCTCGCGCAGGCCTTTGGCGCGGGCGGTGGTGAGGTAGTCGGCGTTCATCTCCCCCAGCAACGACGAGCGCATCACCAGCATGTACTGCGCGTAGAAGACCACTAGCAGGGTCACGCACGGCAGGATCAGGTGGTGCAGCACGTCGAGCGTCTGCGGGAGGAAGCCGGGTGCCGCGTCGGGTGAGTGCATGCCGCGGCTGGGGAACAGGCCGCCGGTGGCGACGAGCAGGATCAGGCCGAGCCAGAATTGCGGGACCGACCACAACGTCAGGGCGATGCCGGTCTGGGCGCGGTCGAAGAAGCTGTTTCGCTTCCACGCGGCGCGGATGCCGAGCCACAAGCCGATCGCGACGGCCAGCACGGTGGCGCTGCCGACGAGCAGCACGGTGGGCCAGAGGCGTTCGCCGATCATGTCGAGCACGGGCCGGCGTTCGATGTAGGACTCGCCGAAGTCGCCGCGGAACAGGCCGGTGAAGTAGTCCCAGAACTGCGTGAGCATGGGCTTGTCGATGCCGAGGCGGTCGCGCAGTTCGGCGATCTGGGCGGGGTCGGTGGGGCGTTCGCGGACCATGAACGCCACCGGGTCGCCCGGCAGGAGCCGGAACAGCAGGAAGCCCAGCACGATCACGAGCAGGATGCTGGCGACGGCTTCGGCGACCTTGGTCAGGACGAAGCGGAGGGTCCCGGTGCCGCTTCGCTGCTCGTCGGGGTCGACGAGCAGCGAAGCCGGGTCCGAAGGGGAAAATGCCTGCGTCAAGAGGATTTACTCCCGGTCGTCCGCGGCTTTGCCGCGCCGGCCGAGCAGGACGCCGCCGCCGACGAGCACCACGACCACGACCGCGCCGAGCACGATCCACAGCACGGTGTTCGAGCCGCCGCTCTCGGCGGCGGTGTTCTCCGTGCCGGCGGGGACGGCGCCGTAGACGCCCCAGTAGCCGGTCTGCTCCAGGATCGAGCCCTGGGGCTGCGGCTGGGTCTGGAAGCCGGAGAACTTGTCGGAGCGGTAGGCCTCGAGCGCGTTGTCGTAGTCGAGGACGACGTTCACGGCCTGGCTGTAGAGGCGCGCCTGGGCCTGCTTGACGTAGCCGGCGCGGGTGGCCGGGTCGGTGTCGGTGAGCTGCTGCTTGTAGAACCCGTCGTAGGTCGGGTCGCAGAAGAAGGTGTCGGTGGTGGCGCCCTTGCCCTCGGCGTTGGGCCGCGAGGCGCAGGTGTGCAGCGCGAGCGCGTAGTCCGGGTCGGGGTTGGTGGCGTAGCCGGAGATCACGAGGTCGTAGTTGCCGGCGGTGGTGCGGTCGTTGAGCTCTTCGTCGGAGACGAGCTCCTGCTTGACCGAGATGCCGATCTGCTGCAGCCAGCCCGTGACGTACTGCGCGGTGCGCTGGTCGAACGCACGGTTGGCGTGGCCGGTGAGGCGCAGCTCGAGGCGCGCGCCACCCGGGGCGATCCGGACGCCGTCCGGGCCCTTGGTGTAGCCGGCCTGGTCCAGCGCCGCGTTGGCGGCGGCAAGGTCGAACTTGCGGGCCTCAGTCGGTGCGGGATCCCAGTGGTAGGCGGAGTAGATCGGCGGGATGACGCCTCCGCCGAGCTGGCCGTAGCCCCCCATAACCTTGTCCACGATGGTCTTGGTGTCGATGCTCTGGGCGATGGCCTGTCGCAGGCGGAGGTCCTTCAGCACGGGGTTGCCGTTGCCGATGGGCTTGTTGTTCACGTCTTCGACGCCGAAGTTGATGTTGATCTCGTTGTAGCGGCGCCCGGGTGCCTTGTTGGTGGCGATGTTCGGCTGGCCCGCGAGGGCGTCGAACTGGGTCGGGGTGAGCCGGTTGATCACGTCGACCTCGCCCTGCTTGAGGGCGTTGACGGCGGCCTCGACGTCCTTGAACACGAGCAGCTGCAGCTCGTCGACCTTGGGCGCGCCGCGCCAGTAGGACGTGTTGGCCTTGAACTTCACGTACTCGTTCTGCTTGTACTCGGTGAGCTGGTACGGGCCGTCGCTCACGCCGACCACGGACAGGTCATCGGTCTTCGGGTCGTTGAGGTCCTTGATCGGCGCCCAGATGTGCTCGGGCACGATCGGCACGTCGAGCAGGTCCATGGTGGCCTGCACGGCCTTCGTCTTGATCACCAGCGTCGTGTCGTCCGGCGCGGCGACGCTCTGGAAGTTGGCGACGTAGTTGCCGTTCGCGGTGCGCGCGGTCTCGTCGTCGAGCATGCGCTGGAAGGTGAACGCCGCATCCTTGGCCGTGACCGGCTGCCCGTCGGACCACTTCACGCCCTGGCGGATCTTGAACGTCCAGGTGAGCTTGTCGGGCGAGGTCGTCCACGACTCCGCGAGCGCGGGCGAGGCTTCGGCCTTGTCCGCGCTCGGGATGGTGAGGAACTCGTAGATGAACCGGCCGACCTGCGTCGACGCCGCGAGCGACGCCGTGAACGGGTTCAGGTGATCGATCCCGGTCGTGAGCGCCACCCGCAGCACTTTCGGCTGCGCCGGCTGCTGCGCCGCGGCGGTGCCCGCCAGCGGCAAAATCGCCATGGTTCCCGCGGCCAGAACCGCGATGACGCGGTTCACCCCGCGCCGAACGTGCTTGATCCGCACTTGAAGACCACCCCATCGTCTAGCCCCAGATTCGAAAAGTAACCACATACCGAGGGAAGGGCGCAATATGTTCCGACAACTGTGCGGGTCCGATCGTTATGTGCGAAGCGGGGTCACCGTGGGTGACCTCGGGTGTTCCGCCGCGGGCCGGACGTAGGATGACTAGAGTGCCCGCATGCGGATCATGGTCTCGGCGGACATGGAAGGCGCCACGGGCGTCACGTGGACCGACGACGTCGTGCCCGGCACCGAGCCCTGGCAGCGGTTCCGGCGGTTGTTCACCGGTGACGTCAACGCGGTGCTGGCGGGGTTGTTCGATGCCGGTGCGTCCGACGTCCTCGTGAACGAGGCGCATTCGTCGCAGCGGAACCTGTTGCTGGAGGAGCTGGATCCGCGGGCGCGGATGCTCACGGGGCGCCACAAGCCGTTGTCGATGATGCAGGGCATCGATTCCGGTGTGGACGGTGTGGTGTTCCTCGGTTACCACGCGGGCGCGGGGTTCGACGGGGTGCTGTCGCACACCTACCTGGAGAACCAGATCACCGGGGTGTGGCTGGACGACGTGCCCGCGAGCGAGGGCCGGCTCAACGCGGCGCTGGCCGCGGAGTACGGCGTGCCGGTGCTGCTGGTCAGCGGTGACGACCAGGCGTGCGAAGACGCCCGTGACTACGCTCCCGAGGCGGAGCTGGTGCCGGTGAAGGAATGCGTGAGCCGGTACGCGGCGATCTGCCTGCCGCCGGTGCGCACCGCGGAGCTGCTGAGGACGGCGGCGCTGGACTCGTGCGTGCGGGCCGGGCGGGTGGAGCGGTTGCCGGGGCGGCACCGGATCGAGGTGGAGTTCGACGCGAGCCACCTGGCGCAGGCGACGGCGGTGATCCCGACGGTGGAGCAGATTGGCACGCGCCGCGTGGGGTTCGACGCGCCGAGCATGACCGAGGCGATGAAGGCGTTCAAGGTGGTCACGGCCATCGCGGCGGGGGCGGTGCAGGGTATCTATGGCTGACGTCGTAGAGCTCTGCGCGGACTTGATCCGGTTCGACACCACCAACCGCGGTGGCGGGGACTCCGAGGGCGAGCGGGAGGCGGCGGAATACGTCGCCGAATTCCTGGGGCGGCACGGGGTTTCGGCGAAGATCGTGGAGTCGGCGCCGCGACGGGCGAACGTGATCGCGCGGATCCCGGGTGCCGATCCGGCGTTGCCGGCGCTGCTGGTGCAGGGGCATCTGGACGTGGTGCCGGCGGACGCGGCGGACTGGTCGGTGGCGCCGTTTTCCGGTGAGGTGCGCGACGGGTTCTTGTGGGGCCGGGGCGCGGTGGACATGAAGGACTTCTGCGCGATGGTGCTGTCCGCCGTCGCGTCGGGGCTGCGGCCGCGCCGGGATCTGGTGCTGGCGTTCGTGGCGGACGAGGAGGACAAGGGCGACTTCGGGGCGCATTGGCTGGTCGAGCGGCACCCGGAGCTGTTCGAGGGCTGCGTCGCGGCGATCAGCGAGTCGGGTGGCTACAGCTACCACGTGCCGGCGGCCGACGGGCGCACCGTGCGGCTGTACCCGGTCGGGACGGCTGAGCGCGGCACCGCGCACATCAAGCTGACCGCGCGCGGCCGGGCCGGGCACGGTTCGCGCCCCAACGACGAGAACGCCGTGACCATGCTCGCCGACGCGTTGCACCGGATCGCCGGGCATCGCTGGCCGGTGCGGCTGACCCCGACCGTGCGGGCGTTCCTGGACCGCGCCGGTACGGCTTTGGGCGTGCCCGTGGACCTTTCTTCGGGTGACGCGGTAGACGCGACGGTGGCGCGGCTCGGTCCGGCGGGTTCGCTGGTGCTGCCGACGGTCCGCAACAGCACCACGCCGACGATGCTGTCCGCCGGCTACAAGGTGAACGTGATCCCGTCGACCGCGACGGCCCAGGTGGACGTGCGGGTGCTGCCGGACGCGGAGGACGAGCTGTTCGAGGTCCTCGACTCGCTGCTGGGTCCCGGGGTGACGCGGGAGTTCGTAGCGCACCAGCCGCCCGTGCAGGCGCCGGTGGACTCGCCCTGGTTCGACGCCATGGCCGCCGCGCTGCGCGGCGAGGATCCCGACGCCGTGGTGGTGCCGTACTGCATGGGCGGCGGCACCGACGCGAAGGCGTTCTCCAAACTGGGCATGGCGTGTTACGGCTTCGCTCCCCTGTCGCTGCCCGAGGGGTTCCCGTACCGCGCGATGGCGCACGGCGTCGACGAACGCGTGCCGGTCGACGGGCTCCGGTTCGGGACGCGGGTGCTGAAGCGGTTCCTGGAGTCCTGTTAGGCGCCCTTGTCCCGGGGGGTTCTGTTGACCGGCAGGCGAAGCGGGTTGTGGGCAATCGCGTGGTCGCGGAAGGCGGCGACAGCGGTCGAGCGCGTCGCCCGCCAGGCGGATCACATGGAAGGGGTCCCTCACCGCGACTGCGTCGGGAAGCTCCTCGGTAGTGGCGGTCTTGAAGCCGGTGACCCGTCCATCGCAACGACCTCCACGGCGTCGCGCCATGCCTCGGGGCGCTGGGAGAGCCAGGTTTTGAACGCCTGCTTGGAGCGGCCCTCGACCATGTCGAGCAGCCGTGCAGGTCCGGTGCCGTCACGGATCCCGGTGAGGTCGATGATCACCGTGACGTACTTGTCGCCACGGCGGGTGTGACGCCATACGTGCTCATCAATCCCGATCGCGGTGACGCCGTCGAACCGGCGCTCGTCATCGATCAGCAGCCGCTTGCCTTCGGCCAGGACGGCGTCGTTGGCGGAGTTCCACGCGACCCCGAGGCCTTCGGCGACCCGGGCGACGGTCAGGTACTGGACCACGATCGCTTCCAGCGCCCACCGCAGCCCGCGGCGCGACAACTTCGCTCGCGGCTCGGCCGCCAGCGTGGTGTCCTGACGCCAGACGTGCTTGCAGTCGGTGCATCTGTAGCGACGCACGATGATCTCCAGCATCGTCGCGCGCCAGCCCCGCGGTTCGTGCGCCAACCGACGGACGACACTGTCACGCGGGACGCCTTCACCGCCGCAGCGACGGCACCACTGATCGGACTTGACGACCCGGCACGTGATCACCGCGCGGTCTAACTCGAGACGCTGTCCTATGGCTTCGAGACCGAGCTCGTCGAGTCGGCAGAACGTGGTCAGGTCAGGGCACGCGAAACCCGCCGCCGTATGGCGGGCGGTCACATCTCCTCAGTGATGAGCGGCCTCGTTTGGCGCTCGCCAGGTGGCCCGGTGCGCGCAGGGGCGCTGTCGCGCGATGTCGCGGCCCGGAGCAGGAGCAGCGGCGTGGCAAGCAGCACAAGGCCGGCCAACCCGATCGCGATCCTCGTCGACGTCAGCGCTGCCAGGACGCCCCACGCGAGCGTGAGGAAGGCCGTAGCGAGGCTGCTGCTGATCTGCCACGCCGACAGCGTCCGTGAGAGTCGCACGTGCTCGATGTGCTTGAGCCGGAAGGTCGCGACCACCGGGTTGAACAGGCTCATCGGCATGATGACACCGAACTCGATGACCATGACCAGCAGCAGTCCGGCGATGCCGGTGGGAATGAACGCCAGTCCAATCGGCCATAGGACCGCGCCGATGGCCGCGAGCCACATGACCTTGTGCTCGCCGTACTTGGCGACTGTTGGACCGGCAAGGCGCGAGCCGACGAATCCGCCGATGCACGGTACGGCGAAGGCGAGTCCGTACTGCCACGGCGCGAAGTGGAGGTCACGCAGCATGAGCACCGCGACCAGCGGTTCCTGCGCCATGATGAGGCCGCCTACGGCGAGGCGGTTCAGGAATACTGGACGCAGCTGCGGGTGGCTGAGCAGGTACCGCCAACTGTCCGGCAGATCCCGCAGGGTGACCTTCTTCGCCGCATCCTTCATGGGAGTCGGCTCGCGGCCGCCGATGGCGGTGATGCCGAGCGCTGAGAGCAGGTAGCTCAGGCCGTCGGCGACAACGGTAGTGGTGTAGCCGAACAGCCCGATCGCGGCGCCGCCCAGCGGCGGGCCAATCGCGATCGAGCTCCACCATGTGGATTCGAAGCGGCTGTTGGCCGCCAGGAGGTCGTCGCGGGCCACGACCGACTTCAGGTAGGCGCCGCTGGCGGTGGCGAACCCGATCTTGGCAGCGGCAACCACGATCGCGACGAGCAACAGCTGCACGTAGGTCAGCCAGCCGAGCCAGTAGGCCAGCGGAATGGTCGCCATCGCGGCGAAGCGCAGCAGGTCCATCGTGATCATGACGGTCCGCTTGCGTCGGGTTTCGATCCAGGGCCCGGTCGGGATAGCGACGAGGGCACCGACGATGAGGCTTGCCGACGAGAGCGCGGAAACGCTGGCGGGGCTGGAGTGCAGGACGCTGATGGCGATCAGGCCGAAGGCGCCGAACCCGAGACCGGAGCCGTAGGCACTGACCACGTACGCGGCCCACAGCCATCCGAACTGCCGCCCGAGCTTCCTGCGTGCCACGTCGTTCCTCCATCTCGTGTATCCACAACCGTCCGTACTGCTCGGGATATGCAATCCCCAGTGGCGAAGCGGGAGGTAACAACCGATCTGGCGGCGCGCCACAACTCCCCGTTGTGTCACTAGGGTGAGTGTGTGGATCTCGACGCGGTGCGGACCTTCCTCCAGGTCGCTTCGGAAGGACAGTTCCAGAGCGCGGCCGACGAGCTGGGCGTCACTCAGCAGGCTGTCTCGAAGCGCATCGGTGCCCTCGAGCGCGAGCTCGGCGTGGTTCTCTTCGCCCGCGGGCCTCGCGGCGCCACGCTGACGGTCGACGGCCAGGCGTTCCTGCCGCACGCCCGCGAGCTGCTCCAGGCCGAGGATCGCGCTATCGCATCGGTGATGCCCGGACGCCGAGCGCTCCGAGTCGACGTACGGAACCGGCGGACGGCACCGGCCACCCTCCTTCATGCCTTCTATCAGCAACGCCGCGGGCTCGACCTGAACGTCGTCGCATTGGCCGACCTCAACCTCGAGGCGGCGCTCGCGGCGGTCGCGAGCGGCACCGTCGACGCCACCTTCCGCGGCCTGACCGACCCGAAGAGGCAACTCTCAGGCACGGGACTCTCCAGCGCCCTGGTCATCGAGGACCGCCACGAGCTACTGGTCGGCCCGAAGCACCCGCTTGCCGATGCCCCCTCAGTGACCCCACGCCAGCTCGCCGATCACCCGATCTGGATGCCGGGGCTGCCCAGCGGGGACGAAGTCGCGGCCTACTACGCCGAGCTCGCCGCCACTTTCGGGATCACCATCGACGTCCTGGGCCCTGCGTTCGGGGCCGAGGTGCTGATGACCGAGATCGCCGAGTCGGCGACACTCGCGAACCTCGTCGGCGAAGGCTCCCGCTATCTCTGGCCCGCGCACTACGACCTTCGACGCATCCCGATCGTCGACCCCACACCGGTCTTCCCGCTTTGGGTCATCTGGCGTACCGACAACCGGCAGCCCGATCTGGCCGAGCTGCTCGCCTTCCTCGAAGCCGACTTCGCCGGCCGACAAGGCAGCGACAGATGGCACCCGTCCTGGGCGCGCCACGGCCACTAGTCAGAGCTGCTGCAACTTTGGTGAGCAGCTGCGACGCCGTCGCCGTGTCAAAGTTCCCAGTCCACCCTCATCTGTGATGAGCCGTCAAACCCTGTCAGCAATCACCATCGGATCTGATTGGATTCGCGCCGCCTCGAACCCCCGGATTGCACGGGTTCATTGGACGCGCCGACTGCCTGTCGTCAAACAATCGTTTGACGACAGGCAGGGCAAGGTTGTCCTTACCGCTAACCGCTGCGCTTCCTTCTGGTGTGAGCGGACAGTTCAGGCGTGACCCTGCTTGGTCTGGGGGGACCGGCTCAATCGGGTGGCGGTCCGGCTCAGTCGGCGTCGGCTGCGGTGTCCTGGGCGGGCTTGAGCCGCAGGGCCAGGGCGGCGGTGACGAGGCCGAGGACGGCGAGGGCGTAGAAGGCGATGCGGTAGCCGTCCACGACGGCCGTGTTGCCGCTGCTGGTGCTATGGCTGGTGACGGTGGTGGAGATGGTGACCAGGACGGCCAGGCCGAGGGCGGCGCCGAGCTGGCGGCACATGTTGATCAGCCCGGAGGCGACGCCGGCGTTACGCGGGTCGATGCCGCTGGTCGATGCGACGATCGCAGGCATCATCGTCAGGCTGGTGCCCGCACCGACGACCACGGTGGGCAGCAGCACGTGGGCGACGTAGTCGGAGTGGACGGGCAGCTGCCCCACCCAGGTCAGTCCTGCGGCGACGATGATGCCGCCGATCACCACCAGGCGGCGCGCGCCAACGATGGGGATCAGCTTCTGGGACAGCAGAACTCCGATGCTGATGACCGCGACCATCGGCAGGAGGGCCAGTCCGGTGCGCACGGCGCTCTGGCCCAGGACCTGCTGCAGATACAGCGAGAGGAAGAACAGCGGCGCGGTGATGACGGCGCCCATGCACAGCGTAAGGACGTTGCCCATGCGCACGTTGGCGAGGGAGAAGATCCCTAGCGGGATCAGCGGGTCACTGCTGCGGCGTTCGATGGCCACGAACGCCGCGAGCAGGAGCACGCCGGCCACCAGGGAGACGACCACGCGGGCCGATCCCCAGCCCGCGTCGGGTGCAGCCGAGACGCCGTAGACGAGTGCCGCGGCCGACAGTGTCACGGTGATCGCGCCGGGAAGATCGATGCGAGAGCGCCGCTGTCCGGTCTCGGTCGGTGCCAGGCACATCAGGCTGGCGATCAACAGGCCGATGCCGATCGGCACGTTGACCAGCATCACCCACCGCCAGCTCACCGACGCCAGCAGCCCACCGACGACGATGCCCGCGGCCCCGGCACTGGAGGCGGCAACACCCCACCACGTCATGGCCCGGGTGCGCTGGGAGGGCTCGGTGTGACTGGCCGTGATCAGGCTGAGGCTGGACGGTGCCAGCGCCGCCGCCCCAGCTCCTTGCACCAACCGGGCCGCCAGCAGCATCCAGCCGTCCTGCGCCAGCCCGCCGGCCAGGGACGCCAGCGAGAAAACGACCAGTCCGACCTGAAAGACGCGGCGGCGCCCGAACAGGTCGCTGGCGCGCGCAGCGAACAGCAGCAGACCGCCGAAGGCGACCAGGTAGCCGTTGACCACCCACTGCTGGGCAGAGGGCGACAGGCCCAGGCCCGACTTCATGCTCGGCAGGGCCACGTTCACGATGGAGGAGTCCAGCACCACCATGAACTGCGCCACGCATGCGACGGCCGCGACGGCCGCGAGTCCGACACCGCGCTTGGCCACCCCGTGTGAGGGGTCTGTCTCTGACGGCGCGGATGCGCCGGCGCTTGGGGAGAGGTGTGATCGGCTGGGCATGGCTGTGCTCCTCGAAGTTTCCGGATAGCCTGTCCGTCAAAGATAGAGCGATACCGGATAGGCTGTCCACTTGAGAAGTGCGGGCCTTGACCAGTGGGCGCGCCTGAGCACGCGTGGAGGAGTTCATGGAGGCAGGCAAGGCAGCGTTCCCGAAGCGGCGCGCAGCCGCAGAGCGCAATCGCGACAAGATCCTCGACGCGGCCCGAGAGGCATTCGCCGACCCTGCCCCCGACATCTCCATGGCGGAGATCGCCCGCCGCGCCGGAGTCGGTATGGCCACCCTGTACCGCAACTTCCCCGGCCGGCAGGAACTCCTCGAAGCGCTCTACGCCGACGAAGTCGACCAGATCTGCGCTGCGGCCACGATCGAGCCCGGCCAGACCCCCGCGTCAGCCCTCATCGCCTGGCTGCGCCTGCAGATCGCATTCATACCGCACAAGCGGCTCATCATCTCCGAGCTGCTGGAGCACACCGACCGGGACGGCATCACCAGCCACCGCGCCCGCGCCATAGAGGCGGGCCGTCCCCTGCTGGCCGCTGCCCAGGAAGCCGGGCAGATCCGCGACGACCTCACGCTGGAGCAGGTCTTCGACTTGATCGTCGCCACCGCCAAGGTTAATGAAACCCCCGACTACCTACGCCCCCTCTTCGAGACCATCCTCGACGGCCTGCACCGGACGACGGCATGACGAAGCCCGGCTCTGGCAGCGAAGTCAAGGAGTACGACGAGAACTGCCGGCCGCGCCTGCGTGCGGCAAGCCGAGGCGGCGCAGACGTACGTCCTGTGTGGTGCGGCCTCGGCCGTCGAGCAATGCGACGCAGCTCTGGTACCCGCCGGCTAACCATCCGCCTCTTGCGGTGCTTGAGCGGGGAGAGCCGGGCGATGTCCTCCTCGCGAATCTCGTGGCCCCGGCCTTCAGCTGGGCACCGGCCGCGCCGATGTACTTCGTCGTCCACAGCACGATGGCGTTGAGGACCAAGCCGAGCGCGCCGAGCTGGTCCTCCATGCCGTCCCGGTACGCCTGGTGGATGGTGCCGCGCTTGCCGTGGCACACGTCCCGGGCCAGTTTGTGGCGGGACTCCTGCACGGTCAGCTGCCGGTTCATCTGCCTCCGGTAGGTGTCGTCCACGGGGTCGACCACGCGCAGCAGGTGCTCGGCGACCGCGCGGGCCTCCGACACCTGCCGGGCCAGCACCGACACCCCGGGCAGCAGCACCCGCTACCTGTGCTAGAAGCCATGATCACCGGCTTAGCGTTAACCGCTGTACCGATGTTCCCCGAGGCCGTCGTCCATCGGCACGGTCGTGCGCAGGCCGGGGAACCGCCGGAAGAGCGCGGGCACGTTTTAGTGCCGCCCCGACCTACGGAGACTGTTCGTGCGCGGTGGCCGTCCGTAGCGCTAGGCGCGCCAGGCGCCCGGCAGGTTCTGCGGGTGCGTGCGGTCGAGTTCCGCTTCGAGCGCGGCTTGGCGCTGTTCGGCGGCTTCGGCGCTCGGGAGGCCTAGGCGTTCGGCGATGCGTTCCCAGGACCAGCCGCGCCGGCGGGCCTGGTTGATGAACTCGGGTTCGGACTGGTCGACGATCCGGCGGCTGGTGACGACTTCGCGGCCCCAGGCGTCGAGCACGTCGTCGGGGGCCGCGTGGCCGAGCTGGGCGGCCATGAGCAGCGCGGTGAGCACCTCGGTCGGCGGCAGGTCCGGGAGGTGCTCGGTGAACCAGCGTTCGAGGATCGGGTTCACGTCAGGCCGTCCGGGTGAACTGGGCCCACCAGCGGCTGCCGTCGCGGACGCGGTCGACGGTGGTGGCTTGGACGCCGTCGCGGGCGAAGGAGTCGAGCTCGGCGCGGTTGAGCGGCCAGGGTGGTCCGGACCAGGTCGCGAGGTCGATGCTCTCCTCGGCGAACGCGCCGACGACGAGCGTGCCGCCGGGGGCGAGGAAGCCGGCCACGGAGGCGATCGCCGCGTCGCGCACGGACTTCGGCATGGACTGCACGGTGAGGATCTCGACGACGACGTCGAAGGCGTGGTGCCATTCGGCGGGCGGGTCGAGCAGGTCGGCGGTGCGGTAGGAGACGCGCGTGTCGGGGAAGCGGTTCAGCACGGCCTTGATCGCGCTGGGCGAGACGTCGAACGCCGAGGTCGCGTAGCCGGCCTCGGCGAGCAGTTCCGCGTCGTCGCCCATGCCGCACCCGACGACGAGCGCGCTGCGGCCCTGGCCGGGGTTCGCCGCCGCCCAGGCCGCGAGTTCGGGACCCGGTTCGCCGCGGTACCACGGCACGACGGCCTGCCCCGCTTCGGCCGCGGCGTAGAGGGGTTCGAACCATCCCGTCGGGTCGCCGGAGGCCAGCGCGGTCTCGGCGCGGCGGCGCGCGGCGTCGTCGGCCGCCGCCTGGTCGATGGCTTCAGGGGGCATCTTCCCCTTATACCGGCGGCGGCCATCCGGTGTGCGGGATTTCCGGATGCGCCACCCGGCCGCGCAAGGCTCCCTGGTGTGAATCCGGCGCGAATCCGGTGACGGCCCGACTGTGCGGCTGCGGTTCACTGATCGCCATGAACCGACTGCCCGACCTCCAGACCAGCCTGCTGATCCGTACGGACTTCGCCGATCCGGCGGGTTGGGACGCGGTCCGCACCGCCGTGACGACCCCGATCGAAGAGGATTTCCTGCCGGACCTGCACGTGGTCGACGACCCGGCGTACCGCGACGCGACCGCGGACCAGTTGGTCGCGCTGGCGCCGGAGTGGGCGCTGCTGGTGCTGGCGGACCGGACGGCGCTCGCGTCGGCGGAGCTGCCGTTGCTGGTGGTCCGGGTGAGCCCGCGCGTGAGCGGGCGGCTGCGGGTGGTCGCGGAGCACCTGTACTCGATCGAGAACAACATCTCGCTGGCCAACATGGATTGGGAGGAGTTCACGTCGGCGGCGGACGAGGACGGGGTGTTCCGCGGGTTCTGATGCGTCCGGCGACCGGATGCGCCAGCGGGTACGTCCGGCGTTGTCCGTTTCCGGTCAGGTTTGCCCACCGGATCTTGACATCGATGTCACACACGGGTTTCCCTTCCGTAGCGCCGCCGCCGGGAGGGTTCCTGCGCGGGCGCGCCCGACCCGCCCCGACAAGCTGGGAGCAACGATGCCCCGAAGCGTCAGATCCGTCCGCGCCGCGCTGGTCGCGGTCGTGGCGGCGGCCGGACTGGTCGCCGTGCCGGCGACCTCGACCGCCGAGGCGGACGCCCCTCCGCCGGATTTCTCGTCCTCGTTCGAGCCGTCCGATCCGCAGCCGACGTGGCAGGACACCGTTGACACCGATGCCGCGGGGCAGCCGCGGACGTCGGGGGTCAACGGCGCGAACGGTGCCACGATCCCGGGTGACATCCGGGGCAAGGTGACCGAGACGAGCGCGAGCAGCGAGAACACCGACGGTGGTGAGGTCTCGGCGAATCTGGTCGACGGCACGACGGACACGAAGTGGCTTTCGTGGGAGCCCACGGCGTGGACGCAGCTGACGTTGTCGGAGCCGGTGGCGATCACGCACTACGCGCTCAGCTCGGCCAACGACTTCCCCGGCCGTGATCCGCAGGACTGGACGCTGCAGGGGTCGAACGACGCGCAGCAGTGGACGGACCTGGACAAGCAGTCGGGTCAGTCGTTCGACGCGCGGTTCCAGGAGCACCAGTACAAGCTGGCGGCGTCGAGCGCGGCCTACCGCTACTACCGCCTCGACGTGACGCGCAACCACGGTGACGACATCCTGCAGATGTCGGAGCTGCTGCTGGCCAACGACGACGCTGCGCCGCCGCCGTTGCCGAACATGCGCAGCTTCGTCGACTCCGGGCCCACCAGCGGGTACACGAACAAGAACCGCGTGGGCTTCACGGGCAAGAAGGCGTTCCGCTACGCCGGCACGCAGACCGCGGCCGGGCACGGTTACTCCTACAACAAGGTGTTCGACGTGAACCTGCCGGTGGTCCCGACCACCGAGCTGTCCTACAAGGTGCAGCCGCAGTTGACGGGCAACGACCTGAAGTACCCGAGCACGAACGTCGCGATCGACCTGGCGTTCACCGACGGGACGTACCTGTCGGGGCTGGGTGCGACGGACCAGTACGGGTTCCCGCTCACGCCGTCGGGCCAGGGTGCGAGCAAGGTGTTGTACGCGAACCAGTGGAACCTGGTGCGTTCGGCGGTCGGCACGGTCGCGGCGGGCAAGACGATCGACCGGATCCTCGTGGGCTATGACAACCCGAACGGGCCGGGCGCGTTCCAGGGCTGGCTCGACGACGTGAAGATCTCGGCGACCCCGACGCCGCCGGCGAGCCAGCGCCCGAGTGACAACGTGCTGACCACGCGCGGCACGATGGCCAACGGCACGTTCTCGCGGGGCAACAACTTCCCGGCCACGGCGGTGCCGCACGGGTTCAACTTCTGGACGCCGGTGACGGACGCGGGTTCGGACAGCTGGCTGTACAACTACTCGACGCAGAACAACGCGGACAACCGGCCGCAGCTGCAGGCGTTCTCGGCGAGCCACGAGCCGAGCCCGTGGATGGGTGACCGGCAGAGTTTCCAGGTCATGCCGTCGGCCGCGGCCGGGGTGCCGGACGCGAACCGCGACGCGCGGGCGCTGGCGTTCTCCCACGACAACGAGGTCGCGCGGGCGCACTACTACGGCGTGACGTTCGACAACGGGATCAAGACGGAGATCGCGCCGACCGACCACGCGGCGGTCATGCGATTCTCCTTCCCGGGCAACGACTCGAGCCTGATCTTCGACAACGTGAACAACTCCGGCGGGCTCACGCTCGACCCGGCCACGGGCACGCTGACCGGGTACTCGGACGCGAAGAGCGGGCTGTCCGCGGGTGCGGGGCGGATGTTCGTCTACGCGAGCTTCGACAAGCCGGTGACCGCCGGGGCGAAGCTGACCGGCCAGGGCCGCGACAACGTCACGGGCTACCTGCGGTTCGCCGCGGGCGCGGACAAGACGGTGACGATGCGGATCGCGACGTCGCTGATCAGCGTGGAGCAGGCGAAGAAGAACCTCGAGCAGGAGCTCGCCCCGACGGCCACGTTCGACTCCGTGCGCGACGCCGCGCAGCAGGCGTGGGACAAGCAGCTGGGCGTGATCGAGGTGCAGGGCGCGTCGAAGGACCAGCTGGAGACGCTGTACTCGAACCTCTACCGGCTGTTCCTGTACCCGAACGAGGCGTTCGAGAACACCGGCACGCCGCAGGCCCCGGCCTACAAGTACGCCAGCCCGGTGGCGGCCAAGACGGGCGCGGACACCGCGACGCAGACCGGGTCGAAGATCGTGGACGGCCAGATCTACGTCAACAACGGGTTCTGGGACACCTACCGCACCACGTGGCCGGCGTATTCGCTGCTCACGCCGGACATGGCCGGGAAGATGGTCGACGGGTTCGTGCAGCAGTACCGCGACTCGGGCTGGATCGCGCGCTGGTCCTCCCCCGGTTACGCGGACCTGATGACGGGCACGAGCTCCGACGTCGCGTTCGCCGACGCCTATCTCAAGGGCGTGACGAACTTCGACGTGAAGTCGGCTTACGACGCGGCGCTGAAGAACGCCACGGTGACCCCGCCGAACTCGGCAGTGGGCCGCAAGGGCCTGGACCAGTCGATCTTCCTCGGCTACACGCCGAACACCACGGGTGAGGGCTTCTCGTGGGCGATCGAGGGCTACGTCAACGACTTCGGCATCGCGAACCTGTCGAAGAAGCTCTACGACGAGGCGCCGGCGAGTGACCCGCGCAAGGCGGAGTACCTGGAGAACTACCAGTACTTCACCAGCCGCGCGCAGCAGTACGTGAACCTGTTCGACCCGAGCATCGGGTTCTTCCAGGGCAAGGACGCCAGCGGCAAGTTCACGAAGACGGCCGACCAGTACGACCCGCGGGTGTGGGGCGGGGACTACACGGAGACCGACGGCTGGAACATGGCGTTCACCGTGCCGCAGGACGGGCAGGGGCTGGCGAACCTCTACGGCGGCAAGGACAAGCTGGCGCAGAAGCTGGACCAGTTCTTCGCCGACCAGGAGACCGCGACCTTCCCGGGCACCTACGGCGGCGCGATCCACGAGATGCGGGAGGCGCGGGACGTGCGGATGGGCCAGTACGGCCACTCCAACCAGCCTTCGCACCACCTGCTCTACATGTACGACTACGCGGGCCAGCCGTCGAAGACGCAGGCCAAGGTACGTGAGGCGCTCTCGCGGCTGTACTCGGGCAGCGAGCTGGGCCAGGGTTACGCGGGCGACGAGGACAACGGCGAGATGTCCGCGTGGTACGTGTTCGGCGCGCTCGGTTTCTACCCGTTGCAGATGGGCAGCCCGAACTACGCGATCGGGTCGCCGCTGTTCACCAAAGCGACGCTGCACCTGCCGGGTGGTGACGTGGTGATCAACGCGCCGAAGAACTCGGCGAAGAACGTCTACGTGCAGGGCCTGAAGATCAACGGCAAGGCCTGGACGTCGACGTCGCTGCCGCAGGACGTGCTCTCGCACGGGGCGACGCTCGACTTCGACATGGGCCCGAACCCCTCGGCCTGGGGCGCGGGTGCCAACGACGCGCCGAAGTCGATCACCACAGGCGACGCGGTGCCGACGCCGCTGCACGACGAGACGGGCGCCGGCAAGGGCACGCTGTCCACTTCGGACGGTTCGAACGCGGTGGCGCTGATCGACAACTCGTCGCGCACCGAGGCGAAGGTGACCGGCGCGGTGACCTACCAGCTGAACTCGACGGACGAGGCGGTCACGCACTACACGCTGACCTCGCCGAAGGGCGCGGGTGATCCGAAGAGCTGGCAGCTCGAGGGTTCCTACGACGGGAAGACGTGGGCGGTCGCCGACCAGCAGACCGGTCAGACGTTCCCGTGGCGGCAGCAGACGCGGGCGTTCGCGGTGGCCAACCCGGCGCACTACGCCTACTACCGGCTCACCGTGACCGACAGCAGCGGCGGTCCGGCTTCGCTGGCGGAGTTCGAGCTGCTGGGCCGGCCGGACGCGTCGTGCACGAAGACGCTGACGGGTGTGCAGAAGGGTCCGTTGGCGGTGTCGAGCGGCACCGTGTGCCTCGAGGGCGCGACGGTGTCCGGTCCGGTGACCGTGTCCGCCGGTGCGTCGCTGGTCGTGCGCGGTGGCTCGATCGCGGGACCACTCGCGGCGACGGGTGCGGGCCAGGTGGTGCTGAACCGCACGAAGGTGTCGGGTCCGGTGGCGATCACGGGCACGACCGGGGCCGTCTCGGTCGAGCTGACCGACATCGGCGGCCCGGCGACCTTCACGGGCAACCACGGGCCGGTGCTGGCCGGCAGCACCGTGGGCGGGCCGCTGGCCTGCACGGGCAACACGCCCGCCCCGACCGACCACGACCTCGCCAACACCGTCCGCGGCCCGGCCGCGGGGCAGTGCGCGAAGCTGTAGCCGGCCGAGCTGACAGGTGTGGCCCCGCAGGGTTTCCTGCGGGGCCACACCTGTGTCCGGGGGTTCGCTACTTCGGTGCCTGGAAGCCGCCGATCTCGCGTTCGAGCAGATCTGCCAGCTGCAGTGGGGTGCGGTCCTCGAACATCGGGCCGATGAGCTGCACTCCCACCGGCAGGCCCTCCGGGGAGCGGCCCGCCGGGATGGCCGTGGCGGGCAGACCGGGCATGGTGGCGAGACCGGCCCAGACGAGCTGGTCGAAGTACGGGTACTCGACGCCGTCGATGTCGAGGCGCCGTTCCAGTGGGTTGGGGTCGTGGTCGTGCGGGAACGCGGGGGTGGGCGTGATCGGGCACACCACGGCGTCGAACTCGGCGAACAGCTGCCGCCACGCGTGGCGGTGGAGTTCGCGACGGTTGTTCGCCTCGAGCCAGTCGCGGTGGCTGAACACCATGGCGCGCAGCCGCACGGCGTCGAGACTCCGGTCGTCCGGGCTCAGCCCGGCGGCGCGGGCCTGCAACTGCTCGTATCCGTCGAGGGGAAACCGCGCGACGGAGCCCGAAATCAGCAACTGCATGTACAGCGTCGCCGCTTCGGCCAGGTCAGGCAGCAGCGGACTGCGCCGGTGGACGCGGGCACCGCCGTCGACGAGCGCGTCGGCCACCCGGTTCACGCCCGCCCGCACGGCGGACCCGGTCGGGATGAGCGGATGGTCGTCGAGGACCAGGACGCGGAAGTCGGACAGCTTCTCGTGGCGTGCGGGCGGCAGCGTCACGTGGTGCGCCTTGCCGAGCGTCAACGGGTCCGGTCCGGCCATGACGTCAAGCAGGAGCGCCAGGTCGCGGGCGGTGCGAGCCATCGGACCGACGACGGCGAGGTCGAGGTCGACCGGCAATGGTGGTGCCGGCGGCGCGACCATGCCGCGGGTGGCCGCCAGCCCGAGTGTCGGCTTGTGCGCGTAGATGCCGCAGAAATGCGCGGGGGTGCGCAGCGAACCGGCGAGGTCGGAGCCGATGGACAATGCGCCGAATCCGGAGGCCAGGGCCGCCGCTGATCCGCCGGAGGAGCCGCCCGGCGTGCGATCGTGATCCCACGGATTGTCGGTGGTGCCGTAGATCTCGTTGAAGCTCTGGATGTCCTGCAGACCCAAGGGCACGTTGGTTTTTCCGAGCACCACCGCGCCGGCGGCTTTGAGCCGCGACACCTGCACCGCGTCCTCGGCCGGCACGTGGTCGCGGTGCGGCGGCAGTCCCCAAGTCGTGGGCAATCCGGCGATGTCGTAGGACTCCTTGACCGTCACCGGGATGCCGAGCAGGGGCCGGTCCTCGCCGCGGGCGCGTGCCTGGTCGGCGCAGTGCGCGGCGGCCCGTGCCCGGTCGAAGTCCGGCACGCAGATCGCGTTGATCGCCGGGTCGTCCCGTTCGATCCGGGAGATCGCCTCGTCGGTCAGTTCCACCGAGGTCACCTCACCGGCCCGCAAGGCCGTGGCGAGCTGTTCGGCCGAGTGAAAACTCCATTCCATGAAATCCGACCCTAGCCGCAATAAAAGTCCACGCCCGGAAAAGGACGTGATGAGTGTTGAGACATCCATCCCGTTGCCGGAAAAGGAATTTCGTGGCCTGAGAGGGCGAAATCGGCTCGCCACACAATGGCGACCATGTCAATTCGAATCCCCTACTGGCAATTCGCCGGATCAGTGGTGCCCGGGAGGTCGTGGTCACGGCAGGCCGACCCGTGGCGCAGCGACTACCGTGAGCGCGTGACCAGCGCCGGGTTCTTCTCATCGTTCGAGGCGGGTGACCCGCAGCCGGTCGCCTCCGGTGTCCGCGTGGACAGCGGACCCGACCGGTCCCCCACCGCGAAACCAGGTGTGGGGTTCACCGGCATGCGCGCGCTGCGCTACAGCGGCGTGGCGCGGACGGTGCTGTTCGAGACCGACGTCGAGGTCACCGCCCACAGTGCACTGTCCTACGTGGTCTTCCCGGCGTCGGACGCGGCGGTCCCTTCCTACCGCAGCACGTTCGTCGCGCTGGACGTCGAGTTCGACGACGGCAGCACCGCCGGGTTCTCGGCCACCGAGCAGGGGCACGCGAAGACCCTGCTGGTGGACCAGTGGAACCTCGTGCGCCGCCCGCTGGGCGCGTTCGCCGGGCGCCGCGTGCGCCGGATCGTGCTGCTCACCGACGCGCCGGGCGGCCGTGACGTCAAGGGCTGGCTCGACGACGTGCGCATCGGCGAGCACCACCCGCGCACCGGCGACGCGGTCGACCACGTCCGCACGACACGGGGCACACACTCCGGCTTCGGCTTCTCGCGCGGCAACACGTTCCCGGCCACGGCCGTGCCGCACGGGTTCAACTTCTGGACCCCGGTCACCGACGCGCGGTCGCTGGACTGGTTCTACTCCTACCACCGGCACAACACGGCGGCGAACGAGCCGGCGCTGCAGGCGTTCGCACTGAGCCACCAGCCGAGCCCGTGGATGGGCGACCGCCACACCTTCCACCTGATGCCCGGCACCGGTCCCGTCGAGACCGACCGCCGGCGCCGCGCGCTCGCGTTCTCCCACGAAGACGAGACCGATCGGCCGCACCACTACGGCGTGCGGTTCGGCAACGGCGTCACAGCGGAGGTCGCGCCCACCGACCACGCGGCGATGTTCCGATTCACCTTCCCCGACGGCGCCGGCTGGGTGGTCTTCGACAACGCCCGCAACCGCGGCGGCCTGCGCGTGCACCCGTCGACCGGGGTGGTCACCGGGCACACGTGGGTGCGCAGCCGCTTGTCCACCGGAGCGCGGCGGATGTTCGTCTACGCGCAGGCCGACGTGCCCGCGTCCGGCGGGGGCCGCGGCCCGTTCCGGCGCCGGGTGGCCGGGCTCCTGGAGTTCGCCGCGCCGGAGGTGACGCTGCGGATCGCGACGTCGCTGATCAGCCTCGCGCAGGCGCGGCGCAATCTGGAGCTGGAGATCCCGGCCGGCACCACATTCGACGAGGTCCGCGACCGCGCGCGGGAGAAGTGGCAGGACGTGCTGGGGCGCGTCGAGCTCGAGGGCGCGAGCGAGGACGAGCTGGCCACGTTCTACTCGAACCTCTACCGGCTCTACCTCTACCCGAACCTCGCGCACGAGAACACGCCCGACGGCATCCGCCACGCCAGCCCCGTCGCCCGCGGCCGCGCGTTCAGCACCCGCAAACGCACCGGCGCGAAGATCGTCGACGGCGAGCTGTACGTCAACAACGGCTTCTGGGACACCTACCGCACCACCTGGCCCGCGTACGCGCTGCTCACCCCCGAGCGCTGCGGCCGGATGATCGACGGGTTCGTGCAGCAGTACCGCGAAGGCGGCTGGATCGCCCGCTGGTCCTCCCCGGGCTACGCCGACCTCATGACCGGCACCAGCTCCGACGTCGCCTTCGCCGACGCCTACCTCAAAGGCGTGCGCAACTTCGACGTCGAGTCCGCCTACGACGCCGCGCTGAAAAACGCGACCGTCGCCCCGCCCCGCGCCGGCGTGGGCCGCAAAGGCCTCGACACCTCACCGTTCCTCGGCTACACGCCCACCTCGACCCGCGAAGGCCTCTCGTGGGCGCTGGAAGGCTGCCTCAACGACTTCGGCCTCGCCAACCTCGCCGACGCGCTCGCCCGCGAAAGCGAAGGCCCTCGCGCGCGCCGCCGCGCCGACAACGCCGCCTACCTGCGCCAGCGCGCCCAGCACTACGTGCACCACTTCGACCCGCGCATCGGCTTCTTCCAGGGCCGCACCCCCGACGGCGGCCGGCACTTCCCGGCGCGGGGCTACGACCCCGAGGCGTGGGGCGGCGACTTCGTGGAGACCAACGCGTGGAACACCGCGTTCTCCGTGCCCCACGACGGGCCCGGCCTCGCCGCCCTGCACGGCGGCACCGCCGGCCTCGAAGCCAAGCTCGACACGTTCTTCACCACCCCCGAGACCGGCCGCAAACCCGGCGCCTACGGCGGCCTCATCCACGAGATGACCGAAGCCCGCGACGTGCGCATGGGCCAGTACGGCCACTCCAACCAGCCTTCGCACCACATCCCGTGGATCTACGCCTACGCCGGAGCGCCCGCGAAGCTGCAGCGCACCGTCCGCGAGGTCCTGCGCCGCCTCTACCTCGGCAGCGAACTCGGCCAGGGCTACCCGGGCGACGAGGACAACGGCGAGATGTCCGCCTGGTACGTCTTCGCCGCGCTCGGCCTGTACCCGCTCACGGTCGGCAGCCCGCGGTACGTGGTGTGCGCGCCGCTGTTCCGCCAGGCGACCCTGCACCTGGAGAACGGCCACGACCTCGTGATCCGCGCCCCCGGCGCTGCGACGGCCGCCGACACTGGGGACACGGTCGACACGCCCTACGTCCACGGCCTCACCATCGACGGCCGGCCCCACCACTCCGCGACCCTCTCCCACGCCGTGCTCGCCCGCGGCGCCGTGCTGGAGTTCGACGTCCGCAGCGAACCCGGCACCTGGGGCACCGAACCCGCCACGCCGGCGAAGCCCGCGCCGCTGACCGACCTCGTCGGCACCGCCTACAGCCCCGACGGTCCCGCCGCGCTCCTCGTCGACGACACCAGCCGCACCGAAGCCACCTTCACCACCCGCACCCCCGTGGTCGAGTTCTCCGTGCACGGCAACCCCCGCGAAGTCACGATGTACACGCTCACCTCGGGCAGCCGCGACGGCGACCCGACCGCCTGGGTGCTGGAAGGCTCCGCCGACGGCCGCCAATGGACGGTGCTCGACCGTCGCAGCGACGAGTTGTTCCGCTGGCGCCGCCAGATTCGCCCGTTCGTCCTCGACAGCCCCGCGGCCTGCGCGCACTACCGTTTGCGTGTCACGGCGGCGAACCGCCGCCGCGTCACCCTCGCCCAGTGGGAGCTGCTCGCCCGATGATCGCCGACCTCCGCGACGCCACCCTCGACCGGCTGGCGGGAGCCGATCCCGGCCTCGTCCGCCTGCGGCTGGCCGGCTCCGCCGTACTAGGCATCATCATCGCCATCCTCGTGCTGCAGCCCCTGCACTTCCCGCTCACCACGTCACTGGTCGCCGCCATCGCCGCGATGATGAGCGCCTTCACCGTCAACGACCCCACCACCGGCGGCCAAGCCGTCACGCTGTGCCTCGCGGCCGTCGTCGGCGCCTGCTCCATCACCCTGGCCACGATCGGCGCCGCCTACCCGCCGCTCGACAGCATCGTCTTCGTCCTGCTGATCTTCGTCGCGGTCTACATCCAGCGCTTCGGCCCCCGCGGCACCGCACTGGGCTCCATGGCGTTCTTCCTGTTCTTCTTCCCCATGTTTCTGCAGGCCCACCTTTCCCAAGCCCCGCAGCTGCTCATCGCCATGGCCACCGGCATCGCCGCCAACGCCCTCGTGCGCTTCGTCCTGCTGCGCCGCAACGCCGAAACCGAATTCATCCGCATCCGCCGCGCCTTCCGCGCCCGCGTCGGCGCCACCGTGCGCGCCACCGAGGCCTACATCGCCTCCGCCGGCAGCGACCGCAGCAACCGCCAGATCCGCACCGCCCTGGCCCGCCTGCACGAATCCGTCCTGCTCATCGAGGACAACGCCCCCGACGTCGTCGACGCCCGCAACGCCGACCTCCTACGCCGCCGCGCCATCGAGGTCGAGCTCGCCGTCCAATGGCTCACCATCACCGTGCAACGCACCTACTCCCACCCGATGCCCGAAGGCGTCGCCGACGACCTCGTCGCCCGGCTGGCGAAGTTCCGCTCCCTCATGGAACGCGACCCCCGCGAACTGCCCCTCATCAGCGAGACCGGTGAATACAGCCGCATGCTCGTGGAAGGCAGCCGCATCGACGAGAAAGCCCGCCCCGGCGACGGCGTCCGCCGCGCCATCGCCGAGCTCGCCGTCGCCGACGACCGCGCCCAGCGCGTCGCCGGCCGCGAGGCCACAGTGGACTACTCCCTCGACGAAGACGACGACGAACCCGAACCCACCAAAGCGTTCGCCTACGACAACCAGACCCGCAGCGCCATCCAGGCCGTCATCGGCGGCGGGCTCGCCGTCCTCGCCGGACAGCTCATCTCCCACCAACGCTGGTACTGGGCCGTACTGACCGTCTTCGTGGTCTTCGTCGGCACCTCCAGCGCCGGCGCCCGATTCGTCAAAGGAGTCCGCCGCACCGGCGGCACCCTCATCGGCATCGTCGGCGGCGTCGCACTGGCCCTGCTCGTCAGCGGCAACACCATCGCGATCCTCGCCCTGATCATGGTCTGCGTCTTCGGCATGGTCTACATGGCCCGCGTCTCGCAGTTCCTCATGGCCTTCTTCGTCACCAGCATGCTCGGCCTGCTCTACAGCCTCCTCGGCACCTTCAGCATCGAGGTCCTCTGGATCCGCGTCGCCGAAACCGCCGTCGGCGCCGCCTCCGGCCTGCTCGCCGCCATGGTCATCGTCCCCGTCCGCACCCGCTCGGTGATGCTCGACGACATCGCGACCGTCCTCGACGAGCTGCACGAGTTCGTCGAATCAGCCGAAACCCTGCTCTCCGGCCGCGACAACGTGAACATCATCGAGATGTCCCGCGACCTCGACCGCTCCGTCGAACAGGTCCGCAAGACGATCGAACCGCTCACCCACCCCATCAACCTCCGCAGCGCGCGGCGCGACTACGGCTGGCACGTGCTCACCACCCTCGAAGGCATCGCCTTCCGCGCCCGCCACGTCGCCGCCCGCGCCCAGCCCGGCCAGCTCGACGGACCCGTCGCCGACCGCCTCGACCTCTTCGCCGGCCGTGTACTCGCCAACATCGACCTCGTCGGCGAAGCCGTCCGCCACCCCAACACCACGCCCACGGACAAGCTCCTCCGCGACGACGGCACCCCCGTCGTCGACCGCATCGACGACTCCGAAACCCGCGCCGTCGTCTCCAGCTTCAGCCACCTCGACGAAGGCGTCATCGCGCTGGGCCGCGTGTTCAACGTCGACGCGACCCAGCCCGCACCGGCCGGCGCTAACCGGCCCTCGTGAGCAGCTCCATGTTGTGCCCGTCCGGATCGTCGAAGTAGAACCCGCGCCCGCCGAACATCCCGTTGATCCCCGTCGTGCGGTGCAGCGGATCGGCGTAGATCGCCGTCCCCGACGCCGTGAGGCGCTCCAGCGCGGCGTCGAACTCCGCATCGCTCACCAGAAACGCGTAGTGCTGACCGGCGACCGTGTCCGACTTGCCCGCCTGCGCGAAGTCCAGCGTCACCCCATTGCCCAGCACCACCGGCAGGAACGGCGCTGTCTCCTCACCCACAGCCAACCCCAACACACCCGCGAGGAACTCCGCCGACGCGCCTCGATCCGTCGCCCAGACGATCGTGTGGTTCAGCTCCGCCATCACGCACCCCCGCGCGCGAACGCCGGCGGCGCACCGATCGGGCTCAGGTGCATCCCCGCCAGCAACCACCGGCCGTCCTCGCGCACCAGCACGTGCGTCGACCGGAACTGCCCGTCCACCGCGTTGCCCCGGTGCGTCGCCTCCTGCTCGTGCACGCCGACCGCGATCGCCGAGTCACCGTGCTCTCGCACCTCGACCTCGCGCCAGTCCAGCCGGCGCGTGACGAGCCCGCCGCCTTCGTAGCGCTGCAGCCACTGGTCGCGGTTCAGCACGAAGCCCAGCGGGCCGACCAAGGTGAAGTCACCCGTGGTCATCCCGGCCAGCGTCGTGGTGTCCCCGGCCGTCTCGGCCGCGACCCAGCGTTTCCCCAAGTCGGTGATCTCTTCGGTGGTGCCCATGATCCCTCCCGCGGTCAGTGGAGCAGCTTGACGCGACAAACGTTAGAACTCTAATCGTTAGGTGTCAAACGCTTAGACTTCGATCAATCTGCGCTACGGTGCACCCGTGCCACGACCAACCACCGCCCCCATCGGCGTCGTCCTCGCCCGCACCGCCAAAGCCGCGGGGCAGGCCTTCGACCAGGCCCTCGCCGCCGTCGGCGGCTCCCAGCCCATCTGGCAGATCCTCATCGCCCTCAAAACCCACCAGCACACCAGCCAACGCCAGCTCGCCGACGCCGTCGGCATCCAAGGCGCCACCCTCACCCACCACCTCAACGGCATGGAAACCGCCGGCCTGCTCACCCGCACCCGCGACCCCGAAAACCGCCGCGTCCACCACGTCGAGCTCACCGACCACGGCGAAACCACCTTCCACCGCCTCGCCGAAGCCGCCGTCGCCCACGACAACCGCATGCGCACCGGCCTCACCGACCACGAGATCGCGACCCTCGCCACGCTCCTGAGCCGGCTCGCGGCCAACGTCACGACACCCGCCGGAGAGTGACTGGACGCACCCGAACGATCGCACCCGCGAGTACTAGAGTCGCGGTACTAGCCAAAGTCGTCTCAAGCTGGAGAACCCGCTATGACCCAAGCCCCTGTCAACGTCACCGTCACCGGTGCGGCCGGCCAGATCGGCTACGCGCTGCTCTTCCGCATCGCGTCCGGTCAGCTCCTCGGCCCGGACACCCCGGTGAAACTGCGGCTCCTCGAGATCCCGCAGGCGGTCAAGGCGGCTGAGGGCACCGCGATGGAGCTCGACGACGGCGCCTTCCCGCTCCTGTCGGGGATCGACATCTTCGACGACCCCAAGCAGGCGTTCTCCGGCACCAACATCGCCTTGCTCGTCGGCGCCCGCCCCCGCACCAAGGGCATGGAGCGCGGCGACCTGCTCGAGGCCAACGGCGGCATCTTCAAGCCCCAGGGCGAAGCCATCAACGCCGGCGCGGCCGACGACATCCGCGTCCTCGTGGTGGGCAACCCGGCCAACACCAACGCCCTCATCGCCAAGTCCCACGCGCCCGACGTACCGGCCGACCGCTTCACCGCGATGACCCGCCTCGACCACAACCGCGCCCTCGCGCAGCTGTCGAAGAAGCTCGACGTCCCGGTCTCGGACATCAAGCGCCTGGCCATCTGGGGCAACCACTCGGCCACGCAGTACCCGATGATCACCCACGGCACCGTCGGCGGCAAGAACCTCGCCGAGGCCGTCAACGACCAGACCTGGGTCGAAGAGACCTTCATCCCCACCGTCGCCAAGCGCGGCGCGGCCATCATCGAAGCCCGCGGCCTCTCCTCCGCCGCCTCCGCTGCGTCGGCCGCCATCGACCACGTCTACACCTGGGTCAACGGCACCGACGAAGGCGACTGGACCTCCGCCGCGGTCATCTCCGACGGCTCCTACGGTGTCCCCGAGGGCCTCATCTCGTCCTTCCCCGTCACCGCCAAGGACGGCAAGTACGAGATCGTGCAGGGCCTCGAGATCGACGACTTCTCCCGCACCCGCATCGACGCCACCGTCGGCGAGCTCGCCGAGGAGCGCGACGCCGTGCAGAAGCTCGGCCTCATCTGAGTTGAGCACTGCTTCTTTTGAGGGCCGCCCCGGATCCGTCCGGGGCGGCCCTCGCCTCATCCACCTCAACGGACCGTCGGGCATCGGGAAGTCCACCGTCGCGCGCCTCTACGCCGACCGCCACCCCGGCGTGCTCGACCTCGACACCGACCACGTCGTCTCCCTCATCGGCGGCTGGCGCGACGACTTCTTCGCCACCCTGCCCGTCGCGCGCCGCCTGGCCGTCGCCATGGCCGAAACCCATCTGCGGTCCGGGTTCTCCGTCGTGATGCCCCAGCTGGCAACGCACCTGAAAGAGGTCTCGGGGTTCGAAGCAGCCGCGCGTGCCGCAGGAGCTTCGTACGTCGAGATCGTGCTGACCGCGGCGAAGCCCCACGCGTTCGACCGCTACT
The DNA here is from genome assembly GCF_019468465.1 of Amycolatopsis sp. DSM 110486. Lineage (NCBI taxonomy): Bacteria > Bacillati > Actinomycetota > Actinomycetes > Pseudonocardiales > Pseudonocardiaceae > Amycolatopsis > Amycolatopsis sp. DSM 110486. The sequence goes on along the minus strand of NZ_CP080519.1, from coordinate 9,232,916 downwards.
CGTCCCGCTCCAGCGACAGCGGACCGGCCCGCGACATCGACGAGATCATCACCCGCGCCGGCGGGCTGGAGCTGATCGACCGCGTCCACGACCACCTCGCGGCGTACCTGCGACAACGTCCGAAGTGCACTGTGGTCGATACGGAAAGCCTTGACGTGGAACAGACCTACGACGCCGTGGTCGGGATTCTCGCTGGTCTTTAGCTGGGTTTTGGTGGTTAACTGGGCTGTTGCGTGACAAATTGGTTTTTGACATTTGGTCCGCCGTATAGGTCGTTATACATTTTTGAGAGTGACTGTCTACACCGGACTTGGCGCGACCGGTCAGGATCAGTCTGTGAGCGATTCGGGGAAGCCGAACAGGGTGACCAGGGCCGCGTCGTGGAACGCGACGACACGGGAGACGCCGGCGGCGGTCGGGTCCAGCACCACGATGCCTCTCCCCCGGAACACACCGGCTTCGTCTCGGCGGTACTCGACGGCAGCGGGCTGGCCATTGGCGGTGGTGGCGAGCATCCGCCAGTCCCCCGGTGCCCCCAGCACGTCCGCGGTGAGCATGCGGATGCAGTTCACCAGCCCGGCCTGCCACTCGCGGAACGGTGTCGCCTCGAGCGTCGCGTCCGCGCGCAGCACCTGTTCCAGGAGACCGGCATCCGAGCGTTCGAAGGCCGCGATGTAACCGTCGAGCAGTGCCCGTGCCCGCTGGTCAGCCGGTTCCAGCAACTGCTCCGGCCGTGGTTCCAGCTCACCCAGCCGCGCCCGGGCCCGCTGCAGCCCGCTCTTCACCGCCGCCGTGGTGGTACCGAGCAGCTGCGCGGTTTCGGCCGCGGAGAACGCGAGCACCTCACGCAGGATGAGGATCGCGCGCTGGCGGGCGGGCAGGTGCTGCAGGCTCGCGATGAGCGCCAGGCGCAGTGACTCGCGCGCGACGACCGACGTGGCCGGGTCGTCGTCGGCGGCGGTGGTCCACCGGTCCGGCCACGGTTCCAGCCACGAGACCTCATCCGGCGCGACGGGGTTGGCCGAGGTCTCGGATCCCTCCTGGGGACCGCCCAGGCCCGAGGGCAGCATCCGGATCTTGCGCGGCTCCACCGCGGTCAGGCAGACGTTGGTGGCGATCTTGTAGAGCCAGGACCGGATCGACGCACGGCCTTCGAACCCGGCGTAGGACCGCCAGGCCCGCAGGTAGGTTTCTTGCACCAGGTCCTCGGCGTCATGCGCAGAACCGACCATGCGGTAGCAGTGCGCCAGCAGCTCCCGCCGGAACGGCTCGGTTTCGGCGGTGAACCGGTCCCGATCCGCCGGCTCCCGCACCTGGGCCGTCATGCGGCGAGCCCAGGTCGCGGCATGGGGGTGACCGTGGATTGCCTGGTGACCATGCCCTGCTCCTCGTCCGGACCGCTCCCGCGGATCGGGACCGTCACCCCATAAGACCCCGAAAGTGGCACGAAGGTATCGAACCCCAGGTCAGCGCGACGTCAGGGCCGCAGGGCGAGCTTGCCGACGGTCACCCTCGACTCCAGCGCGGCAAGGGCTTGCGGGCCGTCGGCCAAGTCGTAGACGACCGGGCGTTCGGGTGGGAGGACACCGGCGGCGACGAGGGCCGACAGCTCACCCATGACCTCACCGAAGATCCGGGGAGCCGCCCGGATCAGCATCCCGAGGTTGAGGCCGACGACGTGGACCTGGTGGCGGTACACCAGGTCCCAGTTGGTGATCGCGGCTTCGCCGCCCGCCAAGCCGTAGACGACGACCCGGCCGGTGACCGGCTTGGCGGAGGCCAGGCCGGCCGCGAAGCCGGCACCTCCGGCGGACTCCAGCACCAGATCGGCACCGGCACCACCGGTCAGCCGCAGGACTTCGGCGGCGAGATCGGGGGTGGCGGAGTCCAGGACGTGATCGGCGCCGAGCGCCCGCACGGTCTCGTGCTTGCCCTGGGAAGCGGTGGCGATGACCGTCGCGCCGTAGTGCTTGGCCATCCTCACCGCGGCCTGGCCGGTCGCGCCTGCCGCTGCGTGGACCACCACCGTCTCCCCCGAGGTCAGCCGGCCCAGCGGCTTGAGCGCCGCGAGCGCGGTCGGCCGGTTCACGACCAGGCCCAGCGCCTGCTCGGCCGTCCAGCCGGCAGGCACCGGCATCGCCGCGGCCGCGGGCAGGACCGCGTACTCGGCGAACGCACCGGGCCCGACACCGATGACCGGGCTCCCCGGCCCCAGGCCGGTTACCTCCGCACCCAACGCGACAACGTCGCCCGCGGCCTCGAAACCCGCCAGGTACGGCGGCTGCGGGCCGCCCCGGAACACCCCACGGGCCTGCGAGAGGTCGGCGAAGTTGACCCCGGCGGCCCGGACCCTGATCAGCACTTCACCCCGGCCGGGAGCCGGCACCGGCACGTCGGTGATCAACCGCAGGTCTTGCGGCCCCTCGAGCGAAGTCTGCTCCAGCGCGCGCATGGTCGCGGGAATGCTCACGGCGATCAGCCCTCTTCTCGGGTTGCCGAACCACGGCCGGCTCGGGGCGAGCCGCACCGTCGAAGAGGTAGACCTCGCGCGGAGCCGAAAGGAATCGGCCGCCGTCTGGGTGCCGGTCTTTGCAGAGGTTTGGGGGTACGTGAGAGCTTCGAGGGATCACCTGGTTTGTGCACAACGCCCAGCGGTATAGGTCGTTATACACTTCAAGGGGTGCCATCTCGCGCAGATCGTCCTCAGAGGACTGAGCGGATCGCCTCCACGACAGCGTCTTCGTGCTCCAGGTGCATCGTCTGGTGTGCCGCACCGTCGAGTATGCGGTGCTCACCTCGCGGCACGGACGCGGCGATCGACGCGTGCAGGGCCTTGATCCCCGCGAGCATCGAATCCATCAGCTCCGGGGAGGCGAACTGCGCCCAGTACGGGTTGGCCCCGAGCGCGCTCAGCACCACGAGCGGTACGTCCGGCAGCACTCCCCCGGCGCGGACCTGGTCGTACACCTCGGTTTCGAAGTTCCGCGTCTCCAGGACCGCCGTGCGCCACTCCGTGAGGTGCTTGTCCACCAACGCGTCCCGGACACCGTCGGGCCAGTTCGCGTACAGCTTCAGCAATGCGTCGCGCGACGCGTCCAGTTGCGCGGGAGTCGGCTCGGGCAGGGCGGCCAGGTCGGGCTTGAGGCTCTCGTTCAGCTCGGCGGCCTCCTTCGGCAGGAACTCCAGGATGTCCTCGTGGCCCGGATCGAGGAACACCAGGCCGGCGACCTCCCCTGGGAAGCGCTGCGCATAGCGGCGGGCGTACAGCGCCCCGAGCGAATGTCCGGCCAGCACGTACGGCCCGGGCACGTCCGCGGCCGCCAGCAGGGCCCGCAGTTCCTCCGTCACCTGGTCCGGCGTGCGGGGCAGCTCGGCAGCATCGCTCCAGCCTGTGCCGGCCCGGTCGTACACCACGCTCGTGGTGAACTCCGCGACGCGCTGCTGCACGTTCAGGAAGTCATACGCCATCAAGCCCGCGCCAGGCAGGAACACCACCGGCGGCCCGCCGGAGCCGCCGCGATGCAGCAGCAGCCGGCGCCCGGCCACTTCGTAGTGCTCGCCCTGTGGTGCCGCGTCGACCTTCATCGCCGAACCTCCCGTCCCGGGCCCCCAGTGGCCCAACGTTCTCAACATTGAGGATGGTAGCAGATGTGCGAACATAACGGCGTGGACGATCTGGAACTCCTGGTGCACCCGGTGCGGCTGCGCGTGGTGCACGCCCTCTCCGGCGGGCAGCCCCTGACCACCACCCAGCTGGCCGAGCGCATCCACGACGTGTCGAAGGCGACCCTGTACCGCCACGTCGGCCTGCTCGCCGAAGCCGGAATCCTCGAAGTGGCCGAGGAACAACGCGTCCGCGGCGCCGTCGAGCGCAGCTACCGGCTGCGGCGTGACCGCGCGGTGATCGACGCGGACGCGGCGGCCTCGGCGACGCTCGACGATCACCGCAAGGTGTTCGCGACCGCGATGACGACGTTGATCGCCGAGTTCACCGCGTACCTGGGCCGGGCCGGCGCGGATCCGGTCGAGGACCTGGTGGGCTACCGCCAGCACTCGGTCTGGCTGAGCCACGAGGAGCTCGCCGAGCTCATCACCGAGCTCCGCGAAGTACTCCTCCCCCGGCTGCGCAACGAGCCCACCCCCGGCCGGCGCCAGCACCTCATCAGCCCGATCTTGTTCCCTCTGGAGTGACCACAGCCAAACTCAACCCTGGCCGTATAGATCATTATACAGTCCATAAGAGACAAAAGTGGGGCCGACCGAGAACGGCCGGCCCCACCCGAAAAGACGATCAGGCCCCCGCGAGACCCCGGCGCTCCAGCAGCGGCTGGATCTCCGGCTGACGACCGCGGAAGTTCGCGAACGCCTCCATCGGGTCCACACTCCCGCCGCGGCCGAGCAGCGTCGAGCGGAAGTGGTCGCCGTTCTCGCGCTTGAGGCCGCCGTTCTCGCGGAACCACTGCACGGTGTCGGCGTCGAGGACCTCGCTCCAGATGTAGGAGTAGTAGCCCGCGCTGTAACCGCCGCCGAAGACGTGGTTGAAGTACGTGGTGCGGTAGCGCGGCGGCACGCTTTCCAGCGCGACGCCGGCCTTCTCCAGCGCGTCGGACTCGAAGCGCTGCACGTCGTCGACGCGGTCGTCCACGCCGAGGCGGTGCCAGGCGAGGTCGAGCAGCGACGCGGCGAGGTACTCAGTCGTCTTGAAGCCCTCGCCGTACTGCTGCGAGGCTTCCAGCTTGGCGACCTGCTCGGCCGGCAGCGGCTCCCCCGTCACGTGGTGCTTGGCGTAGTTCGCCAGCACCTCGGGCCACAGCATCCACATCTCGTTGACCTGCGACGGGTACTCCACGAAGTCCCGCGGCACGCTCGGGCCGGAGAACGTCGGGTACTCGACGCCCGAGAGCAGCCCGTGCAGCGCGTGGCCGAACTCGTGGAACACGGTGGTGACCTCGTCGAGCGTCAGCAGGGTCGGTTCCCCCGCCGGCGGCTTCGCGACGTTGAGCACGTTGACCACCACGGACTTGCGCCCCAGCAGGTCCGACTGGCTCACGAAGTTGTTCATCCACGCGCCGCCGCGCTTGGAGTCACGCGTGTAGTAGTCCACGAGGAACAGGCCCATGCCGCTGCCGTCGGCGTCGAAGACCTCGAAGGTCCGCACCTCCGGGTGGTATTTCGGCAGGTCGTCGCGCTCGGTGAAGGTCAGGCCGTACAGGCGGTTCGCGGCGAAGAACACTCCGTCGGTCAGCACGCGGTTCAGCTCGAAGTACGGGCGCAGCGCCGCGGTGTCCACCTCGTAGCGCTCGCGGCGCACCTTCTCGGCGTAGAACGCCCAGTCCCACGGCTTCAGCGTCGCGCCCGGGACGTCCGCCTCGAGGTGCTGCTGCAGCTCGGCGGCCTCGACGCGGGCGTTGGCCACGGCGACCGGCGCCAGCCGCTCCAGCAGGCCCGAGGCCGCGTCGGCGGTCTTGGCCGTCTCGTCGGAGATCACGTACGACGCGTGGTCCGGGTAGCCCAGCAGCGCCGCGCGTTCGGCCCGCAGACGGACGATCTCGGCGGCGACGGAGTTGTTGTCGTACTCGTTGCCGCGGTTGCCTCGCGAGACCGAGGCGGTGAAGACGCGCTCGCGCACCGCGCGGTTCTCCAGCGACTCCAGGGCCGCCTGCGCGGTCGGCAGCGTGAGGTTCAGGACGTACTTGGCCTCTTCGCCGCGAGCGGCAGCCGCTTCGGCGGCGGTGGCGATCGCCCCCTCGTCGAGCCCGGCCAGGTCGGCGACGTCGTCGAGGACCACGGCGAGCTCGTTGGTGTCGCGCAGCAGGTTCTTCTGGAACTTCGTCTGCAGGGTCGAGAGCTGCTCGTTGAGCTTGCGCAGCTTGTCCTGCTCGGCCTCGGGCAGCCCGGCGCCGGCGCGGCTGAAGTCGGTGTGCCGGCGCTCCAGCAGACGCAGCGACTCGGGGTCGAGGCCGAGGCTCTCGCGCCCCTCGTACAGCGCGTTGATCCGCGCGAACAGCTGCGCGTCCAGGTGGATCGCGTCGGAGTGCGCGGCCAGTTTCGGCGCCAGCTCGGCCTGGATCTCCTGGATCTCGTCGGTCGAGTCGGAGCTGGAGACGTTGAAGAACGTGCCGGACGCCCGCTCCAGCAGCTCCCCCGCCCGCTCCAGCGCGGCGATCGTGTTCTCGAACGTGGGCTCCGCCGGGTTCGCGGCGATGTCGTGGATCTCCGCGGCGTGGGCGGTCAGGCCCTCGTCGAACGCGGGCCTGAAGTGCTCGACCGTGATGCGGTCGAACGGCGGCAGGGCGTAGGGCAGCTCACTCGGGGTGGCGAACGGGTTGTCCGGCGAAATCATCGGGTTGTGCTCCTGGTTCTTCACGTGCGTCCCGCGCTGATCCCGCCACCCTACGGGTTTCGCGGCCCTGGTCGAGCCGCTTTCCGCCGAGGGCGTGTCCGCCGGCTCAGCGCCCGGTGCTGCCCCCGACCACCGCGTCGCTGTCGCCCGCCTTCCTGCCGCGGCCGGTCTTCTTCTTCGGCGGCGGGGGCACGATGCCCTTCAGGTCGCCGCCGTTCTCGTTCACGCGCAGCACGAACGGCCGCGTCTCGGTGTAGCGGACCACCGACACCGACGCGGGGTCGACCACAATGCGCTGGAACGCGTCGAGGTGCTGGCCCAAGGCATCGGCCAGCACCGCCTTGATCACGTCGCCGTGGCTGCAGGCGATCCACACGGCGTGGTCGCCATGCTCGGCGGTGATGCGTGCGTCGTGCGCGCGGATCGCGGCCACCGCGCGGGCCTGCATCGCGGCCAGCCCCTCACCGCCGGGGAACACCGCCGCCGACGGGTGGGACTGGACCACCCGCCACAGCTGCTCCTTGACCAGCGTCTTCAGCTCACGACCGGTCCACTCGCCGTAGTCCACTTCGGACAGGCGCGGCTCCACGGTCTTGTCCAGACCCAGCGCGGTCGCCAACGGCGTCACCGTCTGCTTGCAGCGCAGCATCGGCGACACCACCAGCTCGGCGACGGGCACGCCGGCCAGCCGCTCGACCAGCCTGTCGGCCTGCGCGCGGCCGGTGTCGTCGAGACCGACCTTCGGCGTGCGCCCCGCCAGGACGCCGGACCCGTTCGCGGTGGACTTCCCGTGCCGCAGCAAGATGACCGTACTCACAACGTAACCCTAACTGTATCTTTTGCCTCGGCTCCGCCGAGGCGTGCGAGATCGCCTTTGAGCCGGCTTCCGGATGGGGCGGTCGGATCGGCCGGGGCCGATCGCACCGCCCCATCCGGAAGCCGGCGCGATCTCGCGCCGGGGTCGCCTTGGGACAGTCCCGGGCTTCGCCTGTTGGGAAGCCGGCGCGATCTCGCGCCGGGGTCGCCTTGGGACAGTCCCGGGCTTCGCCTGTTGGGAAGCCGGCGCGATCTCGCGCCGGGGTCGCCTTGGGACAGTCCCGGGCTTCGCCTGTTGGGAAGCCGGCGCGATCTCGCGCCGGGGTCGCCTTGGGACAGTCCCGGGCTTCGCCTGTTGGGAAGCGGGCGCGATCTCGCGCTGTGGTGGCGTTCACATCGCTTGTTGGGCACCTCGTGTTGGGGTGCTGTTCCCGGGGATGTGAGGTGGGCGTCATCGGTTTGGATCTGCGAATGACGTCCAGCCATCGCGCGGGATCTTCGTTGCGGGTCCTCGTCGTGACCGAGTCGTACCCGCCGCAGGTCAACGGGGTCGCGCACACCGCGTTCCGGGTCGCCGAGCACCTGACGGAGCGCGGTCACGCGCCGCTGGTGGTGGCGCCGACCGCGCCCACCGGGCTGCGGCAGGAGGCGTCGGCGGAGGTCGGGAGCTCACCCGTCGTGCGGGTGCCCGCGCTGTCCTGGCCCGGTTACCCGGACGTGCGCATGGCGCTGCCGACCCGAGCGGTGGCGCGCGCGATCGCCGAGCACCAGCCTGACGTGGTGCACCTGTCGAGCCCCCTACTGCTCGGTGCCCACGCGGTACGGGCCGCCCTGAAGCGGCAGGTGCCGATCGTGGCGGTGTACGAGACGGACGTCGCGGCATACTGCGCTTCCTACGCCCCGCGGGTGCCCGGTGGCGCGAGGTACGTATGGCACCGGCTGCGAGGGATCCACGGACCGGCCGACCGCACGATCGTCTCGTCCAGCGCATCGAAGCGGGCGCTGGAAGCGCAGGGCATCCCTCGCCTGCACCTGCTCCCCCACGGCGTCGACGCCGTGCGCTTCGACCCGCGGCACCGGGATCCGGAGCTGCACCGCCGGCTCGCGCCGAACGGCGAGGTCCTCGTCGGGTACGTCGGCCGCCTCGCGCCGGACAAGCACGTCGAGCTGCTGCGCGACGTCTGCGCGCTGCCGGGGGTGCGGCTGGTCGTCGTCGGAGACGGGCCGAACCGGCCCAGCCTGCAGGCGGCGCTGCCCGACGCGACCTTCCTGGGCCTGCGCGTCGGTGCCGAGCTGGCGAGCATCTACGCGACGCTCGACGTCTTCACGCACACCGGGCCCTTCGAAACCTTCGGGCTGACCATCCAGGAAGCGATGGCGAGCGGCCTCCCCGTCGTGGCGCCGGCGGCCGGCGGTCCACTGGACCTCGTCGTGGACGGGCACACCGGGTACCTGGTAACCCCGCTCGACCCGGGCGCCCTACGCGACGCGGTGCTCCGGCTCACGGAGTCGCCCGCGAAGCGCGCCGCGTTCGGTGCCGCGGGCCGCGCCACCGCGGTCCGCAGCACCTGGGAAGCCTCCGGCGACCGCCTGATCAACCACTACCGCGAGGTGCTGGGCGAACGCTCACCCCAGGCTCGCGCCCGCGCTGCCGCCTGACCTCACTCAGCTCCCGACAGGTCCGGCGTTGGGGTCGAGCACCCCTCCGATGATCAGCCCGAACAGCAGCAGGCCGAGCACGATCCGGTAGATCACGAACGGCACGAAGCTCTTGCGCTTGATGTAGGACATCAGCCACGCGATCACCACGTACCCGACGCCGAAGGCCACCAGCGTGGCCAGGATCGTGGGCCCCCACTGCGCGGTCTCGCCGTTCTTGCCGATGTCGGTGAGCTTGTACAGGCCCGAGCCGAACACGGCCGGCAGGGCCAGCAGGAACGAGTACTCCGCGGCGTCGGCGCGGGTGTAGCCCATGAGCAGGCCGGCGCTGGTGGTGCCGCCGGAGCGCGAGACGCCCGGGATCAGGGCCAGGGCCTGCGCGAAGCCGAACCCGAGGCCGTGCGGCACGGTGAGGTGGTCGAGCGAGCGCCGCTGCGAGCCCACGCGGTCGGCGATGAGCAGGATCACGCCGAACACGATGAGCGTCGTCGCGGTGATCCGCAGGTCGCGGAAGGTCTCGTCGATCTGGTCCTGCAACAGCAGGCCGAGCACGACGATGGGGATCGAGCCGACGATGATCAGCCAGCCCAGCCGCGCGTCGGGGTCTCGGCGCCAGCTGCGGCGGTAGAGCGAGAAGAACCAGGCCTGCAGGATCCGGCCGATCTTCTTCCCGAAGTACAGGATCACCGCCAGCTCGGTGCCGATCTGCGTCACGGCCGTGAACGCCGCGCCCGGGTCGTCCCAGCCGACGAGCGCGGCCACGATCCGCAGGTGCGCGCTGGAGGAGATGGGCAGGAACTCCGTGAGCCCCTGCACCACTCCCAGCACCAGTGCTTCGAACCACCCCATCAGGCCACTCCCGCCAGCTCGATCGCTTCCACAGCGGTCCGCAGAGCCGCCTCGAATCCCGCAGACTCCCCGTACGGAGTCACGGACAACGTCGTCACGCCCGCCTTCGCGAACTCCGCCATCCGCTCGGCGATCCGCTCCCGCGGGCCGAGCAGCGACGTCGCGTCGAGGAACTCGAGCGGCACGGCCGCCTGAGCCCCCTCGTAGTCGCGGGCGAGGTAGCACTCCTGCACTTCGGCCGCCGCGGCCTCGAACCCCATCCGCACGGCGAGGCGGTTGTAGAAGTTCTGCTTCCGGCTGCCCATCCCGCCCACGTAAAGAGCGGCGTGGGGGCGCACGGCGTCGGCGCACTCGCGCCAGTCGTCGCCGACCACGAGCGGCACGGCAGGGGCGACGTCGAAGCCGTCGAGCGAACGCCCGGCCGCCTCGGCGCCGGCGCGGATGTGGGCCAGCTGCTCACCCGCGTGCTCGGGTGAGAAGAACACCGGCAGCCAGCCGTCGGCGACCTCACCCGTGAGCGCGAGGTTCTTCGGCCCGATCGCGGCGAGGTACACCGGCACCTGCTTGCGCTCGGGCCGGAAGGTCAGGCCCAGGGCCAGCCCGGGCCCGTCGGGCAGCGGCAGCTCGAAGTGCTCGCCGCTGAAGCGCACGCGGCGCCTCGACTGCACGGCCCGCACGATCTCCACGTACTCGCGGGTGCGGCCCACCGGGTCGGCGAACCGCACGCCGTGCCAGCCCTCCGACACCTGCGGGCCCGAGACACCCAGGCCGAGCCGGAACCGGCCGCCCGAGAGCGTGTCGAGCGTGGCGGCGGTCATGCCTGTCATCGCCGGCGTCCGCGCCGGGATCTGCAGCACGGCGCTGCCGACGTCGATCCGCTCGGTCCGCGCGGCGATCCAGGTGAGCATCGTCACGGCATCGGAGCCGTAGGCCTCGGCCGCCCACACCACCGAATACCCGAGTTCGTCCGCTCTCCTGGCCAGCGCCAGGTTCGCGGAGTTGTCCCCGGTGCCCCAGTAACCGAGGTTGAGTCCCATTCGCACGGCCGGAAACGTACCGAGGGCGCGACTCGCGCCGTGCCCTGGGTGCACCGACGGGGTGGCCGGTCGCGACACGGCCTCACCTTGGTCAACTACGGGCCGGGCCGACGGCTAGGCTCGGTGGTCGTGGAAAAGCGACAGCTCGGCCGGTCGGGACTGCGGGTCTCGCGCCTGGCGCTCGGCACGATGACGTGGGGCGGCGACACCGACGCCGAGGAGGCGGCCAGCCAGCTCGTCGCGTTCGTCGACGCCGGTGGCACCCTCGTGGACACCGCGGACATCTACGCCGAAGGCGAGGCCGAGCGCGTACTCGGGAGCCTGCTGGGCGACCTCGTACCCCGCGACGACGTGGTGGTGGCCACGAAGGCCGTCGCGCGGCGCACCGAAGGGCCCTTTGGCGGCGGGGCTTCCCGGGGCGCGCTGCTGAGTGCGCTCGACGGCTCGCTGCGCCGCCTCGGCACCGACCACGTTGACCTGTGGCAGCTGCACGCGTGGGACGCGGGCGTGCCGATCGAGGAGACCCTCTCGGCCCTCGAGTACGCCGTGACCAGCGGGAAGGTCCGCTACGTCGGCGTCTCCAACTACGCGGGCTGGCAGCTGGCCACGACCGCGTCGCGCGCCTGCGCCGTGGCACCGATCGTGTCCTGCCAGTACGAGTACTCGCTGCTGGAGCGCGGAGTCGACCGCGAAGCCGCACCGGCCGCGCTGCACCACGGCATCGGGCTGCTGCCCTGGGCGCCACTGGGCCGCGGCGTGCTGACTGGCAAGTACCGCACGGGCACGCCTGCCGACTCGCGCGGCGCGTCCAGCGAGTTCGCCGGGTACGTGGAGCACCACCGCACGGACCGCGCGGCGCGGATCGTGCAGGCCGTGGCCACGGCCGCCGACGGGCTCGGCATCTCGCCGCTGGTCGTCGCGCTGGCCTGGGTGCGCGACCGGCCGGGGGTCGTGGCGCCGGTCGTCGGCGCCCGCGACACCGGCCAGCTGACGGGTTCGCTGGCGGCGGAGGAGCTCACGCTCCCGCCCGCGATCCGCAGCGCGCTCGACGACGTGAGCTGCGTCGACGTGGGCTACCCCGAGCGGGGTCCGAAATGAGGCGCAGGTGTCTGTTGGATGACGCACACGTGACGGCACGGGAATCGTGGGGGATGCTGGTGAGGACACCTCGCCGAGGGACAGCTGGAGGCTTCAAGGTGCGTCGGCTCACCGCCGCGTCGCGGATCGCGATTCCGCTGGTCGGTGCTCTCGCGCTTTCGGCATGCTCGGCTTCGGGCCAGGACAACACCGACTCGCTGCAGGTGGTGGCGAACCCGGTGGCCGCGAAGCCGGCGGTCTCCCCCGCCGTGACGACGAAGCCCGCGGGCCAGGTACTCGCGACGCCGGCCGTGTCGGCGATGGCGACCGACGAGAAGACCCGCACGCTCGCGGTCGCGGTCACGCAGCCGCCGTCGGTGCTCGTCTACGACCTCGACTCGCTGAGCACCCCCAAGGCCACCGTGCCCCTGCCCGGGCCGGCCGAATCGCTGACGACGTCCGACGGCCAGGCGATCGCGAGCATCCCGACCAAGGGCGAGCTGGCCAAGATCGCGCTGCCCGGCGGGCAGCTGACCACGCAACCGGTCGCCGGCCAGCCGACCGCCGGTGTGGCCGACGGGCCGGACACGATCGTGGCCGTGCGCGACCGCAAGGCCGTCGAGGTCCTGGCCGGCGGCGCGGTCACCAAGACCATCACCGGCCAGCTCTACAGCGCCGACGACGTCGTGGACACCGGGCAGGGCGTGGTCGTGCTCGACCGCCTGCGCACCGCGGTGTTCAGCGTCGACGTGAACGCAGGGACGATGGGCGAGGGCCTGCGCGCCGGCGACGGCGCCGCCAACGCCACCAGCGACTCCTACGGGCGCGTGCTGGTCACCGACGCCCGCGCGGGCGCGCTGCTCGCGTTCTCCGTCGGCCCGCTGATCCTGCGCCAGCGCTACCCGGTGCCGGGCGGGATCTACGGCATCGCCTACGACCACCAGCGCAACCTGGCCTGGGTCACCCTGACCGGCCAGAACCAGGTGGTGGGCTTCGACGTCCGCGGTGGCGAGCCCACCGAGAAGTACCGATTCCCGACCGTGCGCCAGCCGAACTCGGTGAGCGTCGACGACCGGAGCGGCCGAGTGCTCGTCGGCTCGGCCGCAGGAGAAGGGACCCAGGTGATCCAGCCATGACGACTGTCGACGAGGCGGTGGTCGAAGGGGATTGGGAGTACCGCCGCCTGCGCCTGCCCCCGGGTGTGTCCCGGCGCGCGGCGGCGATCCAGCTCTCGATCCACGCCGAGTTCGCCGGCTGGGAGCTGCGCACGGTGCGGCTCTACGCCGACGGCACACGGCGAATCTGGTTGCGGCGCAAGCGCACCGCAGCCGACCGCCTGCCCGAGCTCGCCACCTGACCGAGCCCAGGACCCGGCCCAAGTGCGTCCGACGTGTGCGGGCTGCCGGAATCTTACGGGCGCGGGCCTCGGCAGCGCCACCGCGCGGATGACAGTGCGTGGCGCCGTGAAACCTTGGCCACCAGGACGGTGGCCGCTCGTTCACGCGCCGGCGGACGCCAGAAGCCCTTCGATCTCGGTGATCGCTTGGGCGTTGTCCCGGTAGCGGATTCCGTGGATTCCGACCGCACGCGCAGCGTCGATGTTGGGTTCGAGATCGTCGAGGAAGATCATTTCTTCGGGGGCCACACCAAGCCGGACACAGCTCAGCCGGTAGATCTCCGGATCCGGCTTGCTCATCCCGACCTCGTGCGAGTAGACGATGTCGTCCACCAGGTCCTCGAAACCGTACGCGGCTTGTTCCCGTTCCCGGGCACCGACGAAGCTGTTGCTCAAGATGCCCGTTCGACAGCGCGGCCGCAGCCCGCGGACGTAGTCGATCAGGTCGGCATTGCCGGTGCCGAGGTACTGTTCCCAGATATCGGCCATGATCGCGTCGGCTCGTCCTCGGCCGACGCCGAGCCTGCTGCTGATCGTGTCACGCACGTCGTCCTCGGTGACAGTGCCGACGGCGCCGGCTGCCCAGATGTCGGCCAACCGCCGGGTGATCTCGCCTTCCGAGAGGCCGAGCCTGGCCTCCCACCGCCTGTCGACGCCGAGGTCGGGCGCGATCTCCAGCACGTCACCGATGTCGAACACCACCGCGCGAATCACCATGGCGGCGAACCTATCGACCGACCTGCTGCCCCAGGGCCCCGGCTCAGGCGGTGAGCCGCCCGAGCCACTCCTGCCAGCTCTGCTCGTCGCCGGCGTCGGTGGAGAACACGTGGTGGCAGGCGATGAGCGGGCCGTGGAAGCCCTGCAGGAAGCAGTAGAGCGCGTCGGCCGTGCGGACGCCCACTGTCTGCGGATTCACGGCGTAGACGACGCCTTCGACGGACCGGCCCGCCAGCTCGACGCGCACAAGGTCGCCCTCCTCGGGCCGGCCCGGCAGGCCCAGTTCGGCCCCGAGTGCCGCCCACAAGCGGTCCCAGTCGGACACGGGCGGGCCGAACGCCGTGACCGGCGTGGCCGTGCGGCCGGCGAAGTACGTGACGTACTCGGCGAGGTTGCGGAAGAACAGCGCGCCGCCGGCGGTCATCGCCTCGAACTCGTCCTGCCAGTCGTCGCCGGGCAGGAACCCGCTGGTGACGCAGCGGACGACCGAGCTGCCGCCGTCGCGTCCCTCGATCAGGAACTCGTAGGCGATCCGGCGCCCGTCGGGCTCGGTCTCCGTGCCGTAGACGAGCCGCTCCAGCGGGTCCCACGCGGTGATGGCCATGTCCGGTTCGTAGCCCGCGAAGGAGCCGCGCACGACGCCGCCGAGGCCGCCTTCGACCTCGTTGCGGCCCATGTACCACGAGTCGATGCCCGGCCCGGTCGCGATCGCGGCCCAGATCTGCTCCGGCGTGGCGGCCACCTCGGCCGATCCAGGGAGCTCGAACTCTTTCCCGGTGAACTCCGCCATCTCAGGCCTCCTCGTCCGGCACGCTCGGGTGCACGGCCACGATCACGCGGTGCGCGCGCCCGTTCTCCGCGCCCTCGTCGTGGTACTTCCCCACCAAGGTCGTCACGGCCACTGCGAGCTCCTCGGCGAACGCGGCCCGGTCCGCCGCCGAGGCGAAGCGCACCTCGCCGTCGAGCGCGAACGTCGCGACGCGCTTGCGCGCCTTGGCGGCGCCCGTGATCAGGATCCCGACGTCGCGCACCAGCCGGCCCGCCACGGCGAGCAGCCAGCGCGCCGACAAGCGGTCGGGCGACTGCGCCGGGTCCGGCTGCACCGCGGCCAGTGCGGAAGGCGAGATCACGTACGACGCCGCGGTCGCACGCATCATGCGCTCGGTGACGTTGCCCTTGCGCCGCTCCTCCACCAGCTCCACGAGCCCGTGCTTCTCCAGCGCGCGCAGGTGGTAGTTGACCTTCTGGCGGGGCAGGTCGACGCGGGCCGCGAGCATGGTCGCCGACGCCGGCTCCGCCAGCTCGGCCAGCAGCCGGGCGCGGACCGGGTCGAGCGACACCTCGGCCGCGGCCGCGTCTTCGATCACCGCAACGGGAAACATGCGCCCATGGTGCTTCCGAAAAATGAAATTGTCAAGAACCGCGATGTTGTCGGTACGCCTCGCGCACCTGCGCCACGATCCGTGGCACGACCTGCGCGGCGGCCTCCAGCGGTACGACGTGCCCCACGCCCGGCAGCACCACGGCCGTCCCGCTTTCGAGGCCTCCGACGAGGTGCTCGACGTCCGTGGCCGCCACGATCCGGTCCCGCTCCCCCACGATCGCCGTGACCGGCAAGGAACCCACGCGTGCCAGCGCCGCTTCGCGCGCGTACGCGTCGAGCGCCGGGCGGAACACGGCGACGGTGTGCGGCCAGTTGCGCCGGATCATCGTCACGGTCAGCTCCACGAGCTCCGGATCCGGGTCGTCACCGAAGAGCCACCAGCGCAGCCCCGCGCTCACCGCGCGGCTCGTGTGCTCGCGCACCAGCCCGAACAACTTGGCGCCCAGCACCACTTCCAGGTCCTGCGCCAGCACCCCGAGCGCGCCCGGCCACTCCGCCGAAGCCTCCGTGGCGAGCCGCCCGGACGACGTCGCGAGCAGCACGAGCCCGGCCACGCGCGCGGCGAACAGCTCGGGGTGGCGTTGCGTGAGCGACATGATCGCGAGCCCGCCCATGTCGTGGCCCACCAGCACCACCCGGCCTTCGGGCACGGCGCGTTCCAGTACTTCGGCGAGATCGTCGCCCAGCTGGGCCATGGTCGCCGTGCCACGCCCCGCGCGGCCGGACTTGCCGTGGCCGCGGTGGTCGTAGCCGACGACCGACAGCGGCTCGTCCACCACCTCCGGCAGCAACGGGGCGATCCGGCTCCAGCTGCGCCGGTCGAGCGCGTAGCCGTGCAGGAGCACCACGGTCACGCCGGCCGACGGGTCGCCCCAGCGCACGAGGTGCAGGGGTGTCCCGTCAGCGAGCGTGAACGCGGGCAACTCGGTGGTTTCCGGCGCTCAGGACGACCGAACGAACCGGTCCAGCACGCGCGTGCCGAACTTCAGCGCGTCCACCGGCACGCGCTCGTCCACGCCGTGGAAGAGCGCGGAGAAGTCGAGATCCGCCGGCAGCTTCAGCGGCGCGAAGCCGAAGTTGCGGATTCCGAGCTGCTGGAACGACTTCGCGTCGGTGCCGCCGGAAAGCATGTACGGCAGCGTGCGCGCGCCCGGGTCCTCGGCGAGCACCGCGGCGGTCATCGCGTCGACGAGCGCGCCGTCGAACGTGGTCTCGACCGGTGGGAGCTCCATCCACTCCTTCTCGATGTCCGGGCCGAGCAGCTCGTCGAGCTCGCGGTCGAACGCCTCGATGCGCCCGGGCAGGATGCGGCAGTCGACCGCGGCCTCGGCGACCGACGGGATCACGTTCGACTTGTAGCCGGCGGTGAGCATCGTCGGGTTCGCGGTGTCGCGCAGCGTCGCGCCGATCATGCGGGAGATGTTGCCCAGCTTGGCGACCGAGCCCTCGAGGTCGTCCTCGGGAAAGTCCCAGCCGGTGATCTCGGTGACCCCGGCGAGGAACTCGCGCACGGAGTCGGTGAGCACGAGCGGGAACTGGTGGCTGCCGAGCTTCGCGACCGCCTCGGCAAGCTTGGTGACCGCGTTGTCGCGGTGGATCATCGAGCCGTGGCCCGCCGTGCCGCGCACGCGCAGCTTCATCCAGCGGATGCCCTTCTCGGCCGTCTCGATCACGTACGCGCGCACATCGTCCTTCAGCGTGATCGAGAACCCGCCGACCTCGCTGATCGCCTCGGTGACGCCCTCGAACAGCTCCGGCCGGTTCTCCACCAGCCACTGCGCGCCGTACTTGCCGCCGGCCTCCTCGTCGGCGAGGAACGCGAACACGATGTCGCGTGGGGGGACGATGCCGTGGATCTTGTAGTGGCGGGCCAGTGCCAGCGTCATGCCGACCATGCCCTTCATGTCCACCGCGCCGCGGCCCCAGACGTAGCCGTCCTGCACGGCGCCGGAGAACGGGTGCACCGACCACTCGGCCGGGTCGGCGGGCACGACGTCGAGGTGCCCGTGGATCAGCAACGCGCCTCGAGACGGGTCGGCTCCGGCCAGCCGGACGATGACGTTGTGGCGGTCTTCGCCACCGGACTCGACGTAGGTGATCTCGTAGCCGGCGTCGGTGAGCTGCTCCGCGACGTACTCGGCGGCGGCGCGTTCGCCGATCAGGGTGTCGGGGTCTCCGGTGTTGGTGGTGTCGATGCGGATGAGGTCGCTGGTGAGCGTGACGGCCTCGTCAGCGGCGGCGTCGATCGAGTTCGGTTCGGTCACTCGACCTTCCTATCATCAGCGCGCGCGGTGCCGCGCCGCTCACGCCCGTTCAGGTCCGGTCAAGGGCCGAGACCACCTCGGAAACCGGCCGAAGGTGCTGGTTCAGGATCCGCAGCGCCGTTTCCGTGTCACCCTCGTCGAGCGCGGCGACGAGCTGCCGGTGCTCCGCGTCGATGATCGACAGCCGTTCCGGACGCGCCTCCAGCGCCCGCACGGCGACGCGCTGCTGGCGCGAGCGGAGTGTGTCGTACAGCTCGGTGAGCACGGTGTTGCCGGCGGCGTTCACGATCGCGCGGTGGAACCGGCGGTCGAGCCCGGACACGGCGAACCAGTCACGTTCCGCGCCCGCGTGGCCCATGTCCTCGATCAGGCCGGCCATCTCGGCGGGGGCACCCGCGCCCGCGGCGCAGACCTCGGTGATCGCGTGACCCTCGATGAGGCGGCGGCTCTGGTAGACCTCTTCCAGCTCGCGCGCGGTCACCGTGCGGACCTGCGCGCCCTTGCGCGGCAGCAGGCTGATGAAGCGCTCGGCCTCGAGCCGGTGGAACGCCTCGCGCACCGGCGTCCGCGACACGCCGACCACCCCGGAGACCCACAGCTCGTCGAGGAAGCGTCCGCCTTCCAGCGCGCCCGAGATGATCCCGTCGCGCAGCCAGGCGTACACCCGATCCCGAGCCGGTCCGCCGCCCTCGACCGGGACCGGTCCCGGTGCGGTGGTGGTCATGCGTCTCCCCTCGTCCCGCGCCCGCGTCGGCGCGCTGCGAGCCTACACCTCTGGACCGGCTCCAATCCGTCGTGTATACACGCAGTACACAGAACGGTGACGGTCGCCGTCCCTCCTGAAAGGACACTCGTCATGGTGCACGTCGCCGTCGCGCAGTTCGCGCCCACCGACGACAAACCGGCCAATCTGGCGGAAGTCGCGCGGCTCGCGGGCGAGGCCGCCGACCGCGGCGCCGAGGTCGTGGTGCTGCCCGAGTACTCGATGTTCACCGTGCCGAAGGTCGACGAGCGGTTCGTGGCGTCGGCCGAGCCCCTCGATGGCGCGTTCGCCACCGGGCTGCGCGAACTCGCGCGCGAGCGTGGGATCACCGTGGTGGCCGGGATGAACGAAGCCATGCCCGAGGGCGGGCGGATCTGGAACACGCTCGTCGCCGCGGGTCCGGACGGCGACTTCGCCGCGCTGTACCGCAAGATCCACCTCTACGACGCGTTCGGCTTCCGCGAGTCCGACGTGATCCGCGCCGGCGAGATCACCGAGCCCGCGACGTTCAAGGCCGCCGGCCTGACCTTCGGCCTGCAGACCTGTTACGACCTGCGGTTCCCGGAGGTGACGCGCCGGCTCGTCGACGCCGGCGCGCAAGCCGTGCTGCTGCCGGCGGAGTGGGTGCCGGGGCCGCTGAAGGAGTACCACTGGACGACGCTGGTGAAGGCACGCGCGATCGAGAACACCGTGTACGTCGCCGCGGCCGGGCAGATCGCGCCGATGGGGTCGGGGTCGAGCCTCGTCGTCGATCCGATGGGTGTGGTCACGGCGTCGCTCGGGGAGCGGCCGGGGGTAGCGGTCGCGGAGATCTCGACCGACCGGCTCGAGCAGGTCCGGACCACGAACCCGGCGCTCGCGCTGCGCCGGTTCTCCGTGGTGCCCAAGGAGAACTAGTCGAACGAGCTGTCGCCGCGGTGCGCGCCGAGGCCGATCTCCTTCACGGCCGCGGCCGCGCCGGGCGCGCTGCCGAGCGAGCGTGCGAGGTCCACCGCCGCCGCGAGTTCGGTGCCCGCCGGCACGACCCGGTGCACGACCCCGCAGCGCGCGGCGGCGGCCGCGGTGAGCCGTCCGGTGCGGCACAGTCCGTGCACTGCCGCTGCGGAGAGCCGCTCGGGCAGCGGCACCGCGCCGCGGGGGTCGGGCAGGGCGAACTCGGCGTGGTCCGCGGCGACGATGAGATCGGTCATGAGCGCGAGCTCGAACCCGCCGCCGCGGGCGAGCCCGTTGACGGCCGCGATCATGGGTTTGCCGAGCCGGAAGAAGTCGGCCACGCCGGCGAACCCGCCGGAGCCGGACGCGAGGTCCCAGCCGGCCGAGAAGTACCCCGATCCCGTGCCGGTCACCACGCCGGCGAACAGCGCCGGGTCGTCCCGCAGCCGCGCCCACGCGGTGTAGAGCTCGAAGCTCATCCGGGAGTCGATCTTGTTGCCACCGGGCCGGTCCAGGGTGGCGACGAGCACGCCGTCGATCACCTCGGTGTGCACGGCACAGGACGGGGCGGCGGTCACGCTCGGACGGTAATGCCCGCGCCGCAGGCGGTCAAACCGGGGGCTTGACTGATCCGACAGTCAGCACCCCATCGCAACTCCCTGACACTGCGCCAAAACTACGCGAACGGGACAGTGAAAGTGTCCGGACCATTGCGATAATCGCAACGCGGAGTTACGGTCTTCCGGCATGGACGAGTCGGAGGAGCTGCGGACCAGGGTCCGGGAGCTGATCCGGTCCATGCCGGGAGCCCAGCGGGAGTTCGCCGCCGCCATCGGGCTCGACGAGACGAAGTTGTCCAAGGCGCTGACCGGCACCCGCCGATTCTCGCCGCACGAGCTCGTCCGCGTCGCCGAGTACTGCGGCGTCACGGTCAACTGGCTGCTCAACGGCAGCGACGACGCGAAGACCGTGACGGCGGTCCCCGCGCTCGCCGCGCGTCCGGAGAGCGATCCCGAGCACCACATGCAGTCCGAGCCGCGGCGGCGGATCCTCGAGACGGCGTGGCTGCTCATCGCCGAGCGCGGCTACCACCGGGTGCGCATCGCCGACATCGCGAAGGCGTGCGGCACCAGCACCGCCACCATCCACTACCACTTCCCCAGCAAAGCGGAAGTGCTCAACGAAGCGTTGCGGCGCAACGTGAAGCTCGCCTTCGACCGGCAGGTCGCGGAGCTGCACGCCGTCGACGGCGCCCACGACCGGCTGCTCAAGCTGGTCGAACTGCAACTCCCGGCCGACGGCGTGCTGCGCGCCGAGTGGTCGGTCTGGCTTCAGGTGTGGAACGAGGTGTCCCTCGCCCCGGAGCTGCGGTCGCTCTACACCGATTCCTACGACCGCTGGTACCGCACGATCCTCATGACCATCCGCACCGGCCAGGAGCAGCACGCGTTCCGCGTGGCCGATCCCGAGGCCGCCACCGAGCAGCTCACGGCGCTGATCGACGGGCTCGGCATCCAGGTGCTGACCCGCAAGCCCGGCAGCACCGTGGCCACCATGCGCGCGCATTTGCACGACTTCATCGAAAGGTCGATCGTCAAAGGAGCCTGATGAACCACGAGGTCATCGTCACCTGCGCCCTCACCGGCGCGGGCGACACCGTCGGCCGGAGTCCCCACGTGCCGGTCACGCCGGCGCAGATCGCCGCGAGCGCCATCGAGGCCGCAGAAGCCGGGGCGGCCGTCGTCCACATCCACGTCCGCGAGCCCGAGACCGGGGCTCCGTCGCGCGAAGTGGCGCTGTACGCCGAAGCCGTGCGGCTGATCCGGGAGTCCGGAGTGGACGTGGTCGTGAACCTGACCGCGGGGATGGGCGGTGACCTCGTGCTCGACGAGGAGGATCCGCTCAAGCCGATCGACGGCACGGACCTCGTCAACGCTCTGGCCCGGCTGCCGCACGTGGAGGAGCTGCTGCCCGACATCTGCACGCTCGACTGCGGTTCGCTGAACTTCGGCGAGGGCAACCAGCTCTACGTGTCCACTCCGGACATGCTGCGCACCGGCGCGAAACGGATCCAGGAGCTCGGCGTGAAGCCGGAGCTGGAGATCTTCGACACCGGGCACCTGTGGTTCGCCTCGAAGATGGTGGAGGAAGGGCTGATCGACGCGCCGCCGCTGTTCCAGCTGTGCATGGGCATCCCCTACGGCGCGCCCGCCGACCCAGGGCTGCTGCAGGCGATGGTGAAGCTGCTGCCCGAGGGCGCACAGTGGGCGTCGTTCGCGATCGGGCGCGACCAGATGCCGTGGGTGGCGCAGTCGGTGCTGCTCGGCGGGCACGTGCGCGTCGGGCTCGAGGACAACCTCTACCTCGCCCGCAGGGTCAAGGCGACCAACGGCCAGCTGGTGGAGCGGGCGGTGCGGATCGTCACCGACCTCGGCGCCGGCATCGCCACTCCAGACCGTGCCCGCGAGATCCTCGGCCTCAAGGAGCGTGTCCGTGCCTGAGGTATCCACTGTGGACACCGTCGCGTGCGTCGGTGCGGGGGTGATCGGCGGCGGCTGGGTCGCGCACTTCCTCGCGCGCGGCTACCGCGTCCGGGCCTGGGACCCCGCGCCCGACGCCGCGGCGAAGCTGGGCCGGCTCGTCGACGCCGCGTGGCCCGCGCTCACGTCGCTGGGCTTGGCCGAGGGCGCGAGCCGCGACGCGATCACCGTCGCCGGCACGCTCGCGGAGGCGGTCGAGGGCGCCGGGTTCGTGCAGGAAAGCGCTCCCGAAGATCTGCCGCTCAAGCAGAAGCTGCTGGCCGACATCGACGCCGTCACGCCGGCCGGTGTCGTGGTCGCGTCCTCGACCTCGGGGTACGGCATGACCGAGATGCAGGTGGCGGCGAAGACACCGGAACGGCTCGTGGTGGGCCACCCGTTCAACCCGCCGTACTTGATCCCGCTGGTCGAGGTCGTGGGCGGGAAGCTCACCGCGCCGTGGGCCGTGACGTGGGCAAGCGAGTTCTACCGGCACGTCGGCAAGACCGTGATCACCATGGACCACGAGGTGCCCGGGTTCATCGCCAACCGGCTGCAGGAGGCGCTGTGGCGCGAGGCCCTGCACATGGTCGCGAACGGCGAGGCCACCGTGGAGCAGATCGACACCGCGATCACCGACGGGCCAGGCTTGCGCTGGCCGGTGCAGGGGCCGATGCTCACGTTCCACCTCGCCGGCGGCGAAGGCGGCATGGCGCACATGCTGGACCACTTCGGACCGTCGCTGAAGGCGCCGTGGACGCGGCTCGAGGCGCCTGAGCTCACGACCGAGCTGCGCAACGCCGTGGTCGACGGCTGCGAGGACGCGGCCGCACCGCGCGCGATCGCCGACCTCGTGGCCGAGCGGGACCGGGCGATCATCGCCGTCCAGCGCGCCGTCGGCGAGGCCCGTCGTGGGTGAGGTCCTGCTCCACCACGACCGCGTCCGTCCCGAGTGGATCGACTACAACGGACACCTCTCCGAGCCCTACTACGTGCTGGTGTTCGGCGACGCCACCACCGCGTTGATGGACGCCGTCGGCCTCGATCCCGCCTACCGCGAGTCCACCGGCGCTTCGCTGTACACCGTGGAGGCGCACGTCCGCTACCTGCGAGAGGTCGGGCCGGACGCCGAGCTGACCGTGACGACCTCCGTGCTGGCCGTCGGGGCGAAGAAGGTGCGGCTGTGGCACGAGCTATACGTGGGCGATGAGCTCGTGGCCACGGAGGAACTGCTGTGCCTGCACGTCGCCGACGGCAGAGCCGCACCGTTTCCCGAAGCCGTCGCCGAGCGCCTCGGCGCCCACCTCACGCCACTGCCCGAACACGCCGGGCGCGCCATCGCCTGACGCTCTCGCGAACCCCTGCCCGGCCAGCCTCCCACCGGAAGACACCCATGGAAGAACGATGTGAGCCGAATTCCCTCTCACGCCGCCGGTTCCTCACGGCGGCGCTCGGCGGTGCCGCCCTGCTCGGCGCCACTCCCCTGCTCGCCGCGTGCGGCGGCTCCGGCGTCGCGGCCGCCGCGCCGAGCGGGCCACCGCGCCGCGGCGGCACCCTGCGCGTCGGCGTGACCGGTGGTGGCGCGTCCGACACGCTCGACCCGCACATCCCCGTGGCGAACCCGGACATCGCCCGCGTGCTCAACCTCTACGAACCCCTGCTGCTGCGCGACCACGACTACAAGCTGCAGATGCTGGTCGCCGAATCGCTCACGTCGTCGTCGGACGCGCGGACGTGGACGGCCGTGTTGCGCGACGGGGTGCGATTCCACGACGGCCGCGCGGTGACCCCCGCCGACGTCGTGGCGACGTTCAAGCGGATCACGGACCCGAAGGATCCCAAGAGCGGAGCCGCCAGCCTGACCATGCTCGGCCAGGTGGTGCCGACGGGCGAGCGGACCGTCGAGTTCCGGCTCACCGAGCCCAACGCCGGCTTCGACGACCTGCTCGGCCAGTACTCCCTCGGCATCGTGCCGGCGGACTTCGACGTGAAGCGGCCGATCGGCACCGGGCCGTTCCGGCTGAAGGAGTTCACCGCGGGTCTGCAGAGCACGTTCGTGCGCAACGACCATTACTGGCGGCCCGGCCAGCCCTACCTCGACGAGCTGGTGCTGATCAACTTCGCCGAGGACGACGCCCGGATCAACGCGCTGCTCTCGTCCCAGGTGGACGCGATCGACCAGGTGCCGGTGGCGCTCGTCGACGTGCTGCGCAGCGACCCGCGGATGCGCGTGCTGCGCTCGGCCACGGGCACCTGGCTGCCCTTCACGATGCGCGTGGACCGTCCGCCGTTCGACGACGTGCGCGTGCGGCAGGCGCTGCGGCTGGTGGTGGACCGCGACCAGATGATCAACCAGGTCCTGAGCGGTCAGGGCCGGCCCGGCAACGACCTCTACGCGCCGTTCGACCCGGCGTACGACTCGCAGCTGCCGCAACGCGAACAGGACATCCCGGCCGCGAAGCGACTGCTGGCCGAAGCCGGGCACGAGAACCTCGACATCGAGCTCGTCACCGCGCCCATCCAGGCCGGTGCGGTCGAGGCGGCGCAGGTGTTCCAGCAGCAGGCCAAGGCCGCGGGCGTCAACGTGCGCATCCGCAAGGTCGACACCACCACGTTCTACGGCGAGAACTACCTGTCCTGGGACTTCGCGCAGGACTTCTGGTATACGCGCAACTACCTGCCGCAGGTCGCGAATGGTTCGCTGCCGAAGTCGCCGTACAACGAGACCCATTGGCAGGACCCGCAGTTCACCGACCTCGTCACGCGCGCGAGCGCCACAGTGGACACCGCGGCCCGCACGGACTTGCTGCACCAGGCGCAGCGGATCGAGTACGAACGCGGCGGCCTCATCGTGTGGGGCTTCGTGGACCAGGTGGACGCCCACCAGGTCTACGTGGCGGGCCTCGTGCCGGACCGGACGGGGATCTCGCTGTCCGGCTACCAGTTCCGCGAAGCGTGGCTGGGCACCGCGCCCGTCGACTCAGGAAAGTGAGGTGCGGCATGACCCGGATGATCGTGAAGCGGCTGCTCGTGAGCCTCGTGGTGCTGTGGCTGGTCACGCTGCTCGTGTTCGTGGCGACGCTGTTGCTGCCGGGCGACCCGGCGCGCGCCATCCTCGGCCAGCAAGCGACACCGGAGCGGATCGCCGCGCTGCAGCACCAGCTGCACCTCGACGAGCCGGTCTGGCAGCGCTACCTCACCTGGCTCGGCGGGCTGTTCACCGGCGACCTCGGCACCTCGACGTCCACGCAAGGCCCGGTGACGACGTTGCTGGGCGACCGGATCGTGGCCTCGCTCGTGCTGCTCGTGCTCGCCGCGGTGATCGCGACGCCGCTCGGGCTGGCGCTGGGCACGTGGAGCTCGATGCGGCGCGGCCGGGCCGCGGACCAGACCGTGTCCGGCATCAGCCTGGTGATCGCCGCGCTGCCGGAGTTCGTGATCGGCGTGGCGCTGATCGTGCTGTTCGCGACCACGGTGTTCAAGGTCCTGCCCTCGGTCACGCTCACCGCGCCCGGTGAACCCGTGTGGCGGCAGCCGAGCCAGCTCGTGCTGCCGGTGGCGACGCTCGTGCTGGTGGTGACGCCGTACATCACGCGGATGATGCGGGCGACCATGA
This sequence comes from Amycolatopsis sp. DSM 110486, assembly GCF_019468465.1. NCBI lineage: Bacteria > Bacillati > Actinomycetota > Actinomycetes > Pseudonocardiales > Pseudonocardiaceae > Amycolatopsis > Amycolatopsis sp. DSM 110486. The sequence goes on along the minus strand of NZ_CP080519.1, from coordinate 9,207,543 downwards.
ACGAGGTCCTCGACTCCGGCTACGTCGAGATGGCCCGGCTCAAGGGTGTGCGCGAGCGGACCGTGCTGCTGCGGCACGCCTTGCCGCACGCCGTGGGTCCCGTCGCGCAGGTCGTGGCACTGCAGCTCGCGTGGCTCGCAGGCGGGGTCGTGGTGGTCGAGTTCCTCTTCCGCTACCCCGGCATCGGGCAGTCGCTGATCGACGCGGTGAGCAAACGCGACGTCGCCGTGGTCCAGGCCGTGACGCTGATCATCGCCGCGGTGTACATCGTGGTGAACCTGCTCGCCGACGTGGTCGGCATCCTCGCGAACCCCAAGCTGCGGACGGAGGCGAGCCGATGACCGCCGTCGACGACGAGCTCGCACCGGCCACCACGGCCGGCGAAGCACCCGTCAAGGCCGGCGGGCTTCTCCGTACGGCGTGGCGGTTCCCGCAGGCGAAGGTCGGCACAGTGCTGGCCGGGATCGTGGTGCTGGTGGCGCTGCTCGGCCCGTGGCTCGGGCCGGTGCTCACCGGCTACAGCACCACGGACTTCGCGGGCAAGCCGTTCAAACCGGACGGACTCGCGGGCACCGACGGCCTCGGCCGCGACGTGCTGACGCGTTTCCTCGCCGGCGGCACCACGCTGCTGCTCTACGCGGTGCTCGCCACCGTGCTCGGGATCGTGCTGGGCGCGCTGCTCGGCATGGTCGCGGGCTACGGCGGCGGCCGCCTCGACAGCCTGCTGATGCGCGGCAACGACGTGCTGCTGTCATTCCCGCAGCTGGTGATCGCGCTGCTCGCCATCGCGGTGATCGGGCCGAAAGGCTGGCTGCTCGTGCTGGTGATCGGCCTGACCCACGCGCCCCGCACGGCTCGCGTCGCGCGCCAGGCGACGGTGGCGGTGCGCGGCGAGGACTACATCCGGGCCGCGGAGATGTACGCGGTGCCGCGAAGCCGGATCCTGCTGCGCGAGATCCTGCCGAACATCACCGGCCCGCTCATGGTGGAGCTCGGTCTGCGGCTGACCTACTCCATCGGCTACATCGCGTCGCTGTCGTTCCTCGGGCTCGGGATCCAGCCGCCCGCGGCCGACTGGGGCCTGATGATCAACGAGAACCGGATCGCGCTGGTCGTGCAGCCGTGGGGCGTGCTGCTCCCGGTGGTGGCGATCGCGCTGCTCGCCGTCGGCACGAACCTCGTGGCCGACTCGTTCGCCTCGGCCGCGGCCGGGCGCACCCGGGAGGAACGCTCGTGACCGCCGTCGACAACGCGCAGCTCGCGCTGGAAGTGACCGGCCTGCGTGTGAAGACGGCCGCGGGTCGGCCGGTGCTCCACGACATCTCCTACCGCATCGCGCCGGGCGAGGTGCTGGCGCTCGTCGGCGAGTCCGGGTCGGGCAAGACCACGGCGGGCCTGGCCGCGCTCGGCCACTTCCGCCGCGGGCTCGTGGCGGACGGCGGCGAGGTGACTCTGCACCAGCGTGAGGGCGAACCCGTCGACGTGCTCTCGCTCGCCACGCCCGAGCGTCGGAAACTGCGTGGCACGACCGTTTCCTACGTGCCGCAGGACCCGGCGCTGTCGCTGAACCCGGCGTTGCGGATCGGGCTGCAGATCGCCGAGGTGCTGGAGACGCACGGCTACCCCGGCCCGGTCGAGGAGCGCGTGGCCGAGGTGCTCACGGAGGTGGGCCTGCCCGCCGATCCGGCCTACCGCCGGCGGTACCCGCACCAGCTCTCGGGCGGGCAGCAGCAGCGCGTGGGGATCGCGATGGCGTTCGCGTGCCGGCCGAGTGTCGTGGTGCTCGACGAGCCGACGACCGGGCTCGACGTGATGACCCAGGCGCTCGTGCTGGAGACCGTGCGGCGGCTGACGGCCGAGCACGGCGTGGCCGCGCTCTACATCACCCACGACCTGGCCGTGGTCGCGCAGCTCGCCGACCGCGTCTCGGTCATGTACCAGGGCCGCGTGGTCGAGACCGGGTCGGCCGAGGACGTGTTGAAGCGCCCGGAACACGCCTACACGCGCGAACTGCTGGCCGCCGTGCCGGATCTGGGCGCGGAACCCGGCGTCGCTCCCCCGCCCTCGGACGCAGTGCTGGCCGCGCGCGGCATCCACGTCGCATACGGCCGCCACGAGGTGCTGCGCGGGGTGGACTTGGAGGTGACGCGCGGCGAGTGCGTGATGCTGCTGGGCGAATCCGGGTCCGGCAAAACCACGCTGTCGCAGTGCGTCGCGGGCCTCACGCGCGGCTTCACCGGCACCGTCGCGCTCGACGGGACCCCGCTCGCGCCCGGCACGCGCCAGCGCAGCAACGACGAGCGGCGGCGAATCCAGTACGTCTTCCAGAGCCCGTTTTCCTCGCTCAACCCGCGTCGCACGATTGCGCAGTCGATCGAGGTGCCGCTGGTGCACCTGACCTCGCTGTCGCGTCCGCAGCGGCGCGAGCGCGTGGCCGAGGTGCTCGACCGCGTGCGGCTCGGCCGGTCGCTCGCGAACCGCCTGCCCGACCAGCTCAGCGGCGGCGAACGCCAGCGCGCGGCGATCGCGCGGGCGCTGGTCACGACCCCCGACGTGCTGGTGTGCGACGAGGTGACCTCCGCGCTCGACGTGTCGGTGCAGGCGACCATCGTGGAGCTGCTCGGTGAGCTGCGCCGCGAGCTGGGGATGGCCGTGCTGTTCGTGACGCACAACATCGCGCTCGCGCCCGAGGTGGCCGACCGGATCGCCGTTCTGCGCGGCGGGGAGATCGTGGAAGAGGGTACGGTCGAAGCCGTGCTGACCGCGCCCGCCCACTCCTACACCGGCGAACTGCTGGCCACCACGCCGCGCCTATGACCGGCCACGGCGAGGTGCGGCCGGGGTTCGAGGCGGTGCGCGAAGCGTTCGACGAGGTCGCCGGCGCGGCCTCGGGTGGGGTCGCGTTCAGCGTCTTCCAGCGTGGCCGCCTCGTGGTCGAACTGTGTGCCGGATCAGCGGCGCCCGGGGTCCCGTGGACCCGCGACACGCGCGTGGTGCTGTTCAGCGGCACCAAGGGGATCGTGGCCACGCTCGTCGCGATGCTCACCGCGCGCGGCCAGCTCGGCCCGAGCGAACGCGTGGCACGTTACTGGCCGGAGTTCGCGGCGGCGGGCAAGGCCGACGTGGCTGTGTCGCAGGTGCTCGCGCACACCGTCGGGCTGCCCTATGTGGACGCCGACGTGCCGATGGCCGACAACGCGGCCAACGCGGCCGCCCTCGCGTCTCAAAGTCCTCTGTGGACACCGGGCACGCGCGTGGCCTACCACGCGCTGACCTACGGCTACCTCGCCACGGAGCTGATCCGCCGCGTCACCGGCCAGCGCGTCGGCGAGCTGCTGCACGAGCTGCTCACCGCCCCGCACGGGCTGGATCTGCGGCTCGGCACCCCGCCGTCGATCCCGGTCGCGACGCTGCAACGCGCGCCCGGCTACCGGATCAGCACATTCCTGCAGGACGAGGAGCGCCGGCGCGTCGTCGAGCGCATGTACCGCGGCCTGCTGGACTCCACCGACACCATGAACTCCCCCGAGTACCGCGGCGCCGAGATCGCGGCCGGCAGCGGCGTCGGCACGGCCACGAGCATGGCGCGCCTCTACGACCTGCTGCTGGCGGGTTCCCTCGTCCCGTCGGCCGTGCTGACGCAGGCGACCCGCAGGTGGAGCGAGGGCGTCGACGCGATCAACGACCGGCCGCTGCGCTTCGGTCTCGGCTTCGAACTGGCCGACCCGATCGGCACCTACGGTCCGGAAGGTGCCGACCCGGGCGCCTTCGGCCACTCGGGCGCGGGCGGCGGCCGACACGGCGCGTGGCCGAACCGAGGTGTCTCGTTCTCCTTCACCACCAACGAACTGCAGGCCGAGGACGTGGACACGCGCGCCGCGACGCTGCTGGCGGCCCTGCACCAGGCCGTCTGACCGGAGGCTTTCTCTAGCGGTCACCGAGAGTTTTGCTGTTACGGCACGGTGGACCCGCCCGCGCCCTCCGGGTGAGACTCGGCTTCGTCGAAGCACCGCCGGCGGCTGTCCGGAAGGACCGAGAAGCTCGATGCCGGCCCGAGGCGAGCCCCGGAGGGCACGAATGAGCACCGGCGACCCGATGATCGAGGCCACCGGCATCACCAGGACGTTCGGGTCGGTCGACGCGCTGTCCTCGGTGAGCCTGAGCGTCGAGCGCGGCACCGTGCTGGGCCTGCTTGGCCACAACGGCGCGGGCAAGACCACCTTGGTCAACATCCTCACCACCATGCTGCCGGCCAGTTCCGGCACCGCGCGCGTCGCCGGGTTCGACGTCGCGCGCGAGGGCGGTGAGGTCCGTTCCCGGATCGGCCTCACGGGCCAGTTCGCCTCGGCGGGTCTTGCGCCGCCGCGCGGCGAACTCGTCGGCGATCGCGAGCACCGCGCGTTCGGCATCGGCGACCACCACGGAGTTGCGAGGTCACGGTGTGCGTCCGATCGGGCACCCCACGCAGTCGGTCCACAATAGCCTTCACCGGGCCGCGTAACCGACGGTGATCGCGGTCTGCCTCCCCGCGCGGGGCGATTCGGCGCGGGCTAGGTTCGAACCATGCGGATCGTGTCTCTGCTGCCCGCCGCCACCGACCTCGTGGCCGAGCTCGGCCGCCTTGATGACCTGGTCGGACGCACCCACGAATGCGACTGGCCGCCCGGGGTCGAGTCGGTGCCCGTCGTCACCGCGGCCGAGGTGGACGACGCCGTGCTGACCAGCCGCGAGATCTCCGACGCCGTCGGCGGTTCGGCCCACCGCGGGTCTTCGCTGTACTCGGTGGACACCGCGCGGCTGGCCGGGCTCGCGCCGGATCTCGTGCTCACCCAGGACCTGTGCGAGGTGTGCGCGGTCTCCTACACCCGCGTCGCCGAAGCCGTGCGGATGCTCGACGCGGGGCCGAAAGTCCTGAGCCTCGAACCACGGCGGCTCGCCGAGGTCCTCGGCTGCGTCACGACACTCGGCGACGCGCTGGGCGTACCGGCCCTCGCCGCTGATCGCGTCCGCTCACTCACCGCGCGACTCGACGCCGTCCGCGCTCGTGTCGCCGGCAAGCCGCAGCCACGCGTGGTCGCGCTCGAATGGCTCGACCCGCTGTGGCCCGCCGGGCACTGGGTGCCCGAGCAGATCACCGCGGCGGGCGGCGAACCGCTGCTCGCGGCGCCCGGCGAGCACACGCACCCGATCCCGTGGGACGCCGTGGCAGCCGCGCGCCCGGACGTGCTGCTCGTCCTGCCGTGCGGCTTCAGCCCCGATCGCACGGCGGCGGAGTTCGACGTCCTCACCTCGTTGCCGGGCTGGGCCGAACTGCCCGCGGTGCGCGCCGGTGCGGTGTGGCTGCTCGACGGTCCGGCCTACTTCAACCGCCCCGGCCCGCGCGTCATCCGCGGCGCGGAAGTCCTCGCCCACGTGCTGCACGGCGTCGACGCCGACCCGCCGGTGTCCCCCGCCGAGGCCCGCCGAGCCTGAACCGCCGTCAGGCGAACACGACGTCCGCGGTCGCCACGGCTTCCGCGCGCGCGGAGTCGACCTGCAGCGCCGCGCCGCCGTCGCCGGGCACGCCGGTCGCGAGGAGGTGCTCGCCCGCGAAGACCGGGCGGCGCAAGCGGTAGGACAGCGACGGGATCGCGCGTTCCGGCGCCCGGGTGCGCGCCAGCTCCAGCAGGTGCAGCACGAGCAGCGGGCCGTGCACCACGAGACCCGGATACCCCTCGGTGCCGGTGACGTACGGCTCGTCGTAGTGGATGCGGTGCGCGTTGGCCGTCAGCGCGCTGAACCTGAACAGCAGCACGGGATCCGGCGTCCACGCCTGCTGCCACTCGGCGGCCGACTCCGGCTTGCCGGTCACGTCAAGCGCCGCCAGCGCGGTGCGCCCGGCGTCCTCGCCGGAGCGGTAGACGATGTCCTGCTCCTCGACCACGCGCACGGTCCCGTCCTGGCTGATCTCCGACCGCACGGTCACGAACAGCATCTCGCCGGTCCTGCCGTGTTTCACGGCGACCTCGCCGAGCGACCGCGTCCGTTCCGCAGGCGTGCCCAGCACGAGCGGCGCCCGGACCTCCAGGCGTCCGCCGGCGAACATCCGCCGCCGGTCCGGCAACGGCGGCAGGAAGTGGCCGTCCGCCGGATGGCCGTCGGTGCCGATCTCCGAATGCCGCGGCCACTCCAGGAAGTACAGCCAGTGCCACAGCGGCGGTAGCGCCTGCCCCACGACGGCAGCCGGCCGCGGCAGGTCCAGTGCCGCCGACAGCGCGGCGGCCGGTCCGGCCGGGAGCGCGTCGGTATCGGTGACCGGTTCGGGAGACCACGACTCGACGTAGGAACCCAGCGCGTTCATGGTCTTGGCCTACCACACCACGGCACGACCCGCAGTCAGGCTGTGACGAGCTCCGCGAACTCGTAGATCAGCCGCGAGCGTCGCGCGGCGACCCAGGCCAAGGCGACCTGGCCCGGCGGCAGGTCGCCGACCGGCACGTGGGTGACGTCGGGGCGCGTGTAGTACTCCGAAGTGGACAGCGGCACGATCGCGATGCCCAGACCGGCGGCCACGTGCTCCAGCTTCTCCTCGATGCTGCGGAACCCGCGGGGCCGCGCGGCGCCGCCGGCGCGCAGCTCGGTCGCGACGGCCCGCCACTCCGGCACCGCGTCCGGGTCGTTGAGCAGGTGCTCGTCGGCGAGGTCGGCCACGTCGACGGATTCCTTGCCCGCCAGGCGGTGCGACACCGGCAGGATGGCCACGCGCGGCTCGCTGAACATCGGCCGCACGGTGAGCCCGCGCGGGTCCACCGGCAGCCGGACGATGCCGACGTCGGCCCGGCCGTCGTGCAGCACCTGGGTCTGGTCGTCCCACGTGGTCCGGACCAGCTCCACCTCGAGGCCGGGATGCCGATCCGTCAGCGCCCGCACGGGTTCGGTCACGGTGATGCCGGGCATGAATCCGATGGTGAAGGTCGAAGCGCCGCGCGCCGCCAGCGCCACGCGCCGCCGCAACGCGTCGGCCGAGGCGAGGATCGGCCGGCTGTCCTCGAGCAGCTGCCGGCCGGCGGCCGTGAGCTCCGTCGAGCGCCGGTCGCGGACGAACAGCTGCGCGCGCAGCTCCTCTTCCAACGCCCTGATCTGGCGCGACAGCACGGGCTGCGCGATGTGCAACCGCTCCGCCGCCCGGCCGAAATGCAGTTCCTCGGCCACGGCGACGAAGTAGCGCACCTTCCGCAGATCGACGTCCACCTCGCGCCTCCGTCCCTCGCCGCGCCCAGCCTAAGCCAGCCGCGGCTCCGTGGCCGGGTCGAGACCGACGCCCGGGTGAGGCCGCGCTCAGCCGGCGAAGCGGCCCACGGCGACGAACACGGTCAGCACCAGCAGCACCACGTTGACCGGCACGCCCTTCGGCTCCTTGCGCCGCGCGTGCACCACGATCGCGCCGAGGGCCACGATCGCCAGACCCACCGCCGCGATCGGCGTGAGGACGGGCGCGATGTCCAGGGCCCACGGCAGGATCAGGCCGATCGCGCCGAGCACCTCCGCGAGCGCGATCAGCTTCACCGAGGTGTCCGAGAAGTCCTCGACCCAGCCCATGTTGGGGTTCTCGAGCAGCTTCTTCCGCGGCGTTGCGAGCTTCATCCCGCCCGCCCCCAGGTACAGCACTGCCGAAATCCCCGCCGCGATCCACAACGCGATGTTCATGCCCGCTCCTGATCTGTCCGACTCGTGTAGTTGAACGCTACACTGTTCGAGGTCGAACCGACGAACGGCACGGGCGCCGGAAGGTGCGGACGGGAACCCTCCGGCGCCCGTCCGGTCACCGCGGGGTGACGGTGATCGACTGGCCCGGGCGCAGCCGGATCTGCTGCTTCCAGGTACCGGCGCGCAGTTCGGTCTCGGTGCCGCCGACGCTGCGCACGACCGCCTTCGTGACCTTGCCCCGCCGCCATTCGAGGTCGACCTCGAACCCGCCGCGGGCGCCGATGCCGGTCACGTGCCCGGACTCCGCCCAGGCCGACGGCAGCGCGGGCAGGAGCTCGATCACACCCGAGCGCGAGTACAGCAGCATTTCCAGTACCGCGGCCGGCCCGCCGAGGTTCGCGTCGATCTGGAAGATCGTGTAGCTGCCCTGGCTGTACATGTCGAAGAAGTTGGCTGCCGTGCCGTTGCCGTTGTTGAACGAGGGCCGCAGCACCGTGAGGAAGAGCTGGTACGCGCGGTCGGCGTCCTTGAGCCGGGCCCAGCACGCGGAGCGCCACGCGCAGCCCCAGCCGAAGGTGTCCATCCCGCGGGCGATCAGCAGGTTGCGCACCCCGTCGATCAGTTCCTTCGACGCGGTGTCGGTGTTGATGCGGTCGCCGGGGAAGAACCCGATGAGCGGCGAGAGATGCCGGTGGGTGGTCTCCCCCAGGTTCTCCGGCGAGAGCCACTCCTGCAGCCAGCCGGTGACCGGACTGACGGTCGGCAGGTGCAGCCGGTCGCGCATCCCCGTGATCGTCTTGCCGTAGTCGCCGTCGCGCCCGAGGATCTGCGTCGCCTGCGTGAAGTGCCCGAACAGGTCGTGGACGAGTTCCTGGGAGTAGGTGTTGCCCTGCGCGTCCGGCCCTTGCTCTGGCGACCAGTCGGTGTCGCTGACCAGGTAGTCCTTGCCGTCGATGTTCTTCGTGACCAGGCGCGCCTCCCAGAACTCCGTCGCGCCCTTGAGCACCGGGTAGACCTTCTCGAGGTAGGCCTTGTCCTGGGTGAACTCGTAGTGGTCCCACAAGTTGTTGGACAGCCACGCGTTGCCCGCCGGGTGCCACACCCAGCCGGAGCCGCCGTAGATGTTGGTGGAGAACGCGATCGCCCAGCCGGCGATCTTGCCGGTGCTGTTGCGGAACCGGTTGCGCGGGTCGTTGAACAGCCGCTTCGTCGTGTCGGTCCACGAGGGCAGCTGCGCGAGGCAGTAGTCCGCCAGGGCGGTGAAGCACTCCTTCAGGCCCGCGCGGTCGGCGAGCCAGTAGTTCATCTCCAGGTTGATGTCGGTGTGGTAGTCGCTGTACCAGTCGGGCGAGTTGTTGTTGAGCCACAGGCCCTGGAGGCTGATCGGGAGACCGCTGCGGGAGCCGGTGATCGTCAGGTACCGGCCGAACTGCACGTAGCTCGCCTCGAGCTCCGGGTCCGGCGTGCCCGGGTCGGTGTAGCGCACCGCGATGCGCGACCACGAGTCGAGGGTGCGCCGGTTGGCCGGCGACTGCCCGAGGTCGACCTTCATGCGGTCGAACAGCTTGCGGTAGTCCTGCACGTGGGTCGCGAGCAGCGCGGTGCCGGACGCGGCGGCCGCGGCCTTCACCTTGCCGACGGCCACGGAAGCCGGGTCCGCCCCGGCGTCGAGGTACTGCCGCGCGGCGTCGGGCACGTAGTTCGTGCCGCCGCAGACCACGATCACCACTTCGCTGCAGCCGGTGAAGGTCACCTCCGTGCCCGAGACGGCAACGCGCCCGCCCTTCGACGCGGCCGTGACGGCGCTGCTGTACTTCAGGCCGTTCGCGAACGTGCCGCCGAGCGAGACGGCGCCGCCGCCCGTCGTCGGCTTCTCGTCGCGAGTGCCTTCCAGCGTCACCGAACCGGTGTAGGAACCACCGCCCTGCTGCGTCAGCCGGATCACCACGACGTCGTCGGGGTAGCTCGCGTAGACCTCACGCCGGTAGGTCGCGCCACGCAGGCCGTAGGTCGCCGTGACGAGGCCGTTGCTGAGGTCCAGGGTTCGCCGGTAGCCGCTGACGCCCGTGTGGGCGGGCAACTTCAGCCGCACCTTGGCCAGGAGACCGAAGCTGCCGAAGTCGTCCTTGCCGTAGGGCAGCTGGCCGTCGTCCTGCACCGTGTCGTTGAGCCCGCCGGTCCAGAGCGACGAGTCGGTGAAGTACACGTAGTCGGCCGCGGGGTCACCGCCGACGAGGCCACCGATCCGACCATTGCCGATCGGCAGCGCCTGCTCGATCACGTGCGACTCGACGGCCGGCGCCGGGTACCAGAGCGTGGTCGCGGCGTTGTCCGAGACGAGGTCGGCGACCGGCGGTCGCGCGGGCGACGCTTGCGCTGTGAACGGGTGAAACCCGCTCAAGGCGAAGCCCGCGCCGACGGCGCCACCGAGCTTGAGAAAGGTCCGACGGGAGGGTGGGGAGGAGAGGTCCGACATGACAGGTCCGTTCGTCGTCGAAGGCGGAATCCGGCCGTGAGCGAGGCCTGAAGCTCGCCAAAGATAGGATGTCTGCCCGAACCTGGTCAAGATTCTTCGGAATTATTTCCCGCCAACGACGGAGACGGATCGGTTTCCGGCGGAGCCGGATCAAACCCCTCGGAGGACTCGGGTGGCGGTGCCTCCGCCGGCGGGGACCGCCACCCGAGCGCGCTCAGCAAGTGCTGGGCGCGGACTTGCCCGCCAGCCGGTCGGCGAGGTAGGCCAGCGCGCCGGGCGCGCCCTGCACCGCCACCGTCACGTGGTCGCCGATCGGGATCCGGCGGTACTGCACCGCGGCGCCCTGCGCGCAGTACGTGCGCACGAGCTTGTCCACCGGCGGCGAGAACGCCAGCTCGTCGAACACGCCCTGGTAGACGTAGACCGGCGAGCCGGGCTTGAAGCGCCCCATGGTGTTCTCGGCGATCACGCGCTTCACCGCGGGCACCTCGAGCAGTTGCGGCACGGTCGTGTAGTCGCGCATCCGCCGGAATGCCTGTCCGACCGTGAACTGCGCGATGCACTGGTCGCCGACCTCGGTGAACGCCTGCTTGCCACGCGCGTTGAGCAGCGTGTCCGTGTCGATCTCCGGGTATGCGCGGGCCAGCCCGACGGCGGCGCCCACGTAGATGCCCGCGAACGGGCCGCCGTCGATGTGGCGGGCGATGTAGTCGAGGTCCGCGGGCACGCCGCCGGCGGCGACCCCGGCGAACTTCAGCTCCGGCGCGTACCGCGGCTGCAGCTCGTTGGCCCACTCACTGGCGAGCGCGCCGCCCGAGTAGCCGATCAGGCCCGTCGGCGTGCGCGGGCCGGCGAGCCCGGCGGGCGGGAACGACTGCGCGGCGCGAATCCCGTCCAGCACACCGTGGGCGGCGTTGGCGGCGGCCGCCCACTCGGAGTCCGGACCTTCATAGTCGGCGGTCACCACGGTGTAACCGGCCGCGACCAGCGGAAGCATCAGCGCCAGCTCCTCGGCCGGCAGCGCGGTGCCCGTGGTGAGGACGTATGAAGGCGCGCAGTCGGTGGTCAGCCCGTCCTGCGCGGTCTGGTACGACACGAGCTTGCGCGCGCCGGCCGCCGGCGGGTTCACCGGCTGCATGATCGTGGCGACGTCTGCGATGGCGGCACCGTCGGTGTCGGTCGAGCGGTACTTCACCTGCCACGCGCGCACCGGCGCGGGCAGGGTCAGCGCCCGGATAGTGACCGGGCGCGAGTCGAGCACGGTGCCCGGCGCGACTTCCGGGAACGGCGAGGGCTGGGCGTAGAACGGGTCGCTCGCGGGATTTCCGGGCGACGGCGCGGCGGTGGCGGACGGCGTGGCGGCCGTGAAAGACCGTCGCGGCCATCGCGGTGACGACGGCGAGGGCGGAGAGCTTTCGGCGGATGTCGACGCTGACAGTGGGCACGGGACCTCCAACTCAATACCGAGCGGTATCGGGTCAGAGGCTTACCAGATGACCTGGATCACAGTCAACGAAAAACGTCCAGGTGAGGGAGCTGTAGTCTCCGGCTCATGGCCCCTTCGCGGACCCCGCGCCGTCGCCCGAGCCGCGCCGAGACCCGGCGCAAGATCATCGACGCCGCGAGCGAGGTGTTCGCCCGGCAAGGCATCGCGGCCACGTCGCTCAACGACATCGCCGCGGCGGCCGGGCTCACCAAGGGCGCGGTCTACTCGAACTTCGAGGGCCGCGACGACCTCGTGCTCACCATCATGGAAGAGCACATCGTGGAGCGCATGCGTTCGGCCACCACGGCGTTCGACGAGCTGAGCGACCTCGGCGCGGCCACCGCGGAGGCGGGCGCGCGGCTGGCCGCGGGCGTCGACACGGACGCGACGTGGCACCGGCTTCTGCTGGAGTATTGGGGAATCGCGATGCGCAACCCGGCCGTCCACAAAGGACTCTCATTGCGCCGGGCGCAGCTGCGCGACGCCATCACCGCGGCCATCACGCGGGCCGCGGCCCAGCACGGCGTCGAGCTGCCGCTGCCGCCGGAACAGCTCGCGGTGGTGGTGCTGGCGCTGTCCAACGGGCTCGCGGTGGAGCGCGGCGTCGAAGCGTCCGCGGTGCCGGACTCGCTCTTCGCCGACGTGCTGAAGCTGCTGGTCTCGCCACACGCGGTCAGTGGTACCGCAGAGCCACCGGATTCTCCTGCTCCGCCAGGTACTGCCGGAAGGTGATCACCCCGTCGGCGTGACCGGGCGCGAGGTTGCCGCCGTCGGCGTAGGCACGGAACAACGCGCCGGGCAGCCGCACCGGCAGCACGCGTTTGGTCCGGCCGCTCGCGGCGAGCACCGCCTTCGCCAGGTCCGCCGCCGCCAGCACCTCCGGTCCGCTGAAGTCCGGCGCCCGGCCCGCGGGCTCCGCCTTGGCCAGCTCGGCCAAGCGCACCGCGAGGTCGCGCACGTCCACGGGCTGGAACCGCCAGCGCGGCACCGGGACCACCGGCAGCCGGGCCGCGCCCGCGAGCACGGCGCGCACGAGCGCGTGGAACTGCGTCGCACGCTGGATCGTGTGCGGCAGCCCGGAACTCGCGAGCACGTGCTCGGCGGCGAGCTTCGCCGCGTAGTAGCCGAGCGGCACGCGGTCGACGCCGACGATGGACACGTACACGACGTGCGGCGGGTTGCCCGTCCAGCGCGCGGCCTCGACGAGCGTGCGCATCGTGGCGACCTCGCGCCGGTAATCGGTGGCGCAGTGCAGAACGACGTCGCAGCCCGCCAGCGCGGTGTCGATCCCGCGCCCGGAGCGCAGATCCCCGACGACCCATTCGGCGCCGCCTCCACCGCGGCGCCGGCGGCTCAGCGCGCGCACCTGCTCCCCCGCCTTCACCAGGCGTTCGACGACCACCCTGCCGAGCTGACCGGTCCCGCCGGTCACCAGGATCCGTTCCGGCACGCCGCCCCTTCCCGGCACCACCGCCCGGCCGGACGGCTTCCGCGGCCATCCTGGCACGCGCCCGCCCGGCCCGGAAGCCGTGTGCTTCAGCGGAAGATCAGCGCACCGCGCCCACGCGGACCGCGTGCAGGCCTTTCGACGCGATCGGCTCGCCGCAATGCGCGCACACGCTCTTCACGTGCAGCTGTTCACCGCAGTCGTGCTCGTACACCGTCGGCGGCGGGCCCTGGCGGATGAATCGGTCGCCCCACTGCATCAGGCCGAGCAGCACCGGCTGGAGCGCCTTCGCGGACTCCGTGGGCAGGTACTCGAAGCGCGGCGGGTGGTCCTCGTACTGGCGCTTCTCGAGCACGCCGGCGTCGACCAGCTTGCGCAGCCGCGCCGCCAGGATGTCGCGGCTGGCCCCGGTGTTCTCGGCGATCTGGTTGAACCGCCGCTCGCCCAGCAGGACCTCCCGGAGCGCGAGCAGGCTCCACCGCTCGCCGACCACCTCGAGCGCGTCCGCGATCGAGCACTCCCGGCCTCGCGTTGCCATCCGTCCCACCTCCGTTACACCCCAGCAGGAATTTCCAACCTAGCACGTCACCACCAGGGTGTGAGGTGGCCGACAACCCTCGCCGAGTGAGTTGTGTTATCCAACCCATAACGCGTACAACGGGATCAAGCGGCTATGCAAGGAGGCAGGTCATGAGGGACGCGGTCATCGTCGACGCGGTGCGGACACCGATCGGCAAGGGCAAGCCCACGGGGCAGCTGGCGGGGGTCCACCCGGTCGATCTGCACGCACACGCCATCCGGTCGCTGGTCGAACGCACCGGCATCGACCCCGCGCTGATCGACGACGTGATCAGCGGCGCGGTCGGGCAGATCGGCGAGCAGAGCATGAACACCGCGCGCTGGGCCGCGCTCGCCGCGGGGCTGCCGGAGTCGGTGCCCGCCGTGACCGTCGACCGCCAGTGCGGCAGCAGCCAGCAGGCCATCCACTTCGCCGCGCAGGGTGTGTTGAGCGGCGCCTACGACATCGCCATCGCCTCCGGCATCGAGTCCATGGGCCGCGTGCCGATGGGCAGCCAGATGGCCGGCATGGACCCGTTCGGCGCCGGTGTCGCCGCCCGTTACCCCGAGGGCCTCGTGCCACAGGGCATCAGCGCGGAGCTCATCGCCGCCAAGTGGGGCTTCTCGCGTGAGCAGCTCGACGCGTACTCCGCCGAGAGCCACCGCCGCGCGGCCCAGGCCTGGGCCGACGGCAAGTTCGCCGGCGAGGTCGCCGCGCTCAAGGCGCCGGGCCCCGACGGCACGCTCGTCGACGTGACCACCGACGAGTCGGTGCGCCCGGGCACCACGTCCGAGGTCCTCGCGGGCCTCAAGCCGGCGTTCAAGGCCGACCTCTGGTCGGAGCGCTTCCCGCAGATCGACTGGCGCGTGACGGCGGGCAACTCCTCGCCGATCAACGACGGCGCCTCCGCGGTGCTCATCACCAGCAGCGACACGGCGAAGAAGCTCGGCCTCAAGCCGAGGGCGCGCCTGCACTCGTTCTCGGTGGTCGGCGACGACCCGCTCTACATGCTCACCGGCGTGATCCCCGCGACCCGCAAGGTGCTCGACCGCGCAGGGTTGAAGCTGTCTGACATCGACGCGTTCGAGGTCAACGAAGCCTTCGCCAGCGTCGTGCTGGCGTGGCAGGCGGAGCTCGGTGCGGACCTGAACAAGGTCAACGTCAACGGCGGCGCCATCTCGATCGGCCACCCCCTCGGCGCGAGCGGCGGGCGTCTCATGACGACGCTGCTGTCCGTACTGGAGCAGACCGGCGGCCGCTACGGCCTGCAAACCATGTGCGAAGCCGGCGGCCTCGCCAACGCGACCATCATCGAACGGCTGTAACTCTGCCCCGACTCCGTCGGGGCGTGCGAGATCGCCTTTGAGCCGGCTTCCCGATTGTGCGGTCGGATCGGCCGGGGGCCGATCGCACCACACAATCGGGAAGCCGGCGCGATCTCGCGGGTGCAACGGCCGCTAGGTTGCCGGGATGGGGTGGAACCTGGGCGAGCTCATCACGAAGTACGACGTACCGGGCGCGCAGGTGGCTGTGCTGGCCGACGGGAAGATCCGGGACGAGGCCGCGGGTGTGCTGAGCCTGCGCACGGGAGTCGAGACCACGTCCGACTCGGTGTTCAAGATCGGCTCGATCACCAAGATCTGGACCGCCACCCTGGTCCGGCAACTGGTGAGCGAGGGCGTGCTGGATCTCGACCGTCCCGTTCGCGAGTACGTGCCCGGTTTCCGGCTGAACGACGCGGCCGCCACCGCATTGCTGACCGCCCGCCACCTGCTCACCCACACCGGCGGCCTCGACGGCAACCACTACGCCGACACCGGTCGCAACGACGACGCGATCGAGAAGTTCGTCGCCGCCCTCGCCGACGCGGACCAGCTCCTTCCACCAGGCACGCTCTTCTCCTACTCCAACAGCGGGTACGCGCTGCTCGGCAGGCTCGTGGAGGTGGTGCGCGGCAAGCGTTTCCACGACGTGCTGCGCGAACACCTCGTGGCACCGCTGGGGCTGCGGTCCGTCGCCACCGACCCGTACGAGGCGATCCTGCACCGCGCCGCGGTCGGCCACGTCGAGGCCGGCGGAGAGCTCGTGCCCACCACGTCGTGGGCGGCCCGCTACCACTGCGTGCCCAGCGGCTCGCACCTCGCGATGAGTGCGCGCGACCTGCTGGAGTTCGTCCGCCTGCACCTCACCGACGAGACGCTCGCGGCACTGCGCGAACCCCAGCTCGAGTCCGTCCCGGACTTCGGCGGCGGCATCCTCGGCTGGGGGCTCGGCTGGATGCTCTACCAGGACCGCGTGCTCGGCCACACCGGCGTCTCCAAAGGACAAAAGGCGTTCCTGCGCGTCGTCCCCTCGGCCGGCGTCGCGGTGGCGGTGCTGACCAACAGCGCGGGCGGTGAACCGCTGGCGCACGAAATCTTCAGCACGGTGCTCGGGGAGCTCGCCGGCGTCGGGACGGCACCGCTCCCCGTGCCGCCCGCGAACCCCACTCCGATCGACGCGGACCGCATGTGCGGCACCTACCGCACCACGCTGTACGACATCGCCCTCGCCGTCGAGAACGACCGCGCGTTTCTCACCTACCACCCTCGAAGCGAGCTCGCCGCGTCCCTCCTCGGCAAGCGCGAGAGCCGCGTCGAGGTCGTCCGCCTCGGCGACAGCACGATCATCACGCTCGAGCCGAAGTTCGACGGCCACCAGGTCCTGTCCCTGGTCGGCTCGGGCGAGCACGGCCGAGCCCGCTTCCTGCACAACGGAGCCGCCGCCACCCGGATCGCCTGATCATCAAGAGTCATCGGCTTCCAGGCCGTCGCGGTCGGCCCACTCCAGCAGGGGCTCCAGGGAGAACACCGCGTCGTCGATACCCGCGTGGAGGTCGCCCAGCTCCGCGAAGCGCGCGGGCACTGTGGCGATGGTGCACTCGCGCGGCTCGACGTCGTCGACCTCGTCCCAGCGGATGGGCGTCGACACGGTGCCCTCCGGCACGCCGCGCACGGAGTACGCGCTGGCGATCGTGTGGTCACGCGCGTTCTGGTTGTAGTCCACGAAAAGCTTCTTCGGATCGCGGTCCTTGCGCCACCACGTGGTCGTGACCTCGTCGGGCGCGCGCCGCTCCACCTCGCGCGCGAAGGCCAGCGCCGCGCGGCGCACGTCGGCGAAGCCCCAGCGGGGTTCGATGCGCACGTAGACGTGCAGCCCGCTCCCGCCGGAGGTTTTCGGCCAGCCGACGGCGCCGAGCTCGTCCAGCACCTCATGGACGACGTGCGCGACGCTGCGGACCGTGTCGAAGGGACAGTCGGGCATCGGGTCGAGGTCGATCCGCCACTCGTCGGGCTTTTCCGTGTCCGCGCGACGCGAGTTCCACGGGTGGAACTCCACAGTGGACATCTGCACCGCCCACGCGACGTGCGCCGCCTCCGTCACGCACAGCTCGTCGGCGTAGCGGCCGTAGCGCGGGAAGTGCACCCGCACGGTCTCCAGCCACGGCGGCGCACCGTTCGGCACACGCTTCTGGTGCACCTTCTCCCCCGCGACGCCCGAAGGGAACCGGTGCAGCATGCACGGGCGCTCCCGCAGGGCGCGCACGATGCCCTCGCCCACCGACAGGTAGTAGTTCACCAGGTCCAGCTTTGTCTCGCCCCGGGCCGGGAAGTACACCCGGTCCGGGTTGGAGATGCGCACCATGCGGTCCCCGACCGCGACCTCCACCGCCGAGTCTTTCGCCATGCCGTGACGGTAACCGCTGCGGGGCGCGGGCGCGATCAGATCCGCACGAGCCGCACCCAGCCGTCGCCCGTCGCCGGTGAGGACAGGTGCCAGGTGTCCGGTCCGGAGATCGGCGTCCAGCTCCAGTCGAGGCGGTAGTCCACGGGCCGGGGCCTGCGAGCGGTGTCGAGCCAGTGGTAGTCCACCCGCAGCAGGAATCCGCCGACCGGTCCCGCCTCCGCGATGCGCTGCGCCACCAGCGGGACGACGCGGCCCTGGTCGGCGAACGTGTCGACCATCGCGCATTCGCAGAAGTACGCGAGGGTGCCGATCTCGGGCGGGGCCGCCACCGTCGCGTCGCCGACCCGCGCGCCGATTTCCCGGCCGGCGCGGGCGTAGTCCGCCGCCGTGGCCCAGTTCCCGAAGATCGGCGGCGCCGTCCAGGGCACCCCGCGGTCCACGTCGAGGTATCCGGCCGGCAGCACCGCGAGCGCCAACGCCAGGATCGCCACGCCCACCCGGAACGCGCCGCCGCGGGCCAGCCACCCGGCGGCGACCACGAACACCACGGTGAGCGCGACGATCGGCGCCACGTAGTACCACTGGTAGGGCGGCACGCCGAGCAGCGAGTACGCGCCGTAGTACGCCAACCCTCCCGCACCCAGCACACCCACCGGCCCGAACCTCGCGGCCTGTTCCCGGCGCACCACGAGCCACCCCAGCCAGCCGAGCAGCGCCACCAGCCCGGCGGCAGCCGGGGCGAAGGCCACCAGCGTCGCCTTCCAGCGCTTCGGGTCGAGGTAGTACTCCGGCCCGTTGCCATAGGTGTACTCGCCGAACGCGCCCTGCGTCGTCTTGATCAGGAAGGTGTCCGGGATCGCCGAGCCGAGCGCGAACCAGCTGAAGACGAACCACGGCAGGCACACCGCGAGCGCCACGCCCACTACGGGCAGCAGCCGGCGCCGCAGCGCGCCGACCCCCAGCGCGAACAGCACCACGAAAACCACCAGATCCAGCCGCACCAGCACCGCGAGCCCGGCCACCACGCCGAACCCGATCGCCCGGCCCTCCAGCGCGTACGCCGTGAGCAGGACCAGCACCGCCGAAATCAGGTGCACCTCCAGCCCCGTCGCCGACAGAACGAACGGGTTGACCAGGATCGCCGCCGTCCCCGCCACAGCCGTGAAAAACGGCAGCCGCAGCGCCCGGGTGATGCGCGCGAACCCCCAGCCCACGGCTGTCATCTCCGCCACGAACACGAGTCCCGCGCCGGCCACCGGGTGGACCTGGCCGCCCGCGACCCGCGTGAGCGTGCCGCCGAGCGCGAGCAGCAGGACGTTCAACGGCGAGGTCGCCGAGTTCGCCGTCTCGGCCTCGACCAGGCCCCAGTGGAAGTGCTCAGCGAGGTTGCGCGCGTACCCGAGCGTGATGAACGAGTCGTCGATCAGGCTTCCCTTGACGCCGAGGAACACCACGGCCGAGACCGCGGCCACCGTGGCCGGCCACAGCACCGCCCGGCCACGGCCGCGTCTCGCGGGCTCCCCCGGCTCGGCCGGGAGACGCCCAGGGGCCACGGCCCGGCCCACGTCAGGTCCCGTCGCCGCGCACGAGGTAGAGCACCTGCTCGCCGGCCCATGGCGACGCGATCCGCCACTGCGCCAGCACGTTTGCCGGCGCGGTCGCGCCGACCGAGGTCGGGACCAGCGCGTACTCGGGCTTCACGGCCACCGCGCCGTAGTCGAAGTAGTGGAAGTTAAGGTCGACGAGCTTGCGGCCGAACGAGCCCATGGTCGCCTCGCGCTGCGCGATCGCCGGGCCGACCGCGCCGCGGTCGTCGAACAGGTCCACGATCGAGCAGCCGCAGCTGTATGCGAGCACCCCGATCTCCCCGCCGCTGCGCACCGTGCCGGTACCGACGAGCCGGCCCAGCTCCGGCCCGATTCGCTCGTACTCGGCGGTGGTGGTGTGGTTGGACATGATCGGCGCGAACGGCCGTGGCAGCCCGCCCCACGCGTAGAACGCCGCGCTCACGACCACGAGCCCGACCGCCGCCAGCACCGCGGGCGCCCCGGCCGTCCAGCGGGCCACCGCCGGTGCGCGCCCGGCCACGGCGGCGACTGCTGCGGCGAAGAAGAGCGTGGTCACGGCGATGCTCGGCGCGTAGTACCAGTGATAAGGCGGTACGTGTAGCCGCGAGTACGCCAGGTAGTGCACGACCCCGGCCGGCACCAGCGCCACGAACGGCAGCAGTGTCCTCGCCGCGGGGCCGCGCCGCACCAGCGTGAGGAGCCAGACGGCGAAAGCGACCACGCCCAGCGCCGCCGGGAGGAACGAAAGCCACGTCGCCCCAGGGAAAACGCTCTCGTACAGCGCGGGGCCGTTCGAGAACCCGTAGGCGCCCCAGGACTTCTGCAGCGTTTTGATGATCAGCGTGTCCGGCACCGCGGACCCGAGCACGAACCAGCTGAACACGAACCACGGCAGCGCGACGACCACCGCCGTCAGCAGCGACTTGCCGAGCCCGGCCCAGAACCGCACCCGCAGGAGGACCACCACGATCGCGATCAGCACCAGGTCCACCCGGATGAGCACGAGCACGCCCGTGGCCACGCCGACGAGCACCGGCCGCCGCTCGGCCGAGAACACCAGCAGGCACACCACCGCCGCCACGCCGAACTCGACCTCGAGCCCGATCGACGAGATCAGCAGCGGGTTCACGGTGAGCAGCGCGACCGCCAGCGGCGAGAACCACCGCGGCAGGCCCGCCCGGTCACCCAGGCGGGCCAGGCCGACGGCGATCACGACCTGGCACAGCACGTACAGGATCGCCGCGGCCACCACGGCGTCGCGCACCACCAGCGTCAGCCCGGCCAGCACCAGCACGCTCAAGGGCGAGGTCGCCGTGTTCGACGTGCCCAGCTCGATCAGGCCCCAGTGCCCGTGGAAAGCGAGGTTGCGGGCATAAGACAGCGTGATGAAGGTGTCGTCGATCAGGTGGTTGCGGAACAACGCGAACGCGCCGGCCGAGAGCACGGCGACCACGAGCGCGAGCACGCCGTGGCGGCGCGGTGCCGGTCCGGCGTCCTCGACGTCGCCGGGTGCGGTGGTGCTGGTCGATGCCACGCGGACTCCTCGTCGGGAGGGGTCGGGCAGGGTCTCAGCGCGCGGGCTCCAGCGTGAAGTGCCCGATGCCCTTGGCGGCCGAGTACACCGTCCACGAGTCGGGTCCCGAAGCCGGGCCCTTGCCGTAAAGAAGCCGGTAGTCTACCTGGCGCGGCGGCTGATTCCGGTCGAACCAGTGGTAGTTGATGCGCAGGCCGAGCCGCGAGACGGCGCCGTCCTCCGCGATCCGCTTGCGCACGATCGACGCGACCTGGCTGCGGTCGGAGAACACGTCGAGGATCTGGCAGTCGCAGTAGTACGCGAGCGTGCCGATCTCCCCCGGCCCCGCCACCGACGCGCCGTTGAGCCGCTGCCCGAGCTCGCGGCCCACCCGCGCGTAGTCGGTCGAGCTCGCCCAGTTGCCGAAGATGACCGGCGAGGGCCACGGCACGCCCTGCGCGAGGTCGATCGACACCATGCCGAGCGCGGTCACCCAGGCCAGACCCAGCGCCGTGAGCGGCGCGGCTTTGCGCAGCCGCGGCCGACGGCCGGACTCAGCCAGCCAGATGCCGGTCATGAGCACGGCGAACGACCCGATCGTGGCCGTCGGCGTCACGTAGTACCAGTGGTACGGGCCGACGCCGAGCGTCGAGTACACGATGTAGTAGACGACGCCGCCCAGGCCGAGCCCGACGACCGGCGCCAGAGCCGGGAAGTCCTCCCAGCGACGCGCGAAGCGCAGCCCGAGCCAGGCCAGCAGGATCACGGCACCCGCGACCGCCGCGGCGAACGTGAAGATCACCGTCACCGGCTGGTACAGGAAGTACATCACCGGGCCGCTGAAGTAGCCCCAGGCGCCGAAGAGGCCTTCCTGGTCCTGCTTGATGACCAGGGTGTCGGGGATGAACGAGCCGAGCGCGAACCAGCTGAACAGGAACCACGGCGCGGCGACCAGCACGGCCGTGCCGAACGCGCGCCAGAAATGCTGCCGGATGGCGCGCGTGCCGAACGTGATGATGAGGACGAACACGACCAGGTCGAGGCGGGTGAGCACCGTCAGCGCCGCGAACACCCCGAACAGGACCGGCCGGCCCTCGACGGCGAACACCGTGAGCCACAGGAGGATCGCCGGCACCAGCAGGACCTCGAGGCCCGTGGCCGAAAGGAGGAACGGGTTCACGACCACGATCACCACGCCGAGCAGGCCGACCCACGTCGCCAGCCCGAACGAGCGCGCCAGGCGCTGCCACGCCCAGCCGATGGCGGCGGACGAGAGCACGGTGAGCGCGCCGAGCGCGACCACCGGGTGAGCCGCACCGCTGACCCGCGTGACGAGCGTGAGCAGCCCGAGCAGCAGCACGTCGAGCGGCGAGGTCGCCGAGTTCGCCGTGATGCCCGGCACCAGCGCCCATTCGCCGTGGAGCGCGAGGTTCTTCGCGTAGGCGAGGGTGATGTACCCGTCGTCGGTCAGGCTCCCGCGCACGAGGAGGAACGACAACAGGCCCAGGAGAGCCGCGGCCCAGGGCAGCCAACGGAAGCGCACGGAGCGTGACCGTACGGCACTGCTGGTGTGGGGCTCCACACGGCTGTCCGCGTCTTCCGGGATCGTGACCACTGACTCATCCACCGACATGGTCCGGGAACAGTAGGGGGTGTTCGTTCCGGCGATGTTAACGCCCCGCCCGTAACGTCCCCGTTTTTTCAGATCAGAGCGTGGCGGCCCGTGCGCTCAGCGTCAGCGCTCTGGTCGAGCACGCGCGCGGCGACGCGGCCGATCGCGGCGTCGAGCTCGGCGCGGTCGCCGGTGCCCCAGTCGGCGAGCCGCTCGGCCAGCCAGTCGCGCCAGGCGCGCACGAGCTTGCCGAACTCCTCGCGCCCGGCCGCGGTGAGCGCCCAGCTCCCGCCGGAGAACCTGAGGTACCCGGTGAGCTCCAGCCGCGCGAACGCGGGTTCCAGCACCTGCGAAGGCACGCCGTAGTGTTGCCCGATCGCCGTGAGCGTCGCCGGTTCGCCACGGCGTTCACGCAGGTGGACCTGCACGAGACACCACAGGCCACCGTGGTCGAGATCGGAACCGGAGCGCGCCGCGATGGCGGGCGCGACCTTGCGCCGCTCGCGGAAGAAGAGCGTGGCGACGGCCCGTTCCAGCTCGCGGTCGTGGTCGCGCGCCTCGGGCATCGCGAACCCGTCGCCGAGATCGGGTGCGGCCGCCCTGGACGTGTCACGCAGCGGCACCTCCTTGAGGAAGAACGCCAGCGCCAGCGCGACGAGGCCCACCGGAGCGGCCGACAAGAACACCACATGCAGTGAATCGCTGTACGCGGCGATCACGGGCTGTGACACCGCCGGGGGAAGCTGGTGCAACGCCTGCGGCACCTGCGTCGCCCGCGGATCGACTCCCGGCGGCAGGGGGTGCGCCGCGAGAGCGCCGGCCAGGTTCGGGCCGAGCTGGTTGGCGTAGACCGTGCCGAAGATCGCCGCGCCGAACGAGCTGCCGATAGACCGCAGGAACGTGACGCCGGACGTGGCGACGCCGAGGTCGCGGTAGTCGACCGTGTTCTGCACCGCGATGGTGAGGACCTGCATGCCGAGGCCGATCCCGAGACCCAGCACCGCCATGTACAGCGCCGACTCCCAGAACCCGGTGTCCGGGTCGAGGCGCGAGAGCAGGTAGAGCCCGGCTGTCATCAGGGCGGAGCCCACCAGCGGGAAGATCTTGTACCGGCCCGTGCGGCTCACGAGGTTACCCGAAAGGATCGACGCGAACAGCAATGCCAGCACCATCGGCAGCAGCCGCACCCCGGACGACGTCGCCGAGACGCCTTGCACGTACTGCATGTAAGTGGGCAGGTAGGACAGCGCCCCGAGCATCGCGAAGCCGACGACGAAACTCATGATCCCGGCCACGGTGAACACGGGGTTCCGGAACAGCCGCATCGGCAGCATCGGTTCTTTCGCCCGGAGCTCCACCAGCACGAACAGCCCGAGCAGCACGATCGAGCCGACCGCCATCCCGATGATCGTCGGCGAGCCCCACGCGTACGTGGTGCCGCCCCAGCTCGTGACGAGCGTCAGCCCGGTGGCGGCGAGGCCGATGAGCAGGATGCCGAGGTAGTCGATCACGGGCTTGAGGGCGGCTCGCGCGTTGGGCATCGCGGACGCGGCCACGATGAGCACCACGACGACCAGCGGGATGTTCACGTAGAACGCCCAGCGCCACGACAGGTGGTCCACGAAGAAGCCGCCGAGCATCGGCCCGGCCACGGTCACCACGCCGAACACCGAGCCGAGCGCGCCTTGGTACTTGCCGCGCTCGCGCAGTGGCACGACGTCGGCGATGAGCGCTGTCGAGGTCACCATGAGGCCGCCGCCGCCCAGTCCCTGCACGGCCCGCCACACGATGAGCCACACCATGCTGTCGGCGAAGCCGCAGAAGAAGGACCCGACCCCGAAGATCACGACGGACAGCTGGAACATCAGCTTGCGCCCGAACAGGTCGCCGAGCTTGCCGACGACCACGGTCATGATCGTCTCGGCCAGCAAGTACGCGGTGACGACCCACGACAGGTGCCCCGCCCCGCCGAGGTCACCCACGATCGTGGGCAACGCGGTGCCCACGATCGTCTGGTCCAGCGCCGCGAGCAGCATGCCGAGCAGCACCGCGCCGAACACCGCGTTGATCTTCCGCCGCGACAACCCGGCCCCCAGCGCGGCCGGCTCCTCCTGCGTCACCTCGGCGGTGGCCGTCATGCGCCCTCCTCGTCACCCGCTCGGCGGTCGTTCCCGCGGGTCCACCGTAGGGCGAGGTGTCCACTGTGGATAGCCACTCGTTCCGGTGACACCGGGCAGGTCCGAGGCTCCGGCGACCGTCACATTGACCGGACGCGTGAGCGTGGCCAGAGTGTCCCTCGTGGACTACGTGGACGAACGCTCCGGCCGCCGCTACCCGCTCGACGCACTGCGCTGGTGCGGGGACGACGGCGCGCCGCTCACCGTGGAAGCGCTGCCGGGCATCACGCGCGAGCAGGTGGACACCGCCACGCGGTCGCTGTGGCGCTACCGCGCCGCGCTGCCCGGCGATCTGCGGCCGATCTCGCTCGGCGAGGGCTGCACGCCGCTGGTCGAGCGCCCGTGGCGCGGGCACGACACGCGGTTCAAGCTCGAGTGGTTCAGCCCCACGGGGAGCTTCAAGGACCGCGGCAGCAGCGTCATGCTCTCGGCACTCGCCCAAGCCGGCGTGCGCGAGGTCCTCGAAGACAGCTCCGGCAACGGCGGTTCCTCGGTGTCGGCCTACGCGGCCGCCGCGGGCATCGCGGCCACGATCCTCGCGCCGGAGGCGACGTCGCCCGCGAAGATCCTGCAGAGCCGCGCGTACGGCGCGACCGTGGACCTCGTGCCGGGCACCCGCGACGACACCGCCGCCGAAGCCCTGCGCCGATCCGGTGAAACCACCTACGCGAGCCACAACTGGCACCCGTTTTTCCTGCAGGGCACCAAAACCCTCGCGTACGAGCTGTGGGAGGACTTCGGGTACACCGCGCCGGACACGGTCGTGACCGTGGCCGGCGCGGGCAGCATCGTCCTCGGCCTCGACCTGGGGTTCGGCGAGCTGCTCGCCTCCGGCGCGATCGCGAAGCGGCCGCGCCTGCTCGTCGCGCAGCCCGCGAACTGCGCGCCGATCGACGCCGCCTTCCGCGCCGGTGCCGACAGTGCCGTGCCGACGCAGTTCACGCCGACGATCGCCGAGGGCACCGCCATCCGCGAACCGGTCCGCCTCCCCGAGGTGCTCGCCGCGATTCGCCGCTCGGGCGGGGCGACGGTGGCGATCGCCGAGGACGAGATCGCCCGCGCCGCGCGGGAGCTCCCGCGGATCGGCCTCTACGCCGAGCCGACCAGCGCCACCGCGGCGGCCGCCGTCGACCTCTTCCGCGCCGACGGCGTGCTCGCGCCCGGAGAGAGGACCGCCGTCATCCTCACCGGCTCGGGGCTGAAGGCGGCCACCACGATGAGCACGCTCATCTGACCCCGCACCCGGTCAGCGGTCGTGACTGCGCCGGTCGTAGGAGACCGCGTAGATCGCGCTGCGGGCGGCCAGGATCGGGTCGTCGGACAGCTCGATGCCCTCGGTGAGCAGCGTGGGGTCGAAGACCTGGGAGTTCCAGTGCTTCTGGTCGGTGACCTCGGCGGTGATCGCCAGCCGGCCGGCCGTGATCTCCGTGCGTTCCTCGGGCCAGACCAGCGTGGCGTCGTTCGTGGGGTCGCCCGGCTCGCCGAGCTGCACCTTGAGCGTGAACTCGACCGGTCCGCGCGCCAGCCGCTCGCCGAGCTCACCGGTGAGGTGCTCGGCCGACCAGTCGCCGCCCTCGCCGGCGGCGAGCACGTGGTCGCCGGCCTCGGGCACCCAGCGGTAACGCACCGGGCGCAGGGAACCGTCGGCGGCGCGCCAGAAGAACGCGTGGATCGCCCAGTAGGTGGTGGTGCCGTAGCTGACCGGCGTGGGCAGCTGCGAGGCGGTGAACAGGCCCGGGCCCGCGCTCGGGTGCGCGCCGACGTGGGCCTGCACCTTGCCGAGGTCGGGCGCGCCGGTGGCCGGGTCGGGCTCGGCCGACTTGAGCAACGCGAGGAAGTCCTCGGGCGTCGCGGCGATGAACCGGTCGAGGTTCACGCCGACGATGTCGGTGTTGCCGCCACCCGGGAGGTGGAACTTCACCGCGAGCCCGCGCACGGCCGTGCCGGCGTCGGGCAAGTGCGGGTTGGTGTCGGTGTGCGAGAACCGCACGGTCGCGCGCACGGGCTCGCCCCGCAGGTGCGCCGCCGTGGTGAGGTCGGCGGCGACGCCGGACGGGACGAAAGTGGCGTCGTAGCAGACGCCCCGGGCGTGGGCCCGGCGGTAACCCGGGTAGGTGCCTTTCAGCTGCTCGATCTCGTCCACGATGGACACGGAGAGCTGGGACGCGGGCAGTTCGGTGGTCATGTCGCGAAGGTAACGGCCGTCGCGCGTGCGCGCCCGCCGCATTACCCTCCCGGCCACGGAAGTGTTCCTGAAGTTCCCCGCGAACCTGAGAGATATTCCGAAATCCCGGTCACCGGAATCGCCGGCCCGCGCGAATCAAGCCTTGATCAAGTCACCGGAAGAATGGTGCCGCTGTCAAATCGAGGGAGCGTTTTCACGGGATTTCCCCCGAGTGAGGTGTCGCACACCTTAAGTCTTCCTTGGTGTGCTTGGTCACGCGCGCCCGCACCGCTAGCGTCACGCAACCATGGATTCCACAGTGGTCGCAGGCGAAGGCGACAGCTACACGAAAGCACTGGGCAACCGCCAGGTGCAGATGATCGCGATCGGCGGCGCGATCGGTGTCGGCCTCTTCCTCGGGGCCGGCGGCAAGCTCCAGCAGGTCGGCCCGTCGCTGGTGCTCTCCTACGCCATCTGCGGCATCGCCGCGTATTTCGTCATGCGCGCACTCGGTGAGCTCGTCCTGCACGAACCGAGTTCGGGAAGTTTCGTCACCTACGCCCGCAAGTTCATCGGGCCGTGGGCCGGTTTCGTCTCCGGCTGGATGTACTGGGTGAACTGGGCGATGACCGGCATCGCCGAGATCACCGCCGTCGCGATCTACGTGCACAAGTGGCTGCCCGACGTGCCGCAGTGGATCACCGCGCTCGTCGCGCTCGGCGTGCTGCTCGGCGTGAACCTGGTGAGCGTGAAGCTGTTCGGCGAGCTGGAGTTCTGGTTCTCCGTGGTGAAGGTGCTCGCGATCGTCGTCTTCCTGATCACGGCGATCGGCCTCGTGTTCGCGGGCGCCGACATCGGCGGCACCCCGGCCGGTGTGCACAACCTGACCGACCACGGCGGCTTCTTCCCCGCGGGCATCGGCATCGCGCTCATGACCCTGCAGGCCGTGATCTTCGCCTACTCCGCGATCGAGGTCGTCGGCATCGCGGCCGGCGAGACCAAGGACGCGCGCAAGGTGCTGCCGAAGGCCATCAACGGCGTCGTCTGGCGCATCGGCGTGTTCTACGTCGGTTCGGTGCTGCTGCTGGCGATGCTGATGCCGTGGTCGTTCTACAGCGGCGACGAAAGCCCGTTCGTCACCGTCTTCTCGCGCCTGGGCATCGGCGGCATCGGCGACGTGATGAACGCCGTGGTGCTCACGGCCGCGCTCTCGTCGTGCAACTCGGGTCTCTACTCGACCGGGCGCATCCTGCGGGCGCTGGCCGACCACGGCGAGGCGCCGAAGTTCGTCGGCCGCATGAACAACCGTCACGTGCCCTACGGCGGCATCCTGTTCACATCGATCGTCTACGTGCTCGGCGTGGTGCTGAACTACATCGTGCCGCAGGAGGCCTTCGACATCGCCATCGCGGTGGCGTCGCTCGGCGTGGTGGCCACGTGGGCCACGCTCATCTACTCGCAGATCCGGATGCGCCAGGCCGCGCTGCGCGGCGAGGTCGAACGGCCGAGCTACCGCATGCCGGGCGCGCCCTACACCGGCTGGGCCACGCTCGGGTTCCTCCTGCTGGTGGTCGTGCTGATGGGCTTCTCCGACGGCGCCGAGAAGATCGCGTTCTACTCCATTCCCGTGCTCGCGATCGTCCTGGCGGTCGGCTGGCGGATCGTGGCGCGCCGGCGCGGCGCGCGCGTCGGCGACAACGCCTGAGCCCGGCACCGGGCCGTACCGCACACGCCCGGCCGGGCACCGTTCCCGGCCCGGCGTGTGCGGTGCGGGCATACTCGGATCCGGCGGCGCGGACGCGTCGCACGGCGGGAGGTCGGTGATGGTGTCGTCGGAAACGTCCCGGAAGGTGACGATCCACGACGTCGCCCGCAGCGCGGGGGTGTCGCGCCAGACCGTGTCGCGGGCGCTCAACGACAAGGCCGAGATCGACGGCACCACGAAACAGCGGGTGCTCGACGCGGCCCGTGAGCTCGGCTACCGGCCGAGCCGGTTCGCCCGCGGCCTCGTGCGCCAGGACACCACCACGATCGGGCTCGTGATCCCCGACCTGCTCAACCCGTTCTTCACCGAGGTCGCCGCCGCCGCGCTCGAGGCCGCGCGCGCCCGCGGCTGGCACGTGGTCGTGTACGACACCTCCGACAGCGCCGAGGAAGAACTCGGCACGCTGCAGGTGATCGGTTCGCAGGTCGACGCCGTCGTCGGCTACTTCAGCCGGCCCGAGGACGAGCTCGACCGGTTCACCCGCGGCATCCCCGTGGTCCTCATCGGCCGCGAACACCACACGCCCCGGTTCAGCTCGATCCGGGTCGAGGGCGCGGACGGCGTGCAGGCCGCGATCACGCACCTCGTGCGAGCCGGTCACCGGCGCATCGGCATGCTCGACCACGCGGGCCGCGCCGAGCCGAGCGTCCGGCGCGACTGGTTCGCCGCCGCGGTCGCCGCGCACGGGCTCGAAGCCGAGGTCGTCGAGCGGGCCGCCCAGTCGGTGGACGGCGGGGCCGCGGCCCTGGAGGCGCTGCTGGCCGAGCACCCCGACGTGACGGCCGTGTTCACCTTCAACGACATCATCGCCATGGGCGCCCTGCGCGCCGCCCGCCGCCTCGGGCGCCGGGTGCCGGACGACCTCGCCGTGGTCGGGTTCGACGGGCTCCAGCTCGGCACCGTCGTGGACCCGGCATTGACCAGCGTCGCCCTCGACACGCGCCGGCTGGGCGCCCTCGCGATCGACCAGGCCGCGCGCCTGCTCACCGGCGCGACTCCCCTGTCGGCCGACGAGCTCGTGATCCAGGCCGAGCTGCTGGTCCGCGAATCCGCCTGAGCCTCTCCGCTTGACACCTCACGGCACCTCGCGCACACTTCCGGGCAATTCGTGAACGTTCACGGGAGCGTTCACGGAGCTCTCCGGAGGGTCCCCGATGACGTTGACTCGACGACGGTTCCTGACCGGCGCGGCGGCACTCGGCGCCGCGGCGTTCGGGGCAGTTGCCTGCACCAGTCCCACGACCGCCAACCCAGGGCGGATCACGCTCTGGTACACCTCGAACGGCCTGTCCGACGTCGTGCTCGGCGAGGCCGTGAAGCGGTTCGCCGCCGACAAGCTGACCCCTTCGCAGGTCAGCGGCGAGCTGAAACAGCGGCTGCTCGCCGCGCTGGCCGGCGAGGCCTACCTGCCCGACATCACCATGCTCGGCGACGACATCGCCACCTACTTCGCCGACACCGACCACTTCGTCGACCTGAACAGCCTCGGCACGGCCGGTGTGCGCGACGAGTACCTGCCCTGGAAGTGGCAGGCGGGCACCAGCCCCGACGGCTTCCAGCTCGGGTTTCCCGTCGACGTCGGCCCGGCCGCGCTGTACTACCGCCACGACCTGTTCGCCCAGGCCGGCCTGCCGAGCGAGCCTGACGAGGTCGCCGCGGCCGTGTCCACATGGGACGATTACTTCACGTTCAGCGCCCAGGTGCAGAAGAAGCTGCCCGGGCGGTACATGATCACCGACACCAAGACGGTGTTCACGTACTCGCTCGCGCAGGAACCGCGCAAGTACTTCGACCGGGCCAACCACTACCTCGACGACCAGTCGCAGGTGCGCCGCGCGTGGGACCGGGCCGTGCAGGCGTTCCGGATGGGCCTGACCGCCGGGTACGCGGGTTCGCAGAGCGTCAACGGCCAGTCGATCGACCGCCACGCGGCCTGGAACAGCGGCAAGGAGCTCAGCTTCGTCAACGCCTCCTGGATCACCGGCGAGCTCAAGGAGTCGGCGCCGGGCACCTCGGGCAAGTGGCGCGTGTGCCGGCCGCCCGGCGGCGCGGGCAACCAGGGCGGTTCGTTCCTGGCGATCACGAAGTACTGCCCCGACCCGCACGCCGCGTTCGAGATCGTGAAGTGGCTGCAGTCGCCGCAGAACCAGCCGCAGACGTTCCTGGACCTGGGGCTCTTCCCGCCCAGTCCGTCGGCCTACACCGACCCGCGGCTGCTCGCACCCGAGCCGTTCTTCGGCGGGCAGGTGACGATGGACGTGTTCTCGAAGATCGCGCGGGAGGTCCAGCCCGTGTACTTCAGCCCGTGGGACATCACGATCAGCGACACGTTCACCGACGAACTGACCAATGTGGAGAGTGCGGGCAAGGACCCCGAGGACGCGTGGCGCGACGCCCGCGCTTCGGTGGAACGCCTGCTGCGCCGCCAGGGGGTGCTCTCGTGACCGCGATCCTGCCCGCCGAGACGGCCGGCGCCCGCCGCGCCCCGGTCCGCCACACCGCCGACGGCCGCCGCAAACGGTGGCGCTACCTGCCGCAGTACCTGGCCGTCGCGCCGTTCTTCGTGCTGTTCGCGATCTTCGGCGTCTACCCGGTGCTGTACTCGCTCTACCTCGCGCTGCAGCGCTGGGACGGCGTCGGCCCGATGAAGTTCGTCGGGCTGGAGAACTTCGCGTTCCTGCTGTCGGACACCACGTTCTGGGACTCGATCGGCAACACTCTGATCATCTGGGTGATGTCGACGGTCCCGATGACGGCGCTCGCGCTGCTCATCGCGGTCGGCCTCAACTCTTCGGTGCGGTACAAGGGTGTGCTGCGCGTCGCGTACTTCCTGCCGAACGTGACCTCGATCGTGGCGATGTCGCTGGTGTTCGGCTCGATCTTCTCCGACGAGTTCGGGATCCTGAACTGGTTCCTGGGACTGTTCGGCATCGGCAACGTCGATTGGCTGAGCGACCCGTGGGCCATCCGCGGCGCGATCTCGGTCATGATCATCTGGCGCTGGACCGGCTACAACGCGATCATCTTCCTGGCCGGGCTGCAAGCGTTGCCACCGGATGTGTTCGAGGCGGCCCGCATCGACGGCGCCGGCCCGGTGCAGACGTTCTTCCGCATCACGCTGCCGCTGCTGCGGCCGGTGCTGCTGTTCTCCGTGGTGATGTCGGCGATCAACGGGCTGCAGATCTTCACCGAGTCGCAGGTGCTCCTCGGCAACCGCGGCGGCCCGGGCGGCGCGGGCATGACGATGGTCCTCTACTTCTACAACACGGCCTTCGCGGACAACGACTTCGGTTACGGCGCGGCGATCGCGTGGGGCATCTTCGTGGTCGTCGTCCTCTTCTCGATCCTCAACTGGCGGCTCGTGATGCGGCCCGAGCGCGGCCAGGTCCAGACCAAGGGAGCCGGCCGATGACGACCAGGCGCGCACGGGTGCTGACGCTGGTGGCGCTGATCGTCGGCGCCCTGATCACCCTTTTCCCCTACTACTGGCTCGCCGTGATGGCGTCCAACACCACGGCCGACATCTACGCGACCCCGCCGCGGCTGACGTTCGGCGGGCACCTGTTCGCCAACATCGGCGAGGTGTTCGCGAAGATCGACTTCTTCGGATCGCTGCTCAACACGCTGATCGTCGCCGTGGTCACCACGTTGCTGGTGCTGTTCTTCGACTCGCTGGCGGCGTTCACCTTCGCCAAGTACGACTTCCCGGGCAGCAGCGTGCTCTTCGGCATCCTGCTCGCGACGTTCGTGGTGCCCACGCAGCTCTCGGCGATCCCGCAGTTCACGTTGATGGCGAACTTCGGCTGGGTCGGCGACCTCAAGGCGCTCATCATCCCGGCCGCCGCCAACGCGTTCGGCATCTTCTGGATGCGCCAATACGCCCGCGGCGCCATCCCGGACGAGCTGCTGGAAGCGGCCCGGATGGACGGCGCGGGGTTCTTCCGCACGTACCTGTCGGTCGGGCTGCCGGTGCTGCGCCCGGCGCTCGCGTTCCTCGGCATCTTCACCTTCGTCAACGCCTGGAACGACTACCTGTGGCCGCTGGTCGTGCTGATCGACTCCAACCACGTGACGCTGCAGGTGGCGCTCTCGCAGCTGCAGGGCGTGTACGTGAAGGACTACAGCGTCGTGATGGCCGGGACGCTCGTGGCGATCGTGCCGCTGATCATCGTGTTCCTCTTCGGTGCCCGGCACTTCATCCGCAACATCGCCGCCGGCGCCCTCAAGGGCTGAAAGGAATCCATGTCGTCGTCGTACGTCGAAGACCCCGCCCCCGGCCACGGCTCACTACCGGCCCGCGCCGCGTTCTCTTCGAACGCGCGGTCGGTGAGCCTGGCCGGGACGTGGCGGTTCCGCCTCTCGCCCTCTCCGGCGGCCGCGCCCGAAGGGATCGCGCGCGACGACTTCGACGACAGAGGCTGGGACACGCTCACGGTGCCGGGCCACTGGCAGCTGCAGGGACACGGGAAACCGGCCTACACCAACGTGCACTACCCGTTCCCGGTGCAGCCGCCGCTGGTGCCTTCGGACAACCCGACAGGGGATCACCGCCTCACGTTCGATCTGCCGGCCGGCTGGCCGGACGAGCCTGCGGTGCTGCGCTTTGACGGCGTCGACTCGTGCGCGAAGGTGTGGCTCAACGGCGAGGAGCTCGGCGTCACGCGCGGCAGCCGGCTGCCGACCGAGTTCGCGGTGAGCCACCTGCTGCGTGCGCGCGGAAACGTGCTGGCCGTGCGCGTGCACCAGTGGTCCTCGGGCAGCTACCTCGAGGACCAGGACATGTGGTGGCTCTCGGGCATCTTCCGCGGGGTCACGCTGCTCTCGCGCCCGGCGGGTGGTGTCGAGGACTACCAGCTGCACGCCGACTACGACCACGTCGGCGGCCTCGGCACGCTCTCGGTCACCGCGGCCGAGGGCGTGCTGCTGAGCGTGCCCGAGCTCGGGGTCGAGAACCTGCCGGCCGGCTCGCCGGTGGAAGTCGCCGTGGAGCCCTGGAGCGCCGAATCGCCGCGGCTCTACCACGGTGAGGTGCACACCGCGGCCGAACGCGTGCCGGTGCGGATCGGGTTCCGCACCGTGGCGATCGAGGACGGCCTGCTCAAGGTGAACGGCCGGCGGGTGCTGTTCCGCGGAGTCAACCGGCACGAGCACCACCCGCGGTTCGGCCGCGCGCTGCCGCGCGAGTTCGCGCTGGCCGACGTGCTGCTCATGAAGCGCCACAACGTGAACGCGGTGCGCACCAGCCACTACCCGCCGGACCCGTACTTCCTCGAGCTGTGCGACACCCACGGACTGTGGGTGATCGACGAGTGCGACCTCGAGACCCACGGCTTCGGCGACCTGGGCTGGGCGGGCAACCCGAGCGACGACCCGCGCTGGGGCGAGGCCTACCTCGACCGCATGCGCCGCACCGTCGAGCGCGACAAGAACCACCCGTCGATCGTGCTGTGGTCGCTCGGCAACGAGGCCCACACCGGCCGCAACCTCGCCGCGACGGCCGCGTGGACGCGGGAGCGCGATACGTCGCGGCCGGTGCACTACGAAGTCGACTTCGAGTGCGAGTACGTGGACGTGTACAGCCGCATGTACGCCGACCACGCAGAGGTCGACCGGATCGGCCGCCGCGACGACGCCAACGAACGCCGCCGGTCGCTGCCGTTCCTGCTGTGCGAGTTCGCGCACGCGATGGGCAACGGGCCGGGCGGGCTGCTGGAGTACCGCGAGCTGTTCGAGCGGTACCCGCACGTGCAAGGCGGGTTTGTGTGGGAGTGGCTCGATCACGGGCTTGCCCAGCGCGACGCCGGAGGCCGCGAGTACTTCGCGTACGGCGGCGACTTCGGCGAACAGATCCACGACGGCAACTTCGTGATCGACGGCCTGGTCCACCCCGACCGCACGCCCTCGCCCGCGCTGGCCGAGTTCGCGAAGGTCTTCGAACCGGTGCGGATCGACGCGAGCGCCGAGGGGGTGCGGATCTCGAACCACTACGACGTGGTCGGGTCGGCGCACCTGGTGTTCCGCTGGAGTTTCGAGGACGACGGCGTCGAGGTGGCGGCCGGCGAGCTGGCCGTACCCGAGGTCCACCCCGGACAGAGCCTCGACGTGCCGCTCCCCCGGCTGCCCGATGCCTCGGGAGAAGGCGTGCTCACCGTGCGAGCGGTGCTGGCGGCCGACACCGGCTGGGCATCCGCGGGCCACGTCGTGGCGTGGGGGCAGCTGCCCGTGACGCCCGCGGCCGACCCCGTGCCTCCCGCAGTGGGTGCGCCACTGCTGCGTGAACGGGGGCTCCTGCGGCTCGGGCCCGGCGCGTTCGACGCCGCCACCGGCCGGCTCGTCGCGCTCGGCGGCCACCGCGTCGAGGGGCCGCGACTGGACCTGTGGCGCGCGCCGACCGACAACGACCGGGGTTCCGACGACCCCGAAGCCGCGCAGTGGCGGGCCGCGGGCCTGCACCGGCTGCAGCACCGCGTG
This sequence comes from Amycolatopsis sp. DSM 110486, assembly GCF_019468465.1. Classification (NCBI taxonomy): domain Bacteria; kingdom Bacillati; phylum Actinomycetota; class Actinomycetes; order Pseudonocardiales; family Pseudonocardiaceae; genus Amycolatopsis; species Amycolatopsis sp. DSM 110486. Next base: position 9,172,893 of record NZ_CP080519.1, on the reverse strand, counting down.
GCCGAAGTGGACGGACGAGCGTCGGCTCTCGTCGTGCGGACGCGGGTCGCGCCGCCCGGGCTCGGGTTCGGCATGCTCGCCGAGTACCACTGGACCGCCGACGGCGACCGCCTGCGCCTGCGCGTCGAGCTGGAGCCGGACGGCGAGTGGCCCTGCACGCTCCCCCGCCTCGGCCTGCGGATGGCGGTGCCGGGCGCGTTCGGCGGCGTCGAGTGGTTCGGCGCCGGCCCGGGCGAGGCGTACGCCGACAGCCGTCAGGCGGCGCGGATCGGCCGGTTCGCCTCCACGGTGGACGCTTTGCAGACGCCGTACGTGTACCCGCAGGAGAACGGCAACCGCGCCGACGCGCGCTGGTTGCACCTGACATCCGCGGGCGGCGCCGGGCTCCGGATCGAGGGCGAGCCGGTGTTCGACTTCACCGCGCGGCGCTGGACTTCGGAGGACCTCGACGCCGCTCGCCACACCGTCGACCTCGTGCCGGGTGAGCTCGTGCACCTCAACCTCGACTTGGCCCAGCACGGACTCGGCACCGCCTCCTGCGGGCCCGGCGTGCTGCCGCGCTACCGCCTGCGCGCCCAGAAGGCGAGCCTCACGCTCACGTTCTCCCCGATCACGCCCGAAGGAGCCACCCGATGACCGGTGCGCCCGAGGTCCGCCTCGTCCCGCACACGCACTGGGACCGTGAGTGGTACGAGCCGTTCCAGCGGTTCCGCCTTCGCCTGGTCGACCTGCTCGACGAACTCCTCGACCACGCCGAGGCCGACCCGCGGTTCCGGTTCACGCTCGACGGGCAGATGGCGGCCGTCGACGACTACCTGGAGGTGCGCGGCGAGAACCGCGACCGGGTGGCCGCGCTGGTCGCGTCCGGGCAGCTCGCGGTGGGGCCGTGGCAGATCCTGCTCGACGAGTTCCTCGTCTCGGGCGAGAACATCGTGCGCAACCTGGAGCTCGGCTGGGCGCGCGCCACCGAGCTCGGCGGCGCGATGCGCGTGGGCTACCTGCCCGACGAGTTCGGCCATTGCGCGCAGATGCCGCAGATCCTGGCGGCCGCCGGGTTCGAGCACGCGTGCGTGTGGCGCGGGGTTCCGTCCGGAGTGGAAGGTCACGCGTTCCGCTGGACGGCGCCGGACGGCAGCTCCGTGCGTGTGGAGTACCTGGCCGGCGGTTACGGCAACGCGGCCTACGTGTTCTCCGACCCCGGCTTCTTCGCCTCCCGCATGGCCGAGCTCGGGCGGCGGCTGCGGCCGTCGTTCGGCGCCGACCCCGTGCTCGCGATGTACGGCACCGACCACTCCGCGCCCGTCGGCTCGCTGGTGAAGCTCGTCGCCGGGCTCGACCCGGCGTCGGTCGACGTGCGGATCAGCACGCTGGCCGAGTACGTCGGCGCGCGCGACGCCACGGACCCTTCGCTGCCGGTGGTCCAAGGTGAGCTGCGCAGCCACGCGGCGGCCAACATCCTGCCGGGTGTCCTTTCGGTGCGCCCGCAGCTCAAGCAGGCGATGGCGCGGGCGGAGCGGCTCGTGGAGCGCTACGCCGAGCCGTTCGCCGCGCTGTTCTCGGCCGAGTGGCCGCAGCGGTTCCTGGACCTGGCGTGGTGGCGTTTGGTCGACGCGTCGGGGCACGACTCCGTGACCGGCTGCGGGGTCGACGAGACAGCGACGCAGGTGTTCGCCCGGATCAGCGAGGCGGGCCACCTCGGGCAGGCCGTGCGCGACCGCGTGGCCGGCCGGCTCGCGCGCTCCGTAGCGCGGGATTCGCTGCTGGTGCTCAACCCGACGCCCGCGGCTCGCCGCGACCTGGTGACGCTGGACGTGGAAGCGCCGTGGGCCGAGGTCGCGCTGGAGCTGCCCGACGGCACGCGCCTGCCCGCGCAGGTGGAGGCACACAGCGGACAGTTGCTGCACGAGGAAGCAGCCGCGGGCCCCGACCTGCCGCTGTTCCTGCCGCGCATCCACGGGCGCGAGCTGTTCGGTAGTGAGATCACCGGCTGGCGGTGCGACCCTTCGGCACGGCTGCTGGAGTTCTCCGTCGCGCGGCACGGCGGCGAGGAACCGTTCGACGTCGAAGCCGTGCGAGCGGCGGTGACCGGCGCGACTGGAGCGTGGACGATCCGCATCGTCCAGGCAGAGCAGCGGACGGTCACCGCGTTGGTCGACGTGCCGGCTCTCGGCTGGACGACCGCCCGCGTGGTGCCGGGCTCTGTTTCGGTCACCGCTCCGGTCGTCGCCGGCCCGTCGCTGAGCAACGGGCTCGTGACGGTCGAGGTGCGCGACGACGGCACGCTGCGGATCACCGCGGCCGACGGCACTGTCCTCGACGGCGTCGGCCGGATCGTCGACGGCGGCGATCGCGGCGATTCCTACAACTACGCCCCGCCCGGCACGGACACCCTGGTCACGCGGCCGGACTCGGTGCGGGTGGCACCGGGCGTCGAGGGGCCGCTGCGCACGACGTTCACCGTCGAGCGGACGTACTCGTGGCCGGCGGAGATGGACTGGGCGGGCGATCGGCGCAGCCCGTCGACTTCTCGTGGCACGGTGACGATGGCCGTCGAACTGCGCGCGGGTGAACCGTTCGTCCGCCTCGACCTCACGATCGACAACACCTCACGTGACCACCGCGTGCGATTCCACGTCCCGCTCGCCCGCGCCGCGCAGACCTCACACGCCGAAGGCCAGTTCGCCGTCGTCGAACGCGGGCGCACAGCCGAGGGCGGCTTCAGCGAGTACCCGATCCCGACGTTCCCGGCCCACGGATTCGCCGACGCCGGCGGCGCCGGACTGCTGCTGACGCAGGCGTGCGAGTACGAGCTCCTGGACGAAGCGCTCGCCCTCACCGTGCTGCGCACGAGCGGCCGGCTCAGCCGCAACGTCCACCCGTACCGCGAGGAGCCCGCCGGCCCGCAGATCCCGACGCCGCTCGCCCAGCAGATCGGCACCACCACCGTGCAGCTCGCCGTCCTCCCGCACACGGGCGACTGGCGCGCCGGCGCCGTGCTCGACGCGGCCGAGCGCTACCGCCATCCGCTGCACGCCACCCTCGGTACGGGCTCGCCCGACGCGCCGCCCGCGTCCCGGCACGGGCTCACGGTCGAGGGCGCGGTGCTCACCAGCTTGCGGTGTCGCGAGGGCACGCTGGAGGTGCGGCTGGTGGCCCAGTCCCCTGAGGCGGCCGCCGCCGTGGTGCGCGGATCCTTCACATCGGCACAGCGAGTGGATCTGCTCGGCAAGCCCGGCGAAACCGTGCCGGTGACCGACAGAGAGCTGCGGCTTTCCCTGCGACCGTGGGAAATCGCGACGCTCCGCCTGTCCTGAACCTCAACCGCGGGTACGCAGCATCGGCGGCGACAGCAGCTCGGCCGGCCCCCTCCGGTACAGCCGGGCGGGGCGGCCGCCGTCGCGGGTCGTGGTGGTGCCGATTGGTTCGAGGAGTCCTTCGGCGCCCGTGACCTTGCGGTGGAAGTTGCGCGGGTCCAGCCGCGCGTCCCACACCAGCTCGTAGACGCGGCGCAGCTCGGCGACCGTGAACTCGGGCGGGCAGAACGCCGCGGCGAGCGGGGTGTACTCGAGTTTCGCGCGAGCCCGTTCGAGGCCGTCGGTGAAGATCTTCGCGTGGTCGAAGGCGAGCGTCGCCGGGTCGAGGCTCGCGACGGGGGTCCAGCGCGCCTCGGCCGCGTCCGTGCCGGCCTGCGGCACCGGCAGGTCGGGCGCGAGCGCCAGGTAGGCGATGGTCACCACGCGCAGCCGCGGGTCGCGGCCCGGGTCGCCGTAGCCCGCGAGCTGTTCGATGTGGACGGTGCCGGCTGCCAGGCCCGTCTCCTCCGCCAGCTCGCGCCGCGCCGCGGTGTCGAGGTCCTCGTCGGCGAGGACGAAGCCGCCGGGCAGCGCCCAGGCGTCGCGGAAGGGCTCGATCCCCCGCCGCACCAGCAGCACGCAGAGCTGCTCCCCCGTGATCGTGAGCACGACGAGGTCCACGGTGACCGCGCTGGGCGGGAACTCCTCCATGTGTCGCACACTACACCGTAATCGTCAGCTTGACGAAAAGACCGCCGAACCCATATCGTCACGGCGACGATAAGGAGGCCCCATGGTGGACATCAAGCGCCGGTTCGGGTTCCGGCACCTGCGGGGTGTGCCGACCGCGCACATCCGGCACCTGCGCGGCGGCAAGCTCGTGCACGACGGCACCGGGCTGTCATTCTGGTACCGGCCACTGGCCGCGGCCCTGTCGGAGATCCCGGTGGACGACCGCGAGCTGCCGCTGCTCTTCCACGCGCGCACCGCCGACTTCCAGGACGTGACGGTGCAGCTCGCGCTCACGTTCCGTGTGGTCGACCCGGCGCTCGCCGCCCAGCGCCTCGACTTCTCCGTCGACCCGGACACGGGCCGTTGGCGCGGCGACCCTCTGGCGCAGATCAGCGGGCTGCTCACGGAGAACGTGCAGCAGTACGCCCTCGACGTGCTCACCCGCACGCCGCTCGCGGAGGCGCTTGTGGACGGTGTCGGCGCCGTGCGCGACCGCATCCGCGCGGGGCTGGCCGAGGAGGACACGCGGCTCGCGCAGACGGGTTCGGCCGTGCTCGACGTGCGTGTCGTCGCGATCCGAGCCGAGCCGGAGGTCGAGAAGGCGCTGCAGACGACCGCACGAGAGAAGGTGCAGCAGGAAGCCGACCGCGCGACCTACGAGCGGCGCGCGCTGGCCGTGGAACGCGAGCGCGCGATCGGCGAGAACGAGCTGCAGAACAAGATCGAGCTCGCCCGGCGCGAGGAGCAGCTGCACGTCCAGCGAGGCGCCAACGCCCGGCGTCAGGCCGAAGAAGCCGCGGCGGCCGACCACATCGAGACCGAGGCGCGCGCGAACCGGGAGACGCGGCTGGCGCACGTGAAGGCCGAGGCCACGCGCACGCTCGGCGAAGCGGAGGCGGCCGGCGAGGCCGCGAGGCTCGCCGCGTACCGCGACCTGCCGGAGCCGGTGCTGCGGGCGTTGGCCGTGAAGGAGCTGGCCGCGAACTTGCCGAAGATCGACAGCCTCGTACTCACGCCGGACCTGATCGCCCCGCTGCTGGCCCGGCTGGGGATCGGGTCGTGAGCCTCGCCCCGCGGGCCGTGGTGGTGCACCGGCGCACCGAGCTCGACGAGCTGCTCGCCCGCCACGGCACGCTCGGCCAGGCGGAGTTCTTCCTGGCCACGCGCGGCCGTTCGCTCGGTGACCGTTCGCTGCGTGACCTGGTAGAGCAGGACGCCGCGCTGCGGCGGGCGTTGACCGCGGTGTCGGCCGCTATCCCCCTCGACTGGCGCCGCGGCAGCGTCGAGCGAGCGGACCTGTCGCGCTTCCTGTTCACGCCGGAGGACGTGGTGCTCGTCGTCGGGCAGGACGGGCTCGTCGCGAACGTCGCGAAGTACCTGGCGGGCCAGCCCGTCGTCGGCGTCACGCCTGGTGAGTCGGGCGTCCTGGTGCGCCACCCAGCCGAGGCCACGGCGGACCTGCTGCGCTCGCTGGACTCCGTCGAGCCCCGCACGATGGTCGAACTGACCGCCGACGACGGACAGAAGCTCTTGGCGCTCAACGAGATCTACCTCGGCCACCCGAGCCACCAGACCGCGCGTTACCGCCTCGGCCCCGAGCGGCAGGCGTCGTCGGGCCTGCTGGTCGGCACCGGCACCGGTGCCACGGGCTGGTGCCGGTCGGTCTGGCAGGAACGGCACAGCCCGCTGCGCCTGCCGGCCGCCGACGAACGCCGGCTCGTGTGGTTCGTCCGGGAAGCGTGGCCCTCCCCCACGACCGCGACCTCGCTCACCGAGGGCGAGCTCACGACTTCGGCGCTGACGATCGACGTCGAGTCCGACCACCTCAGCGCGTTCGGCGACGGCCTCGAGAACGACGCGGTCACCGTGACGCGCGGGCAGTCGGTGACGTTCGCCCCTGCGGCTCGGGCGTTCCACCTGGTCCGCTGAGGCCCTCCGACAACTTCCGGAGTACCTCGGCCGACCGCGTGCCCGGCTCGGCGTGGTAGATCACCATCAGCTGGTCTTCGGCGCCGCTGACCGCGAACTTGTCGTACTGCAGCTCCAGCTCGCCGACCCGCGGGTGGCACAGGTGGTGGGTCCCGCCGCCCGGCTGCGGGCGCACGTCGTGGCGGGGCCAGAGGCGGCGGAACAGCTCGCTCTCCTCCGACAGCTCCGCGACCAGCCCGACCAGCCGCGGATCATCCGGCTCGCCGGCGGCGCGCAAGCTCGCGACGAGGCCGCCCACCCGCGCCTCCCACCCGGTGAAGAACTCCTGCGCGGCGGAGTCGAGAAGGACGGCGCGCAGCAGGTTGGTGCCCGGCGTGTACACGGGCGACAACGCGGCGGCGATCGGGTTGGCGGCGAGGACGTCGAGGTAGCGGCCCTGCACGTACGCCGGCGTCTGTTCCCACGACGCGATCAGCCGCGCGACGCTGGACCGGACGTTCTCCTGGCTCGCCGGAGCGCGGCGACGGCGTGGCGCAGGGTCGGCGAGGTCGTGCAGGTACGCGGTCGCCTCGCGGTCGAGGCGGAGCCCGCGCGCCACGGCGTCGAGCACCTGCGCCGACGGGTGGCGATCCCGGCCCTGCTCCAGCCGCGTGTAGTACTCCGTGCTGATGCCCGCGAGCATCGCCAGCTCGTCACGCCGCAGACCCGGCACGCGCCGGTGGCCGTTCACGGTGATCCCGACTTCCTCCGGCCGCACCTGCTCGCGCCGCGCGCGCAGGTACTCGCCGATCACGTTTCCCGCCATGTCCCCCACGATAATTCGCCGAAGGTGGCCCTGCCGGCACCCCTGTCGGCGGGGTCTGGTTGGTCGTATTGTGGCGGCCCAGGCTGGAGGCATGACACGAACCTGGTTCATCACGGGCGTGAGCACCGGCTTCGGCCGGCACCTCGCCGAACAGCTGCTTTCCGCCGGCGACCGCGTCGCGGGCACCGTCCGCCGCCTCGACTCGGTGGCCGGCCTCGTCGAGTCGTATGGCGCCGCGTTCCACGTCACCCTGCTGGAAATGACCGACACCGCTGCCATCCGCCCGGTCGTCGACGCCGCACACGCCCACTTCGGGCGCCTGGACGTCGTGGTCAGCAACGCCGGCTACGGCCTCATGGGCGCAGCCGAGGAGCTCACCGACGAGCAGGTGCGCCACCAGCTCGACACGAACCTGCTGGGCTCCATCCAGCTCATCCGCGCCGCTGTGGGCCACCTCCGCGCCGACGGCGGCGGCCGCATCCTGCAGCTCTCCTCGGTCGGCGGCCAGGTCGCCTGGCCGGGCGGCTCCCTCTACCACGCGACGAAGTGGGGCATCGAAGGCTTCGCCGACGCCCTCGCCGACGAAGTCGCGCCCTTCGGCATCGGCGTCACCCTCGTCGAACCAGGTGGCGCCCGCACCGAGTTCCGCTACGGCAACTCGCAGCTGGCGCCCAAGATCGACGCCTACGCCGTGTCCCCGGCGTCCCGCATCCGCCAGGTCCTGGAGGAACGCACCAGCCTCGCCATCGGCGACCCCGCCCGCATGGCGGCGGCCATGATCGCCACCGTGGACCAGACCCCGGCGCCCCGCCGCCTGGTCCTGGGCAGCGACGCGTGGACGGCGATCACGGACGCGCTGGAGGCACGGCTGGCGGAGGTGCGGGAGCAGAAGAGCGTGGCGTTCTCGACGGACCTGTAGGCATTCCGGTGCCACCGCCTCACCTGCCGTGCCGGCGCTTCACCACCGGAGACGCGTGAGGTGTGGCCGGCCCGCGACGCCGGCCGCGTTTTGCCGGACCTCCGCCACCGGTCGCGTGCGAGCCGCGCATCAGCGGCCGAGTCCATGCTCCGCGTCATCTGCGTCACGCGCGCCTTCCGCGAGCCACCTCCTCTTTCGGCGGCCTCAACTGCCGTAGCGGTCCTTCACCACCGAAGGCGTGTCGAGGTTGTGGCCCGCGTCCATGCTCTGCGCCAGCCGCAGGTACTGGCCCTCGGCCCACATCAAGGGCGCGGCGCTGCCCGTCGGACGGCCGAAGGCGAAGCAGCCGCTCGAACGGTCCCACACCTGCTCGGGGATGAAGTAACCGTCGTTGGCGGCGTCGGCCATGGACTTGAGGTAGACCGCGGCCGAGCGGCCGTTGGCGAGCTCGTACTCGCCGCGTTCGCCGGACAGCACGGGCCACAGCCGCCCGAAGCGTTGCGGGCCGCCGGCGGGCCAGCCGGTGCAGGCGGAGGTGCTTTCGCCGTAGTTGTCGTGCGGGTAGCGGTGGAAGTAGACGTCCCCGTCGGGCAGGGTCACCTGCATCGGCGCGTTGCCGTCCGACGCGGCGGCCGTCGGGGCGATCGAGGCGGCGATCGTCGGGTCGGACGGCGCGCGCACGCCGAGCCGCACGAGGTCGAGGAAGCCGAAGTCGACCACGTCGTGCTCGTAGAAACAGCCTTCGTCGAAGCAGATCTGGCCGCCGTCGTCGGGGTCGGTGCCCTTGTCGAGCCGTTCGTAGTACGTGTGACCGCCCCAGAAACCGGACGTCGTCACGGTCCACGAGTCGAGCGACGCCCGCCAGGAGTCCGCTGTGGACTCCCACGTGGTGGCGCTCGCGGTGTCGCCGTTCGCGCGGGCGATCGCGCCGGCCGTCACGAGTCCCGCGATCTCCGCCGCGATCGACGACGGCGACCGGCCGTACTGCTCTTCCCAGCGTTCGGTCGTGGCCGGACCGCTCGTGCGCAGGTGCTCGGCGGTGACCTTGACCTTCGCGTACGTGGCGGCGTCGGTGAGACCGGTCAGCCAGGCGAGCACGATCGCGTCGGCGTCCTGGTCGAGCTGCTCGCAACACCCGAGCTGCTGGGCTCTGGCGCCGGCAACGCCGCTCACGGGGCTGTAGCGCGGGAAGGCGCCGGCCGGGTACGTCGTGCCGTCGCCGGCGGTCGGCGAGCCGATCCACTGCGAGCCCCACAGGAACTGCGCCATGCGTTTCGGCTGTGCGGTGTCGCCGGCGGCCAAGAGACCGGTGGCCTGTTGGTAGAGGTCACGGCCCCACACTCGGTGGTAACCGTCGCCGAGGCTGTCGCCGTTGACGACGTCGCCCCACGGCGTCGCGAGCCCGGCCACGCTGGCTCCGCGGAACGTCTTGTCCTCGGCCGCGTGCAACGCCATCGCGGCGACGTAATACGCGCGGCGCCGCTGCTGATCCCCCGAGACGCTGACCGGCGCGGGCTTGAGGCTGCCGACGTAGGAGCTCCAGCCCGTGCGGTAGCCGGATTCCAGCGAGCCGAAACCCGCGGTCAGTGAACCGGTTGCCGCACTCGTCGCGGCTTGTGCGGTCGAGCCGTACCCGAGGGCGACGGTGAAGGTCGTGTCCGCGGCGACCGGGATCTGTCCACACTGGACGACGTTGCCGGCGCCGGAGACGGAGTCGAACCCGTCGTCCAGCGTATGATCGGCGCGCAGGTCGACGAGACAGTCGCTGGCGGCGCCGGAGTATCCGTTGTCGTGCGCGGAAAACCCGGTCGACACCCGCAGCGACGACACGACGGTGGTCGTCGTGCCGAAGAGGTTCTCCGTGCCACTCGCCACGAGCCCACTGCCGTCCCACGACGCCGTGTCCCCGCCCGCGCCACCCGCCATGGACGGGTTGGCGAGCAGGTAAAGCCGATACGTGCCACCGTCGAGCGACTGGAACCGGGTGCGGGTCACGAGCGTCGCACGGGCCGGGTCGGTGACATACGTGGTCGTGATGCGGTAGCGGCCGCTCTTCGCGGTGTTGGTGACGGTGTATTCGAGGGACTTCTCGTCGGGCATCGAGACGACGTGGTTCGTGGCGTCGCGTTCGAGGTCGACGAAGGAGGAGCCGTCGGTGATCACGTACTGCATGTCCTGCGTCTCGGGGACGTCCACGCGTGGGTAGAAGACCTCGGACGTCACGCCGTTCGCGACGGTGAACCAAACGGGGCTCTGCGTCGTCGCCGAGGTGCCGAGTGCGGACTTGTCCCCGGTGGTCCAGGACGAGGGGCCACCGCAGCAGTCGGTCGCGGTGCCACTCGCGGGGGTTGCCGCGATGCTCGCCACCAATGCCAGCGCCAGCACTCCCGCACGCGCCTTCTTCCAGGTCCTCATCCGCTCCCTCTCCGCAGCCTCGGCCGCCCATCGTGCCGTGGCGGCGCCGATCCGGCCACGGCCGAAGGAAGGGTTCCGGCACACCACCTGATGGGGTGACGGCCACGGTCGGAGAAACTGTCGTACCCGGATGGTCTCCTGAATCCCGGAAGCGGCCCTCACCCCGGGGCGCCGCCGGAACCCGAGGAGAACACCATGGCCGGAGACACGGTCGTCACCATCGTCGGCAACCTCACGTCCGACCCGGAGCTGCGCTTCACCCCGTCCGGCGCCGCAGTCGCCAACTTCACCGTCGCGTCCACCCCGCGCACCTTCGACCGCGCCTCCGGCGAATGGAAAGACGGCGAAGCCCTCTTCTTACGCTGCGCGCTCTGGCGCCAGCCCGCGGAAAACGCCGCGGAATCCCTCACCCGCGGCGCGCGGGTCATCGTCCAGGGCCGCCTCACCCAACGCTCCTACGACACCAAGGAAGGCGAACGCCGCACCGTCGTGGAACTCCAGGTCGACGAAATCGGCCCCTCCCTGCGCTACGCCACGGCAAAAGTCAACCGCGCCAACCGTTCCGGGCCGCCTGCTGGTGATTCCCCGGAGAGTTCGGGCGGTTCCGACAGCCCGTGGTCCCAGGCCGCCGCCGGGATGCCGGTCGCGGCGGGTGCGGGGGATCCGCCGTTCTGACTTTGCCTGCCGGCGCACGGTGAAGCACGCCCACTACTGGCCGTCGCGAAAGCGCAGCGGCCAACTGATGGCACTCGGTCCACTGCAGTCGCGGCGGCCTGCAAAATTGTCACTTGTCCGTCGGCACGGGGATGGCGCGGATGGCCATCAGCGCCGCCGGCACGGCGGTCGAGCCTGCCTGGTGGCCGCCGCGCCGGAACGCCGTGCCGGCTGTCGTGGCGGCACGGCGGCCAGTTCGCGGCGGTCGCCTCACCACCGTCGTCGCGGGTGGCCGAGACCCGGCGTCCCTGGGTCCGTCCACAAAGGATGATTCAGGCTGTCGTCCGCCGCGGTGTCAGCCGAGTTCGGCGAGCATGGCCTTGAGGATGCGGCTCAACGTCGCCGCGTCGTCGGGGCTGGTGGCCGAAGAAAGGAGTTTCGCGAGACCCGCCGCGTGGTCGGTGAGGGTCGCGTCGATGACGTCGCGGCCGGCGGGGGTGAGGGTGATGCGGAAGCTGCGGCGGTCGGCCGGGTCGAGGCTGCGCTCGACGTACCCCGCTGCCTCCAGGCGGTCGAGGCGGTTGGTCATGCCGGCGCGGGAAGTCATCAGCGCGGCCGAGAGCTCGGAGGGGGTGAGTGTGTAGGGCGGGCCCGTTCGGCGCAGCGCGGCGAGCACGTCGAACTCGCCGGGGCGCAGGCCGTGCTCGGTGAACACGCGCTCCACCGCGGACTCGACCAGCCGGGTCAGCTGGGCGAGCCGGCCGAACACGTCCATGGCGGACAGGTCCAGATCCGGCCGTTCCTGCCGCCACTGCGCGATGACCTCGTCGACGGCATCGCAAGACTCACTCACACCTGAAGTCTAGGGCATGTCTGACAAAGCCTTGGTCCAGGTGATCACGGCATGGAGGACTACTGCGGAGCGGTAGACGATGGCCAACTTGTCGAAGCGGGTGGCCAGGCCGCGCCATTGTTTGAGCAGGTTGAAGCCGCGTTCGACGACGTTGCGGCCTTGGTAGTCGACCGGGTCGAACGCTGGTGGGCGGCCGCCTCGTGAACCCCGCCGTGCGCGGTGCCCGACCTGATCGGCAGGTTCGGGGATCACGGCGGTGATGCCGCGGGTGCGCAAGTGCCCGCGGATCGCTCGCGAGGAGTAGGCCTTGTCGCCCCGGACCCGGTCGGGACGGGTGCGCGCCCGGCCACGCCCCATTCGAGCGACGCGCAGATGTCGCATCAGGTGCGGAAACATCGGCGCGTCCCCGGCTTGGCCGGGCCCGACCAGAGCTACCAGCGGCCGCCCGTTGCCGTCGACGAGGTGGTGAACTTTGGTGCTCCAGCCTCCGCGGGAGCGGCCGATCGCGTGATCAGGCGGCTCGGCGAGCAGATCCGTGTAATTCGACCCAGCCCCCCGTGACACGCCTGACGTTGGTGGCGTGCTGATGCGCCCGCGCGATCGTGGAATCCACCGACACCGCCCAGTCGATCTGCCCGGCCGCGTCCGCGGCGGTGAGCAGCCGCTGCAGCACCATGTCCCACGTGCCGTCCCCCGCCATCCGGCGATGCCAGGTCCAGATCGTCTGCCACGAACCAAACACCTCGGGCACGTCCCGCCACGCGATCCCACACCGATATCGGTAGACGATCCCCTCCACCATCGCCCGCGCATCCGAAAACGGACGACCCCGCTTACCGGTCCGCGCCGGCAACAAGTCTTTGATCAACGCCCACTGCTCGTCTGACAGCAACTGAAACCGCGACACGACCGACAGCATCCCAGCTGCCACAGACGATGTTTGTCAGACACGCCCTAGGCGAACGAAGGGAGCACCCACCGCCCGAGACACACCCCGAAGCCGGCGCGACCTACCCGGCCTCCCCCGCGCGGTCCGCGACCCCGAGCCGCAGGTGTTCGCTGTGGTAGACGGCTTCGTCGAGCAGCTGGGCGACGTGGTTGTCGTGCAGGCTGTAGACGATGCTGCGGCCGTTGCGAGTGCCGACGACCAGCCCGAGGTTGCGCAGCAGCCGCAGCTGGTGCGACACGGCCGACTGCTCCATCCCGACCGCGGCCACCAGGTCGCCGACGGCGAGGGGCTGTTCGCTCAGCGCGCTGAGGATCAGCAAGCGGCTCGGGGTCGCGAGCGCCTGCAGCGTGGTGGCCACCGCGGCCGCGGTGGTCGCGTCGAGCGGTCCCGCGGGGCGGCGGCGCCCTTCCACCCCGTGTCCCATGGAGAGGAGACTAGAACACCGCAGGAGACATGAACATATCTTCATTCGTTCTGCTACCGTTCCGGACATGGAAAGCGCAGGACACGGGCATGGGCACGGCCACGGGCACTGGACCCGGCTCAGGCACGCCCTGAAACCGCACAGCCACGAGTCGGCGGAGCTCGTCGACGACACGCTCGAGGCGAGCCGCTCCGGGATGCGCGCGTTGTGGCTGTCGTTCGCCGGGCTGCTGGCGACGGCGGTCGCCCAGCTCGTGGTGGTCGGGTTCACCGGGTCGGTCGCTTTGCTCGGCGACACGTTGCACAACTTCGCCGACGCGCTGACCGCGGTGCCGCTCGCGGTCGCGTTCTTGCTCGCGCGGAGGCAGGCGACGCGCCGTTTCACGCACGGGCTCGGGCGCGCCGAAGATCTCGCCGGCCTGGTGATCCTGGTGGTGATGGCCGGGTCCGCGGCGCTCGCGGGATACGAGGCGATCGACCGCCTCCTGAACCCGCGCCCGATCACGGGCGCCGGGTGGGTGGCGCTCGCCGGCGTGATCGGTTTCGTGGGCAACGAGCTCGTCGCGCGCTTCCGCATCCGCGTCGGGCGGCAGATCGGGTCGGCGGCGCTCGTCGCGGACGGGCTCCACGCGCGGACCGACGGGTTCGCGAGCCTCGCCGTGGTGCTCGCGGCGGGCGGGGCGCTCGTCGGCTGGACGTGGGCCGATCCGGTGGTGGGCCTGCTCATCACGGTGGCGATCGTGCTGGTGCTGCGCGACGCCGCGCGCGAGGTGTTCGGCCGGCTGCTCGACGCCGTCGACCCGCACCTGGTGGACGACGCCGAGCACGCGCTCGCCGAGACGCCCGGCGTGCTGGGCGTCGATGTGATCCGGCTGCGCTGGATCGGCCACACCCTCGCGGCCGAGGCAGAGGTGTCGGTCGACCCGGGCCGCACGCTGGCCGAGGCGCACGGCATCGCGCACACCGCCGAGCAGCGCATGGCGACGGCCTTGCCGCGGCTCGCGCGGGCGTTGATCCACGCGCACCCGGCGCGTGACGTCAACGTCGTTCCCGCGGGCGTCAAGGAAGCGTGAGCGCCGGAGGCGAGCCGAGCCGAGCCGCCGCACGCTGGGGTTCGTCAGGGTGATGCGTGGGAAGAGGGCGCGCGGTGAGTGATCTCGACGGTTCGGTGCTGCTGGTGGGCGTGTTCATCGCGTTCGCGGTGGTGCTGCGGGGGTTGCAGTGGTGGCTGGGCCGCGACCGCGGGCTGGCGCACACTCAACAGCAGTGCGGCCCGAGCCAGGCCTCGCGGCCCTCCGGCACCGCGACCACCGCGATGACCAGCGCGACGACCGGATCGGCCCAGTACCAGCCGAACAGCGTGTTGAGCAGCAGCCCGGCCGGCAACACCGCCGAGAGGTAAGGGCACAGCAGGGTCCGCCTGGAGTCGGCCACGGCGCTCGCGGAGCCGAGCTCGCGGCCGGCTCTGCGCTGCGCGCCCGACAGCACCGGCGTCACTGCCGGCGACACCGCGACCAGCCCGATCCCGACGGTCGAGTGCCTCGCGCCTCGCACCAGCGCCCCCACGGCGTCGGCCACGACGTACGCCGCCAACGCGAAGAACGACACACCGATCGCCTTCAGCGCCGGGGGCTCCCGCCGTTCCGGATCCGCCCCGGCGAACTGCCATGCCACCGCCGCCTCGGACGCCACCTCCACCACTGAATCCCAGCCCGAACGCCATCAGCGCACCCGAGTCCGCCGCCTCCCGCGCGACCAGCGCGACCACGGCCTCGACCACGTTGTGCGCCATCGGCCAAGCCACCGCGCCCGGCGCGCCAACACGCGCCCCCGCCACCGCCAACGCCCGAGGACGAACGCCCGAGGAAGCCGGCTCGGGCGCACAGCAATCGGCACCGCCGCAGCACTCGTCGGCAGCCGCGGGTTCGACCCGCGCCTCGTGACTCATCACGCCACCTCCGTGCCGAGCAGGTCGTCGCCCACAACCGACCCCCAACCACGCGTTGCCGTTTGGCTCAAGCCTCCGGCGCAGCGAAAGACCAGCCGAATCGCACCCGGCTCTCCTCGACAGCCGCCGGCGCGAGCCGCGGCTCGTTGAGCCTGGTCAACCCGTGCGTCTCGGCCAAGCGCGCCGGGTAGGCGACGCCGTCAGGACGGCGATGAGGATGCGGCACGGCGTCGGGTCTGCCGGGACGCGGCCGGCTCGGGCGAGGGCTGGTTCGCGGGTTTCACAGCTCCGCATGCGCTGAAAAGTACGATCTCTTTGACAGACCCTGAACCGAAGACCTCCGCAAAGGCCAATGCGGAACGCCGTAAGATCTCCAAGCTGTCCGCGAAAACCGCGGATCCCCAACGCAAGGAGACCGATGTCCTCGACCGTCTCGGCGTCCGGTGGGGTTCGGCGGGGCGCGGCGCGCGTCGCGACGGAGGTGTTGGCGCCGTGGGTGTGGGTGCTGGGGTTGCCGCTCGCAGTGGCGTGGGAGGTGACCGGCCACCGGGTCGGGGCGACGGTTCTGTGGGGGCTCGTCGTGGGCGTCACGGGATCGCTGATTCCCATGGCCGTCATCGTGCGCGGGGCGCGGCGCGGGAAGTGGGACTCGCACCACGTGACCAACCGGGCGGGTCGGGTGGTGCCGCTCGCGGTGTGCCTGGCCTCGCTGGCGGCGGGGTTCGTGGCGCTGATCGTCGGTGGGGCTCCTGAAGAACTGATCGCGCTCACGGCGACCGAGCTGGCGTGCCTCGTGGTGGCGGTGGCGATCACGTTCGGGCTGAAGTTCAAGATCTCCATCCACGCCGAGGTCGCCGCGGGCGCGACGGTGATGCTCGTGTGGGTGTACGGGCCGTGGCTGCTCCTGCTGATGCCGTTCGTGCTGTGGGTCGCGTGGTCGCGCGTGGAGCTGGGCGACCACACGACGGCCGAGGTGACCAGCGGCGTCTTCGTGGGCGTGGTGGTGGGCGGCGCCGTCTACTTCGGACTCCTGGCCGCGCTCTCGTAGACTGTCGAGCGTGGACAACCTCCTCGGCGACTACCTCCGGGCGCGGCGCCAGCTCGTGTCGCCCGAAGACGTCGGCCTGCCCGCCGGCGGGCGGCGGCGCGTGCGCGGCCTGCGCCGCGAGGAGCTGGCGCTGCTGGCCGGGATCAGCAGCGACTACTACATGCGCCTCGAGCAGGACCGCGACCAGAACCCGTCCGCGCAGGTCCTCGACGCGCTGGCCCGCGTGCTGGGCCTCGACGACGACGCCACGAACCACCTCCACAGCCTCACCGCGCCCGCGCCCGCGGCCACCACGGCCGTCGGGCCGGCTCCGGTGGTGCCGCCGAGCATCGCCGAGCTGATCGGCACCTGGCCGGCCACGCCGGCGTACGTGCAGGACCGCCTGACCAACGTCCTCGCCGCCAACGCCATCGCCACCGCACTCTCGCCCCGCTACGCACCCGGGCACAACCTCCTGCGCGAAGTGTTTCTCGACCCCGCCGAGCAGGACTTCCGCGTGGACTGGGACGAGATGACGGCCGACGGCGTGGGCGGCCTGCGCGCCTCGCTCGGCCGCGACGTCGGCGACCCCGCCGCCACCGAACTCGTCACCGAGCTCTCCGCGAAGAGCGAGCGCTTCCACGAACTGCGGTCCCGCCACGACATCAAGCCCCGCACCGGCCACCTCGCCCGCTTCCGCCACCCGGCCGCCGGCCCCCTCGACCTGCACAGCGACAAGCTCACCCTCCCCGGCCCGGACGCGCTGTCGCTGGTGGTCTTCCACGCCGTCCCGGGCAGCCGCCACGCCGAAACGCTCGCGTCGCTGGCCAACCTCGTCGACAGCAATTAGAAGGCACTGCCGCAGGCTGGTCCCGCACACCCGGACCCGCCCGCGGCAGAAGCACAGCTCGCGCTCTCGAACACCTTCACCGCGCCGAGCGCCGCGCCCATCGCCGCGTTGGCCTCGCGCTCGATCACGATCTCGACGAGCACCAGCCGGATCTCGCCTGGGTCGACCACACGGGTGCCGGAGCAGCTGCGGGGGCCGCCATGATCTTCACGTTGTCCGCGCCGGGGAGCCGAACGCGACGCCGACGTTGCCCGTCGTGCGCGACCACCCGGCCGTGTCTCCTCGTCAGTCGCGTCCGGAGAGCTCTTCGACGACCTTCAGCAGCGCCGAGTGGTCCAGCGAGCCGTGGCCCATGGCGCGCCCCGCGGCCACGAGCTGGGCGACCAGCCCGGTCAGCGGCAGGGCGACGTCGGCCTGGCGCGCGGCCGCGAGCGCGATGCCCATGTCCTTGTGGTGCAGGTCGATCCGGAAGCCCGGCTGGAACTGCCGCGCGACCATCGACTTGCGCTTGAGCTCCAGGATCCGGCTGCCGGCGAGCCCGCCCGCCAGCACGTCGAGCCCGGTGCCGGCGTCCACCCCGGACGCTTCCAGCAGCACGATCGCCTCGGCGACCAGCCCGTAGATGCCGCCGACCACGAGCTGGTTGGCGGCCTTCACGACTTGGCCCGCGCCGTGGGGTCCCACGTGGACGATCGTCTTGCCGAGCACCTCGAAGATCGGCTTGGCCGCCTCGAAGTCCTCAGTCTCGCCACCGACCATGATGGACAGTGCGGCCTGCTCCGCGCCCGCCTGGCCGCCGGAGACCGGCGCGTCGAGCACCCGGATCCCCTTGGCGCCACCGGCCTTCGCGACGGCGATCGAGGTCTCCGGCCGGATGGTGCTCATGTCGGCCAGCAGCGTGCCCGGCTTGACGACGTCGAGGACCCCGCCCGCCGCCAGCACCACCTGCTCGACCTGCGGGTGGTCGGGCAGCATCGTGACGACCACGTCCGCCTCGGCCACCGCGTCGGCCACGTCGGACGCCGCGCGCCCGCCCGCGGCGGTCAGCTTCGCCAGCGCGTCGGCGCTCAGGTCGAAACCGCTCACGTCGTGTCCCGCACCGGCCAGGTGCGCGGCCATCGGCGTGCCCATCACGCCCAGGCCGATGAATCCCACCTTGCTCATTTGTCTCCCCTTCGCTCTTCCGGCAGCCAGGCCAGCGACGCGAGCGTGGGACCGTCCGGTTTGTACTCGATCCCCACGTGCCCGCGGTAGCCCGCCGCCTCCAGCTTTTCCAGGTGTCCCTCGAGGTCCAGCTCCCCCGTGCCCGGCTGGTGCCGGCCCGGCGCGTCGGCGATCTGCACGTGCCCGGTGCGCGGGGTGTACCCGGCGATCACGGAGTCGAGGTCGTCGCCGTTCACCGCCAGGTGGTAGAGGTCCGCGAGCAGCAGCACGTTGTCCAGCC
The DNA here is from genome assembly GCF_019468465.1 of Amycolatopsis sp. DSM 110486. Classification (NCBI taxonomy): domain Bacteria; kingdom Bacillati; phylum Actinomycetota; class Actinomycetes; order Pseudonocardiales; family Pseudonocardiaceae; genus Amycolatopsis; species Amycolatopsis sp. DSM 110486. The sequence continues at coordinate 9,154,652 of NZ_CP080519.1, read as the reverse complement.
CCAGCCGGTCGGCCACCGCGACGGCGTCGGCCGCCGTCTTCAGTGGGTATGCCGGCGTGCCCGACAGCGGCTCGAGCACGATCTGAGCCCCGATCTTGCCCGCCGCCTCCGCGGCCGTGGCCAGGTGCTCCAGCGCCAGCGTGTCCTGTTCGGACGGTGCGACGCCGTCGAGCCGGTTGCCGTACAGCGCGTTGAAGCTGCGGCAGCCAAGCCGGTCCGCGATCCCGATCGCGATCGTCAGGCTCACCGCGAACTCGGCCTCGCGCCCGACCCACGACACGAGCCCGCGCTCGCCCGCGGCCATGTCGCCCGCGTACAGGTTGAGCCCGGTCAGCCGCACGCCGGCCTGCTCGATGGAGCGCACGAACTTCTCGACCTCGACCGGCCGCGGGTCGGCGCTGTCGAACGGCCACCAGTACTCGACCGCGGTGAAGCCCGCTGCCCGAGCGGCCTGCGCGCGCTCGAGCAGCGGGAGCTCGGTGAACAGGATCGACAGGTTGGCGGTGTAGGGCAGCGAGTGCCGCACCCCGGCGGGACCGGTCATCGGATACCTCGGCTCATCGGATTGCTCTGACCTCGTCATTTCGCATTGCGGAATACTTCTTCCGTATATCGAGACTAGTCGCCCGACTGGCACGCGGTCAACGGCCACGGGTCGGAGCGCACGCCGCTAGATGTAGTGCCCTGTGAGGTTGTTGACGCGGGTGATGGGTGGTTGGCCGCCGAGGGCGGTGTGGCTGCGGTGGTGGTTGTAGTGGTGGAGAAATCCGGGCAGTGCTTCGGCTCGGTGGTGTGAGTTGGTGAAGGGTTGGGCGTAGGCCCATTCTTCGGCGAGGGTGCGGTTGAAGCGTTCGGCTTTGCCGTTGGTTTGTGGTCGGTAGCGGCGGGTGAAGCGGGCTTGGGCGCCGATGTCGGTGAGGGCGTCGCGCCAGGCGTGGGAGCGGCGGTAGGCCAAGGCGTTGTCGGTCATGACGCGTTCGATCCGGTCGATGCCCATGTCGGCGAGTGCGCTGGCGGCACGGGTGAGGAATCCGGCGCAGGTGGTGGCGGTTTCGTCGGGGTGGATTTCGGCGTAGGCGATGCGGGTGTGGTCGTCGATGGCGCAGTGCACGTACTCGTAGCCGACGCGGGCTGCGTTGCGGGTGGCGCGGTGGATGTCGCTGTCGCGTCCGTGGGCGCGCCATCCGCCGCCTTCGCGCAGTCGGCCGAGTTTCTTGACGTCGACGTGGACGAGTTCGCCGGGGCGGTCGCGTTCGTAGCGGCGGATCGGCTGGCCGGTGGGGCGGTCCAGCCAGGCCAGTTTCGGCTGGTGGTGGCGGGTCAAGACTCGGTGCACGGTCGAGGCGTGCAGGTCGAGGATGCCGGCGATGCGGGCTGGGCCGAGCCGGCGGTCGTGGCGTAGCTGCAGGATCTGCCGCTCGGTCTGGGTATGGGTTCGCCGGGGTGAGTGATGCGGCCGGCTGGAACGGTCGGCCAGGCCGGCGTCACCGTCACGGGCGTAGCGGCGGACCCACTTGTAGCCCGTTGCGCGGGAAATGCCCAGCTCGGCGACGACGTGCGCGACCGGGCGGCCAGCCCGGACACGCTCGACCAGCAACCGACGCCCGTGCAGGGTCAGGCGAGCATTACGGTGGAACACGAAGACCTCCGTTGTGATCGGTGATGGCGTCAGACACCAACACCCCACACGGAGGTCTTCGTCATGATCAAGCCAACGCGCCGCTCAACCGTCAACAACGTCCATAGTCACTACAGCTAGAGGGCACGCAGTTAAAGAGCGGAGTGCAGTTCCGGCACCGCGGCACCGTCGACGCGGGCCGCGAGGTCCACCACGGTGTCGACGGTCGGCTCCAGCGCACAGTGCGCCCGTGCGTCGCGGAAGCACCGTTCGAGCACGGCGTCGCCGGGATAGGCCGAGGACAGTCGCAGCGCCGCCTCGGTGATGGCCGTGACGGCTTCCCCCGCGGACAGCCAGAGGTGGAAGAACTTCGCCAGGGCGTGGGCGGGGTCCCAGCTGTACGTCGCGAACGCGTCAGCGGCCAGCACCCGCACGGTCGAAGCCCGCAGGCGCATCCGCGCCAGCTCCGTGCGCGCCGCGCCGGTACCACCCGCGGCGACCCGCTCGATCGCCGCCTCCGCGAGCCCCAGCGCGACGACCGCGCCGAGACCGAGAAACCACGGCAGCGCCAGATCCAGCACCACCTCGGCGCCGTCACCGTCTCGTCCGAGGATCGTGTTTTCGGGCAGCTGCACGGGATCCGCACACACGGTGGTGGCCGCGGACGCCCGCAACCCCAGGCCGCCGCCCGAAGCGGGCACGAACAAGCCCGGCGCGTGACCGGGCACGAACCACAGCGTCGCGGCGCCCCGGCCTCTCGCCGGCCGGGTCGACCACACGTAGCTGTCGGCCTCGCCCGCCGCGATCACACCCGCCTTCCGGCCCGCCAGGTCGACGACCCCGCCGTGGGCACTGGCCACGCCGTCGGGCGCGAGCAGCCGGCTGCCCGGCGCCGCGTCGGACAGCGCCAGCGTGCTGAGGTGGCGGCCCGCGGCGAGGTCCGCGCGCACGGACTGGTCGGCGTGCGCCTCCAGCACCGCGACGGCCGCGAAGTGCGAACGCAGCACCGTGGCCGTGCTCGCGCACGAACGCGCCACCACCTCGACCACCCGCGCGGCTTCCGCCAGCCCGTGGCCACCGCCACCGAGGCGCCGCGACGCCGTCATCGCGAGCACACCCTTGCGACTCAACGCGGCCACCGCCGCGCGTGGGAACCGCGCGAGCCGGTCGGCCTCGGCCGCGGCCGGCGCGACGGTTGTGGCCACGGTTCGGGAGATTTCTTCGACAGAAGGCACCATTGCCCCCTTCGTTCGGGGTTTGCCGCAAGGAAAAGAGCGCGCGGGACCCGCCGTCCCGCACGTCCGCGGTGAAGGCGGCCGGGACGGGAGACGGCGGGTCCGAGGGAAGGCGGTCCGGGATCGCCCTCAGGTGTTCTGCACGTGCTGCCAGCCGAAGCGGCCCTTGATGCAGAGGTTTCCGTGGGTCACGGAGCTGTCGTGCGGGCTGGTGACCTTCACGATCTCGTTGTCCTGCACGTGCAGGGTGAGGTTGCAGCCGACCCCGCAGAACGTGCACACGGTCGTGGTTTCCGTCTGGGCGGACTCGTCCCAGGTGCCGTCCTCGCGTTTGTCGTGCTCGGCCTTGAAGCTGAGCGCGCCCGTGGGACAGACCTCGACGCAGTTTCCACAGTAGACACACGCGCTGTCGGGCAGCGGCGTCGAGAACTCCGTGGAGATCCGCGCACCGAACCCACGCCCGGCCACGGAGATCGCGAACGAGTTCTGCCACTGGTCACCGCACGCGTCCACGCACTTGTAGCACAGGATGCACTTGCCGTAGTCCCGCACGTAGAGCGCGTTGTCCACCTTGACCGGCTGACGCACGGTGGCCGCGGTGAGACCGTCGACGGGCTCGTGCTCGCCCGGCAGCGCGTCGTCGCGATCGTCGGAAGGCGGCGCCGGCGGGCCGAACCGCTCGGGGTCGGCGCCCGCCTCCGCCATCCATTCGGCGACGCCGGGCGTGGTCGACAGGTCCGTCGCCGACCCGAGCAGTTCCAGCACCACCTTGCGGCTGGTCCGCGTGCGCTCGGAATCCGTGTGCACGACCATGCCCGGCTCCGCCTTGCGCGAGCACGAAGGCACCAGGGTCCGCGAGCCCTCGACCTCCACCATGCACACGCGGCACGCGTTGGCGGGCTTGAGCGTGTCGCCGTAGCACAGCGTGGGGATCTCCTTCCCCACCGCCGAGCAGGCGTCGAGAATCGTGGCACCCTCGGGCACACTGACGGCCTGACCGTCCACAGTGAACTCGACGAGGCGCTTCGGCAGACCCAGTTCGACGATCGTCATGACTCCGCTCCGTCCAACGCACCCAGCCGCTCGACGGCCGACTCGATCGCGTTCCACGCCGTCTGCCCCAGCCCGCAGATCGACGAGTCCCGCATCACCTGCCCGACCTCCCGCAGCAGCGCCAGATCGTCCGCACCGGTACTCAGTTTGCGGCCGCCGACGATGCGGCTCACCGCCTCCTCCTGCCGGACCGTCCCGATCCGGCAGGGCACGCACTGCCCGCACGACTCGTCGCGGAAGAACGACGCGATGCGCAGCAGGAACCCGCCGAGGTCGGCTTTGTCGTCCAGCGCCAGGACGACGCCGGAGCCGAGCGTGGTGCCGGCGGCGCGCGCGTCCTCCATCGTCAGCGGCAGGTCGAGCTCGTCGGGCCGCACGAACCCGCCGGCCGCGCCGCCCAGCAGCACCGCCCGCAGCTCGCGGCCTTCCGGCACTCCCCCGGCCAGCTCCAGCAGCTCGCGCAGCGTGGTGCCGAACGGGACCTCGTACACGCCGGGCTTGCGCACGTTGCCGGACAGGCAGAACAGCTTGGGCCCAGCCGATTTCTCCGTGCCGATCTCCCGGTACGCCGCGTAGCCGGAGGTGAGGATCAGCGGCACGTTGACCAGCGTCTCGACGTTGTTCACCACCGTCGGCTTGCCGAACAGGCCCTGCTCGGTCGGGAACGGCGGCTTCGACCTCGGCTCCCCGCGGAAGCCCTCGATCGAGTTGAAGATCGCCGTTTCCTCGCCGCAGATGTAGGCACCGGCGCCGCGGCGGATCTCGATGTCGAACGAGAACCCCTCGTGGCCCATGATGTCGGTGCCGAGGAACCCGCGCTCGCGGGCGACGTCGATCGCGTTCTGCACGAGCCGGCGCGCCCGCGGGTACTCGCCTCGCAGGTACAGGTAGCCGAGGGTGGCGCCGGTCGCGAACCCGGCGATGGTCATCGCCTCGACCAGCGCGAACGGGTCGCCCTCCAGCAGCACGCGGTCCTTGAACGTGCCGGGCTCGCTCTCGTCCGCGTTGCACACCAGGTAGTGCGGCAGAGCGGGCTGGCGCGCGGCGCCCTCCCACTTGCGCCCGGTCGGGAAAGCGGCGCCGCCGCGGCCCATCAGCCCGGAGTCGGTGACCTCGCGGATCACGCCGTTCGGGCCGAGCTGCAACGCGTTGCGCAGCGCCGCGTAGCCGCCGGTGGCGCGGTAGTCGTCGAGGCTTTCCGGGTCGACAGCTCCGATCCGGTGCAGCAGCTTGAGCGACTCCCGATCCGTCTGGTGCAGCACCGGCGCGGCGCCCTCCTCCGTAGCCGGAGAGCGGCCAGCGGCGAGCACCACCTCCGCTCCGGTGGCGGGCGCGAGCAGCTCGCTGCCCGCCGGGTCGCCGGCCTCGAACGCCAGCGCCGCGGGCGCCTTCTCGCACACACCCAGGCACGGGCTGCGCAGCCACGTCACACCGCCGCGTGCCTTGCCCGCGGGGCCGACGTGCTCGGTGAGCGTGTCGCACACCGTGTCGGCCCCGTTGACCCGGCACGCGAGGTCGGTGCACACGTGCACCACGCGCTCCGGCCGCTCGGTGAGAGAGAACAGCGAGTAGAAGCTCGCCACGCCGTACGCGTCGGCCGGCGGCACGTGCAGCTGCTCGCAGATGTAGTTCAGCGCGCCCTGGCTGATCCAGCCCACGCGGTCGTTCACGGCGTGCAGCGCGGGCAGCAACTGGTCTCGCGCCGCACCCTCGGGCAACGCGTCCACGGCCGCGCGTTCTTCGAAGGTGGCCTTCGCGTCGAGGAACTGAAGATCCATGCCCGCCCCCTCAGCCCGCGACCGCGTCGAACTGTGTCTTCTGGGGCCGAGCCCCAGACCCCAGCCGGGGGGCAAGCCCCCCTGGACCCCCCGAAGACAATTTATCCACCCGGATAGCGGCAGCCTTGTACTCCGCCGTGCCCGCCACCGGATCCGTCGCCTCGATGGTGATCACGTTGACGTCGACCTCGTCCGGGAAGTGGAACGTCATGAACGCCAGGCCGGGGCGCAGCCCCTCGTCGATCCGCACCGGCGCGACGATCGCGCCTCGCCGCGAGGAAATCTGCACCATTTCATCCTCCACCACACCCAGCTGCGCGGCGTCGGCCGAGCACAGGTCGAGCGTCTCGCCGCGCCGGCGCGGCGACGGGAACCCGCCGGACTGCACACCGGTGTTGTACGAATCGAGCCGCCGGCCCGTGGTGAGCCGCAACGGGAACTCGTCGTCGAGCACGTCGACCGGCGGGCTGTGGCGCAGCACGGTGAACGGCGCCGGCCGGCCGCGCTCGGCCGGGTCCTCGGCCCACAGGCGGGCGTGCAGGAACGACGGCTCCAGTGTGTCCTCGCTGTAGCACGGCCACTGGATGCCGCCGAGCTCCTCGAGGCGCTCGTAGCTCATGCCGGTGTGGATCGGCGAGAGCGACCGCAGCTCGTCCCACACCTCACGGCCGTCGTCGCCGCTGTAGTGCCAGTCGTGCCCGAGGCGGCGGGCGAGCTCCGAGATCACCTCGATGTCGTCGCGCGCGCCGGCCGGCGGGTTCACCGCTTTGCGCACGCGCTGCACGCGCCGCTCGCTGTTGGTGAAGGTGCCGTCGCTCTCGCACCACGCGGCCGACGCGGGCAGCACCACGTCGGCGAGCTGCGCGGTCTTGGTGAGGAAGATGTCCTGCACCACCAGGTGCTCGATGTTCGACAGGCGCTTGATCGTGTGCTCGCAGTCGGCCTCGGACTGCACCGGGTTCTCCCCGATCACGTACACGCAGGTGATCAGGCCGTCCTCCATCGCCTCGAGCATCTGCGTGAGGTTCTTGCCCTTGTACGGCGGGATGTGCGAGCCCCACGCCTCGTCGAACTTCGCGCGCACGGCCGGGTCGAGGATGTCCTGGAACCCGGGCATCCGGTCCGGGATCGCGCCCATGTCGCCGCCGCCCTGCACGTTGTTCTGCCCGCGCAACGGGTTCAGCCCGGCGCCGTAGCGCCCGACCTGCCCGGCCAGCAGCGACAGGTTGATCAGCGACAGCACGTTGTCGGTGCCGTTGTGGTGTTCGGTGATGCCCAGCGTCCACGACATCTGCCCGCGGTCGGCGCGCGCGTAGGTGTGGGCCAGCTCCTTGATGAGCTCGGCCGGCACCTTCGTGACCTGCTCGGCGACCTCGAGCGTCCACGGCTCCACGGAGGCGGCGAACTCTTCGTAGCCCTCCGTGGCCCGCTCGATGAACGTGGTGTTGGCCAGTCCGGAGTGGATGATCTCCCGCGCGATCGCGTTGGCGAGCGGGATGTCGGTCCCGACCTCCAGCTGCAGCTGCCGGTGCGCCCACTTCGCCGTGCTCGTCTGGCGCGGGTCCACCACGAAGAGCTTCGCTCCCTTGTGGACGGCCTTGAGCACGTGCTGGAAGAAGATCGGGTGCGCCTCGCGCGGGTTGCCGCCCCAGATCACGATCACGTCGGAGTCTTCGATCTCCGCGTACGACGACGTGCCGCCACCGCTGTCGAACACCCGCGCCAGACCCGCCACGCTGGGCGCGTGGCAGGTCCGGTTGCACGAGTCGACGTTGTTCGTGCCCATCACCGCGCGGGTGAACTTCTGGGCCACATAGTTCATTTCGTTCGTGGACCGCGCGCAGGAGAACATGCCGAAGCCCTCGGGGCCCTTCGTATCCAGCGTGCGCCGGAACCCCGCGGCGGCGCGGTCGAGCGCCTCTTCCCACGTCGCCGGCCGCAGCACACCGGAGTCCCGCACCAGCGGCTCCGTCAGCCGGGTGTACGGCGTGGTGTCCTTCCTGCGCTTCATCTTCTGCCTCCAGGAGGTGGTGGGATGGGTGTCAGCCGACCGGCACGGCGGTGGCCGTCCGGTTCAGCAAGCCGATGGCCGCGTGCACGTGGCGCAGCGCGGGTGCGGGCACCCCGGTGAGCTCGGCCAGCTCGACGACGGCGCCGATGATGGCGTCGATCTCCAGCGGCTTGCCGGCCTCGAGGTCCTGCAGCATCGACGTCTTGTGGTGGCCGACGCGCCAGGCGCCGTCGATCCGCTTCTCCACGGAGACCTGGGGATCCGCCCCCGCGGCCCGGGCGATCGCGAGGGTCTCGGTCATCATCGTGGCCACGAGCTCGCGCGTGTCCTCGTGCTCGCACATCTGCGCCATCGTCGCCCGGGTCAGCGCGCTCAACGGGTTGAAGGCGACGTTGCCCATGAGCTTGACCCAGATGTCGTCGCGCAGGTTGGGCTCGACGGGCGCCTTGAGGCCGCCCTCGATCATCGCCTCGGACAGCGCGACGCAGCGGGGTGAGACCCCGCCCGCCGGCTCGCCGAGGGAGAACCGCGTGCCCTCGAGGTGCCGGATCACGCCCGGCTCCTCGATTACGGTGGAGCAGTAGACGACGCACCCGATGGCGCGCTCGACCGCCATCACCCGGCTGGTCTCGCCGTCCGGGTCGACGGTCTCGACCCGGTGGCCCTCCAGCGGATGTCCGGCCAGGCCGTGGAAGTACCACCACGGGATGCCGTTCTGCGCCGCGACGAGCGCGGTGTCCGGGCCCAGCAGTGGTTCGAGCAGCTCACCGCTGCTCGGGTAGGAATGGGCTTTGAGCCCGAGGAAAACGAAGTCGACCGGGCCGATCTCGGCCGGGTCGTCGGTGACGTGGGGACGCGCGGTGAAGTCTCCGCGGGGACTGAGCACCCGCACTCCGTGTTCGCGCATCGCCTCGAGGTGCGCCTTGCGCGCGACCAGATGGACCTCGGTGCCGCCTCGGTGCATAGCCGCACCCACGTAGGCGCCGATCGCGCCCGCGCCCAGAACAGCAACCCGCATGGTGTGCCTCCCGCTCGGTCGAACACAGCGATTGCATACAGTATCCCGAGACGCGCTCAGGCACCAGGATCCGGTGATGGAATTCGCCGATGACACCCGGCCGGAGCAGGCGGACCCGATACTGATTGTCATTTCACGCCCGTCCGATTGATCCACTTCGGGTGAGATCCAGGCCACAGAGTGAAGAGTTGGGATTTTGCATACCAAAACCTGTATTCTCGGATCAGCTCCACGAAATCCCGCGGTTTCCCCGCGTTCCCGCGGACCGCGTCTACTCAGACCAGAGGTGCCCCGTGACCCAGCCCGCCTCTCCCCTGCCCGAGCGCGGGCCCACCGGTCGGCGAACGGCCAAGGGGTCCCTCGCGGCGAAGTCCGCCCAGCGTGTGGAGCGGCCGGCGCCGCTGCGCCAGGTCGTGTACGACGCGCTGGCCGAGCTCATCATCAACCGCACGCTCGAGCCCGGGCAGCACCTCGTCGAGGCCGACTTGGCGGAGTACCTCGGCGTGAGCCGTCAGCCGGTACGCGAAGCGCTGCAGCGCCTGCAGACCGAGGGCTGGGTCGACCTGCGGCCCGCGCAGGGCGCGTTCGTGCACATGCCCACCGACGAGGAGGCCGACCAGCTGCTCGGTGTTCGCGCGGTGCTCGAGACCCACTCCGCCCGGCTGGCCGCCGCGTGCGCGACCGAGGCGGACGTGGCCCGGCTGTGGGAGCTGCAGAACGCCGGCCTCGAAGCCCTCGCCGCCGACGACAGCGAGGGCCTGGTCTCGGCCAACGCCGACCTGCACTCGTTCCTCACCGAGCTGACCGGCAACGCCGTGCTGGCCGAGCTGATCGGGCTCGTCGACCGCCGCGTGCGCTGGTACTACACGCCGATCGCCCGGCCCCGCGGCCACGACGCCTGGCACGAGCACGCCGAGCTGATCGAGGCCGTCGCGGCGCACGAGGTCGATAAGGCGGAGAAGATCATGGCCCACCACACGGAACGCACGCGCCGGGCGTTCCACGAGCGGCCCGAAGCAGCCCGGGAGTGAGGGGGCGGGCGTCAGCCGCCCCCTCACTCCCGGGCCCTGTACCGAAAACCCCGGCAGGCGTCAGCTGCCGGCGGTCCCGGCGGCCGGTGAGGCCTGTGCGACCACGCCGGTCTGCTCCGAGGCGGTCGGGCCGCTGCGGCGGCCCGGCTGGCGCAGGAACAGCACCATGAAGGCCGACAGCAACGCGATGCAACCGGCCAGGACGTAGGCACCGGTGTAGCCCCACGCCGCGATCACGCCCGCGGCGAGACCACCACCGCCGACACCGCCGATGAGCTTGGCGCTGTAGACGAGGCCGTAGTTCGTGGCGTTGTGGTTCTCACCGAAGTAGTCCGGCACGAGCGCGGCGAACAGCGGGTAGAACGCGCCACTGCCGAATCCGGTCAGGACCGCGAACACCATGAACCAGAACAGGCTGTGCGTGTTGCCCGACCACATCACGCCGAACTGCGCGACCGCCGCGATCACCAGGACCCAGAACAGGGTGGCCTTGCGGCCGATCCGGTCCGACGCCCAGCCGACCAGGCCGCGGCCGACGCCGTTGACGATCGCGAGGATGCCCGCCGAGGACGCCGCGACGAACGCACCGAAGTGGCTCTCCTCGGCGAACGGCACCTGGAAGTTGATGCCGAACAACGACACGCCGCCGATCACGATCAGCGTGACCCACATCAGCGGGAGCATGCCGGTCTTGATCGCCTCCATCGGCGTGAACTGCCGGACGGCGGGTGGGTTCTTCTCCAGGCTCTTGGCGCTGCCCGTCGCCTTTCCCTTCAGCCACGCGATGGGGTCGACCTCCGCGGGCCACCAGTTCTTCGGCGGGTCCTTGAACAGGAACCCGCAGATCCCGACGACCAGCAGCATGTAGAGGCCGATGGCGTCGAGCGTGATGGTCAGGTTCTCGTGGCCGAGGAAGGCGCTGAACAGGTAGATGAACGGCACCGAACCGTAGGCGAAGCCGCCGTTCACGAAGCCGGTGCGCGCACCGCGCTTCTCGGGGTACCACTTGCCGACCATGTTGATACAGGTGGCGTAGACCAGTCCTGCGCCGGTGCCGCCGAGCGCGGAGTACCCGATGAAGGCGAGCACCAGGTTCCCACTGTGCGCGATGGTGAAGTAGCCGATCCCGGAGAAGAGCGCGCCGAACAGCATGGCGGTCTTCGCCGAGACGATGTTCTTCTCGCGCAGCCGCCCGGCCGGGAACGCGACCCCGGCCTGGAACACGGCCCAGATGCTGGCCAGCCAGAACGCGTCCGACAGCGACCAGCCGTATTTGTCTTCGAGTGTGCCTTCGACGGCTCCCCAGCCGTACTCGAACACACTCACCGCCATCATGGCGACCCACGGCAGCCAGACCATGAATGCGCGTGAGCGGCCCATGATGTCTCTGGGACTCTCACCGATCCGGTACTTGCGTCCGTTGTCGTCGACGATCTCCTGGTACGTCGGTAAGGCTGCGGTCATGAGAGTTCTCTTTCGTCAACGTTGACTTCGGTTCCCTCTGAGTGGGGTGGCTCCTTGCCCCCCGCCGGGCGCGACCGCGCGCGCCCGGCGCTTCGTGCGTGTGCTCGTGTCCCCCGCTTGGCCGACGGCTAGGTGTCCGGCAAGATACGCCTCCTTCCCTCTCGCCGGAAGTGATCAGCCGAGCAGTCCGGCCGACCGCGCCCAGCGGTACTTGGCACCGAGCACCGCCACGGGCTTCTCGGTCGTGTACGGGTAGGCGACGATCCCGTTGGCGTAGAGGTGGTCGCTCGCCTGCTCCACCTCGACATCGCCCGAGAGCGACGCCACCACCGGCTTGTGGATCCCCTTGCGGCGGAACTCCTCGACCACGTCCACCACGAGCTCGGCGAACACCATCGGCGGCGTGACGATCGTGTGCCAGTAGCCGAGAATCAAGGAGTGGATGCGCTCGTCCGAAAGGCCGAGAGCGATCGTGTTCCGGTAGGTCGACGGCGGCTCGCCACCCGTGATGTCCACCGGGTTGCCGGCCGCGCCGAACGGCGGGATGAACTTCCGGAACGCCTCGTCGAGGTCGCCGGGGATCTCCATCAGCGACAGACCGTTGTCCACACAGGCGTCGGACAGCAGCACGCCCGAGCCGCCGGCACCGGTGATGATCACGACGTTCTCACCCTGCGGCGTGGGCAGCAGCGGGATGCCGCGGGCGTACTCGAGCATGTCGTTGAGCCCCGGGGCCCGGATCACGCCGCTCTGGCGCAGGATGTCGTCGTAGACCTTGTCGTTGCCGGCCAGCGCTCCGGTGTGCGAGCTCGCCGCCTTGGCGCCCTGGGAGGTGCGCCCGGCCTTGAGCACGACCACCGGCTTCTTCGCCGACACGCGCTTGGCGGTCTCGGCGAACGAGCGGCCGTCCTTGAGGTCTTCGAGGTGCATCGCGACGAGCTGGGTATTCTCGTCGTGCTCGAAGAAGGTGAGCAGGTCGTCCTCGTCGATGTCCGCCTTGTTGCCCACGCCCACGATGGACGACACACCCATGCCCGCCGAGCGGCTGAAGCCCAGGATCGCCATGCCGATGCCGCCGCTCTGCGAGGAGAGCGCGACACCGCCCTTGACGTCGTACGGCGTGCAGAACGTCGCCGACAGGTTTTCGGGTGTGTAGTAGTAGCCGTAGATGTTGGGGCCGAGGACGCGCACGCCGTGCTTGCGCGCGATCGCGACGACCTCGTTCTGCAGCTCGATGTTGCCGGTCTCGCCGAACCCGGACGGGATCAGGATCGCCCCGGCCACGCCCTTCGCCCCGGCCTCTTCCAGCGCGGCCGCCACGAACTTCGCCGGGATGGCGAACACCGCGACGTCCACGTCTCCGGGTACGTCGGAGATGCTCGCGTACGCCTTGCGGTCGAGGATCTCCGACGCCTTGGGGTTGATCGGGTAGATCTCGCCCGCGTAGCCGCCGTTGACGAGGTTCTTCATGACCGAGTTGCCGATCTTGCCGGCCTCGGCCGAAGCCCCGATCACCGCGATGGCGGCCGGCTTCATGATCCGGTTCATCGACGCGAGGATCTCCTCCTGCGTGAACCGCACCGGCTCCTTCGCCGCGTCCGGGTCGACCAGGATGCGCACGTCGACCGCGGTCGCGCCGTCGGCCGTGGCGAGCACCGGGTTGAGGTCGACCTCCGCGAGCTGCGGGAAGTCGCTGACCAGCTGCGAAAGGTTGTGGATGATGGCCGTCAGGGCCTTCTTGTCAACCGGCTCGCTGCCGCGCACGCCATTGAGCACCTCCGCCGCGGCAATACCGTCCACCATGGACAGTGCCTCGTCCTCGCTGGTCGGGGCCAGCCGGAAGGTCACGTCCTTGAGCACCTCGACGAGCACGCCGCCGAGGCCGAAGGCCACGATCTTGCCGAAGGTCTGGTCGGTGACCGACCCGATGATGACCTCCTGCCCCGTGGTCAGCATCTGCTGCACCTGCACGCCGATGATGCTCGCCTCGGCGTTGTAGGCCTTGGCGTTGGCCAGGATCGTGGCGTACCCGTCGGCCACCTGCTCGGCCGTGCGCAGGCCGACGAGCACGCCGCCGGCCTCGGTCTTGTGCAGGATGTCGGGCGACACGATCTTCAGCACCACCGGCAGGCCGATCTCCCGCGCCTGCGCCACGGCCTCGTCGGCCGAAGTCGCGAGACGCTCCTGCGGGGTGGGGATGTCGTAGGCCTCGCAGACCGCGCGGCCTTCAGGGGCGGTGAGCGACGACCGGCCCTCGGCCGCCGCCTGTGCCAGGATCTTCTCGACCGCTTCGCGGCCGGTTCCCGTGGTCATCCAGAATCTCCTTAGATCACGCCTGCGGTGCGCAGCCGCTCGAGGTCGTCGGTGGCGTAGCCGAGCTCGCTCAGCACCTCGCCGTTGTGCTCGCCCAGCAGCGGCGAACGGCCGATGTCCACCGGGGAGTCGGACAGCTTGAGCGGGCAGCCCACGGTCTTGAACTTCCCGCGCTCGGGGTGGTCGATCTCGACCACGGTGCCCAGCTCGGCCAGCGTCTCGTCCTCGATGAGCTCCTTCGTGGACAGGATCGGGCCGCACGGGATGTTGTGGGCGTTGAGCTTCTCCATGACCTCCCACTTGGTGTGGCGCTCGGTCCACTGCTCCACGAGCGCGAACACCTTGTCCAGTTTGGACAGCCGGGCCTCGGGCGTGGCCCACTCGGGGTCCTCGGCGAGCTCGGGCTGGCCCAGCAGCTCGGTGAGCGGCTGCCAGCCGACCGGCTGGATGATCACGTAGATGTAGTCGTTCGGGCCGCCGGGCGCGCACCGCACCGCCCAGCCGGGCTGGCCACCGCCGGAGGCGTTGCCCGAGCGCGGCACCTCGTCGCCGAACACGTCGTTGGGGTACTCGCCGAGCGGGCCGTGCGCCAGGCGCTGCTGGTCGCGCAGCTTGACGCGGCAGAGGTTGAGCACGGCGTCCTGCATGGCCACCTGCACCCGCTGCCCGCGGCCGGTGTTCGTGCGCTGGTAGAGCGCGGCGAGCATCGCGGCCACGAGGTGGATGCCGGTGCCGGAGTCGCCGATCTGCGCACCGGTCGCGGTGGGCGGGCCCTCCTCGAAGCCGGTGGTGCTCATCGAGCCGCCCATGGCCTGCGCGATGACCTCGTAGGCCTTGAAGTCGGCGTAGCGGCCCGGCCCGAAGCCCTTGATGGAGGCATAGATGAGGCCCTCGTTGATCTCCTGCAGCTTCTCCCAGGAGAAGCCGAAGCGGTCGACCACACCGGGACCGAAGTTCTCCACGAGGATGTCCACACCGGACACCAGCTTGGTGAAGATCTCCTTGCCCTCTTCGCTTTTCATGTTGAGCGTGATGCTGCGCTTGTTCCCGTTCAGCATCGTGAAGTAGAGACTGTCCACTCCGGGCAGGTCCCGCAGCTGGCCGCGCGTGATGTCACCGCGTCCCGGCGTCTCCACCTTGATCACGTCCGCGCCGAGCCAGGCGAGGATCTGGGTCGACGACGGTCCCGACTGGACATGGGTCATGTCGAGGACGCGGACGCCCTCAAGTGCCTTTCCCATTTTTCCTGCCTCCCGACTACTTGTACATCGTCTGGTTCATGGTTCCGGGGGCGTACGCGTCCGGGTCGACCCAGACGTTGATCAGCGACGGCTTGCCCGACTCGCGGGCGCGCTGCAGCGCCGGCGCGATGTCCTTGGGGTCGCGGACCTCTTCGCCGTAGCCGCCGAGCATGCGGGCGAACTGGTCGTAGGGGACGTCGCCCAGGGTGTTGCCGATGCGCTCGCGCGCCAGGCCGTACTTCTGCGCCTGGCCGTAGCGGATCTGGTTCATCGACGAGTTGTTGCCGACGATCCCGACGAACGGCAGGTTGAACCGCACCAGCGTCTCGAAGTCCCAGCCGGTGAGGGAGAACGCGCCGTCGCCGAAGAGCGCGACGACCTCCTTGTCCGGACGGGCGTGCTTGGCGGCCATCACGAACGGGATGCCGACGCCGAGGGTGCCGAGCGGGCCCGGGTCCATCCAGTGGCCCGGCGACTTCGGCTGCACGACCTGGCCGGAGAAGGTGACGATGTCGCCGCCGTCGCCGATGTAGATCGAGTCCTCGGTGAGGAACTCGTTGATCTCGTGCACGAGCCGGTACGGGTGGATCGGGTTCGCGTCGGAGTGCTGCTGCGGCAGGCGCTTCTCCTTCGCCTTCTCCTCCACGGTGCGCAGTTCTTCCAGCCACGGCTTGCGGGCCGGCGCGCCGTTGTCGACGCGGCCCGACGCGGCCTGCGACACCCCGGCGAGGATCTGGCCGGCGTCGCCGACGAGGCCGAGGTCGATGTCGCGGTTCTTGCCGACGGTCTTGTAGTCGAGGTCGATCTGCACCACCGTGGCCTCGGGCGAAAGCCGCTTGCCGTAGCCCATGCGGAAGTCGAACGGCGTCCCGACGATCACGATCACGTCGGCGTTGTCGAACGCGTAGCGGCGCGAGAGCTGGAAGTGGTGCGGGTCGCCCGGCGGCAGGGTGCCGCGGCCCGCGCCGTTCATGTACGCGGGGATGTTCAACGTGCGCACGAGTTCCGCCGCCGGCTCGGCCGCCCGGGTGGTCCAGACCTGGCTGCCGAGGAGGATCACCGGCTTCTTCGCGTGCACGAGCAGGTCGGCGAGGCGTTCGATGTCGGCCGGGTCGCCGGCGCTGCGGGTGGACGCGCGGTAGCGGCCCGCCTCGGGGATCCGTGCGGCCGACAGCGGCACGCGGGCGTCGAGCACGTCGCGCGGGATCTCCAGGAACGCCGGGCCGGGCGCGCCCGCCAAGGCTTCGCGGAACGCCATCGACACGAGGTCGGCCGCGCGGGCGGTCGAGGGCACGGTCGCGGCGAACTTGGTGATCGGGTTCATCATGTCCACGTGCGGGAGGTCCTGCAGTGAGCCCATCTTGTGCTGGCTCAGCGCGCCTTGACCGCCGATCAGCAGCATCGGGCTCTCCGCGCGCAGGGCGTTGGCCACACCCGTCACCGCGTCCGTGGTGCCCGGGCCCGCGGTGACGACCGCGCAGCCGGGCCGGCCGGTGATGCGCGCGTAACCGTCGGCCGCGTGCGCGGCGACCTGCTCGTGGCGTACGTCGATGACGTTGATGCCCTCGTCGACGCAGCCGTCGTAGATGTCGATGATGTGCCCGCCGCACAGCGTGAAGATCGTGTCGACGCCCTCCGCCTTGAGCGCCTTGGCCACCAGGTGCCCGCCGGAGATCGTGTCCGGAGCCGGCTGGCCGCCGTTCGTCGCAGGGGCGGCCCGGTCCTTGTCGACGTTCTGGCCGGTCGTGGTTGGCGCCATTGCTCAACTCCTCTGGTCTCACGCCGGACCTCTCTGATCCGGGCGCTCGTTCCGGTGCGCTCCCCGGTCTGCACTGCCGTCGGTCCACAGCCGCGGCGAGGGCATCCCTCCAGGTCAGCGGCACCTTCACCGAAAACTGTAGATTGCATACCGTATGAGGTAGGCATTAGAATTACTCTCCGAGCGACCCGCTGTCCAGGGCCATCCGCAGGTTTGTCCGGAGGTTTTTTTTCGCCGGAGCCGCTGCGGATGACGCCACGCCGGACGGCCCTTTTCCTCCCCAGTCCCGTTCGCGGCCCACCCGGGCCCGCCAGGAAGGACTCAGATGGATCTCTTCGAACACGAGGCGCGCGAGCTGTTCTCCTCGCACGGCGTACCGGTCCCCCGCGGCCGCGTCGCCACGAGCCCGGAAGAAGCGCGCGCGGCCGCCGTGGTGATCGGCGGCACCGTCGTGGTGAAGGCCCAGGTGAAGACCGGCGGCCGCGGTAAGGCCGGTGGCGTCAAGCTCGCGGCCACGCCGGACGACGCGGAACAGGTCGGCGACGACATCCTGGGCATGGACATCAAGGGCCACACCGTGCACAAGGTGCTGGTGACCGAGGCGAGCGAGATCGCCGAGGAGTACTACGTGTCCTACCTGCTCGACCGCGCGGAGCGGACGTTCCTCGCCATGGCGTCGGTGGCCGGCGGCATGGAGATCGAAGAGGTCGCGGCGACCCGGCCCGAGGCGCTGGCCAAGGTGCCGGTCGACGCGCTGACGGGCGTGGACCGCGCCAAGGCGGCCGAGATCGTCGCCGCGGCGCAGTTCCCGGCCGAGGTGGCCGACGACATCGCCGACGCGCTGGTGCGGCTGTGGGAGGTCTTCGTCGCCGAAGACGCCACCCTCGTCGAGGTCAACCCGTTGGCCCGCACCAAGGGCGGCGCGGTGATCGCGCTCGACGGCAAGGTCACGCTCGACGCCAACGCCGAGTTCCGCCACACCGACCACGCGGCGTTCGCCGACCCGGACGCCGGTGACCCGCTGGAGCGCGAAGCCGCCGAGCAGGGGCTCAACTACGTGAAGCTCGACGGCGACATCGGCGTGATCGGCAACGGCGCCGGCCTGGTGATGTCCACATTGGACGTCGTCGCGGCCGCGGCCGCCGAGCTGGGCGCGCGAGGACCGGCGAACTTCCTCGACATCGGCGGCGGCGCGTCGGCCGGGATCATGTCGGCCGGGCTCGGCGTGATCCTCGGCGACCCCGACGTGCGCAGCGTCTTCGTGAACGTCTTTGGCGGCATCACCGCGTGCGACGCCGTGGCCGACGGCATCGTGCAGGCGCTGGGGATCCTCGGCGACCGCGCGACGAAACCGCTCGTCGTGCGCCTCGACGGCAACAACGTGGCCGAGGGACGGCGCATCCTCGCGGAAGCCGGCCACCCGCTCGTGACCGTGGTGGAGACCATGGACGACGCCGCCCGCGAGGCGGCCAAGCTCGCGACCGTTACTGCTAGCGCGGAGGCCTGAGAAGTGGCGATCTTCCTGGACGAGAACAGCCGTGTCGTCGTGTCGGGCATGACCGGCGCCGAGGGCATGAAGCACACCAAGCGGATGCTCGCCGCGGGCACGAACGTGGTCGGCGGCGTGAACCCGCGCAAGGCCGGCCAGAAGGTGGCGGTCGGCGAGCACGAGCTGCCCGTGTTCGGCAGCGTCGCCGACGCGATGGCCGAGACCGGCGCCGACGTGGTGGTGCTGTTCGTGCCGCCGCCGTTCGTGAAGGACGCGGTCATCGAGGCCGTCGATGCCGAGATCGGCCTGGCCGTGGTCATCACCGAGGGAGTGCCGGTGCACGACTCGGCGGTGTTCTGGGCGCACGCCGTGGCCAAGGGCGGCAAGACGCGGATCATCGGCCCCAACTGCCCTGGCATCGTCTCCCCCGGCCTGTCCAACGCCGGCATCATCCCGGCCGACATCACGGGGCCCGGCCGCATCGGGCTGGTGTCGAAGTCGGGCACGCTCACCTACCAGCTCATGCACGAACTGCGCGACATCGGCTTCTCCACCTGCGTCGGCATCGGCGGCGACCCGGTGATCGGGACTACGCACATCGACGCGGTCGAGGCCTTCGAGAAGGACCCGGAGACCGACGTGATCGTGCTGATCGGCGAGATCGGCGGCGACGCCGAAGAACGCGCGGCCGCCTTCGTGAAGGCGAACGTGAGCAAGCCCGTCGTCGGCTACGTCGCCGGGTTCACCGCGCCGGAGGGCAAGACGATGGGCCACGCCGGCGCGATCGTCTCCGGCTCCGCGGGCACGGCCGTCGCGAAGAAGGCGGCGCTGGAGGCGGCGGGCATCCGTGTCGGCCGGACCCCGAGCGAGACCGCGCGGCTGGTGCGCGAGGTCCTCGCGGGAACGCCGTAGCCGTGGGCGAGATCGACGCGCTGGTCGCCAACGCCGGGCGCTACCACCGCGGCCTCGACCACACCCGGCTGGTGAAGCGGCCACGCCGGCGCGTGGCGGTGGTGGCGTGCATGGACGCGCGGATCAGCGTGTACCGGTTGCTGGGCCTGGAAGAGGGCGACGCGCACGTGATCCGCAACGCCGGCGGCGCCGTGACCGACGACGCGATCCGGTCCCTGGCGGTGAGCCAGCGGCTGCTGGGTACCCGGGAGATCATCCTCGTCCACCACGAGGACTGCGGCATGCGAACCTTCACGGACACGGAGTTCGCCCGCCAGGTCGAGCAGGGCACCGGGATCCGGCCGCCCTGGTCGGCCGAGGCGTTCACCGACGCCGAGCAGGACGTGCGCCAGTGCCTGCGCCGCGTGCGCAGCAGTCCGTTCCTGCCGCACACCGCGTCCGTGCGAGGGTTCGTGTACGACGAGCGGACCGGGGCGATGACCGAGGTCGGCGCCGCGGGCCGGCCGGACTAGGAGGTACGCCATGCACCGGGGATGGGCCGAGGCCCGCCGGATCGCCCGCGACGCGGTGAAGCCGCTCGAGGCGGTGGAGCTGCCGTTGGGCGAAGCGCTGGGCCGGGCGCTGGCGAGCCCGGTCCGTGCCCTGGTGCCGATGCCGGCGTACGACAACTCGGCGATGGACGGGTACGCCGTCGCCGGGCCGGGACCGTGGACCGTGGTGGGCGCGGTCCGGGCCGGCGGCGCGCCGTACGCCGGGGTGCTGGCCCACGGCACGGCGCTCGAGATCGCCACGGGCGCGCCGGTCCCGACCGGCACGAGGGCGGTGCTGCCGGTGGAGCACGCCGTCCACAGTGGACGGCGGGTGAGCGGCACCGTGGTGACCGGCAAGCACGTCCGCCGCCGGGGTGAGGACTGTCCCGAGGGCGAGGAGCTGCTCACCACGTCGACCACCGTGACGGCCGCGGTGCTCGGCGCGGCGGCGGCCGTCGGGCACGACACGCTGCTGGTGCACCGCCGGCCGCGCATGTCGGTGGTCGTGACCGGCGACGAGGTCCAGACCTCGGGCCTGCCGGAGCCGGGTCGCGTGCGTGACGCGATCGGGCCGCTGCTGCCCGGCCTGCTGCGCGCCGCGGGTGCCGACGAGCACGGCCTTGTCCGGCTCGCCGACCAGCCCGACGCCCTCACCGCGGCGCTGACCGACAACGACGCCGACGTGGTGGTCGTCTGCGGCGCCACCTCGAAGGGACCGGCCGACCACCTGCGAGGGGTGCTGCGCGCGCTGCTCGCCGACGTGCGCGTGGACGGCGTCGCGGTCCGGCCCGGGCACCCGCAGCTGCTGGCGGTGCTGCCCGACGGCCGGTGCGTGGTCGGGCTGCCGGGCAACCCGTTCGCGGCACTCGGGGCCGGGTTGACGCTGCTCATGCCGTTGCTGACCGAGCTCGGCGGGCACCGCGAGCCGGCGCCCGTCACGGCGTGGGCCGCCGAACCCCTGCCGGCGCACCCGAGCGACACCCGGCTCGTGCCCGTCGTGCGCTCGGGCGGCGACGTCACCCCGGTGGGCCACGACCGGCCCGGTTCGCTGTGGGGCGCGGCGCTCGCCGACGCCCTCGCCGTGGTGCCGCCGGGCTGGCGGGGCGGTGACGTCGAACTGCTGTCCCTGCCCTGACCGCGACGAAGAGGAGGACGGATGGACCTGCGGCAGCTGGAGATCGTCGTCGCGGTCGCCGAGGAGGGCGGGTTCACCGCCGCGGCGCACCGCCTGCACACCGTGCAGTCGACGGTGTCCACGGTGGTGCGCGCGCTCGAACGCGACCTCGGCACCTCGCTGTTCGAGCGCACCACCCACCGCGTCGCGCTCACGCCGGCGGGACGGGCGTTCCTGCCCGCCGCGCGCGCCGCGCTGAAGGCGGCCGAACACGCCCGGGCGACCGTGGACGGGGCGCGCTGGAAACTCGACGGCCGCGTGCGGATCGGGGTGATGCCCGGCGCGTGGCCCGACCCGCACCGCGCCCTGGCGGCGCTGCGCCGGGAGCACCCCGGGGTGCAGGTGCAGGTCCTCCTGGTCCCGCCGCGGCAGCTGCGCTCGGCCGTGCACGAGTCCAGTGTGGACGCTCTCGTCGCCGTGGAGGACTGCGTGGCCGGTGACGGTCTGGTCAGCCGGCCGCTGCGGCGCGAGGCCATGGTGCTGGTGACTCCCGCGGGCGATCGCGGCGGTGACCGGCCGGTCACCGCCGCCGACGCGGCCGCGGCGGCGGTCGTCGACTTCGCTCCGGGCTGGGCCAACCGCGAGGCGACCGACCGCGCGTTCCACACCGCGCAGGTGCGTCGCACCGTGGCCCACGAGGTCACCGACGTCGCCGCCGCGGCGGAGCTCGTCCGCCACGACCTCGGCGCGTGCATCCTGCCCGCGTCCGTGGCCGCGCGGTTCGCCGATCTCACTTCGCGGCCCTTCTCCCGCGGCGGCCCGACCTGGCACATCACCGTGACCCGTCCGGCGGGTGATCCCCCGCCTGCGGTGGCGGCCGTGCTGCGGCACCTGACCTGACGCCGCAAGACCTTTCCCCGGTCTCGGGCGTGCGCCATGATGAGATGTGCTGCTACGCCAACTGGAGTACCTCGTCGCGCTCGCGCGAGAACGCCATTTCGCCCGCGCCGCCGACGCCTGTCACGTCTCGCAGCCCTCACTGTCGGCCGCGATCCGCAAGCTGGAGCACGAGCTGGGCGCGCCGATCGTGCGCCGCGGCCGGCGGTTCGAGGGCCTGACGCCAGAAGGCGAGCGTGTGCTGCTGTGGGCGCACCGGATCCTCGCCGAGTGCGACGGCCTGCGCCAGGATCTCTCCACGATGCGCAGCAGCCTCTCGGGTGTCCTGCGCGTCGGCACGATCCCGACATCGCTCACCGCCGCGACGCTGCTCACGACCCCGTTCTGCGAACGCCACCCGCACGCCCGCGTGACGCTGGAATCCCTTCCGTCACGGGAGATCACGCGCCGGCTCGCCGAGTACGAACTGGACATCGCCCTGACCTATGTGGACGATGAGGAGCTCGGCGCCGTCCGCACCTACCCGCTCTACGAGGAGCGCTACCTGCTCCTGACACCGCGCGACGGTGAGCTCGCCGGGCGCGAGCGCGTCCGCTGGGCCGAGGTCGCGACCGTGCCGCTGTGCCTGCTCGGGCAGCAGATGCGCAACCGGCGCATCCTCGACGGGCTCTTCGCCGAGGCCGGCGCGTCGGTCGTCCCGGCGATCGAGACCGACACCGTGTCGGGGCTCTACGCCCACGTCGCCTCGCGGCGCTGGTCGAGCGTGATCTCCCACGCGTGGCTGCACATGTTCGGCGTGCCGCCGGGCATGCGTGTGGTGCCGCTGGAAAACCCCGCCCAGCCGCCGCAGATCGGGCTGGTGATGGCCGACCGGGGCCCGGAGCCCATCCTCGCCCGCGCCCTGCTCGAGGTGACGCCGCGGGTCGACGTCCGGGGAGTGCTGGAGCGCGTCCTCGCGGGTTTCCTCGCGCCCGCGCGATAGCCGGGGCCTATGTCGGCATAGGCACTGACGCTTTGACCCCTCCCGGGCAGCGGAGGAAGCTGAAAGTCGTTAGCTGCCAACGAAAAACCTCGGGAGACAGACCATGGCAAAGGTGCTCTGCGTGCTGTACGACGACCCGGTCGACGGGTACCCCAAGACCTACGCGCGCGACGATCTTCCTCACCTCGACGGCTTCCCCGGCGGTCAGACCCTCCCGTCTCCGAAGGCGATCGACTTCGCGCCCGGCGCCCTGCTCGGCAGCGTCTCCGGTGAGCTCGGGCTGCGGGAGTTCCTGGAGAGCCAGGGCCACCAGTTGGTCGTGACGTCCGACAAGGACCGAGAGGGCTCGGTCTTCGACCAGGAGCTGCCCGACACGGACATCGTGATCTCTCAGCCGTTCTGGCCGGCCTACCTCACGCCCGAGCGGTTCGAGAAGGCGAAGAACCTCAAGCTCGTGATCACCGCGGGCATCGGTTCGGACCACACCGACCTCGACTCGGCGATCGCCCGCGGCGTGACCGTGGCCGAGGTGACGTACTCGAACAGCATCAGCGTCGCCGAGCACGTCGTGATGATGATCCTCTCGCAGGTGCGCAACTACCTGCCCTCGTACCAGACGGTGCTCGACGGCGGCTGGAACATCGCCGACTGCGTCGCGCGCTCCTACGACCTCGAGGGCATGCACGTCGGCACGGTCGCCGCCGGCCGCATCGGCACCGCGGTGCTGCGCCGCCTCAAGCCGTTCGACGTGCACCTGCACTACACCGACCGGCACCGCCTGCCGGCCGAGGTCGAGCAGGAGCTGGGCCTGACGTTCCACGAGAGCGCCACGGACATGGTGCCGCACTGCGACGTCGTGACGATCAACGCGCCGCTGCACCCGGAGACCGAGGGCCTGTTCGACGACAAGCTCATCGCCACGATGAAGCGCGGGACGTACCTGATCAACACCGCCCGCGCCCGCATCGCCGACCGCGACGCGATCATGCGGGCCCTGGAGAGCGGTCAGCTCGCCGGGTACGCCGGCGACGTCTGGTTCCCGCAGCCCGCGCCGGCCGACCACCCGTGGCGCACCATGCCGCACCACGGCATGACGCCGCACATCTCGGGCTCCACGCTCTCGGCCCAGACGCGTTACGCGGCGGGCACCCGCGAGATCCTCGAGTCGTGGTTCGCCGGTACGCCGATCCGCGACGAGTACCTCATCGTCGACGGCGGCAACCTCGCCGGCACGGGTGCGCACTCGTACTCGGCCAAGCGCTGAACCCTTCGACGACGGCCCCTTTCGCCGCGATTGCCCCGCGGCGAAAGGAGCCGTCCTCGGGCATGGCGTCAGTGCCCGGCCTGCTGGATCCCGGCGCGGGACCTCAGCGCTCGACGAGCTGCAGCGGGTCGTGCAGGCCGAGCCGGTCGGCTCGCGTGTAGACGTTCATCGAGCTGCCACGCAGGAACCCGACGAGCGTGAGCCCGACCTCCTCGGCCAGCTCCACCGCCAGCGACGAGGGCGCGGAAACCGCCGCCAGCAACGGGATTCCCGCCATCGCCGCCTTCTGCACCAGCTCGAACGACGCCCGCCCGCTGACCATCAGCATCGTGCCGGTCAGCGGCAGTCGGCCCTCGCGCGCGGCCCAGCCCACGACCTTGTCGACCGCGTTGTGCCGCCCCACGTCCTCGCGCACGCACAGCAGCTCTCCGGCGGCGTCGAAGAGCCCGGCCGCATGCAGGCCGCCGGTGCGGTCGAACACCTTCTGCGCCGCGCGCAACGCGTCGGGCAGGCCCGTCAGCACCTCCGGACCGACGGCGAGCGGGTCGGCGGTCACCGGCCACCGCAACGTCGTGCGCACCGCGTCCAGGCTCGCCTTGCCGCAGAGGCCGCACGAGGACGTGGTGTAGAAGTTGCGCTCCATCGACGGGTCGGGCGGCGGCACGCCGGCGCGCAGCACGACGTCGACGATGTTGTAGGTGTTGGAACCGTCCACAGTAGCCCCGGCGCAGTACCGGATCCCGGCGATGTCGGCGCCCTGGTGCACGATCCCCTCGCCCACCAGGAACCCGGCGGCGAGGTCGAAGTCGCTGCCGGGCGTGCGCATGGTGATCGTGAGCGCCTTGCCGGCCACGCGGATCTCCAGCGGTTCCTCGGCACTGAGCGTGTCCGGGCGCATGGTGAGCTCGCCGCCGACGACGCGGAACACTCGGCGTCGGCTCGTCATCCGGCCCATGGGGCCACCTCCGGGATCAGCGCGCGGGAAGCAGGGACTTGGGCCGGCCCGGCTGTGTCAGCCGTCCGGTGAGAACGGCGCCGGCCAGGCTGAAGATCCCGGCTGCGGCGAAGGCGCCGAAGTAGCCGTGCGCCGTGACGACGAGGGCGGCGAGCCCGATGCCGAGGAGCGCGCCGACGGCTTTGGCGCTGTAGAGCACACCGAAGTTCTGCAACGCCGACTCCTCGCCGAAGTACTCGCGCACCAACCCGGTCAGCAGGGTATAGCAGCAGCCGTTGCCCAGCCCGGCGAGCGCGGCGCCGAGCACGAGGCCGAAGGCTTGCCGGTGCTCGCCGGAGTAGAAGAGCACGAACTGGCCGATACCGCCGGCCACCAGGGCCAGCTGCAGGATCCGGCGACGGCCCACGCGGTCGGACAGCCAGCCGAGCAGCACGCGGCCGGTGCCGGTCACGCCGGCCAGCACCGCGAGCGCGACCGCCGCGAGGCCCGTGCCGCCACCCTGCTCGGCGACGAACGTCGCGAGGTAGGCGAGGTCGAACAGCAGCACGGCGGCGGCCAGCACCACCGTGACGTACAGGGCGAGGGTCGTTCCGCAGCGCAGGAGCTCGACCGGCCGGTAGTGGCGGACGGCGGGGCGGTTGACCGAGACGGTGCGGTTGCGGACCTTGTCCCGCGCCCACTCGCGCGGGTCCGGCGCGCCGGACGGCCACCAGTTGCGCGGCGGATAGCGCAGGAGCACGCCCGCGCCGACCACAACGACGAGCACGAGTGCCGCCGTCACGTCGAGCAGCACGCCGCGGTTGCCGACGCTGAGGCCGAAGCCGGCGACAAGCACGAAAGGGACGCTGCCGTAGGCGAAGGCGCCGCTCACCGCGCCGACGCGGGTGGCGGTGTGGTCGGGGAACCAGCTCATCACGGCGCCGACACACGTGCCGTAGACCAGCCCCGTGCCGATGCCGCCGAGCAGCGAGTAGCCCACGAACACCACGGCCAGGCTCGACGCGTGGCCGAGCGTCACGAGCCCGATCGCACACAGGATCCCGCCCAGCGCCACCGCGAACGACGGCGAGAGCCGGCCGCGGTCGCGCAGCCACGCGGCGGGGAACACCACGCTCGCCTGGGCCACCGCCCACACGGCGAGCGACACCACCACTTCGGTGAACGTCCAGCCGTGCGCGCCGGTGAGCACCGGCGCGATGGCGCCGAAGCCGTACTGCTGCAGCCCGGCCGCGAACATCGCGGCGCCGCTGAGCCAGAGCATCCAGCTCCGGGGGCGGCCGAGCAGGTCCAGATCGCTTTCCCCGACTCGGTACCGGCGTCCGTAGACGTCCTTCAGTTCGCGAACCGCGGTGGTGGTCCGGTGCTCGGACATGGCGTCACCCGCTCGACTGGATGTTGTATGCAGTATGGAGTAGTCCGGTTATAGCACCCCCACTGCACCCTGTCCACGGGCGTCGCCCGACGGGCGGAGCGGGCTCAGTCCCCCAGCACGCGCGGCGCGGGCAGCACGGCTTCGGCCTCGATCGGTTCCCAGCCGAGCAGGCCTTCGGTGTCTCGCCGGACGCGGCCGAACGCCTGGTCCCCGAAGTGGATGCCGAATCCGATCGCGCCGGGCCGCTCCAGCTCCTGCACGATCCGGCGACGGGCGGCGAGCACGCCCGCGGCGTCGACGTCGGGCAGCGAAGGCCAGTCGGGGTGCGTGATCTGCGCGGGAATGTGGAAGACGTCGCCGAACGCGATCACGCACTGCTCCCCCGCCTCGATCACGTACGAGGTGTGGCCCGGGCTGTGGCCGGGTGTCACGAGCGCGTGGACACCCGGGAAAACCTCGTCGCCGTCGCCGATCACCTGGTGCGTGCCCGCCAGCGGCTCGATCACCTCGGCCCGGCCCGGCGCCCCCGGGATGAGCTCCCCGCGTCCGTGCGGCGCCCACTCCTGCGCGGCGACGAGGTAGGTGGCCGCCGGGAAGAATTTGCGGCCGTCGACGAACGCCCAGCCGGTGTGGTCCACGTGGAGGTGCGTGAACGCCACGGCCTCGATGTCCTCGGGCTTGTGGCCGAGCGCGGCGAGGGTGTCGGGCAGGGCACCGGAATTGCTGAAGGCGATCGGCTCGCCGCTGATTTCGACCGGGTCGGTCGCGACGCCGAGCCCGGCGTCGACGAGCAGCGACCGGCCGTCGCGCTCCACGAGCAGGCCGCCGACGGAGGCCGTGACGCGTCCCTTCACGTCGAGCACCTCGGGGTGTTCGGTCCAGTAGGCCGCCGGGATGGCAGGGAAGAAGCCGCCGGGCACCATGGCCAGCGCGCCGTCGACCACGTAGGTGAACCGCACTCCCGCGAGCTCCAGCACCCGTACCGCCGACTGCTCGTTCAGCGCTCCCGCCATCACGCACTCCCCTCTCGGACTCCTCGAGTTGATCATGCCCCCGTCAGCGCCCGGCGAGCGAGCGGATCCCGAGTGGGAGGTGACCGAGTCCACCTCCCCCGGCCAGGAATCGGACAATCTCCTCCTGCAGAGCGCGGGCCGCGCGCGTGAGCTCGACATCGCGGCGGAAGGCGAGCCGGACGACGCGGCTGAGGCCGGGTTCGGTGAACTGCGTCATCCGGAACCGGTCCCCCACCACGGTGCTCGGGACGACGGCGAGACCAAGGCCCGCCTGCACGAGCTCGAGCACGGCGTCCATCTCGCCGCCCTCGATGGCGAAGGCCGGGTCGAACCCGGCGGCGCGGCAGGCGTTCACGGTGGCCTCGCGCAGGTCGTAGCCGCGGCGGAACATGACGAGCGGCCGGCCCTTCAGGTCCTGGATGGCGAGCCGTCCGCGCACCGGCGCCGGCTCGTGCTTCGGGGAGATCACCACGAGTTCCTCGACGAACAGCGGCGTGCTTTCCAGGCGGTGGTCGTCGCGGACCCGGCTGTCGACGATCATCGCGAGGTCGAGCCCGCCTTCGGAAAGGTCGGTCTGCAGGTCGCGGGAACCGCTCTCGTGCAGCGCCAGTTCGATGCCGGGGTAGGTGCGCCGGAACGCCGCGAGCATCACCGGCAGCAGGCCGGTGCACAGGCTGGGCGTCGCGCCGAGGCGCACGCGGCCGCGGCCCAGCTCGTCGAGCTCGCGGATCGCCCGGTACGCCGTCTCGGTCTCGGCCAGGATGCGCCGCGCGATGGGCAGGAGCGTCTCGCCGGCCTCGGTGAGCGTGACGTTGCCGCGGACACGGTGGAACAGCGTGGCGCCGACGTCGCGTTCGAGCGCGCGGATCTGCTGTGACAGTGAGGGTTGCGCCACACGCACCTGCTCGGCCGCGCGCGTGAAGTGCCGCGTGTCGGCCACTGCCAGGAAATATGCCAGCTGCTGGAACTGCATAGGGCCATCATAGGCGTTGGCTCTCGTCACGAGAGGAATCATGTGTTTGCCCTCTCGTTGACGCGGACCTAACGTCGGAGCCGTGGCAAGTGAACTCGCCACCGCCCGGCGCAAACGCTCGGCGGTGCGGCTTTTCTGGGAATCGTCGATCGGCAAGAAGGTCGTGATGGCGGCGACCGGACTGCTGTTCGTGGTCTGGCTGCTCGCGCACATGGCCGGCAACCTGAAGATCTTCTTCGGGCCGGAGACCTTCGACCACTACGCGGCCTGGCTGCGCACGATCGGGGAGCCGGCGCTGCCGTACGCGTGGTTCCTGTGGATCCAGCGCGCGGTTCTGGTGGTGGCGCTGGTGCTGCACGTCACGGCGGCGGTACAGCTGTCCAAACGCGACCGCCGCGCGCGGCCGGTCCGGTACGCGCACGGGCAGCGGCCGCGGGCGACCTTCGCCACGCACACCATGCGCTGGGGCGGCGCGACGCTCGCGGTGTACATCGTGTGGCACATCCTCGACCTCACGGTCGGGGTCGCGAACCGGGACTTCGTGGAGGGGCAGCCGTTCCACAACGTCGTCGCCGACTTCCAGGTGTGGTGGGTCAACGTCATCTACCTGGTGGCCCTGCTGATGCTCGGGCTGCACATCAACCACGGGTTCTGGAGCGCCACGCAGACGCTGGGGATCAAGAGCGCGACCAAGGACCGCACGGTCAAGACCGTCGGCACCGTCCTGGCCGTGGTCATCACCGGCGGGTTCATGATCGTGCCGATCTCCGTCATGACTGGATGGGTGAGCTGAGCATGCTCGACTACACGATCGGCGAGCCGATCACCGACACCAAGGCGCCGTCCGGACCGATCGACGAGCGTTGGAGCGCGCGGAAGTTCTCGGCGAAGCTGGTCAACCCGGCGAACCGGCGCAAGCACCGGGTGATCGTGGTCGGCACCGGCCTGGCCGGTGGATCCGCCGGGGCGACGCTGGCCGAGCAGGGTTACCACGTGGTGCAGTTCTGCTTCCAGGACTCACCGCGGCGCGCGCACTCGGTCGCGGCTCAGGGCGGCATCAACGCGGCGAAGAATTACCGCAACGACGGCGACTCCGTGCACCGGCTGTTCTACGACACGGTCAAGGGCGGCGACTTCCGATCACGGGAGTCCAATGTGTACCGGCTGGCCGAGGTGTCGGCGCAGATCATCGACCAGGCCGTGGCGCAGGGCGTGCCGTTCGCGCGGGAGTACGGCGGGCTCCTCGACACGCGCTCGTTCGGCGGCGTGCAGGTGCAGCGGACGTTCTACGCGCGCGGACAGACCGGGCAGCAGCTGCTGATCGGGGCCTACCAGGCGTTGTCGCGGCAGATCGACGCCGGGAACGTCGAGCTGCACCCGCGCACGGAGATGCTCGACCTGATCGTGGTCGACGGCCGGGCCCGTGGCATCGTCGCGCGCGACCTCGTCACCGGCGAGGTCACCACTCACCTGGCCGACGCCGTCGTGCTGGCCACCGGCGGGTACGGCAACGTCTTCTACCTTTCCACCAACGCCAAGGGTTCCAACGCGTCGGCGATCTGGCGGGCCCACAAGCGGGGCGCGTACTTCGCCAATCCCTGCTTCACGCAGATCCACCCGACGTGCATCCCGCGCTCCGGCGACCACCAGTCGAAGCTGACACTGATGAGCGAGTCGCTGCGCAACGACGGCCGCATCTGGGTCCCCAAAGAAAAGCAGGACCCGCGGCCGCCGTCGGAGATCCCGGAAGACGAACGGGACTACTACCTGGAACGCCTCTACCCCAGCTTCGGCAACCTGGTCCCCCGCGACATCGCGTCGCGGGCGGCGAAGAACATCTGCGACGCCGGCTACGGCGTCGGACCCGGCGGGCTCGGGGTGTACCTGGACTTCGCCGACGCCATCCAGCGTCTCGGGCGCCCGGCCGTCGAAGCCCGGTACGGCAACCTCTTCGACATGTACCAGCGCATCACCGCGGAGAACCCGTACGAGGTCCCGATGCGCATCTACCCCGCCATCCACTACACGATGGGCGGGCTGTGGGTCGACTACGACCTGCAGAGCACGATTCCCGGCATGTTCGTGATCGGCGAGGCCAACTTCTCCGACCACGGCGCCAACCGCCTCGGCGCCTCGGCGCTCATGCAGGGGCTGGCCGACGGCTACTTCGTCCTGCCGGCGACCCTCAACGACTACATCGGACAGGGCGGGTTCACCGACGTCACCCTGGACGACCCCGCCGTCGTCGAGGCGCAGACCGGCGTCCGCGACCGCCTCGAGCGGCTCCTCGCGGTGAACGGCACGCGGTCGGTGGACTCGTTCCACCGCGAGCTGGGCCTGATGATGTGGGACCACTGCGGCATGGCTCGCACCGCGGAAGGCCTGCGCAAGGCCCTCGAACGCGTCCCGGAACTCCGGGCCGAGTTCTGGCGCGACGTCCGCATCCCCGGCACCGGCGAGGAGCTCAACCAGGAGCTGGAGAAGGCCGCGCGCGTCGCCGATTTCCTCGAACTCGCCGAGCTCCTGCTGCTCGACGCCCTCGTGCGCGAGGAGTCCTGCGGCGGGCACTTCCGGGAGGAACACCAGACTCCCGAGGGCGAGGCCGCCCGCGACGACGAGAACTTCTCGCACGTCTCGGCCTGGGAGTACGGCGAGAAACCCGTGCTGCACAAGGAACCCCTGAACTTCGACTACGTCCACCCCACCCAGCGGAGCTACACGTGAAACTCACCGTGCGTGTCTGGCGCCAGTCCGGCCCCGACACCGAAGGACAGCTCGTCGACTACCCCGTCGACGGCATCAGCACCGACATGTCCTTCCTCGAAATGCTCGACACGCTCAACCAGCAGCTCATCGAGTCGGGCGAACAGCCGGTCGCGTTCGACCACGACTGCCGTGAAGGCATCTGCGGCTCCTGCGGCGTCGTCATCAACGGCCAGGCCCACGGGCCGGAGACGACCACGACGTGCCAGCTGCACATGCGCGCGTTCTCCGACGGTGACGTGATCGACGTCGAACCCTGGCGGGCCAAGGGTTTCCCCGTGATCAAGGACCTCGTCGTCGACCGCTCGGCGTTCGACCGGATCATCCAGGCCGGCGGCTACATCACCGCCCCGACGGGCGCGGCCCCCGACGCCCACGCGACGCCGGTGCCCAAGCCGGACGCCGACCTCGCCTTCGACAACGCCACCTGCATCGGTTGCGGCGCCTGCGTCGCGGCGTGTCCCAACGGCTCGGCGATGCTCTTCACCGCCGCAAAGGTCAGCCACCTCAACTCCTTGCCGCAGGGCCAGCCCGAACGCGCGCAGCGAGTGCTCGACATGGTCGACACCATGGACGCCGAAGGCTTCGGCGGCTGCACCAACAGCGGCGAGTGCACGCTGGCCTGCCCCAAGGGCATCCCGCTGACGAGCATCAACACGCTCAACCGGGAGTTCCTCAAGGCGGCGCGCAAAGCGCGCAAGTGACCTACTCGGCTGTCCTACTCGGCGAAGACGCGGCGTAGCCAGTTGGCCCGGCTCGCCCGCGCCTCACGGGACATCGGGGCATGCGGGACGACCTCGTCGAAGCCGTGGCACCCGCCCGGCCACACGTGCAGCTCCGCCTGCCCGCCCGACTGCCACAGGCGTGACGCGTAGGCGACAGCCTCGTCGCGGAAGGTCTCGACCGAGCCGACCTCGATGAACGCGGGCGGCAGGTCCGAGAGATCGGTGGCGCGGGCGGGCGCGGCGTACGGGGAGACATCCGGACCCCCGGCGGCGTCACCGAGGAGCGCGGACCAGCCGGTGGCGTTGGAGACACTGTCCCACACGCCTTCACCGACCAGTTCGGTGCTCGACGGTGTGCTCGCGCGGTCGTCGATCATCGGGCACACCAGCAGCTGCCCCCGCAGGGGCGGGCCACCGCGGTCGCGAGCCATCAGCGCGGTGGCGGCCGCGAGCCCGCCGCCGGCGCTGCCGCCCGCCACCACGAGCCGGGCGGGGTCGATGCCCAGCTCGGCGAGGTGCTCGCCCACCCACGTCAGACCGGTGTAGCAGTCCTCGACGGGCGCGGGGTGCGGATGCTCCGGCGCGAGGCGATAGTCGACGCTCACCACGACCATCGGGATCTCGGCCAGCCAGCCGAGCAGCCAGTCGGCGCCCGTGCGGTTGTTGCCGGCCATCATGCCGCCGCCGTGCATGAAGTACACGCCCGGCAACGGCGCGGCCGGGTCGCTGTCCTTCGGCCGCAGCACCAGCAGCGGAACGCCGGCGTCGACCTCGCGCACATCGGCGTGCTCGCCGATCTCGGCCACGCTCATCGTGTGCCCGGCCGCCGTCAGCTCGCGCAGCCGGCCCACGAGCTCCGGCGTCACCGACGACGGCAGCGCCTTGTTCACCGCCACCAGCGCCGCCGCGATCTCGGGGTCGAACGGTGGGTGCACCCTCTGCATGCCGCCTGCTCCTCTCGGTACGTCGACCCCCGACGCTAGGGCCCGAGCCCGCCCCGGTGAACCCGTCACGCGGCGGCCGTTGCCCGCCACGCGGCGGTCAGCGGTTCCGGCGGAACCGGCGCAGCACCAACGCCACCGTGAGCCTGGTCCGCCCGGCCGGTGTGGCGACGCCGTAGCCCAGCGCCTGGGCGAGCAGGTCGACGCGGCTCTGCAACGTCGAGTGGTGCACGTGGAGCGCCGTCGCGGCGGCCCGCAGGCTCGGCTCCGCCGCGACCGCGGTCAGGGTCGCGAGCGCCCACGGGTGCGCGGCGAGGACGCGTTCGAGGTGCGTCACTTCCACCGTGGCCGCCGGCGAGTCGCACCCGTCGGCGAGCGCCAGCAGCCCACCCACCTCGGCGGCGTCCACATGCGACGGCCCCGGTTCGTCGACGGCGGTGAGCCGCAGCGCGAGAACGGCCCGCCCGTAGGACAACGACAGATCCCGCACGGCGACCGCCGGTCCCGACGCCGACCGCATCGCCGGGCCGGCCCTTGCGGGTAATCCGGCCGGGTCGATCGTCACCGCCAAGTCGCCGAGCCGCGCCGCACCGGGCGGGTGCGGGCCGCCGGCGCAGACCGTGACGACGAAGGACCCCTCCGGCGACAACCCGAGCCGCCGCGCCGCGGCGAGCCGTGCGGCTTCGTCGGCGGTGGCGTCCACCAGGAGCTCCACCGCCGCCGGGTCACCAGTGGAGAACCCGGCACCCGTGCGGTCGAGCACGATCCCGACCGTCGCGGCGAGCCGGTCCACGAGCACGCGGTCGAACTCCGCCCGGCCCGGGTCGTCGGCCTCGCGTTCCACCCACACGAGCGCGCCCGCGTACCCCGGCAGCGGCACCGCAAGTCCGGCGACCTCGCCGTCCACGCGCCGGCCGTCCGGCTCCACGCGGACCCGCAGCCGGCGTCCGGGAACCAAGAGACCCGCGGCGCAACCGGCGAGCACAGCCGCGGCCCGCACCGTCGCCTCGAGACCGGCGCGGGCCTCCACCAGGGCGTCGAAGTGGGCGACCACCTGCAGGGCGGCCCCGGCTCCGGGGTCGATCGCCCGCATGCGCCCGGCCAGCTCACGCACGTCGGTCACCTCCTCGGCGCCCAGCGTACGGGCCGGCGCGGGCTCAGAAGCCCGGCGCGTTGCGCAGGTTGGTGCGCGCGAGCTCGATCATCTTGCCGACGCCGCCGTTGAGCACCGTCTTGCTCGCCCCGAGCGCGAAGCCGCGGACCTGCGCGCCGGTGATGTGCGGCGGGATCGACAGCGCGTTGGGGTCGGTCACCAGCTCGACCACGGCCGGTCCGGGGTGGACGAACGCCTTCGCCAGCGCCTCCCGCACGTCGCGCGGGTCTTCGACGCGCGTCGCGTGGATGCCGCACGCCTGGGCGATCGCGGCGAAGTTCACGGGCGCGTGGTCGGTGCCGAAGTCGGGCAGGCCGTCCACGAGCATCTCGAGCTTCACCATGCCGAGCGTGGCATTGTTGAACACCACCACCTTCACCGGAATGTCGTAGGTGGGCAGCGTGAGCAGGTCACCCATGAGCATCGCGAGCCCGCCGTCGCCCGAGAGCGACACGACCTGGCGGCCCGGCTGCGCGAACTGGGCGCCGATCGCGTGCGGCAGCGCGTTGGCCATGCTGCCGTGGCGGAATGAGCCGAGCACGCGGCGGCGGCCGTTGGGCGTGAGGTACCGAGCGGCCCACACGTTGCCCATGCCGGTGTCCACGGTGAACACCGCGTCGTCGTCGGCCACCTCGTCGAGGATCGCCGCGGCGAACTCCGGGTGGATGGGCCGGCGGTGCTCGATCTTCGTGGTGTAGGCCGACACCACCTTCTCCAGCTTCCGCACGTGCTCGCGCAGCATCCGGTCGAGGTAGGTGCGATCGGTCCGTTGGCGCAGCAGCGGCAGCACGGCCTCGATCGTCGCCTTCACATCACCGTGGACCGCCAGCTCCAGCGGAGTGCGGCGGCCCAGGCGCGCGACGTCGGTGTCGACCTGGATCGTGCGGGCCTGCGGGAGGAAGTTGTCGTACGGGAAGTCCGTACCCAGCAACACGATCCGGTCTGCAGCGTGCATCGCGTCGTAGCAGGCGCCGTAGCCGAGCAGGCCGCTCATGCCGACGTCGAACGGGTTGTCGTACTGGATCCACTCCTTGCCG
Source organism: Amycolatopsis sp. DSM 110486 (assembly GCF_019468465.1). NCBI lineage: Bacteria > Bacillati > Actinomycetota > Actinomycetes > Pseudonocardiales > Pseudonocardiaceae > Amycolatopsis > Amycolatopsis sp. DSM 110486. Next base: position 9,120,011 of record NZ_CP080519.1, on the reverse strand, counting down.
CCGAGCGAGTGGCCGACCGGAGCGTTGAGCCGCTCGGCCAGGGCCAGCACCTCGTCGTGCGCGCCGCGGGTCCCGGCGCCGGCGAAGAGCATCACCTTCTCACCGGAGTTGAGCAGGCGCGCCAGCTCCTCGATCGTCCCGGCCGGCGGCACGACGGGCGACGGCCTGACGAGCTGGACCTTTTCCACACCCGGCTGCGCGGCCTTGCGGTCGGCGATGTCGCCCGGGATGGTCAGTACCGACACGCCGCCCTTGCCGACAGCCGTCTGCATCGCGATCCGCAGCATCCGCGGCATCTGCTCAGGCTGGGACACGAGTTCGCTGTAGAAGCTGCACTCGGTGAACAACTGCTCCGGGTGCGTCTCCTGGAAGAACCCCGTGCCGATCTGCGCCGACGGGATGTGCGACGCGATCGCCAGCACCGGCGCGCCGCTGCGGTGGGCGTCGAACAGCCCGTTGATCAGGTGCAGGTTGCCCGGGCCGCAGCTGCCCGCGCACACGGCGAGCTTCCCCGTCACCTGGGCTTCGGCCGCGGCCGCGAAAGCCGCCGCCTCTTCGTGGCGCACGTGGACCCACTCGATGCCGTCGGTGCGGCGCACCGCATCGACGATCGGGTTCAGGCTGTCGCCGACGATGCCGTAGATCCGTTCCACGCCGGCGTCGCGCAGAGTCCGCACGAGCTGTTCGGCCACTGTGGCCATGAGCCACGCTCCTCTCTCGGAAAACCTGCTTCCAGCATGTGCTGCCTGCCCGTATGCGTCCAATGCCTCTTTCTCCTCGGTTCCATGCCGTGGCAGTATGGATGGCATGGACCTGCACGTGCTGCGGCTCTTCCGGGAAGTGGCCCGCGGGGCGACGGTGACCGACACGGCGGCCCGCGCGCGGCTCACCCAGCCCGCGCTTTCCCGTGCGCTGCACCGGATCGAGCGCGAAGCGGGCGCCGCCCTGTTCCAGCGTTCGGGCCGCGCGTTGCGGCTCACGCCCGCGGGCCACGCCTTCGCGATCCACGTCGACGCGATCTTGGAGCGCTACGACGAAGGCCTGCGCGCCGTCGCCGAAGCCGTCGATCCCGAGTCCGGGGTGATCCCGCTGGCGTTCCTGCACACGTTCGGCACCTGGCTCGTGCCGCCGGTCGTGAGCAGCTACCGCGCCGCTCACCCGAGGGCACGGTTCGAGCTGCGCCAGCACGGCGAGGAAGGCCTGGCGCGCGAACTGCTCGACGGCACGGCGGACCTCGTGCTCACCAGCGGCGACCCGGGTGACCCGCTGATCCACTGGGTCCGGCTGCTGGAGGAACCACTGCTGCTGGCCGTGCCGCCGAAACACCGCCTCGCGCGCCGCAAGCAGGCCCGCCTGGCCGACGTCGCCGAGGAGTCGTTCATCCTGCTGCGCCGGGGATACGCACTGCGCGAGACCACCGAGCAGCTGTGCGCGCAGGCCGGGTTCACACCGCGCGTCGGGTTCGAAGGCGAGGAGGTGGAGACCCTGCGCGGGCTCGTCACGGCGGGGCTCGGCGTGTCCCTGCTACCGCTCCCCCATACCGCGACCTTCCCGCCCGCGGCCACCGCGCCGACGACGCCGCACCTGCGCGTGACGGACGTGCCCGCGGCTCGCGACATCGGTCTGGCCCAGCTCGCCGGACGGGTGCTCCCGCCGGCGAGCGAGACGTTCCGCAAGCACGTGCTCGCCACGGCGCCACGCGCGTTGCCGACCTGAACCCGTTGCCGGGCAAGAAAAATCCCCGGCACCACGCGGATGCCGGGGATCTCCGTAGGGTCAGCTCAGGGCTTGCGCCCGACGACACCCGCGACGCACTTCGCGGAGTCGCTGAGCGGGGTGAGCCGCGGGCCGTCCGGCCACCACTCGTCGCAGACGGACATGCCGGGGCCGCTGGTCGCGTTGGGCGGCAGCAGTTCCAGGCCCGGCAGCATGCTTTCGATCTCCGTGCGCGTGCGGAAGCGGCCGGCGCCCAGCGGACCGGACACGAGGATCTCCTCGATCCGCTTCGCGACGGCGGTCAGCTCCGGCACCTCGGGGTCGTAGAAGTGCGCGAGCGCCACGAAGGAGCCCGGGGCGAGGGCGTCGATGTACTGGCGCATCACGTCGACGGCGCCGTCGCCCTCGAAGTGGTGAATGGTGCCGATGTGCAGCAGGCCCAGCGGCTGCGAGAAGTCGATGTACTCGCGCACAGTCTCGTTCTCCAGCACCAGTTCCGGCTGGAAGATGTCGGCGTCGACCATGTGCGTGTAGTCGTTCTCGGCCAGCAGTGCGCGGCCGTGGGCGAGCACCACCGGGTCGTTGTCGACGTAGACCACGTGCGCGTCACGGTGGGCGCGCTGCACGATCTGATGGGTGTTCTCGGCGGTCGGCAGGCCGGAACCGCAGTCGAGGAACTGGCGGATGCCCGTCTGGTTGGCCAGCATCCGCAGCGCGCGGTTGTGGAAACCGCGGTTACCGCGCGCGATGTGCACGGCCTCGGGGACGGCCGTGCTGATCTTCTCCATGACCGCGCGGTCGACCTCGTAGTAGTGGTTGCCGCCGAGGAAGCCGTCGTAGATCCGCGCGATGCTCGGCCGGTTCGGGTCGACCCCCACGGGAACCTGGCTGGGCGACAGCGTGGACGGCGGAGCGCTGGGCATGGGCACCTCGCAAGGCGGCTCGGGGGGCGGCTTTGACCCACTCAGAGTAGTACCTTGACCCCCTCCGGTTACGTGAGGTCGCCCGTTTCAGCTGCACGTCGTCGCGGAAATCGGTGCTACCTGCGTCTTCCGCGCCCGTCAGCCGCGGTGGCGGCTCGGCGGCTGCTGGTGGCGGCTGCTCCAGTCCTGGAGGTACGAGCTCACGGCCGAGCTCCAGATGTCCTCCGACGTCGTGCCTGCCGTCCCGTGCGGCGCGCTCGGGTGCTCGCTCGCCGGCTGCCGCGGCGGCTTCTGCCCCTCGGTGGTGCGCACGGTGGTGTGGTCCACCTGGTCGGTGGCCGTCGGCGGCGTCGGGCTCGCCGTCATGGTGGTGACCGCCGGCGGCGCCGACGAGGGCTTCGACGGCGCGGCCGGCACTTCCGCGGGCCGGCCGGCCGAGCCGCTTTCCGGCGCGGGCCACAGCGCCCACGTGCCGAGCCCGGCCAGCGCGACGACCACCGCGCCGGCGATCACCACGTACCGCGTATTGCGCCGGTTCCCCACGGGCGGCGAGGTCTGCGTCCGTTCGGTTTCGTGGTCGGGCCCCGCTGCGGCGAACATCGCGTCGAGCCCCAGCGGCAGCTCGCCGACGATCGACTGCGGTTTCGTGGCCGGGCCCTCGCCCGAGGTGCGCGGCGCGGTGGCGGGCTCGGGGTACAGCCCGCTCGGATCGGGCTGGGGCTTCGGCCGCTTGACGAGCGGTGGCCGCTCGCCGTCGATACGCGGCATCGGCGCCGTCTCCGACAGGCTCACCAGCTTCGCGACCGAGTCGAGCTCATCGCGACCTTCGCCGGGCCCCGTGCCTGCCATCCAGACCTCCACACCGCCGGGACCGCGAGCCCGCGGCACGACCGGCGGCAAGATCCTATGAACCTCCGCCCGATCGGGTAAACCCGCCCCCACTTGCTCACCCAGGGTGACGGAATTTCACGGAGAATACGTCCTGCCCGGGCAGATCAGCCAGCTGCGACGCACGCTGGGCGGCCCGCCGCTGATCCACGCCGTGCCCGGGGTCGGCTACATGCCCCCTGATCCGGAACCGTCCACAGTGGAGTCTCCCGCGATCGTCGGGGACCCCTCCCGGAGGGCCGACCTAGTCTGCGCGCACCGGGGAAAGGGAGTCGGAAATGCGGGTTCGGTCGGCTGTCGTGCTGGGAGCGTTCGCGCTGGTCGCGGCCGGGTGCACCACGAGCGGGCACGCGTTACCCGCGCCGTTGCCCCCGGTGCCCGCCGCCGCCCGGGCGCTCGTGGCGTGGTCGCAGACGGTGTGCACGAGCGTGCAGGCGCTGCAGGGCCTGCAGGCCGGGATCGACGAGGTGAACCACACCGCGGCCGACCCGTCGCAGGCCGACTTCCTCGCCTCGGAGATCAGCTCCTACGTCAGCGGCATCACGGGGCGGATCGGCCAGGCCGGGTCGGGACTGAAGTCCGTGCCGCCGTCGGGCGTCAAGGCCGCGGACACCTACGTGGCACAGCTGGGAAAATCACTCGACGAGGTGACCAAGAAGGCACCCCGGACACCACCGCGCAGCCGACGCTCGCGCAGGCCCGCGAGCTCGCCACCGTCGTCACCGCGCTGAAGCCGGCGGCCGCCGATCTGACGAAGGCGGTGCGCGGCGACGCGAAGCTCAACGCGTTGTACAACGTCGCGCCCGCCTGCGCGCCCCTGCGGCAGTTCGGTCCCGTGGACGCCGCCGCGCCGACGCGCCCGCTCGTGGCGTGGGCCGACACGATGTGCGGCGTGGTCACCTCCACTGCGGCTCTGAAGGCGCACAAAATCGAAGACCTCGTCATCACCGATCCGCGTTACGCCCGCCTCAGCGGCTTCGACCTGAGCAGCTTCATCTCTTCGGCCGGCGCCGGCGTTGCCCAGTTGGTCGAGACGCTGGGCACCGTCACGCCTTCGGGCATCCCCGCGGCGGACAAGTACCACGACAGCCTCCTCGCCTCGCTGCGCGCCGTGGCGCCGAAACTGCCGTCGAGCGACTCACGCATGCCCGATCTGGACTTCCAGCCCGTCGAGCAACTGAAACCACAGGCGCAGCAGATCATCGGGGTGCTGGCGACGATCGCCCTGCCCGCGCCCGACCTGCCCACCATCGCGGCCGCGAACCCGGTGCTGGCCCACTCCCACGACGTCGCCCCGCAGTGCCGACCGCTCGGCTCACCGCCCCCGACGCTGCCGTCCGCCGCCAACGGCACCGACTTGGGCGCGTGCGCCGGCGGCAAGTGCCAGGTCCTCGTGACCGGCCAGGCCGACATCACCGCGAGCGGCATGACGTTCACCGCGTCCGTCACCTCGAGCGGCGTCCGCATTCTGCAGGACTCCGGCGAGATGAGCTTCGGCGTCGGCGGCAGCGGCTCGTTCGGCATGGCGGGCCACATGGTGACCGTCCGCCTCTCCGGTGTCCTCGACGGCAAGGCCGTGCTGGACATCTCGACGGGGTGATCAGCGCCGGAGGGTGACCTCGAACTCGCGGAACCCGTGCCGGCGATAGAACGCGAGGGCGTCGGTGTTGGTGGCATAGGCGGTGACCTCGAATCCGTTCGCGCCGTTGCTTTTCGCCCATTCGTCGAATCGCTCGACGAGCGCAGTGCCCATCCCGGTGCGGCGTTCCTCGACGGCGACTCGCATGCTTTCGAGCACGGCGGTGACGGCGCCGGGGTGCAGCGAGTCCTGCCGCCGGAGCCGGCCGACGAGGTGCCCGCCGACGCCATGTTCTCCCTGTGCGACAAGGCAAAGCGCGTCCTCATCGGTCAGCAGCGTGGTGTAGTGGGCGGAGCCTTCGCGCTGCGGCCAGGCGAGATCCATCCGGTCGTCGTGGCGGCCGCCGTCCTCGTGGAACAACGCTTCCACCGAGGACACCAGCGCAGGGTCAATTCCGCGGACACCGCGGTGACTGTGTGTTCCATCCAGGAAACGGTAACGACGTCGATTAATCATGTAAATATCGAATGTGTGCTGGGCCTCAGCCGGCCATCCCACCCGATTTGCGGCGCCAGCCAGCGGCCACGCGGAAAACGAGGTGTCACCGCGAGATCCGGTCAGTAGTCTTCCCGGGCCGCCGACAGCCTGGAGGATCCCGCCATGGCCCCGTTCCCGCCGCTCGAACCGTATGCGCACGGCTTGCTCGACGTCGGCGACGGCAACCGGATCTACTGGGAGACCAGCGGCAACCCCGACGGCAAACCGGTGCTGTGCGTGCACGGCGGCCCCGGCGCGGGCGGGACACGCAACAGCCGCAAGGGGTTCGACCCGGAGAAGTTCCGCATCATCCTGTTCGACCAGCGCGGGTGCGGCGAGAGCGTGCCGAACATCGCGGACCCGGCGGTGAGCCTGGAGCACAACACCACCCACCACCTGATCGCCGACATGGAACGCCTGCGCGAGCACCTCGGCGTCGAGAAGTGGATGCTTTACGGCGGTTCCTGGGCCCCGACGGTCATGCTCGCCTACGCCGAGCGCCACCCCGAACGCGTGTCGGAGATGGTGATGATCGCCGGCTTCACCAGTACTCCCGACGAGGTCGACTGGCTCTACCGCGGCGTCGGGCGGCTCCTGCCCCGCGAGTGGGAGGCCTTCCGCGCCGGCGTACCCGAGGCAGAGCGCGACGGTGATCTGCTCGCCGCGTACTCCCGCTTGCTCGCTTCACCCGACCGCGCGGTGCAGCTGAACGCCGCACGCGACTGGTGTACCTGGGAAGACGCCGTGATCGCGCACGAGATCAAGGGCAAGGCCGGCCAGTACAGCGATCGCCCCGCGAAAGAGCTCATCACGCTCGCCCGCATGTGCGCGCACTACTTCGGCCACCACGCGTGGCTGGAAGCCGGCGAGATCCTGGGGAACGTCCACCGCCTCCACGGGATCCCCGCCGTGTTCATCCAGGGCCGGCTTGACCTGAGCGTGCCGTTGCGGGCGGCGTGGAACCTTGTGCAGGCCTGGCCGTCCGCCGAGCTCGTGGTGATCGACGACTCCGGCCACACCGGCAGCCCCGCCATGGGGGAGGCGGTCACGAAGGCGATCGCCGGCTTCGAACCCGCGTGAGTCAGGCGCGGTCGAACGTCACGTCCAGCCGGTACGGGCTGCCCAGGCTCAGCCCGACCTGCCGCCGGATCTCCGCACCCGGCGCGAGGCGGAACCGTGTGGTCCGGGCCAGCAGCTCCTCGAACGCCACCGCCAGCTGAATACGCGCGAAGTGCAGACCCAGGCAGCGGTGGATACCGAAGCCGAACGACACGTGCGGCACGTTCGGACGGTCGAACACCAGCTCGTCGGGCCGCTCGAACCGCGCCGGATCCCGGTTGGCCGCGGCGAAGAACACGGCGACGCGCTCCCCCGCCTTCACCGGCGTGTCCCCGATCTCGGTGTCCTGCGTGGCGGTGCGCGCCATGAACGCGACGGTGGTCTCGAGCCGCAGGAACTCCTCCAGCTCCCGCTGCCAGCCGCCGGGATCGCGCAGGATCGGCTCGACGTCGTCGCGGGTGGCGAGGTGGTAGGCGACGTTCGCGATCACCCCGCGCGTGGTGTCGAGGCCGCCGAGGAACAGCGTGGTCACCATGCCGAGCCGTTCCTCGAGGGTGAGCGCCCGGCCGTCGATCGTCGCGGTGACCAGCGCGCGCAGCACGCTGTCCTCGCCGTCGTCCGGCTTCGCTTCGGCTTCGGCCAGTGCCTCCATCGCCAAGCCCGCGAGCGTCTGGAACGCTTCGGGACTGCTGGTGACCGCGGCGTCCTTGGCCGCCACCACCCCGCGGTCCACGAGGTCGCGGTTGTCCGTCGCGAAGACGATCCGCGCGAGCGAGCCGGCGCTGAACGGGATCGCGAAGTCGCTCACGATGTCGCACGCGCCGCGGTCCACAAAGGACTCGACCGCCGTGCGCGCGAGTTCACGCAGCTGCGGCTCGTACCGCGCGAGGGCGGCCCGCGTGAAGAACGGGTTGAGGATCCTCCGGTATTCGCGATGGTCGGGCGGATCCGTGTCGATCGGGATCACCCGCACCGGCACGCCGCGGATCGCGGGCTGCGCCGAGCTGAACAGCTCCGGCGCGGCGCAGACCGCCCGCACGTCCTCGTAGCGGGTGAGCAGGTGGTAGCCGCCGTCCGCGTCGGTGTGCGGGACGGGACAACCACTTCTGGCGGCCGCGGCCGCGGCCAGCAGGTTCTCCCGCTGGTCTTCGGCGTACAGGTCGACGTTCGCCAGGATCTCCTCGACCGACTTGGCCACGTGTCCTCCCCACTCCGAGGACTCACCACCGTAGGGGCGCGCGGGGGCACGCGGCATCGGCCGCACGGGCGGAAACCGTCGCGCGTTCGGGTCACCGCGCCCGTCACGGACGCCGGTCGGGCCAATCGGCCAGCAGCGGCCGCGTGGCGTCCCACACCGTGCCGTCGGCGTGGTCGCGGCGCCGGCGCGCGATGCCCGACAATGCTTCCAGCACCACCCGGTTCGCGAGGAACGACGTGATGTCCGCGTGGTCGTAGGGCGGCGACACCTCGACCACGTCGACCCCCACCACCGGCAGCTCGTACGCGATGCGCCGCACGGAATCCAGCAGCTGCCGGGCGGTGAGCCCACCCGGCTCGGGCGTGCCCGTGCCCGGCGCGTGGCCGGGGTCGCACACGTCGATGTCCACCGAGAGGAACACGCCGTCGCACTCGTCGGTGGCGATCCCGAACGCCTCGGTGAGGCACTCTTCGAGCCCTCGCGCGACGATCTCGGTCATCTCGTAGGACCGCATGCCCTGCTCGGCCATCCAGTCGAGCGTCTCCGGGCCGGGCCAGTAGCCGCGCAGGCCGAGCTGCAGGAACCGGTCGCCGCGCACGGCACCCGACTCGATCAGCCGGCGCATCGGCTGGCCGTGGCCCACGAGCGAGCCGAACGCGATGTCGCCGGTGTCGGCATGTGCGTCGAAGTGCACCATCGACACCCGCCCCTGGCCGAGGTGCTGCGCCACCCCGGCCGCGTCCGGCCACGCGATCGTGTGGTCCCCGCCGAGCACCAGCGGGATCGCGCCCGTGGCGGTGACCGCGTACACCGCTTCCTGCAGCGAGCGCACCGAGCGTTCGGCGTCGCCCGAGTACATCTCGACATCGCCGGCGTCGAAGACCTTCAGGTCCCGCAACGCGTCCACCCGCAGGGCGAGCGACGGGCGCGAACCGTCGGCGGGGAGGTAGCAGCTCTGCCGGATGTACTGCGGGCCGAACCGGGTGCCCGCGCGGTGCGAGGTGCCGCCGTCGAACGGCGCGCCGAGGATCACGACGTCGGCGGCCGGGTAGGTGGCGGGATCGGCCCAGTCGCAGCGCGCCACGCCGAGGAAGGTGAGGTCCGGGCCGAACTGGGTGCCGTAACGAGCCATGACGTCCTCCTTGCGGGCCAACCTACCGCCGTGGTGCCCCGGTTTTGCCCCGATTCGCCTCCCGCTCAAACCCCGCGCGGCTCAGCCCGGCTCAGCTCGCGAAGTCGACGGACAGGCCGAGCTCGGCCCAGCGCTCGTCCTCCGCCATCAGCTTCGTCATCCCGGCCCGCATCATCGTCACGGCGTCGCTGCCGAGCACCAGGTGCAGCGGTGGCTCGGCCATCTCCACGACCTGGAGGAACACACGCGCGACCGCGGCCGGGTCGATCGGCTCGATGCCCCGCTTGCTCCGCAGGTGCTCGATCAGCGGGCCCATCGTGGGCTCGTACTCCGGCTTGTAGGGCCGGACCTCCATCGACGGTCCGGACCAGTCCGTGCGCATCAGGCCCGGCTCGGCCATGGTGACCTTGATCCCCAGGCCCGATACCTCGTCGTTGAGCACGCCGGAGAAGCCCTCCGTCGCGAACTTCGCGCTCTGGTAAGCCGAAATGCCGGGCGCGGTGCCCCGGCCGCCGATCGACGTGACCTGGATGAAGTGCCCCGAGTGCTGCGCCAGGAACACCGGCAGCGCCGCCTTGGTCACGTGCACAGTCCCGAAGAACACCGCCTCGACCTGCGCGCGGAAGTCCGCCAGGTCGACCTCCTCGACCGAGGCCAGATTGGCGTAGCCCGCGTTGTTCACCACCACGTCGAGCCGCCCGAACCGCTCCACGGCCGCCGCGACGGCCGCCTCGGCCTGCGCTGGGTCGGTCACGTCCAGCGGGTGGCGCAGCAGATGATCGCCGTATCGCTCGTCCAGGTCCTTCAGGGAGTCGACGTTGCGCGCGGTCGCCACAACGTCGTTGCCCGCCGCCAGCACCTCGTCCACCACGGCCCGTCCCAGACCGCGCGAACCACCCGTGACCAGCCACACCTTGCTCATCGTTCGATCCCTCTCGCCTCGAGCGGGGAGGCTCCCCGCACCACCAAGTTAGCGCAACGCTGTTCTCTTAACAACACAACGGCGTTGCGGTAACCTGTGCAGGTGGTCACCTCCGAGTTCCAGCGGGCGCGGCGCCCCGAGCACAAGGAGCAGCGGCGCGAGGCGATCCTCGCCGCGGCACGGCTGCTCGCAACCCGCGACGGCGTGCGGGCCGTGACGCTCGGGGACATCGCCGGTGAAGTCGGCGTGCACAAGTCCGCACTGCTGCGCTACTTCGAGACCCGCGAAGAGATCTACCTGCACCTCACCGCCGAGGGCTGGCGCGACTGGGCGGCCGGGCTGCACGCGGCACTGGACGAGACCACCAGCGCGTCGCCGGCCGAGGTCGCCGACGTCATCGCGCGCACGCTCGACGAACGACCGCTCTTCTGCGACCTCCTCGCCCACGCGGCGCTCACCCTCGAAAGGCACGTGTCGCTCGAGTCGGTGCGCGCGTTCAAGCTCGCCGCGCTGGAAGCCGTCAAAGACATCGCCGCCCTCCTCACCCGGACACTGCCAGGGCTGGGTGCGGCGGGCGGGCGCCACGTCGTCGGCGCCGTGACGTCACTGGCCGCCTCATTCTGGCAGATCTCGCACCCGCCCGAGACGCTCGCGCAGCTCTACCGGGAGGACCCGCGGCTGGGCCACGGCGTCGTCGAGTTCACGCCGCGGCTGCGCCACCTCACCGAAGCCGTCCTCACCGGCCTGATCTCGTCAGCGCACGACGCGTAGCCACAGGTTTGTCGCGAGCGGCGCTTCGGTCTGCGACTTCCGTTCGAGACGCACCGGATCGCCGCCGGGCCGGTCGAACAGCCGCACCCCGTCGCCCAGCAGCACGGGCAAAACCGACACGAGGACCTCGTCGAGCAGCCCGGCGTCGAGGCACCCGCGAGCCACCGTCGCACCGAGGACGTTCACGTACTTCTCCCCCGCAGCCGCCTTCGCCAGCTCGACACCGTGGCGCAGGTCGTCGACGAACGTCACGTCGGGCGCCGGCTCAGCGGGCCGGCGCGTGAGCACGAATTGCGAACCTGCCCAGGCGCCGCCGAAGGCCTTGCCCTCGGCTTCCGTGTCGCGGTACGGGTCATCGCCGCCGTACGTGCGGCGTCCGACGAGCAGCGCGCCGATGTCCGCCACCAGCCGGTCGATCTCGGGGTTGGGGCCGAAGAACTCCTTCACCCACTGCATGTCGCCGCCCGGTCCCGCGATGAACCCGTCGAGCGACATCGCCGCCGAGTAGAGCAGCTTGCCCATTCCGCACCTCCGTGGTCGTTTCCCGTACCGACCGGCCCGGGCACGGAAACTCATCGGTGCACTTTCCTATAGGATCGTGCATTGTCCCTGCCGAGTCAGCGAGGAGGACCGCGTGGCTGTGGTCGTGAAGGCCGAGGCGTTTCTCGTCGATCTCGAGGTGGAGCAGGAACGCACCGACGCCGTGCAGGCGTTCCTCAAGCAGGAGACGGTGTTCGTCGAGCTGGCCACCGCCGACGGCGGCACCGGGCTCGGCTACTCCTACACGATCGGCACCGGCGGCACGGCCGTGCTCGCGCTGCTGCGCGACCATCTGCTGCCCCGGCTGATCGGCCAGGACTCGCGCCGGATCGAGGCGGTCTGGCACGACCTGTTCGCCTCGACGCGGGCCACCACCGTCGGCGCGATCACGTCGCTGGCCCTCGCCGCGGTGGACACGGCGTTGTGGGACCTGAAGTGCCGGCGCGCGGACGAGCCGCTGTGGCGGGTCGCCGGTGGGTTCGCCCCGCGCGTGCCGCTCTACGACACCGAAGGCGGCTGGCTGCACCTGAGCACCGACGAACTCGTCGCGGGCGCCCGGAAATCCGTGGCCGCGGGGTGGGGCGGGGTGAAGGTGAAGGTCGGCAAGCCCACCGCACACGAGGATCTGGAGCGGCTCACCGCCGTGCGCGAGGCCGTCGGGCCGCGGTTCGACCTGATGGTGGACGCCAACCAGTCCCTCACCGCGGCGGAGGCGATCCGGCGGGCGAGGGCGTTCGAGGCGGTGGACCTGTTCTGGCTCGAGGAGCCCCTGCCCGCCGACGACGTCGCCGGCCACGCCCGGTTGTCCGCGGCCACGCCGATCCCCGTCGCCGTCGGGGAGTCCCTGTACTCCGTGGCGCAGTTCCGCGACTACCTCCACCGTGGTGCCGCCTCGATCGTTCAGGTCGACGTCGCGCGCGTCGGCGGGATCACGCCGTGGCTCAAGGTCGCACACCTGGCGGAGGCGTTCAACGTCCAGGTGTGCCCGCACTTCCTGATGGAGCTGCACGTCAGCCTGACCGCCGCGATACCGAACGGCCGCTACGTCGAGCACATCCCGCAGCTGCGCGCCATCACGACGGCCGAGATGACGATCTCCGACGGGCACGCCGTCGCCCCGGAGACGCCGGGCCTGGGCATCCCGTGGAACCGCGACGCGATGGACGACCGCCGGGTGGCCTAACCAACGCGAGGAGACCGGCCGCGGGGACCAGCGCCAGCGCCAGTGCGGCGGAGGCGCCCCCACCGTCCGCCACTCGTCCGGCGAGGGAGGCCGCGAGGGCAGAACCGGCTGCGCTGGCGGAGTTGTTCCAGGTGAACGCCTGGGTGAGCGCTGCGGGGTGGACGGACCGTTCGGTTTCGACGTTCAGCAGGACGAGTGTGGGCGGGATCGCCGCCTCGGTGAGGGCGAGGGCGACGGCGAGCCAGAGGGCGTTGGGAGCGAGGGGAAGCAGCGCCGACGCACCGGTGAGGCAGGCGCCGGCTCTGAGGAGCTGGCGCCGGGCGGGGGTGCGGTGGCGGCGCAGTCCGTAGACCCAGCCGGACAGCAGCCCACTGACGCTGGCCACGGCGACGATCGGTGCGGCCGGGGCGCCGTGATCGAGGGCGAAGGCGCTCACCGAGACCTGGGTGGTGCCGAAGTACAGGCCGAGGGCCAGGTTCATCAGGGCGATCCGGGCGAAGGCCGGGCGGAGCAGGGTCTGTCCTGTGTGGACTTTTCGCCGGGGTTCGGGTGCCGTGCGGCGCTGGGCCGCCAGCACCGCTCCCCCGGCGAGAATCAGGCTCGCCGCGACGGCGGTGGCCAGCGCCTCGTCTCCGGCCGCTCCGAGCGAGGTGACCAAGACCGGCCCGAGGAGGAACGCGGTGGCGTTGGCCAGCGACTCCAGTGAGAAGGCGGTGGGCAGCTCTTCGGTCCGCTCTCGCAACAGGTACGCCCACCGTGCCCCGGAGAGCGCACCGAGCTGCGGCACGACCGCACCGGCACAACTCGCGGCGACGACCTCCGCCGCCACGCTGGAGGACCCCAGCACCACGGCGATCGCGCCGCCGTGCACGACGAGACAGCACGGCAGCACGCGCGTCTGCCCGAGCCGGTCGATGAGCCGGGCGACCTGCGGCCCGCACAACGCCTCGGCAAGAGCGAACCCGCCGCCGGCGAGCCCGGCCCTGCCGTACGACCCGGTGCGCGCATGCACCAGCCACACGAGGCCGAGCCCCGTCATGGCGATCCCTACGCGCCCCACCGCGGCTGCCACGAAAAACGCAGCCGCACCACGCGTACACAACAGCGACCGATAACCACCGGCGCGAGACATCGACATTCCTTCACGCCACCCGGCGGGGGCAAGCCACGATCGCCGCGCGACCCGTGGCCCTCGTCGCCGGGGGAAGGTAAGGCCCGAACCAATGCGGGCCCGGACGACTCCCGCGAACCTAGCAGCACAGGACCGGTCGCCGGCTACCGAAATCCGCTGCGGTCAGTCGGCTCCTCCTGCCGGGCCCGACGCGAAGCGCGCCGTGAGCAACCTCGCGCTCGTCGCCGGACGACCGGTCGCGCCGCCAGGCGCGAACGGTCGGGACAGCCGAACACCACGGCTGAGTCGCGGCGACATCGCTTCAGGCGAACGCCGGCCGACCCAATCAGACCCGGCCGCGCCGCTTGCGCAACCGCCGCGCCGCCGAGCGCCAACGGCCGGTGCTCGTGGACCGCGGCCTGGGCCGCGCGGCCGTCGTGCGAAGCCGATCAGTGCCCGTGCACAGCCCCGGTCAGTCCTCTTCGGACTGGTCTCCCCCGGTTGCGTAGGCGCTGTGCAGCCGGGCCCGTGAACGGTCCAGGTGCGTCCGCATCGCGGTCGCCGCGGCCGGGCCGTCGTGCGAGGCGATCGCCTCGACGATGGCGGCGTGTTCGCGCGTCGTCTCGGCGGCGATGCCCACTCGGAAGTACAGGCGGTAGCCGTGGGTGTGGGCGTGGAGGCGGGCGAGGGCGTCGGCGATGAGGGGGTTGCCCGAGGCCTCAGCGATGACGCGGTGCAGGCGCGCGTCGAGCACCGCGAAGTCGCGGTAGGCGTGGTAGTCCTCGCCCGCGGGGTGGGCGGACATGGCCGCGCAGGCGGACCGCAGGGACGACACCTCGGCCTTCGAGGCGGCGCCGGCGGCGAGGCGGGCGGCCTCGGGCTCCAAGAGGACGCGAACGTCGAAGAGGTGGTCCAGCTCGGTCTCGTCGAGGACGGGCGCGACGACGTAGCCGGCGTTGGGCCGGGTCGCGACGAGGCCGTCGGACTCGAGTTTGGTGAGGGCCTCGCGCACGGGGGTCGGCGAGACGTCGAGGCGGCGGGCGATGCCGTCGATCGACAGCCGGCTGCCGGGAGCGACGTCGAGGTCCATGAGCATCGCCTTGAGCGCCTCGTACACGCTGTCGCGCAGGATGGTGCGCGGCGGCAGGGTCAGCCTCGGGTGCTCGGGCAGGTCCACCGCAGGGTTCTTCCGTCGCGCCACCCGGAAAGCGTAGTCCCCCGCGAAGCCTCAGCGGCGCGCCAGCTGCCGGTTCACGGCGGTGTGGCAGCCGAGGCACGCGGGCACGGCCCGCACGTCGGTGCCGGACACCAGCGCGACCGTGGCACCCGGCACGGCGAGCTCGTCGCACACCGAGTGGTGGTGTCCCAGTACCGAGCACACGCACCGGCACAGCTGGACGGTCTGCCTCGTTTCCGCGGCCATCGGACCCCTCCTCCCGGAAATCCCCAGTAGGAGAGTGATAGCGCCTCCGCCGTCCGAAAGGCGCCGGCCGGTCTCAGAGGAAGGTCGCGAAGGGCACGGTTCGTGCGCGGATGTCAGTTTTCCCGGGTCGGCACGGGGGCCGACACGGGGGCCGGCACCGGCGGCAACCCAGCCCGGATCTGCCGGTAGAGCCGCGGACCCGGCGACGCGAGTGCCGGCGACGGACGCAGCTCCATCGGGCCGGTGGCCGTCAGATCGCGCAACACCAGGTAAAGGTGGCTCAACGCCAGCAGCACCGGATCCTTCGCCCGGTCCCCTGGCGCCGCCGGTGTGTACGCGAACAACGCCACGTCGGCGCTCGCCAGCGGACCGCGCACCGCCGTGGTGGGCGCGCCCACCGGCGTCGCGGCGAGCTCCTCCACCGCCGCCGCCAGCGCGGTGCACGCCGCGACCGGGCCTTCCGGGTGCGCGCTGCACGCGCCTTCCGGCCAGCGGACCGCGACGCTGAGCGCGCGGCCGTGCGTGGCCAGCGCCGCGTAGAGCGAAAGCCGGTGCCGCAGCTTCGGCGAGTCCGTGCCGCCGAGGATGGGCCGGGTCAGCGGCCGCGCGACGAGCGCGAGCTGGTACCGCCGGTGGTCCAGGGCGCGCGCGAGGGCGTCGAAATCGGGCTGGGGGTCCACGGCCTTGCCGTGCTCCAGCCGCTCGGCCGCGGCCTTGAGGATGTCGCCGAGGGCCGCCAGCAGGTTGTTCCGCGCGTTGCGCACGGTGTCCCGGGTGGACAGTGGGATCACCACCACCGCGACGACCAGCCCCGCCACGGCGCCGGCCGCTGTCTCCTCGAGTCTGAGCAGGAGCAGTCCCGCCGAGAACTCGTTGAGCACGCTGTAGAGCTGCCCGACCATGATCGTGACGAAGAAGATCATGTACGCGTACGAGATCTGGATCAGGTAGAAACCGAAGAACATCGCGCCGCAGATCGTCATCAGCACGGCGGCGGTGTTGCCCGCGGTCAGCTCGGCGAACCCGACCGACGCGAGCAGCCCCACGAGTGTGCCGAGCACGCGGTTGAAGCCCTTGATGAACGTCTCGGTGCGCGTGGCCGTGCCGGTGAACATGAAGAACGCCGCCAGCACTGCCCAGTAGTACCGCGCGTCGGACAGTTCCTTGCCGATGAGGATCGCGAGCCCGCCCGCGACCGCGCTCTGCACCGCCTGCCGCGTGATGAAGTCCAGCCGCGCCAAGGGGTTCCACTTCGACTGCCGAGCCGGCACGTCGCCCGCCGCGGCCGGCGAGCCGGGCAGGTTGCCGAACGCGAGCCCGACGGCCGGCTCGAAGTCGTCCACCGGTTCGGCCGCGATCTCCTCGGGCTTCGGCGCGGCGTCGAACACCGCCACGACCTCGAGGGCCGCCGCCGCGAAGTGCCGCGCGGGCCACCAGCCGCCCGCGGCACCGCCGGCACTCTCGGCGTGCCCTGCGAGCCGGTAGGCGACCTCGCTCGCGCCGCGGTCGTCGCGGCGGGCCAGGCGATCGGCCACCTCGGCCGCGAGCACGGTGAGGCCCGAACCGCTGCGCACCAACGAGTCCGCGGCCGTGGCGAGCTCGTCGAGCAGGTGATGCGCGTCGACCATCTGCCGCCGCAGCGAAGCCGCCGAACGCCCGCGCGGCACCGCGCCCGGCTGGGCCGACCAGCCCTCGACCATCAGCGCCGTGTCGGCCAGGCGCGCCTGCCGCCGTTGCAGCCGGCGGCGCAACCGCGCCTCCTGCTTGGGCTCGCGGTTGGCCAGCAGGTCGGCACACGCACGCGCCACGGCCCGGCCGCGCGCGTCGAACGCGCGCAGCACGCGGCGCAGCGTCTTCGTGGTGTTGGTCCGCAGCACGGTGACGAAGAGCAGCAGCAGCCACGCGCTCGCGACGACCACGGCGAGCAGCAGGCTCGGCAGCGTCGCGAACGTCGCGTGCAGGAACGCGGCGAAGAAGTAGCCCATCCAGCCCATGAAGCCGTAGAAGAAGAACGGCCCGCCGAACTTGCGGACGTACACCGACATGAACATCACCAGCACGAACACGACGAGCATCAGGGTGCCGTTGTCGCCGACGAGCACGCCGAGCGTCATACCGGTGCCGAGCGCGACCGGGAAGAACGCGGCCGTGCGCGTCTTCACCCACCGACTGCCGTCGCCGAGCGCCATCGCGCCCATCATCCCGACGACCGCGCCGAGCAGCATCGAGGTGAGCGTGCCCATGGCGTCGGCGCCGGTGAGCTTGGCCACGAGGTACTCCACCGCCAGGGCGCTGGCCATGCCGATGGTCGCCGAACCGGCCGATCTCAACCGGTTGAGACCCGGATCCGAAGCGACGACCCTGTCGCGGAACTCCCTGGCCGTGGGCAGCACAAAACCCGCCTTCCCGTGCGTTCGGAGTGATCACCGGTATGATACCGATAAATACCGGTGTCATACAGGGGTTTGGAGTTCCGAGTGATCGAACCGACTTTCGCAGCCTCGAAGCTCGCGGATCGGCTCGCCGAGACCGGCGACACACTCGACGTGCTCGAACTGGCCACGGCGGTGCTCGTGCGCAACTTCGAACTGCTGCGCCGGCGCACCGACGCGTACGCCGAACTGGACCAAGCGGAGTACCTGCTGCTGCGCACTTTGGACGAGCTGGGTTCGGCGGACGTGGGAACGCTCGCCGGGGCACTCGGTCTAGACCCGTCCACCGTTGGCAGGCAGGGTTCGGTGCTGCTCGGCAAAGGGCTCGTCGAGCGCAGTCCCTCGGCCGCCGACCGCCGGCGCAGCATCCTCACGCCTACGGAGGAGGGCCGCCACCGCATGCGGGTGACGCAGTCGCGCCGCCGCAACGCGGCCGCGGAGCTGCTCGGCGACTGGAGCGAAGAGGATCTGCGCTCGTTCGGCTCGCTGCTGAGCCGCTACAACAAGGCCGTCGCCCAGCGCTACCTGACGGCACCAGGCGACTGAGCGCCCAAAGACCGAGCGCCCTGCTCCTCCGCGGCGAGGTCCGCGTGGGTGTCACGCAAAGTGCGCTTCACGATCTTCCCGCTCGGGTTCTTCGGCAACGCGTCGGTGAAGACCACGTATTTCGGGCACTTGTAGCCGGCCAGGTGCTCGCGCGCGTGGGCGAGCACGGCCTCGGCGGTCAGCTCCACGCCCTCGCGCGGGACGACGGCCGCCGTCACCGCCTCGATCCAGCGCGGGTGCGCGACGCCGAACACGGCGACCTCGGCGACGCCGTCCAGGCGGTAGAGGGCTTCTTCCACCTCGCGGCTCGCGACGTTCTCGCCGCCGGTCTTGATCATGTCCTTCTTGCGGTCCACCACGGACAGGTAACCCTCGTCGTCGAGCACACCGAGGTCGCCGGAGTGGAACCAGCCGCCGGCGAACGCGGCGGCCGTCTTCTCCTCGTCTTCGTAGTAGCCGAGCGTCGCGTGCGGGCTGCGGTGCACGATCTCGCCGATCTCCCCCGGCGGCAGCGCGCGGCCGTCCTCGTCGACGATGCGCGTCTCGACGTTGAGCGAAGCCCGGCCCGCCGAACCGGCCTTCGGCAGCTGCTCGTGCGGACGCAGGATCGTGGCCAGCGGCGCCATCTCGGTCTGGCCGTAGAAGTTCCAGAGCTCGACGTCGGGCAGCCGCCGGGCCAGCTCGCGCAGGACCTCGACCGGCATCGCCGAAGCGCCGTAGTAGCCCTTGCGCAGGCTGGAGAGATCGGTGGTGTCGAACGCCGGGTGGCGCAGCAGCGAGATCCACACCGTCGGCGGCGCGAACAGCTTCGTGGCGCGCTCGCGCTCGACGGCCGCCAGCAGCGCGGCCGGGTCCGGGCCGGGCAGGATCACGCTGGTGGCGCCGAGGTAGACGTCCACGGAGAAGAAGCAGTCGAGCTGCGCGCAGTGGTAGAGCGGCAGGGAGTGGACCTCGACGTCGTCCGCGCTCATGCCGCCGTCGATCACGCACGACACGTACTGCGCGATCAGCGAACGGCTCGAGAGCAGCACGCCCTTCGGCCGCGACTCGGTCCCGGAGGTGTACATCAGCCGCAGCGGGTCGTCGTCGGCGACAGCCACGCCGGGGTCGGTCTCGTCGCCCGGGCCGTCGATCCAGGCGTCGACATCTTCCCAGTCCTCGGCGGTGCCGCCGATGCGGCCGCGCACCCCGTCGCCGAGCCCGGCGCGCTCCAGCGCCGCGGCCCCGGTGGCCAGCAGCGAGTCTTCCGCGACCAGCCCGGACGCCCCGGCGTGGCCGAGGATGTAGGCGATCTCGGCGGCGCCGAGCATGAAGTTGACGGGCACGAGCACCACGCCGAGCCGGGCCGTCGCGAACGCCAGCACCACGTACTGCAGGCAGTTGTGGCTCAGCAGCGCGAGCCGGTCGCCTTTGACGAGACCACGCTCGGCGAGGCGGTGGGCGCAGCGGTTCACGGCCGCGTCGAACTCCGCGAAGCTCAGCCGCCGCTCGCCGTCGGCCACGGCGAGCTTGTCCGGGTACCGCGCGGCCGTGCGCCGGAGGAGGTCACCGACGGAGTGCTGACGCGCGTGCTGGATCGCTTCGCCGGTTTCGGCGCTGAACGGGCTCGGCATAGCCCGGAGTTTCATCCACCGCCGCGCGGGGCGCAACCCTGGCGCGCGGCCGCGACCTGCCAGGCCGAGCGGCACCCGCGTGCCACCGGTTAAGCTCCCCCGGCGCACCTCGGGGGACGAAGAAGTGGACGAGACGGAAGCACCGACGCTCGACCGGCCGGACATCACCGGCCGGCTGCCCCGCTACCGGCTGCTGCGCCAGCTCGCCAAAACGAACATGAGCGAGGTCTTCGAGGCCTACGACCTCGTGGCGCAGCGGCCCGTCGCGCTCAAGGTCGTCGGGCCGGAGTTCATGGCCGAGCCGGGGTTCCGCCGGCGCTTCGAGCGTGAGACGAGCATCGCGCTGGCCCTGGACCACCCGCACATCGTCGCGTCCTACGACGCCGGGTTCTCCGCCGACGGGCACCTCGGGTACCTCGCGATGCAGTTCGTGCTCGGCACGAACCTCGCGCGGCTGATCCACCGCCGCGGCGCGCTGTCGTTCGAGCAGACGGTGGCGATCGGGCGCGGCGTCGGCGCGGCGCTGGACGCCGCCCATGCCCGCAACCTGGTGCACCGCGACGTGAAGCCGGGCAACATCCTGCTCGAAGACGCGACCGGTGGCGTGTACCTGTGCGACTTCGGCATCGCACGCAACCTCGACTTGACGCGGCTCACCGCGACCGGCGGGTTCCTCGGCACGATGAACTACGCGGCCCCGGAGCAACGCGAGGGCCGGCCGGTCGGGGCGGCTGCCGACGTGTACGCGCTGGCGTGTGTGCTCTACGAATGCCTCTCCGGCAGCCCGCCGCACCACCACGCCGACTTCGCGCACCCCGGCGTCGCCGCGCTGCGGCGGGCCCTCGACCGCGATCCGGCCAAGCGGCACCGCACGTGCGCGGAGCTCGTCGACGACCTCGTGGCCACCACCGAGGCGGCCGAACGGGCCAGGCGCCGCAAGCGCCGGTGGCGGGTGGTGGGCGTCCCGGCCGCCGCGCTCGTGGTGGTGGCGTCGCTCGTACTGTGGTTCACCACCGGCGGTTCGCCGGGCACCGCGGACTCGACGCTGGCCCGCGTACCCACCGCCCTGCGCGACGGCTGCGCCGCGGCGAACCAGCCCGCGGCGGGCGCGACCGCCACCCTGACGTGCCACGACGCGTCCGGGCAGGCGGCAACCACGGCGCTCTACGCCACCCCGCAGCAGGTCACGGCCGCGTACGCCGACGCCGTCACACGTGCGGGCGTCGACGCGAACCAAGGCGACTGCGCCGCCGCGACGGGCGGCGAACACCGTTACCCCGCGACCGGACCCGCGCGCGGCCGCGTGCTGTGCCAGGACCGCGACGGCACGGCCACCGTGGTCTGGACCGACGAAAAGGCCCGCACCGTCAACCGGGCCGAAGCACCCGACGACGCCGCGCTGCGCAAGGCGTGGGCCGGCTGGACGGGCTGGGCGCCGGCCGCGTTCCCCACCCCGGACGAAAAGGCCGTGCTCGACGTCGCCGCCGGCACCGCGTGCCGGCGCGCGGCACCCGCGGACCTCGACCCGTATCCCGGTGCCGTCGCGGGGATCACCTGCACACCGCAGGGCACGGGCGCGCGTCAGGTTTCGTACTTCCGGTTCGCCGACGTCGCGGCGCTGCGCTCGTCGTTCACCGGTCTCGTCGGCGCGGCCAAGGCGCCCAGCGGGAGCGGGTGCCCGGGCGGCGCTTTCCTCGGCACGACGCGGTTCGACTGGCTCAGCGTGGACCTCGGGCAGGTGCTGTGCCACCCGGGTCCCGAGGGCACGGTCGCGATGGACTGGAGCCTCGAGGCGTTCTCGATGATCGGCCATGTCACGGGTTCCTCGCCCGACGTCGTCGGCGGGTGGTGGTCGCAGTGGCACCTCGCGCCGCTGAGCCGGATCGTGAGCGAGGTGAATTCCCACACCACGCCGGCGTTCCCGACCGACGCCGAGCGCTCCCTGCTGCAGCACGTGCCGCAGCAGTCGCGGCTCAACTGCGTGCGCCCGTCCGCGGACCAGAAGTGGCAGGACCTCGGTGCGGTGAACACGGTCGCCGCGGTCGCGTGTGGACGGACGAGCGGCGCCGGGCTGGTGGTCTACTACCAGCTGCCCGACGCCGCGACGATGCGGCAGGTCTTCAACAGCACCGGCGACAGCGACGCCGCTTGCACGAGCCTGCCGAAGGACTTCTCGGGCGACCGGCCGTACTCCCGCGGCGGGCGCACGGGCCGGCTCTCCTGCGCGACCGAGGATCCCGGCGGCGAGCGCGTGCTCAAGTGGACGGACGACGCGACAACCATCGAGACGATCGCCCACCGCGGCAACGATCCGTTCGCGCTGATCGACTGGTGGACCCACGACGCCGGACCGGTGTGAGCGCGGTTCCTCAGCCCTGCACGGTCCCGCCGACGGACGCGCTGCCACTGATGTGCGAGCCGGGCGAACCCGCGCTGCCCGCACCCGTGTGGATGCTCTCCTTGCCGTCGACGATCGAGAACATGTCCACGGTGCCCTTGGTGCCGCCCGCGTAGGAGATCTCGAGCGTCCACTGGTGCGGTTTGCCGTCGGCCGGAACGGTGAGCGACTGACGCCACGGCAGGGACACCGCGCCGGCCTGCTTCGTCTCGCCGTCGAGCGTGTACTCGATCTGCGTCAGCTTGCCCTCGCCCGTCGCGTTGAGCACGAGGGTGTGCGGCTCGCGGTCGGGCACCGACGTCGAGGGCGGAGCGACCGAAGAGGACGAGGCGGGCGCGGACGCCGACGGCGCCGGTGCCGCGGGGGCGGCGTCGCTCCCGCACGCGCAGAGAGCGGCGAGCAGAGCCGCGGCGGCCACGGGGGCGGCGGCCGCCCGGGCAGTGGTGCGAAGATCCATGCGCGCACCGTACCGGCCTGCGACGGGACCGGTCCCCGATTCGAGAGGACCCGAGGTGACCTCCTTTCCCGCTGACAACCCCGCGTCCGAGACACCAGGCGCCGTCGTGGTCCGCGGCCTGGCGGGCACGGCCGTCGTGCTGCCCGCCGAGTACGCGCGGCTGCCGTTCGGGCGCCAACCCGGGCCGGACGGTGTCAAGGTCGGCGAGGACGACCCGCGCGTGAGCCGGGAGCACGGCGCGCTGACGTACCGGCGGGGCTGGTGGCTGCTGAGCAACTCCGGCCACACGCCGATCGAGTTCTCCCCCACGCGGCTGCTGCACTCCGACGACGAGCCCGAGCCGCTGCCGGCGGGCTTCACCACGCTGCTCGTGGTCGGCGCCGGCGGGCGCAAGCACCCGCTCGAGGTCCGCGTCAACGCGCCCGACCACAACCGGCCGATGCCCGTCACCGGTCCGACGCTGCCCGGCCGGCAGTGGGACCTCACCGCCGCCCAGCGGCTCGTGCTCACGGTGCTCGGCCAGCAGTACCTGCGCCGGGAGGTCCAGCCGCAGCCCATGAGCCGTGGCCACGTCGCCGAGATCATGGGCGCGCTCGAGCCGGGCGGCGAGTGGGACGTGCGGAAGGTCGACCGCGTGATCGCGGCCGTGCGCGAGCGACTCTCGGGTCAGGGCGTGCGCGGGCTCAAGCGCACGGAGGTGCCGGAGCCGATCGGGAACTCGCTCAACCACAACCTGCTGACGGAGCTGGCGATCACCACGAACTCGCT
Organism: Amycolatopsis sp. DSM 110486; assembly: GCF_019468465.1. Classification (NCBI taxonomy): domain Bacteria; kingdom Bacillati; phylum Actinomycetota; class Actinomycetes; order Pseudonocardiales; family Pseudonocardiaceae; genus Amycolatopsis; species Amycolatopsis sp. DSM 110486. Next base: position 9,096,815 of record NZ_CP080519.1, on the reverse strand, counting down.
GACCCGCGCCGACCTGGACGTCCTGGACCGGCTCGACTGAGGCAGCACAACCAGGGCTTCCGGCTAGGAGTCCTTGGCGAAGACCCGCACCGCGACCGCCGTCGCCACGCCGACCACCGCGAGCACGATCCCGGCGATCAGCAGCCCGGACGCCGCCAGCGCCACGGCCGCCGCCGCGAACAACGCGAACTCCAGGATGAACCGCGTCGGCTCCGGCGCCCGCCGCGGCGCCTTGGGGGCCACGACGAGCGCCCAGATCGCCCCGGCCAGCACCGGCCACAGCACCCCGCCGACGACGTCCAGCAGCACACCCCCACCCAGCCGCGCCCCGGCGACCGCCAGGCCCGCCAGCAGGGCCAGCTCCGTGCAGAACCGCACGATGAGCACGAACCCGGGCAACCCCCGCAAAGCCGGACGAGTGGTGGTCATGCCCGGCAGCGTAGCGACCGGCCCCGGTCACCCGGCCGAGCTCCCCCGCCGATCACCCGGCCGGCTTGGTCTCCAGCCACGCCACTACGCGCGCCCACGACGGGTCCGCCGGGTCGATCACCTCGAAGTGGCCCGCGCCCGCGACGTCGATCGTCTCCTCCGCGTACGGGCTGCGCGCCGGGGCCGCCGGGATGATCTCGTCCGCGTCGCCGTGCACGACCAGCAGGGGGACGCCGGTGTCGGCCGGGGTGGCGAGGGCGTAGCGGTCCGGGACGGTGGCCGGGGTGCCGCCGAGGAGGGCGGGGACCAGACCGTTGCCGGCGAGGGCGGCGATGGCCGGAACGTACGCGGGGTCCGCTTCGACGGGGGCACCGGCCGGGGCCGGCAGATCAGGATCGGCCAGTTCGCGGCCGAGGCGGGCGTCGGCCGCCCCGCGCAGGTCCAGGACACCGGCGAGTGACACGACGGCGACGGGCGTGACCCTGGGGTCCGCGCCCGGTGCGCCGGCGGGCAGAGCCGAACGGCCGGCGGCCCAGGCCGAGAGCTGGCCGCCGGCGGAGTGGCCGACGAGGACGACACGCGAGACGTCGAGCGCGGGGTCGAGGGTGGCGACGGCGTCCACCGCCGCGGCGAAGTCGGTGAACGTGCCCGGCCAGCCGCCGCCGGATTCGCCCAGGCGGCGGTACTCGACGTTCCACACCGCGTACCCGCGCGCTACGAGGTCGTCGGCGAGACGGGTCATCTGGCGGCGGTCGTACAGTGCCGTCCAGAACCCGCCGTGGGCGAGCACCACCACCGGGAACGGCCCGGCTCCCTCAGGCAGGTACAGCTCCCCCACCTGCGACGGCGAAGGCCCATAGGCAATGGTCCGGACCCTCGCGCCCGCCGGGTCGTCGTAGCGCACGCCCCGCTCGGAGCTCACCAAAGTGTCGAGCGTCGCGAAGAACTCGGCGATCTCCGGCTGGTTCGCACCCTTCGCGCGCGAGGCGTCCCAGGCCGTGTCGTCGGTCCACTCGACGAAGTCCAGCCAGGTGTCCTCAGACACCCGCACCAGGCGCGCCGACACGAATCCGCGCCGGTCCCGGTGGAAGGCCTCCACCATGCCGGGGCGGGCGTCCAGCATCGCCCGCGTCCGGTCGGGACGGACCGTGAAGGTCGTCAGCTCGATCACCGACATCGTCAGCTCCTCGATTCGAATTAGTCACTAACGATGACTAACTCGAACCCTAGTCAGCGCATTCCTGGAGGGCAACCCACGCCGCGGATCACAGGGGCGCGCCACACCGTCCACTGTGGTCCCGCACACGACGGCACCGCGGACCACTACGATGCAGGCGAGCCGACAGGAGAGTGATCCGATGCCCGACGACGCCACCCCCGCCGACGGCGGCGATTCGCTCACAGAGCGGATCACCGGCCGCCTCGCCGGGATGTCGCGGGCCGAGCGCGCCGTCGCCGAGTACCTGCGCCACCACGCACGCGAGGCGATCTTCGCCACCGCCGAGCAGATCGGCTCGGCCACGGGCACGAGCGACGCCACCGTGGTCCGCACCGCCAAGACGCTCGGCTACAGCGGCCTGGCCGACATGCGCCAGCACCTCGCCCGGCAGGTGGTCACCGAGACCAGCCCGTCGATCGAGCTGCGCCACCGCCAGATCGGCGAGCCCACCGGCGAGCCCACGACCGTGCTCGCGCGCGTGTTCACCGAGGCGACCGAGCGGCTGGCCGAGACCTGGCGCCTCATTTCGGAGGAGGACTTCGAGAAGGCCGTGGACCTGCTGGCCGGCGCGCGCGAGGTGCTGGCCTTCGGCATCGGCCCGTCGAGTTTCCTTGCCGGGTACGTCGCGTTGCGCCTGGGCCGGATGGGCCGGCGCGCCCGCGCCAGCGGCGCGACCGGCTTCCGCCTCGCCGACGACCTGCTCGGCCTCGGCGAGGGCGACGTCGTGGTGCTGTTCCTGCCGAGCCGGCTGCTCGGCGACATCGAGGTGCTCCTCGATCGCACGCGCGAGGTCGGCGCCCACACGCTGCTGATCACCGACTCGCTCGCGCCCGTCTTCGGCGACCGCGTGGCCGTGGCCCTGCAGGCCACGCACTCCCCCAGCAACTTCACCGGCGAGATGCTCAGCGCCGAGGTGCTGGCGGACGCGCTGCTGCTCGGGCTGGCCTCGCGCGACGAGGACCACGCCAACCAGACCTCGGAGCTGCTCACCACGTTGCGCTCGCGGCTGATCCAGGGCGACAGCCGCGACTACGTGCCGCGGCGCAAGTCGGGCCACCCCCGCAAGGGCTGACCGCGCGCCCGGATTGTCCGGGGTTCACGGCCGCCGCGAACGCATTTGTACGGCGCGTGTATCGGCTCGGGCGAACCTGGTTCCCACACCCACTGGGGATCAGGAGGACCGAGGATGAGAATCGCGAAACGCACGCTGGGTTTGGTCGCGTTCGCCGCGGCGCTGACGCTGTCGGGCATCGCGCCGGCGCTGGCCGCCGACGCCAACGGCACCGTGCACACCGACTCCGGCGCGCCGCTCACCGTACGTTCGGCGCCCGGCACCGGCGCGAGCTCCGTCGGCACCATCGCCGACGGCACCGCCGTGGTCATCGACTGCCAGACCACCGGCGACACGGTGACCGGCAAGTACGGCACCAGCAACATCTGGGACCACGTCGCCGCAAAGGGCGGCTACATCACCGACACCTACGTCTACACCGGTTCCGACGGCCGCATCGCCCCGGACTGCACCGGCGTCCCGACGCCGCCGCAGAGCACCTGCTCCACCACCGGGCTCGGTGACGCGAAGACCTGCGCGCAGGCCGTGGCCTACGCCAAGACCCGCGTGCACACCAACAACGTCGCCTCCTACGACGGCTGGTGCGACCGCATCAACGCCCAGAACTACGGGTTCTCCGCCAGCGGTTCCGAGACCGCGTACGTGCACTGGACCCAGATCCCCGCGCAGTACAAGCACGCCGGCGACCAGAACGTGCCGGCCGGCGGGCTCGCCTTCTTCTCCAACGGCGGCGCGGGCCACACCATGATCTCGATCGGCGGCGGCCAGTTCCTGTCGAACGACATCCACGGCGCGGGCAGCTACACCCAGACCACGATCTCGGAGATCAAGAGCTCGTGGGGCCAGACCTACCTCGGCTGGTCGCAGCCGTGGTTCAAGGTCAACCACTGACCGGTCCGGTACTCGACGATCCAGGGCTGACCAAGCCGGCACCGCTCGGTCAACCGCCGAACGATCGACCCTGACCCGCTCGGGGAGCGCACCACGGCCCCGCCCGGCACCCGCCGGGCGGGGCCTTTTCGTGTGTCAACGCCTTGAGCAGCACTCGTTTTCGCGGTGTCCCGGCCAGCGGGAGTCGCCCACCCGGACCTCGATCGCGGGCTTCCGTACGCTCGCGGGGCCGATGTCCGCTCTCGGCTCTGTCCGAGCCTCGCCGATTTCGCGCCGTCCGCCCTTCAGGCGGACCAGCCCGTACCACTGGACCGGGTCGCGCCCCGTCTCGCGGACAGCTTCTGTCCGCATCCCGCGGTCCGGCGAGGTCTTCACGAACAACCGCCACGGCGAGACAAACCCTGCCCGGTAAAGGTTTTCCGGTGCGCCACCTGCGCTTTTGCGCCGCATGCTGGTAACCGGCCGGACACGCAGCGTCAAACTCCCCGTCGCGTTTACAACGTCTTGGCAACCGGCTTGACACCAGCTGTGGTCCGGACCACTCTGCTCAACATTGGTCTACACCATTTGTCACTCGACCGGCCTGGGGGCCGGACACCGAAAGGACAGACAAGTGAAGCGCTGGCTCAAACTGGCGGCGGGTGCCGCCGCCCTCACCCTCGCGACAGCCGGGTGTGCCGGTTCGGGCGGCGGTGACACCGCGTCCGGCTCGGGTGGTTCGGACGGTGGCACGCTCACGGTCTGGCTCATGGACGGCTCCGCGCCGGACAGCCTCACGGGTGCCCTCAACAAGGAGTTCGAGGCTGCCCACGCCGGGGTCAAGGTCAACTACCAGATCCAGCCGTGGAACGGCATCCAGCAGAAGCTGACCACCGCGCTCGCGAGTGACACCCCGCCCGACGTGATCGAGGTCGGCAACACCCAGACCCCGGCGTTCGCCTCCGACGAGGTGCTCACCGACCTCTCCGCCGACGTCAACAGCTTCAACGGCGCGCAGTGGCTGACCGGGCTCAAGGCCTCGGGCGAGTTCGAGGGCAAGACCTACGGCGTGCCGTTCTACGCCGCCAACCGCGAGGTCCTCTACCGCAAGGACATGTTCGAGCAGGCCGGTATCACCGCACCGCCGACCTCGAACGCGGAGTGGCTCGACGACATCGCCAAGCTGAAGGCGAAGTTCGGCAGCGACAAGGACTTCCAGCCCCTCTACCTGCCAGGTCAGTACTGGTACACCCTGCTGTCGTTCATCTGGGACAACGGCGGCGACGTCGCCCAGGCCGACGGCAAGGGCTTCAAGTCGACGCTCGACTCGGCCGGCGCGAAGGCGGGTCTCGAGTTCTACAAGCAGCTCGTGGACGCCTCCGGCACCACCGCGCCGAAGGACAACGACGAGGCCACGCCGCAGCAGGCCGGCATCTACGGCGGCGGCAAGGTCGCGATGTTCATCGGCACGCCGGGCGAGGTCGCCACGGCCGCGAAGACCGACCCGAGCATCACCGACAAGACCGGCGCGTTCCCGATCCCGAGCAAGACCGCAGGCCAGACGGCCCCGGTGTTCCTCGGCGGCTCGAACCTGGTGATCCCGCTCAACAGCAAGCACGCGGACCTCGCCAAGGAGTACCTGAAGCTGCTCACCAGCACCAAGTACATGAGCCAGATGGCCGCCGCCGGCTACGTGCCGGGCACCTCGACCGACACCAGCGCCCTGGACAAGGACCCGCTCGGCGGCGTGATGGCGAAGGCCTCGAAGAACGGCCGCGCGGTGCCCACCAGCCCGAAGTGGGGCGAGGTCGAGTCGGGCCAGAACCCGCTGAAGGACATGCTGACGGCGTACCTGACCGGGAAGAAGTCGATCGACCAGGCCACGGCTGACGCCAACGCCGCCCTCGACAAGATCATCGGCGGATGACCGCCACCAAAGACGTGCCGATGCCGGCGGGGGCCACCCCGCCGGCATCGGCGCGCGTCACTCCCGCGAAACCGCGGCGCCGGGGTGGGTTCGGCGAGCGGGCCACGCCCTACCTGCTGCTCCTGCCCGCCCTCGTCGCCGTCCTGGTGCTACTCGGCTGGCCCACGATCCAGATGCTCGGCATCAGCCTGCGCAAGCTCGACCTGCACGAGCTGGTGACCGGCAAGGCCGTGTGGGTCGGGTTCGACAACTACACCGAGGAGCTGACGGACCCGGATTTCTGGGCGGTCGCCGTCCGGACCATCGTGTTCACCGCCCTGCTGGTGGCCGCCACGCTGCTGGTCGCGCTGGTCATCGCGGTGCTCATGCGCCACCTCAACCCGGTGGTCCGGATCCTCCTGCAGATCTCGCTCGTGCTCGCCTGGGCCGTGCCGGTGATCGCGACGACCACGGTGTTCCAGTGGATCTTCGACCAGCAGTACGGGATCCTGAACAAGACGCTGGACCGGCTGGGGTTCCACTCGTTCATCGGCTACTCGTGGTTCTCCACCGGCGCGAGCACGATGACGGTCGTCGGGCTGCTGGTGCTGTGGCAGGCCGCGCCGTTCGTGGCGTTCACGCTCTACGCGGGCCTGATCGGCGTGCCACGCGAGCAGTACGAGGCCGCCGGCATCGACGGTGCCGGGCCGTGGCAGACGTTCCGCGCGGTCAGCTGGCCCGCGATCCGCCCGATCCTGACGATGGTCACGTTCCTGTCGGTGCTGTGGGACTTCAACATGTTCGGCCAGATCTGGGCCATCCGCCAGGGCGGGCCCGACGGCGCGAGCACGACGCTCGCGATCCTGCAGTACCTCAAAGGCATCGCGGGCAGCCACTTCGGCTCGGCCGCGGCCATCGCCACGATCATGCTGGTGATCCTGCTGCTGGTCACCGCGCGCTACGTGCAGTTGCTGGTGCGCTCGAAGGACGGTGAACTCGCGTGAAGAAGTCCCTGACCCAGCGGATCACGCTCTCGGTGGTCGGCGTGCTCATCGCGCTGGTGTTCTTCTTCCCGACGTACTGGATGTTCACCACGTCGCTGAAGACGCCCGGCGAGGTGCTCGCGCCGAAGTACGACCTGCTCCCCTCCTCGGCAACGCTCGAGAACTTCGTCTCCGCGCTCACCAAGCCGGGGTTCGTGACGTACCTGACCAACAGCCTCATCGTCACCCTCGGCGCCGTGATCGCGGCCCTCGTGGTCGGGGTGCTGGCGGCGATCCCGCTCGCGCGGTTCCGCTTCCGCGGGCGCAAGGGGTTCCTGCTGCTGATCCTGGTCGCGCAGCTGGCACCGCTCTCGGCGCTGTTCATCCCCATGTACCTGCTGATGCGTGACATCGGGCTGCTCGACACGCTGCCTTCGCTGCTGCTGGTGTACTTCGCGACGTCGCTGCCCTTCACCGTCTGGATGCTCTACGGCTTCATCAACGGCATCCCGTACGACCTCGAAGAGTCGGCCATGATCGACGGCTGCAGCCGCGCGGGCGCGTTCCGCCGCGTGACGCTGCCCCTGCTCGGGCCGGGGCTGGTGACCACCTCGGTGTTCAGCTTCATCACCGCGTGGAACGAGTTCCTGTTCGCGCTGGTGTTCATCCACGACCCGAACAAGCAGACGCTGCCGGTGTGGCTCTCGTCGTTCAGGACCGCGTTCTCGGTCGACTGGGGTGCGATCATGGCGGCTTCGGCGGTGTACGCGGTGCCGGCGCTGATCTTCTTCCTGATCGTGCAGCGCAAGCTGGTGTCCGGCCTGACCGCCGGCGCGGTGAAGGGGTGAGCGATGACTGATCCTCGGGCTGGGGCGGAAGCGGTGCTGCTGCCCGGTTTCGCGGGCACGACGGCGCCGGACTGGTTGCGGCGGCGCCTGGGCGAGGGCCTCGGCGGCGTGATCCTGTTCGGGCGCAACGTGGTCGACGACGAGCAGGTGGCGGCGTTGACCTCGGCGCTGCGGGCCGAACGCGACGACGTGGTGGTCGGCATCGACGAGGAGGGCGGCGACGTCACCCGCCTCGACGTGAACACCGGCTCGTTCGTGCCCGGCCCGCTCGCGCTGGGCGCGGCCGACGACCCGGAGCTCACCACGGCGGTCGCGGCGGCGCTCGGCGAGCGGCTGGCCGCGTGCGGCGTGACGGTGAACCTGGCGCCGTGCGCGGACCTCACGCTCGCGGCGGAGGACCCGATCATCGGGGTCCGCGCGTTCGGGTCGGACCCGGCGAAAGCGTCGCCGCACGTCGCGGCATTCGTGACGGGGCTGCAGAAGTACGGCGTGGCCGCGTGTGCGAAGCACTTCCCCGGCCATGGTGCGGCGACGGAGGATTCGCACGTTTCGCTGCCTGTGCTGCCGCGGACGGTCGACGAACTGCGGGAGATCGAGCTCGTGCCGTTCGCCGCGGCGATCTCGGCGGGCGTGCGGTCGATCATGTCGGGCCACCTGGTGGTCCGCGCGTGGGGCGACGAACCGGCGACTTTGAACCGTGTCGCGCTCACCGAGGTGCTGCGTGGCGAGCTGGGCTTCGACGGCGCGGTGATCACAGACGCGCTGGAGATGGGCGCGGTCTCCGGCTCCTACGGCCGGCACGACGGGCTCGGCGGCGCGGCTGTCCGCGCGCTGGCCGCGGGCGCGGACGCGTTGTGCATCGGCGGGGCGGCGTTCGAGGCGGACACGTTGGACGCCATCACCTCTGCGATCGTGGCCGCGGTTTCGGACGGGACGCTGTCCGCGGAACGGCTCGCGGACGCGGCCGCCCGGACGGCGGCGCTGGGCACCTCGCCGACGCCCGCCGAGCCGCAGCCGGTCGACTACGCGCTGGGCCTCTCGGCGGCTCGCGCGGCCCTGCGGTTCCAGGGCTCGCCGCGGCTGGCGGGTGCGCCGCTGGTCGTCGACGTGAGCACCGACCCGACGATCGCGGCCGGGCCGATGCCGTGGGGCCTGGGCCCGCACCTGACGGAACTGGTGCCGGGCACCCGCGCGTTGACGGTGTCCCCGGCGGACGCCGTGTCCGTGCGTTCGGAGGCTCGTGACTTCGCGAGCGTGGTCGTGGTGACGCGCGAGGCACACCGGCACCCGGCGGTGCTCGCGTTCCTCGCGGAACTGTCCGATGTGGACTACATCCGCGTCGAGACCGGCGTGCCCGGACCGTCGAGCACGGGGCCGCGGATCGACACGTTCAGCGGCTCGTACGTGAGCCTGCGCGCGGCCGCGGAGTACCTCGCCTGACCCCGGTCCGTGGGCGCGGTCCCCCGACCCATGCCCACGGACCGGCCTTCACGTCCGGTTCGGGTCGACCAGGATCTTCGGCCCCGCGCCCGGCGGGCGGCGTCCGGCGAAGACGTCGGCGACCTCGTGGAGCCCGACCGTCGCCGCGACGATCGGCCGTGGGTCGACATCCCCGTCGGCGTAGCGGTCGATCGCCGCCTCGAGGCCGGGCGACGCGCTGAGGATCCCGACGGCGGTCACGTCCTTGAGGGCCAGCAGCCGCGTGTCGATCCCGCTGGGCTCACCGGCGAGTCCGATGTAGACGATCCGGCCCGACGGCTCCACCAGCTCCAGCGCGGCCGCCGGGACGGCCGGGTCGCTGGTGGCGTCCACGACCGCGTCCACCGGCGACGCAGGTGGCTCGGCGGCCGCGGAGAACCCCAGCTCACGCGCGAAGGCGATCGAGTCGGCCGTGGCGCCGACCAGGTGGACCTCGGCGCCGGCCGCGCGCAGGAACATCGCGGTGAGCAGCCCGATCGTGCCCGGCCCGTAGACCGCGACCCGCATGCCGTCCTTCTCGCCCAACGCGGCTTGCGCCGCCCGCAGCGCGTTCCCGCCCGGCTCGACCAGCGCGCCCGCCGTCGGGTCGAGGTGCGGGGGCAGCTCGTGCAGCGACGTCACCGGCACCGCGATCTTCTCCGCCAGCGCCCCGGCCCGCCCACCGCGGATCCCGACTTCCTGCCGGTCCGCGCACACGTGCTGGTGGCCGTTGCGGCACCGCCGGCAGTGGCCGCACCCGAGCATCGTGTCGCCGACGACCCGCCGCCCCACCCACGCGGGATGCACGCCCTCACCCGTCTCGACCACGGTGCCGCACCACTCGTGCCCGATCCGCATCGGGTAGCGCGCCTGGCCGTCGCCGAGGTAATGCATCTCGCCGGTGAAGAACTCGAAGTCCGTACCGCACACCCCCGCGCGCTCCACGGCCACCACGACCTCGCCCATCACCGCGACCGGCTCCGGCACCTCGGCCACCCCGGCCTCGCCGGGCCCGGTGACGACGAAGGCCTTCACCGGTTCGGCCCAGCACGTCGACTCATGCGACCGATGCTAGTGCTCCGCGCCGGCGCCGCGGGTCCTTCGAAGGGCCGGAAATCACTCGCCCGGAGGGAAGTCCGCCGAGCGGCTCACGTCGGCCCACTTCTCGGCCTCAGCCGCGCGTTCCGCCGAAGACCGTGCGGCCAGTTCCACCGCGCCGGCGCCCAGCAGGAGGCGGCGGGGCGGGGCGGCGTGGTCGACGACGTCGACGATGATCTTGGCGGCGCGGGCGGGGTCGCCGGGCCAGGTGGCGGAGTCGGTGCGGCGGCGGTTCATCGCGCCGACGGTTTCGTCGTAGTCGGGGGTCACCGGGTCGACGCGCATGGACGAGCCGGCCCAGTCGGTGCGGAACGCGCCGGGCTCGATGATGAGGACCTTGACGCCGAAGGGGGCGACCTCGTTGGCCAGCACCTCCGAGAAGCCCTCGACCGCGAACTTCGCGGCCTGGTACGCGCCCATGCCGGGCGATCCGCCGACGCGGCCGCCGACCGACGAGAACTGCACGACGTGCCCCGAGCGCTGGGCACGCAGGATCGGCAGGGCGGCCTTGGTGACGTTGACGACGCCGTAGAAGTTAGCGTCCACCTGGGCGCGGAAGTCGTCGTCGGACATTTCTTCGATGGGTGCGGAGTTGGCGTAGCCGGCGTTGTTCACCACGACGTCGAGCGAGCCGAACGCGTCCACCGCCGCCTGCACGGCCGCGCGGGCGGCCGCCGGGTCGGTGACGTCGAGGGCGATGGCGCGCACGCGGTCGCCGTACTGGGCGACGAGGTCGTCGAGCTGTTCGGGCTTGCGAGCGGTCGCGACGAGCCGGTCGCCGTGGTCGAGGACTGCTTTCGCCAGCTCCCGCCCGAAGCCGCGGGAGCTGCCGGTGATGAGCCAGGTCTTGGACATGAGTGCCTTCCGGGAGTTCGTGCCTACCTCTCCATCAGACACCGATCCCGGACGTTCGTCAACCAACCAGTTGGTTAGTTAAGCCACTCCGCACCGCCTCCGTGATCCGCTCCGCCCGCGACACGAGTTCGTCCACCTCCAGCGCCGGCACCGAACCCGTGCGGCTCTCGATCGCCACCCGCGCGATCACCACGGCCGAGCGCACCGCCTCCGCCGCGGCCGCCACGTCGAGCAGCGCCGCGCCGCTCACCTCGGGCAGCCGCCGTTCGGCCGTCGCCAGCACAGAGGCCGCCGCGGTGATCACGTCCGCCGGAGGCCGCCAGGCGTCGAGATCCGACGTCCGCACCGCGAACGCGTCCTGCTCGGCCAGCCGCAGCCCGTGCAGCCAACTGCCGCCATCGCCGCCGCCGGTGCGCGTCAGCAGGGCCGCTGCCTGAGCCAACGCGAGGGCCGCGACGGTCCCGCCGGCCGGCACCGCGGACCCCACCGGCGGCGTCGCCAGGGACTTCAGGAACTCGCTCATGATCTGATCCCGCACGGAAATCCCCTCTCAGCGCCGAATTCGTTCCATACCCGGGTCGACCAACGGCTCCGCGGCCACCGTCGCCGCGACCCGCCGCCCGAAGTACTCGATCTCCACCGCGTCGCCGATGCCGACGGTCCCCGGCAGCCACGCGTACGCGATCGGCCGCCCGACCGTGTAGCCGTACGCCGCACTGGTCACGTAACCCGAAGCAGCACCGTCGACGAACACCGGTTCCTTGCCCAGCACCACCGTCCGCCCGTCGTCCACGGTCAGGCACCGCAACCGCCGCGCGGCCGTCTCCTCCGAACGGCCCTCGATCGCCTCCCGTCCCGAGAACGGACCTTTCGCCGGGCGAACGGCGAACCCGACTCCGGCCTCGTACGGATCGTGCTCGGTGGTCATGTCGGTGCCCCACAGCCGGTAGCCCTTTTCCAGGCGCAAGCTGTTGAACGCCGCCCGGCCGGCCGCGATCACGCCGAGCTCCTGTCCCGCCGCCCACAACGCGTCCCACAGCCGCAGGCCGTTGTCCGCCGAGGTGTAGATCTCCCAGCCGAGCTCGCCCACATAGGACAGTCGCATCGCCGTCACCGGCACCCCGGCGATCCGCGCCGAGCGCGCTCGGAAGTACTTGAGTCCCGCGTGCGAGAAGTCCTCCGCCGACAACGGCTGCACCAGGTCGCGCGCGAGCGGTCCCCACACGCCGACGCAGCACGTGCCCCCGGTGATGTCCCGGACCCGGACCCCGTCAGGCACCAGCGAGTTCAGGTACGCGACATCGATGTTCCCGTTGATCCCGACCTGGAACACCGAAGGCTCCAGCCGCGCCACCGTGACATCACTGCGCACGCCACCGGCATCGTCGAGCATCAGCGTGTAGGTCACCGAACCCACGGACTTGTCGAGCTGGTTCGTCGTCAGCCCCTGCAAGAACGCCAGCGCGCCCGGCCCGCTCACCTCCACGCGCTTGAGCGGCGTCATGTCGTACAGCGCCACCCCGTTGCGCGTGTGCCACGCCTCCGCCGCCACGATCGACGAGTGGAACTGCCCCGCCCACGCGTCGCGCGCCGGCGGCAGGTACTCGTGCGGCAGGCGTTTCACCAGCGGCGCGTTGGCCTCGAACCAGTGCGGCCGCTCCCAGCCGCCCGCCTCCAGGAACACCGCGCCCAGCTCGCGCTGCCGGACGTTGAACGGGCTCACCCGCAGGTCGCGCGGCGAAAGCTTGGGCTGCAACGGGTGCAGCACGTCGTAGATCTCCACGAAGTTCTGCTGCGAGGTCTCGCTCACGTACTCCGGCGCGAGCTGCACCTCCTCGAACCGGTGCACGTCCACCTCGTGCAGATCGGTCTCCGAACGACCGTGCACGAGCAATTCCGCCACGGCCTTCGCGATGCCGGCCGAATGCGTCACCCACACCGCCTCGGCGATCCAGAACCCGCGCACGTGCTCCGACTCCCCCACCAGCGACCCACCGTCGGGAGTGAAGGAGAAGATGCCGTTGAACCCCTCCTCGACCTTCGTGCGGCCGAGCGCGGGCAGCAGCCGCTTGCTCTCCTCCCACGACGGCGCGAAGTCCTCGTCGGTGAACGGCAGCATCGAGGGCATCGACGACTCCGTCACCTCGCCGTCCACGCCGCTGGGTTCGACGGGCATCGGCCGGTGGGCGTACGAGCCGATACCGAGCCGGTCCACGTGCTCCCGGAAGTACAGGTCCTGGTCCTGGTGGCGCAGGATCGGCAGGCTCGCCTCGCTCGTCTCCGTGTTGCAGCCCACCAGCTCCGCGACCTGACCCGTCTTCACGTACTGGTGCGCGAGCGGCAGCAGCGGCACGGACATCCCCGCCAGCGCACCGAGTTCGCGCCCCCAGAACCCGGCGCACGAGACCACGACGTCCGCGGAGAACTCACCGTGGTCCGTCTCGACGCCGGTCACCCGGCCGCCGGCCTGCTTCAGCCCGGTCACCTTCGTCGAGCCCACGAACCGCGCGCCCCGCGATTCGGCACGGCGGGCCAGCGCGACGACCGCGCGCGACGCCTTCGCCAGCCCGTCGGTCGGCACGTACAGCGCGCCGTGGATCCGCGAGCCGTCGAGCAACGGCCAGCGCCGCACGCACTCGTCGACATCGATGAGGTGCGCCTCGACGGCCCACGACGTGGCCCAGCCGTGTTTGCGGTGCAGGTCGTGCCACCGCGCCGGTGTGCTCGCCACCTCCATGCCGCCGACCTGGTTGAAGCACGGCAGCCCGTCGACCTCCAGGCCGCTGAACTTCTCGACGGTGTAGCGCGCGAACTCGGTCATCGTCTTCGACGGGTTGGTCTGGAACACGAGACCGGGCGCGTGCGAGGTGGAGCCGCCCGTCAGCGGCAGCGGCCCCTGATCCAGCACGGTGACGTCGGTCCAGCCGCGCGCGGTGAGCTCGTCGGCGAGGTTGGCGCCCACGATGCCGGCGCCGATGATCACGACTCGGGTCATGAGAAGACACTCCTTACCGGAAGACGACGGTGCTGTTGCCGTTGAGCAGGACGCGGCGTTGGCTGTGCCAGCGGACCGCTCGCGACAGGGCGAGCGCCTCGGCGTCCCGCCCGACGGTGACGAGTTCCCGCGGCGAGTACGTGTGGTCCACGCGCTGCACCTCCTGCTCGATGATCGGGCCCTCGTCGAGGTCGGGCGTCACGTAGTGCGCGGTCGCGCCCACGTACTTCACGCCCCGGTCGTAGGCCTGGTGGTACGGCTTCGCGCCCTTGAACCCCGGCAGGAACGAATGGTGGATGTTGATCGCGCGGCCCGCGAGCTTGCCGCACAGCTCGTCGGAGAGCACCTGCATGTACCGGGCGAGCACGACGAGGTCGATCTCGTGTTCCCACAGCAGGTCCAGCAGCCGCTGCTCGGCTCCGGCCTTCGTCGCGGGAGTCACCGGCACGTGCTCGAACGGCACCCCGGCGGCCTCGACCATCGGGCGCAGGTCCTCGTGGTTCGACACCACGAGCGCGATCCGGGCGCCCAGGCTGCCGGCGCGCCAGCGGAACAGCAGGTCGTTGAGGCAGTGCCCGAACTTCGACACCATCACCAGCACCCGCGGCGCCGTACCGTCGGCGAACTCGAACGCCATGCCGAAGTCACCGGCCACCGGCACGAACGCTCGCCGGAGATCGTCCACAGTGGCCGGCACGGAACAGGTGAAGGAGGTGCGCAGGAACAGCGAGCCGCGCACGTCGTCGTCGAACTGCTGGTGCTCGACGATGTCGCACCCGCGTTCCATCAGGAACGTGGTGACGGCGTGGACGATGCCCGCGCGCTCGGGACACTTCAGTGTCAGCGTGAAGGCCACGGTGCCTCCTCGGTGTACTCGGTGGCGGCGTCGGCCAGCCACGCGGCGAAGTAGCGCGCGAAGGACTGGCGCACGAGCACGGTGAACTCACCGGCCTCGCGGACCAGCAGCACGATTCCGGTGCGGGCCAGCAACGTCTGCACGCAGGTCCCGGGCGGCGACACTGCCGGGTCCAGGTCGATCGCGCAGCCGTGCGCGAGCACGTCGCGCACCGCCGGCCCGGCCAGCCGGACGGTGGTGCGCTGCGCCGACGTATCGGTCACCGCCCCGACCACGATCGCCGGCCGCAGATCCGTCTCGGTCACCGCGCCGGGTCCGGCGAGGACCAGGTACTCGTCCGGCCCCAGCCACAGCACGTCCACGGCGCCGAACGGCCCGCGGCCGGACGTGAAGGTGCACGGCTGGGCCGGCAACGGCACCCCGAGCAGCTCCCCCACGGCGTCATGGCCTTCGCGCACCCGCACGGTGAGCTGCGTCAGGAACGGCCGTTCCTCCGCGATCACGGCGGGCGCGAGGGCGGCCAGCGCGGCCGCGTGGTCCGCGAACGGGGCACGGCGCATCAGGTCAGCCGTCACGACGGGTCCCCTCCTTGTCGAACAGCACGGATTCCGTCACGGTCACCGGCACCACGGCTTCGCCGACCGGCACGTACAGCGTCTGGCCGACGCGTTCCCGCCCGGACCGCACGAGCGCGAGGGCGAACGTGCGGCCCAGCGCGGCGCTGCGGTAGCTCGACGTCACGTGGCCGAGCATGCGCACCGGCGGCTCGGGCACGTGGTCGGACTCGATGAGCTGCGAACCCTCCGGCAGCAGCACGGCCGGGTCCTGCGGCAGCAGGCCGACGAGCTGTTTGCGGTCGGGCCGCAGGTTCTCCGCACGCGTGAAGGACCTCTTCCCGAGGAAGTCGGGCTTCTTCTTCGACACGGCCCAGCTCATGCCGAGGTCCTGCGGGGTCACCGTCGCGTCGGTCTCCTGGCCGATGATCGGGTAGCCCTTCTCGGCGCGCAGCACGTGCATGGTTTCCGTGCCGTACGGCGTGATCCCGTCCTCGGCGCCGGCCGTCAGCAGCGCTTCCCACAGCGTGATCCCGTACCACGAGGGCACATTGATCTCGTACGCCAGCTCACCGGAGAAGCTGATCCGGCAGACGCGGGCGTCGATTCCGGCGACCACCGCGTCCTGCCAGGTCATGAACCCGAAGGCGTCGTTCGCCACGTCAAGCCCGGGCGCCACCTTCGCGAGCACGGCGCGGGAGCGCGGGCCGACGAGCGGGATCGTGGCCCAATGCTCGGTCACCGACGTGGCGAACACGCGCAGGTGCGGCCACTCCGTCTGCAGCCACTCCTCCATCCACTCCAGCACCATCGCCGCGTTGCCGGTGGTCGTGGTGACGAGGAACCGGTCCTCGGCCACGCGGATCACGGTGCCGTCGTCGATGACCATGCCGTCGACCCCGCACATCACTCCGTAGCGGATGCGGCCGACCTTGAGCGAGCTCATCAGGTTCGTGTAAAGCAGGTCGAGGAACGCCGCGGCGTCCGGGCCCTGCACGTCGATCTTGCCCAGCGTGGAGCCGTCCATCAGCGCGACGCCGGTACGGGCGGCGCGGCATTCACGCAGCACGGCCGTTTCCAGGTCCTCCCCGGGCCGCGGGTAGTACCACGGCCGCTTCCACTGGCCGACGTTCTCGAACTCCGCGCCGTGCTCGACGTGCCACGGGTGCAGCGCCGTCACCCGCACCGGGTCGTGCAGGTCGCCGCGGTTGCGCCCGGCCAGCGCGGCGAACGACACGGAGGTGTAGGGCGGGCGGAACGTCGTCGGCCGCTGCCCGGCCAGGTCCCACCCGAGCGCCTCGGCGGTGATGCCCGCGGCGAGCGGCCCGGACGTCTTGCCCTGGTCGTGCGCGGTGCCGATGGTCGTGTAGCGCTTCACGTGCTCCAGCGACCGCAGGCCGGCGCCGGTCGCGCGCAGGACGTCGGACACGGTGGCGTCGCGCTGCAGGTCGACGAATCGGGTGTCCACTTCGGACTCCGCCGCCGGCACCTGCCACAGCACCTTCGCCTCCGGCAGGCCTTCCCCCGCCGCGCTGCCGACCACGCGTACGGCCGGCAGGTCACCGTCCGGGATGTACGCGCCGAGCTCGGGTGCGTAGCGCAGAGTGCCGCGAGCCTGGCTGAACAGGTGCACGGCCGGGTTCCAGCCGCCGGACACGAGCAGCAGGTCGCAGGCGAAGCGATCCCCTTGCGTGGCCCCGAGTTCCGCGACGACCGCCGATGTGATGCGGTCACCCCCGGCGGTGCCGACGACCCCGTGCGCGGTCCGGATTTCGATCCCCCGCGCCGCGGCGTCTTCGCCCAGGCGAGCGGACACGGTGTCCCGCGCGTCGGCGATCACCGTGATCTCCGCACCGGCGTCGGCGAGGTCGAAAGCCGCCGCGTAGGCGCTGTCGTTGGTGGTGAACACGACCGCGCGTCGCCCGGCGAGCACGCCGTAGCGGTTCAGGTACGTCCGCGCCGCGCCGGCGAGCATGATGCCGGGCCGGTCGTTGTCCGGGAACACCACGGGCCGCTCGTGCGCGCCGGTCGCGAGCACGATCCGTTTCGCGCGGATCCGCCACACGCGCTGGCGCGAGATCCGCTCGGGGGCCGCGTTCTCGCCGCGTCGTTCCAGCGCCAGCACGAACCCGTCGTCGTACACGCCGAACGCCGTCGTGCGGGAGAGGAACCGGACGCCGTCGGGGATCGCACCGCTCGGCTCGGGCTGGTCGTCGACCAGGAGCACTCGTCCGGAGGCGCCGGCCGCGGCGGCCAGCCCGGCCGGCCCGGCGCCGACGACCAGGACGTCGCAGTGGATGTGCTTGGCGTCGTAGCGGGCCGGGTCGGGCTCGGCGGCGAGCTTGCCCTGACCGGGCAGGCCGCGGGCGACCAGGCCGTCGTACAACTCGACGGTGGTCGCGCTGAGCATCGGCTCCGGGAACGGCGCTTCGATCTGCACGAGCGCGGTCGCGTCCTCGACGCCGGCCGCGAGGATGCCGCGCGGGCGCCCGTACTTGATGCTCGTGGCCACCTGGTGCACGCCGTTCGCGAGCAGGGCCGAAGCGAGGGTGTCGCCGCGGAAGCCGGTCAGCTCCCGGCCGTCGAACGTGAACTTCAGCGGTGCGGCGCGGTCGACGACGCCGCGGTCGGGCAATCGGGTCACGGGATCACCGGCCTGGGCTCGTCGAGGCGGTAGACCGCCAGGAGGTCGTGGGTGCGGGTGTCGCGCACGGCGTTGAACCACCGGCGGCAGCCCGCGCTGTGGGTCCACCGCTCGGGCAGCGGGCCGCTGGGGTTGGCGCGGAAGAACACGAACTTTGCCCAGTCCTCGTCGGACAGTGCGGCCGGGTCCTGCGGGTAGGCGACGTGCGCTTGGCCGCCGTAGTGGAACTCGGTCTCCTCGCGGGGACCGCACCACGGGCACGGGATGAGTTGCACGGGAGCTCCTAGTGGGCGACGGCTGCGGCGCCGTGCTCGTCGACGAGGGCGCCGGTGGTGAACCGGTCGAGGGTGAACGGCTCGGCGTACGGGTGCGGCTTGCCCTTCGCCACGGTGTGGGCGAAGCAGTCGCCGACGCCGGGCGTGGCTTTGAACCCGCCGGTGCCCCAGCCGCAGTTGACGTAGAGGTTCTCCACGGGCGTGAGGCCGACGATCGGCGACGCGTCGGGCGTGACGTCCACGATCCCGGCCCACGTGCGCAGTAGGTGCGCCCGCGCGAACACCGGGAACAGCTCCAGCGCGGCGGCCATCTGGTCCTCGATGATGTGGAACGCGCCGCGCTGGCCGTAGCCCGCGTAGGAGTCGATACCGGCGCCCATCACGAGCTCGCCCTTGTGCGCCTGGGACACGTACACGTGCACGGCGTTCGACATGACCACGGTCGGGTGCACCGGTTCGAGCAGCTCCGACACGAGCGCCTGCAACGGGTGCGACACCAGCGGCAGGTCGAACCCCGCCATCTTCGCGACCACCGACGAGTGCCCGGCGGCGCACAACGCGACCTTGCCGGCCCCGATCCGGCCCCGCGTCGTGTTGACCGCGGTCACGCGGCCGGCTGTGCTCTCGATGCCCGTGACCTCGCAGTCCTGGATGAGGTCGACGCCCAGCGCGGCGGCCGCGCGGGCGAAACCCCACGCCACGTAGTCGTGCTTCGCGATCCCCGCGCGCGGCTGGTAGGTGGCGCCCAGCACCGGGTACCGCACGTCGGGCAAGGTGTTGACGATCGGGCAGATCTCCCTGACCCCGGCCGCGTCGACCCACTCGGCGTCGATGCCGTTGAGCTTGTTGGCCTCGACGCGGCGAACGCTGTCCCGCACGTCCTGCAGGCTGTGCGCGAGATTGAGCACGCCGCGCTGGCTGAACAGGATCGGGTAGCCGAGGTCCTCCTCCAGGCCTTCCCACAGCTTCAGCGAGTGCTCGTAGATGCCGGAGCTCTCGTCCCAGAGGTAGTTGGACCGGATGATGGTGGTGTTGCGGGCCATGTTGCCGCCCGCGAGCCAGCCTTTCTCCAGCACGGCGACGTTGGTGATGCCGTGGACCTTCGCGAGGTAGTAGGCGGTCGCGAGGCCGTGGCCCCCGCCGCCGACCACGACGACGTCGTAGGACCGCTTCGGCTCCGGGTTGTCCCAGAGGAAGTCCGGGTGTTCGGGCAGGTCGGCGCCGGGGGCCGTCGGGTTCACTGCGGGGCCTCCAAGTCCGGGTACAGCGGGAACCTCGCGGTGAGCGCAGCCACGCGGGCGCGCAGCTTCTCGGCGACGGTTTCGTCGAAACCAGGCAGCAACGCTGTGGCCACGATGTCCGCGACCTCCCGGAACTCGTCGTCACCGAAGCCGCGAGTCGCCAGCGCCGGGGTGCCGATGCGAATGCCCGAGGTGACCATCGGCGGCCGCGGGTCGAACGGCACCGCGTTGCGGTTCACCGTGATCCCCACCGAATGCAGGCCGTCCTCGGCCTGCTTTCCGTCCAACACGGAGTCGCGCAGGTCGGCCAGCACCAGGTGCACGTCGGTGCCGCCGGTCAGCACGGAGATGCCGGCCGCCGTGGTGTCCTCGGCCAGCAGCCGGTCGGCGAGCAGCTTCGCGCCGCGCAACGTCCGCAGCTGGCGTTCGGCGAACTCCGGTTCGGCGGCCATCTTGAACGCCACCGCCTTCGCCGCGATCACGTGCTCCAACGGGCCGCCCTGCTGGCCGGGGAATACCGCGGAGTTCACCTTCTTCGCCAGCTCCGGGTCGTTCGTCAGCACGACGCCGCCGCGCGGGCCGCCGAGGGTCTTGTGCGTGGTCGTGGTCGTGACGTGCGCGTGAGGCACCGGCGACGGGTGCAGCCCGGCGGCCACGAGGCCGGCGAAGTGCGCCATGTCGACCATCAGGTACGCGCCCACCTCGTCGGCGATCTCGCGGAACCGCGCGAAGTCCAGCTGCCGCGGGTAGGCCGACCAGCCGGCGATGATCAGCTTCGGCCGGTGCTCCCGCGCGAGCCGCGCGACCTCGGCCAGGTCCACGCGGAAGTCCTTTTCGGACACCTCGTAGACCGAGACTTCATAGAGCAGGCCGGAGAAGTTGATCCGCATGCCGTGCGTGAGGTGCCCGCCGTGCGCGAGCGCGAGGCCGAGGATGCGGTCGCCGGGCTTGAGCAGCGCGGCCATGGCGGCGGCGTTGGCCTGCGCGCCCGAATGCGGCTGCACGTTCGCGAAGCGGGCGCCGAAGAGCTCCTTGACGCGCTCGCGCGCCAGGTTCTCCAGCACGTCCACGTGCTCGCACCCGCCGTAGTAGCGCCGGCCGGGGTAGCCCTCGGCGTACTTGTTGGTGAGCACCGAGCCCTGCGCCTGCAGCACCGCCGTGGGCGCGAAGTTCTCGCTGGCGATCATCTCCAGCGTCGACTGCTGGCGGCCCAGCTCGGCGCCGATCGCGGCGGCCACGTCCGGGTCGAAGTCCTGCAGGGAGCGGCCGAGCACGGCGCCCGCTTCCCCGATCGTCGAGGTCATTCCTGCCTGCTTCCGTTCGCTGGACTCAGAACTGGCTGGTCGACTTCTGATATATCAATCTTCGATGTAGGGTAGGCGGGGTGAGCACCCAGGTCAACAGCCCGATCCCGGTCAGCGGCCCGTCACTCGCGGAACAGGCCTACCTGTTCATCCGCGACCGCCTCGTCATGCTCGACATCAAACCGGGCGACCCGATCAACGAAGACTGGCTCGGCAGCACGCTCGGCATGGGTCGCACGCCCGTGCGCGAGGCGCTCAAACGCCTCGAGACCGAGCACCTCGTGGTCGCCTACCCACGCCGCGGCACGTTCGCCACCGACGTGAACATCTCCGACCTCGCGCACATCTCTGAGGTGCGCCGCACCCTGGAGCCGATGGCGACGGCAGCCGCGGCCGAGCGCGCGTCGGACGCCGACCGCGCCGGCCTCACGGTGCTGCGCGAGCAGCTCGACACGGCGAACCCGGCCGACAACACCGAACTGCTGCGCACCGACCTCGAACTGCACCGCGCGATCTACGGCTGCGTGCACAACCCGTTCCTCGAGGACACCCTGATCCACTACGACAACCTCGCCACCCGCATCTGGTGTGTGTTCCTGCCGCGCCTGCGCGGCATGGCCGGCCACGTGAACGAGCACCTGCCGCTGCTCACGGCGATCATCGAGGGCGACGCGAAGAAGGCCGCCGACCTCACACTCGACCACGTGACCGGGTTCGAACAGGCGATCCGCGCGCTGATCTAACCTTCGGTCCGCGCGCGGACCCACTCGTGGAACGCGCCGATGTGGTGCTCGCTCGGCACCAGCACCCCGCCGCGGGCGTAGGAACGCGAGTCCATCGCGAGCTGGCACCGTTCGCACGCCTCGAAGTCCTGCAGGTTCACGCGGTGGAACAGCTCCACCGAGCGGTCGAGGTCCGCCCCGGACTCCACCACCTCGGGCAGGTAGAGCCAGTCGCACACCACGAGCGTGCGATCCGGGGCGAGCGGGAACATCCGGTGCAGGATCACGTGGTCCGGCACGAGGTTCACGAACACCTGCGGCCGGATGGTGATCGCGTAGTAGCGGCGGTCCTGGTGCTCCCCCACACCCGGCAGCCGCGTGACGCCGGCGCTGCCGTCCACGGTGAACCCGGCGATCTGTTCGCCGAACTCCGCGCCGTGGCCCACGTAGTACTGCGCGGCGTAGCCGTCGGCGAACTCCGGCAGCACCTCGGTGAGCTCCGGGTGGATCGTCGCGCAGTGGTAGCACTCCATGAAGTTCTCGATGATCTGCTTCCAGTTGGCCTTCACGTCGTACTCGATGCGCCGGCCGAGCGCGAGCCCGTCGAGCCCGTACGCCTCGATCTCCCCCGGCCCGCCGAGCCGGTCCGAGACGTCGGCCATCACCGTGGCCTCGAACGACGGCGGTTCCTCGGCCAGGCACACCCACGCGTAGCCGAGCCACTCGCGCACGGCCAGCTTCGTGAGCCCGAACTCGGTGCGGTCGACGTCGGGCATGCCGGTGAGGTTCGGCGCGGCGATGAGCTTGCCGTCGAGGCCGTAGGTCCACGCGTGGTACATGCACTGGAACGCCCGCTTCACCTGCCCTCGCGCATCGGTACACAGGCGCGCGCCGCGGTGGCGGCACACGTTGAGGAACGCGTTCACCTTCCCGTCGCGGCCGCGGGCGACGAGCACGCTCTCGTGGCCGATCTGCACGGTCTCGAACGTCCCCGCGGTCGGCAGGTCCGCGGTGCGCACGGCGCAGAACCAGTCCGTCTCGAAGATCCGCTCCTGCTCACGGGCGAAGATCTCCGGGTCGGTGTAATGGCGGCCGGACAGCGTCGGCAGGAGGCTCTGCGGGAGGTCGGTGGTGGTCACCGGCGGTGCTCCTCTCGGGGCGGGACGGTCGGTGCGGGCCGGCTCGATGCGGGAGGTGCCGGGCGCGAAAACGGCAGAAGTCACGGGAGAGGCACCACCGGCGTTGATGTTGCGCAGGACGCGCCGGGTTGCTCTCTCCGGAACACAATGCGGGCGCTCGACCGGCGCTGTCAAGGACGGGATTTTCGCGTCACCCGATTACCGGACGCCGCCGCGAACCTGGTGCACGGAAGCGGTTTCGGCTTTACCCCAACGAAAGCCCGTCAGGCCGCGGGGCCCTCGATGGCGCGCCGGAAGAGCGCTTCGATCTCCGGCCGGGTCGGCGGTGGGTCGGCCAGTGCCGCCTGCATGAGCAGGCCGCAGAACAGCCCGGCGAGCAGCCGGCCGGTGAGCGGGTCGGTGCGAGTGGAGAACAACTTGATCAGGGCGTCGTCCCACGCGGCGCTCGCCGGCCGCAGCCGCGGCCGGTGCAGGGCGGCGACGTAGAGGTCGTACTCGACGACCGTGTGCGGGTAGAGCTCGTGGATGTAGCCCATCACCAGATCGGCCAGCGCCGCGGCGAAATCGGCCTCCGGGTCGAGCGCCTGCTCCCACTCCTGAAGCTCGCGCACGTTGCTCGCGGCGGCCTCGTGCAGCGCCACCTCGAGCAGGTCGTCGAGCGTCGCGAAGTGGTAGGTCGTGGAACCGAGCGGCACCCCGGCCGCCGCCGCGACCGCGCGATGGGTCAGCCCGTCGATGCCGCGTTCGGCCACGACCTCGATCGCCGCCTTCGCGATCCGGGCCCGCCGCTCGGGGTCGTTGGGGCCGCGCAGCTTCCTGCCCCCGGCGGTGTCACGCGTCGTCATCGCCGCCAAGCTCCTTCACTCACCGGTCTCGTCGGGCACCGCTGATCGTCGCACGGCCTCGCGCGAACGCCCGGTGTCGGCGCCGAGAACTCGTTGTGGACATGTGTACACGCCTAGCGTACAAATGTACGCACTCGAAGTGCCGCGCGTCACACCCAGCGTGGCAAAAGGCTCTGCGAGCTGCTTGGGAAGGCCTGATGAAGGACCTCCACATCGACGGAATCTGGACCGAAGCCGCCGACGAGGCGTGCTCGGAAGTGCTCAACCCCGCCAACGGCGAAGTGCTGGCCACCGTGGCCGTGGCGGGTACCGCCGAGGTCGGCGCCGCCGTGACCGCGGCCCGCCGGGCGTTCGACGCCGGGCCCTGGCGAAGAACGACCGCGGCCGACCGCGCGGACCTGCTCACCCGCATCGCCGCTCTACTGCAGCGCGACCGCGAGGACCTGGCCCGCACCGAAACGCTCGACACCGGCAAGACGCTGGCCGAGGGCCGCATCGACATCGACGACGTCACCGCGGTCTTCCGCTACTACGCCGCCCTGGCCGCGCACGACGCCGGGCGGGTGGTGGACACCGGCGACCCGCGCGCGATCAGCCGGATCACGCACGAACCGGTGGGTGTCTGCGCGCTTATCGCACCGTGGAACTACCCGCTGCTGCAGATGTCGTGGAAGCTCGCCCCGGCGCTGGCTGCGGGGAACACCACCGTGCTCAAACCGAGCGAGGTCACGCCGCTGTCCACGATCCGGCTCGTCGCGCTCACCGAAGAAGTGGGCGTGCCGCCCGGGGTGGTGAACCTGCTGCTCGGCCCGGGTGCGGTCGGCGCGACCCTGGTGGAGCACGCCGGCGTCGACCTCGTGTCCTTCACCGGCGGGCTCGCCACGGGCGAGAAGATCATGGCCGCGGCCGCGCGCGGCGTCCGGCGCGTGGCCCTCGAACTGGGCGGCAAGAACCCCAACGTGGTGTTCGACGACGCCGATTTCGAGACCGCGCTGGACTACGCGCTGGCCGCCGCGTTCGTCCACTCCGGACAGGTCTGCTCGGCGGGCGCGCGGCTGATCGTGCAGGACGGCGTGCACGACCGCTTCGTCGCCGAGCTCGCCGCGCGGGCCGACCGGATCCGCATCGGCGACGGGCTCGACCCCGCCAGCGAAGCGGGCCCGCTCGTGTCCGAACAGCACCGCGCGAAGATCGAGGGCTACATCGCCGGCGCCGTCAAGGCGGGTGCGAAGCTGCGCGCGGGCGGCGCCCGGCCCGACGATCCCGCGTTGCAGCGGGGGTTCTTCTTGCGCCCCACCGTGTTCTCCGGCTGCACCCGCGACATGGCCGTGGTGCGGGAGGAGGTCTTCGGGCCGGTGGTCACCGTGGAGCGGTTCACCGACGAGGCCGAGGCCATCACGCTCGCCAACGACACCGACTACGGGCTCGCCGGTGCCGTGTGGACTTCCGACGCGGGGCGGGCGCAGCGCGTGGCCGGGGCGCTGCGCCACGGCACCGTGTGGATCAACGACTACCACCCCTACCTGCCGCAGGCGGAGTGGGGCGGGTTCGGCCGGTCGGGCATCGGCCGTGAGCTCGGCCCCTCGGGGCTGGCGGAGTACCGCGAGACCAAGCACGTCTACCACAACATCGACCCCGTACCGCAGCGCTGGTTCAAAGGCTGATCCGCTCGCCCACCCCCTTGATCCCCCGCCCCACCACCTTTGAGGACGACGAACCATGACCACACGATCCAAGCCGGCGGGCGGGGGGTCCGCCGGGGACCACTCCGACAGCTCCGAGCTCGCCAAGTTCGGGTACCGCCAGGAACTCGAGCGCTCACTCGGCTCCTTCTCCAGCTTCGCCGCCGGGTTCAGCTACATCTCGATCATGACCGGCGTGTTCCAGCTGTTCTTCTTCGGCTTCGGCTCGGGCGGCCCAGCCTTCATCTGGACCTGGCCGCTCGTGTTCATCGGCCAGCTGGCCGTGGCGCTGTGCTTCGCCGAGCTGGCCGGGCAGTTCCCGCTCGCCGGTTCGGTGTACCAGTGGGCCAAGCAGATCGCGAAACCGGCGACATCGTGGCTCGCGGGCTGGATCATGATCATCGGCGCGATCGTGACGGCCGCGGCCGTCGCGGTGGCCTACCAGATCATCCTGCCGCAGGTCTCCACGGCGTTCCAGATCGTCGGCAGCGACTCCGACGCCGGCCTCACCTCCACCCCCGGTGGCGCGCAGAACGCGATCATCCTCGCGCTCGTGCTCGTGGTGTTCGCGACGATCGTGAACATCATCGGCGTGAAGCTCATGGCGAAGATCAACAACTTCGGCGTGGCCGTGGAGCTCGGCGCTAGCGTCCTGCTGATCATCGCGCTGGCTGTGCACATCAAACGCGGCCCAGGGCTGGTGTTCGACACCCACGGCACCGGCGACGGCCAGTCGCTCGGGTACCTCGGGGCGTTCCTGGTCGCGTCGCTGATGAGCGCGTATGTGTTCTACGGCTTCGACACCGCGGGCTCGCTCGCGGAGGAGACCACGCAGCCGCGCAAGCACGCGCCACGAGCGATCATCCGCGCGATCACGGCCGCGTTCATCGTGGGCGGGCTGATGATGCTCGTCGGAATGATGGCCGTCGGCGACCTGAACGCCGAGGAGCTCTCCACGTCCGGCATGCCGTACCTGCTCAAGAGCACGCTCGGCACCGGTCTCGGCGACGCGTTCCTGATCTGCTCGGCCATCGCGATCACGGTGTGCTGCCTGGCCGTGCAGACCGCCGCGATCCGCATGACCTTCGCGATGGCCCGCGACGGGCGGCTGCCGTTCAGCAAGGCGCTGGCGAAGGTGTCGCCGCGCTCGAAGACGCCGGTGCTGCCGGCGTTGATCACCGGCGGGCTCACGGTCGTGGTGCTGCTGATCAACCTCGGCAACCAGCGCGCGTTCTTCGTGCTCACCTCGACGGCGATCATCCTGTTCTACATCCCCTACCTGATGGTCACCGGCCCGATGCTGGTGCGCCGCCTGCGCGGGCAGTGGCCGCGCCCCGAGCACGGCCCGTACTTCAAGCTCGGCCGCTGGGGCACGCTCGTGAACTTCGTCGCGGTGCTCTACGGCGCCGGCATGACGATCAACCTGATCTGGCCGCGGGCCGAGGTCTACGGCGACGACCACTGGTACTTCCAGTGGGGTGCCGTGCTCATCACCGCATTGATCGTGCTCGTCGGCGGGGTCCTGCTGTGGGTCCGCCGGCGGCACTGGGCGGCCGCGCACACGAGCCCCGAACACCAGCCGGACACCCCGGCGCCCGGTTCCGTGACCGGCTGAGAGAAGGAGGAGACATGAGTACCGAGACCTACGACTTCGTCATCGTCGGCGGCGGGTCCGCGGGCTGCGCGCTCGCCAACCGCCTCTCCGCCGACCCCGCGACGAAGGTGCTGGTCCTCGAAGCCGGCCGCGAAGACGCGAAGTGGGACGTGTTCATCCACATGCCCGCCGCGCTGACATTCCCCATCGGCAGCAAGTACTACGACTGGGGCTACCGCAGCGAACCCGAGCCCCACATGAACCGGCGGCGGATCTACCACGCGCGCGGCAAGGTGCTCGGCGGTTCCAGCAGCATCAACGGGATGATCTTCCAGCGCGGCAACCCGCTCGACTACGAGCGCTGGGCGGGCGACCCCGGCATGTCCGAGTGGGACTACGCCCACTGCCTGCCGTACTTCCGCCGCATGGAGAACTGCCTCGCCGACGCGCCCGACGGGCCGTGGCGCGGCCACGACGGCCCGCTCGAGCTGGAACGCGGCCCGGCGACCAACCCGTTGTTCGAGGCGTTCTTCGACGCCGCGGTGCAGGCCGGTTACCCGCGTACCGACGACGTGAACGGCTACCGGCAAGAGGGTTTCGCCGCCTTCGACCGCAACGTCCGCAAGGGACGGCGGCTCTCGGCCGCCCGCGCGTACCTGCACCCGGTGCTGAACCGGAAGAACCTCACCGTGAAGACCCATGCGTTCGTGTCGCAGATCCTCTTCGACGGCACCCGCGCGATCGGCGTCGAGTACGCGCAGGGCCGCGGCGCGCCCGGGGAGGTGTACGGCAAGGAGATCATCCTGTGCGGCGGCGCGATCAACACGCCGCAATTGCTGCAGCTCTCCGGCGTCGGCAACGCGGCCGAGCTGGAGAAGCTGGGCATCGACGTGGTGCGCGATCTGCCGGGCGTCGGGGAGAACCTGCAGGACCACCTCGAGGTCTACATCCAGTACGCGTGCAAGCAGCCGGTGTCGATGCAGCCCTCGCTCGCGAAGTGGAAGCGACCGTGGATCGGTGCGCAGTGGCTGTTCCTGCGCTCGGGACCCGCGGCCACCAACCACTTCGAGGGTGGCGGGTTCGTCCGCAGCAACGACGCGGTGGAATACCCCAACCTGATGTTCCACTTCCTGCCCATCGCCATCCGCTACGACGGCTCGGTGCCGGCGGGCGGGCACGGCTACCAGGTGCACGTCGGGCCGATGTACGCCGACACCCGCGGAACGGTGAAGATCACCTCCACCGACCCGCGCGAGCACCCGGCGCTGCGGTTCAACTATCTGTCCACGGAGAACGACCGCCGCGAGTGGGTGGAGGCCGTGCGGGTGGCGCGCAAGATCCTCAACCAGAGCGCCCTCGACCCGTTCAACGGCGGTGAGATCTCGCCCGGGCCGGCTGTGGAGACCGACGAGGAAATTCTCGACTGGGTCGCCAAGGACGCCGAGACCGCGCTGCACCCCTCGTGCACCGCGAAGATGGGCGTGGACGAACTGTCCGTGGTGGACCCGGGCAGCATGCGCGTGCACGGCATCCAGGGCCTGCGAGTGGTCGACGCGTCGGTGCTGCCCTACATCCCCAACGGCAACATCTACGCGCCGGTGATGATGACCGCCGAGAAGTCCGCGGACCTGATCCTCGGCAACACCCCGCTCGCGCCGATCAAGCAGCCCTTCTACCGCCACAGTCCCGCGTAGCCGCCGGTCTGCCGGACCCGTGCGCCCACCCGGCGCACGGGTCTGCGGTGTGCCCGGGAACAGGCCACAAAATCCGCCCCGATCGGACCCCGGACACCTCTTGACGGCGCCCCAGCCGCGCACTCAGACTTGTTGCGTATCGCGTTCTGCGTTCCCCCATACGCAACACGATGCCCATCAAAAGCACCCCATCAAAAGCACACCCCAGCTCCTCCCGGAGGCCCAGATGCTGCGCGCGTGCACAGTGGACGAACTGTCCCCCGGCGAATCCGTCCGGATCGCGGGGCCCGAGCCGATCGCGGTGTTCAACGCCGACGGCGAGCTCTACGCGATCGGCGACACGTGCAGCCACCAGGACACGTCCCTGGCCGACGGCTGGCTTGAAGGCTGCTTCGTCGAATGCCCGCTGCACGCGGCACTGTTCGACCTGAGGACGGGGATGCCGTCATGCCTGCCCGCGAAGGAGCCGGTGCGCACGTACGAGGTGCTCGTCGACGGTGGCGTGATCTACGTGCAGGCGGAGCGCGCCGAGGATGCCGCGTGAAAAGCGTCGCGATCGTCGGCGCTTCGCTCGCCGGGGCGCGAGCCGCGCAGGAGCTGCGCGCGCAGGGGTTCGACGGCCGGGTAGTGCTCGTCGGGGCCGAACCGCACCTGCCCTACGACCGGCCACCGCTGTCGAAGGCCTTCCTCGCCGGCACCGCCGAGAGGGAGTCGCTGGACCTGCTCGACGCCGACGACACGGCGTCGCTGGAGCTGCGGCTGGGCACCCGGGCGGAACGGCTCGACGCCGCCGCCGGCCGGCTCGTGCTCTCCGACGGCGGTGACCTGGCGGTGGACGGCGTCGTGCTCGCCACGGGCGGGCGCGCGCGGACGCTGCCCGGCACGGAGGGCGTCGCCGGGGTCCACGTGCTGCGGACGCTGGACGACGCGCTGGCCCTGCGCGCCGAACTGGTGGCGGGCGCGCGGGTGGTGATCGTGGGCGCCGGGTTCATCGGGGCGGAGGTCGCGTCGACCTGCCGCGCGCTTGGTCTCGACGTCACCGTGCTCGAAGCGCTGGCCACGCCGCTCGAACGCGTGCTGGGGCCACAGCTGGCCGAGGTGTGCTCGCGGCTGCACGATCGCCATGGCACGGTCCTGCGCTGCGGCGCCGCCGTCGACGAGCTCGTGACCGCGGGCGGGCGGGTGACCGGCGTCCGGCTCGTGGGCGGTGAGGAACTGTCGGCCGACGTGGTCGTCGTCGGCATCGGCATGGTGCCCGCGACCGAGTGGCTGGCCGGTTCGGGCCTCGAGGTGGACAACGGCGTGCACGTCTCGAGCGGGCTCGTCACCGCGCTGCCCAACGTGGTCGCGGCCGGCGACGTCGCGGCCTACCGGTCGGCGGCCCACCCGTCGGAGAAAATCGGGCGGCGGCACCGGCACGAGCACTGGACCAACGCGAGCGAGCAAGCCGGTGTCGCCGTCGCGAACCTGCTCGCCGGCACCACCACCCGGCACTACACGCCGAGCGGCTACGTCTGGTCGGACCAGTACGAGGGCACCCTGCAGCTCGCCGGCCACCCCGAGCCCGGTGACGAGGTCGTGTTCACCGAGGGCGGCCCCGACGACCCCGCGTTCGTGGCGACTTACCAGCGCAATGGAGTGACGGTCGGGGTCTTCGCCCTCAACAGTGCCAAGCAGTTCACCCGGTTGCGGCGCCAGGCCTTGCGGCGGCCCGCCCCCGTGGCCTGAACTGCGAGGATGGAACGCCGCCAGCTTCAGTACTTCCTCGCCGTCGTCGACCACGGCGGTTTCACCAACGCGGCCCGGCGGCTGCACGTCGCGCAGCCGTCGCTCTCGCACGCCGTGCGCACGCTGGAAAAGGAGCTCGGCGGACTGCTGTTCCACCGCCTGCCCCACGGCGCCACGCTGACGCCGGCCGGCACGGCGCTCGTCGCCCCGGCCCGGCAGATCCTGCGCGACCTTCGCACGGCCGACGCGTCCGTGCGCGAGGTCCTCGGTCTCGACGGCGGGACGCTGGACCTCGCGTCGCAGACCACGCTCGCCGTCGACCCGCTCGCGAAGCTGCTCGGCCGGTTCCGCGCGGCGCACCCCCGGGTCCTCGTGCGCGTGCGGGCGCCGGAGACGGGCTCGGACGTCGTGAACCGCGTCCGAAATGGACAGAGCGAGGTCGGTCTCGTCGAGTCCGGTGCCGAAACGCCGGGGCTCGCCGGGCTCGACCTCGCCGAGCAGGAGGTGTTCGCCGTGCTGCCCGCGGACTCGCCGGTGCGCGACGTGCTGCCGGTGACCGAGCTCGCCGCGCTGGACCTGGTCACCACCCCGCCGGGCACGGCGACGCGGTGGATCGTCGAGGAAGCCCTGCGCGGCACGGCCGAGCCCCGCGTCGTCGTGGAGACCGAGCACCGCGCGATGATCGTGCCCCTCGTGCTGGCCGGGGCCGGTGCGGCGCTGCTGCCCCGCGCGATGGCCGAAGACGCCTGTCGCCAGGGCGCGATCACCGTGCCACTGGACCCGCCGTTGCTGCGGCGCGGCCGGATGGTCTGGCGCGCCGGGCCGCTCTCCCCTGCCGCGGAACGGTTCCTGGCCCTGGCCGGCGAGGGCCCATAAAGATCACCTCTCGGCCTGATCGGATTCCGGTCTGGGCCACCCCCGTCCGGAGCCTGACCGCCGGGGCCGGCCGCTGTGAAGCTCGTTGGCGTCCACTTCGGAAGGAGCCCTTCATGTCCGCGTTCCCCGCCGGGCGCCACGTACTGCCGCGCCCGGACGTCCCCGTGCCCGCGCCGGCCGCACTCGACGTGCGCGAGCAGCGCGGCCAGGGAACGCCGATCGGGCCGGTACCACCACCGGACGGCGCGCCGAACGTCGTGGTGGTGCTGGCCGACGACCTGGGCTTCGGCACGTCGAGCGCGTTCGGCGGCCCGTGCGCCATGCCGACGGCCGACCGGCTCGCGGCCGGCGGGCTGCGCTACACGCGCTTCCACGTCACCGCGCTGTGCTCACCGACCCGCCAGGCACTGCTGACCGGACGCAACCACCACTCCGTCGGCATGGGCGGCACCACGGAGATGGCGACCTCGGCGCCGGGTTACCACGGCTTTCGCCCGCGCAGTGCCGCCACGCTCGCGCAGATCCTGCAGGGCAACGGGTACAGCACCGCCGCGTTCGGCAAGTGGCACCAGACGCCGCCGCGCGAGATCAGCGCGGTCGGCCCCTTCGACCGGTGGCCGACCGGCGAGGGGTTCGACACCTTCTACGGCTTCCTGGGCGCGGAGATGAACCACTGGTACCCGTTGCTGTACCAGGGAACCACGCCGGTCGAACCCGGCCGGCGGCCGGAGGACGGCTACCACCTGACCGAGGACCTCGTCGACCACGCCGTCGACTGGGTGCGCACGCAGCGCACGCTCACACCCGACCGCCCGTTCTTCACCTACCTCGCCCTCGGCGCCGCCCACGCGCCGCTGCACGTCGGCCGCGAATGGCGCGAGCGGCACCGCGGCCGGTTCGACCACGGCTGGGACCGGCAGCGGGAGCTGACGCTGGCGCGGCAGAAGGAGCTCGGCGTGGTGCCCGGAGACACCGAACTCGCGCCGTGGGCCGAAGGCGTGCCGCGCTGGGACGAGCTCGACGACACCCGCCGACGGCTGGCCGCGCGGTTCATGGAGACGTTCGCGGGGTTCGTCGAACACGCCGACACGCAGGTGGGCCGGTTCGTCTCCGCGCTCGACGAGCTGGGCGAGCTCGACAACACACTGTTCCTCTACCTGCTCGGCGACAACGGCGCGTCGGGCGAAGGCGGCATCGAGGGCACTCTCGTGGAACACCGGCTGGGCCACGGGCTCGTCGACGACCCGGAGGAGATGATCCGCCACCTCGACGAGATCGGGGACCCCAGCACCTACCCGATCGCGCCCGCCGGGTGGGCGCTCGCGCTGAACACGCCGTACCAGTGGACGAAACAGGTCGCCTCGCACCTCGGTGGCACCCGCGACGGGCTGATCGTGCACTGGCCCGCGGGCGGCGCCGAGGCCGGCGGGCTGCGCCACCAGTACGGCCACGTGATCGACGTGCTGCCCACGATCCTCGACTGCGCGGGCATTCCCGCGCCCCACAGCGTCGACGGCGTGCACCAGCAGCCGATCGAGGGCGTGAGCCTGCGCGAGACGATCACCGACGCCGCCGCGCCCGAGCGCCACCACACGCAGTACTACGAGATGTGCG
The DNA here is from genome assembly GCF_019468465.1 of Amycolatopsis sp. DSM 110486. Lineage (NCBI taxonomy): Bacteria > Bacillati > Actinomycetota > Actinomycetes > Pseudonocardiales > Pseudonocardiaceae > Amycolatopsis > Amycolatopsis sp. DSM 110486. The sequence continues at coordinate 9,064,314 of NZ_CP080519.1, read as the reverse complement.
GCAACCGCGGGATCTACCACGAGGGCTGGACCGCGGTGACGCGCCACGGCGTGCCGTGGGAGATGGTGGCGACGAAGCGTCGGCCGTTCTCCGACGACGTCTGGGAGCTCTACGACCTCACCCGCGACTGGAGCCAGGCCCGCGACCTCGCCGCCGACCACCCCGCGAAACTGCGGGAGCTGCAGGACCTTTTCCTCGTGGAGGCGGCGAAACACCAGGTGTTCCCGCTCGACGACCGCGTCACCGAACGCGAGAACCCCGTGCTGGCGGGGCGGCTCGACCTGCTGGGCGCGCGAACGTCGGTGACCTACCGCGGCGGGATGCGGCGCTTCACCGAGGAGACCACGCCGAACGTCAAGAACCGCTCCCACGTCATCACCGCCGACGTCGACCTGCCCGCCACGCCCGCGTCCGGCGTCGTCATCGCGCAGGGCGGCCGCTTCGGTGGCTGGACGCTGTACTTCGCCGACGGCCGCCCGGTCTACGTCTACAACTACTTCGGCCTCGAGCACTTCACCGCGGCGGCGACCGACCCGCTCGCCCCGGGCCGCCACGAGCTGCGCCTCGAGTTCACCTACGACGGCGGCGAGCCCGGCCTCGGTGGCGAAGCCGTGCTCACCGCCGACGGCGAGAAGCTCGCGGCGGCCCGCGTGGAGCGGACGATCGCGTACTACTTCTCCTTCGACGAGACACTCGACGTGGGCGTCGACCTCGGCACGCCGGTGTCCGACGCTTATGCCGCCGGGACCAACGCGTTCACGGGGCTCGTGCACACGGTCCGGATCGACCTCGGTCCGGCCGCCGAAGTGGCTGAAGCCGACGGTGGCCTGCAGCGACGGATCATGGGCGCCCAGTGACCACCCCCGGATGATCAGTGCTCTGACCGGCCGTTAACCTAGTTCCCTAGTCAATTGGGGTAGCGGATACAGGAGTAACGGACACGGTGTTCGAGTTCCGGTTCGAGAGTGGTTCGGGTGTGCCGCCGTACCTGCAGCTGGTGCGGCAGGTCGAGCACGCCGTGCGGCTCGGCGAGCTCAAGCGGGGCGACCGGCTGCCGACGGTCAAAGAGGTCGCGCGGCAGCTCGTGATCAACCCGAACACCGTGCAGAAGGCGTATCGCGAGCTGGACCACCGCGGCATCGTGCGCGGCCGGCCCGGGATGGGCACGTTCGTCGCGCGCGACGACCCGGCAGGCGTGTCGCCCGAACGGCAGGCGCAGCTGCGCGCCGGGTTCGAGCGGTGGATCAACGAGGCCCGCGGGTCGGGCCTGACCGTCGCCGACGTCGAGGCCCTCGTCTCGTCCGTGCTCCTGCGCATCGGAAAACGTTCTGGGAAGGACAATGAGTGAGCACAGCGGCGATCGCGACCCATGCCCTGGGCCGGCGCTACGGTCGCGCCTGGGGGCTTCGGGATTGCACACTCGAAATCGGCGAGGGTCGCGTGGTCGGCCTCGTCGGACCCAATGGTGCGGGGAAGTCGACCCTGCTGAACCTCCTGGCCGGGCTCCTGCGGCCCTCGGCCGGGAACCTCGAGCTGTTCGGCCGCCCGGTGAAGCCGGGACAGCCGACCGACGGCGTCGCATACCTCGACCAGCGGCATTCGCTCTATGAATCGTTCCGAGTGCGCGAGATGCTCGAAGCCGCGCGCCGGCTCAACCGGCGCTGGGACCACCGCGCGGCGCTCGACCGCGTGCGTGAGCTGGGCATTCCACTGCAACGCCGCGTCGGCGAGCTCTCCGGGGGCCAGCGGGCACAGGTGGCGCTGAGCGTCGCGCTCGCGCGGCGACCGGAGCTGCTGGTGCTCGACGAGCCCGTCGCGAGTCTCGACCCGCTCGCCCGCCGCGACCTCATGGGCAGCCTGATGGCGGCGAAGGCCGACCACGACTGCACGGTCGTGCTGTCCTCGCACGTCGTGTCCGAGCTGGAGCGGCTGTGCGACCACCTCGTGGTGCTCGATCACGGCCGGGTCGTGCTGTCCGGCGACGTCGACGACCTCATGGCGGAGCACGTGCGGCTCACCGGTCCGGCGTCCACTGTGGACGAGATCCGGAGCGTCCCGCTGTCCTGCGAACGCCGGGGCGACGCGGCCACGATGCTCCTGCGCGGTCCGCGGCCGGCGCTTCCGCCGGGCTGGCGCGCCGAGCCGGTATCGCTGGAAGACCTCGTGCTGCACCACCTCGCGGCCGGGCGGCCGAAGGAGGTCGCGGCGTGATCTGGGTTTCCTGGCGGCAGGACCGGGCGCGGCTGCTGGGCCTCGCCGTCCTGTTCGTCGTACTGGCCGCGGGCTACGTGGCGATGGGCGCCGGCATGCGGTCATCGCTGTCCACAGTGGACCTGCCCGATTGCTTCGCCGGTGCACCGGACCCGCGGTGCGGTGACTGGCCGGCGCTGATCGCCTTCGTGCACAACTACGCGCAGCTGCTGCTGACGCTCCTGCCCGCCGCGCTCGGCATGTTCCTCGGCGCGCCCGTCGTGGCCACGGAGCTGGAGCACCACACGTTCCGGTTCACCTGGACGCAGTCGGTGACCCGCGGCCGTTGGCTGGGCTCGAAGCTGCTGCTCGGCGGTGCGTTCTCCGTGGCCTACGGGCTCGTCTTCGCCGCCGCGTACGCGTGGTGGTTCGCGCCGGCCACGCAGGTCGACGGCTGGTTCCCGACCTTCGACTTCGGGCTTGTTTCCTTTCCGGCGACCTGCCTGTTCGGCTTCGCGCTCGGAGTCGCCGGCGGCGCGGTGTTCCGGCGGACGCTCGCCGGCGCGGCCGTGGCGCTCGTGGGCTTCCTGCCGGTGATCGTGGTCGTGAAGAACCTCGTGCGCCCGCGGCTGCTCTCCCCCGTGCTCACCGAGCAGACCCACTTCGGCGACCTCACCGTCGGCACGCAGGTGTTCCGCGACGGAGCCGGCGTGATCCACGGCTACGACGAAACCCTGGCCCTGGCCGGGGTCCCGCGGCCCCCGATCCCGGGGATGGAGCCGGTCGACAAGCTGGCCGCGGCCGGGTTCACCCGGCTGTACCCCGTGCAGCCGGCCGGGCGGTTCTGGACGTTGCAGCTGTGCGAGGCGGGTCTGTTCGTGCTGCTGGCCGCGCTGTGCGTGGCAGGGGCGTTCTGGTGGGTCCGTCGGCGCCTGGCCTGAGCACCGCGTACGGAGCGGCGGAGCGGGTGAGCACCTGGGCGCAGGCGAAGCCCGGGGGCACCCGCCCCGCGCGCAGCTCCTCCCGCACGACGCGGGCCCTCGCGACGTGCCGCGCGAACGAGCGGCTCCGCACGATCCGCGCGCGGCGGTGCTGCCCCGCCAGCGCCTCCTCGGCGGTCGCGTCGAGCCACAGCAACCGGGCCGGACGCCGGGTGCCCCGGGCCACCAGACCTAGCCACCGGCGTGTCGACGCGCGGGTGGCGGGCTCGTGCACGACCAGCGGCCCGCGTCGCAGAGCCGCGAACAGCACGATCCGCGCGCGGTGGCACACGTGCACCACCGGCCGGTAGAGCCGGTACGGCACGGCGGCGGGCAGCACGGCTCCGAGGCGGCCGCGGACCTGGTCCGAATCGAGCACGCGCAGGGAGCCGGCGGCGTGGCGCAGCAGGGTCGTCTTGCCGGCTCCGGGCAGTCCCGCCACCACGAGCAGGTCGCGGCTCCCGAGCTCGATCACCGTGCGCTCCATGCCCTGACAACGGGCAACGAAAGGTAATGGTTCCTTTACTTTTTCCTCACGTGCGATTGACCCGGTGCGCGCCGCTCCCCTTCAGCCACCGCGCCACGGCCTTGCCGGCCTCCCACAGGATCAGCAGCGCGACCGCCGGGACCAGGGCCCAGAAGAACTCCGTCAGCGTCAGGTCCGTGGTGCCCAGCAGCTTGTTGAAGACGTCCATCTTGATGACCAGCACCGCGAGCACGAACTCGCCCAGCATCGCCCAGTTCATCTGCTTGCTGTCGAACGTGGCGATCGTGAGTGCGGTCCCCGTCTCGCTGCGGCATTCGACCGCCGCCACGATCAAGCACATTGCGAAGGCCGTGAACGCGATCGTAGTGGCGACCTCGGCGCTGCCGAAGTACGCCTGGCCCAGCGAAAGCAGCAGGAGCAGTCCGACGGTCACGACCAGCCCGGAGAGCCCGACGGTGACGAACACCGGGCGGGTGAGCACCGACTCGCCGCGCGGCCGCGGTTTCAGCCCCATGAGCCCCGGTGTTTCGCGGTCGAAGCCGAGCGCGAACCCGAAGGGCGCGTTCACCACGAAGTGGATCCACAGGACCTGCGCCGGCGTGAACGGCTCGCCGGCGGCGATGTTGAACAGGCTGGCGCCCAGGAACGTCAGCACGAACACGACCAGCAGCACCAGGACGAAGCGGATGTACTTCGTGAGGTTGTCGTAGATCTTGCGGCCCTGCTCGACGGCGAACACGATCGTCGCGAAGTTGTCGTCCGACAGGATCATCCGGCTCGCGTTCTTCGCGACGTCGGTGCCGCTGCCCATCGCGATCCCGAGGTCCGCCGCCTTGATGGCCGGCGCGTCGTTCACGCCGTCGCCGGTCATCGCGACGACGTCGCCCTTCTTCTTGAGCGTGTCGGCCAGGATCACCTTGTGTTCCGGGGAAACGCGCCCCACGATGCCGATGTCGTCGATGCGGGACAACCGTTCGGCCTCGGGCAGGTCCGCGAACTCCGAGCCCAGGACCGCGTCACCCGGGATGCCGAGCTGCTTCGCGATCGCCGCACCGGTGGTGACGTCGTCGCCGGTCACCATGCGCACCCGGATGTGGGCCGCCTGTGCGCTGGCCACCGCGGATTGGGACTGCTCACGCGGCGGGTCGACCATCGCGACCAGGCTCATCACCTGCAGGCCGGTCACGTAGGACAGCAAGTCGCCTTCAGGGTCGAACGCGGCCGGGTCGAGGTCGCACTGGGCGGCGGCCATCACACGCCGGCCCTGCGCTTCCATACTCTTCATGCGTTCGCGGGCCTGCCGGTCCACGGCGTCGTCCCAGGGCACGGACTCGCCGCCCGACAAGGCGGTCGCGGCGCGGTCCAGCACCGCGGGCGCGGCGCCTTTCACGAAGCAGCGCACCACCTCCCGGCCCGAGTCGTCGGTCGTCGGGTGGAAGGTTGCCATCAGCTTGTACGACGGGTCGAAGGGCAAGGTCGCCGTGCGCGGCAGCTTCTCCAGCGTGGCGTCGACGTCGAGGCCGGCTTTGGCGCCGAGCACGAGCAGGGCACCCTCCGTGGGATCGCCGACGACCTTGCCGTCGACGATCTTCGCGTCGCTGGCGAGCAGGTAGGGCAGGATCGCGCTCTCGATGCCGCCCGCCGAACCGGCGGCGTGGTGCACCTTGCCGTCGAGGCTGTACCCGATGCCGCTCACGGTGTAGCGGTCGGTGTGGTTCACCACCTCGACGGCGGTCATCTGGTTCATCGTCAGCGTGCCGGTCTTGTCCGAGTTGATCGCGGAGGTGAACCCGAGGGTCTCGACCGAAGGGAGGTCCTTGACGATCGCGTTGCGCTTGGCCAGGTCCACGCTGCCGAGCGACAGGATCACCTGGCTCACCGTGGGCAGCGCCTCGGGGATGGCCGCGATCGCCAGCGAGATCGCGCTCACGAACAGGACGTCCCACGACAGACCACGGCCGCGGCCCAGCACGAACATCACGACCATGGTGATCCCGGCCGCCGCGGCGATCCACAGCGTGAGCGTGTTCAGCTGCTTCGTCAGCGGCGACTTCTCGCGCGTCGTGGCCGACAGCATCCCCGAGATCTTGCCCAGCTCCGTTTCCTGGCCGGTGCCGGTCACGATGACGGTCGCGCTGCCGTGCGTGACCGGGCAGTTCATGAACGCCATGTTCGACTGGTCACCGGGGCCGAGCTTGCCGGCGGGCAACGCGACCGCGTCCTTCACCGCCGGTGTGCTCTCGCCCGTCAGCGACGACTCGTCGATCTGCAACGCGTTGGCCACGACGATGCGGCAGTCGGCGGGGACCTGGTCGCCCGCAGTGATCAGCACGACGTCGCCGACCACGATCTTTTCGGCCGGCACCGCTTCTTCGACCCCGTCGCGGCGCACCCGCGCGGTCGCCTTCATCATCGATTTCAGCGCGTTCATCGCGCTCTCGGCTTTGCCCTCCTGGCGCAGGCCCGCGATCGCGTTGCCGACGGTGAGCACCAGCAGCAGCGTGGCCGTGCCCCACTGCTTGATCACCAGCGACACCGCGGCGGCCGCGACCAGGATGAGCTGCATGTAGCTGGTGTACTGCTCGAGGAACCGCAGCCAGGCCGCTTTCGGTTTCTCCTCGGGCAGCGCGTTGGGACCGTTCACGCTCAGCCGCTCCGCCGCCGTCGCCGAGGAGAGCCCGAACTCCAGGTCGACGCCGAACGCCGAGGCCACGTCGCCGGGGGTGCGTGAGTACCAGTTGTGCTCTTTCGCCGGCGCGTGCTCCTGTGCGACCATTTCCGCCCTCCGATCGCCGTGAGCCGAAACCGCGGTCGTCAGTGCTTCGTTTTCTTCTTCTTGTCCCGTTTCTTCTTCTCGGCGGCGGCGTACGGGTCGGCCGGCGCGCCTTCGGGTGCTTCGCTTTCCAGCTCCGCCCGCGCGACGAGGAGGTCGTCGCGCCGCTCGTCACTCACCGTCGGGTACTGGGGGTCGATGTCGATCAGGGTGTGCGCCAGCACGGCGGCCGCGCACGTGCGGGCGAACCACTTGCGGTCGGCCGGGATCACGTACCACGGAGCCCATTCCGTGCTCGTCGCCGAGAGCACCTTGGAGAACGCTCGCTGGTAGTCGTCCCAGAACCGGCGTTCGCGGGCGTCGGCCGCGGAGAACTTCCAGTTGCGGTCGGGCCGGTCGATCCGCCTGAGGAACCGCGTGCGCTGCTCTTCCTTCGACAGGTTGAGGAACATCTTCACGATCTTGAACCCGTTGTCGGTCAGGTAGCGTTCCCAGTCGTTGATCTCCCGGAACCGGCGCGCCCACACGTGCCCGCGCCGCGCCGACGCGGGCAGCTGCTGGTGGTCCAGGTGCTCCGGGTGCACCCGCACCACGAGCACCTCTTCGTAGTGCGACCGGTTGAAGATCCCGATGTCCCCGCGCGCGGGGAGCCGGCGCGCGTAGCGCCACAGGTAGTCGTGGTCCAGCTCCTCGGACGAGGGCACCTTGAACCCGCTCACCCGCACGCCCTGCGGGTTCACGCCGCTCATCACGTGCCGGATCGTGCCGTCCTTGCCGCCGGCGTCCAATGCCTGCAGGCAGACCAGCACGCCGTAGGTGTTCTGGGCGGCCAGGCGCCGCTGGTAGTCCGCCAGCAGGGTGACTCCCGCCGCGAGCAGCTCGCGGCCGTCCTTCTTGCGCAGCACGTCACCTCGGTAGGCCGGGTCGAAGTCCCGGGAGAGACGGACCTTCGACCCCGGCTCGACGCGCAGCGGCCTGATGAACTCCGCGATCCGCTCGGCCCGCTTATCGCCCGCCATGGTTCAGTCCTCTTCGCACCGACCAGGGTCCCTTCCCCCGGCGACGCCTGAACCTTTCAACCACGGCGGGTTTCCCCATCACCTGCTGAGGGCGAGATATCCCGCCGGCCCGCGCACCGCCCGCCTCACCGGCAGCGCGGGCGCGGGCAGCGGCGGACCGGTGCGCCCGGCCACCCGGCGGTGGCGCCGTCCGACGCGCGCGGCCTCACCCGTTTCGGGTGAGGCGCGCGGCGCGAACCCGGTTTCGCGGCACGGTTCCCGGCCGGAAGTCCACAGTGGAACACCGGATGCGGTCAGTCGTCCACACCGAGGTCGCGCAGGATCTGGGCCGCCACGTGGTCCGTCCGGCCGTCCGGCACCCGGTGCCCGGTGAGCGCGGACCACAGTGATCGGCGGCCGCGGACGTAGACCAGCACGCCCGATCCGGCGCGGGTGATCTCGTCGAGCGAATCGCGCACGGCCTGCGCGCACCCGCAGTGCCGGGCGCCGAAGGCGTCGCCGGCAGGGCACTCCATGTGGACGCGCACCACCGAGCCGCGCCCCGGTTCGCCGTGCACGAGGGCGACGTGCTCCCCGCCGTCGACGAGGTCGCGGTACCCGAGCGCCCGGAAACCACCGTGCGCCAGGGGAAGCCGGGCGTCCGCAGCGCGTTCGACGAGCCGTTCGCGCGCCCGCCGGTACGCCGCCACTTCGGTGACGGACACCCACGGCAGACCGTCGGCCGCGGCGTCGAGCTCCACGAAGGCCGCGACGGGTTCGCAGCCCGCGATCCGGGCCAGATCCACGGCCGCCTCGGCGAGGCCGGGGCGTTCGAGCACGCCGAGCTCGCGCGTGCGGGTGGGGAACACGGGCCCGGGCACCCGGAAGTCTTCGCGGCGCGTCGCGGGATCGGCCAGCGCGCGCAGGGTGCGGGCCGGTGACCCGTGCCCCACCCCGACGTGGACGTCGGAGCCGGGCACCATCGCCGGGATCCGCAGCCGGTCGACCCACCTGCCGGGCAGCGCGCAACCGACTGGCCCGCCGTGGGCGGCCAGGAACCGCGCCGTCTCGCCGGTCACGAGCTCGGCGGCGGCGACCAGCGCCGCCCCCTCCTCACCCGCGACCAGCACGACCTCACCCCGGGCCAGCGCCGCGGCGGCGTCCGTGACACCGCCGGCCGCGACCACCTCCCGGGCCGGTGACAGGGTCACGCGGCACTCCACAACCGCGCGAACCCGCACACCTGCCGGCCCACCGTGGCCAGCTGGTCGCCGACCTTCGCGTCGGCGATCCCGCCCGCCGCGTCGAACGGCTTGGTCGCCGAGTTCACCACGACTCCCAGCGGCGTCGGCCACCCGCGCAGGGCGTGGACCGTCGAGCGCAGTGACGTCAGCGTGGTGACCCCGGCCTGCCAGCCGCCCGTCGCGACGACGCAGCCCACGGCCTTGCCGTCGAGGTAGGGCACCGGGTCGTCGGCGAGTTCCTGCAGGTGGTCGAGCGCGTTCTTCAGCAGCCCGGAGATCCCGCCGTGGTAGCCGGGCACGGACAGCACGAGGGCATCGGCCCGCCGGACGGCTTCGAGCAGCCGCACGGCCTCGTCGGTCAGCGGCGCCACGCCCGGGTCGTACATCGGCAGGGCCAGCTCCGTGGCCGTGATCAGCTCGGTCTCGGCGCCCTCGGCCGCGGCCGCCGCGAGCGCGTGCCGCAGCGCGCGCTCCGACGTCGAACCCGGCCGCAGCGTGCCGCCGATCCCCAGCACGCGCACGGGGTCTCCCCCGATACTCGGCAATGCGGTCATGCTCGACTCCTTCAGCCGGCCGGGACGAGCGACGGGGTGGGCAGGCCCAGGCTCTCGCGCAGGGTGTCGTGCTCGTAGTCGGTGTGGAACAGGCCGCGCCGCTGAAGCTCGGGCACCAGCATCTCGACGGCGTCGTGCACACCCGAGGGCAGCATGTCGACCATGAGCGTGAAGCCGTCGGCCGCGCCCGCGAGCAGGCGTTCCTGCATCTGGTCGGCGACCTGCTCCGCGGTGCCGACGACCTGGTGGTGACCGCCGCCGTAGCTGCCGATGAGCTCGCGGACGGTCAGGTCCTCCTTGACCGCGAGGCTCACGATGCTGCGGCGGAAGCCGATCGAACCGGTGAACTCCTCGTCCGGGCCGAGCAGGTGCGCGGGGAACTTCTGGTCGAGCTCAAGCACCTCGACCGGCAGGCCGACGCGCTTGGAGAGCTTCTTGATGTTCGCGGTGACGCCGAAGACCTCGTCCATCAGCTGCTTGCGCTCCTGCGCGTCCTTCTCGGTGGCGCCGAGGACCACGGACATGCCGGGCAGGATCTTGATGCTGTCGGGGTGGCGGCCGTACTCGGCCGCGCGCCGGCGCATGTCGTCGCGGAAGGCGACGGCGTCTTCGAGCACGTGCTGGGCGGTGAACACCACGTCGGCGTACTTGGCGGCTTGGTCACGGCCGCGGTCGGACGAGCCGGCTTGGAAGATCACCGGACGGCCCTGCGGCGAGCGCGCGAACGGCATCGGGCCCTTCACCGCGAAGTACTCGCCCACGTGGTTGATCTCGTGCACCAGGTCGGGGTCGGCGAACACGCCGGCTTCCTTGTCACCGAGGAGCGCGCCCTCCTCCCAGCTGTCCCACAGCTTGAGCACCACGTCGATGAACTCGTCGGCGCGCGCGTAGCGTTGCGCGTGGTCGGGGTGGCTGCCGCCGCCGAACATCTCGATCACGGTGGGGTTCTGCGTGGCGATGGAGTTCCAGCCGACGCGGCCCTGGCTGAGGTGGTCCAGCGTCGCGAAGCGCCGCGCCAGGTCGTAGGGCTGGTTGTAGGTGGTCGACCCGGTGCCGACCAGGCCGATCTTGTCCGTGATCCCGGCCATCAGCGACAGCACGGTGACGGTGTCGAGCGCGCCGCACGGGCGCTCGGTGCCGACCTCTTGGTTGGTCATCTGCTCGGCGAGGAAGATCGCATGCAGCTTCCCGGCCTCGGCGGTGCGGGCGATGTCCTTGTACAGCGCGGGGGTCAGGTGGTCACCGGCGTCGCCTTCGCGCGCCATCCACGCGCCGGTGTGCATGCCGAGGCCGTGCATCAGCGCGGCCGTCAGGATCATGGAGGGGGTGCCGGCGTCCACTGGGGGTCTCCTTGGCGTCGTCGGGGATCAGGGCCACGATCGACGCTAGGTTCGCGCCGCGGCCACGACCAGCGGCGTTCTGTGACGCGATCCCTTAGCGCGGCTAACACCTCCCCGTCAGCCGGGCGGCGCGAGGTCCTCCGGGGTGGTGCCTTCGGCCACCTTGACGCCGTCGAACCAGCCGCTGCCGGGCTCGCCGGGCGGGCGGTCGAATGCGGTGACGTAGGGCTTGAGGTCGAGGATCGGCGTGCCGTCGAGCAGGTCGACGCCCGCGAAGCGCACCGTGTGCCCGGTGACCTCGACGATCCGCACGAGGCTCAGCCCGATCGGGTTCGGCCGCCGTGGCCCACGCATCGCAAAGATGCCCTTGCGCCGTTGCTCGCGACGCAGCAGGTAGGGCACCTGGGAGAGGCTGGTCAGGGGCCGGTCCGGGCGGTCGAGCCAGCTGAGCAGCCAGGCGTAGTCGAAGCCGGCCAGCCCGTCGAGGCCCTCGACGTACTCCTCGGCGAGCTCGAGCACGCCTTCCTCACCACGGTTGGCGCCGGCCTGCACCGGGGTGCGCTCGAGTTCCGTGCGGGCGGTGCGGACGTACCCGACGACGGGCAGCGGGCACTCCATTCAGGACCGTTCCACTGTGGACAGTTTGGCGAGCGTTTCGACCAGCGCGGGCCACGCCGGTCCGTCCGCCACGACGACGTCCAGGTGCCCGGCGCCGGGCACCAGCACCAGCTCCGCGCCGATCGCGTCGGCGTAGTCGCGGGACAGCTGTGTGGGCAGGGCGGTGTCGAGCTCTCCGTGGAACAGAACGACGGGCCCGGGCGGCGTGCCGAGCGCGGCGGGATCGGTCTCGGCGTAGCGCTCCGGCACATCCTCCGGTCCGCCGCCCAGCAGCCGGTCGACGGGACCTTCGGGGTCACGGCGGTGGGCGTCGGCCAGCGCGGCCACCGGAGCGAGCGCGACGACCCCGGGCGCGCCGGGCCGGTGGGCGGCCCACAGCGCGAGCGTGCCGCCGGCCGAGTGCCCCAGCACCACCACCCGCGCCGGGTCGATCCGACCCGGTGCCTCACCCTCGATCAGGCCCGGCAGCGCGTTCACGGCGAGACCGGTGTCGGCGAAGGTCGCGGGCCAGCCGCCACCGCCGCCGGGCCGGCGGTACTCCACGTTGGCCACGGCGAACCCGTGGCGCGTCAACGCCCGAGCCGCCGGTTCGAGGTATCCGCGGTCGACGTCGAGCCGCCAGGATCCGCCGTGCAGCACGAGAACGAGGGGCGCGGGAGCGGTGGCGGGGAAAAACACGTCGGCGAGCTGGTCGGGCTCCGGCCCGTACCGCACGGAAAGGTCCATGCCGGTGAGCCTAGCGAGATCCCGGCTCCAGCTTCGCCAGTTTCGGGACCAGCACGAGCGAAGCGAGCATCAAGCACCCACCCACCAGGATCGGCGTGCGGACGCCCGCCGCGGTACCGAGGACACCGCCCAGGGCCGCGCCGAGCGGGATGCCGCCCCAGCCGATGAGGCGGTAGGCGCTGCTCACGCGGCCGCGAAGCTCGCGCGGGACCAGGCGCTGGCGCACCGACACGGCCTGCACGTTCCAGACGACGATGCCGAAACTGCCCAGCGCGTACATTCCGCCCACGAGCACCACGGACATCGCGAACGAAGTCACCACCAGGGCGGCGCCGATGGCCGCGATCGCGAGACCGATGCGCGCACCGAGCGGCAACCGGCGTTTCAGCGACCCTGCGACAAACGACCCCAGCACGCCACCGGCGGCGCCCGCCGCGAGGACCAGGCCGTAGGCGAACTCCGGTGCATGCAGCGTCTGGACGACGAACAACACCAGCACCGAGGTCGCGAGCTGCACCGCCAGCGCGGCCAGCGCCAGCTCGACCGCGAGCAGTCGCAGCCCGTGGTGGCCCCAGAGCCAGCGCACGCCTTCGGCGATGTCCGCGCGCATCGAGCGACCGGACCGGGCGGGCACCGCGGGCCGCGCCCGGACGAACCACATCAACAGAGCGGCCACCGCGAAGGACGCCGCGTCCACCACCAGCGGTGCCCCGGCCGAAGCCGCGAACAACGCCGCCCCCAGCGGCGGCCCGACGAACTGCAACCCGACTACCTGGCTGCCCTGCAGACGCCCGTTCGCCGCATCGAGCCGCGCGGGCACCACAACGTCGGGCAGCATCGCCGTGGAAGCGTTGTCAAACACGGTTTCGGCGCACCCCAGCGCGAACGCCAGCGCCACCAGCACCGCGAGCGGCGGCGTTGCGAGGAAAACCCACACCGCGGCCGCCGCCACGACGACGGCGCGGACCGCGTCCGTGCGCCACATCAGCGTCCGGCGGTCGTGCCGGTCGGCCAGCGCGCCGCCGAACAGCGAGAACCCCAGCCACGGCAGCGCTCCGGCCGCCGCGACCGCGCTCACCGCACCCGCCGTCGGCGACACCCCCACCGCGAGCAGCGGCAGCACCGCCATTCGCACTCCGTCGCCCACCACGGAAACCGACGCGGCCGCCCAGACACGCGCGAAGTCCGGGCCCAGCCGTTCCCCCTGCCCCACCGTCACCCGGCCATCCTGCCAGCACGGTGGTCCAGACCACCACGACCGCGCGGGGCGGGAACCTCCCCACCCCGCGATCGTCCTACTTCACCACTTCGACCACGTCACCCGGGTGGAGTGCGTTGTAGAACGCCACCGCGTCGGCGTGGGAGAGATGGACGCAGCCGTGCGACTGCACCTTCAGGCTGCCCTGGTGGAACGCCACGCCGGTGGTCGTGAAGAAGACCGAGTACGGCATGGGCCCGTTGAACTGCTTGCTGTAGTGGTCGATGTCCTTGTACTGCACATGGAACGTGCCGGCCGGCGTCGGGTACGCGGGTTTGCCCACCGTGATGGGCACACCGCCGCGGACGACCTTTCCGTTGTCCATCAGCCAGGCCCTGCCGGTGTGCAGCTGGACGCAGGCTTTCGCCTGGGTGCTGCACGGCGCGGTGGCCGCGTTCGCGCTGTCGGCGAAGCCGATCGTGGCCGCGACCGCCGCCGCGCCCGCCAAGGCTGCCGTGATCCTCCACTTCATCGTTCTGCCTCCCGTCGGTCACAGGAAGAATTCCCCGGTCCGCGAGTTTCCAACCAACCGTGATCAGAGCGTGCGCCAGGACAGCGGCGGCAACGTCAACGCGGCCGTGGCGAGACGGCGGGCGGTCGAAGTGAACAACCCGGCGCAGGCGGAGTCGACCCACTCATCCACTGTGGACACACCCGACGAGCGGTACTCCAGCGCCTGCAGGAGCATTTCCAGCTTGTCGGCATCCTTGGCGCAACGCGCCTCAGTGGACTCCCGCGCCTCGTATTCGTCGACGGCCTCGCGCACCACCGCACGCGCACGCGAAGGCAACGCGGCCGTCTGGTCCGCCGTGATCGCCCGCGGGTCCGGCTTCACCAGATAGGGCCCGGCCGAATGCGGCAGATCACCCGTACGGGTCTCCTGCGTGTCGTGCCACAGCGCCAGAAACGCGGCGCGCTCCGGTGACGCGCCTTCCTCGGCGGCCAGCAACGCCGCGAGCTGAGCCGCCCGCAAGCTGTGCTCGGCCACGGACTCGGGATCGCGCACGCCGGCCTGCCACCAGCCGCTGCGGCGGACGCGTTTGAGCACCCCTAGCTCGTAGCCGAAGGCCGCCAGCGCGGTGGCCCCGGTGGCAGAGGTAGCGCTGTCAGTCATGGCCGACAGCGTAGATCAGGGGTTGAGTACGCGATCCGGTTCCCTGGGAGTTGCGCGGCCCCCGAGGTCGATCCGGTGGCCGTACTCGGTCAGGGAGCCCACTCCGCTGCTCATTCCTTGACCGCGCCCATCGTGAATCCGCTGACGAACCGGTCCAGGAACCAGGTGAACACCAATGCGATCGGCACGGCCACCAGCACGGTGGCGCCCTGCAACGACTGCCAGAAGAACACGTCACCGCGCACCAGCTGGGTCGGCACCCCGATGCTCACCGACATCTGGTCCGTGGGGGCGACGAAGGCGAGCGCGTAGATGAACTCGCTCGCGGTCAGGGTGAACGCGAACACGACCACCGCGATGACGCCGGGGTAGGCCAGTGGCAGGACGGCCCGTACGAACGCGCCCACCCGGCTGTAGCCGTCGACCATGGCCTGTTCCTCGATGTCCTTCGGGATGTTCTTGAGGAATCCCATGAGCAGCCAGACCGAGACCGGGATGGTGATGGTCGGGTAGATCAGGACCAGCGACCACGTCGAGTCCTGGAGCCCGACGGCCACCACGATCCGCGACAGCGCGAGGAACAGCAGGCTGGGCGGCACGAGGTAAACGAGGAAGATACCGATCGCCATCGGCCCGGACCACGGTCGGTCCAGCCGGGCCAGCGCGTACGCGGCGGGGAGGCCGAGTGCGAGCGTGATCAGCACGACGAGGACCCCGACGAGCAGGGTGTTGGCCACGAAGGTCAGGAACTCGGTGTCGGTGAACAAGTAGCCGACGTGGTCCGAGGTGGGCGGCCGGTTGAACACGAACGGGTTGTTCTGGGGGTTATACAGGTCCCGGTTCTGCTTGAACGCCGTGATCAGGCTCCACAGGAAGGGCGCCGCGCAGATCAGTGCCGCCACGATCGCCGTCAGATACAGGCCGACCCGGGCGAGCACGTGGCGCCTGGCGTATCGCTGCCGCAGCCGTCCGGCTTCCTCGGCGGTGGTCATCGCACTTCGATTCGGCGCACCGCGCGCAGGATGAGCACCGCCGCGGCGAGCAACAGCGGGAACAGGAACAGCGCGATGACGGCGCCCTGGGCGACGTCGCCGCCGTCGATGCCGCGGTAGAAGGCCCAGCTGGCGAGCACCTGCGTGGCGTCGTTGGGGCCACCGCGGGTGAGCACGCGGACCACGGCCATGTCGGTGAACGTGAAGATCGCGCCGAACAGTGCGGCGACCGCCGCCACCGGGAGCACCAGCGGGATGGTGATCTCGAACATCCGGCGCCAGTACCCGGCTCCGTCGACCCGCGCGGCCTCGTCGATGTCCTTGGGAATGGCCATCAGCCCGGCCATCATGATCACCGCGGCCAGCGGGGTCAGCCGCCAGACGTGGACCGCGATCACCGAGGCCATCGACAGGCCGGGCCGGCCGAGCCAGTACACGTTCTCCGCCGGACCGAGCGCGCCGAACTGCCGCAGCATCCAGTCGATCGGCGAGTAGATGGAATCGAGCAACCAGAGCCACGAGATCGACGACAGGGCCACCGGCGTCGTCCACGCCAGCAGAACCAGGAAGCGGACGAGCCACTTGCCGCGGAAGTCCGCGACGAGGATGTTGGCGAGCACCTTGCCCAGCACCACGATCAGAACCATCGAGATCAGGGTGAACACGAACGTGTTGCCCAGCGCCCGCCAGAACACGGGGTCTTGGAAGACCCGCGTGAAGTTGCGGAACCCGACGAAATCGTAGGACGGGTCCCCTGCCGTCACATCCGAGAACGCGAACGCGATGGCGAGCACGAACGGAACGCCCACCAGCGCGACGATGTAGACGATGCTGGGCAGCAGGAAACCCCATGCCAGCAGGCCATCGCGGTCCGCCAGCCGGCGCCGTGCCGGGGCTGTCGCGGGAGTGGTGACCGCGTCGGCGGTGGTGGCCACCTCACCCACCGTCCAGGCGGACAGGGTCGGAGCGTTGCCCGCTGTCGGAGTCGAAGAACCGCAGGCGTGTGCCGGGCACCGCGAACTCGTGCGTCTCGCCCGCCGCGATCGCGGTGTCCACTGTGGCCGGCAGCCGGGCGACCACCCTGGTGGGCTCGCCGATCCGCGACACCGTGCCGTACACGTGCCGGTCGCCGGAGAGGTATTCGAGCCGCTCCACGGCGAGCGGCATCGTGACCCGCTCGCCGGCCGGGACGTTCTCGACCGGCAGCAGGTGCTCGGGGCGGAACCCGACCAGCTTGCCGTCGTGCGGGATCAGGTTCATCGGCGGCGAGCCGATGAAGGTCGCCACGAAGGTGTCGGCCGGGTTGTCGTAGACCTCCACCGGAGGGCCGGCCTGGTGCACCTGGCCGGCGTTGAGCACGGCGATCCGGTCGCCCAGCCCCATCGCCTCGGCCTGGTCGTGAGTCACGTAGATCGTCGTGGTTCCCACGTCCTCCTGGAACCGCTTGAGCTCGTCCCGGGCGCTGGCGCGCAGCTTCGCGTCCAGATTGGACAACGGCTCGTCGAGGAGGAACACCTGGGGGTCGCGGACCAGCGCCCGGGCGAGCGCCACCCGCTGCCGTTCGCCACCGGAGAGCTGTCGAGGTTTGCGGTCCAGCAACAGTTCGAGGCCCAGGAGCTCGGCCGCCCAGCGGGCCTTGCGCTCGCGTTCCTCCTTGGCCATGCCCCCAGCCCGGAGCGGGAACACGATGTTGGCCAGAACGGTCTTGTGCGGGTAGAGCGCGTAACTCTGGAACACCATCGCGATCTGGCGCGCCCGGGGCGGCAGCCCGGTCACCACGTGCCCGCCGATCAGCACGTCGCCGCTGGTCGGCTGTTCCAGCCCGGCAATGGTGCGCAACAGAGTCGTCTTGCCGCAGCCCGACGGGCCCAGCAGCACCAGGTACTCCCCGGCCGCGGCGGCCAGACTGACCCGGTCGATGGCGGGCACCCGCCCGCCGTCGAACCGCTTGACCAGGTCGCGAACCTCGACGACCGCCATCGCACTCAGCCGCCGACGAGCCCGGCGGCACGCCACTTGGCGAAGACCGCGTTGATCTGTCCCTCCGCCTCGGCGACTGATTGTTGCGGGGTGGCTTCGCCGCGTACCGCCCTGGCGAACATATTGGGGATGATGAAGGTGCTGAACACCTCTCCGATGGCCGTGCTGGCCGGCCCCGGATGACCGATGTTGGCGCTCCACGGGATGGCGTCGGCGAGGAGCTTCAGTTTGTCCGGCGGCCGGGAGCCGAACGGGTCGTTCGCGAGCCAGTTCGGCAGCTCGGGGGTCAGCTTGGACCAGGCGGAGAAGTCGTACAACTTCGACTGGTAGGTCGCCGAGGCGAAGTTGGCGGTGTAGTGGAGCAGGAACTCCTTCGCCGCCGGAATCCCGGTGGCGTGCTGCGGGATGATCCAGTTGTACAGAACGTGCTGCGCGGCCAGCGCGGTCTCCGGTCCGCGCAGTGCCGGGACGAAGAACGTGTCGTCGGCGACGGTCGGGTTCGACCCGGCGGCGGTCCGCCAGGCGGAGATCGAGTTGACGATGTAGGACATCTTGCCGGCGACGAGGCCCTGGTTGTTGCTCGCGGCGTTCCAGGAGAACACCTCGGGCGTCATCGCCTGCTGGTAGAGCTTCGTCATGTACTCCACGGCAGCGATCGTTTCCGGCGAGTTGATCGTGACGCGCTCGTTCGCATCCTGCTCGGACGCCCCGAAGGACCACATCAGGGCTCGCAGCACCATGTTGGAGTCGATCTCCTGGGACATGCCGAGGCCGAGCGGGACACTCTTGCTGTTCTTGATCTGCGCCGCGCCCGTGAGGAGCTCGTCCCACGTGGTGGGGCCGTTCGGCATGCCGACGGCCTCCCACAGCGACCTGCGGTAGTTGCCCGGGTCGGGTACCCAGCCCGGCGAGTACGCGTAGAACTTGCCGGTGGCGGGGTTGAGGCTGGACTTCTCGCACAGCGGGAGTTGCCGTCCCCAGCGCCCGGTCGCTTCGCTGACCAGATCCCGCTGGTCGAGCACGCTCGGCTCGAACTGCGACAGCGTCGCGATGTACTGAATGAGGTCGTGGCCCTGGCGAGCCTGGATCTCGGCCGCGATCCGGGTGGGAATCTGCGCCTGGTCGATGTGGTCGACGGTCACGTTGACACCGACCCGGGAACCCCAGTCCCGCGCGAACCGGTCGAACCACACGTCGTGGTTCGGCACGAAGTGGCTCCAGAGAAGGATTTTCAGGTCACCGGAGAGCTTTGTGGACGGTTCACTGAAGGTCTCCTGCGGGGCCTGGCCACCGGCGGTTTCCCCGGTGTCCTCCTCGGAGGCGCAGGCGCCCAGTGCCACCGAACCGAGCGTGACGGCCGCCGCCGCACGCAACACGTCCCGCCTGCTGTGCAGTGAATTGGGGAAGTCGCTCATCACCGACTCCTCCCTCTCGGGAAAAGGAGGCAAATGAGTCTAGTCGATGCCGCGCACCGCGGCAGCGTGAATCGGACCTCGGTGCGATCGGCACGAGCTGGAGCAGGTGACTGCCGACGCCCTGGCCCGCCCCCGTTCGGCGAGCCGGTGGGCTCAGGTGACGTACGACGTGGACCGCGCCGGCTGCCGCCGCGCGATCAGGGGTTGAGCACGCGGTCGGTGTAGAAGCGCGTGATGTGCTCGGCCACGAGCTCGGCCGCGCGATCCCCGTCGCCCGCCTCGATGGCGCGCAGGATCTCCTCGTGCTCGGTCACCAGGTCGGCCGCGACCGCCCGCCAGTCCGGCAGGCGCGCGAACGCCGCCGCCATCTCCGACTCGACGGCTCCCCGCAGCGCCTGCATGAGGTCGGTGGCCAGCGCGTTGCCCGAGATCCGGGCGATGCTCACGTGGAACTCGGTGTCCAGCGCGTTGAACTGCTGGTACTCCTGGTCCGCCGCGCGCATGCCCTCGACCAGCTCGGCGAGCCGGGCCACGTCCTCGGGGGTGCGGGTCGCCGCCGCGCCCCGGGCCGCGTTGCGTTCGAGCTGCACGCGCGTCTCGACCAGATCGGCCAGGCTGATCCGCGCGAGCGCGAGGTGCAGCCGCAGCAGGTTGGTCAGCGCCGGGGTCGACCGCGCGGTGACGACCGAACCCGCGTCGGCGCCCGAACCCGTGCGGGCCTCGATGATCCCCATGGCTTCGAGCGCGCGCAGGGCCTCGCGGACGCTGGTCCGGCTCACCCCCAGCGCGCTCACGAGCTCGCGTTCGCTGGGGAGCTTCTCCCCCGCGCGCAGGCTGCCGTCGAGGATCTTCTCCTCGATCTGCGCCAGCACCTGTTCGTGCATCCGCACGCGGCGCACCGGCTCCCAGGCCGCCTCGGTCGTCATGACCGGTTCCTCGGCGTCGTTTCCGGCATCGTTCCGGGTATCACGGTGGTCACGCTCCTCCTCGGGTTCGTGCGACCCGCTCAAGGATGGACGCGGCGAGAGGGTCTGCCTGCGAACCCCGCCGGGCGGGGTCCGATCACAGTGGCGCGACCGGCCCGGAATCTCACCGGAGTTCCTCTGCACCGCGTAGTGCTCACTCAAGGTAATCGGAGCTCGCAGCCAGTGTCAATATGACCTCTTTGTTGGTATGACCACACTAGTCGGCACACGATCCCGCGTACCCGAGTGAGCGTTCGCGCTCTTCCGCGCGGAACGCGATCGCCAGGAGGACGTCACCCAAGCGGTCGAGCACCACCACCGCGTCGGCCGGGGCTTCCCGCGCCGCCCGCCGCGCCACCGCCCGCGCGAGTTTCAGCAGCCCGGCCGCGGCACTCAGCCCGCCGAGCACCTCGAACCCGCGCGGCACCACCACAGGACCGAGGTCCCGAGCCGCCCGCCACAACCGGGGCAGCTCGGGCACCGGTACGCCGGCGGCAAGCGCGTCGGCCAGTTCCAGCAGCTCGTACTGGACGTCGAGCAGCACCGTCTCGTCGTCGGCCGGCAACGTGCACGTGGACACCGCCGCGCCGATCGCCGCGTTGGCCTCGTCGACGGCGTCGCGCGCGCTCACGGCACCATCCATGACAGCACCGGCGTGGACTGCAGGTACACCAGCACGCACATCAGCGGCACGAACACCGCCGACGCCGCGAGCACCCGCCGGAACAGCAGGCCCTCCTTACCCGCCAGTCCCACGGCGCTCGCGCCGATCGCCAGGTTCTGCGGGCTGATCATCTTTCCGAGCACCCCGCCGCTGCTGTTCGCCGCCGCCATCAGCGTCGGTTGCAGCTGCGCTCCGTGCGCGGCCGCCACCTGCAGCGCGCCGAACAGCGAGTTCGACGACGTGTCCGAACCCGTCACCGCCGTGCCGAACCAGCCGAGCAGCGGCGAGAGCAGTGCGAAAAGCCCGCCCGCGCCGGCGAGGAACAACCCGAGCGTCGCCGTCTGGCCCGACATGTTCATCACGTACGCCAGCGCCAGCACCGCCATCACCGTCAGCCCTGCGGTACGCAGCTGCACGATCGTCTGCCCGTAGGCGCGGATCGCCTGCCGCAGCGGCACTTTCAGCAGGAACGCGGACACGACACCGGCGATGAACAACACCGTGCCGCTGTCCGCGAGCCAGTCGAACTTGAACGACACCAGGCTCAGCGGTTTGCCCGCGGCCGTCGCGATGTGCAGGCCGGGCCAGCTGAACGTCTTGGTCGTCGTGGCCAGCGCCGCCGCGACCGCCGGGATCGCGGCGATGGAGAACAGCACGATGATCGTCGCGTACGGCGCGAACGACCGCAGTTGCTCGATTCGCGAGTCGACGACCGTCCGCTCGCGCACCACCGTCGCCGCGGCCACCCCGCTGCCACCGGAAACCGGCGCGGGCCGCTCACCACCGTCATCCGGCGCGCGGTCCGGCGCGTCGGCCGGCTTCGGCCGCCAGAACCGCAGCAGCACCAGCACGGCCGCGGCGGACACGAGCGAAGCCGCGATGTCCGTGAGCTGCACCGGGCCGAAGTTCGCCATCAGGTACTGGACCACGGCGAAGCTCACGCCGCACACGAGCGCGGCCGGCCACGCCTGCCGCAGCCCGCGCCGCCCGTCGAGCACGATCATGAGCACCAGCGGCACGATCAGCGCGAGGATCGGCACCTGCCGTCCGGTCATGGCCGCGAGGTCGTCGAGCGGCAGCCCGGTCACCTTCGCGAGTGTGATCACGGGCAGCGCCACAGCGCCGTACGCGACCGGTGCGGTGTTGGCGATCAGCGCGACCGTCGCCGCCTTCAGCGGTTTCAGCCCGACCGCCACCAGCATCACCGAGCAGATCGCCACCGGCGCGCCGAAGCCGGCGAGCGCCTCCAGCAGGGCGCCGAACGAGAACGCGATGATCACGCCCTGCACCCGCTGGTCGTCGCTGATCTTCGCGAAGGTGCGCCGCAGCACGTCGAAGTGCCCGGACACCTT
Organism: Amycolatopsis sp. DSM 110486; assembly: GCF_019468465.1. Taxonomy (NCBI): domain Bacteria; kingdom Bacillati; phylum Actinomycetota; class Actinomycetes; order Pseudonocardiales; family Pseudonocardiaceae; genus Amycolatopsis; species Amycolatopsis sp. DSM 110486. The sequence goes on along the minus strand of NZ_CP080519.1, from coordinate 9,042,664 downwards.
CGTCATCTGGTAGATCCACAGCGAGTTCAGCACGATCCACAGTGCGGGGAACAAGCCGAACGCCGCGCCTTCGAGCGCGGAATCGAGGGCGGGGCCGGTGGGCATGCCGTAGACCGCGATGGCGACGACGATCGACAGCACGAGCGCGATCACCGAAGCCAGCCAGGCGCGGACGCGGAACACGCCCAGCAGCACGAACAACACCAGCAGGGGCAGGGCGGACACAAGGGCGGACCAGCCGAGGCTGCCGCCCAGTGGCGCGGGAACCTGTGTGTACACAGGTCACCTCCGGGACTCTCGTCGTTGAGAGGGGGTGGGGACTGGAGCTGGGCTCGTCAGAACACCGGCGTTTCGGTGTAGGAGCCGAAGACATCACGCAGCGCACCGGTGATCTCTCCCATGGACAGGTGTGCCTTCACGGCCTCGATCGTGGCGGGCATGAGGTTCGCCGCCGGGTCGGCCGCCACGGCGAGCAGGTGCTCCATCGCCGCCTTCGCCCGATCCGGGTCCCGGTCGGCCCGCACCTGCTTGAGGCGCGAGAGCTGCCGGGCTTCGGACTCCGGGTCGAGCTTGTGGGTCTCGATCTTCTCGCCGTCACCGGAGTCGACGTAGGAGTTCACGCCGATCACGGGCCGGTCGCCGCTGGCCTTGCGGCGCGCGTAGTCGTAGGCGGTGTCGGAGATCTCGCGCTGGAAGAAGCCCTGTTCGATCGCGGCCACCACGCCGCCGAGCTCCTCGATCTTCGTGAAGTAGTCGTGGATGCCCTGTTCGAGGCGATCGGTCAGGTTCTCCACGTAGTACGAGCCGCCGAGCGGGTCGATCACGTTCGGCACGCCGGTTTCGTGGGCGATGATCTGCTGTGTGCGCAGCGCGACCTTCATCGCCTGCTCGCTCGGGATCGTGTAGGCCTCGTCGAGACCGTTGGTGTGCAAGGACTGCGCGCCGCCGAGCACGGCCGAGAGGGCCTGCAGCGCGGTGCGGATGATGTTGTTGAGCGGCTGCGGTTTCGTGAGCGTGGCCGCCGCCGTCTGCGCGTGGAAGCGCAGCCGCATCGACTGCGGGTTCTTGGCGCCGAAGGTCTCCTTCATCATCTTCGCGTAGAACCGCCGCACCGCGCGGAACTTCGCGACCTCCTCGAAGAGGTCCGCCTGGCTGACGAAGAAGAACGACAGCCGTGAGGCGAACTGGTCCACGTCGACCCCGGTGGCGACGACGTCCTCCACGTAGGCCTTCGTGATGGCCATCGTGAACGCGATCTCCTGCAGCGCGTTCGCCCCGGCCTCACTGATGTGGTAGCCGGAGATGTTGACGGGGTTGTAGCGCGCCATGTGCTCGCTGGCGTAGACCACGGTGTCGCGCACGATCCGCATGCTCGGCCGGACCGGGAACACCCACTCCTTCTGCGCGACGTACTCCTTGAGGATGTCGTTCTGGATCGTCCCCGAGAGCTTGTTCAGGTCGTAGCCGCGCTGTTCGGCCACGGCCACGTACATCGCGAGCAGGATCCACGCCGACGGGTTGATCGTCATCGACACGCTGATCTTCTCGAGGTCGATGCCGTCGAACAGCGCCTCCATGTCGGGCAGCGTGTCGATCGCGACGCCCTCGCGCCCGACCTCGCCGAGGCTCATCGGGTCGTCGCTGTCCAGGCCCATCAGCGTCGGCATGTCGAAGTCGACGGACAGGCCCGTCTGGCCCTGCGCGATGAGGTACTGGAACCGCTTGTTGGTCTCCTCGGCCTGCCCGAAGCCCGCGATCTGGCGCATGGTCCAGGTGCGGCCGCGGTACATCGTCGGGTACGGCCCGCGCGTGTACGGGTAGCGGCCGGGCAGGCCGATGTCGTGCCAGTCCTCGGGCAGGTCGGCGGGGGTGTAGACGCGCTGCACCGCCATGCCGCTGCCGGAGCGGTAGACCTCGCGCGATTCGGGCTGGCGGTCGACGAACGCCGCGAGCTCGTCACCCTCCCAGCCGGCGAGTTCGCGCGTGACCGCCTCGACGAGCGCTTCGGTCGTCAGTGCTGAGTCGGCCGGGGCCGGGTCGTGCTCGTTCACCACAATTCCTCCTCGTCAGTCGTCACACCCGGCCGCCCGACCAGGCGGCGCGCGGCGGAAAGCGGGTCTTCCCGGCGCGCGGTCACGTCGTCCACCGCCCGGTCGAACGTGGGGACGCCGGGGCGCAGGTCGTCGAGCACCAGCTGTTCGGCGACCCACCGGATGCGGGTCGCGCTGTTGCGCCGGGCGCGCCGCTCGCGTTCGCCGTGCTCGGTCATCCATGCCAGGTGCGCGGCGAACTGCTCGGCGAGCTCGGGCACGCCGTCGCCGGTGGCGGCCACGGTCTGCTGGATCGGCACGTTCCACTGGTGCGGCTTGCGGTGCGCCAGCCGCAGCATGTCGCGCAGCTCCGCCACGGTCTTGGCGGCGCCTTCGCGGTCGGACTTGTTCACCACGTGCACGTCGGCGATCTCGAGCAGGCCGGCCTTGATCGCCTGCACGTCGTCGCCCATGCCCGGCACGCTCACCACGGCCACGGTCTGGGCCGCGCTGATCACGTCGACCTCGGCCTGCCCGACGCCGACGGTCTCGAGCACGACCACGTCCTTGCCGGCGGCGTCGAGCACGGTGATCGCGTCTAGCGTCGCGCGGGAGAGCCCGCCGAGCGCGCCCCGGGTGGCCACGGACCGGATGAACACGCCCTCGTCGCCCGCGAGGCCGGTCATCCGGATGCGGTCGCCGAGGATCGCGCCGCCGCTGAACACGCTGGACGGGTCCACGGCCAGCACGCCGACCGTCTTGCCCTGCTTGCGGTAGAACTCGGTCAGCGACTTGACCAGCGTGCTCTTGCCGCTGCCCGGTGGCCCTGTGAGGCCCAGGACGTGGGCGTTGCCCGCCTTGCCGTGCAGTTCGGCGAGCGCCTCGTCGACGCCGGCCGTACGCCGTTCCACGAACGTGAGCATCCGTGCGATGGCCGGGTGCTCCCCCGCGAGCACCCGCCCGACCACTTCGCCCGGCGTCTTCACGACCCACTTCCGAGGCGGCGCAGCAGGTCGCGGTCGTCGATCACCCGCCGCGCCTTGAACTCGGTGCGGTCGAACGTCTTGTACTCCACGGGGATGACGTGCGCGCCGACGCCGAGCGCGCGGCGCAGCTTGTCCTCGATGGCACGGGCCCAGCCGTCCAGAGTGGACTCCGCGACTCCGCGGTGCTCCACCTGCACGGCGAGGGTGTCCATCGTGGACTTGCGGCTGATCACGATGCGGTGCTCGCCGCCGTAGCCCTCGGCGGCCATCACCACGTCGTCGATCGCGCTCGGGTACACGTTCTCGCCACGCACGGTGAACATGTCGTCGATGCGCCCGTAGATGCCCTGTGGCAGGAACGGGTACGTGCGGCCGCGGTCGGCCGAAGGCGCTTCCCAGCGCGTGAGGTCGTTGGACAGCAGCCGGATCATCGGCTGACTGGTGCGCTCGAGCGTGGTGTAGACGGGCGTGCCCTCGCGGCCGTAGTCCACGCGGTGGTGGTCGACGGGGTCGCACACCTCGGTGTAGACGAGGTCCTGCCAGGCGAACACACCCGGCTCGTGGTTCGCGGCACCCAGGTGCATCCACGGGCTGACCTCGGCCATGCTGCCCGAGTCGTAGACCTCGGCGCCGAAGGCCGCCTCGATGCGGCCACGGATCGTCGGCACGCTCGCGCCGGGCTCGCCGGAGAAGAACAGCTTGCGCAGCCCCAGATCCGCCGGGTCCACGCCCTCGTCGGCGGCGACCTCGGCCAGGTGCAGCGCATACGACGGCGTCCCGTAGAACACCGTCACGCCCATCTGCTTCATCCACATGACCGTGCGGGCGGTCTGCCCGGGCGTGCCCGCGCCGAATGGGAACACACGGGCGCCGAGGCGTTCCGCGCCGAGATAGGCGCCCCAGGAACCCCAGTAGAGGCTCAACGGCGAGGCGACCAGCACCGTGTCGTGCTCGCGGATGCCCATCCCCCACATCACCCGGGCGTGGGCGTTGGCGACGCTGCGCCAGTCGCGTTCGCCGATGCCGAACGCGGTCGGGCGGCCGGTGGTGCCCGACGTGCCGTTCACGTGCTTGACCTCGCTCGGGTCCACGGCGAGGTAGCTGCCGAACGGCTCGTGGGCCGCCTGGTCGGCGCGCAGCTCTTCCTTGCGCACCACGGGAACCTTCTCGAAGTCCGACAGGTCGCGGATGGCCGACGGGTGGATCCCCGCTTCCTCCCACTTGCGCCGGTAGAACGGCGCGTGGTCCCACGCGTAGGCCATCACCTCACGGATGCGGGCGAGGATCGCTTCGTCCCGCTCCCCGGCCGGCATGGTCTCGCGGCGCGGGAACCAGTGCGCCTGCCCGGCCGGCGGCCGGTAGGTCTCGTCGTAGCGCGGCGGCCAGGTCCACTGTTCCATCAGGCCTCCTCCGTCACGCCGACCAGCGCGCGGATGCGCTCGACGATCGTCTCCGGCGTCGTGTCCTGGCCGAGTACCTCGGCGACCCCCATTTTCTTGAGCGCCTCCTCGTCCTCGTCCGGCATCACGCCGCCGGCGACGATCGCGAACCCGGGCCGGTCGGGCATCGCGTCGATCAGCTCGAAGATGCGGGTGAAGATCGGCATGTGCGCGCCGGAGAGCAGGCTGACGCCGAGCACGTCGACGTCCTCCTGAACGGCCGCTTCCAGCACCTGCTCGGGGCTGCGGTGCAGGCCGGTGTAGATCACCTCCATGCCCGCGTCGCGCAGGGTCCGCGCGACGACTTTCACGCCCCGGTCGTGGCCGTCCAGCCCGATCTTGGCCAGCATCACCCGGATCGGGTCGCCGCCGCTCTCACCCACCGTGTCCACACCTCGTTCCATGACCTGAACTGCATCTGGTCTTGCCTTGCATGTGGTCTGACCATAGAAGTGGGCGTACGGAATGTGCAACCCTGTGCCCAAGCACCACCCGGCTGCACGAAGGCGAAGGTGTCCGACTTGATCGACGTGAGCACCGTTTTGGCCCGCAGACAAGGGGCGATCGGCAGGCTGACCGTGAACCGCCCGGAGGCGCTGAACGCCCTGGACCTGCCCATGATCCGGGCGATGCTGACCGCCCTCGACGAGTGGGAGTCCGACCCCGCCGTGACCGCGGTGGTCCTCGACGGCGCGGGCGATCGGGCGTTCTGCGCGGGCGGCGACATCGGCGTGGTGCACTCGTCGGCCGTCGGCGATCCGGTGGTCGCCCGGACGCTGTGGCGCGAGGAGTACCGGCTCGACGCCCGCCTCGCGCGCTACCCGAAACCCGTCGTCGCGCTCATGGACGGCATCACGATGGGCGGCGGGATCGGGATCGGCGCGCACGCGGCGGTCCGGGTGGTCACCGAACGCTCGGTGCTCGCGATGCCGGAGGTCGCGATCGGCCTGGCACCCGACGTCGGCGGCGCGCTGCTGCTCGCCCGTGCACCCGGGGAGCTCGGCACGCACCTCGCGCTGACGGCGGGTCGCGTTGGCCCTGGCGACGCGGTCCACTGTGGACTCGCGGACCACCACGTGCCCGCCGGCCGGTTGGCCCCGCTCGTCGAAGACCTCGCCGCCGGCGCTGCACCCGAGGCGACCGTGGCGAAGTACGCCGAGGATCCCGGCCCTGCGCCGCTCGCGGCAGCGCGGTGCTGGATCGACCACGTGTACGGCGGCGCGACCACCGTCGAACACGTGCTGTACCGCCTCGAGGCGATCGACGAGCCGGGGCCGCGCGAGGCCCGCGCCGCGATCACCGCGGCCGCCCCGACGGCACTCAAGGTGACGCTGCGAGCGGTCCGCCAGGCTCGTGGGATGACCTCGATCGAGGAATGCCTGCGCCAGGACTTCCGCCTGTGCAGCCGGTTCCTCGCGCATCCCGACCTGGCCGAGGGCATCCGGGCGGCGATTCTCGACAAGGACCGCTCACCGCGCTGGCGCCCGGGCACGCTCGCGGAGGTCGACGACGCGGCCGTCGAGGCGTTCTTCGCACCGCTTGACGACGAGCTGGACTTACCGGAGCAGTCCACATTGTGGTCTGACCACCGCTGACCTAGGCTCGGACCAGCCGGAAATCCGACAACGCGGTCGAGGAGGCGGTCCGATCGATGGGCCAACCGGACAACGTGCGTTACCTCGGGTCACCCGGCCAGGCGCTGGCGGGGATCCAGGACTGGATCCTCACCGCGCGGCTGGGCGCTGGCGACCCGCTGCCCGCCGAACGCGACCTGGCCCGGGCGCTCGGCGTCGGGCCCGCGCACGTGCGCGACGGAGTCCGCGCCCTGGAGGCGGCGGGCGTACTCGAACCGGCGGCCACGGGCACGGCGGCCGCGGTCGTGGCCGGCGAACCGAGCGGCGCGCTGCACAAGCTGCTCAGGCTGCACCTCTCGCTGTCGCGATTCGCCACCGGTGACCTCATGTCCATCCGGCTCGAGCTCGAACGCTCGTCGGCGGCGCGCGCGGCCCGCGGCGCGGCTCCGGAAGACCTCGAACAGCTGCGGGAGGTCACCGCCGAAATGGGCCGTCCCGGCGTGACCCGCGTGCGGTTCCGCGAGCTCGACTCCGGCTTCCACCTCGGCCTCGCCCGCGCCGCGCACAACGATCTCGCCGCCGTGCTGCTCGCCTCGCTCGGAGACGCCGTGGGCGACGAGATGACCGCCGGGTACGCCCGGACGGCCGACTGGCCCGCGACGGCGCGGCAGCTCGCGACCGAGCACACGTGGATCCTCGACGCGATCGAAACCGGCGACCCGGAGCGTGCGTCGGCCGAGGTGACGAGGCACATCGCCGGCTTCTACGGCCTGCGCGCCGGCTGAGCGGTTCCCCGGAACCCCTTGCGGGGCATAGGGTCTCCCCCAGGTTTCACGGATGAGCAGTTCACCGTCGAGCACTGGAGGACGCATGTCGTTGCTGGCCGAGCTGAGCGCGGCGATCACCGGGGGTGGCATCGAGGTCGTGGACCTCACCGCTCCCCTGACCTCGAGCACCCCGATCCTGCAGCTGCCCGAGCCGTTCGCGAACACGATCCCGTTCCGGCTCGAGGAGATCAGCCGCTACGACGAGCGCGGCCCGCGCTGGTACTGGAACGACATCCACACCGGCGAGCACACCGGCACCCACTTCGACGCGCCGGTGCACTGGCTGTCCGGAAAGGACGGTCTCGACGTCTCCCAGGCGCCGCTGAGCACGCTCGTCGCGCCCGCGGTGGTGCTCGACGCGTCGGCGAAAGCCGAGGGCAACCCCGACTTCCTGCTGTCCATCGACGACGTGCGCGAGTGGGAGTCCGAGCACGGCGCGCTGCCGGCGGGCGCGTGGCTGCTCTACCGCAGCGGCTGGGACGTGCACTCCAGCGACCAGGACGAGTTCCTCAACGCCGACGAGTCCGGCTCGCACACCCCGGGCATCTCGCCGGAGTGCGCCAAGTGGCTCGCCGAGGAGACGCCGATCGCGGGGCTGGGCGTGGAGACCGTCGGCACCGACGCCGGTCAGGCGCCCGGGCTCGACCCGGCCTTCCCGTGCCACGAACTGCTGCTCGGCGCCGGCAAGTTCGGCCTGACGCAGCTGCGCAACCTGGCGAACCTGCCCGCCACCGGCGCGATGCTGGTGATCAGCCCGCTGCCGATCGTCGGCGGCTCGGGCAGCCCGGCCCGGGTGTTCGCGCTCGTCGAGCGTGGCGCGTGAAGGTCGCGGAACTCGTCGGGCGCACGCTCGCCGACCTCGGCGCGGGCATGGCCTTCGGCGTGGTCGGCAGCGGCAACTTCGAGGTGACCAACGCGCTGCGGGCGGCGGGCGTGCGCTTCGTCGCCGCGCGGCACGAAGGCGGCGCGGCGAGCATGGCCGACGCGTACGCGCGGATGAGCGGCCAGGTCTCCGTGCTGAGCCTGCACCAGGGCTGCGGGCTGACCAACGCGATCACCGGCATCACGGAGGCTGCGAAGAGCCGTACGCCGATGGTCGTGGTCACCGCCGACGCCGCCGCGGCGGCCGTGCTGTCGAACTTCAAGATCGACCAGGACGCGCTCGGCATCGCGGTGGGCGCGGTGGCCGACCGCGTGCATTCGGCGGAATCCGCTTTCGCCGACACGATCCGCGCATTCCGCACCGCGCGGCAGGAGAACCGGACCGTCGTGTTCAGCCTGCCGATCGACCTGCAGCAGCACGAAGCCCCGACGCCCGGCGAAGTGCCGGAGGTGCCCGGTCCCGCGCCGATCCGGCCGGAGACCGCGGTGTCCGACGAGCTGGCGGAGCTGCTGTCCGAGGCGCGGCGCCCGGTGTTCATCGCCGGCCGCGGCGCCCGTGGCCAAGCCACCGCGCTGCGGGCGCTGGCCGACGTCACCGGCGCCCTGCTGGCGACCTCGGCCGTGGCCAACGGCCTCTTCCACGACGACCCGTGGTCACTCGGGATCAGCGGCGGCTTCTCGTCACCGCTCACCGCGGAGCTGATCGCGGACGCGGACCTGGTCGTGGGCTGGGGCTGCGCGCTGAACATGTGGACCACGCGCCACGGCAAGCTGCTCGGGCCGCGGGCGCGGCTCGTGCAGGTGGACCGCGAGCAGGCCGCGCTCGGCGCGCACCGGCCGATCGACCTCGGTGTGGTCGGCGACGTCGCGGCCACGGCCGTCGACGTGCTGGAACTGCTGGAAGCGCGCGGGCACAAGGCCGCGGGCTACCGCGGTCCCGAGGTCGCGGCGCGCCTGGCGGCCGAGGTGCGCTGGAACGACGTGGCGCACCTCGACAACTCCGGAGACGGCCGCATCGACGCGCGCACGCTCAGCGCCCGCCTCGACGAGCTGCTGCCCGCCCGGCGGGTGGTGTCGGTCGACTCGGGCAACTTCATGGGTTACCCGAGCGCATATCTATCCGTGCCGGACGAGAACGGGTTCTGCTTCACGCAGGCCTACCAGTGCGTCGGGCTCGGGCTGGGCACGGCGATCGGTGCGGCGCTCGCACGCCCGGACCGGCTGCCCGTGCTCGGCGCCGGCGACGGCGGGTTCCACATGGCGATCTCCGAGCTGGAGACGGCGGTGCGGCTGCGGCTGCCGCTGGTGGTGATCGTCTACAACGACGCCGCGTACGGCGCGGAGGTCCACCACTTCGGCGACGCCGACCTCGACACGGTGCGCTTCCCCGACACGGACCTCGCGGCGATCGCCCGAGGGTTCGGCTGCACCGGCGTCACCGTGCGCACGCCTGGCGACCTGGCCGCGGTGACGAAGTGGCTCGACGGTCCTCGCGAAGCGCCGCTGGTGATCGACGCGAAGGTCTCCGACGACGGTGGCTCATGGTGGCTCGCGGAAGCGTTCGGGCACTGAGACTTTCGGGGCGCTGAGAACTGGAGGCGCCGAGGTTTTTGGCCCGGTGTCAGTGTTTGCTGCCCGCCCGCGCCGCGATCCGCGTCATCAGCGGGCGGGGCAGCAGCTTCCCCAGCGCCGCCGCGGTCTTGTACCGCACGTCCGGCACACTCACCGCCGTGCCGCGGCGGAAGTCGCGGATGGCGGCGGCGACGAGGGTCGCCCCGTCCAGCCACAGCGAGTCCGGGATGCCGCTGGTGTCCATTCCGGACCGTTCGTGGAACTCCGTGCGCACCCAGCCGGGGCACAGCGCCATCACGTGCACACCGCTGCCGCGCACCTGTTCGCGCACGCTGTCGCTGAAGACGACGACCCAGGCCTTCGACGCGCTGTAGGTGCCGCGCGAGAAGAACGCCGCCACCGACGCGACGTTGATCACTCCCCCGCGCCGGCGGGCCAGCATGCCGGGCAACGCCGCCTTCGTGATCCGCAGGACGGCCTCGCAGTGCACCCGCAGCATGTCCAGCTCGGCGGCCACCTCGGTCTCGAGGAACTCGCCCTGGTGCCCGAACCCGGCGTTGTTCACCACGAGGTCCACCGTGGCCACGCGCTGCTCCACGCGGGTGATTCCGGCGTCCGTCGCCAGGTCGGCCACGAGGACCTCGACCGGCACGCCGTGGTCGGCCCGCAGCGAGCGCGCGAACTGCTCGAGCCGGGCCGCGTCCCGGGCGACGAGCACGACCCCGAATCCGTCCGAGGCGAGCCGGCGGGCGAACGCCGCGCCGATTCCGGCTGTCGCACCGGTGACGAGAGCTTCGGGCATGCGCGGCAGTCTAGGCCGGGCACTCACCAGGTCATCGGGAGCCGGGCGATCGACCCGCCCACCTGTTCGCCGAGTTCCGTGCCCAGCATGGGGATCTCGGTGAACGGGACGGCCAGGCGCAAGTCCGGCATCCGCCGCAGCAAAGCGGCGTACGCGGCGCGCAGCTCAACCCGCGCGAGCGGAGCGCCGATGCAGTGCGACATGACGTAGCTGAACGCCGGGTGCGGGTTGGGGCGGCGCCCGACGTCGAAGCGTTCAGGATCGGCGAACACGAGGTCGTCGAAGCCCGTCCAGTAGTGGTCGCACAGCACGAGATCACCCGCGCGGATCACCACGTCCGCCACGGCGATGTCCTCGGCCGCGTACCGCGGCACGCAGGATTCGGCGACCCGGCCGACGCGCAGCACCTCTTCCACGGCCGTGTCGAGCAGGCGCGGGTCGGCCCGCACGCGGTCCCGCTGGCCGGGGTGCCCGGCGAGCAGCGCGATGCCCGCGCTGAGGTTGCTCGGCGTGACCAGGAACGAGAAGCTCGCGAGCGGGAGCAGGCCCGACACGTCGGCGTCGTCCGGGATCACCTCGCACAGCGTGGACGCGAGGTCGTCGCCCGGGGTGCTGCGCTTGTGGCGCGCGAGCTCGCGCAGGTACGCATACAGCTCGTCCAGCGCCGCGGCCGCCGCGTGCTCGGCGCCGACCTCGCCGGCGCCGAGGAGCAAGGCCAGGAAACCGTCCGAATCGGGCACGCCGACGAGGTCGCACAGGATCCGGAACGACAGCGGCAGCGAGAAGTCGTTGTGCAGGTCGGCCGGGCGCCCGGCCGCGAGCACGACGTCGATCTGCTCGACCATCGCCGCGACGCGGTCGGCCAGACGCTGCATCTTGCGGCCGGTGAAGTGGGGAACGAGCGCGCCCCGGATGTCGCCGTGGCGTTCGCGGGCCGCGGCCGGCTCGGCGTCGGACACCGCCAGGTCGAACATCGGCGTGCGCACGTACCGCGGCCGGGCGCCCGGATCGGGGTGTGTCTTGCCCAGCCGCGGGTCGAGCAGCAGCTGCCTGAGCTCCGCGAGCCGGGTGACGAGCCAGGCTTCGTCACCCGCCGGCGTCCGCACGCGGGCCACCGGACCGGTGTCACGCACGGCGCGCAGCACCGGATCCAGCTCGCCCAGCACCAGGTTCCCGCATTTCAGCACGGGTGTGTCCACCGCCGGCTCCCTCCGGTCAAGATCACTTCACGCTAAGCGGGCGCGACTGCGGGAAACCCCAGTGATCCCTCAGCGGGACGACACCCCGATCGTGATCGGTGGTGCTGCGGCGGCGCTGAGCGGGAAGTCGGTAGCCTGGCCCCGTGGTCGACCCCATCCCCCGCGGTTCCGCCGAGAGTGACCCCGAACGTCCTGATCAGGACGGTGAGGGCGAGTCGTCCGGTTCGGACGGTCCCGAACGCAAGGCGCGCAAGAAACGTCCGTTCTGGCAGGAACTGCCGATCCTGATCGTGATCGCCCTCGTGCTCACGATCCTGATCCAGCAGTTCGTGGCGAAGGTCTTCATGATCCCGTCCGAGTCCATGGAGACCACGCTGCACGGCTGCACGGGGTGCTTCGGCGACCGCGTGGTCGTCGACCGGGTCACCTACGACTTCACCGACCCCTCGCCGGGTGACGTGATCGTGTTCCGCGGACCCGGTCCGTGGACGGAACACGAGATCGCGCCGCAGGAGCCGAGCAACATCTTCGCGAAGGGACTGCGCGAGCTCGGCTCGCTCGTCGGCTTCGCGCCGCCGGACGAGCAGGACTTCGTCAAGCGCGTGATCGCCGTCGGCGGGCAGACGGTGCAGTGCTGCGACCCGCAAGGCCGGGTGATCGTGGACGGCAAGGCGCTCGACGAGCCCTACATCCACTGGATCGACCCGAACGACCCGGCGCAGAAGTCGTTCGCCCCGGTCACCGTGCCGCAGGGCAGCCTGTGGGTGATGGGCGACAACCGCAACGACTCGTGCGACTCCACCTGCCAGGGCGGGGGCGGTGTCAACGGCACGGTGCCGGTCGACGACGTGATCGGCAAGGCGCGCTTCATCGTGCTGCCGCCGTCACGCTGGGGCGGGGTCAGCGACTTCGACGCGCAGGACTCGGCGACCCCGGTTGCGCTCGGCGCGCCGGCGTGGCAGCAGGGCCTCCCGCTCGGGGCGGGCATGGCGCTCGCGGTGCCGACGCTGTTCGTCGGCCGGCGCACGCGGGACGCGCTGCGCAAGCGCCGCGGCTGATCGCGTTCCGCCAGGAGAGTTCACGCGAGTCCCGTTAAGGTCACCCGACGTGGACAGCGCGCGCGAACCCTACGACCGCGAAGCCGCCGAGCAGTGGTTCCGGCGGCGCGGCCTGCCGTCGGTGGTGCGCGGCCGCCCGGCGCACCTGCTGGCGCGGATCGTGCCCGCCGAGGTGTTCGTGGTGCTCGGGTTGCTGTTCACCACGGCCACGTCAGTGGTCGACGGCGGCAGCGACGACGAGTTCGCGCGCCGGATGGACCAGACCTGGTTCGCGCTGCTCTACCTCGTCGTGCTCCTCGCGTACGTGGTGGTGCCCTCGGTAGGCGCGTGGCTCGCCGCGCGCTGGGTCCGGCGGCGCGTGCCGGCTCGGCGGGGCACGCCCGTCGCGCTCGGGGTGGCCGCGGTGTTCCTGGTGCTCAACCCGATCGTCGACGCCGCGGCCCCGCCGCGCGACTCGCTGCCGGTCGGGGTGCTGGAACAGCTCGGGCTGCTGGTGGTGCTGCTCGTCGCGGCGTTCTTCGGCGGCGGGTCGATCCTCGGCTGGGCGCTGCGGGCCGCGTTCCGCCAGCTCGGCCGCCTCGGTGACCTCACGTCCCGCGCGTTGCCACTGCTCCTGCTGTTCACCGTATTCGGCTTCTTCACCACCGAGATCTGGCAGGTCACCGCCGACCTCACCCGGCACCGGATCTGGCTCGTCGTCGGGCTTTTCTCGGTGGTGGCGGTGCTGTTCCTCGTGGCCACGCTGTCGGACGAGGTCCGGTCGCTGACGAAAGCGGAGAAGCCCGCCGAACCGGACACGCTGGACGGGACCCCGTTCGCGTCGTGCACCGATCCCGCGCCCGAGCGGGTGCCGCTGACCAAGCTGGAGCGGGCGAACATGGTGCTCGTCCTGCTGCTCACGCAGATCCTGCAGACGCTCGTGCTGTCGGTGCTCACGTTCGTGTTCTTCGTGGCGTTCGGCGTGATCACGGTCCGCGCGCCGGTGATCAAGTCGTGGGTCGGGCACGATCCGACACCGGGCACCCTGTTCGGCATCCAGGTGCCGATCGCCAACGAGCTGCTGCAGGTGTCGTTGTTCATCGCCGCGTTCTCGGCGCTGTACTTCGCGGCCGGCGCGGTCACGGACTCGACGTACCGCAGCTCGTTCTTCGAGCCGCTGGTGCGGCACCTGGACACGAGCCTCACGGCCCGCGACCACTACCTCGCGCGCTTGCCCGTGCGCGGCTGAGCCCGCAGCCCTTCCACCACGAGGTGCAGCAGGCGGTCCGGCAGCTTCGGGTCGTCCGGCGTCTCGTCGGATGCCTGACCGATGGCGCCGGCGAGGCGCAGGAGGTCGGCGATCGTCGCACTCTTGTGGGCCTCCCCCGCCTTTTGCGCTCGGGCGAGCAGCGTTTTCCCGGTCTGTTCAACGGGAATCCGCGACGTCGCGAGTGTCGCGTTCGGACGGTCCTGGCCCGACGCCGCCGCGATGGCCTGCCACGCGCGGTGGCGGTCGACCACGGCCCTCAGCCACGTACCGAGGGCACCGAACGCGTCGTCGGCACGCGCCAGCTCCCGGCCGAGGTCGAGCAGCGCGTCCACCTCGCCCTGGAACACCGCGTCGAGCAGGTCTTCGCGGCGCGGGAAGTGGCGGTAGAGCGTGCCGATCCCGACGCCGGCCCGGCGCGCGATCTCCTCGAGCGACGCGCCCGTGCCGTGGGCGAGGAACGCCGCCCCGGCCTCGGCGACGAGCCGCTCGCGGTTGCGGCGGGCGTCGGCCCGTAGCGGGCGGGTCACGCGGCTTTGAGGTGGTGGCTGAGGTCCCCGGCCAGCGCCACGTGCGGACGCCGTTCGACGAAGCGCCACGCGCCGTGCGAGCGTTCGAAGCGGTCGTCGTAGTGGCCCGACGCGATGGGCTGCAGCGGCAGCCCGGGTGCGGCCTGCAGCGCGGTCCAGTAGCTGTGGGCCGTGGCGGTGCCGGCGGCCTCGTCGACGTGGACGCGCACGTTGGTGGTCAGGTGGCGGGTGCGCGGGGTGCCGTCGGGGTAAAGCACGAGCGTGTCGTGGAAGTACCGCTCGACGGCTTCGCGCCCCGTCGCCGGGTCGCCGCCGGCGAAGGTGCCGTGGGCGAACAGCTCGCCGACCGCGGCGAAGTTCCCGGCGTCGACGTGCGCGGCGTAGGTGAAGATCAGATTCTCGATGGCCTCACGTGCGGACATGATCGCTCCTTGCGTGTAGAGCTTGTGCTTAAGAGGAGGGGTGCCTCCGATCCACTATACGGAGGTACCCCTCCTCTTCGCCAGTGCGGTGTCCCGGTCACGGAAAACCGTTGGCGCGCTGGAGAAATTCACGGCGCTGGAGCTGGTCGCAGCGTGGTAGGTTCGCCGCGGATCCGGCGCCGCCACGATCCCACGACGGACTTCCCGGGGGCTTCACATGTCCATCGTCATTCCCAGCTTCGACGACTCCGTGATCGTGCGGTCGGGCGACGCCGAGGTCATCGGCCGCGCACCCACGACCGTCAAGCTGCTCGCCGACAGCAGCTCCACGGGCGGCGCCCTGTCGACCATCCAGGTCGAGCTCAAGGACGGCGCCAACGGCGCGGCGCCCCACCACCACGCCGGCTCCGCCGAGCTGTTCTACGTCCTCGGCGGCACCGTCCAGGTCCTCTCGGGCGACACCGTCGTCACCGCCGACTGCGGCGACCTCGTCGTCGTGCCGCCCAACCTGACCCACGCCTTCGCGGCCGCACCGGGCGAAGACGCCGACCTGCTCATCGTCATCGCGCCGGGCGTCGAACGCTTCGAGTACTTCCGCCACCTCGAGCGCATCGCGTACGGCAAAGCGGCCCCCGAAAGCCTCCTGGAGGTCCAGGAAATCTACGACACGTACTTCATTGCGAGCGCGGCGTGGGAAGCGGCGCGGACGGTCTGAGCCGTTACTTCGGCAGCGCGTGACCCACCGCGCTGTACGCGTTCATCGGCAACGTCGAGATGCCGCCCAAGACGGTGGTGTCGCGGCGGGGGAACCAGAAAACCGTGACCGCCAAGGCCTCGACGCGCTGGGTGTCGGCGCCGTACATCAGGCCGCCCACCTCCGCGGTGACGCGGGTGGCGGGGCCGGAGTAGTAGCCGTAGAGCGGCAGGTCCCGGCCCGGGCGGCCCGCGGTGAGCGCGTGGAAGCCGGGTGAGCTCGCGCGGGAGCCGGTGGCGAGCTCGGAGGTGATGCCGTCGCCGTCGCGGTGGCCGAGCACGAGCTGGTACGGCGAGGCATCAGGTCCGGCCGATGCGCGTTCGAAGAACAGCACCACCTCGCCTTCCGGGTCCACAATCTTGGTGCCAACCACCTCGCCGACCGGAGCCGCGGCGCGTTGTTCGGGCTGGGCCGCCGTCACGGCCAGCGTGGTCACCGCGGGCGAATCGGGCGTCCGCAGCAGTTGCGCGCCCACGACGACGCCGACGAGCACGACCACCGTCGCGGCGGCGGCCGACAGCCGGCGCACGCGACGACGCCGGCGGCCCTTGCGCATCACGTTCGCCAAGTCCACGGCCGTGAACTCCACGGCGGGCGGTTCCGCCAGCACCCCGCGCAGCGCTTCGAGATCCGTCACGACGCCTGCCCCGCCGCGCACGAGTGCCGCTCGGCGGCCGTGCCGCGCATCTTCGCCAGCGCACGCGAGTTGGTGCTCTTCACCGTGCCCAGCGACACCTTCAACTCGGCCGCGACGTCGGCCTCCGACAGGTCCCAGAAGTGCCGCAGCACCACGATCGCGCGTTCCCGCGGGCTCAGCGGCGCCAGCGCCCGCATGAGCCACTCCTGGTCGACGACGCCGACGGTGAAGTCGCGCTCGACGGCGCGCTCGGGCACCTCCTCGGTGGCCTGCTCGCGGTACGGGCGGCGCCAGCGGTCGATCACGTGGTTGGCCAGCACCTTGCGCGCGTAGGCGAACGGGTCCTGCTTGCGGATCCGCGGCCAGGACGTGTACGTGCGCACCAGCGCGGTCTGGACGTCGTCCTCCGCCTGGTGCCGGTCGCCGGTCAGCAGGTAGGCGGCGTGCAGCAGCCGCGGCGAGAACGCGCGGACGAAGTCCGCGAACTCACTGTCACCCCGGGCCATGCCGGTCCTCGCGCGCGTACATGACCGGTCAGACGAGCGGGACCGCGAAAAGGTTGAGTCCATTCTCGTCGGGGCCGGGTGCTACAACGGACCCGGCGTCCCCGACCGGAAGGTGCTCGATGCAGCGCGCGGACACGATCGACCAGGCCCTGGAGCGGTTCGACTCCGGCGAGCTCTTCGCCGAGCTCGCCCGCCGCGTGGCGTACCGGACCGAGAGCAACCTCACCGCCGGGCACCCGCGGCTGCGCGCGTACCTCACCGACGAGCTCGCCCCGGCCCTGGAAGCCCTGGGCTGCCGCACCCGGGTGGCCGAGAACCCGGTGGCGCCCGAGTGCCCACTGCTGGTGGCGACCCGCCACGAGTCCGCCGACCGGCCCACGGTGCTGCTCTACGGCCACGGCGATGTCGTCAACGGCGAAGCACCCCGATGGCGTGAAGGCCTCGACCCGTGGACGCTGATCGCCGAAGGCGAGCGGTGGTACGGCCGCGGGTCGGCCGACAACAAGGGCCAGCACACGCTGAACCTCTTCGCGCTGCGCGAGGTGCTACGGGCCCGCGGGCAGCTCGGGTTCAACCTCGTCGTGCTCGTCGAAACCGGTGAGGAACGCGGCTCCCCCGGCCTCGTCGAGGTGTGCGGGCAGCTGCGCGACGAATTGCGCGCGGACGTCCTGATCGCGTCCGACGGGGCCCCGCGTGCGCGCCGACCTGCCGACGCTGTTCCTCGGCTCTCGCGGCGTCACGCAGTTCACGCTCACCGCGGACCTGCGCCCACGCGACCACCACTCCGGCAACTGGGGTGGCGTGCTCCGCAACGCGGCCACCACACTGGCCGCCGCGATCACCTCCCTTGTGGACGGACGGGGCCGGATTCTGGTGCCGGGGCTGCGTCCCCCGGCGATCCCCGAGTCCGTGCGCGACGCGTTGGCCACCGTGCCGGTCGGCGGCGGAGCGGACGACCCGGCCGTCGACGAGGGCTGGGGCGAGCCGGATCTCACGCCCGCGGAACGGCTGTTCGGATGGAACACCGTGGAGGTGCTGGCGTTCCTCGCCGGCACGCCCGCGTCACCGGTCAACGCCATCCCGGGCCGCGCGGAGGCGACGCTGCAACTGCGGTCGGTGGTGGGCACGGACCTCGCCCGGCTCGAGCCGGCGCTGCGGAACCACCTGGCGGAGCACGGTTTTCCGATGGTCGACGTCGCTGTCACCGAGAGCCGGCCGCCGACGCGCACGGATCCCGATCACCCCTGGGTGCGCTGGGCCGCCGACTCCGTCGCCCGCACCACAGGCAGCGCGCCCGTGCTCCTGCCCAACCTCGGCGGCACGATCCCCAACGACGCGTTCGCGGAAATCCTGGACATGCCGACGATCTGGCTCCCCCACTCCTACCCGGCCTGCGCCCAGCACGCGCCCGACGAGCACCTGCTCGCTCCCCTGGCGCGCGAGGCCGTCGCGATCATGACCGGCCTGTTCTGGGACCTGGGCGACAAGTGATCGTTCACATTCGTGAACCCGGCAAGTCCGCTCCGGGCATTTCCGGCATCCCGTTCATGGACGTCGTCCACTCGACCTTCGCGGTGGGCCACTCGAAGCTGTGACCTGGGACGTTCACCCAGCGAATCCGGACGCGTGAGGCGAGCGGACACGCACATCGACCTCCCGCCGCGAACCCGCGGGAGGTCGATGGCATGATGCCCCAACCGGTCCCGCCCGCGGAGGGCGGCAGTGAGCCGATGAGGAAGGTGAGGCTTGAGCACGCGCACCACCCAGGTGGACGATCTCCGACTGGTGGCTCAGCCCAGTGCGGTTCCGTGCACCGAGCTGTTCGTCCGCCTGATCTTGTCGGACTGGTCGCTCCTGCCGATGCTGGAACAGGTCACCGCCACCACGTCGCGGCTCGTCGGCGACATCGTGGACCAGAGCAACACCGCCGCCCCCGCGTTCATCACCGTGCGCCTGCAGCTGCGCGGCGAGGTGCTCGTGGTCGAGATCGAGGACGACCTCGTCGGCCCGAACCCGCCGCGAACCGCGCCCGGCGACCGGATCGGCGTGGAGCCCCTGCGCAACGGCCGCCTCACGTGGTGCGAGATGCCGCTGCCCAGCGGCATGACGGCGGGCCAGGTCCGCCTGCCGCGTCGGCAGGAACGCCGCACCCTCGTGGACGAGCCCGTGTCGGGCGCGCCGGTCGCCGCCGACCCGGAAGTGCTGGAACGGCTGCTCAACCGGCTCAGCGGCTGGTCCGATTGAGCACGCCGTCCACAGTGGACCGCGGTCAGGCGGCGCGCTCGCTCCACGCGCGCTCGAGCGCCTGCGCGAACACCTCGGTGGCCTGACCACCCGCGACGCCGATGCGCCGGTCCAGCACGAAGAACGGCACCCCGGTCGCGCCGAGCTGCGCCGCTTCCCGCTCCTCCGCCCGCACGGCGTCCGCGTAGGCCGCCGGATCGGCCAGCACCCGGCTCGCGTCCTCGCGGTCCAGACCGGCCTCCACCGCCACGTCGAGCAGCGTGTCCCCGGTGAACAGCGGACGCGCCTCGGCGAAGTTGGCCGTGAACAACGCGTCCACCATCCGGCGCTCCAGCCCGCGCTCGCGCGCGAGGTGCATCAGCCGGTGGGCGTCGAAGGTGTTGCCGATCTCCCGGTCGGACCGGTACCCGAGCCCGACCTCCGCGACGAGCCCGGCGAGGTGCTCCTCCATCTCCACCGCCTGCGGCCCGTACCTCGCGGTCAGCATTTCCTGCAACGGCTCCACCGTGTCGCGCGACGGGTCCAGCTCGAACGACCGGAACGTCACCTCCACCTCGTCCCGGTGCTCGAACCCCTCCAGCGCCGCCTCGAACCGCGCCTTCCCGAGGTAGCACCACGGGCAGATGACATCGCTCCAGATTTCCACGTGCATGTCCCCAGCCTAAGGACCGCGGGGGTGATCCAGAAGTACGCACTCCCAGGTAACCGACCCCTTCCTGCGCGGCGACGAAGCCGGGCCCGGCGGCTGTGGGACGACTCACCACGCGGCGGACCCACGCAGGGTCACCGCCCGGACCACCCGACCGTGGGCCCAAGCTAGGAGTTTGCCTAGTTCCCGCCCGTTTCAATCGGAGGTGTGGAGCGACCTGGGACGAAGACCGAAGCCCGCCGGGTCCGCCTCCGAGTCACGGCCGCGCACGGCGTGGGAGCGGACGGGCGGGCTCGCGGGCCTGCTCGTGTCGTCGCTGCCGTCGCTGGTTTTCGTGGTGGTGAACTCCTTCGCGGGGCTGGGCTACTTCCTGTCCGACATCTGGTTCAGCCTCGCGTGTTTCGTGGCGCTGGCGGTGTCGATCGTCGTGCGCCGGCCGCTGGTCGGCGTGGTGTGGAGCCTGGTCAACAGCGAGAAGATGACCTGACGGGCCGACCGGCGCTCGCGGCTGGGCTACGACCTGGCCACGGCCACGGCCACGCTGGTGTTCGCGTCGCGGTTCCTGGTGCAGCAGTACCTCTACGACCAGGACCGCACGGGCTGGCTCGCCTTCGCCAAGATCGCCATGGGCAACCCGCTCACCGGCCTCGCGTTCGGGGCCGCCGCGTGGGCGATCCACTACGCGAGCAAGCGCGAGAAGCTCCTCGCCGACGCGTAGTGCCGAGAACACGGGAAAGCGAGAAGTTTTCCCCTTCGTGGTGTCGAATGGCGTCGAGCCGGTTCGTGGGCAGGGTGAGGGACCGGCGAACGGACCGGTCGCCCGAGCGAAGGAGCCCGCCATGAAGCAGTACCTGCTCGCCGTCCAGCTCGACGAGAGCAAGCCGGAGCCCGAAGAGGACTTCGAGCCGATGCTGGCCCGGACCGGCCGGGTCACCGAGGACATGAAGTCCGCCGGGGTGTGGGTGTTCGTCGGTGGTCTGCGGCCCTCGCACGCGTCCACGGTCGTGCGACCCGGAGATGGCACGGTCACGATCACCGACGGCCCGTTCGCCGAGACGAAGGAACAGCTCGGCGGGTTCTGGGTGATCCGGTGCGACGACCTCGACCAGGCGCTCGCGTGGGCCGAGAAGTGCGCGCTGGCCTGCGGGCAGCTGATCGAGGTGCGCCCGTTCGACGACATCTCGCAGCGCTGAGGCGCCGGTGGACCTCGACAGCGTCTACCGGGCCGAGTACGGCCCCTGCGTGGCCACGCTGACGCGCCTCCTCGGCGACATCGGGCTCGCCGAGGAGGCCGTGCAGGACGCGTTCGCGGTGGCCGTCACCAAGTGGGCCGATGCGCTGCCGCCCAACCCCGGCGGGTGGATCGTGACCACCGCCCGCAACCGCGCCATCGACCGCCTGCGCCGCGAGTCCACGCGCGAGGCGCGCCACGCGCAGGCCCTGCTGCTGAACGAACGCGACGAGCCCGAGGAGGTGGGACCCGTGCGCGACGACCAGCTCCGCCTGATCTTCACCTGCTGCCACCCGGCGCTGTCGCCGCTCGCGCAGACCGCGCTCACGCTGCGGCTGCTCGGCGGGCTGGAGGTGCCGGAGATCGCGCGCGCCTACCTCGTGCCGGAGGCGACCCTCGCCCAGCGGATCGTGCGCGCGAAGAAGAAGATCCGCGACGCCGGCATCCCCTACCGGGTGCCCGGCGCGGCCGACCTGCCCGACCGGCTGCCGCCCGTGCTCACCGTGCTCTACCTGGTGTTCAACGAGGGCTACACGTCGACGTCCGGCGAGCTGCTGCGGACGGACCTGTGCGCCGACGCCGTCCGCCTGGCGCGGGCGCTCGCCGAGCTGATGCCGGACGAGCCGGAGGTGCTCGGGCTGCTGGCGCTGCTCCTGCTCACCGAAGCCCGCCGGCCGGCGCGCGTGGGTCCCTCGGGTGAGCTGGTGGTGCTAGCGGAGCAGGACCGGTCACTGTGGAACCGCGAGCTGATCGCCGAGGGGCACGACCTGGTCCGCCATTGTCTGCGCCGCGGGCAGCCGGGTCCGTACCAGCTGCAGGCGGCGATCAACGCCGTGCACACGGACGGGCCGACCACCGACTGGACGCAGGTCCTGGCGCTCTACGACCAGCTCCTGCAGCACTCCCCGACCCCGGTCGTCGCGCTCAACCGGGCGGTCGCCGTTGCCGAGGTGCACGGTCCGGCGGCGGCGCTGGCCACTGTGGACGAGCTGGACCTGCCGGGCTACCACCTGCTGCCGGCCACCCGCGCCGACCTGCTCACCCGGCTGGGCCGGACCGCGGAAGCCGTCGCCGCCTACGACGAGGCGATCAGCCTGGCCGGCAACGACACCGAACGCGCCTTCCTGCGAACGCGCCGGGCTCGCCTGGCCGAAACCTAAGGCGCCACAACAGGTTCCCGCGCGCCCGTGCGTTCGGCACCGATGCCCGCCGCCACCACGAACAGCACTCCCGCGGCCGCGGCCAGGTCGGGCACCTGGTGGAGCACGAGCAACCCGATCGTCATCGCGATGGCGGGTTCGAGGCTCATGAGCGTGCCGAAGGCCGACGCTGTGAGCCGCCGCAGCGCGAGCATCTCGAAGCTGAACGGCACCACCGGCAGCAGGATCGCGAGCCCCAGCCCGGCGAGCAGCAGCTCCCACGACAGGTGCCCGAACACCGCCGGCCCCTGCACCAGCGTCGCCACGATCGCCGCCACCGGCATGGACACCGCGAGGCCACGCACGCCCGACACCTCGTCGCCGACACGTTGCGTCAGCAGGATGTAAGTCGCCCAGCAGACCGCCGAGGCGAGCGCGTAACCGACGCCGACCAGGTCCGCCCCGCCCTCCCACGGTTCGGTCAGCAACAGCACGCCGACGGCGGCGAGCACCGGCCACAGGCGTTTGCCGCCGCGCCCGCGCGTGATCGCGACCGTGAGCGGGCCGAGGAACTCCAGCGCGCTCGCGGTGCCCAGTGGCAGCCGCGCGACGGCGGCCATGAACAGCATCGTCATGCCGGCAGTGACGACGCCCAGCACCACGCACGCGAGCAGCGTCGAGCGGCTGAACGACGACGGGCGCGGGCGGACCAGCACGAGCAGCAGCACCCCGGCCCAGGCGAGCCGCAGCCACGCGGCGCCCTCGGGCCCGACGCGGTCGAACAGGCCGACGGACAGCGCCAGGCCGAGCTGCACGCAGAGCATCGCGGCGACGGCGAGCGCCGCCCCGGTGCGGGTGGAGGAGGAGAGCACGCGTCCAGGAGAACCGATGGCCACCGTTCGTGTCCACGTGCCGATCGTGAACGTACTGTCCGGGAATCCTGGACAATGGCGGCATGGACACCCGCAGGCTGCAGTTCCTCCTCGAGCTGTCGCGGCTCGGCTCGATGCGCGCCGTCGCGGATGTGCTCGACACCACCACGTCGACGGTGTCGCAGCAGATCGCCGCACTGGCGCTGGAGACGGGCGCGCCGCTGCTCGAACCGGACGGCCGCCGCGTCCGCTTGACCCCGGCCGGGCAGCGGCTGGCCGAGCACGCCGTGACGATCCTGGCCGCCGTGGAGGCCGCGCGGGCGGACCTCGACCCGCACGCGGAGCCGGCGGGCACCGTGCGGGTGGCGGGCTTCGCCACGGCGATCCGGCGTGCGCTGCTGCCGGCGGCCGACCGGCTGGCGCGGACGCATCCACGGGTTCGGCTGGTGATCAGCGAGTACGAACCTGCCGAAGCCATGACCCAGCTGCTGGCCGACGACGTCGACCTCGCGCTGATCTACGACTACGACCTCGCGCCCGCGACCACCGACCGGTCGCTCGACGTCCGTCCTCTGTGGACGGCCGCGTGGGGGCTGGGCGTGCCGGCGACGGAAGCGGGCCGCGTGGCCGGCGAGGGCACACTGGCCGTGTTCGAGGCCTTTCGCGACCACGACTGGATCGGCAACTCCCGCAACCGCGCCGACGAGGACGTGGTGCGCACGCTGGCGTCGATGGCCGGGTTCACCCCGCGCGTCACGCACCTGGCCGACAGCCTCGATCTCGTGGAGGACCTGATCGTCGCGGGGCCCGGCGTCGGGTTGCTGCCGGTCGCGCGCCCGACGCGGCCGGAGGTGGCGCTGCTGCCGCTGACCGGGCCGGACGTGCGGCTGCGCTCGTTCACGGCCACCCGGCGCGGGCGGGACGCGTGGCCGCCGCTCGCGCTCGTGCTCGACCTGCTGCGGCGCCGCTACGATGGCGAACCATGACCACGGAAAAGGCGATCCTCGCGGGCGGATGTTTCTGGGGCATGGAGGAGCTGTTCCGCCACCAGCCCGGCGTCGTGTCCACGCGCGTCGGCTACAGCGGCGGCGACACCCCCAACGCCACCTACCGCAACCACGGCACCCACGCCGAGGCCATCGAGGTCCTCTACGACCCCTCCCAGACCGACTTCCGCAACCTGCTCGAGTTCTTCTTCCAGGTCCACGACCCGACCACGAAGAACCGCCAGGGCAACGACATCGGCCTGAGCTACCGCTCCGCGATCTACTTCACCAACGACGAGCAGAAGAAGGTCGCCGAAGACACCATCGCCGACGTCGAGGCCTCCGGCCTCTGGCCCGGCAAGGTCGTCACCGAAGTCACCCCCGCCGGCGACTTCTGGCAGGCCGAACCCGAACACCAGAACTACCTCCAGACCTATCCGAACGGCTACACGTGTCACTTCCCCCGCCCCGGGTGGAAGCTGCCCAAGCGCGCCTGAGCGAGCTCGGCGTCGCGGAAGGCGGCGGGCGAGAACTGCCACCACACCACCGCGGCGCCGACCAGCTGGATCAACGCGCTCATCACCCACACCGCGCGCAGACTCACGTGCGCGGCGACGAACCCGCCCGCGAGCGCGCCCAGGGGCGTCAGTCCCCACGCCAGCGCGCGGTGGCTGGTGAGCACACGGCCCAGCAGCGGCGACGGCGTGAAGCGCTGGCGTGAGGACTGGGAACAGACGTTCCACACGAGCGTGGTCGCCGTGAGGAACACGAGCACCAGCCCCACGACCGGCGGCCACGGCGGCACCAAAGCGATGGCGAGCTGCGCCACCACGCCGCAGCTCTGCGCCAGCCGCATCGACCACGAGTAACCCAGCCGCCGCACCACCCGGTCCACCACGAACGACGACGCGACCCAGCCGACGGCCAGGCACGCGAGCAGCCCGCCGTAGCCGACGGGGCCGAGGTGCAGCACCTGCGTCGCGAAGAGCACCAGCATCGCGTTGCCCGCGCTCGCCGCGAACGACCCCAGCGCGACGGTGATCGTGATCGACCGCAGCAGCGGCGTGCCCACCAGGTACCGCAGCCCTTCGCCGATGTCGCGCAACGGATGCGCCGGCGACTTCACCGGCGGCGCCGACGGAATCCCGCGTACCAAGGCGAACGCCACGACCGCCGCCGCCGTGGCGCCCCACGCCGGAATCCCCGCCCCGATCCCGAGCAGCACCCCCGTCGCCGGCGGGACGACGAACTGCACCAGCCCCCGGTCGATCACCTGCAGCCGCGCGTTCGCCGCCGCCAGCCGGTCGGGTCCCACGACGTCCGGCACGAGCGCGCCGCTGGCGCCGTCGCCGAACACCTGCGCCGTGGTGACCACGAACGCCACCACCGCCACCACGGGCAGGCTCAGTTCGTGCAGCGATCCGGCCGCGGCGAGCGCCACGGCGGCCGCGGCGAGCACGGCGTACGCCCCCGCCAGCACTGCCGTCCGCCGCACCCGGTCGATCACCACGCCCGCGAACAACGACAACAGCAACCACGGCGCCTGCCCGGCCACCGTCACCAGCGAAATCTCCCGCGGGTCCGTCGTGATCGACACGGCCAGCAGCGGAATCGCCGAGAGCACCAGGCCTTCCCCCGCCGATCCGAACACCGCGACCAGCTGCAACCGCCCCCACGACCCCATACCGGCGAGTCTGGTGACGGGGTCAAGTGATTTTCTTGCCGGCTAAGCCTTTCCGACGGCGAGAAGGTGCGCGCTGGCGTTGATCATGTGGGAATCCCGCTCGACCAGCCGGGCGCACTGCAGCGCCGATTCCAGGTGCTCGTCCCGGATCGCCGCGCCCGCCACGTCGAGCGCGGCCCAGGCGGGGCCTTCCACGCCGAACACCTCGACGTCCCGCACGCCGGCGGTTCGGACCTCGCCACCCAGCTCCGCAGCGGTGTGGAAGTGCGCGGGGACGAATCCGACGTGCCCGTCGTACTTTCCCGTGCCGATGACCTCGCCGACGGCGCCGTCCATCCGCGCGTCGAGGCGCCCGGTCGTACTCACCTCCAGAAGGGACAGGTAGCGGCTGATCGCCGCGGCGCACAGGAGGCCACCAGGACGGAGTACGCGCAGCGCTTCGGCCAGCGCCAACGTTCGGTCCTCGGCCTCGACGAGGTGGTAGAGCGGCCCGAAGAGCAGGACGACGTCCGCGCTCGCGTCCGGCCACGTGAGCGCCCGCGCGTCGCCGAGTTCCGCTGTGACGCCGGGGATCCCGGCCGCGACCTCGACATGCCGGGGCACCGGGTCGACGACGTGCACGGAGTGACCGTCGGCGGCGAGCCAGCGCGCGTGCACACCGGTTCCACCGCCGACGTCGAGCACCCGCAACGCCTTCCCGTTCAGCGCCCGCCGCACCAACTCCTGCGTCCGCAGGAACTCCAGCTTCCCGTGCGCCGAGCGGGTCAGCCGGGTGTCCTCGTCGGTATCGTGGCCGTAGAACTCAGTGAGGTTTGCCGTCATGGCACCCGAGGATGATCGCTGCCCACATCGCGCCGCAAACGATAATGGTGCCGCTGGTCAGCTTCCGAAGGCCCAGGCCACCATCAGCGGGAACTCCGCGGCCCAGAACGGGCCGCCGTGATCGCCGACCCGTTCCGTCAGCACGACGTCCGCGCCGGCATCGCGCAGCGCGTCCGCCCACCGCGTCGCGTTCCTCGCGAAGAACGGCTCCAGCGTGCCGGCGACCAGGTAGACGCGCGGTAGCGGGCTCGGCATCGCGACAGGCGGGCGGTAGCCGGCGCCCGGCGACGCGGAAAAGACCGCACCGTAGACATCCGGATGCCGAAGGCCCATCGCCAGCGAGAACTCTCCGCTCGCCGACACACCGCACACCGCCGTGCGTTCGGCGGGCAAGTCGACGCCGAAGCGCGACCGCACCCATCGGCGGACGTCCCCGGTGAAGAACCGCTCGTGCGCCGCGAACCGGTCCTGGTCGAACGACGGCGAGTACTCCCGGATGCGCACCATCTCGTCCTCGCCGGCGGTCCGGTGGGCGCCGACGATCATCGTGGGCGGCACGTCGGCGGCTTCGAGGTGGCCGCCCCACTGCGAGATCAGCTGACCGTCACCGGCGAACACGACCGCCTCGGGCGGATCCGGCGGCACGTACACGGTGACCCGCCGTCCACCGTCGTACTCGAAGATCTCGGTGACCAATTCTCCCGCCACCCGACCGGCCCGCGCCGGTTGCGACGCTGCCGCAGGATCGTTGCCGCCCGCAGCCGCTCGATCGTCCATGCCCCACACCTCGATCTTCAGCCCTCGCCGGCCGGTCGACAGCACTTTGCAAGGTAGTCCTGAACGGCCGTGCGGCGAGCGAATCCGGCTCAGCCCACCGGCGACGGCGCCGTCGTGACCCAGCCGCCGTCGACGGTGAGGGTCTGGCCAGTGATGTACGACGACGCTGGGGAAGCGAAGAACAACACGGCGGCAGCGACATCGTCCGGCTCGCCGACCCGGCCCAGCGGCACCGTCTCCAGGTACTTGGCCCGGGCCGAGTCGTCGTCGACGATCCAGGCGCCGAGTGTGGTGCGGACGGCGCCGGGGCTGACGGCGTTGAAGCGGACGCCGCGGGAGCCCCACTCGGCGGCCAGCGCGCGGGTGGCGGCTTCGGCGCCGGCGCGGAGTCCACTGTAGACGGACAAGCCGGGCAGGCCCTGGTGGGCGGCGCCCGACGACAAGGTGACGACACTGCCACTGCCGCGCGCGGCCATGCCCGCGGCGGCGAGGCCGGACAGCACGATCGGGGCGCGCAGGTACACCGCCCAAGCCTCGTCGACGTCGGCGAGCCGTAGCCGGTCGGCAAAGCCCGCGCCTGTGCCGCTGCCTGCGTTGTTGACGAGGACGTCGACCGAGCCCGCCGCGGCGAGGATCTCGGCTGGGGCCTCCGGGCACGCCAGGTCGGCGGCGACCACGTCGGCGTCACCCGGGAGCTCGCGCGCCACCGCGGCCAGGGTCTCCGCGAACCGGCCGACCAGCACCACCCGCGCGCCCGCCTCCGACAGCACCCGGCTCACGGCGGCGCCGATCCCGCGGCTCGCTCCGGTGACGAGGGCGGTCCTGCCGGTCAGGTCGAACAGTTCGGTGATCTTCATGCGACCCACGCTAGAACCGCCGAGCCGGACGAGTGTTACCTTCGGGTCCGCAATCGTTGTCTGATCGTCCAGGAGCACCCCATGGATCCGGTGGAGGACGTGCTCACCGCGATGCGGATCGAGCAGTCGCGGTACGTGCGGATCGAGGCCGGCGCGCCGTGGGGCATCGCCTTCCACTCGCCCGAGACCACCCGCCTCGTGCTGATCGCCTCCGGTTCGTGCGTGCTCACGGGCGACGCCGTGGGCGAACCGCGCCGGCTCGCGGCGGGCGACTGCTTCGTCGTCCGCGCCGGCGCGCGGTTCACGCTCGAGGACGAGCCCGGCCGGGACCTCGTCGAATGCGAATCCCTGTTCACCGACCCGGAACGCACCGTCGCGATGCACGGCGGGAGCGGTGAACGCACCGACATCGTGTCCGGCCGGTTCTCCTTCGACGCCACCGCGGCCGCGCCGCTGTTCGCGATGCTGCCCCCGCTGTTCCTGCTCGACCTGCGCGGCGAGGCCGGGGAGCAGCTGCGCGCGACCTTCGACCTGCTCGCCCGCGAGGACGCCGCCGCGGGCCTCGGCTCCCGGCTCGTGACCAGCCGGCTCGCGGACGTGCTGTTCATCCAGGCCGTCCGCACGTTCTGCGAAACCGGAGGCGGCGACCTCGGCTGGCTCGCCGCCCAGCGCGACCCCCGCCTCGCGGCCGCCACGCGCGCGCTGCACGCCGACCTCGCGCACCCGTGGACGGTCGAAACGCTGGCCCGCGAGGCCGGCCTTTCGCGCTCGGCGTTCGCGGCCGCCTTCCGGGCCGTGGTCGGCGAGACCCCGCTGGGCTACCTCACGTCGTGGCGGCTGCACCAGGCCAAGCGGCTCCTGCGCGAGACCGACCTCAGCGTCGCGCAGATCGCCACTCGGGTGGGTTATGAGTCCAACGCCGCACTCACCCGCGTGTTCAGCCGCCGCGAAGGAACGACGCCCGGGGCGTGGCGGCGCCGGTGACCGGTCGCCCGCAAGGGAAACCGGTCACCCGCGAGATCACTGCACGGCCAGCTCCAGCGCCTCTCGCTCGACCGCTGCCTTCACTTTGTCACTGTCGACCGCGAGGTTCACGGCCCAGTAGAACACCGCCAGGCTGAACACGATCACCACCAGCAGGTCGATCCACTCCGGCAGGGCGCTGATGTTGCCCGACTCGCCGTAGCGGCCGAAGTAGCCGATGAGCACGTGGCCGGCGAGCCACGGCACGATCCACTGCGCGGCCTTCCAGTCGATCGGGATGCGTTCCAGCTTGGGGCTGGTCACACGGGCGATGAGGAACAGGCCGAAGCCGATCACCACGGCGATCATGATCTTCCACGTGGTGTCGAAACCGCTCCAGTAGATGATCAGGTTCGCGGCCACGAAGCCCGCGGGCGCCAGCACCTTCGGCATCGGCGCGCGGTACGGGCGCGGGCGGTCCGGGTCGCGCCTGCGCAGCGCGATCATCGAGACCGGGGCGAACGCGTACATCAGCGCGGTGGCCGAGGTGATCACGCTGACCAGCGACTGCCAGCTCGGGAACGGCAGGAACGCGATCTCGCCGACCACGAACGACAACCCGATCGACCAGACCGGCACCCCGCGCACGTTGAGCTTGCCCAGGCCCTTCGGCAGCGTGCGCTCGCGGCCCATCGCGTACGACAGGCGCGCCGACGTGCCGAGGTAGAGCATGCCCGTGCCGGCCGGGGAGACGAAGGCGTCGGCGTAGAGCACGTACGACAGCCAGCCGGCACCGGCGAGGGTCGCCAGCGTGGCGTACGGGCCGAAGGAGCCTTGCGCGATCGGGTTGTCCCAGCCCTTGAGCAGCGCGGCCGGGTCGAGCGCGCCGATGAACGCGACCTCCAGCAACAAGTAGACGATCGTGCCGATGACCATCGCGACGATGATCGCGCGCGACAGGTCCTTCTGCGGGTCGCGCGCCTCGCCGCCCACCTGCACGGCCTGTTCGAAGCCCTGCAACGCGAACACCACGCCGACCGGCAGCGCGGCGAAGATGCCGTGGGCACCGTGCGGCGCGAAGCCGCCGCCCGCGGTGAAGTTGCCCGGGTGGAAGCGCAGCGACAGCAGCACGACCACGGTCAGCACCGGCACCGCGGTCTTCCAGATCACCGTCGCCGAATTGCTTTCCGACAGCAATTTCACGCCGACGAGGTTGATCATCGTGAAGATCGCCATTAGCAGCGTCGCCCAGCCGAATCCGCTCGCGGTGAGCGTGCCCGAGGGACTCAGCAGATTCAGGTGTTCCTTGATCCAGGTGACGTTGTCGAGGTATTCGAGACTCGCCTCGACCTCCACCGGCGCGAGCGCCACCGCCTGCAGCCACGCGACCCAGCCGCCGACGAACCCGCCGAGCACTCCGTACGCGAGCGCGGGGTACCGGGCCGTGCCGCCGGCGACCGGGTAGGCCGCGCCGAGTTCCGCGTGGACCAGGGCAAGCGTGGCCATGATGACCGCGGTGAGCACCCACGACACGAGCGACGCGGGACCCGCCACCTTCGCCGCCTTGAGCGCGCCGAGCAGCCACCCGGAGCCGATGATCGAGCCGAGCGAAACGAACATCAGGCCGTAGAAGCCGACCGATCTGCGCATTTTCGGCGAAGTGCCCGCAGATGCGGTTTTCTGGGCGGGTTCAACCATGGATGAGCCTCGATCCGAATGTTCGGGAACTTTGTCCGAATGATTCGCGCCAGTACCTGTTTTCAGGATTTACGACAAGCCTCCGAATGCTTTTCTGACGCGATCACAACGCGCGATTCTGGCGCGCGCGCCGCCGGAGTGGAACCTTCGCCCCGTTACAAGTTAGTTTCGGTCCAGGAAACCGGACTTCCCGTGAGGTACCGACGTAGTGCTCCAGACCACACCGGAACCGGAACAATCCCGGCGCCGTCGAGGTTGATCTGCGGCAAGACCCGGAGCCAGGAGGAACTGCCGTGCCGATCACCTCGGAACCGTTGCGCAAGCTGGGATTCCTCACGATCGGGCTGTTCGACGAGGCCGATCCCGCCGCCGGCCACGAGTCGACGCTGCAGGTCATCCAGCTCGGCGAGGAGCTCGGTTTCGACAGCGCGTGGGTGCGCCACCGGCACCTGCAGTTCGGCATCTCGTCGCCCGTCGCGGTTCTGGCCGCCGCCACGCAACGCACGAGCCGCATCGAGCTGGGCACCGCGGTGATCCCCCTGGGCTGGGAAAACCCGCTGCGCCTCGCCGAAGACCTCGCCACGGTCGACGTCCTCTCCGGCGGGCGCCTCAACCCCGGCCTGAGCGTCGGCGAGCCGCGCCACTACGACCACCTCGCGCCCGCGCTGTACCCCGACACCGCGTCGGCCGAGGACTTCAGCTACCAGCGCGTGGAACGCCTCCTGGGCTTCATCCGAGGCGAGAAAGCCACGGACTTCAGTGGCACCGAGGGCATCGAGGAGTACTCGCCCCGCGTCCAGCCGCACTCCCCCGGCCTCGCCGACCGCCTCTGGTACGGCGGCGGCAGCACCCGCTCGGCCCGCTGGGCCGGCGAGCACCGCATGAACTACCTGGCCAGCAGCGTCGTGCGCGCCGAGGATCCCGACGCCACGGAGATCGACTTCGCCGCCATCCAGGCCGCGCAGATCCGCGAGTTCCGCGCCCACCACCCCCTCGGCGCCGACGCCCGCGTGTCCCAGGGCCTGGTCGTCATCCCGACCGACAGCGCGAGCCCCGAGCAGCGCGCGAAGTACAAGGCGTACGCCGCTTCCCGCCTGCCCCGCGTCGGCAAGGCCCACGGCCCCGCCCGCATGACCTTCGCGGAAGACCTGGTGGGCACGTCGGCTTCCATCGCCGAGCGGCTCTACGCGGACGCCGCGTTCCGGGAGGTGTCG
The DNA here is from genome assembly GCF_019468465.1 of Amycolatopsis sp. DSM 110486. Classification (NCBI taxonomy): domain Bacteria; kingdom Bacillati; phylum Actinomycetota; class Actinomycetes; order Pseudonocardiales; family Pseudonocardiaceae; genus Amycolatopsis; species Amycolatopsis sp. DSM 110486. The sequence goes on along the minus strand of NZ_CP080519.1, from coordinate 9,011,064 downwards.
GAGGTCGCATTCGCGCTGCCCTTCAGCTTCGAGCACGCCGACTACGTGCAGATCCTCACGGACATCGCCACCCGGCTGGGCCCTGAGCTGGGCTGGAAACCGGCCGCTTGAGGCCTGCCGATCGCTGCGGGGGGTGAGGAACCGGCCGGGAGGGTCGGTGCTGTCGTCCGGCGTCAGCGGCGGAAGACGACGGCCTCCCAGGGGCGGAGCTGCGCACCCACCGACGCCGGGCCCGGGTAATTGCCCAGAACGAGCGTGGCGGAAGGCCAACCGGCCACCGCGGACGGTGGTACGTCGAGCGGGGTATGCCACAAGTTGGCCAGCACCAGCAACCCGTGGTCGCCGTCCACGCGGGTGAAGGCGAACAGCCGGCGGTGATCAGGCTCCAGCAGCGAGTACCGGCCCGAAACCACCAGCGGCTCCGAATGCCGCAGAGCGATCAGACGGCGGTAGTGGGAGAACACCGACGCCGGATCGTCCACTTGGGACGCGGCATTGATCGTCGTGTGGTTGGGGTTCACGCGCAGCCACGGCGTGCCCGAAGTGAAGCCGGCCTGGGATGAGGCGGTCCACTGCATCGGGGTGCGGGCGTTGTCGCGGGAGCGCGCGCGGAGGGCGGCCAAGACCTCGACAGGGGACTGCCCCAGAGGGCCAGTCGCCTCGAAGTAGTGGTTGCGGGACTGGATGTCGGCGAAGTCGTCGATCGAGGAGAACGGCACGTTGGTCATGCCGAGTTCCTCGCCTTGGTAGACATAGGGCGTGCCGCGGTGCAGATGAAGGACGGTGGCCAACGCGGTGGCCGACAGCTCACGCCAGGGACCGTCGTCGCCCCAGCGGGAGACGATGCGGGGCTGGTCGTGGTTGTTCCAGTAGAGGCTGTTCCAGCCGCGGTCGGCGAGGCCGACCTGCCAGCGAGCGAGGGTGCGTTTCAGCGCCGCCAGGTCGAACGGCCGCACGTCCCACTTCGAGTGCCCCTGGTCGAGCTCCACGTGGTCGAACTGGAACACCATGTCGAGCTCGTGGCGCGCCGGGTCGGTGAGGAGCTCGGCATCGGAAACGGACGTACCGGGCGTCTCGCCGACCGTCAGGAGCCGGTCGGCGCGGTCGGCGAAGACCTCGCGGTGCATCTCCTGCAGGAACTCGTGTAGGCGGGGGCCGTTGGCGTACAGGGATTCCGCGTCGCCGTAGAGGTCGCCGGGGCCGAGCGGCGCATCGGGCAGTGAAACGGGCTTCGCGATGAAGTTGATGACGTCCATGCGGAAGCCGTCGACGCCGCGGTCGAGCCACCAGCGCATCATGCGGTGGATCTCCCGGCGCAGCTCCGGGTTCTCCCAGTTGAGGTCCGGCTGCTTGCGCGAAAACAGGTGCAGGTAGTACTCGCCCGAATCCGGGTCCTGCTCCCACGCCGGGCCCGAGAAGCGCGAGCCCCAGTTGTTGGGCTGGCGGCGCCACCAGTACCAGTCGTGCCGGGGGCTCGCGGGGTCGCGCGACTCGACGAACCACGGGTGCTCGTCCGAGGTGTGGTTCACCACGAGATCCATCACCACGCGGATGTCGCGCGCGTGCGCTTCGGCCAGCAGCTCGTCGAAGTCGGCGAGCGTGCCGAACACCGGGTCGATGCCGTAGTAGTCACTGATGTCGTAGCCGTTGTCGTCCTGCGGCGACGGGTACACCGGCGAAAGCCACACCACGTCGATGCCCAGCGCGCTGAGGTGGTCGAGCTTGCCGATGATGCCGCGCAGGTCGCCGACGCCGTCGCCGTTCGAGTCGGCGAAGCTGCGCGGGTAGATCTGGTACACGGTGGCGGTCTGCCACCAACGAGGCGTGTTCATTCCCCTGCTTTCCCGATAGCTCAAGCGAAAACGACGTCGTCGGCGTCGACGCGGCCCGCGTCCAGCTCCATGCCCAGGCCTGGCGCGTCCGACGGCGAAAGCACCCCGCCGGCCGGGTTCACCGGCGAAGCCAGGAACAGCTGGTGCACCTGGTTCCACTTCACCAGATCCTCCTGGTACGGCGTGTGGGCCGGTGACTGCGTCAGCGAGAAGTGCAGTGTCGCCGTCGCGGAGTGGCCGTGCGGGATCACCTGGAGGTCGTGAGCCGTGCCGTAGGCCGCGATCTTCAGCGCCTCGGAAAGCCCGCCGCACCAATACAGGTCGGGCTGCAGCACGTCCAGCGCGCCGGCGTCCACGAACCGCCGGAAACCCCAGCGCGTGTACTCGTGCTCCGCCCCCGCGAGCGGCACCGCCAGCCGCTGCCGCAGCAACGCGTAGCCGTCTATCCGGTCCGGCATCACCACTTCCTCGAGCCACCGCGGCCGGAACTCGGCGATCCGCGAAGCCAGCTCCGTCACGTAGGTGACGTCCATCGACTGCCAGCAGTCGAACATCAGGTCGTAGTCCTCGCCGACGGCCTCGCGCAGCGTCCGGACGAGAGCGACGTTCGCGCGCAGCCCCTCGTACCCGCTCGCCGGGCCGTGGCGGAAGAACCACTTCTGCGCCCGGTACCCGCGGTCCCGGAACTCCACGGCCCGCTCGCGCACGCGGTCCAGGTCCTGCACCGCAAAGCCGAGCATCGACGCGTACGCCGGCACCTCGTCCCGCGTCGGCCCGCCGAGCAGGCGGTACACCGGCTGCCCGAGCCACTTGCCGCGCAGGTCCCACAACGCGTTGTCCACCGCGCTGATCGCCAGCATCGGCTGGCCGCCGCGTCCGTGCACCTGCGCGCGGTGCAGCTGGTCCCACAGCTTCTCCCCCGCGATCGGGTCGCGGCCGAGCAGCAGCGGCCGCAGCTCGTGCGCCACCAGCCACGCCACCGTCTCCGGCACGGGGCCGGCGCGCCCGACCAGGCCCTCGTCGGTCTCGATCTCCACGAAGAACGTGGTGATCTCGAACCCGCCGGGCCGCTGCACGCCGCCCTCGTGGTCGTCGCGGGCGCGATACTCGGGGTAGACGTCGAGCGGGCGGACCAGCCGTTCCTCCCACAGGTCGCCGTCGGTAGGCAGCACACCCTTCAGCCGCCGCAACCGCACTTCGGCGATACGCACGTCAGACCTCCTGCTTCGAAGGCACAGTCACCAAGGCCCGTCGCGCCGGCCGCCAGACGAGCAGGATCACCGTGACCGCCAGGATCGCGACCACCGCCATCGCGGCAAGCCACAGCAGGCCGCCGTCGAAGCTGCCGGTCTTCGCGTCGATCGCCCCGATCACGGCCGGGTTCACGACACTCGAGAGGTTGCCGAGCGCGTTGATCAACGCGATGCCACCCGCGGCCGCCGCCCCGGTGAGGATCGCCGTCGGCAGTCCCCAGAACGTCGGCAGCACGCCGAAGACGCCGAACGCGGCCACGCACAGCGCGACGAGCTTCACCACCGGCGCGTCGAACACCGCCGACGCGACCAGCCCGACCAGCGACACGCCGAGCGCGATGTACAGGCTCGTCGCCCGCAGCCCCGGCCGGTCGGCCAGGCGCCCGAGCACCAGCATGCCGATGAGCCCGAACACGTACGGGATCGCGGCGACGAACGTGGTCGCGGTGTTCCCGAGCCCGAACGGCTTGAGGATCTGCGGCAGGAACGTCGACACCGCGCCGTTGAGGTTCGTCAGGCCGTAGTACGCCACGGCGAACATGAGCACCTTCGGGCTCAGCAGCGTCTTCAGCACCTTGCGCCGGGTGCTGCCGCGCTCGCCCAGCGCCTCGCGTTCGGCGGCCTCGCGGGCGAGAGTGCCGGTGAGCCAGGCGCGTTCCTCCTCGTCGAGGAACTTCGCTTTGTCCGGGCTCTTCGGCAGCAGCCACGGCATCATGATCCCCATCAGCACGGCGGGCACACCCTCGATCAGGTACACCCACTGCCAGCCGTGCAGGCCGAGCCGGCCTTCGAGATTGAGGATCAGACCCGACAGCGGCGTGCCGATGATCAGGGCCACCGGGATGCCGGCGGTGAACGTCGCCATGATGCGGCCGCGGTGCGCGGCGGGGAACCACAGCGTCAGGTAGAAGATCACGCCCGGGAAGAAGCCGGCCTCGGCCGCGCCCAGCAGGGCGCGCGCGACGTAAAGGCTCGGCACGTCCCACACCAGCGCGTGGGCGGCGGAGATGATCCCCCAGGTCACGAGGATGCGCGCGATCCACCAGCGGGCTCCGAACCTGGCCATCGCGAGGTTCGAGGGCACCTCGAGCAGCACGTACGGCACGAAGAACACACTCGCGGCGAACCCGAACGCGGTGGCGCCGATCCCGAGGTCGGCGTTCATCGTGAGCGCGGCGACCCCCAGGTTCGCGCGGTCGATGATCGCCAGGAAGTAACCGATGATCAAGACGGGCAGCAGTCTCAGCGACAGCTTCCGCACCACACGTGACTCGAGCATGAATCCTCCGCCCACGAGCAACCGGACGCCTCGGCGCGTCCGCCGGAAACGTTACCGGAAACGTTTCCGGTACGCCAGTGAGTGATCGACCCGCGATACTGTGAGCGACAACCTGAAGGGACGGGGGGACGCATGGGCCGGGTCGGGATCCGGGAGCTGGCGGCCGAGCTCGGCATGTCGATCAGCACCGTGTCGCGCGCGATGAACTCCCGCGGCGAGGTCAGCGACGCCACGCGCGAGCGCGTCCGCTCGGCCGCGGAGCGCCTCGGCTACCAGCCGAACCAGTCCGGCCGCACGCTGCGCCGCGGCGAGACCGGCACGGTCGCGCTCGTGATGCAGACCAACACCGCGCGCACCGCGATGGGCGAGACGTTCTACTTCAGCGTCTGCGACGGCCTGCAGCAGGAGCTCGCGAAACGCTCGATGGACCTGGTGCTGCTGCCGGTCGGGCCGGCCAAGGACCCCTACCGGTACCTGGTCAACGCCGTCGACCGGCACATCGCCGACGCGTACGTCATCTCCAACACCCACCGCGTCGACCGGCGGGTGGAGCTGCTCACCGAGCGCGGCGTGCCGTTCGTGGCGCTCGGCCGCGGCGGACCCGAGGGTCACGCGTGGCTCGACCTGGACTTCGAGGGCGTCGCGGCGGAGACGGTGGAGCGGCTCGTGGCCGCCGGGCACACGCGGATCGCGCTGGCCTACGACGACGGAGACGTCAACAGCACCTGGGAGTACACCCGCGGCTGCCGGCAGGCGCTGGCCGCGCACGGGCTCGAGCCCGCCGCCGAGATCCGCCTGCCCGACACGCCCGAGGGCGGCGGGCTGCTCGCCGAACGCCTGCTGGCGATGGCGCCGGCGCCGACGGCCGTGATGCTGGCGCAGGAGACACTCGCGCTCGGGCTCTACCGGCGCTTCGCCGAGGCCGGTGTGCGGCCGGGCGCGGACCTGGCCGTGGTGGGGTTCCGCAAGAACCCGGTGTGCGATTACCTCGTGCCGTCGCTGACCACGTTCGCGGTCTCACTGGAGGCGTACGGGCGGCGGCTCGGCGAGATCGTGCTCGCCCGCGTCGCCTCGGCGAAGGACCCGGTGCAGGAGGTCTGGCCGATGACGATCTCTCCCGGCGACAGCGACACCGCTCCCCCGCGCGTCGCCGAACGGCTGGGCTGAGCCGGGTCGTCCACTTCGGACGGCCCGGCTCCCCGGCTCGGTCGGCTCGCGTTCAGTCAGCCCAGTAGAGCCGCATCGGGTTGTCCACCAACAGCTTCTGCCGCGCTTCGGCGCTCGGTGCGATGCGGGGCACGAAGTCGACCAGCGTGCCGTCGTCGGGCATGTGGCTCTTCATGTTGGGGTGCGGCCAGTCGGTGCCCCACAGGACGCGGTCCGGGAACTCCTCCACGAGCGCGCGGCCGAAGGGCACCACGTCGTCGTACGGCGGTCCGGCCACCGTGAGGCGTTCCGGGCCGGTGACCTTCACGTGGAAGTTCGGGTGCTCGCGCAGCAGGGTGCGGAAGCGGCCGAACTCCGGGCCGTCGACGGGTTTCGTCACGTCCGGGCGGCCCATGTGGTCCACCAGGACCGTGGTCGGCAGCGAGGTGAACAGGTCCCACTTCTCGGCGAGGTCCGCGGCCTCGAAATAGATCACGATGTGCCAGCCCAGCGGCGCGATCCGCGCGACCAGGTCGTGGTAGTACGCGTCGGGCTTCGGGTCCACGAGCCGGCGGACGAAGTTCAGCCGGATGCCGCGCACGCCGGCCGTGTGCAGCCGGGCGAGCTCCTCGTCGGACTCGGTGCCGCGGATCGTCGCGATGCCGCGGGAGCGCTCGCCCGCCGCGTCGAGCGCGTCGACCAGAGCGCTGTTGTCGGCACCGTGGCAGGTCGCCTGCACGATCACCTGGCGCTCGATGCCCAGGAAGTCGCGCAGGGCGAACAGCTTCTCCTTGCCGGCGTCGGTCGGCGTGTACTTGCGTTCCGGCGCATAGGGAAACTTGTCGCCCGGGCCGAACACGTGCGTGTGCACGTCGACGGTGCCCGGCGGAAGCACGAAGGCCGGCTTCGACGGGTCGGGGTCGTAGGAGAGCCAGCCGGGGTCGGCCGTGAACGCGCTCACACGCCCCTCGCCTTCAGCGCCTGGTCCAGGCGCGGGTAGACGCGGCGCACGTTGCCCTCGTACACCTTCGTCTTGTCCTCATCGGACAGTCCGAGCGCGTCGACGTAGCGGCGGGTGTCGTCGAAGTGGTGCCCGGTGCGCGAGTCGATGCCCCGCACGGCACCGACCATCTCCGAGCCGAACAGCACGTTGTCCACGTTGATCACGTCGAAGAGCAGGTTGATGCCCGGCTGGTGGTACACGCACGTGTCGAAGAAGACGTTCGGCATGACACCTTCGTCGGGCTCCGGGCGGCCGAGCATGTCGGCGAGCCCGCGGTAGCGGCCCCAGTGGTACGGCACCGCTCCGCCGCCGTGCGGGATCACGAAGCGCAGTGCCGGGAAGTCGGTGAACAGGTCCGACTGCAGGAACTGCATGAACGCCGTGGTGTCGGCGTTGAGGTAGTGCGCGCCCGTGGCGTGGAAGCTCGGGTTGTCCGAGGCCGACACGTGCACCATGGCCGGCACGTCGAGCTCCACCATGGCTTCGTAGAACGGATACCAGCTCTTGTCGGTGAGCGGCGGCGCGGTCCAGTGCCCGCCGCTCGGGTCGGGGTTGAGGTTGCAGCCCACGAACCCGAGCTCCTCCACGCAGCGGCGCAGCTCGGCCACGGAGTGCTCCACCGGGACTCCCGGCGACTGCGGCAGCTGGCAGACGCCGACGAACTTCTCGGGGTAGAGCGTGGTGACGCGGTGGACGAGGTCGTTGCACACCCGCGCCCACTCGGTGCTCACGGCCTCGTCACCGATGTGGTGGCCCATCGCCGACGCGCGCGGCGAGAACACCGTGAGGTCCACGCCGCGGTCGGCCATCAGCCCGAGCTGGCCCTGCACCGATTCGCGCAGCTCGTCGTCGCCGATCTCCGGGTACGCCGGAGCGGCGGTCCCCGCGTCGTACGCGGCGCGCTGCGCGTCCCGCCAGCTCGTGTGGGCCGCGGGCACGGTCGTGTAGTGGCCGTGACAGTCGATGATCACTCGGTGTCGCCTTTCGCGTCTTCTTCGGACATTCGCGTGCGGACCGCGTCGAGCAGCGGCAGCAGCCGCGACTCCAGGTCGCCGAGGTCTGCGGGCCGGTGGGCCGCCGCCCAGTCCTGGCGGCGTGCGATCGCTTCCGCCATCACGGGCTCGACGCCGGTCTCGGCCACGGTCACGGCGGCTTCCCGCAGCTCCTCGGCCCGGCGGACGCCGTGCTCCAGCGAGCGGGAAATCATGTATGCGGCGAGGCTCTCCCAGTCGTCGCTGGGCAGCAGGTTCGACAGCGACCCGAGGACGCGTCCCTCCACGCCCCACTCGCGCGCGGCGAGCAGCGACTCGGTGAGCAGGGCTTCGACGCCCTTGATCACCACGGAACGGCAGAGCTTGGTGGCCGCGGCCCGGCCGACCACGTCGGCGTAGACCTCCAGCCCGGTGAAGCCGAGCGGACGCGCGAACTCCGCGAACTCCGCCGCGTGCGGGCCGCCGAGCAGCATCGGGGCCGCGAGCCGCTTGGGGTTGATGGGCGACATCACGGCGGCCTCGACGTAGCGGCCGCCGGCCTTCTCGATCACCTCGGCGGAGGCCTGCTTCTGGCCGGGTGCCGCGGAGTTGAGGTCGAGGAACCAGCAGCCGGCGGGCAGCCCGTCGACGATCGACTTGGCCGCGGTGAGGTCGTTGGCCGCGGTCACGGCACTGATCACCAGATCGGCTTCGCGAACGGCGTCGTGCGCGTCCACAGCGGACACCAGCCCGAACCGTTCGGCGTTGCGCGCCGCGGCGCTCGACGGATCCGCCAGCGCCACGTCCCACGCCGCGAGGTCCACCCCGGTGAGGTCTTCCGCCAGCACGGAACCCACCTCACCGAGGCCCAGCAACGCGATCGTCGTCACGCTGTCACCGCCTTCGGCTGCGGCTGGCCCGCGGCCGCGACGCCGAGGTCGACGTCCTTGGTCTCCGGGCCGATCAGCGAGCCGACGAACACGAGCGCGCCACCGAGCACGAGCAGGGCCGCGGCGGTGAGGCCCGACGGCATGATGTGCCCGAGCCAGTCCTGGTAGTAGGCGTAGAACGAGGTCAGGATCAGCGGCATGCTGTAGCCGAGACCGAAGCCGCTGCCGCGCACGGCGGGCGGGAACCGCTCGCACAGGTACGACGGCGTGACGGCGAACGTGCTGCCACCCGAGATCCGGATCACGAAGGTCAGCAACAGCACCGCGCCGAAGCCCGACCACCAGCCGAGGCTGATCGTGGCGAACGCGGCGGAGCAGACCACGCCGATGCCGATGCCGGACCACGCGAGGAACTTGCGCCGGCCGATCTTCTCCGACAACGCACCCAGGAACGGGAACAGCACGGAATGGATTGCCTGCACGATCACGAGCGCCGCCGTCACCTGCTGCGCCGACACGTGCGCCTGGAACTGCAGCGCACTGGGCAGCAGGCCGGAAGCGAGGTTCGAGGCGAACCAGATGCCGCTCATGATCACGAACACCTGGAGGAACTGCTTGCGAGAGGAACCCACGAGCACGTCGCGGATCGGCGTGCGCGACTTCTTCGCCGACTTCCACGTCTCGGACTCCTCGACGGTGCGCGAGAAGTACCAGCAGAACACCGCGCACAGCAGCGCGCCCACGAGGAACGGCACGCGCCAGCCCCACTGGGAGTAGGCCGAGTTCACGCCACCGGAGGGCGCGATGCGCAACATCACGAAGGTCACCAGCGAAATGGCGCAGTACGAGATCGGGAAGCCCATGCCCACGAGGCCGCCGTACCAACCGCGTTTGCCGGTCGGGACCGCCTCCATGGCGAGCGGGGTGGCGCCGGTGTACTCGCCGCCGAGGAACACGCCGTCGATCAGGCGCAGCACCACCAGCAGCACCACGCCGAGCAGGCCCACGGCGTGGTAGCCGGGCAGCAGCGCGATGAGCAGCGTGCAGATGCCGCAGCCGGTGATCGACCACAGCGTCACGCGGCGGCGGCCGACCTTGTCGGCGAGGCGGCCGAAGATCATCGAGCCGAGCGGCCGCCCGAGCAGGGTGGCCACGAAGATCAGCGAAGTGATCACGGCCCGGCTGCCCGCGGAAACGGAGGGCGGGAGGAAGTAGTTCATCGCGGGCGTCAGCGCCACCACCGGCAGATACACGTCGAACATGTCGACGAAGAAGCCGAAGGAGGCGCCGATGACGGCGTTGCGGGTCGAAGTCTTGGCCCCCGAGGCGGCGGGCGGTGACGTGGCCGGTCCGGTCATCGTCGTGATCATCTCCTGTCGTGCCGGGCGCGTCATCGCGGCCGGAGTGGTCCGAGGGAAGGTAACTCGTGGACCCGGATCGTCACAAGAGTCGTCTACGAAATTGTTGACAATCTCGTATGGGATGCTTAGCGTCATCCATCGAAGAGAGGAGCCGGGATGCCCACCACGCCGAAGGAAGGGGAGGTCGGCAAGCACGCCGCGCTCGACGCGCTGCGGGCCGCCCTTTTGGCGGGCGACGTCGTCCCGGGGCAGCGCCTGGTGGAGGCCGAGCTGGCCGAAACCTTCGGCGTCACGCGCGCGAGCATGCGGGCCGCCCTGATCGACCTGACCGCGGAAGGCCTGGTGGAGCGTATTCCGCACCGCGGGGCCCGGGTGCGGGTGGTGTCGATCGAGGAGGCCGTGGCCATCACCGAGTGCCGCATGGTGCTCGAAGGCCTGTGCGCGGCCAAGGCGGCCGAGAAGGTAAGCGACGACGAGATCGACTCGCTGCGTGAGCTGGCGAAGCGGCTGCAGGCCGCCGTCGACGAGGGCGAGTCGATGAAGTACTCCGAGCTGAACCGCGAGCTGCACCGCACGGTGCGGGAGATCGCGGGTCAGTCCGTGGCGGCGGAGCTGCTGGAGCGGCTCCACGGCCAGATCGTCCGCCACCAGTTCCGGCTCGCCATGCGCGCGGGCCGGCCGCACGTATCGCTGCCCGAGCACCTGGCGATCATCGACGCGATCGCCCGCCGCGACCCGGACGCCGCCGAGCAAGCGGCCCGGGCGCACCTGCGCAGCGTGATCACCGCGCTGCGCGAGACCGACAACTGAGCGATGGAGCAGGCTGAATGAACAACGTGGTGGTGACCGACGTCCCCCGGGCGCCCGGCGGCAAGATCGACGAGCTGGCCGGCTTCGGGGTCGCCACGGTGCACGAGGCGCTCGGGCGCGTCGGCTACGTCGGCACCGAGCACCGCCCGCTGCACCGCGGCTCCCGCATCGGCGGTTCGGCCGTGACGGCGCTGTGCTGGCCCGGCGACAACATGATGATCCACGCCGCGGTCGAGCAGTGCCAGCCGGGCGACATCCTCGTCGTCACCACCGCTTCCCCTTCGACCGACGGGATGTTCGGCGAGCTGCTCGCCACGTCGCTGGTGTCGCGCGGCGTGCGGGGTCTCGTGATCGACGCGGGCGTGCGTGATGTTGCGGAGCTCAAGGAAATGGGCTTCCCGGTGTGGTCGCGGGCGATCAGCGCGCAGGGCACTGTGAAGGCGACGGCCGGTTCGGTCAACGTGCCGGTGACCGTCGGCGGACAGACCATCCACGCCGGCGACGTGATCCTGGCCGACGACGACGGCGTGCTGCGAGTCGCGCAGATCGACGTCGAACGGGGCATCACCGCTTCGAAGGCGCGTCTGGCCAAGGAGGAAGCCACACGGGCGGCCCTCGCCGGCGGTGAGCTGGGGCTCGACCGCTACGGGCTGCGCGAGAAACTCACTTCGCTGGGCGTGCGGTGGGTGACCGCCGAGGAGTACGCGAAGGAGCAGGCGTGACGACCACCGACGAACTCCCTCCCGCGGAGGCGGCATGAACGCCGTCCCCTGCCTGCTGATGCGCGGCGGCACGTCCAAGGGCGCGTACTTCCGCGCCGAGGACCTGCCCGCCGACGCGGCGGAGCGCGACGACCTGCTGCTGCGCATCATGGGCAGTCCCGACCCGCGCCAGATCGACGGCATCGGCGGCGCCCACCCGCTCACCAGCAAGGTGGCCGTGGTGTCGCCGAGCACGACGCCCGGCGCGGACGTCGACTACCTGTTCCTGCAGCTCGGCGTGGCCGAGGCGACCGTGACCGACCGGCAGAACTGCGGCAACCTGCTCGCGGGCGTCGGCCCGTTCGCGGTGGAACGTGGCCTCGTGCCGGCCGGCGACGGCGAGACGACCGTGCGGATCCGGATGGTCAACTCGGACAGCACCGCCGTCGCCCGCTTCCCCACTCCCGGCGGGGTCGTCGACTACATGGGTGACACGGCGATCTCCGGCGTGCCCGGTACCGCGGCGCCGGTGGTGCTCGACTTCGCCGACACCGCCGGCTCGACGGGCCACGGCCTGCTCCCGACCGGGCACCTCGTGGACACTGTGGACGGTGTGCCGGTGACCTGTGTGGACAACGGCATGCCGGTGGTCGTCGCGCGGGCCGCCGACTTCGGGCTCACCGGCTACGAAACGCCTGAGCAGCTCAAGGCCGACACCGCGCTGCGGGACCGGATCCAGTCGCTGCGATTGCGGGCGGCCGAGCTGATGGGCCTCGGCGACGTGCGCGACAGCTCGGTCCCGAAGACCACGCTCGTCGCGCCGCCCGTCGACGGTGGCACGATCTGCACCCGCACGTTCATCCCGCTCGAACCGCACACGTCGATCGGGGTGCTCGGGGCCGTCAGCGTGGCCACGGCGCTCCTGCTGGACGGCGCCGTCGGGCACGAGCTGGCGAAGCTGCCCGGCACCTCGCGCATCGACGTCGAGCACCCGACCGGCCACCTGCAGGTCGAGGTCGAGGTGGACCCGGGCGAGACCCCGCCGCGGGTGCGCCGCAGCGGGGTCGTGCGCACGGCCCGGAAGCTGTTCGACGGCACGGTTTTCCCGCGCTGACGCCTTCCCCGGGGGTGCCGCTCAGGCGCCCCTGGGGAAAGCGTGCCTGCGGCCGCCGACCACCGCGACCGCCGCGAAGACCAGCAGCACCAATGAAGCCCACGTGATCGACGCCGTGCCCAGGCTCGCGATCAAGAGCCCGCCGACGAGCCCGCCGAGAGCGATCGAGCCGGAGAAGAACGAGATCACGATCGACTGCGCGACGTCGGCGGCTTCGGCCGTCGCGGTGATCGCGCCGCCGATGAACAGGCTCGGCGAACTGCCGAACGCCAGGCCCCACGCCGCGGCGGCGAGGTAGACGAGCGCGGGCACATCCGAGAGCACCGCCAGGACCAGCACGCTCACCGCGAACAGCAGTGTGCTCGCGACGATCAGCTTGCGCAGGTGGTGGTCGATGTGCGCGCCGACCACGCCCACGCTCAGCACCGACGTGACACCGAAGGCGAACAGCACCCACCCGGCCTGGCTCTCCATGCCGGCAAAGCGCAGGAAGTCGGTCACGTAGGTGTAGAGGATGTTGTGCGCCACCATGTACGTGGTGAGCGCGAACAGGATCGTGCGCAGCCCGGGCATCGCGAGGACCTGGCGGAGCGTGAAGCGTTCGTGGCCCGCTTGGCCGGGCAGGTTCGCGAGGTTCACCACGAACCAGAGCATGTTCAGCACGCTCAGCGCCGCCGAGACCCAGAACGCCGTCTGCCAGCCGCCGAAGGTGCTCAGCCACGTGCCCACCGGCACGCCGAGGGCCAGCGAGATCGGCGTGCCCGCCAGCGCGATGGCGATGGCACGGCCCTGCACGCGCGGCGGCGACAGGCGCGCGGCGTACCCGGCGAGCTGCGTCCAGACCAGCGCGGTGCCGAGGCCGGCGACGAAGCGGATCACCATCGTGAGGGTGTAGTCGGTGGACAACGCGGTGAGCGCGTTGGTGATCGCGACGGTGCCCAGGGCGACCTGCAGCACGGTCTTACGCGACCACTTCGCGGTCAGGCGCGAGAGCGGGATCGCGGCGAGCGCGGTGGCGGCGGCGTAGATCGTGACGATCTGGCCGGTGGCCGCGACGCTCGTGTGCAGGGTCCGGCTGATTTCCGGCAGCAGACCGGCGGGCAGGCACTCGGTGAGGATGCCGATGAACCCGGCGAGGAAGAGGCCGAAAAGGGCCTTGCCCGGGAGCCGGTCCCGGCCACGCGCGGTGGCGGGCGAAGTTGTGGTTGTCTCGGTCATCTCACTGATCCCTCTCATTGGTGCCGGGCCGCTCGGCGGGCACTGTTCACTGTGCGCCGGGCCCGAGGGGTTACCCAGGTGCCCGTTTCGCGTACGTCCCGCGTGCCTACTACTGGCAGGGACAGGCTCAGGAGCAGCGATTAGTCGGTTCGGGCGCGATACTGAGGGACATGGCCACGCACCCCCGCACCGAGCAGGCGCTGGATCCACGCGCGGAGCTGAGCGAGTTCCTGCGCTCACGGCGCGCCCGCCTGAAGCCGGCCGATGTGGGCCTGCCCGAGTACGGCCGGCGCCGGCGCGTGCCGGGGTTGCGGCGTGAGGAGCTGGCGCAGCTGGCCGGGGTTTCCGTCGCGTACTACACGCGGCTGGAGCAGGGCAACGGCCGCAACGTCTCGCTCGAAGTGCTGACTGCGATCTCCACCGCGCTGAACCTGTCGGAGACCGAACACGCGCACCTGCTGCACCTGGCCAAGCCCCAGCAGCGCAAACGGCCCGCGCCGCGGCAACGGCAGCAGGTGCGGCCCGTGCTGCAGACGATGCTCGACGCGATCGAGAGCGTGCCCGCGTACGTGTGGGGCCGCCGCACCGACGTGCTCGCCTGGAACAGCACGGCGTCGGCACTCTTCGGCGACTGGGCCGCGCGGGCGCCGGAAGACCGCAACTGGGCCCGCATCGTTTTCCTCGATCCGGCCGCGCACAGCCTGTACGCGGACTGGCGCACCAAGGCGGCCGACGTCGTCGGGCAGCTGCGGCTCGACGCCGGGCAGCATCCGAACGACCCGCTGCTCACCGAGCTGGTCGGGGAACTGTCGGTGAAGAGCGACGAATTCCGCACGCTGTGGGCCGCGCGCGACGTGAAGCGCAAGACGCACGGAACGATGCGGTTGCGGCACCCCCTCGTGGGTGAGCTGACGTTGTCCTACGAGACGTTCACGCTGCCCGAGGACCAGGACCAGGCGTTGTCGGTGTACCACACCGAGCCCGGTTCGAAGTCGCAGGAAGCGTTGCGGCTGCTGGCGAGCTGGGGCCCGGACGCGGCCGCCGCGGTCGATCACGCTCGCGCGTCGGAGGCTTCGAACCACTAGCCTGGACCGCGTGACCTCCGACTACACGTCCACAGTGGACATCGCCCGGCCCGCCGGCGACGAGCGCACCGCCGAGCAGTGGGCGCGAGCCGTCTGGGAAGACGCGCCGGCGCCGCTGCGGGCGTTCCTGCGCGTGGGCTGGCGGTGCCTTGGCCTGCGGACCCAGCCCGGGCCGGGCCGGGTGCTCGGCTGGACGGTCGTGAGCTCCGAACCCGGCAGCGTGGTGCTCGAAGCGCCGTCGGCGTTGGTGACCACGCGCAATTCCGTCGACGTCGGCTCGCGGGTGCGCTGGACCACCACCGTGCGGTTCGACCGTGCGCCGGCCCGGGCGTTGTGGGCACTCGCGGCGCCGATCCACGCGGTGGTCATCCCGTGGCGGCTGCGCGAGGCCGCCCAGCGCGGCAGCGGATGGCACCGGCTGGTGACGACGTTTCAGCGCCGCATCGGCAACCCCGTGCTGTCACGGCTGCCCGGCCAGGTCCTGCTGGAAACCACGGGCCGCACGTCGGGTCTCCCCCGCCGCACGCCCGTCGGCGGCCGGCGCACCGGCGACGAGTTCTGGCTGGTGTCGGAGTTCGGCACCCGCTCGCAGTACGTCCGCAACCTGCAGGCCGACCCGCGCGTCCGCGTGCGGCTTCGCGGGCGCTGGCACCGCGGGACCGCCCACGTCCTCCCCGACGACGACGCCGTGGCCCGGCTGAAGTCGTTGCCGCGCTTGAACAGCGCCGGGGTGCGGACCTTGGGCAACAACCTGCTGACGGTGCGCGTCGACCTGGAGTGAGCGCTAGCGGGCCAGCCGTTCGGCGAGCCATTTGAGGGCCGGCGGGTAGCGGTAGTCGATGCCGCCGTGGCCGGCGTCAAAGAGCTCGAAGTGCAGGCGGTCCTCGGGCAGGCCGGCCTTGAGGAGCTCGTCGCGGAACGCGGCGGCGCCGAGGTCGAGGAACCACTCGTCGCGGGTGCCGGCGTCGATCCAGACCGAGTCCAGGGAGCGCAGCGTCTCGGCGTGCGCGGGAGCCATGCGGACCGGGTCCCACGCGAGCCAGCGGTCCCAGACGTCCGGTTTGAGCACACCGGTCACCGGGTCGAAGGGCAACTCGGGCGTGCCGTCCTCGCGCGCGGAGAAGCACGCGGCGACGCCGAGGGCCACGAGCAGCGACTCGTCACCCGGTTTGGTGAACGCCGGGCGTGAGCGGAAGTCGTCCCACCAGCGGAAGATGTCGTGGTCGTACTCGCGCAGCACGCGCGCGGCCTTGCCGAACTCGGGCACGTAACTGAGCTCGTAGAGCGTGTCTCCGGCGTGCGTGGCGAGCGCGCCGAACAGATCGGGGCGCAGCATCGGCGTGATCATCGCGCCGAAGCCGCCGGACGACTTGCCGGTGATCGCGCGTGACTCGCGCGCGGGGATGGTGCGGTAGTGCGCGTCGACCCACGGCACGATCTCGTCGCAGAGGTACGAGTGGTAGCGGCCGGTGCCGGGTGAGTCGACGAACTGCGAGCCGCCGTAGGAGGTCCAGGCGTCGACGTAGACCACGACGCAGGGCGGCGCGCCGTCGGCGAACACCGCGTCGGCCGTTTCGAGGTACGGCTGACGGAACGCGGTGCGGTTGGCCCACATCGTGACCTGGCCGGTGTAGCCCTGGATCACGTAGATCACCGGGTAGCGCGCCTCGGAGTCGTCGTAGCCAGGCGGGACGTACACCCACAGGGGCCGCTCGTGCGGGTCGCCGAGCGGGTTGTCCCGCAGCAGCTCCGAGGTGATCGTGTGACGGTCGAGCCGGCCGGCGAGCGGGGCATCCCAGGGCAGCATGGCGACAGTCAACCAGGTCCGCGCGGTGAGTGGCGGCGTTCCACAGTGGATTCGGGCCCGTTCCGGGTTCTTGACACACGCGAGTTTGCCCGACCATGCTCGCGTCCGGGCGTGGTGCCCCCTCGACGGTGGGAGGCACGGCGGGCCATGACGGTTCTCGGGTGGCTGCGAAGCCGGGACAACAACCTCTCGGCGCTGCGCCGCACGGGCCGGGCCGCGATCATCCTGCCGTCGCTGTTCGCGGTCGGGAACCTGGTGCTGGGCAGCGCGCTGACGGGCCTGTTCGCGTCCGTCGGCTCGGTGGCGCTGCTGCTGTTCGTCGACTTCGGCGGGCCGATCCGCGACCGCGTGTTCGCGCAGGGCGCGCTCGTGCTCGCCGGCGGCTTCCTGATCTCGCTGGGCACGCTGGTGTCGCGGGTCGTCTGGCTCGCGGCGGTGACCACGGTGGTGGTGGCGTTCGTGGTGCTGTTCGCCGCAGTGGTGAGCTCCGTGATCGCCAGTGCGACGACGTCGCTGCTCGTGTCGTTCATCCTGCCCGCGACGCTGCCCGGCTCGCTCGCCACGCTGCCCGACCGGCTGCTCGGTTGGGGCATGGCGGGGGTCGTGTCGATGGCCGCCATCGCCGTGCTGTGGCCCTCGCCGGTACGCAACCCGCTGCGGATCGCGACGGCCCGCGCGTGCGCGTTGCTGGCGCAGCGGCTGCGGACCGAGGTCGAGTGCGTGCGCTGCGGATTCCTGCCGAACCTGGTGGCGCAGGTCGACGACATCGTCGCGGAGTCTAGTGCCGCCGTCGCCGCGCTGCGGGACTCGTTCTTCGGCACGCCCTACCGCCCGACGGGGCTGACGACCTCGACGCGCACGCTCGTGCGGCTCATCGACGAGGTCGTGTGGCTCGAGGAGATCCTGGCGCGGATGCCCGTCGCCGAAGGTCACGGCGCCACGACGGCGGCGGTGTCGGAGGTCAAGCTGGCCGCCGCCGTGCTGCTCGACCACGGCGCGGGGCTGCTGAAGGCGGTGGCTTCGGCGCCCGACGACCTGGTGGCCGAGCTCGCGCGGTTGCGGGACGCGCGCGGGGAGATGGAAGCCACCGCGACGTCGGCGCTGCCGGACCCGGACACCGCGGAGTTCGTGACGTCGCTCGAACCGAGTTTCCGCGCCCAGGAGATGAGCTTCGCGATCTCGGAGATCGCGCAGAACATCGAGCTGACCGTGGCGGCGCGGCGGCGGACCTGGTGGGAGCACCTGATCGGGCGGCGCCCGGACGGCGCCGGTTCGGCGTTGTCGTCGGTGCAGGAGCGGACCGGCGCGCACGTCGCCTGGAACTCGGTGACGCTGCACAACAGCCTGCGCGGCGGCATCGCGCTCGGGGCGGCCGTGCTGATCGCGGAGCTGACCGGGGTGGAGCACTCGTTCTGGGTCGCGTTCGGCACGATGGCCGTGCTGCGGTCCAACGCGCTGAGCACCGGGCAGAGCGCGGTGCGGGCGCTGCTCGGCACGGTCGCGGGAATCGTGGTCGGCAGCGTGCTGATCCTGCTGCTCGGCCACGACACGGCGGTGTTCTGGGCGCTGCTGCCGATCGCGGTGGTGTTCACCGGGCTCGCGCCCGCCGTGATCTCGTTCGCCGCCGGGCAGGCCGGGTTCACGGTCGTGCTGTTGCTGCTGTTCTCGCTCATCCAGCCGGCCGGGCTGCGGATCGGGCTGGTGCGGGTGGAGGACGTGGCGATCGGGTGCGCCGTGAGCCTCGTGGTGGGGTTCGTGTTCTGGCCGCGCGGCGCCGCGGCCGAGCTGCGGCGCGCCGTGGCGGACGGGCTCGCCGACAGCGCCCGCTACCTGCGCGGCGCCGTCGAGTACGGCGTGAGCCGCTGCGACGCGCTGGTCCCCGCGACCGCCGAGCCCGGCGACGAGAACCGCCGCGCCGCCGCCGCGGCCCGCCGCCTGGACGACGCCTTCCGCGTGTTCCTCACCGAGCGCGGCCCGAAGCACGTGCCCCTGGCCGACGTCGCGGCGATGATCACGGCCGTCGCGGTCCTCCGCTTGACGGCGGAGGCCGTGCTGGACCTGTGGCGCCGCGAGACCGGCGGCGCCGTCGGCGACCGCACCGCCGCGCGGCTGGAGGTCCTCGCGGCGAGCGACGAACTGGCCCGCTGGTACGAAGCCACCGCCGACGCCCTCACCGGCTCCGGCATCGTCCCGCCGCTGAAGTCCCGCGACCCGGCCGCCGACGCGCGCCTCCTGACGGCCGTCCACCGCGACCTCTCCGGCGACGACCACCAGGGCACCGCGACCGCCGTGAAGATGATCTGGACCGCCGACCACCTCGACGCGGCCCGCCGCCTGCAGCCCACCCTGGTCGGCCCGGTGACGACCGCTGCGCGGCATTCGTCGTTGATGAGCTGAGGAGCGCTACTCCGTCGCCTTCCCCACCAGCGTCGCGAGCCCCTTGCCCAGCGCCCCCACCGCGGCCGCGCTGCCGTCGCCCAGGTTGTGGCGCTCGGCGAGCCACGTGGCGTCGTTGTAGGTGACGTGGACGGCGCCCTGGTCGTCTTCCCAGGCGAGCGCCTTCAGCGGCAGATCGAGGCCGCTCGTGGGGCCGTCGGCGAGCAGCGGGGTGCCGCCGCGGCCGTGGCCGAACACCAGCAGCTGCATGGGCCGAAGCTCGAGGCCCGCGGCGACCGCGTTGGCCGCGTGGTCGATGCGCGCGAACACGATCAGCCCCGCGTTCTCGGCCAGCTCCACGAGCCGGTCCACGGTCTCCCCCACCGGCCGGCTGCTCGCGACCGTCACCAGGCCTTCTCCCGCCATCACCACTCCCTCGTCCACGCCGGGTTCCCGCGTGGACGCTACTCCCCCGCGTTATTCCCGATCGGGCGGGAAAACCCCGGCTTTCCCAATGGCTGGTTCCGGCTGCCGCACCCGCGTGTCCCGGCGCACACTGCGAAGGCAGGCCGAGCGGAAAGGACGCGCACATGGCAGGTGGACCCTTGCTCGCCGTCGCACTGGAGGGAGCCGGCTGGCACCCGGCGGCGTGGCGGGAGCCGGCGGCACGGCCGGCCGAGCTGCTCACGGCCGGGTACTGGACCGGCCTGGTGCAGGAGGCCGAAGCGGCGAAGCTGGATTTCGTCACCTTCGAGGACTTCCTGTCCCTGCGCGCCGACGCCCGCGGCCCGTTCGAGGACCGCACCGACGTCGTCCAGGGCCGGCTCGACGCGGTGCTCATCGCCTCGCGCGTCGCACCGGTGACCTCGCGCATCGGCCTGGTGCCGACGGCTGTGGTCACCCACACGGAGCCGTTCCACCTGTCGAAGGCCATCGCGACGCTCGACTACGTCAGCGGCGGCCGGGCGGGCGTGCGCGTGCAGGTGTCGCGCCACGAGGAGGAGTACCGCAACTTCGGCCGTCGCGAACCGGCCGACGCCGCGGACCTGTTCGACGAGGCCGCGGACTACGTCGAGGTGCTGCGCCGGCTCTGGGACAGCTGGGAGGACGACGCGGAGATCCGCGACGTCGCCACCGGCAGGTTCGTCGACCGCGAGAAACTGCACTACATCGACTTCGAGGGCCGCTGGTTCTCGGTGAAGGGCCCGTCGATCACGCCGCGGCCGCCGCAGGGCCAGCCGCCCGTCGCCGCCTTGGCGCACAACGACCGTGCTTACCGGCTGGCCGACAAAGCCGCCGACCTCGTGTACGTGACACCGCAAGACCGGGCGGACGTCACGAAAATCCGCGCCGCCGTGGACGAGCGCCTGCGAGTGTTCGCCGACCTCGTGGTGTTCCTCGACGACAAGCCGGGCGCCGCCGCCGACCGCAAGGCGCGCCTCGACGACCTCGCCGGCACCGAGTACACCTCCGACGCGCACGTCTTCACCGGCACGCCCGCCGAGCTCGCCGACCTGCTGCTCGACTGGCACGCCGCCGGCCTGACCGGGTTCCGGCTGCGACCGGGCGCGCTGCCCGACGACCTCACCGCCGTCACGCGCGGACTCGTGCCCGAGCTGCGCGGGCGCGGCGCGTTCCGCCACGACTACGAAGCCGCCACGCTGCGGGGCCTGCTCGGCCTGCCCCGCCCCGCGAACCGCTACGCCGCCTGAGGAGGGACCCGATGACCGAGCCGAAGCAGATCCACCTCGCGGCGCACTTCCCGGGCGTCAACAACACCACTGTGTGGAGCGACCCGGAGGCGGGCAGCCACATCGAGTTCAGCTCGTTCGTGAAGCTCGCGCAGACGGCCGAGCGCGCCAAGTTCGACTTCTTCTTCCTCGCCGAAGGCCTGCGGCTTCGCGAGCAGAACGGCCTCATCTACGACCTCGACGTCGTCGGGCGCCCCGACACGTTCACGGTCCTCTCGGCGCTGGCCGCAGTCACCGAGCGGCTGGGGCTCGCGGGCACGATCAACTCGACGTTCAACGAGCCGTTCGACGTGGCGCGCCAGTTCGCGTCGCTGGATCACCTCTCGGCCGGGCGCGCGGCGTGGAACGTCGTGACGTCGTGGGACGCCTTCACCGGCGAGAACTTCCGCCGCGGCGGCTTCCTGCCGCAGGACCAGCGGTACTCGCGCGCCGAGACGTTCCTGCGCACGGCCTGGGAGCTGTTCGACTCCTGGCGCGGCGACGAGGTCCTCGCGGACAAGGCGACCGGCCGCTTCCTGTCCGACCCCCACGCCGGCGCGTTCTCCCACCACGATCAGCACTTCACCATCGACGGCCGCTTCCCCGTGCCGCGTGGCCCACAGGGCCGGCCGGTCACCATCCAGGCCGGCGACTCCGACGAGGGTCGCGAGTTCGCCGCCGCCACGGCCGACGCCATCTTCAGCCGCTACGGCACGCTCGAGACCGGCCGGCCGTTCTACCGCGACGTGAAGGGCCGCCTCGCGAAGTACGGCCGCACGCCCGACCAGCTCGTGATCATGCCCGCGGCGACCTTCGTGCTTGGCGACACCGACGCCGACGCCCACGAGAAAGCCCACGTGGTGCGGCTGCAGCAGGTCAGCGAGCAGACGGCGATCAAGTTCCTCGAACAGCTCTGGAACACCGACCTGTCCGAGCACGACCCGAACGGCCCGCTGCCCGACTTCGACCCGGTCGTCGGCGAGGACCTGATCTCGAAGGGCCGCGCCAGCGTGCGGATGTACCGGGACCCGCTGGCCACGGCGAAGGAGTGGCGCCAGCTCGCGGAGGCCAAGAACCTGACCGCGCGGGAGGTCATCATCGAGGTCACGGGGCGCCAGACGTTCATCGGCTCCCCGACGACCGTCGCGACCGCCATCAACGACCTCGTGCAGAACGATGCCGCCGACGGGTTCATCCTCGTGCCCCACGTGACGCCGGGCGGGCTCGACGAGTTCGCGGACACCGTGGTGCCGCTGCTGCAGGACCGCGGGGTGTTCCGGACGGAGTACTCGGGTACGACGCTGCGAGACCACCTGGGACTCTCGCAGCCCTGACACCGCAGGTGCGCCGGCGACGCCCCCTGTGGGCCGGCCGCGCCCTCACGCACGCGGACGCGGCCGGTGTCAGGAGCGCAGCCGCGACACGATCCCCAGCCACGCCTTCGCGTCGGACAGGTCGCGGTGAACCTGCAGCACGCGGTCGAGCGCGAGCATCCGCAGGGGACGCAGCACCGCGACCCGGCCGGTGACGATCGCGTAGGGCACCGCGGCGACGCGGGCGGCCTCGTGGGCCCGGACGAGGGCGCTGATGCCGTCGGACGAGCAGAAAGTGACCTCACGCAGGTCGATGAGCAGCACGGGGGGCCCGAGCTCGAGCTCCACGGCCAGCTGCTCGGTTCGCGGCCACGTCCGGGAGGGGTTCCGCCACGGCAGGCCTCCCTCCACGCATCGGCGGAGACGCCAGGTACGCGGGCCCGGCCGGTCTCCGCAGTCCTCGGCACGGCCGGGACGACGGCAGACGGCTTCTTGGTGAACCGCGGTCACCGGAGCCTACGCCGGTCACGGCCGAGGTTGAGCCTCGCTCGCGCCGGGGTACCCGGCCGGCATGAAAAAGACGCTGTACAAACCTTTGAACTTCGCCGTCAGCGCCCTCGGCGGTCTGGTCGCCGGGCAGGTTTTCAAGCTGCTGTGGCAGCGGATCGCCGGCGAGGACGACGCCCCGAGCGCGACGGACAAGCACCGCGGCTGGCAGGAGATCCTCATCGCCGCGGCCGTGCAGGGCGCGATCTTCGGCGCGGTGAAGGCCGCCGCCGAGCGCGCCGGCGCCGTCGGCTACGAGAAGGCCAGCGGCGAGTGGCCCGGCGACGACTGACCAAGGGAGCGACCGTGGACGACGAACGACCCACCCTCGAACTCCACCGCGTGGCCGCCGACGAGGACTCGAGCGGCAACCGTCCGCCGCCTTCGCGGTGGGCCGAACGGGAAACGCCGCTGGAGGACGAGCACGGCCGGTCCCGCCGCGGGACGGAGAACTTCCGCGGCGGCGACTGACCGATCCGACCCCCAGCGCTGTCCGACGCCGGCGCCCTCGCGCTGCGCCGGTCACCGGTTCGAGGTCGGCGGGGCGCTCGGCGTGAACGCGGTTCACCGACGCGTCGCACGATCCACACTCGAATGTCCACATCGGACTTTCTTGGGCCCAGGATCGCCTGAACCTGCTGGCCTTTCGAGGTGCAGGGGCGCCGTGGGCACCTCCGGATCATTGTGGAACGGCGGGTACTCGGGCGGCGCCGCCGGCCTGCCGGGCCGGGGTCGACGGGTCGCCGGCCGAATGCGCAACCCCTCACCTTCCGGGTGAAGCGGAGTCGCGTTTGCTTGCCGCGGGGGCGGGTATCCGGAATCGTTGTGGGGCAAAGAGAACGGAGGCAACCATGACCATGGCCGAACAGGAGACCCGACAACAGCCGGACGCGGACGCCGAACCCACGCCGCGGGCCGCCGAACTGCCCGGGCAGAACCGCCGGGAAACCGGCAACGAGATCCGGATCGCCGCGCAGCGCGCCGGACGCGAATGGCAGCAGCCGGAAACCGACTGACCTGCCGATTCGTCCACTCCCCGTCCCCAAGCATCATTCTTCGGCGTGGCCTGACCGCCCTTGCGGTGCACCCTCGGCGGACCGCCATCGACCGTGCGCGACACGGGCGGAACGGCCGGGTGACCGCGGCCGCGCGGTGCGGGCCGTCCGGCTCGGCACCGCCTGCCAGGACCGCCGCGGCCGACGGTGGCGGCCGCCCACGAAGCGGCCGCGCCGGCTCGCCAACGTCGAGTCGACCTCGTTGCGCGAACGGCTGCCCGGCCCGGCTGGCCGGCGCTGATCCCCGGCACGTGGCGCTGGGCTCCGCAGCGCCTGGCGGTGACGAAGTCCTGGGGCTCGCCGAGGGCTACCTCGACGCCGGGCCGCTCCGGCAGCGCCTCGCCCGCCACGGCGTGCACTACCGTCGCACCGCGGCCGGGCCTTCACGGCCGACGATCTCGCCGGCGCGTTCGGGCCCCGAGGCGCCTGATCGCCACACCCGACCAGCGGCTCGTCGACCGTCCGCTCGCCGGGCTCGACCCTCGCCACATCGACTCGACGGTCCTCAATGGACTGACGGGCAAATCCGCACTTCGGAAACGGGACTTGCCCGCCCGAGACTCGCTCCGTCTGACCGTGCTCGCCGGCCGGGTCACCGCCGGAGGCCGAGCGTCAGAAGACGAACTGCTGCCCACCGTCGATGTCGTACGTTGCGCCTGTCAGCGCCGTGTTGGTCATGAGGTGCACGGCGAGCGCGCCGACGTCCACCGGGGTGACGACGCGGCCGATGGGCAGCGTGGCGCGCAGTTCGGCGCGGCGCTCGTCCAGGCCCTCGCCCAGCAGTGACGCCGACAACGGCGTGTCGACGAACCCCGCGGCGATCAGGTTCACCCGCACCGGTGCGATCTCGAGGGCCAGCGTCGCGGCGAACGGGGGCAGCGCGGCGGTGGCCGAGGACACGATGCCGAGCGCGCGGTTCACCCGCCGGCCGCCGGTGCCGCCCATCAGGACGAGCGAGCCACCCGGGGGCATTTTCGCGGCGGCGCTGCGGGCGACTTCGAGGCCGACCACGAGGTGGTCGCTCAACGCGTCGCGGATCTCGGCCGCCGACATCGCCAGCAGCGGCCCGTAGCGCGGCGCCCCCGCGGTGATCATGACGTGGTCGACGGCGGCCAGGCCCTGGAAGAACGCCGCCATCGCCGCGGGGTCGGTCGCGTCGAAGGCCGAGGTGTCCTGCGCGCCGACATCGGCCGCGGCCTTGTCGAGCTTCTCCGGATCGCGCCCGGTCAGCACGACCTGCGCACCCTCGGCCCGCGCGAGCCGCGCGGTCTCCAGGCCGATCCCCGCGCTGCCTCCGATGACGACGACGGTCTGGCCCGCCAGACCCCGCCCCCGCTCGACGTCCGCCATCCGTCCTCCGTGCTCGTGAAAGCCCCCTCGTGAAATGCCGCCTCGTGAAATCCCTCAGAGCGGCAGTTCCGTGCCCGCCCGCTCCGCCACCATGTACCGGCTGTACCACTCCGGCCAGTTCGCGTCGGCCTGGCCGGTGCGCTTCTCGTGCTCGCCGTGCGCCACCTCCGCGCGGCGCATCGCGTCGGCCAGGTCGCTCACCGACGCGAACGACGTCTCCGCCGCGTCGACCCGCCCGGGCAGCCGCGTGGTGATCTCCTGCAGCTGCCACTGGTTCCCGTCGGGATCGGCGAACGTGGCCTGCGACCGGTAGCTGGTGCGATCCGGGTCCACCCCGGGCTCCGGCCCGTCCGGGCCGAAGTGGACGATCTCGCTCATGGCGACGCCGGCAGCGACCAGCGCGGCGCGCGTCGCCTCGATGTCGGAGACGACCACGTACCCCTTCGCCGACCCGGGTTTCGCGTCCGTGAGGTTCGCCCCGAACTGCACCGAGCACGGCGACCCGTGCGGGGTCAGCTGCACGATCCACGGCGGCGTCTCGTCCAGGCGCCAGCCGATTCCCGTGTAGAACGCCTTGGCCCGCTCGACATCCGCGACGGGGATCACGAGCACCTCGACCTTCATGTCGACGTTCTCGAGCCCGCTCTCCGACGTGGTCATCCCGGCCTCCCGTGGCAACGCAGGCGCCCCAGCGTAGCCGTTGTGCCCGGAAGCGGGCACGGCGTTGAAAATCTTCCCGCCGATCGGGTCCAGGTGTGGCTCACCGGCGTCTGAGCAAGCGCGGCGCGACACCCCAGAACACGACGAAGAGCAACAGCGCGAAGCCGGCCACGCCGAACATCGCCGCCGCGCCGTAGACGACCTTCGCGATGAGCGCGACCGTCACCGTGATGGCCAGAGCCAGGCAGACCAGCCCGGCGACCACCACGCGGTTGCCCACGGTGAGGATGTGCTCGCGGCTGCCCGTCCGGAACAGCAACCGGTGCCAGGCCGCGGGTGCGGTGAGCATTGCCGTCGCTGCCACCGCGAGCACGACGGCCGCCATGTGCAGGCCCTTCTCGAACCCGCTGGCCTCGCGGAACAGGGAGGTGAAGACCACCGAAAGCAGGAACCCGAACAGGATCTGCACCCCGGCCTGGGCCACCCGCAGCTCTTGCAGGAGCTCACTCACGTTCCGCCCGAGCTTCTCATCGCGGGTCTCGCCGGAGTGCTCCGTCACCCATCCGAGTGTAAGCACGACCAGCGAAGACGGCAGCGCTTCGCACGTCCCGGCAAGGTTTCACCCCCGCGAGACGGGGTACCCGAATTTCAGGCGCGGCACGCGGTCCCAGCCAGGTCGCGCCGACCGGGCGTCGCCGGTCCACGAGGTCGGCGACGCCCTTCGACCTGCCCGGAGAACCGGGGAACCGACTGTCCTCATCGGACTGTTTCGAGATCATCTCCTCTGCGGCGGAGATTCACCCCCGGGGTACCGGGAGCGAATCTCCGCTACGGAGCTCACCACGCGCTCGGGACCATGGTGCTCACACCGAGGATCAAGCGTTCCGCGTCGCGGTCAGCGCCTCCAGGTCCACGGTCACGCCGTACACGTCGAGCGCCTCCTCCACGGAAAGCAGCTCGTCACGCACGTCGCGCAGCACCGCCTCGACCGGACGGTCCGCAGGGGACCCGTGCCCACCGCCGCCGGCCGTGCGGAGGGTGACCGTCGGAGCACCGGCGTCGAACGGCAGTGCCCCCAACCGGGCCGAAGTCTCGGACACTGGCACCGCGACGCGCCACCCCGAGCTGTCCGGGGCCGAGATCGCCCGCCACGTGGGCCGTGAGCGCAGCCAGATCTCGCGGATGCTCAAGGCGTTGTCCGCCCACGGGCTGGTCGAGCAGAACCCCGAGACGCGTGGGTACCGGCTCGGCTGGCAGCTGCACGTGCTCGCGGCGCACGCCGGCGACCAGCGGCTGCTCGGCAGCGGCACGGCGGTGCTGCGCGCCGTGGTCGCCGAGACGGGCGAAAGTGCGCTGCTGTCGATCCTGCAGGGCGACCAGTCGTTCACGATCCTGCGTGAGCGCTCGCCCCACACCGTGCAGGCCGGCGGCTGGGTCGGGCGGACCTCGCCCCTGCACGTGACCGCGTCGGGCCGCGCGCTGATCCTCGACCACGAGGACGACGACATCCGCGCGCTGCTGTCGCGCACGCCGCCGGGCGAGTTCGGCCCGCGCGCGCTGCGCAGCGTGGCCGAGGTGCTCGAACGGCTGCACCACGAGCGGCAGGAGAGCTGCACCGTGGCGATCGACGAGCTGGAGGGCGGGCTGCTGTCGGTCGGCGCGCCCGTGCGGGACGCGACCGGGCGGATCATCGCGTCGCTCAACGTGTCCGCGCCGACGAGCCGGGCACTGGACCGCCTGACCGAGCTCAGCGCGACGACCAAGGTCGCCGCGCGCCGGCTCAGTGCCATCATGAGCCGAGCGTCCTGACGGCGTGCTCTCAGAACATCACCACGTGACGGCACAGCCACCACACGCCTACACTCGTCGGCGATTCCACTGTGGACCGTCGAGGAGTGCCTTGTCATGACCGAAGCAGTCGCCCTGCACCACGACGCCATGCACCACAACGCCATGCACCACGACGCCGTGGTCGCGGACGCGCACAACGACCTGCTCATGCTCTGCTCGCGCTACCCCGCCGCCCGGCAGGCCGCGTACTTCCGCAGCGTATGGCTGCCGCAGCTGCGCGCCGGCGGCGTCGACCTCCAGGTGCTGCCGGTGTTCCTCGAACCCGAGTTCCGCCCCGAAGGCGCGCTGCGCCAGACGCTGCGGATGATCGAAACCGCCTGGCGCGTCGAGGCCGGCAACCGCGATGCCGTGCGGCTGTGCCTCACCGGCGACGACATCCGCGAAACCCTCGCCGACGGCCGGATCGCCCTCTTGCTGGCGCTGGAGGGCTGCGAAGCCGTGGGCCTCGACGTCGGCCTGTTCGAGACGCTGCACCGGCTCGGCGTGCGGATGGCGTCGTTCACGCACTTCGGGCGCACAATGCTCGCCGACGGCTCGGCCGAGGACGACACGGGCGGCCGCCTCACGAGTGCGGGCGTGGACGCCGTGGCGGTGTGCGAGGAGCTGGGCATCATGCTCGACGTCTCCCACCTCGGCGCCACGTCCACCGACCACCTGCTGGAGCTCGCCACCCGGCCGCTGGTCGCGTCCCACTCCTCGGCCTTCGCCGT
This sequence comes from Amycolatopsis sp. DSM 110486, assembly GCF_019468465.1. NCBI lineage: Bacteria > Bacillati > Actinomycetota > Actinomycetes > Pseudonocardiales > Pseudonocardiaceae > Amycolatopsis > Amycolatopsis sp. DSM 110486. The sequence goes on along the minus strand of NZ_CP080519.1, from coordinate 8,983,003 downwards.
GCGCGCCCACCACCGCAACCTCACCGACGCCCGCCTGCGCGCGATCGCCGACGCCGGCGGGGTCGTGGGGATCAACGTCCTGGCCCAGTTCGTCGACGAGCACGAGCACACCGTCGCCCGCGTCGCCGACCACATCGAACACGCGGCGGACGTCGTCGGCGTCGCCCACGTCGGCCTCGGCCCCGACTTCATCAAGGAGGTCTCCGACAGCCTCCGCCGTGCCGACGAACGCTCGTGGGACGACCGCACGGCGCGCGAGTTCGTGCCCGGCCTCGAAGGCCCGGCCGGGCTCCCCCGCATCACCGCCGAGCTCCGCCACCGCGGCTGGGCCGAGCCCGACGTGCGCCAGGTGCTCGGGCTCAGCTTCCACGACCTGTTCCTGAAGGAGCTCGGAGTTCCGGGAGCCGCACGCTAGCCGGTCCCGGACCGTCCACTGTGGTCAGCGGCCTCAGCCGAGCATCTTCTGCGTCTCGTCCCACAGCCGCGCCGCCAGCGCCGGGTCGATCGCGTACGGCGCGACACCCTTGCCGTCCGGGGTGGGGTTCGGCTGGACCGGCGCGAGGGCGGTGTCCTCGAAGTAGCGGCCCGTGATCCCCTCGACCAGGGGCGAACCCGCGAGCAGCACCGACGTCGACGCGCCCTGGTCCGGAGTCTTCCAGCCCGGCGGGACGGCGAGGACGTTGCCGTGGTCGTCGAGGGCGCCGACGAAGCCGAGCTGCGTTTCGTCGAGGTGGCGCTGCAGGTTGGTCATGATGCCGCCCGGGTGCAGCGCGTTGGCGGTGATGCCGTCGGCCGCCCAGCGTTCGGCGAGGGCGACGGTGAAGAGGATCATCGCGGTCTTCGAGCGGGCGTAGGCGGTCCACGCTTCGTAGGGCGTGCGCTCGAAGTGCGGGTCGTCGAAGTCCACCGCGGCCATGAGGTGGGCCGAGGACGCGACGTTGACCACGCGGGCGCCGCCGGCCTGGGCGAGGGCGTCGTGCAGGCCGAGGGTGAGCGCGGCCGGGCCGAGGTGGTTCACGGCGAACTGCCGCTCCCACCCGTCGGCGGTGCGCGTGAGCTCGGGCAGCGCCATGACCCCGGCGTTGTTGACCAGGATGTGCAGCGGGCCGTCCCACGCGGCGGTGAAAGCCGCGATGCTCGCGCGGTCCGCCAGGTCGAGCTGCACAGCGGGCAGATCCTCGACGGCCTTCGGGTTGCGGACGGCCACGGTCACGTCGGCGCCGGCCGCCGCCAGAGTCCGGGCGGTGACGAGGCCGATGCCGGACGCGCCTCCGGTGACGATGGCGCGAAGGCCGGTGAGGTCGACGCCGTCGAGCACCTCGGCGGCAGTGGATGAAGCCGTGAACGGAAGTGCGGTGTCAGTCATTTTTCCAGCTCTCTTCGATCTTCTCGGCACCCGGGTACCGAAGGTTCAGCGGGGGAAATCGGTGCTGCGGGCCACGTCCTCGCCCGCGTCCAGCTCGGCGAGGCGCGTGGTCAGTGCGGCCCGGATGGCCTCGAAGGCATCGGCGCCGAGGGCGAGGCGGCGCGGGGCCGGGGTGACGCCGGCCGAGTCGATCACGGCCGTCGCGACGCGGGCCGGGTCGCCGGGGGCGTCGCCGGTGAGGTTGCCGGCGCCTTCGAGGTACTGGCGCAGCCGGCCGACGGGCGTGCTCGCGTAGACGTCGAGCGGTTCGGCGACGGACATCGCCGCGCCGAAGCCGGTGCGGATGGTGCCGGGCTCCACCATCGTGATGCCGACGCCGAACGCCGCGACCTCGCCGATCACCGACTCCAGGAAGCCCTCCACAGCCCACTTCGACGCGTGGTACATGCTGCCGCCGGGGCTGGAGATGTGGGCGCCCATCGTGGACGTCTGCACGAACCGCCCGCCGCCCTGCGCGCGCAGGTGCGGCAGCACGGCGCGGAACAGTTGGATCGGCGCGGTGGTGTTGAGCGCGAGCTGCCCCTCGATCGCCTCGTCCGACAGCTCTTCGGCGGCCCCGAACGCCGCGGCGCCGGCGTTGGAGAAGACCACGTCGATGCGCCCGAGCTCCGCGAACGCCTTCTCGACCACGGACCGCAGCTGCGCCGTGTCGGTCACGTCCAGCTGTGCGGTCCACAGCAGGTCCGGGTGTCCCAGGCCGGCCAGCGTCTCCGGCCGGCGCGCCGTGGCGGCCACGCGGTGTCCCCGCGCCAGCAGCTGCTCGGTGACCGCCCGGCCGATGCCGGTCGACGCGCCGGTGACGAACCAGGTGACCATGTCGCGCTCCTTCGATAGTTCCAACTGTTTGGTTTAATCTGCGCAAGACAAAACCAACTGGATGGTTTAAAATCTAGCCACGGCTCCGCCGGATTGTCAACCAGCCAGTTGGTTTATTACCCTGGGGCCATGACGTACGACTCGGACGCGACCCGCGCCCGCCTGCTGGAGGCGGCGCACGACGAGTTCGTCGAGCGCGGCCTTGCCGGTGCCCGGGTCGACCGCATCGCGGCCGCGGCCTCGGCGAACAAGCAGGCCATCTACGCGTACTACGGCTCGAAGAACGCCCTGTTCGACGCCGTCCTCGACGCGCGGCTCGGCGTGCTCGCCGACCTGGTCCCCTTCACGCCCGACGACCTGCCCGGCTACATCGGCGCGCTGTTCGACTACCTCGTCGCCGAGCCGACCGTGATGCGCCTCATGCAGTGGAAGGCGCTCGAGCGCCCCGAAGCGTCGGCCGCGGAGGTGCGCGCCCACCTCGACAAGGCCGCGGAGATCTCCGCCGGGCACGACGTCGACGTCGAGCAGGGCATCGACGTCCTCATGCTCACCCTCGCGCTGGCGCAGTCGTGGAATCTCACCCCGCCCGACATCCGCTCCCCCGCCGGCCACGACTCGGCCGCCCGCCGCAAGCGCCACCGTGAGGCCGTGCTGCGCGCGACCACGGCCGTCGTGGCCGAACTCCTGGGGTCCGACGGTGCAGACTGAGCTCTGATCATCCACGAGCGGAAGGAGCCGCATGAGCCGGTACGCGCGTTTCGAGCACCTCAGGGTCGACGGGCCGGACGAGGACGGCGTGGTCGAACTGGTGCTGGACGGGCCGAACCTCAACGCCGTGAGCGAGGCCGCACACGGCGACCTCGCCGAGATCTGGCGCGAGTTCGACCGCGACCCCGCGGTGAACGCGGTGCTGCTGCGCGGCGAGGGCAAGGGGTTCTCCGCCGGCGGGTCGTTCGACCTGGTCGAGAAGCTGACCACCGATTTCGAGGCCCGCTCGCGCACCATGCGGGAGGCGCGGGACCTCGTCTACAACATCATCGACTGCTCCAAGCCGATCGTGTCCGCGATCCACGGGCCGGCCGTCGGCGCGGGGCTGGTGGCGGGCGTGCTCGCGGACGTGTCGGTGGTCGCGAAAACGGCGAAGATCGTCGACGGCCACACGCGGCTCGGCGTCGCGGCCGGGGACCACGCGGCGATCTGCTGGCCGCTGCTGTGCGGGATGGCGAAAGCCAAGTACTACCTGATGACCTGCCGGCCGATGAGCGGTGAGGAGGCCGAGCGGATCGGCCTGGTTTCGCTGTGCGTGGACGAAGAGGCGGAGCTGCTGCCGACCGCGCGCGGCCTCGCCCGGGAGCTGGCGCTCGGCGCGCCGAACGCGATCCGGTGGACGAAGCAGAGCCTCAACGCGTGGTACCGGCAGATCGCCGGCGCGATCTTCGACTCCTCGCTGGCGCTGGAGTTCTACGGGTTCGCGGGGCCGGAAGTGCGCGAAGGCCTGGCGTCGCACCGGGAACGCCGCAAGCCCGACTTCACCGGCCGGGGCGGCGCCGATGCCTGAGGCACTGCTCGACGGGCTGCGGGTAGTCGAGATCTCCAGCTACGTCGCCACTCCCCTGTGCGGCTTGACCCTGGCCCAGCTGGGCGCCGACGTCGTGCGCGTCGAACCGCTGGGCGGCGCGCCCGACCGCACGCGCTGGCCGCTGGCCGACTCGGGCACGAGCCTGTACTGGACCGGGCTCAACAAAGGGAAACGCTCGATCGCGGTGGACCTCGCGTCCGAAGTGGACCGACAGCGGGTGGCGGACCTGATCGTCCACGGTGGACCGTGTGTCGTCGTCACCAACACCGATCGGCATCCCGAGCTCACGCACTCCGCGCTGTCCGCGCGGCGCCCTGACGTGATCCACGTGCTGCTGGAAGGCCGCTCCGACGGGGGCGCCGCCGTGGACTACACCGTCCAGGCGGCCACGGGGTTCCCGCTCATCACCGGCCCGCCCGACGTGCCCGGGCCGGTGAACCACGTCCTGCCCGCATGGGACCTCGCCGCCGGCCTGTACCTCGCCACGGGCCTGCTCGCCGCCGAGCGCCGCCGCCTTCAAACCGGCCGGGGCGCGTCGTTGCGCGTCGCGCTGGAGGACGTGGCCCTCGCCACCGCGGGCAACCTCGGTTACCTCGCCGAAGCCCAGGTCACCGACCACGAACGCGCCAAGTCCGGCAACGACATCCACGGCACCTACGGCCGCGACTTCACCACGGCCGACGGCGTGGCCGTCGTGGTTGTCGTGCTGACCGAACGCCATTGGACGAAGCTGCTGGCCGCCACGGGCCTCACCGCCGCCTTCGCCGCTCTCGCCGACTCCCTCGCGATCGACTTTTCCGGCGAAGCCGCCCGCTTCGAACACCGCGACCTCATCTCGGTGCTGCTGGCCCGCTGGTTCGCCACCACGCCGTACGCCGACGCCTCCAAGGCCCTCGACGCCCACCGCATCCTGTGGCAGCGCTACCGCACCTTCGCCGAGGTCGGCCGCGACCCCGAACTGGCGGACCAGGACCTCTTCGCACCCCTCGACCAGCCCGGCGTCGGCCCGCACCTGGCGCCGAAATCGCCGCTCGTGGTCGACGGCGCTCGCCTCGACCCGATCCCGGCGCCGTCCGTCGGGGAGCACAACGCGGAGGTCTTCGGCCCGTAGCTCCTGGGTGGTCCTCGCCGATGACCTTCGGCGAGGACTGGGGTGGGGCACGCCGAAAGCCGCGACGGGCCGAAAACCCTTACGCTGAGCCGGAGTCGAGGAGGGGCCCCGATGCGCGAGGCGGACCGGTGAGCACGTACGACGCGATCGTGATCGGTGGTGGGCACAACGGGCTCGTCGCGGCGTTGTACCTCGCCAAGGCCGGGTGGTCCGTGGCCGTCGTGGAGCGCAACGACAGCGTGGGCGGGGCGATCGCCGGCGGGGAGGTGACGCTGCCGGGGTTCGAGCCTGACCTGTACTCGACGAACCAGAACCTGTTCCTCGGTTGCGCCGCCTACGCCGACTTCGGCACCGACCTCACCCGGCTGGGCCTCAAGTTCCGAGTCACGCACCAGCCCTACTCCAACGTCTTCCCCGACGGCCGCAGCCTGCGAGTCCACCACGACCACGAGAAGACGCTCGAAGGCCTCGCCGCCCATTCGCGGGCGGACGCCGAGGGATTCGAGCGCCTTACGCGGTGTACCGTCGGTTCGCCACCCACCTGTTCGCGCTCTACGGCTCGGCGCTGCCGTCGAGAGCCGCCGTCGGAGAAGTCGCGCGACTGGTCCGGAAGCAGGGGGTGCGCGGTGCGCTCGACCTGGCCCGGACGCTGCTGATGAGCACCCGCGAGCTCGGCGAAACCTGGTTCGAGACCCGCGAAGCGCAGGCGATGGCCGCGTGCTGGGGCATGCACCTCGACTTCGCGCCGGACGTCGGCGGGGGCGCGATGTTCCCGCTGCTGGAGCTGTTCGCCGACATGGAAAACGGCATGTCCGTCGTCGAAGGCGGAGCGCAGCGACTCCCGGACGCACTCGCCGCGCTGCTGGCCGAGCACGGCGGCGAAGTCCACACAGGACTCGAGGTCGACGGGGTGCTGCGCGAGGACGACCGTGCCGTCGGGTGCGGACGGCGGACGGCACCCGCCTGCGGGCGCGGGGCGCGGTCGTGGCCAACGTGGGACCCCGAGCGCTGTACGGAAAGCTGCTCGACGTCCCCGAAGACCTGCGGCGCAAGGCGAAGAACTTCCGCTACGGCCCCGCCACGCTCATGCTCCACCTCGCACTCGACGGCCCGCTCCCCTGGGCCGCCGGCGAAGACCTCGCCGAGTTTGGTGACGTCCACGCCGCGCCCTACGTCGACGACCTCGCCAAGACCTACACCGAAGCCCAGGCCGGCCTCCTGCCCGCCGACCCGTTGCTGGTCGTCGGCCAGACCACGGCCGTCGACCCGACACGCGCCCCCGCCGGCAAGCACGTCGCGTGGCTGCAGGTCCGCACCGTGCCCTCGGTGATCCGCGGCGACGCGGCCGGCACGATCCGCGCGACGACCTGGCCCGAAGCGGCCGAGCCGATGGCCGAACGCGTACTCGCGAAGCTCGAGCGCTACGCACCCGGCGCGTCGGCCCGGATCGCGAAGTACGCGGTGCACACACCCCAGGACCTCGAATCCGCAAACCCGAACCTGGTCGGCGGCGACAGCGTCGGCGGCAGCCACCACCTGCCGCAGAACTTCGTCTTCCGCCCGCTCGGCTGGGGCCACCACAGCTACCGCACGGCGGTCGACGGGCTCTACCTCACAGGCGCGGCGACCTGGCCGGGCGCCGGCACCAACGCGACGTCCGGCCGGCTCGCGGCCCAGCGCGTGCTCCGGGACGCGAAGCGCCGCCGCTGACGGCTCACGCGCGGTCCTTGTTCACCACGCGCAGCACCAGCCACTGGTCGAACCACGCACCCACGGTCGTCACCACGAGCATCATCAGGCCGAGGATCAGGTGGGTGTAGCTGTGCAGCGGCGCGACGCTGTCGGTCAGCCGCGTGAGGCCGAGCTGCACGAGCAGCCGCGCCACGAACAGCGTCGCCACCAGGCCCAGCGCCTGCTTGCGGCGCCACACCGCGCGCAGCAGCCGGCGTCGCCGCGCGAGCATCGTGGACCACAACACCAGGTGGACCGCGAGCACGACGAGCGGCAGCAGCGCCACCCACGGGTACCGGTCCTGGAACTGCACGGTGAGGTCCCCGCTCGCCGCGAGCAGCCCCACGAGCACGAAGTACCACGCGGGCAGCCCGGTGATCCTGCCCTGCGGAAGCCACTGCGGCCCGGGGATGAAGTCCGTCTTCAGCATCGGGGTCTCCTTCGTGTGCCGATGCGTCGAGACTCCCGCAACCGGCGACGGCGAAGATCGACCGCGCGAACGAACCTCGGCCGCCGTCTCATACCTCCGGACGAGACGCGCGCAGCACCTCCACGAGGTCCCGCTCGCCGAAGCCCGCCTCGCTCGCGACCACGCGCAGCGACCGGTGGGCAGGCGCGCGCTGGCCCAGCTCGTAGAGCCACGTGCCGAGGCGGTAGCGGTGTCCGTCGCGCTCCGGCAGCTCGCATTCGACGAGCTCCTGCACGAGCCGGTGGACCGTCGCCTTCGGCAGGCCGCTGCGGCGGGCCAGCCCGCTGATCCCGAGCACGGACGAGCTCGCGTCCAACGACCGCAGGATCGCCCGCGCGCGGCGCAGCACCGCCTTCGCGGGCGGGGTGCCGAGGGGTTCGCTGCCGGCCGCCATCCCGCCTGCCGCCGCGACCGCTGATGCGAGGTGGTTTCCCGGCCGCCGCACCCGTCGTCACGGGCCCGCGCTCAGGGGCGCGAGCCCCTCAACCAAGACGTCAGCGTGGACTTCGCCGTCTCCACGCGCGACGGCGTGGTGAGGCTCTGGGCGACGAGGTGGCCCGAGCCGCCGCCGAGCCCGGCGCCCGGGTGAGTCGACGCGCCGATGTGCCACAGCCCCGGCACCGGCGTACGGTGGTGGGCCGCGCTGGGCAACGGGCGCCACAGGAAGCTCTGGTCGACTTCGGCGGCGCCGCCGTACGGGTCGCCGGCGACGGCGTTGACGTTCGCGGCTTCGAGGTCGGGCGGGGTGATCACGTCGACGGCCAGCACCTTGTCCCGCAGCCCGGGCGCGTGCCGCGCGATCCGGTCCAGCACGCGGTCGGCGTAGGCGGAGGCGAGCCGCGACGTCCAGCCGTCCGTGACGTCGAGCTCCCCCGCCGCGTCACCGACCGGGGCGAACGGCGTTTCCTGCAGCTGCAACCACAACGCGGCCGCGCCCTCGGGCACGCGTGAGGGGTCGAGCAGGTACTGCTGGCCGACCACGATCGTCGGGCGGTCCGGCAGCAGGCCGGCTTCCGCTTGGGCGCAGGCGATGCCGGTGCTCGCCGAACCGTCGGAGACGTGGACGAGCGGGATCTCGCGCAGCCGCTCGTCGCGCCAGTCCAGTGGCGCGGACAAGGCGACGTGGATCTGCAGCTCCGCACGGCCGTAGCGGAAGCGGCGGGCCTCGTCGGTGACCTGCTCGGGCACGGACCCGGCAGGCAGCAGCTCGCCGTACAGCGCCGTCGGAGTCACCGACGCGACCACGGCCCGCGTGGCCCGCAGGGTCTCACCGCCGGCCACGACACCGACCGCGCGGCCGCCTTCGACGAGGATGCGTTCGACCGGCGCGCCCGTGCGGATCTCCACACCCCGAGCTTCGAGCAGCGATCGGAACGCCTCGACGAACCGTCCGGCCCCACCCTCGACCACGGGCAGGCCGAACCCGTGCATGGTCGCCGCCAGCACCGGCACGAGGAACCCGCCCGAGGCCTGGTCGGGGGCCAGGCCGGCGTGCAGCAGCCACGGGATCCACAGGTGGTCGACCTCGGAGCCGGTGAACTCCCGCGCGCACCACGAACGGCCGCTGCTCACGAAGTCACGCAGCCAGCGTTCGGTCCCCGTGCGGCCGAGGCCGCGCGCGAGCCCGCCGGCGTGCTTGAACAACAGAGGCGAGCGCAGCTCCGAACCCATCAGCCCGCCGACGGGGCCGGCGTGGTCCAGGAAGTCCTGCAACGCCTTCAGGTACCGGGTGCGGTCCTCGGCGTGCGCGAACTCCGCCGCGGTCTGCTCCGGGTCGCGGTGCGCGACCACGGCATGCCCGTCGTCGGCGATGCTCGCGACGAGCGGCCCGTCGGCGTTGCGGTAGACGAGCCCGTGCCGGTGCAGCTCCTCCCCCAGCGCCGCGTACGCGCCGCCCGAGACGAACAGCGGGTGCCAGGAGGAGAACGTGTCGTGCACGTAGCCCGGGAGCGTGCGTTCCTCGCTCGCGATGAACCCGCCGAGCCGGTCGTTGCGCTCCACGAGCGTCACCGACCAACCCGCACCGGCCAGTTCGGCCGCTGCCACCAGCCCGTTGACGCCACTGCCGATCACGATCGCGTCCGGCATCTACTTCCCCTTCACGCCGTCCTCGTCACGACAGGTGGGCCCGCACCGCGTCCCGTCGCGGATCGGTCCAGCCCTTGCTCTCAGCGTAAACGATCATCTTCCCGAACGCTTCAGTCCACTGTGGATCGTCACCTGGTCCTTCGCCCCGCAGCCACGCCACCGACAGCCACGCGTGCCCGCCGGCCGCGGTGCCGGCTCCGGCGCCGCGCAACGCCGCGTCGACGTCGGCTTCGGTGACTCCCTCGGCTCGTTCGACCGACAGCGACCTCAGCTCCTCGGCTTCGACCACCGTCGGCCGAAGCTCCGCACCGATGACGACCTTCACGCCTTCTCCTCCCGTTCGACCTGCTGCGGCAGGTGGGTTCCGAATGCCCGGTTGTGGTAGGTCAGCGGCTCGTCCAGCCGCGGCACCGCCGAAAGCCGCACGCGGGCCAGCACCCTCGAACCGGTGTCCAGTGCGACGCTGACCAGCGGCGGATCGGCCGAGAGCGCCGCGAAGGCGCTGACCATGGTTTCGTGGGGAACCCCGTCGTGCAGCGTCGTCACGATGGACACCGGCGCGCACACCCCCGCCATGGCCTCGCGGAACAGACCGCCGTCGACGCCGGCGGTTCCCGTGGTCACGCTCATGACACTCCTCTCCGAGCGGCGTCCCGAGTCTGCCTCACCCGCCCGCGGTGAGCCCGACGATCGTGTTGAACGCCTCTTGCCGAAGCACGCGATGGATTCGTCTTTCCTGCACGACGTCCGGCGCGGTCAGGCAGATCGCCGCGAGGGCGAGCCGTTCGTCGGCCTGGGTGGGTTCGAGCGCACCGAGCAGCACCACAGTCCGTTGTGGACCTCGCCCTGCTCGAAATGCAGGCCGTCCTTCACCCCGGTCTTGATCACGCTCTTGAGCCCGGCCGAGTCCACCGGCGTCTGCCCCGTGAGCCGGGGCACCGGTTCCTCCGGCAGCAACGGGCCGCGTTGCGCCGGCGGCCGCTCGCGGTCGCCCACAGCGGGTGCGGGCGGACCACCACGCCGAGCACGTTGGCGCGAACGGCGGTGCGCCGGCGCGGCAGGTGCCACAGCAGCGGCACCTGCTCACCGCCGAGCAGCCAGCTGACCACCACGATCTCCCCGGTCTGGTCCGCGGCGGGGTTGAGCGTGCGCGGCCTGCGCGCGGCGTTCCACCGCGCCGACCTGCCCTCGCCGATGAAGTACCTGCGCGAGCTCCGGGTGCGGCGCGCCCACGAGGAGCTCGTGGCCAAGAGCGCGGAAGAAACCACCGTGACGGCGGTGGCGCTGCGGTGGGGGTTCAGCAACGCCCACCGCTTCGCCGCGCTCCACCGTGAGCTCTACGGCACCTCACCCGGCCGGGCCCTTTCCGGGCGGGATCAGGCCTTCGCGCGCAGCCCGGCCACGAGCTCGTCCGCGGCGCAGCAATCTTCCTCGGTGGCCTCGAAAGTCGAGGTCGCCTTGGTGTAGGAGCGCGTCAGCTCGAGGATCTCGATCGTGTAGTCGTCGAGGATTTCCCGGTGGCCCAACGCTTGCACGGCGCGGTGCTCGGGATCGTCGTACCAAGCGCGCATGTGCTCTTCGGTCTCGAAGTACGCGATGGCCAGCTCACGCCCGTCCGGCACGTCGAGCTTGTGCAGCGCGACGAACCCCGGCATCGCGCAGGCCCGCTCGAACATGCGCGCCCCGATCGCGGCGTACTCGTCGTTCTGCCACTCCGGCTTGACCTTGCCCCAGAAAAGCGCGACGAACATCTCGAACCTCCTGCGAACGGGTCCACGGTGACCGCCCGCGAGCGTATAGCACCCGTGCCGACCGTCACAAGTACGCGATGTCAACCGTGCAGCCTCCCCGGTGGACGACGCGAGATCAGCCGATCGCCCGCCGCACCAGCGCGGTGATCTGCTTCTCGACCTCGGCGGTCACCTCGGTCACGGCATACGCGACCGGCCACAGCGCACCGTCGTCGAGCTTCGCCAAGTCACTGAAACCGAGCGTCGGGTAGCGCGTCTTGAACTTCGCCGACGGCTGGAAGTGACACAGGAGCTTGCCGTCGAGGGCGTAGGCCGGCATGCCGTACCAGAGTTTCGGCTCCAGCTGCGGCGCCGCGGCCAGGACGACGGCGTGCACGCGCTCGGCCCGCTCCCGGTCCGCCGGGTCCAGCTCCGCGATCTTGTCGAGCACGTCCTGGCGCGCCTGCGCCGCCTTCTCGGCTTTCGAGCCGCCACGCGCGGCCGCCTTGAGGTCCTTCGCGTGGTCCTTCATCGCCGCGCGCTCTTCGGCGCTGAAGCCCTCGCGCCGAGCCGCCTGTCTGGTGGCCATCAGATTCCCCTTCCGTCCAGATCGGCACGGACCGTGCCGATCCGGGCTCAGCATTGCTTCCCCGTCGACACCTGTCAATGGCACGGTCCGTGCCGTTAGACTCCCCAGCCATGGCCGAGGGACCCCGGCGCCGAGGCGCCGCGCGTACCGACGAGCTCCTGCGGGTCACGCTCGACCTCGCGACGGAGGTGGGCTACGCCGGGCTGAGCATGGAGGCGGTCGCGCGCCGGGCCGGGGTCGGGAAGCACACGATCTACCGCCGCTGGCCGTCGAAGTCCGCGCTGCTGCTCGACGCGCTCGCCCGCGTCTGGACGACCGACCTGGACTACCACGACACCGGTGACGTCCGCGCCGACCTGCGCGAGCAGTTCCTCCGCTCGGCACCCGCCCTCTCCACGCCCCCGATCGGGCCCGTGTACCGCGCGGTGATCGCCGAAGCGCAGTCCGACGATGCGCTGCGCGCAACGCTGCACGAGCGGTTCCTGGTGACCGTGGAGAAGAGCACACTCGAGCGCATCACCCTCGCCCAGCGCACCGGCGAGCTCAAGGCGGACGCCGAGCTCGGGTTCGCCGCCGAGGTCCTGTGCGGCACGCTCTACTACCGCGCCCTGCTCTCGACCCGCCCGGTCGACGAAGCCGCGGTCGACGGCCTGATCGACCTGTTCATGGCCGCGTACGCCACTTGATCCTTTGTGGACTCGCCGCCGGTCGGTGCGCGATCCGGCCGTCAGTCGCCCGACGCGCGGCGAAACCCTTCGACCCGCTTGGCCAAGTCGGCCGGGGACAGCAGGTGCTCGGCGAGGTGCAGCGCGTTGTCCACGAGCCGTTCGGCCAGGCGGCCGGACGCGTCCCGTTCGATGATGCCGCCGGGCGGCTCGGGCGTGTCCTCGGTGATGCCGGCGAGCTTGAGGGCGAAGGAGTTCAGGACGTCAAGGCCGGCAGGACCGTGCCGTCCGGCACGTCGAGCGCCGTCGTGCCGGCGCCGATCAACCCGTCGATTCCCTCGCGCCGCCGGCTGGTCCCGACCACGGGACCATGCCGCTTCCGTTTCGATCGCCACAGACACGCCACCGCCGATCGAGGGGGTACGGCAGACGAAAACGGCGGCGCACCCACTCAGGGGTGCGCCGCCGCCGTCGTGTCCGGGGTGCCTCAGCCGACCTTCATCTCGCCCAGCTCCGACCAGGTGTCCTGGTCGAGCGTGGTGTTGATGATGTCCGGGGTCTTCTGCAGGTACTGCGGGAAGTCGGCCTGCGCCTTCTTGAAATGGTCCGCGTTGACGTGCGCCGCGGCCGCGTCGTCGGCGAAGGCCTCCACGAGGACGTACTCGTTCGGGTTGTCGAGGCTGCGGGACCAGTCGAACCACTTGTTGCCCGGTTCGGCTCGCGTGGCCTCGGTGAACTCCCGCGAGAGCTCCGGCCACCGGTCCGCGTACTCCGGCTTGATCTGCCACTTCACGGTGATGAAGATCATCTGTTCCTCCTTCGTGCCCTCAGCAGCGTAGCGCCGACGCGGGCGCGTCCGCTGTGGACGGCCGCGCTCACGGGACCAGGATCGCCCGCCCGCGGATGCGGCCGCCGTCGAGATCGTCGAGGGCCTGCTGGAAGTTGTCGAGCGAGTACTTCGTGGTGTGCAGCTTCACCTTGTCCTGCGCGGCCAGCACCATCAGCTCGCACAGGTCGGTGTAGGAGCCGACGAGGTTCCCGATGAAGTTGATCTCGGTGGAGATCACGTCGATCGTCGGGATGTTGATGTTCTCGCCGTAGCCCACCACGTGGTAGTCACCCGCGCGGCGCAGCATCGCCACGCCGTCGCGCGTCGCGCCGCCCTCGCCGACGAAGTCGACCACGACCTCCGCGCCGTGGCCGCCCGTCAGGTCCTGCACGGCCGCCACGTGGCCGCCGTCGGCGACCACGCCGTGGTCCGCGCCGATCGACTCGGCCAGCTTCACCGCGTCGGCGTTGCGGTCGACGACGATCAGCTCGGCCGCGGTCATCGCCTTGAGCACCTGGATGCCGATGTGCCCGAGTCCGCCCGCGCCGATCACCACGCACTTGTCGCCCGGGTGAAGGCGACGCGACGCCTTGGCCGCCGCGTGGTACGCGGTCAGGCCGGCGTCGGCCAACGCCGCGACGTCCGAGGGCTCCAGCGAGTCGTCGAGCTTGACCACGCTGCGAGCCGACGTCTTGAGCACCTGCGCGTAGCCGCCGGCGGTGTCGATGCCGGGGAACTGGCTGTTCTCGCAGTGCACGTCGTCGCCGCGCCGGCACGCCGGGCACAGCCCGCACGTGATCAGCGGGTGCACGATCACCTTGTCGCCCTCGGCCACGTTCGAGACCGCGGAGCCCACGGCCTGCACCCAGCCCGCGTTCTCGTGCCCGATCGTGTAAGGCAGCGTGACGCCGGACTTCTCCGCCCACTGCCCCTCGAGGATGTGGAGGTCGGTGCGGCACACACCCGCCCCGCCGATGCGCACGAGCACATCGTGCGGCCCGGTCACCTCGGGTTCGGGAACGTCGGTCATACGCAGCTTCTCGTCGTACCCGACGACCTGGACAGCCTTCACGAAGCTCGTGCCTCCTCACCGGCGACAGCCGAAACGGACGGGTCGTGCGGCCGGGTCGTCTGGTCGGTCTCCGACCCGGGGTAACGCGTGCGAAGCAGACCGCGGCAGAAATGCGCGTTGCCGTCGATCGAGATCCGGATCGACCGGGCGAACCGCAGCCGCAGCGGCACTTCCTCGCGCGGGTAAGGCTCGCCGTGCTCGTCGACGAGCACCGGTTCACCCGGTTCGACGCTCAGGCCGAGCGCCGTCCGCCGCCGCACCAGGGCAGCGGTGGTGCGGCCCGCCGGCAGGTCGCCGAGCTTCACGTCGTGCAGGTCCTCTTCCTTCAACTCCTTGTCCGCGCGCAGCAGGCCCGTCAGCGCTCGCTCCATGGCGGCGGTGTGGGCCTTGCGGCGGAAGGTGAGCCGCAGCTCGTCGAGGTCCTTCTCGGCCTCGGAGCCGAACGTGCCGAGGTACCCGGCGTCGGCGGCGAGTCCGCGGTTGATCAGGTCGGAGTCGTGGTGGTCGTCGAGCTGCACGACCACGCGCCGCTCGCCCCCGACGGCGGTGAGCACGTCCTTCGCGTCCGAAGCCATGAGGTACGCGAAGTTGGGCGAGCAGAACGAGGTCGGCAGCCGCAAGTGCACGGTGAGCTCGTCCTCGGTCGCGGCCACGGAACGCACGAACCCCAGATCGGTGATGGGTTCGTCGAGCTCAGGGTCGTACACCGAGTCGAGCGCACTGCGCGCCAGCTGTTCGAGATCGGGCATCAGGCAACCGCCGCCGCTTCGGCCCTCGCGTCCGCGGGCGGGTTCTTCACCTGCAGCTCCTCGGGCACCGGGATGTCGTACATGGCCGCGGCGTTGAGGCCCAGGATCTTCTTCTTGATCTCCGTGGTGAGCGGCGCGTACTCCGTCATGTCCTCGGGGATCTGGAAGTCCACGAACTTCTCGACGAGCCACTTCGGCGTCCAGATCGCGTAGTCGCTGGAGAACTGGATGCGATTCTCGTCGAGCCAGTAGAGCAGCTCGCCGACGATCTGCGCGAAGTAACGCGGTCGCGTGTGGATGAACGGCATCGCGACGGCGAGGCCGGCGTGCACGTTCGGCTCCTGCGTCGCGATCCAGCAGAAGTCCTCGAGCCGCGGCAGGCCGCAGTGCTCGATCACGAAGTTGAGCTCGGTGAAGTCGGTGGCGACCTTGTCCACGTCGGCGACGTCGAACGCGTCGCGGTCCAGGGGCCGGATGGTCGGGCCCTTGTGGATGTGGATGTTCTTGATCCCCAGCTCCTGCGCGGCCTCCAGGTACTTGTAGCTCCACTTGTCGTCGAGCTTCCAGCCGCGCGAGTCACCGAACCACTCGGCCGTGTAGAGCTTCGCGCCCTTGAGGTTGAAGCGCTTGGCGTCCTCACGCAGCTGCTTGAGGCCGTCCTCGCCGTAGCGCGGGTCCCAGCAGTGGTTGTAGGTGAGCTTGTCGGGGTGCTTCTGCGCCAGCGCGAACGCCTCGTCGGTCTGCCCGAAGTTGTTGTTGTAGAAGGCGGGCAGCGCCGCGGGCTGGAAAATGGCGTGGTCCACGTACCCGTCGGTGAACAGGTCCTTCATCAGCCGCTCGCCACCGTAGTAGAGGTAGTCCTCGTACGACCACACCTCGGACTCGGGGCTGAGGTTGCGGTGGTAGTCGTAGAAGCAGTCGATGAACTGTTTGCCGTGGATGTTGCGCTGGTTCTCCGGCCGCGCGTCCCAGAGCGCGACGTGCGCGTCGAGGATGAAGTACTTCTCGCCGTCCTTGCTGTACATGGGCTTTCCTCCGCATTCGTGACCACATCGGCACGTCAAGACCGGAACTTAGGGCGATCATTGCCGGTGGAGGTGGCCCTTGCTGTCTCGATTTGAGACACGAGAGTGCGGCGGCGGCTACCCTGGGTCTTCTAGCCTTGCCCAAGCCGGACGCACGATCGGCCTAGACGCAGTGTGGCGTCTTCCGGGAGGTGGCATGACACGCGGTGAGGGGCTCGAGGCCCGCGGCGACACCACGCCGAGGCTGCGGGCGTCCTGGCGGCGCAGCGCGCGCTACGGGGTGCCCGACGACGAGGTGAAACCCGTGTTCACGGCCACGGTCGACACGGGCTCGCTGCTGTTCGAATGCGGCAACGAGGTGCTGCGCGGCCTGCACGCGACGCTGGCCGACGAACCCATCAGCCTGATGCTCACCGACAGCGAAGGCCTGGTGCTCAGCCGGCTGTGCGGCGACCCGGGGATGACCCGGTCGCTGGATCGGGTGCACCTCGCGCCCGGGTTCTCCTACGCGGAGAGCAACGCCGGGACCAACGGCCTCGCCCTGGCGCTCGCCGACCGCACGCCGTCGCTGGTCCGCGCGGGTGAGCACTACTGCACGAGCCTGCGCGGCTACACGTGCGCCGCCGTGCCGGTGCTCGACCCGATCACGGGGGCGCTCGCGGGCAGCGTGAACCTCACGACGTGGTCCGAGCAGTCGTCGGGCCTGCTGCTCGCTCTCGCCCAGACGGCCGCCGGGCACACCTCCTCGCTGATGCTCGCGCGTGCCTCGGGCCGCCGCCCGCGCCCCGCCCCGCGCGGCGAAGTCTTCCGCGTGTACGCCGACCGCATCGACCCGCCCGAGCTCTCGGCCGCGTGGCAGCACGCGCTGCTGGAGGCGATGGACACGATGGGCCGCGGCCGCACCGTCGCGGTGGTCGGTGAGCCGGGCGCCGGCAAGACGGCGCTGGCCGCACTGGCCCGTCGTGAGCTGCACCCGCGCGAGCGCGTGCTCAACGCACGACCGCCCGCGCCCGACGACGTGGACGCGTGGCTCGCGATGTGGGCCCCGGAGGTCGGCAAGGCCGACACGTGCGTGATCGTCTCCGGCGTCGACGCCCTGCCCGCCTGGGCCGCCGGCGAGCTGGCCGCCCGCTTCACCGGCCACCCGACCGGTTTCGTCCTGACCGCAACGGATTCCGCCGCCATCCCGCAGCCGCTGCTGTCCTTCGTGGACACCGTCGTCGAGCTCCCGCCCCTGCGGCTGCGGCCCGACGACATCCTCCCCCTGGCCCACCACTTCGCCCACCGCGCCCGCGGCCGCGCCGTCTCCTTCACGCCGGCCGCCACCCGCGCCCTGGCGACCCACGACTGGCCCGAGAACGCCAAGCAGCTCCGACGCATCGTCGCCGAGGCCGCCGCCCGCGCGGACACCGTCGACACGCACCACCTGCCGCCGGAGGTGTTCACCACCACGGGCCACCGGCTCAGCCGCCTGCAGGCGATGGAACGCGACGAGATCGTCCGCTGTCTCGCCCAGCCCGGGGCCACCGTCGTCCGCGCGGCGGCCGAGCTCGGCATGGGCCGCGCGACGATCTACCGGAAGATGGCGCAGTACGGGATCAAGAACCGGCAACTGCGGTCCTGAAGGGCTTCCGTAGCATCAGGCCGTGACGATTGACCTCGGCTCCGAAGACCCCGGCCCGAACCGGTGACCGGCTCGTTCTGGTGGGACCTGGTGCTCGGGGTCGCCGCCGGGCTGCTGCTGCTGTGGCTCGCCCTCGTGGCCGTGCTCGTCGTGGCCCGCCCGCGCGGCGACCTGTTGCGCGAGGCGCTGCGCCTGCTTCCCGACGTCCTGCGGCTGATCCGCCGCCTGGCCGCCGACCGGGAGCTCCCCCGCGGCGTGCGGGTGCGACTCGGTCTGCTGCTGGTCTACCTGGCGCTGCCGATCGACCTGATCCCGGACTTCATCCCGGTGCTCGGCTACGCGGACGACGCTATCGTCGTCACCCTCGTTCTGCGCAGCGTCGTGCGCCACGCCGGGATCGACGCCGTCCGGGCCCACTGGCCCGGCACCGAAGATGGGTTCGCCGGTCTGACGCGGTTGACCGGCCTCTGACCCGGACGAGAGCACTCGCCGTGCCGTGTAGGGCGTTATACACCGGGTGAAGTCAGCCCGTCGGGACTGTCGCCGCGGCGCCCGACACGGCAGGGTGGGGTCCGGGTGTCCGCTCGGGAGAAGGAGCGTGGGTCGAGATGCCGTGGTTCCCGGACTTCGTCAATGCGGCCGAGCTGGCGCGCAAGCAGACTCGCGTCGAGGGGCACGCGGATCCCGTCGGGCAGTTCTTCGCGGCGCTGAACGACGGCGACGCGCGCACGCTCGAGACGGTCTGGCCCGGCGAGGTCGCGGTGTTCGACCCCCGGGCCGGGGAGATCCGCAGCCGCAAGGAGCTGCGGCACTTCGTCCACGTGAACCAGGTCTGGCTGGGCGAGCAGCACGCCCGCGCGGAGACGATCGCGACCACGCGCGTCGGCGGCCGGGCCGTGGTCGAGCTGCTGGCGTGGCTCGGCGGCGACGGGCAGGAGGTGGCCTGGCCGGTGGCGGTGGTCGCCGAGTCGGCGACCGAACGGTCCGTGGTCTTCCGCACCTACTGCAGCCAGTGGCCGGTCGACGGGCGCCGACACCTGCGGCCGCCGATCCTCGCGTCCGCCGACACCCCGCTCGGCGACGTCGTCGGGCACTATCTCGCGGCGCTGGCGGCCGGCGACGCCGACGCGATCGTCGGCACCTTCGCCCCCATCGGCTACCTGCGCGAGCCCATCGGCACGCACACGCAGCACACCGGCCCCGGCGAGCTGCGCGAGTTCTTCACGAAGACGTTCGCCGCCGGCGGTGTCCACCTGGAACCGTGCGTGGTCACCGATGACGGCGTGCGCTGCGTCCTCGAGTACAACTGCGTCGCCTGGGGCCGGCACGACGTGCCACCGCAGGCCGGGGTGTGCGTCTTCGACCGAGGCCCCGACGGGCTGCTGAGCGCGGTCCGCGTGTACGACGACATCGAGGCGCCGGCCGCGTGACCACCACCCGCGTACGCGCGCAGTAGTACGCCGAAGTACCGCAGCTCGACGGACGACGCGCACCCACCTTCCCCCGACGATGGACACAGAGGGCCATCGAAGGGGGAGACGGCATGGGGACCGGACAGGAGTGGCGGCTGAGTGCCCGCGCGCGAAAGGCGTTCCTCGTCGGGCACATCGTGGCCGCGGCGGCGTGGTTCGGCCTCGATCTCGCGCTGGACGTCCTCGCGGGCACGGCCCTGCTGACCGATGACCTCACCGTGAAAGCGACCTCGTTGGGTGCGCTGCGGTTCTTCGCGGTGTGGCCGATGTTCACGGCCAGCGTGCTCACGCTCGGCACCGGCGCCGTGCTCGGACTGGGCTCGAGGTACGGCCTGGTGCGGTACTGGTGGGTTGCCGCGAAACTGGCGGTGAACCTGCTGATGGCGGTGCTCATCCTGTTCTCGCTGCGGCCGGGGATCGACGCGGCCGCCGACTACGCCCGCGCGCTGATGGCCGGCGGCCCCGCACAGCCGGTCGATCTGCTGCCCCCGATGGTCGTGGCGCCGAGCCTGCTCCTGTTCGCCTATCTGCTGACGGTGTTCAGGCCGTGGGGCCGGGTCCGGCGCACTGCGCCCGGGAAAGCCCTTGCCCACGACGGAGCGTGAGCGGAACCGGCACCGCGGGCACGAAAGCATGCAAGATCGTTTTCAGCCTGGCGGCTCCCCCTTTTCCTGTTACCTTCGATTCCTGAGAGCCCACCGGAATCGACAGGGAGGAAATGACAATGTTTCGCCTTCGCAGGATTCTCGGTCAAGTCGTGAGCGGATTCGCCACCGCGGGCATGTGCGTGAGCGGTTTCACCGTCGCAGAATCCTGACCGATTCTTCACGATTCTTTCTGCGAAGAAGAATCGCGTTTCCACCGCGCTCACGGTGACCACGAACGACGCGGGCCGCGACCTGCAGTACCGTGACGGTCCGTGACCCCCGAGAAGCCGCCGACCGCGCGCCAGGCCGCCGCCGAGCAGACCCGGCAGAAGCTGCTCGAAGCCGCGTTGGCCGAGTTCTCAAGGCGGCCCTACGCCGAGGTGACCGTGGGCGACATCGCGCGCGCCGCCGGCGTGGCGCACGGGCTGGTGTCGCACCACTTCCAGGGCAAGCAAGGCGCGTACGTCGCCGCCGTGGCCGAGGTCTACGAGCAGCTGCGCGAAGCGGAGGAAGCCGAGCAACCGACGACGGTGCCCGATCGGATCCGGGCGCGCTTCCGCGGGTTCGTCACCTTCCTCGCCGCGCACCCCGACATGGCGTTGAACCTGGTCCTCGCCGCCGGCCGGGACCCGGCGTTCGCCGGCCTCCGCGACCGGAATCTGCGGGTGCTCGCCGGACTGCTCGGCCTCGACCCGGACCGCCCCGCCGTGGCCGCGGCGCTGCGTTCGTTCGCCGACGGCGCCGAACGGCTGACGGCCGACTGGCTGCGTGCCGACCGGCCGTTCGGGCTCGACGCACTGGTGGAGGCGTTCTGCGCGCTGCTCGCCGGCGCCCTGCGCGGCGCGCACGAGCTGGATCCCGCCCTCGACGTGACTAAGGCACTCGCCCACCTATAGTCCGCACATGGTTTCGCGCTCAACCAGTTTCGGCGTACGCTGATCATTGATTAACAGTCAATGATTAATGGTCAGCAAGGAGACCTGGATGAAGCTCGGCGTAACGCTGCCCCAGAACTGGAAGTTCGACCCCAGCACCGACCTGGTCCGCGGCGCCCGCGAGGCCGAGGAAATCGGCTACGACAGCGTGTGGGTGGCCGAACGGGTGCTCTACCCGCAGGACCAGACGGGGATCCACCGGCTCACCGAGTACGGCGACGGCGCCTGGCCCGACGTCTACCGCAAGGTGCTCGACCCGCTGGTGGCGATGACGATGGCCGCGACCGTCACCTCGCGGGTCCGGATCGGCGCTTCGGTGCTCCTGCCGCCGCTGCACATGCCCTACCGGCTGGCGAACTCGCTGGCCGCGATCGGCGCGATCAGCGGCGGGCGGGTGATCGCGGGCCTCGGCACCGGCTGGTCCGTGGACGAGTTCGCCGCCACCGCACCCCGGCCCATGAAAGAGCGCGGCGCCGCCCTGGAGGAGTTCCTCGACGTGGCCGACGCGGTCTGGGGCCCGGACCCGGCGTCGTTCGAGAACGAGCGCTACACGTTGTGGCCGGCCGAAACCGGCCCCAAACCCGCCGAGCGGATCCCTGTGTTCCTCGGCGGCTGGTCGGGCAAGCCGCTCGAGCGCATCGCCCGCCGCGCCGACGGCTGGCTTCCGGTCATGGTGCCGCCCGCCCAGGTCGCCTCGACGCTGACCGACCTGCGCAAGCAGGCCGAGGAGCACGGCCGGGACCCGCAGGCGATCCGCTGCATCGCGATCATCGCGCTGGGCGGCGAGTTCGTGCGTGTGGAGACAGCAGATCGCCCGCCGTACCAGGGCAGCATCGAGCAGATCCTCGGCGACCTCGCCGAACTGGGTGGCGCGGGAGTGGAGGAGTCGGTGCTGACGCTGCCGAACATCTCACGCGACATCGAGGAGTACAGCGACCTGCTCGCCGAGTTCCACGCGGCGTTCGGCGCGGCCGGGATCTGATCATCGGGCCTTTCGGCGTCGCCCGGATGCCCCCGACGCCCCGGTGACCGGGGACGTCCGGGCAAGACGACTGCTCTGTTCGTGTCGTTCCGTGGTCGAGTGTTCACTCACGGCGCAACTTCGGGACTAGGGTCCGGTTCGATCTTGCGTCGAGGTGGAGGTGGGGCTCGGTGACGGTCAACAGGCGGGGATTCCTGACGGGCGTGGCGGGTGCGGTCGGGGCCGTGGGCCTCGGCCCGGCCGGCGCCGGGCTCGCGGTGGCCGAGCCCCGCGCGGGTCAGTCGCTCGCGGTGCGCCAGGGCACGAACGTCGCGGCGCAGGTCTCCCCGGACGGCCGCCAAGTCGCCCTCGACCTGCTCGGCGTCCTGTGGCTCGTGCCGGCGCGGGGCGGGCAGGCCAAGCGCCTCACCGGCGACCTGTTCGACATCGCGATGCCGACGTGGTCGCCGGACAGCTCCGCGCTGGTGTTCCAGTCCTACCGCGAAGGCAGCTTCGACCTGTGGACGATCCGGGCCGACGGCACCGGTCTGCGCCGTCTCACGAGCGGGCCGTTCGACCACCGGGAGCCCGTTTTTTCGCCGGACGGCAAGAAAATCGCCTACTCGTCCGACGCGCCGGGCAGCTACGGCATCCACGTGCTGGACGTCGCGTCGGGCCAGGCCACGCTCGTCACGGACACCGCCGACGAGGAGTACGAACCGGCGTGGTCGCCGGACGGCAGCAAGCTCGCCTTCGTGGCGGCCGGGACGAGGATCGACGTCGTCCCGGTCGCCGGCGGCGCCCGCAGCACGTTCGCCACCGAGCCCGGCACTGTGCTGCACAGTCCGATGTGGACACCAGACGGCGGCGACCTCGTCTACGCGCGGTACTCCGGTGGGGTGCCACCGATCGCGGTGGGCGCCGCGGAGCTGGTGCGCGGCGGGAAACCGCTGTTCACCGGCGAAGACGTCTTCCCGTTCCGCGTCTCGTGGCTCAACGCGGACGAGTACCTCTACACCGCCGACGGCGCGCTGCGGCGCCGCAAACTCAGCGGCGGTGCTGCGACGGACGTGCCGTTCACCGCTCCCGTCACGGTCGCAAAGGGCCCGGTACACGCCAGGCCGCGTGACTTCACTTCCACCAAGCCGAATCCCGTGCTCGGCATCGGCAGCCCCGTGTTGTCGCCTGACGGCCGGAGCGTGGCATTCCGGGCGCTCAACGACATCCAGGTGATGGAGCTCGGCCGTCCGCCGCGTCCGTTGACCGGCGACGGCTGGTGGAAGAGCGACCCCGCGTGGTCACCGGACGGCACTCGGTTGGCGTACTCCACCGATCGCGGCGGCA
Source organism: Amycolatopsis sp. DSM 110486 (assembly GCF_019468465.1). NCBI lineage: Bacteria > Bacillati > Actinomycetota > Actinomycetes > Pseudonocardiales > Pseudonocardiaceae > Amycolatopsis > Amycolatopsis sp. DSM 110486. Next base: position 8,960,141 of record NZ_CP080519.1, on the reverse strand, counting down.
CGCTCGACCTCTGGATCCGCGACCTGAAAACCGGGCAGGACCGGCAGCTGACGAACCTGCCCGGCCTCGCCGCGGTGTCGGGCACCTGGTCGGCCGACGGCACGAAGATCGCGTTCCTCGACCAGACCGGCGCGCTGCACACCGTCGACGTCGCGACGGGAGCGGTGCGGCAGATCTTCACCGCGACGTTCGAGCCCGGGCGCCCGACGTGGTCGGCCGACGGCAAGGTGATCGCGCTGGCCGCGGTGAAGCCGTTCTCCGCGCGCTACCGCGAGGGGCTCAGCAAGATCCTGCTGGTGGACGTCGCGACGGGCCAGGGCCGTTACGTCGACCCGATGCCGGAGCGATCGCTGCAGACCCGCGGCGACGACGGGCCGGTGTGGTCGCCGGACGGGCGGCGGATGGCGTTCGTGGTGGCCAGCGTGCTGTGGGTGGTGGACGTGCACGCGGACGGCACCTTCGCCGGGAAACCGCGGCAGATCACCGACGAGGTCACCGACGCGCCGAGCTGGAGCGGCGACTCGCGCACGCTGCTGTACCTCAACAACGGCCGGCTGCGGCTGGTCGCGGCTTCGGGCGGGAAGCCGCGCACGGTCCCCACGAACCTGACCTGGACCAACGCCCGCAGCCGCGGGCGCGTGGTGGTGCGGGCCGGGCGGATGTGGGACGGCACCTCGCGCACGCTGCGGTCCGAGGTGGACATCGTCGTGGACGGTGGGCGGATCACGAGTGTGGAACGCGCGGGCAGCGGGCTCGACGGCACGGTCGTCGACGCGCGCGACGGTGTGGTCGTGCCCGGGATGATCGACATGCACAACCACCGCCAGATGCAGGGGTACGGCTACGGCGACCGCCAGGGCCGGCTGTGGCTTTCGCTCGGTTTCACCACCACCCGCTCCCCCGGCAGCCCGGCGTACCACATGGTGGAGGAACGCGAGTCGATCCAGTCCGGCGCTCGGCTCGGGCCGCGGTACTTCGCGACCGGCGAGGCGATCGACGGTTCGCGCATCTACTACAACTTCATGCGCCCGACGTTCGACGAGCGCCAGCTGGAGCTCGAACTCGAACGCGCCGAGAAGCTCGACTACGACCTGATGAAGGCCTACGTCCGGCTCAGCCCCGAGATGCACCGGCGCGTGATCGACTGGGCTCACGCACGACGGCTGCCCGTGACGTCGCACTACCACCACCCGGCACTCGCCTTCGGCGGCGACGGCATGGAACACATGGGCGCCACCAACCGCCTGGGCTACTCGCGCACGGTGTCCCTGCTCGGCTCCGGTTACGACGACGTGGTGGAACCCTTCGTCCGCCGCGGCGCCGCGCGCACGCCCACGCTGTTCGCCGCCAGTGCCCTGTTCCGCGACGACACCAGCCTCGTGACCGACCGCCGCGTGCGCACGCTGTACCCGGCGTGGGAGTACACGTCGCTGCAGAACTCCGTCACCGCCGCGAAATCCGCCGACCAGACCGCGCTGCTGGAAAACCTGCGGCGCCAGGTCGCCCAGGCCGCCGCCATCCTGCGCGGCGGCGGCCGCGTCGTCACCGGCACCGACTCCCCCATCGACCACACCGCCGTGAGCACGCACATGAACCTGCGCGCGATGGTCAAGTACGGCTTCACCCCCTACGAAGCGCTGACCACCACCACGAGCATCGCAGGCGAAGTCCTGGGCGAGCCGCTGGGCCGCATCGCCCGTGGCTGCTACGCCGACGTCGTCGTCCTCGGCGCCGACCCGCTGACCGACATCACCGCCGCGGCCGACGTCCGGCAGACCCTGGTGGCCGGTCGCGTGCACACGGTGGACGACCTGCTGGCGCCCTTCGCCTCGGCGTCACCCTCGTCCACGACCGTGGTCAACACCCGGCTCGCCCCGATCCCCGACCACCCCGCCAACGCCGCCTTCTGGTGGCACGACCCGCATTACGTCGCCGCGGCCCGCACGTCGTGCTGCAGCGGGCACTAGGGCGCCATCCGGCGAGCGCCGCGATCCCGAGCACGACGAGCCCCACCACCCGCCACCTTGACGACCTCAAGTCCGATGTAGACGAAGTGCGCGCGGCTGCGCCGGCCGCCATCGCCGGCCGGCACGCGGTCCGAGCGGCGGTTCGGCACCGGCCGCACGGCGGGCCGGCCGGCGATTCGCGCCTCCTGTCCTGAACCGGCGGATCCGGACAGGCTGACGCCGCTGTAGCAAAAGGATCTTCGGTTGGGAAGATCTATTACTCGACCCCGATGTGTTGATACGGTCACCGCCGCCACAAGCACGCGATGTACCACGGGTCTTTCGTCCGAAGGGTCGGAGTATGTGCCAGTTGTGCGGTTCTGAAGCGCGGGAAAGCTCCGCGGTCTCGAGGCGGACGTTGTTCGCCGCTGCGGCCGGGCTCGCCGTGACGCCGATGATGCTCGGGACACCGGCGAACGCCGCCGCCCAACCGGGCGCCGGCGCCGACGCCGACCTGATCCTCCACAATGGCCACGTCGTCACCGCGGCGCTGCACGGGCGCACCGCGCAGGCGATCGCGATCCGCGGCGGACGCGTCGAAGCGGCAGGGACGTCGAACCAAATCCTGCGCCTGGGCGGGCGGCACACTCGCACCGTGGACCTCAAGGGCCGCGCCGTCTTGCCGGGGCTCATCGACAGCCACCTGCACCAGTTCACCTCGGCGCTCGACCGGCCGAACGTGTCGCTGCTGGAAGCGCGCAGCATCGCCGACGTCGTGGCGGCCATCGGCACCCGGGTCGCCGCGAGCACGTCCGGCGCGTGGGTGCAGGCGCGGTCGGGCTGGCACGAAAGCCTCCTCGCCGAAGGACGGCTGCCCGCACGGGCCGAGCTCGACCCGGTGTCGCCCGAGAATCCGGTGTTCATCCCGCGCGGAGGCCACGTCGCCACGGTGAACAGCCGCGCGCTGGAACTCGCCGGCATCACGCGCGACACCCCCGACCCGACGGGCGGCGTCATCGTCCGCGACGCGAGCGGCGAACCCACCGGAGTGCTGCTGGAACGCGCGCGCTCACTCGTCACGCCGTTCCTGCCGGCCCCGCCGTCGGCCGACCAGCAGCGGCAGCAGCTGCGCGATCAGATGGCCGAGCACAACGCGCTGGGCATCACCGGCGTCACCGAGCCGGGGCTGGACCCGTCGCAGATCGAGATCTACACGCGCCTGTGGCACGACGGCGAGATGACCACGCGAGCGCACCTGCTCTGGCGGATCGCGGCGCTCGCGGACGTCGACGCGGCCGTGGCGGCGTTCAAGCCGCGCACCGGCGACGACATGCTCCGCTTCGACGGCCTCAAGTACCTCTCCGACGGCGGCGTCGAAGGCGGCTTCCTGCGCGACCCCTACCAGCTCGTCCCCGGCGAGCAGACCAGCCCGGACTACCACGGCGTCCAGCTCCTGCCGCCCGGCGGCAAGGACGAGCTGACCGAGATGTACCTCCGCGCCGCACGGCACGGGTTCCAGGTGCAGACCCACGTGGTCGGCGACGCGGCGATGGACTTCATCGTCGACGTCCTCGCCACCGTGCACCGCGACACGTCGCTCACGCACCTGCGCTGGGTGCTGATGCACCTGTTCCTGCCCAGCGGCCCGAACCTCGCGCACATGCGGAAGATGGGCCTGCTCGCGAGCGTGCAGGACCACCCCGTGCTGCTCGGCGCCAACCAGGTCAAGTGGTGGGGCGCCGAACGCGGCTCCCGCGCCGTGCCGATCCGCGACATCCTCGACGCCGGCCTCGTCGCCGGCGGCGGCACCGACGCCCCCGTGGTCCCTCCCAGCCCCCTGTGGTCGCTCGGCTGGATGGTCACGCGCGAGACCCTCAAGGGCGACGTCCTCGGCCCCGAACAGGCCATCACCGCCCGCGAGGCCCTGCACCTCTACACCCTCGGCAGCGCGCAGACGCAGTTCGCCGAACACACCCTCGGCACCCTCGACCCCGGCAAACTCGCCGACCTCGTCGTCCTCGACGCCAACCCGCTCACCGCCGACCCGGGCTCGATCAAGGACCTCGCCGTCCAGATGACCGTCGTCGGCGGGCGCGTGGTGCACGAGGCTTGACCGCAACGACCGAGGCCCGGCCAACCGGCCGGGCCTCGGTGGAGAACTTCAGCGCCAGCCGAGTTCCGGCGCCACGTGCGTCAGGATGCTCTCCAGCACGTGGGCGTTGTACTCCACCCCGAGCTGGTTCGGGATCGTCAGCAGCAGGGTATCGGCGGCCTCGATGGCCTCGTCCTCCTTGAGTTGCCGCACGAGCTCGTCGGGCTCCGCCGCGTAGGAGCGGCCGAAGATGGCGCGCGTGTTCTCGTCGATCATGCCGACCTGGTCCTGCGAGTTGCGGTCGCGGCCGAAGTAGGCGCGGTCGAGGTCGTTGGTGAGCGCGAAGATGCTGCGGCTGACCGACACGCGCGGTTCGCGCTCGTGGCCGGCCTCCTTCCACGCCTCGCGGTAGGCCTCGATCTGCTTGCGCTGCTGGACGTGCAGGGGTTCGCCCGTCTCGTCGTCCTTGAGGGTGGAGCTCTGCAGGTTCATGCCGAGCTTCGCGGCCCACACGCCTGTCGCGTTGGAGCCGGAGCCCCACCAGATGCGCTCGCGCAGGCCGGGCGAGTGCGGTTCGACGCGCAGCAGGCCGGGCGGGTTGGCGAACATCGGGCGCGGGTTCGGCTGCGCGAAGCCGTCGCCCTCGATGACCTTCAGGAAGACCTCGGCGTGCTGGCGGGCCATGTCCGCGTCGGTCTCGCCGTCGGCGGGGGCGAAGCCGAAGTAACGCCAGCCGTCGATCACCTGCTCGGGGGATCCCCGGCTGATGCCGAGCTGGAGCCTGCCGCTGGAGATGAGGTCGGCCGCGCCGGCGTCCTCCGCCATGTAGAGCGGGTTCTCGTAGCGCATGTCGATCACGCCGGTGCCGATCTCGATCTTCGAGGTGCGGGCGCCGATGGCCGAGAGCAGCGGAAACGGGCTGCCGGCCTGCCGCGCGAAGTGGTGCACGCGGAAGTAGGCGCCGTCCACGCCGAGCTCCTCGGCCGCCACCGCCAGGTCGATGGACTGGTGCAAGAAGTCCTTCGCCGACCGGGTCTCGGAGTGCGGGGTGTCCGACCAGTGGCCGAACGAGAGGAAACCAATGTTCTTCACGCCTGTGGAAGCGTACGCGGGCCTCGGTTGATTCCCGCGCGCGGTGCGGCTCACGTCCTCGCCGCGGGTCGCCCCGGCCGGTAAACTGACCCCGGAACGCACACTGGGGGTGTCGTCGTAGATCCGCTCTCCTCCGCGCTGGTGGCCTCGCTGGGTGCCACCTTCTCCGCGCTGTACCAGTGGGCGGTCGAGCGCGGCGCCGACAAGCTCACGGCTCAGCGCCGGGCGCGCGCCCTGGGTGATCCCCACCGGCAGCTGGTCGCGGCCGAGGAGGACCTGGCCGAGCTGCGGCGGGTCGAGTTCCCGGCCGTGTCCGACGGCGACTCGCAGGCCGCGCTCGACGCGGCGGCGGTTGCCCTCGACGCCGCCGACGTGGGCGGGCTCGTCCGCACGAACCCCGCCGTGCTCGTCGACGAAGACCGCCTGCGGGCCCGCGTCCGCACCGCCGGCGGCCAGGCGCTCGACGCGGCCGCCCTGGGCGCCGACGCGACCGCGGCGTTCCACCGCCTGCTCGACGAGTGCTGCCGGCGCGTCGCCCGCCGCGCCCGGGCCGTCGACGAGGTGATGCGCGCCGTGCAGGCCGGGATGGCCGGCGACGTGCTGAAGATCCGTCGCGCCGTCGCCGACCTGCAGAGCCAGGAGGATCGGCGCACGCGCGACCGCGCCGAAGCCTTCGAGCAGCACTACCTGTCCTACCTCGCCACGGACTACGCCACGTTCGAGCTGTTCCAGGTCGGCCACGGCCGCGCCCCCGTGCGCCACTCGTTCTCGCAGTACTACGCGGCCCCGTCGGTCACGCGCCAGGGCGGGACGGCCGCGGGCTCGGCGCTGACGGGCGCGGGCACCAACACCGCCCACGCGCTGGCCGCCGAGCGGCGCGTGCTGCTGGTCGGCGGCGCGGGCGCCGGGAAGACGACACTGCTGCAGTGGCTGGCCTACACGGCGGCCACCGCAGAGTTCACCGGCGACGGCGAAAGCGAAGACCCCTGGCGCGGCGTCGTGCCGTTTTTCGTGCCGCTGCGCGAGTTCGCCGACCGCGGCCTGCCCCAGCCCGAAGACCTCGTGCGCGTGACGGCCCCGGCGCTGGCCGGCGAGAAACCCGCCCGGTGGGTCAGCGAGCTGCTGCGCTCCGGGCGCGCGATGGTGCTCGTCGACGGCGTCGACGAGGTCCTGCAGCCGCGGCGAGAGGAGGTGCGCCGCTGGCTCGAAGGCCTGCTGCGCGGGTACCCCGGAGCGCGCTACGTCGTGAGCACCCGGCCCGCCGTCGTCGACCCGGAGTGGCCGATCGCCGGCGAGCCGTTCCCCGCGTACGAGCTGCTGCCGCTGAGCGGGCGGGGCATGCGGGAGCTCATCGGCAACTGGTTCAGCGCCGCCCGCGCGATGGAGACCGACGAGCTGCAGCGCTCCTGGCTCGCCGACTGCGAACAACGCCTCGGCGACTCGCTCGCGACCCGCCCGGACGTGCGCGGACTCGTCTCGAGCCCGTTGTTGTGCTCCCTGCTGTGCGCGCTCTACCGGCGGGAGAACATGTACCTCCCGCAGAGCCGCAAAGACCTGCTCGACAAAGCGCTGAAGCTGCTGCTCGGCGAGTGGGACACTCGGCGCGGGGTGCAGGTCGAGGACGAGCTGAAGATGTCGGACAAGGAGAAGATCATCCTCCTGGAGCGGTTCGCCGCGCCGATGGTCCGCAACGCCGAACTGCTCGTGCACCCCGAAGACGCGCGCAAGCGCTTCGGCCGCGCCATGTCCGGGCTGCGCTCGCAGGGCATCGAGCCCGACCTGGTGCTGCGGCACCTGCTCGAGCGCAGCGGCGTGCTGCGGCAGAACGCCGTGGACGGGCGGATCGCGTTCGTGCACCGCACGTTCCGCGATTTCCTCGCGGCGGGTGAGTTCGTGAAGTCCGGCGAGCTCGGCTATCTCGTCGAGCACGCCCACGACGACGCGCTCAACGAGGTCGTGTTCATGGTCGCCGCCCAGGCCCGCGCACGGGAGGCCGGCGATCTGCTGGCCAGGCTGCTGGAGCGGGCGCGCAAGCGCGGCAACCGCGAGGTGGCCGACCGGCTGTCGCTGCTGGCCGCGGCGGAGATGAGCTACGTCGACGTGATCGAGCCCGAGCAGGTGCGCACCGACGTGCTGGCCGCGGTCCGCAGGCTCATCCCGCCCGCCGGGTTCGACCAGGCGGAGCTGCTGGCCAAGGCCGGCGCGTTCGTGATCGACCTGCTCCCCGGGCCGGCCGAGATCGCCCGGCACGCGAGCGCCGACGCGGATCTGGTGGCGGCGCGCGTGATCCGCACGCTCGCGCTGATCGGCGGCGAGGAGTCGTGGGAGAAGATCCAGGCGTTCAGCCGCACGCACCGGGGTTCGGTGATCGACGAGCTGCTGCGCGCCTGGCGCCATAATGAGTACTCCGAGGAGTACGCCGCCACCCTGCTGTCCACTGTGGACTTCGGCGACTTCGTGCTGGAGGTGCACCGCTGGGACGTGCTGCGCCGGCTGCGCCACCTCCGCACGCTCACGGCGATCCAGCTCGTCGGCGACATGACGCTCGACGACCCGGCCCTCGGGCTGCACCCGCTCACCCGGCTGCCCGCCCTGCGCCACCTCGAGATCAAGTCCAACGACGTCGTCCACGACCTCGAAGGGCTCGTCGCCTGCCGCGCGCTGCGTTCCCTGTGGATCACCGGCTTCGGCAGTGCGCTGACCGACCTTTCGGCGCTGTCGCGCATGCACCTCACCGACCTGCGGCTGCACGCCGGCACGCTCGACGCGATCCAAGCCCTGGCGTCGGTCGAGGGCACCTACCTGCCGCGGTTGTCGGTGCGCCACCGCAAACTCGTCGACGGCCTGGACGTGCTGCCCGAGGGCCTGCGCGTGGGCGAACTCGTGGTCGACATGGGCGCGGACCAGCGCGACCTGCGGGGCATCACCCGCCTCGCCGACGTGCACACCGTCGCCGCGGCCGGCATTCCCTCCGTCGCGGAGGTCGACGAGCTCGCCGCGCTGCCGTCGTTGCGCGCCCTCGTCCTCACCGCCGCGACCCCGGCGCGTGACCTCGTGCGCCTTCGTCGGCTCGGCGCGCTGCGCATCGAGCTGTCGGGCCTCACCCCGGCCGACGAGCGGGCGGCGCGCGAGGCGCTGCCGGAAGCCGACCTCGTGCTGCACCTCGACCAGGCGGCGAGCATCACCGAACGCTGAGGGTCCTCAAGCAGCTCCTCCGTCGAGTTCGGCTTCCTGATTTCGATCCCGCGGACCGGCGATGATCTCGTTCGTCGTCGAAGGTCGCCGTGGCCGGTCGAGTGCGGCGGGATGCTCGATCTGCTCGCGGAGGATGTCGCCGTGGCCTGCGTGACGCGCGAAGTCCTCGATCGCGAGCAGGTAGACGAACCGCAGGCTGACGTCGCCGACACGGGGGTGTGTCCTGATGTCGTCGAGGTCGAATTCGGCGGCGATCACGCGGGAACGCTCGGCGGTGCGGTCGAATTCGGAGATCACGTCGGCCAGGCTTTCATTGTCGTCGACGATGAAACTGGCGTCGCCGGGCGTCGTGCCGCCGTCGCATTCGCTCTCGGGCAGACCCGCCAGGACGTGCTGGAACCAGATCCGTTCGGCGACCGCGGCATGCTTGACCAATCCGATCGGGGTGGTCAGTGACGCGACGAAGCGGCGGCGAGCCTCGGCTTCGGACAGGCCGCGCACCGTGCTGACCAACTCGGCCCGATTGCGGTCGAGCATGCTCTCGAGCAAACGGCGTTCGGTGCCGGTGGTGATCGGTGGCATGGACCATGTCATTGTCGGCTCGATTCTGCTGGTGGGAGTGGATCTGCCCGGTGTACTTGTGGTTTCGGTTCTCGGCGCGCCTGTCGGCACGGACGAAGACCACGTCGCGCCGAGGCGGGTGCGTGATGGAGGTTCCGGCGTCGCCGGGCCAGTGGTCTGGGCGAGTCGCTCGCTGAGCACGCGGTTGCCGGCTCTGAGTCGCAAGATCTGCGCGGCGGGAGAAACCGGGTCGTCTCCGGTCTGGTGCATCGCGCGCAGGCGTTGCCCGAACTCTAGCCCAAAGGGCGTGGCGTGGTCGACTGCGATCGACACCGGCTTCGGCGTTCCGGCCCGTCGATCAAGCCCGCGCCGGTGGCGTGTCCTCCCGTAGTCACTGGACCTGTGTCACCATCGCAAGGTGGAAGAGCCCTCGTCCTGGTCCACAGAGGACGTCGCCGCGCCCGATGCGTTCGGGTACTGGTCCGACGTCATCTGCGACGCCCTCGTGCAGGTCTCGGCCCGCGCGACCGGCGAGGCGCGGTTCACGGGCCGGCTCGAGCACGCCGCACTCGACGGCGTCGGGCTGTCGACGGTCGCCTCCGGCCCGCAGGAAGTGGCGCGCACGAAACGGCTGATCGCGCGCGACCCGGAGGAGTACCTGCTGGTCAACGTGCAAACGGGCGGGCGTTCCCTGGCGCAGCAGGACGGGCGGACCGCCGCGCTGGAGCCGGGGACGATGACGGTGTTGGACAGCACGCGGCCCTACCGGCTGGAGTTCGCGGGAGCGTTCTCCCAGGTCATCCTGCGGGTGCCGCGGACGCTGCTGCCCGCCCGGGTCGCGGCCGGCGTCACGGCCGTCGAGCTCGACGGGCGCGGCCCCGGCCGGCTCGTCGCCGAGTTCCTCGCCGGGCTGGCCCTGCAGCAGCGCGAAGACCCGGGGGTGGCCGCCGCGCTGCTGCCGCACGCCGTCGGCCTGCTGGAAACGGCCCTCGACTGGGCCGCCCGCGGCACCACCCCGACGTCGGCGTCGCTGTCGCGGGAACGGATCCACCGGTTCGTCGGCCAGCACCTGGCCGATCCGGCGCTGAACGCCGGCGCGGTAGCCGCGGGGTGCGGGCTGTCGCGGCGGTCGATGTTCCGGGCGCTGGCCGACGACGGGGAGTCGCTCACCGCGCTGATCCGGCGCCTGCGCGTGGCCCGCGCCCGCCGGCTGCTGCGTGACCGGCCGGACCTGCCGCTGGCCGCGATCGCCGCGCAGTCCGGGTTCGGTGGCGCGGCCCAGCTGCACCGGGCGTTCCGCGCCGCCGAAGGCACGACACCGGGGACCTTCCGGGCGACCCGGCCCTGAGGCTCAGCCCATCAGCTCGCGCACGATCTCCAGGAACCGGGGCGGCGGCGGGGGCTGCGGGCTCTCGACGAACGCGCCGGTCGCCACGTCGTAGCGCGGGCCGGACGCCGGGTCGTACACGTGGTAGCCGTCTTCCCGCAGCTGGGTCACGTTGCGCTGCACTGCGGCCTTGGCCCACATCTCCGCCGTCATCACCGGGAAGAACGCCACGGGGTGCGTGGCGGCCAGCACGGTCGTGGCCAGCATGTTGGGCGCGGCGCCCGCCGCGACCGTGGACAGCGTGTGGGCGCTGGCCGGGAGGATCACCGTGAGGTCGTGTCCGGCGGCCAGCGTGGCGTGGTTGTCGGCCGGCCACGTCGCCGCGTCCGCGCCGGTCACCACGCGGTCGGCGAACAGGCCGACGGTGTGCGCGGGCAGGAAAGTCGCCGCGGTATGCGTCATGACCACGGTGATCGGGCCGCGCAAGACCGTCCGTAGCGCGCCGAGGTACATCGGCAGTGTCGCGACCGCGGCCGAGCCGGTCGCCCCGATGAGCAGGCGGCCTTCGAAGGTGTTGTCCATACGACCACGATGGCCCATCGCGACAGCTCAGGCGTGACCGGCTGTGCCCGGACAGGTGACGCCTTGCGCCGGCTAATCCTCTCGCGCGACCGATCCCGGCAGCGGCTTGCGCGCCGTCTCCCGCATGAAGAAGACACAAATGCCGCCGATCACCCCGGCGATCATCAGGTAGTACGCGGGCCAGTTGAGGTCTCCGGTACCCGAGACGAGCGCGCTCATCACCGTCGCCGTGGTCCCGCCGAACAGGGACGCCGAAAGGTTGAACGCGATCGACAGCCCGCCGGCGCGGACGTTCGTGGGGAACAGCGCCGGCAGGGTCGACGGGAGGATCGCCGAGAACAGCACCAGCACGAGCCCCATCACCAGCAGGCCGAAGAACGTCGAGGTGGCGCCGCCGGCGCGGACCAGCAGCACGGCGGGCAGCGACAGCACCACGAGCCCGAGGCAGCCGGCCAAGATCACCGGCCGCCGGCCCACCTTGTCCGACAGCCGGCCGACGAACGTGATCACCACCATCAGCAGCACGAGCACCACGATCTGCAGGATCTCCGACGCCGTCTTGCCGACGCCGGTGTGCTGCTCGGGCAGCGTTTCCGTCAGGTAGGTCGGCATGTAGCTGGTGAGCATGTAGTTCGCGACGTTCCACGTCAGGACGAGCCCGGCGCACAGCACCATCGCGGGCCAGTACTTCGTGAACACCGCGCGCAGCTCGCCGCCCAGCGACTGGACGCGTTCGTCCGGCTTCTCCGTCTCCTGGAGCTGCGCGAACGCGGGCGACTCCTCCAGCCGCCGGCGCAGGTAGAGCCCGACGGCGCCCAGCGGGAGCGCGAGCAGGAACGGGATGCGCCAGCCCCACGTCAGCAGCGCCTGGTCGGACAGAACCGCACTGAGCACGGTGGCGATCGTCGCGCCGAACGCGTAGCCGGTCAGCGTGCCGAACTCGAGCCAGCTGCCGAAGAACCCGCGCCGGCGGTCCGGCGCGTACTCGGCGATGAACGTCATGGCGTTGCCGTACTCGCCGCCGGTGGAGATGCCCTGTACCAGCCGGGCGAGCAGCACGAGCAGGGGCGCGGCGAGGCCGATGGCGCCGTAGCTCGGGATCACGCCGAGGGCGAACGTGCCCAGCGCCATGAGGATCACCGTGAGCGACAGGACCTTTTTTCGCCCGATCCGGTCACCCAGCGGCCCGAAGATCAGCCCGCCGAACGGGCGGATCAGGAACGAGACGGCGAAAACCCCGAACGTCGCGATCTGCCCGGCCGAAGCCGGCAGGTCCGTGAAGAACACCTTCTGGATCGTCGTCGCCAGGTACCCGTAAACGCCGAAGTCGTACCACTCGGTGATGTTGCCGATCGCGGCCGCGCCGACCGCCCGGTTGATCACCGCGGGCTCGACGACCTGGACGTCGCCGGCCTTCCCCTCCACCATGGATCCACCTTCCGGCCGCGCCGTTCAGCGGCCGCGTACGAGTGTCTCCCGGATCACCGAGGTCTGCCGGTTCACCGCTCATTGCCCAGGCCAGGCGGGGGTTTCACGCGGTTTCGGCCGACCGGCACGAGGCGAGGAACGGCTCGACCACGGCCAGGAAACCGGACGGATCGGACGCGAAGGGCGTGTGTCCGGTGTGGAGCACCCGGTGGCCCGCCCGGCTCCTCATCGCGATGGCTGCCGAGACCGCGCTCGTCGAACTTCTGCGCGGCCGCCCCGACCCCACCGCCCGGCGCGTCCTGTGGCAGTTCCTGGAACGCGCCGGCCTCCGGCCCGCCACTCCCGAGAGTCCTTTGCGGACACCCGCCGCGCCGGCTCGGGACGACTAGCCGGTTTTCTCCCACTCGGGTGACAGGGCGATGCGCCGGAGCAGCGCCTGCGCGAGAGCGGGATCGGTGCGTGTCGCGGGCACGCCGTAGCCCGGCGCGTTGAGCGTCGAGACGACTACGCGAACCCCGGACGGGTGCAGCACGTCGACCTTCCATTCGCGGACGTCCTTGCCGCCGTCGGGTGAAGGCAGGTCGGTGGTCGCGATCTTCGTGCCGTCGAGGTCGGTGGTGGTCGTGCGGTACAGCGGGGCAAGGGTGGGATCGTCGCGTTTCCAGCGCTGGAGCGTGACGACGACGAGTGCCCGGACGTGGGAGTCGTCGACGGTGAGGTGGCCGTAGCCGCCTTGTCCCCCACCGTCGGCGACGTGAAGTCCTTGCGGCACCAGGGTGGTGAGGGTCTCGACGATCGCGCGCGCCTCGGGGTCGCCGGTCGCGGGCGGCTTCGCGGGGGCGGAGTGTGCCGGCTGCGGTCCGAGCGGATCCCAGCGCGGTGACGAAACGACGGTCTCCAGTTCGGCGAGCGGTACGGCGGCCTCGGACGATCCGGCGAGCGGGGTCTCCGTGGCGAAGACCTGCCGCTGGTCGCCGAAGGTCACCTGCGCCGACCAGCGCTGCTCGCCGTCCGGTGCGGCCGCGTCCACCGGGGACGTGTCGAGGTTGAGCACGCCACCCGTGGCCAGAACCGTGCTGCTGCACCGGCTGTAGGGGTGGTACGACGTGTCGGGGCACGCGGCGAAAAGGACCGGGACCGGGACGGGAAGCCGGGCGATGCCCACGCCGAGGTTCGCCTCGACGTGGGCGGCCCCGGATTTCACGGTGAAGGACGCCGAAACCACGGAGTCGTCGGGCGGAACGGGCGGCGCCGGCCGCGCCGAGATGACCGTGAAACCGGGCGGCAGGACCGTTTCGAGCACCCCGGCGAAGCTCTGCCCGGGCGAGTCCGCCGGTGCGGCACACCCGCCCAGCACGACGGCACCGACCACGCCCGCAGCGAGCTTCCGGACCTTCACGCTTCCCCGTTCACCTGAAACCGCCGGTCAGTTGCAGTCTCCGGGCAGCTTGGGCCGGATCGAGGAAATGGAGTTGTCATACGCCGGGTTGACGAGCCGCAGAACCGGAATCATCAACGTGGAACCGGCGTCCGCGGTCCCCGAGAAATGGGCGCCGCTGAAGTTGGCGTCCAGATAGAAGCAAATGGACTCCTGGCTGCTCGTCCCGACCACCTTGATCGACGAAGCGCGGTCGTTGAACGACCCGAGCGACGCGGCCAGCGTGCCAGGACCGACGGAATCATCGGCGTAGAAGGTCTTGTCGTAGAGCGTGGCCCCGGCCGTCGCCGCGGAAGCCGCGCCGGCCCCCGAAATGAGCGTGGTCGCCACAGCGGCCAGCGCGACCCCGGTCGCCAACGACAAACGCGCAGTCTTCTTCATGGGAATCCTCGTGCCGATTTCGTCTTTCCCCGGACGCTAACCAGGTGCCGAGCAGTTCCACCAGTGCCCGGATGATCACGTGATCAATCGGTCAGTGATCAGGCCGCGAAAAGGTACGCGACGAAGTCCGTTTCACTTTCGTAAACTATTCCGCGATGAACTTGCGGTACTCGGCCGAGCTCATCAGCTCAGCCTCGCCGGACGCAGCCACTCCACGTGCAGGATCCAGCGCTTGCCGGCCTGGCGCAGCCAGCCCGAAGCGGTCACCGGGCGCAGGATGCTGGCCCGGGTCAGCGCCGTGGGGTCCGACGGGAATTCGAGGGCGACGCAGTCCCCCGAACCGTCCAGGACGACGGCCAGGTCGAGCCGCCCGTCTTGCGCGGCGCGGACCTCGAGCACCCCCGTGACCACCACCCGCAGGCCGGCCCGGGAGCCGATCGTGCCGGTCACCCCTTCACTCCTCCCCGACTACTCCCCTTGCCCGCCAGGGTGCCCTGGCACCGCGGCCCGTCGCATCGGGGTGAGCCCGGGCCTTGGACCCCAGTCCCGACCGCCCCGGTGGGTCCACCCGGGGGTTCCCCGACGCGAAGCACGGGGCCGGGGAGAAACGCTGCGCTGCATGGAACTCCGAGCAGCCGGACACGGGAGGTGCGCCTGATGGCCTTCACCCGCAACTTCCGCGGCAAGCGCCGCGAGGAGGTCGACCCGGGGCGAGTGCCGCCCGGGCAGTACGTGACGCCGGGGTTCCCGGTGCTCTCCGCGGGGCCGACTCCGAAGGTGGTCGCCGACGACTGGACGTTCACCGTCCGCGACGCCGCGAAGCGGCCCGTCACCTGGACCTGGGACGCGCTGCGCGCGCTGCCCGCCGAGTCGATCACCGTGGACATCCACTGCGTCACCAAGTGGTCGAAGCTCGACACGACGTGGACCGGCGTCTCGCTCGACACGATGCTCGACAGTGTGGAAACCCGGGCCGGTTACGCGGTCGCCTTCAGTGAAGGCGGCTACACCACGAACCTGCCGCTGGCCGACCTCACCGGGGGCAAGGCCTGGCTGGTCCACGAGTTCGGCGGCGCCCCGCTCGAACCCGAACACGGCGGCCCGGTGCGGTTGCTCGTGCCCCACCTCTACTTCTGGAAGAGCGCCAAGTGGGTGCGGGGCCTCGACCTGCGCGAGCAGGACGTACCCGGCTTCTGGGAGCGCTACGGATACCACAATTACGGAGACCCATGGCGGGAACAGCGCTACGCCGGCGACTGAACTGGCAGCAGGCCGCGGTGACCGGCCTCGTCGCGGAGACGCCGAACACCCGCAGCATCGCGTTCGCCCTGCCGGACTGGCCGGGCCACCGCGCGGGCCAGCACGTCGACGTGCGCCTGACCGCCGAGGACGGCTACCGGGCCGAGCGCAGCTACTCGATCGCCTCGGCGCCGGAGGACCCCGACGTGGTGCTCACGGTCGAGCGGCTCGACGACGGCGAGGTCTCGCCCTATCTCGTCGACGAGCTGCGCGTCGGCGACGAGGTGGAGCTGCGCGGCCCCGTCGGCGGGCACTTCGTGTGGGAGTCCACGTGCGGCAGTCCGGTGCTGCTCGTCGCGGGCGGCTCCGGCGTGGTGCCGTTCCGTTCGATGCTGCGCCACCACGCCGCGGCGGGCAGCACGGTGCCGATGCGACTGCTGTATTCGGCGCGGTCGCGGGAGACCCTGATCTACGCCGACGAGTTCACCCGGATCGGGGGACGCGGCGGGATCGACATCCGCGTCACACTCACTCGCGAAAACTCGGGCACCCGGCCGGGCGAGCACGGGCGGATCGACCGGGACTTCCTCACTCGGGCCGGCCTGCCGCCCACCGAGGAGCCCGTGGTCTACGTGTGCGGGCCGACCGGGTTCGTCGAGACGGTGGCGAACACGCTCGTCGACCTCGGTCACCGGCCCGAGCGGATCCGGACCGAACGCTTCGGCGGAACGGGGACACCATGACGATGTTCGACGGCAACGCCATCGCCGGCACTCTCAACGCGGTGTTCGGCGGCGAGATGACCACGGCGAGCGGAACCTGCGCGTCGTGCGGCGCCACGGAAGTCCTGGCGCAGCTGCGGGTCTACCGCGACGCGCCGGGTGTGGTGGCCCGCTGCGGGCATTGCGACGCGATCCTGATGGTCATCGTGGAGAAGCGCGGTATCAACTGCGTGGACGTGTCGGGCTTCGCGGCACTGGAGGAGCCCACTCAGCTCTGAAGCTGGCGCCGGGACGTGACGTTGAGCTTGTCGTAGATCCGCCCCAGGTGCCATTCCACCGTGCGCGGGCTGAGGAACAGCCGCGCGCCGATCTCCGCGTTCGACAGTCCCTCGCGCACCATCCGCACGATCTGGGCCTCCTGCGCGGTGAGCTCCGTGCCGGTCTCGACGGAACGCTTGCGCGCCGTGCCGCCGGTCGCCCGCAGCTCGCGGCCCGCGCGTTCGGCGAACGCCTCCATGCCCATCTCGGTGAACATGTCGTGGGCGGCGCGCAGCTGTTCCCGCGCGTCGGCCCGACGGCGCCGGCGGCGCAGCCACTCCCCGTACAGGAGTCGCGCCCGCGCGCACTCGCCCCGGATGCGGGTGCGCGACAGGCGTTCCACGGCCTCGCGGTAAGCGCTCTCGGCGTCTTCGCCGGTGGCCAGCAACGCGCGTGAGCGGGCTTCGACGCCCAGCGCCCAGTCGGTGCCGCTGGCGCGCGTGGTCTCCACGAGCCGGGCGAACGCGTCCTCGGCCGCCGCGGTCTTGCCGAGCCGGGTGGCGGCTTCGATCAGCTCCACCAGCGCGAGCCACGGCTCCACACCCATCACCGGCGGCCGCTGCCGCGCGTCTTCGCTCGACGCCAGCGCTTCCGCGTAGTGGCCGAGACTGTTGCACAGCACCGCACGGGCCGACCCGACGATCAGCAGCCCGAACCCTTCCCCGCGCCGCACTGCCTCCGCTTCGGTGCGCGCGATCACGGCGCGTGCCTCGTCCTCGCGCCCACGCCACGCGGCCAGCAGCAGCGTCCCGTACGTCGCCGCCGGAATCCCGGTCGCCCGCGACACCTCGGCGAGCTCGTCGCGCAGGTGCGCCGCGGTGACCAGGTCACCCGCGTAGACGTGGGCGCCGATGTGCGACGCGAGCGCGAGCGGCAGGGTGTTGAGCGCGCCCTTGTCGCGCGCGAGCTGCAGGTGCCGCGCGGTGTCGAGCGTCTGCTCGTCCCACATGTTCCCGGCCATGATGTGGGCGAGCCACAGCCAGTGCAGTTCCTTCAGCGACAGATCGGGAGTGCGAAACGCGCTCAGCGCCCGCCGCAGCATCGGCAGCGAGGGCGCGAAACCGTCGGTGAACCGGATCGCCAGGCCGTCGAGCAGCAGGTCGGCCGGGCCCGGAGGCTGCGGCGACCGCGGTGCGGCGCGCGCGGCCTCGGCGACCTCACGCAGTTCGGCGTCGGTCACGCCCGCGAACATCCCAGCCAGCAGCGCGTCGAGGTAGGTCTCGCGGGCCAGCCGCACGTCCAGCTCCTCGAGCTGCCGGGCCGCGGCGAACAGCAGCGGCGGCGCCTCGCGGCCGCGGTTGACGGTCATCGAGATCCGGCCGCGCAGCAGGTCGGCCTCGGCCTTCTCGAGCCGGTCGAGCGGGCCGGCCTCGGCGATCGACAAGAGCCGCAGCGCTTCCTCCGGCGCGCCCGCGACGTGCGTGACGTGGGCCGCCTCCAGGGTGCGCTTCGCCCGGGTCTTGGGGTCCGCCGTCAGCTCCGCCGCGCGCTCCAGCATCGCCGCGGCGGCCGCCATGCCGCCCCGGGCCTGCGCCCGGCATGCCGCCCGGCCGAGCTCTTCGGCGGCCTCTTCCGCGGGTGCTTCGGCGGCCTGCGCCGCGTGCCAGGCGCGGCGGTCCTGGTCGGTCTCGGGGTCGGTGACCTGCGCGAGCGCCCAGTGCGCCCGGCGCCGCTCGCTCGGTGCCGCGGCCTGGTAGATCGCCGAGCGCACCAGCGGGTGGTGGAAGCGCACGTGGGTGCCGATCTCGATCAACCCGGCCGCCAGCGCGGGTTCCGCTGCTTCGGCGCCGATGTCGAGCAGCCCGGCCGCACGCCACAGCGTCACCGGGTCGCCCTGCGGTTCCAGTGCGGCGATCAGCAGCAAGCGCGTGGTGTCGGAGTCGAGCTGGGCCAGCCGCGCCTGGTAACGCTGCTCGATGCGACGCGGGATCGTGGTCGCACCGGCCAGGGAGAATCCCTCGGCCAGCTCCTTCGGGCTCAGCCCGCGCGAGAGCTCCACCAGCGCCAGCGGGTTGCCGCGGGTCTCGGCGACGATCCGGTCGCGCACGCGGTCGTCGGCGGGCAGGCGCAGCACGGAGTCGAGCAGGTCGTGGGCCGCCGCGTCGGGCAAACCCTCGACCACAAGCTGCGCGACGCCCGTCAGTTCCGTGGCCGCGGCCGGCTCCCGCACCGCGAACACCAGCGCGACCGACTCGGCGACCAGCCGGCGCGCGACGAAGGCGAGGGCTTGCGCGGAAGCGCTGTCCAGCCACTGGGCGTCGTCGATCACGCACAGCAACGGCCGGTTTCGCGCCTCCTCGGCCAGCAGACCCAGCACGGCCAGGCCGACGAGGAACCGGTCGGGCGCGGGGCCCGGGCTCAGGCCGAACGCG
Source organism: Amycolatopsis sp. DSM 110486 (assembly GCF_019468465.1). NCBI lineage: Bacteria > Bacillati > Actinomycetota > Actinomycetes > Pseudonocardiales > Pseudonocardiaceae > Amycolatopsis > Amycolatopsis sp. DSM 110486. The sequence goes on along the minus strand of NZ_CP080519.1, from coordinate 8,941,448 downwards.
GTGCGCAGCGCCACCCGCTGTGGATCCGGCAGGGCTTCGGCGCCGTCGAGCATCGGCGCGCACAGCTGGTGCAGGCCGGCGAACGCAAGCTCCATTTCGGACTGGACGCCCCCGGCGCGGGCGACGCGGAGCCCGGCGGCCTGGCGGGCCAGGTGGTCGAGCAGCACGGTCTTGCCGACGCCCGCCTCGCCGCGCAGCACGAGCACCTGGCTCTTACCGGCGCGGACGGAGTCCAGCAGCCGGTCGAGGGTCTCGCGTTCCGCGCGCCGGTCCAGCACTCACCCACCTGCCCGTGTGCTCGCTCTTCCCTTCCGGCCACGGCGACCAGCGGGCGCCCGCAGGATATCCCGATCATCGGGCGGCGCCGGGTACACAGCGTTCACCGATGTCGCCCGGTTCGCCCGGGTTCGCCCGGGTCCCGGGGTCGTGCCCGGGGCGGCCCGGGTTCGAAGCGGCCCGGGACCCGCGAACGTCGACGCCGTGCCCGACCCGAACCCGGCCAGTGTAGTAACCGACGTCACTCTGCACGGCCGTGCCGCCGAAGTCCACCTGCTCGATCAGCACGTGCGGGACGGCCACGGCGCGCTCGTGCTGCGGGGCGACCCGGGCGTGGGGAAGACCGCGTTGCTGCGCCACGTCGTCGCGCGAACGCGCGGGTATCGGGTGGTCCAAGTGCGCTCGTCCGAAACGCGGCCGTACGCGGGACTGCGGCAGCTGTGTGCCGCGCTCGAAGAGGTGTTCGGGCAGCTGTCGCCGCACCATGCCCGGGCACTGCGTGCGGTCACGGAGGACTCCGATCCGTTCGCGGTCGGGGTGGCGGCGACGTTCCTCGTCTCGGCCGCGGCCCCGTTGCTGTGCGTCGTCGACGACGCACAATGGCTGGACGAGTCTTCGGCGCGTGCTCTGGCTTTCGTGGCACGGCGATTGCCAGGGCGGCGGGTGATGCTGCTCTTCGCGGAGCGCACCGGGGCCGGTGGGCTGGAGGCCTTGCCGGAGCTGGTGGTGCCCGGGTTGTGCCGGGCCGCTGCTCGCGCGCTGGTCGATTCGCTGGTGCCGGGTCCGGTGGACGAGGACGTGGTCGAGCGGTTCGTCGCGGAGACCCGGGGGAACCCGCGGGCGATCCGTTCGACCGTGACGGCCTTCGCGCCGGCTGGTGGATTCGGCCTGTCCTACGGGAACCCGGACGCCGATACCCAGGAACGGGTGCTGCGCCTCGACCCGGACGGCCGCACGCTGCTGCTGGCCGCCGCCGCGGATCCGACGGGCGAGGTGGCTCTGCTGTGGCGGGCCGCCTCGCAGCTGGGGATCCCGACGGTCGCGCCGGACGGGTTGCTCGCGTTCGGCGAGTGGGTCACGTTCTCCGACCCGGCAGTGCGCGGCTGGGTTTATCACCGGGCCACGCCTGCGGAGCGGCGCACGGTCCATCGAGCGTTGGCTGACACGGCGACGTCAGAAGACCGGCGGGCTTGGCACCGCGCCCACTCAGTGCCGGGCCCGGAGCCGGCGGCAGCCGACGGCCTGCTCGCGCAGGTGCCCTCGGCCCGCAAGCGTGGCGGGCCCAGCGCGGCCGCCGCGTTCCTGCGTATCGCCGCCACGCTCACCTCCGACCCCGCCCTGCGGACCGAACGCACTCTGGCCGCGGTCGCGGCGGAGCTCGACGCCGGGCAGCCCGGAATCGCGCTTCAGCTGCTGGACTCGATGGTCGGCGCCCTCGAACCGGCTCAACGGGCCGAAGCCACTCGGCTGCGAGCCTGGCTCACGTTCATCTCGACCCGCACCCCCTCCGCAACGGACGCACTGCTGCGCGCGACCCGCGACGCCCTCCCCTTCGGCCCGGCAAACCAAGCTGGTCTCGACGCGCTCGGAGCCGCCGTCCTCACCGGCGTCGATTTCGCCCCCATGCCCCTGAGTCACGACGACGGACTCGGGGCCGGGCTGATTCTGCGCGGCACCGAAGGTTTCGACGCTGCCGTCGGGCCCCTGACCGCAGCTCTCGAAACCGCTCGGCCATCGTGGCCGGCCGGGCTCGTCGCCGCTGAACTGTGGGACGACCAGGCGTGGCACCGGTTGGTGAGCGGAGCGGCCGATCCCGGTGCCCTGCCGGATGTCTTGGCCGGAAGGGCACTGTTTTCAGTCCATACCGGCAATCTCACCGGGGCGGCCGCGCTGGACGACGAGGCTCGCACGATGAGCACGAAGCTGGGCCAGGCACCGCTGGAGCACGCGACCGTGCTCGTCGCGGCCTGGCGTGGTCACGAGTTCGGCGGCTCGGCCGGCCAGGGACTCGCCCGCACGTGCGGCGAGCTGGCCACCGCGGTGGCAGGCAACGCCGTCGGCGACTACTCGCGGGCACTCGCCGCGGCACAACGTGTCGTCGAGCGCGACGAACTGGCGACGGCGGGCTGGGCGCTGGTCGAGCTGGTCGAAGCCGCCGTGGGCGCGGGCCGGCTCGACATCGCGACGACGGCACTCGAGGTGCTCGTGAACCGCACCGACCGGTGCGGGACGGACTGGGCGCTCGGTGCCCAGGCCCGGTCCCGTGCACTGCCGGCCGAAGGCCCCGAGGCCGAATGCCTGTACCTCGAAGCGATCGAACGGCTGGCCCGGACGAGGATCCGGCCGCTCCTGGCCCGCACTCGGCTCGGCTACGGGGAATGGCTGCGCCGGCAGGGACGCGACGAGGAAGCCGGTGAGCCGTTGCGCGCCGCGCACGATGAGTTCCTCCGCATGGGGGCCACGGCCTTCGCGGACCGCGCGTTGCTCGCGATCGGCGAACGCGAAACCCCCGCGGTCACCACCTCGGCGCTGACCCGGCACGAACACCGGATCGCCGCGCTCGCCCGCGGCGGCCTCACCAACTCGGAGATCGGCACCGCGCTGTCGATCAGCCCCCGCACGGTCGAGTACCACCTGCGCAAGGTCTTCGCGAAGCTGCGCATCACGTCGCGAACCGAGCTGCACCTGGCCGTCACCGAGCACCAACACGGAATCGAGGCCGCCGCCCGATGAACGCAACGCTCCCCCTCGTCGGACGCGACCCCGAACGCGCCCGGCTCCGGGACCTGCTGACCGGCGGCGGCGCGGTCGTGGTCCGCGGCGCGGCGGGACTCGGGAAAACGGCCCTGCTCACGCAGATCGCGAACGCGGCCGGCGAGCACCGGGTGCTGAACGTCCGCGGGATCGCCGCCGAAGCGGAGCTGCCGTACGCCGCGCTGCACCTGCTGTGCTCGGCCCTGCCCGCCGAGCTCGCCCGGCTGCACGCGCACCGGCGCGAGGTGCTGGAACGGGCCGTCGGACTCCGCGCGGGTGCCGCGCCCGAACGGCTGCCCGTCTGTGTCGCCGTGGTGGAACTGCTGGCGCTGGCGGCAGAACCGCAGCCGGTGCTGTGCCTGATCGACGACGCGCAGTGGCTGGACGAGGCTTCGGCCTCCGTGCTCGCGGCCGTCGCCCGCCGGCTCGGGCCGGTGCCCGTCACGCTGGTGTTCGCCGAACGCGGAGAGCGGTTCGCCGACCTGCCGAGTCTCAGCCTCGAACCCCTGGACCACGCCGAGTCGCGCGAGCTCCTCAGGTCCGCGGCGGCCGCGCCACTGGACGACGCTGTGCTCGACCGCGTTGTGGCGGAGGCCCGGGGAAATCCACGGCTGCTGCTCGACGCCGTCCGCCCGGCGGCCGGCATCGCCGGCGGTTACGGCGTGGTTCCCTTGTCCTGCCCCGAAATCGCCGGCCCGTCGACAACGTTGACGCCTGAGAGCCGGCTCCTGCTCATCCTCGCCTCCGCCGAACCGCTCGGCGAGCCCGTCCGGCTGTGGCAGGCGGCCACCCGGCTCGCGATCGGACCGGACGCGGCCGAGCCGCTCGAAGCGGCGGGCCTCGTCTCGTTCGGCGCGTGGGTCACCTTCCGCGAACCCCGCCTGCGCCAGTGCGTCTACGGCCTCGCGTCCGGTGCGGAACGCCGCCTGGTCCACGGCGCCCTCGCCCTCGCGACCGATCCTCAGCTCGAACCCGACCGGCGCGCGTGGCACCTCGCCCACGCGACGGTCGAGCCGGCAGAGGCCGTCGCCGATTCGCTGGCCCGCCTCGCCGATGAGGCCGGACGCCGGGGCGGGCTGCCGGCCGCGGCCGCCTTCCTGGAACACGCCGCGCTGCGCACCGCCGACCCGCGGCTGCGCGCCGAGCGGGCCATCGCGGCGGCCGACGCGCATCACGCGGCCGGCGCCGTGGACGCGGCGGTCCGCCTGCTGGCTGTCGCGGAGCTGGGCTCCCCCGGCGTCGCCGCCCGGGCACGGTCGAACCGGGTGCGCGCCCGCATGGCGTTCGACTCCGGCCGCGGCGGGGCCGCGGTCGGACGGCTGCTCACCTCGGCCCAGGACCTGGAGGTGTGCGAACCTCGCCTGGCGAGGCCCGCGTACCTCGAAGCCCTGGGCGCCGCGATCTTCACCGGCCACGTCGACGTCGTCCACGCTGTGCTCGCACGCCTGGCCACCCACCGGCCGACGGGCTCCGACCGGCTGCTCGAAGGCGTCGCGCAACGCTGCACCGCCGGCTACGCGGCCGCCGTCGAACCGCTCAAGCTCGCGTTGAAAACCCTCGACAACGACCACGAAAACGACGCCCGCTCCCGGCTGCTGGCCTGCCTCGTCGCACCGGACCTGTGGGACGACGACACCTGGCACGACCTCACCCGGGACGAACTCGCCGGCGCTCGCGAGACCGGCGCCCGCACGATCCTGCCGTACGTCCTCACCCACCGCGCCCTTGCCGAAGTCCACTTCGGACAATTCGCCGTCGCGGAGTCCTTGGTGGCCGAAGCGGAATCCCTCACCCGGGCCACCGGCACCCCGTCGTTCCCGCACGCCGCCTGCGTGCTGGCCGCGTGGCGCGGGCACGAGCTGCCGACGTTCGCCGAGTCCTGCTTCGAAAACGGCGGCATGGCCCGCACCACCGCCCGCTACGCCACCGCCGTGCTCCGCAACGGCCTCACCGCGTACGCCGAAGCCGCCGACGCGACCCGCGACGCCCTCGACCGCGACGGCATCGAGCTCCAAGGCTGGTCCCTCGTCGAGCTCGTCGAAGGCGCCGTCCGCTCCGGCGACCTGACCACCGCCGCGGCGGCGGCCGACCGCCTCTCCGAACGCGCCTGCCTCAGCGGCACCGAATGGGCCCTCGGCGTCGACGCGCGTTCCCGCGCGCTGCTTCACCACGGCCAAGCAGCGGAAGACCTGTACACGGAAGCCATCGACCGCCTGGGCCGCTCCCGCATCACCCCGCACCTCGCGCGCGCCCGCCTGCTCTACGGCGAGTGGCTCCGCCGCCGCGGCCGGCGCGTCGACGCACGAGGCCCCCTGCGCGCCGCCCACGAGGCGTTCCTCGCCATGCGCGCCGAGGCCTTCGCCGCCCGCGCGATGCGCGAACTCCTCGCCACCGGCGAACGCGCGCGCCGCCGGGTGCCGGAAACCAGTTCCCAGCTGACGCCGCAGGAGCGCCGCATCGCCTCGCTCGCCCGCAACGGCCGCTCCAACCCCGAGATCGCCACCGCCCTGTCCATCAGCCCGCGCACGGTCGAGTACCACCTGCACAAGGTCTTCACCAAGCTGTCCATCACCACGCGCACCGAACTGCACCTGGTCCTGGCCGCCTGCGCGGACGACTGAGCTCAGCCCTTGCGCAGGTCGGGTGCCGGCGCGCCCAGCAGGCCGAGGCGCGCGCGGTCCCACGCGGCGTGCATCGCCGCCTGGACCGACTGGGAGGTGTGGCCAAGCAGCCGCACGCCCGCGCCGCACGCGGCCGGCAGCTCGGAGACGCCGGCGAGGACGTCCGGCACCCCGGCGAGGGCCTCGCGCAGCGCGGTCACGAGCTCGGCCGGCGGCATCCGGTCCGACACCACGTACAGGCTCGCCACCACCTGGTACCCGCCCAGCGTCGCCGGTGAGACGGGGTCGCCGGCACCGCCCGGGCGCAGGCGCAAGGTGTCGGCGAACAGCAGCGCGCCGTCGGGGGTGCGGGCTTCCAGCTCCGCCCAGTAGAGGTCGTAGACGTGGGCCTCGCCCCGGGCCACCCGGCCCGGGAGCAGGACCTCGCCGAGGATCACCGTCGCGTCGGGCGCGATCGTCACGGCCGTGCGCTGGAAGAGACGCGAGCCGCGGAACGGGACGACCGGGTCGGGCAGGTACTCCAGCACCGCGCCGGCACCGACGGTCAGGTTCACCAGCTGCGTCGCGTAGTTGTCGCGCGCGCCGAAGACCTTGGTGGACGCCTGCGTCGTGAGGTGGACGGCCGAGCCGGGGGCGCAGTCGACGTCGATGCGGTAGCGGTCGCCCTGCACGAAACCGTCGCCCTGCTGCTGCAGGAACACGAAGGCCATGTCCGGCCGCCGCGGGTCGAGGTGGATCGGGCGGTAGATGTGCAGCGGCGCGCGCTGGTACTGCCGGACGACCCGGGTGGTGCCGCCGCGCGGGGCGAGCGCGAGGTCGAGCACGCCGAGCTTGCCGGGCGCCCCGACGCCGAGGCCGTCGCGGATGGACCCGTCGAAGCCGAGCAGCTCCTCGGGTAGGCGCGTCGGCGTGCACCACGCCGGGTCGTCGCGACGGGTCATCCCACTTCGGCGGCGGGCGCGAACCGGCCGATCACGTCGCGGACGCGGCGGGTGACCTCGTCGAGCCCTTCACCGGTGAAGCAGTTGGTGAACACGAACGGGCGGCCTTCGCGCACGGCGCCGGCGTCGCGGTCCATCACCGCCAGGTCGGACCGGACGAGGTCCGCCAGGTCGACCTTGTTGATCACCAGCAGGTCGGAGTGGGTCACGCCCGGGCCACGCTTGCGCGGGATCTTGTCGCCCTGCGCCACGTCGATCACGAAAACGAAGTAGTCGGCCAGCGCCGCGCTGAACGTCAGCGTCAGGTTGTCGCCGCCCGACTCGACGAGGACCACGTCCGCGTCGGGGTAGCGGCCGGTGAGCTCGGCGACGGCGTCGAGGTTCATGGTCGGGTCGTCGCGCACCGCGGTGTGCGGGCACGAACCGGTCTCCACGCCGACGACCCGCTCCGGCGCGAGCACGCCGGCCAGGGTGCGCCGCACGTGCAGGGCGTCTTCGCTGGTGAAGATGTCGTTGGTGACGACCAGCGGGCGGTGGCCGGCCGCGATGAGCATCGGCACGAGCGCCTCGATCAGCGCCGTCTTGCCCGACCCGACCGGGCCGCCGATGCCGATCCGGGCGACGCCGGGGGTGCGCACGGCGGAGAACGCCGCGTGGGAGTGCGGGTGGTCATGCGAATGCGGGTGGGGCTCCATGGTTTTCCTTCCCTCAGCTGGCGAACAGCCGCAGTTGCGTTTCCTCGTGCCGCATCGCCGCCACGTCCGGCAGCGGCGTGCAGCTCGTGATGGCGTCGGGGTCCTTGTCCACGGTGCACATCGCCGCTTCGGCCGTGGCAGCCCGCACGTCGTGGAGCACGGCTTGCGCGGTGCTGTGGTCGGTGACGGCCAGCCGCACGCCCGCCGCGACCCAGGCCGCGGAGAACGCGAACAGCTCCCCCGCCACCGCCTCCAGCCGCGGCACGCCCACCGACGCGCTCAGGATTCCCAGCACCACCGCGTGGTTGCCGGGCGACCGTCCTTTCGCGACACAGTCGGCGTAGTGCCGCAACGCCTCGGTTGGGAACACCGACCCGGCGATCCGCAGCAACGCCCGCCCCGTGCGGGTGGAGGTCTCCCGCGCCTCCCGCGCCAGCTTCACCGCGGTCAGCCGTTCGTCGGCTCGGGTCACGCACTCGAGGTCGAGGGAGTCCCCCGACGCCGTGGCGCGGTGGGCGCATGCCAGTGCCACCCCGTCCGACGGCGCCACCCCGAGCAGCAGCTGGTCCCGCAGCAGCGCCGAGAGCACCCGCGGGTCGCTCGGCGTCGCCAGGAAACCCGACTGCACCAGGGTTTCCAGGCCGTAGGACAGCGTGTAGCGGCCGCTCGGGAACGCCGAATCGCTCAGCTGCAGCACGGACAGGAAGCCCGTGAGCCAGTCGGCGCCCCCGAGGTACGGCGGCATCAGCGGACCCCGGTCATCGGACAGGCCCGGTCATCGGACAGCCCGCACATCAGGCGATCCCGCACGTCAGACGATCCCGCATTTCAGACGATGTAGTACAGCTGCGACATGGCCACCTCGTCCACCGCGGGCACCACGGCCGGCTCACCGTCCACAGTGACCTGGTACGTCTCGGGGTCCACCGTGATGTCGGGCGTCAGCTCGTTGCGCACCATCTGCGCCTTGCCCACGGTCCGGCACCCGCGCACGGCCTCGGTCCACCGGTCGATCCCGAGCCGCTCGAACAGCTTGCTCTCCTGCGCCGCCTGCGAGAGGAAGGTGATCGACGTCCGCCCCACCGCCTGGCCGAGCCCGGCGAACATCGGCTGCAGCAGCACCGGTTCCGGCGTCGGGATGGACGCGTTGGCATCACCCATCACCGACCACGCGACGAACCCGCCCTTGAGCACGTACTTGGGTTTGACGCCGAAGGTGTTCGTCGGCCACAGCACGATGTCGGCGAGCTTGCCCGGCTCCAGCGAGCCCACGACGTGGCCGATGCCGTGCGTCAGCGCCGGGTTGATCGTGAGCTTCGCCAGGTACCGCAGGATCCGCTGGTTGTCGTCGCCCGCGGCCTCCCCGGGCAGGCTGCCGGTGAGCTTCTTCATCTTGTCCGCGGTGCGCCAGCAGGTGGTGACGGTGTCCCCGATGCGTCCCATGGCCTGCGCGTCGGAGGAGTACATGCTCAGCACACCCCGGTCGTGCAGTACGTCCTCGGCCGCCTCGGTCTCGGCGCGGATCCGCGACTGCGCGAACGCGACGTCCTCGGGGTTGTCGGGGTTGAGGTGGTGCGTCACGATCGTCATGTAGAACAGGTTGTCCGTCGTGTCCGTGGTGTACGGACGCGTCGGGTTGGTCGAGGACGGCAGCACGTTGGGCAGCGACGCGATCGCCATCATGTCCGGCGCGTGGCCGCCACCGGCACCCTCGGTGTGGTAGCTGTGGATCGTCCGGCCGTCGATCGCGTCGAGGGTGTCGGCCAGGTAGCCACTTTCGTTGAGGGTGTCGGCGTGCAGCGCCACCTGCACGTCGTGCTCGTCGGCGACCGACAGCGCGCAGTCCAGTGCCGCCGGGGTCGCGCCCCAGTCCTCGTGGACCTTCAGCCCGCAGGCGCCGGCCTCCACCTGCTCGCGCAGGCCTTCGGGGCGGCTGCTGTTGCCCTTGCCCATGAGGCCGATGTTGACCGGCAGCGCGGCCGTCGCCTCGAACATCCGGGCCAGGTTCCACGGACCGGGCGTGCAGGTCGTGCCCTTGGACCCGTCGGCCGGTCCGGTCCCGCCGCCCAGCAGCGTGGTGATCCCGCCGGCGAGCGCGTGCGGGATCTGGGCCGGCGTCAGGAAGTGCACATGGGTGTCGATCGCCCCGGCGGTGGCGACGAGGCCCTCGCCGGAGATCACCTCCGTGCCCGGCCCGATGACCAGCCCGGGCGACACCCCGTCCTGCACCGACGGGTTGCCGGCCTGGCCGATGCCGGCGATCAGCCCGTCCTTGACGCCGATGTCCGCCTTGAGGATGCCGAGCACGGCGTCCATCACGATCACCGAGGTGATCACGAGATCCAGGGCGCCGTCGGCGTTGCGCACGCCGGGTGCCTGCGCCATCCCGTCCCGAATGGACTTCCCGCCGCCGTAGATCGCTTCCTCGCCCGGGAGGATGAGACTGCGTTCCACCCGGGCGAGCAGTTCGGTGTCGGCCAGGCGGAAGCGGTCGCCCGCAGTCGGGCCGTAGAGCGACGCGTAGTGCCGCCGCGAAACCGTGGTCACGCCTGGTCCCCCGTTCCCGTGAAGCCGCGCTCGGCGGCCCGCGCCTGGGCCCGGGCCGCCGCTCCGCGAACCGCGAAACCGCCGTCGAGCAGGCCGCTGAAGCCGACCACCCGCCCGGCGCCGCCGAACTCCACGAGCTCGACGTCCCGCTCGTCGCCCGGTTCGAAGCGGATCGACTGCCCCGAGGGCACGTTGAGCCGCATACCCAGCGTCGCCGGGCGGTCGAAGTCCAGCACCCGGTTCACCTCGAAGAAGTGGAAGTGCGAACCGACCTGGATCGGCCGGTCACCGGTGTTGCGCACCGGCAGGCGCGCGGTGCGCCGGCCGGCGTTGAGCTCGATCGGCTCGTCGGCGAGCAGCCATTCGCCTGGAATCATCGTGCGCTCCTATGGAATCGGGTCGGCCACGGCCACGAGCTGCGTGCCCGTGCGGAACGTGGCCTCGACTTGCACCACGTTCACCATCTCCGGCACGCCGGGCAGCACGTCCTCGCGCGTGAGCACCTGTTTGCCCAGCTCGGTCACCTCCGCCACCGACCGGCCGTCCCGGGCCGCCTCCAGCAGCGCCTCGGTGATCAGCGCGATCGACTCCGGAAAGTTCAGCTTCAGACCGCGGTCCTTGCGCCGCCGAGCCAGCTCGGCCACCTGGTAGATCACCAGCTTCTCGATTTCCCGGGGGCTGAGCATCATGGACGACAGCGTCGCCTCGATGCGCGCCTGGCCGGCCTCACCCGCCGTCACGGCTCAGAACCCGGCCAGGCCCTGCGGGCTGTTGTACGGGATCTCCGCGGCGGTGACCTCGACGAGCGAACCGTCGGACTGCACCGCGTAGCCCACGAGCTTCGAGGCGTTGGCGTAGATCTGGTACAGGTGGGTGCCGTCCGGGGTCAGCCAGTTGTCGCTCGGGCCGCTGCTGACGGTGCCGTTGAGCGCGCGGAAGGTACCGTCGCCGGGAATCTTCGGGCAGGCGTTGTCGTGCACCAGCGAGACGACGTCGCCGTCGATGCGGAAGCAGGAGATGTTGCTGTAGCCGAAGTTCGTGGCGAACACCCACTTGTCGTCGGGCGAAACCGCGCACCAGCACAGCTCCGAGGGCAGACCGGCGCTGGTGTCGATCTTCACGACCGGGCCGGTGCCGATCTGGCCGCGGTCGTCGAGCTTGGCCAGCGCGATGCCGTCGGCCACGGCATAGCCGATCACGAAGTGGTCCGGGCGGTGGTGCAGGAACGCGGGGTAGAACGGCGAACCGCCGCCGCCGTCCTGGAACATGCCCTCGCCCAGCGAACCGTCGTGCTGCAGCGGGAAGACGATGATGCCGTCGGGGTCGGGGGCGTTGGACGCGACCGACTTTTTCGAGCCGTCCGGCTGGTCGGCCCACAGGATCGGCGAACCGTCCGGGTTGGCCGCGGCCGGCTGGTCGAACGTGGTGCCGACGACGAGGAAGCGCTCGTCCGGCGAGAGCACGACCATCGTGGACACGCGCAGCGGCTTGTCCGGCGTGTTCACGGTGTAGCCCTCGGGCCGCGAGGTGAGCCTGCCCTCGGGGTCCACGGTCATCAACCGCACGTGGTCCGGGCCGAACGAGTGCAGCACGTACAGCGTGCTGGTGGCCGGCGAGAACGCCAGCGACTTCGCGGTGCCGCTGCGCCCGGCCACGATGTTGCCGGTGCGCTTCACGTCGAGCAGCGTCAGCTTGCCGTCGCCGCCGACGGAGAAGCTGGAGACGGAGTTGTCGCCGCCGTTGGTGGCGAACAGGAACTGCTGGTCCGCCGTGAGGATCACGCTGCCCGCCGCCTCGAAGGCGTTCGGCGCGCTCTCCTGGCCGCTGATCGGCTTGTACACCCCGGACCCGCCACCCCCGGTGGGTACGCGCTCCACCTCGGTGAGGGCGCCGTCGGCCCCTCGGGAGTAGTGGATGATCGCGTTCCTGACCTCGTTGGTCTGGAGGTAGAGGTGGCCGTCGGCCAGCGTAGGTGGCATGTGGGTTCTCCGTTTCGGTCGTCGCGTCAGAGCCTGCCCGCGCGGCGCCCGCGTCGCGTCCGGGTGCCCCCGGGCCCGACCCCCCAGTGCGTTGTGGTGGCGGGAAAAGAAAAGCCCCACACCATCCTTTGTGGATGGTATGGGGCGGTTCTGCCCGGGGTGGCTACTTCTCGTCGCTCCGGACCACGGTGGAGATCACGTCGTTGAACGCCTCCGTCGACGACGGGTGCGTGTAGATCGCCTCGCCCAGCTGCGCGGCCTTGATGCCGTAACGCATCGCCTGCGCCACGGTGTTGATCAGCTCCTGCGCGTCGACGCTCAGCAGCGAGGCGCCGAGGATCTCGTCGGTGTCGAGGTCGATCACGAACTTCATCACGCCGCGCGTCTCGTCCACGACGTAGGCGCGCGGCATCGCGATGATCTCCGCGACCGGCTGGCTCGAGACCTTGATCCGGTGGCCCGCGTCGCGCGCCTCGCGCTCGGTGAGGCCGACCATCGCCAGCGGCGGGGTCATGAACAGCGTCCGCGGCACGGCGACGCGGTCGGTCGTGGTGCGCTTGCCCTCGCCGCGCAGCTGGTCCAGCACGATGCGGGCGTCGTCGAGCGAGACATAGGTGAACTGCGGCCCGCCGTTGACGTCGCCGAGCGCGAAGATGTGCGGCTGGCTGGTGCGCAGGTGCTCGTCGACCTCCACCGCGCCCCGGGCCGTCACGCGGACACCCGCCGCCGCGAGGCCGAGGCCCTCGGTGGCCGGTTTGCGGCCGGCGGCGGACAGCACCGCGTCCACGGCCAGGGTGCGCTCGCGGCCGTCGTGCATGTACTGCACGATCGCCTCACCGGCACCGTCCTCGACGCCGGTGACGTTGGCGCCGGTGACGATCTCGATGCCCTCGTCGACGAGGATCTTCTCGGCAACTGCCTGCACGTCGTCGTCGAGGTGGTCGAGGATGCGCGCCGTCGATTCGAAGAGCGTGACCTCGGAGCCGAACTGGCGGTAGATGGCGGCGAACTCGATGCCGAGGTAGCCGCCGCCGACGATCGCCAGCCGCTTCGGCAGCTCGGTGCGGTGGATGAGGTCGGTGCTGGTGACCAGGTACTTGCTCATCCGCAGGCCCGGGAGGTCGGGGATCACGGGCGTGGAGCCGGTGTTGATGAGGATGTGCTCGGCCCGGACGGTCACGGGGCCGTCGGCGGTGTCCACGAGGACGGTGTCGGGGCTGGTGAACTCCGCGTGCCCGGTGAGGACCGACGCCGTCTCGAGGCCGTCCATCCCGTCGAAGTTGCCCTTGCGGAACAGCGAGGTGATCGCGTGCACCTCGCCCACAGCCCGCTCGTACCACTCCTGCGGCGGGTCGGACGGACGGCGGTTGCGGGAGCGGTGCACCAGCGCCTTGGTGGGCACGCAGCCGACGTTCGGGCAGGTGCCGCCGTACATCTCCGGCGACTGCTCGACGACGACGACCCGCTTCCCGAGCCGGGCCATGGTACCGGCGGCGATCTTGCCGCCCTTGCCGAAGCCGACCACGAGGAGGTCGGCTTGAAGCGAATTCTCGACGGTTTCCATGATTGAAGGCCCTTTGCGCACGAGTGTGGACAACGCGGTACGGGCCGACCCTGCCCCGGTGGGCGGCGTCGTCGCATCGAGGAACACCCGAGCCGGCGACCCCAGTGGGCCGCGGGGTTTTCACGGGCCAGGCCCGGAATGGCCGGTTTTCGGCGGCCATCCCGGGCGTGGGGTCAGCTCACGTCGATGCCCGCGGGGCTGCCGAGCGCGCTGAAGTCGCTCGGCGCGTGGTCGCCGTTCACGGTCTGGGGCAGGCCGCCGAACTCACCGATCTTGGCGAGCTCGCCATCGGCGCCGATCGACCAGGCGGCGAGCTTGCCGGAGCCTGGGAGCACGTTGTAGAGGTTCTTGCCGTCCGGGCTCACGCCCAGGTCCAGCGGCGTGCTGCCCTGGCTGTCGGCCGGCTTGTCCGTGGTGCCGGCCACCTCGTGCAAGAGGGTGAGACTGCCGTCGGAGTTCACCTTCCAGCTCGAGATCGTGCCGGAGGTGTAGTCGGAGCCGAAGGCGTACTTGCCGTTGTTCACGACCCAGCACGTGTCGATCTGGCGGTCGGCCACGGCCGTGCTGATCGGGGTCAGGTGCCCGTCGCGGCCGAGGCGGTAGCTGCCGGCCGCGCCGGTCGGGTGGCCGTCCTCCACGCCGCCGCCGACGAACTCGGCCAGGTCGACGTTGCCCTTGCGGTCGAAGGAGAATCCGAACGGACCGCGGTTGGCGAAGTCGGTGCGGACGAAGTCCTTGCTGGGCCGTCCCGCGCCGTCGACACCGAAGGTGAGCACGCGGCCCGGCCCGGTCGGGTTGGCGCCCGGGATCACGTCGTTGGTGGGGCCGTCCTTGATGGACACCAGCAGGTGGTGCCCGTCCGGGCTGAAGGAGACCTGGGTCGGGTCCTTCAGCGCGTCGGGAGCGAAGCGGTCCTGGCCGGCTTGCAGCTGCCGGGTGGAGCCCGGTACGGGGGTGAGCCGGCCGTCGAACCCGAGGCGGAACCCGGTGATGCTGCCCTGACCCGAGGCATTCAACACGTAAACGACGTTTCCGTGCTGCGTGACGCTGTTCGGGAACCGCTGGGACGCGGATCCGTCACCGGTCGGGACGACGTCCACGACCTGCAGACGGTCCGGCAGAATCCGCAGCACGGAAAGCGTGGCGCTGCCGGCGTTGGTCACCAGCAGAAAACGGTGGTCCGCGGTGAGGCGCACCGAATTGCCCGAACCGAGACCGTCGCCCGCGAAGCGCTGGCCCGGCCCCGAACCCTGACCGCCGGTGGCGAACGTGCCGACGAGCGTCAGCTTGCCGTCGGCCGCCCGGTGGTAGTAGGCGACCTGGTTGCCCGGCTGGCTCGGATCAGTGCTGTTGTTGTGGTTGGTGCCCACGAAGACCGACCCCGGCCGGCTCCGGTCCGGCACCGGCGACGCCGAGGCGGTGCCCCCCGCGAACACCGCGGCGAACGGGACCAGCGCGGCGGCCGCCAGTGCCGTGGTCGTGTTGTCATCGACGGGTAAGAATTGTTTCCCTCAGTGCCGAGCCTGCAGCCGCCCGTCGATCCGGCGCGGCAGGGGTGCTCGGGGCTCGTCGGTGAGCTCGTCGGGCAGCAGGTGCGCGGGGGCGTTCTGCCAGGCCAGTGGCCGGAGGAACCGGCGGATCGCCGTGGCGCCGACGGAGGTGTGGAGGCTGTTGGTCGCCGGCCACGGGCCGCCGTGGTGCTGGGCCCAGCTCACCGCCACGCCGGTCGGGTAGCCGTTGAACACCAGGCGGCCGACGCGCCGACTAAGCTCGGTGACCAGGTCCTTCGGGGCCTCGTCCGCGCCGAGGTGCAGCGTGGCGGTGAGCGACGCGGGCGCCTGGTCGACGACGGCGAGCAGTTCGGCTTGGCTCCGGTACCGCACGATCACGGCTGCGGGGCCGAAGTACTCCGCGAACGCCTCGGCGGGGATCCCGTCGGCGTCCACTGTGGTCAGAAGCGGAGCCACGCCATACCCGCCGCCTGGCTTCGGTCCGCTGGCTACTTCGGACACTTCCTTCGCGCGGACGAGCCCGGCGGTGTCGCTGAGGTACGCCTGGTGGATTCGCCGGTTGAGCAACGGCACCACTTCCGCCTTGCCGAGCGCTTCGGCCGCAGCGGCCACCACAGCGTCGCCGTCGGTACCGGCCGGCACCAGCACCAGCCCGGGTTTCGTGCACAGCTGCCCCGCCGACCCGGTCACCGACGCGACGAGGCCCACCCCGATTTCGGCGCCCGTCTCACGCGCCGCGGCAGCGGTGACGACCAGCGGGTTGAGGCTGGAGAGCTCACCGTAGAACGGGATCGGTTCCGCGCGGCCGCGGATGAGGTCCAGCAGCGCCCGGCCGCCGGACAGCGAGCCCGTGAACCCGACCGCTTTGACCGTCGGATCGGTCACGAGGCTCTCCCCCGCCGCCCGCCCGAAGACCAGCCCGAGCGCCCCGGCCGGCGCCCCCGCCGCGACGAGCGCCTCACGCAGGACCTCGTGGACGAGCCGCGAAGTCCCGGGGTGCGACCCGTGCGCCTTGACCACCACGGGGTTCCCCGCGGCCAGCGCCGACGCCGTGTCCCCGCCGGGCACCGAGAACGCCAGCGGGAAGTTGCTCGCCCCGAACACCGCGACAGGCCCGATCGGCACCAGCATCCGCCGCAGGTCCGGCCGCGGCCCCATCGGCGTCGGCCCGGCCGGGTCGAGGGTCGCCTCCACGTAGCCGCCGTCCTCCACGACGCCGGCGAAGAACTCCAACTGGTAGCACGTTCGGGTCAGCTCCCCGCCGAGCCGCGGCGCACCCAGCGCCGTCTCGGCGTCGGCGAGCGAGACGATCTGCTGGCGCTCGGCCTCGAGCGCCTGCGCGAGCGCACGCAGCAGCTTTGCCCGCCCTCGCCGGCCCAGCGCCTCCAGCCTCGGCGCCGCCGCGGCCGCCTCCGCCACGATCGCGCGCACTTCCTCCGCGCTGTTCTCCACCGCGCCGGCCTCCAGGGCCTCACCGGTCCACGGATCGACTCCGGCGACCGGCCGGTTTTCCAGGGTTGTCACAGTTCTCTCCGAATCAGGTACGAGGCAGCGCGGCAACGGTCTCGGTGTCGACACCCACCGCGCCCAGGTGGGTAGCGCCACCAGGGGTGCCGAGCGGGGTTTCCCGTCCCGGCAGCGCTTCGGTGAAGAACCCGGCGTTGTCAGCCGTGTTCCACTGCGCGTCGGTGCCGGCGAGCATCCGGTCGGCGAGCGCCGCGCCCGTCGGGCAGGCCTGTTCGCAAGCGCCGCAGTCGATGCATTCCACGGGGTTGATGTACATCTTGCGGTCGCCCTCGTAGATACAGTCGACCGGGCATTCCTCGGTGCACGCGCGGTCGAGGATGTCGACGCAGGCGTCGGTGATGACGTAGGCCATGGCCGGGGTCCTCTCGGGTCAGGCGGGGACTCGCAGGGGCCGGGCGGCGAGCGCCGGGCCGTCGGTGGAGTGCCCCGGGAAGGGGGAGGCGGCCGGGTCGAGGTGGACGGCCGCGTGGTTCACGGCGGTGGCCGCCTCGCCGAAGCCGACCGCGATGAGCGGGACCCGGCCGTCGTAGGTGCAGATGTCGCCGGCGGCGAAGACGCCGGGCCGCGACGTACGCATGGCGGCGTCGACCACGATCTTGCGGTCGCGCGTCGCCAGGTCCCACTGCAGCAGCGGGCCCGGGTTCGCGACGAACCCCAGCGCCGCCACGACGTGGTCGCACGGCACCTGGGTCGTCTCGCCGCTCACCGTGTCGCGCAGGGTCGCGCGCGTGATCCGGGCATCGCCGTCGAGGCGTTCGACGGTCGCGTTCGTGCGCACGGTCGCCGGGCCGGCCAGTACCTGGCCCACGGTGTGCAGGTGCGCGCGGAAGGTGTCGCGGCGGTGCACCAACGTGACGTCCGCCGTGTGCTGCAACGTCTCGGCCCAGTCGAGCGCCGAGTCGCCGCCGCCGACCACGAGCACGCGGCTGCCGGCGAGCTCGGCCGGATCGCGGACGAAGTAGGTGAGCCCGCGGCCCAGGAACTCCTCGCCGCACGGCAGCTTGCGCGGTGAGAACGTGCCGATCCCACCCGTGACCACGACCGCGCCGGCCTCCAGCACAGCACCGTCGTCGAAACCCAGCCGCAGCCGCCCGTCCGCCAGGTCGTCCAGCGCCGTCGCCCGATGCCCGAGCAGCATCCGAGGCGAGAACTGGTCGAGCTGCTCCACCAGTCCGCGGACGAGGTCGCGGCCTTTCACCGCGGGGAACCCGGCGACGTCGCGGATCAGCTTTTCCGGGTACAGCGCGGTGATCTGGCCGCCGGGCTCCGGCAGCGCGTCGACGACCGTCACCGACAGCCCGCGCATCCCCGCGTACACCGCCGCGAACAGCCCCGCGGGCCCGGCGCCGACGACCGCGACGTCGCAGCGCGTCACCGCTGCTCCGCGTCGTAGACTGCGAAGACCTTGTTGGACACGAAGATGTTCGACGCCACGAAGCTCGTCCAGCTCGGCCCGCGGCCCAGCTCCCGCATCGCGCCGAGCAGCGCCCACCAGTTCAGCAGCTCCTGCTGGCCGGCCTTCTCCGCGTCCGCGAGCGTCGTGTTCTCCCACACCGGGTAGTCCGCGGCGACGAGCGCGTCGTACATCTTCTCGTCGGCCGCCGAATCGGGGAACAAACGCATCGTCGAGTCCACGAGGAAGCTGTGCGACCAGCTGGAGCTGGCGACGAGCGCGACCCGGTACGGGCTGTCCGCACAGATCCGCGCGACCGCCGCGCCGACGTCCATGATCCGCGCCGGCGAGGGCGAGGGCGGGTCGAGCTCGCGCTCCACACCGAGTGGGCTGATGTTGCCCTGGAAGCTGATCACCTTGCGGCCGTAGCAGTTCAACGGGAACGTGACCACCGGGTAGTCGAACCCCTCGCGGTCGTAGTCCAGGTACAGCACCGTGTTCAGGAACGCGTGCGCGAGACCCGGGTGGTGCAGCGGCTCGTACGAGTACGGCACGTCGATGTGGCGCGCCAGCAGCCCTTCCACCAGGTGGCGGGCGAACGGCCGGTGGCCGCGGATGAGGCGCTCGGTGTTCTCGCCCTCGCCCCAGACGTTGGGCTTGCCCTTCATGTTCGACGACTCGTCGGCGTGGCGCCACGGGTGCACCGTGAGGTCGTCGTAGATCTGCACGGCGTACGGCGGCACGAGGTCCTCGCGGAAGTTCTCGTACTGGTCGTCGCCCCAGATCAGCACGACGTCCGGCTGGAACTCGTCCAGCGCGGCGCGCGTGCGGCGGAAGCCCTCCAGCAAGGCCGCGCGGTGTGCCTTCCCGGCCGCGACACCTTCGTCTTCGGCCCATTCACGGCGGGCCCGCTCGGGCCACGACGCCGGGTCGCGCAGTTCGGCGGGCAGCTTCGGGTCCGCGAGCGCGCCGCGGAACACCCGCGTCAGGTTGTCGTCGGTGCCGCTCAGCGGTGGGTAGTGGGTGACCCCGAGACCCAGTACTTCGGCCATGGTTCCTCCTCGTCGTCGAGTGGGTGGTGAGGTCCAGTCTCGGAACCGGCGGGACCCCCGGCCACGCCTCGGACCGGCGAGTGGACCGGTGGGACTCATCAACGGCCGCCGGCCGCGACGATGAGGAAGTGACCGACACGATCGAAACCCTCGCCCTCGCGCAAGTGCTGCACCGGGCCCGCACCGAACGCACACTCCTCGACGCGGCAACGGAAGTGACCACGCTGTCACTGGACAGCGCGTACGAAATCCAGGACGACCTCACGCGCCTGCGCCTCGCCGAAGGACGCTGCGCCATCGGCTACAAGCTCGGCTACACCTCCGCCGCGATGCGCCGGCAGATGGGCGTCACCGCGCCCAACCACGGGCCGCTGCTCGACGACATGGTGCTGCGCGACGGCGCGCGAGCCACCGGTTTCCTGCACCCCCGCGTCGAGCCGGAGATCGGCGTCGTCCTGGGCCGCGACCTGGCCGGGCCCGGCCTCGCGCTGCATGAGGTCGCCGACGCGATCGCCGAGGTGCGCGTGTGCCTCGAGGTCGTCGACTCGATCTGGCGCGACTACCGGTTCACCGCCGAACAGAACACCGCCGACGGCTCCTCGGCCGCCGGAGTCGTGCTGGGATCGGTGCTCGACGTCGATCCGCTGCACGCCCACCGGGTCACCGTCGAGCTGCACGAGGACAACGCCCTCGTCGCGACCGCGACCTCCGCGGCGGCCGCCGGACATCCGCTGCACGGCGTCGCGTGGCTGGCCGCGCAGCTGGCCGCGCGCGGAAGCGGCCTGAAGAAGGACGAACTGATCATCACCGGCGGCCTCACCTCCGCCGTGGCGCTGCGAGCCGGGGGCACGATCACGGCCCGCTTCGGCGGCACCACCACCGTGAGCGTCCGCAGGCCGGCCGGCGAAACAGACGCGTGAACCCGCGGGTCAGTGCAGCGGGTAGCCCAGGAGACGGCTGATGCTCAGGGCGGCGGTCCGCACCGCCGCCCCCAGCCGCGCCGGCTGCAGGCGGTGCGCGGGCCCCGTCACGGAAAGCCCGGCGACGGCTCGGTGGCCGTCGCGCCCGACGTAGCTCTCCACCACGATCGGCGCCGCGACGCACGCGATGCCCCGCGTGCCCTCTTCCCGGTCGTAGGCGATGCCGGAGTCGTGGATTTTCGCCAGCTCGCGCAGGAAGTGCCGCGGATCGGTGATCGTGGTCCCGGTCCGCGCCGGCATGGGCGCGGACGTCACGCGTTCGACGGCGGATTCGTCGCTGAACGCGAGAATCGCCTTGCCCAGGCCGGTGCAGTACGCGGGCAGCCGCGTACCGACCGCCGAAGGCACCGAGGCGCTGTGCTGGCCGGTGAGCTTCTCGACGTACACGATGTCCGTGTCGTCGAGCACGCCCAGCTGCACGACCTCACCCGTCGCGGTCAGCAGGTCGGCCATGAACGGCAACGCGGTCGCCCGCAGCCGCCGCGAAGCCGGCACGTGCTGGCCCAGCTCGAACAGGTGCAGCCCGAGCCGATAGCCGTACGCGCCGCGCTCGAGCATCCGGTGCGCCACGAGGTCCAGGGCCAGCCGGTGCACAGTCGCCTTCTTCAGCCCGGTCCGCCGCGCGAGCTCACTGAGCCCCACCTCGCCGGGTGAGGTCGCGACGGTGTCGAGAATGAGCAGCATCCGGTCCCCCACCGACCGGTGCTGCTCCGTCTCCTCGGCACTGATGCGCATCCGGCCACGATATCCGTTCTCGGCCGTCAGGCCGGATTTGTTCGGGTGGGGTCAACGCGTGGTGGCGCTCCGACTACGCAGTGCCGGATCAAACGCTGCCGAATCAAACAGTGCCCAGCAGATCCCGCCACCGACGCCAGAACGCCCGCTGCTGCACTTCGTCGGACGCGACGAACGGCCCACCCGTGGCTTCCTTGTGGATCCCCCGCGAAATGTCCGACCACGGCGACTCGGCCGCGACGGCGAACCCCTCCTGGCAGGACTCGCACGCCTCCATGTCGTCCGGCGTCGCCAGCCCACCCGGCCCCTGGAACGTCACGTACGAGTCCAGCCGCCGCGCCCGCACCGACTCCGGCTCGCCCTTCGTCGCCATCGTCCACTGCGCCACCAGCGTGCGCCCGGCCGCGGTCGGCGTGATCGTGCGGACGACGATCCCCATGATGTCGTTGATCACGAGGTTGGGGAAGATCAGCAGGTTCCGGTCGGTCGTCGCGATCCGGCGCGCGCGGTCGGCACCGAACTCTTCTTCGAGCCGAGCCCGCTGCCCCTCGACGTACTCGCGGTTCTCCTCCCCCATCGCCGGCGTCCACCGCGCGACCGGGCGGGCCCACGGACCCTCCACGGTGATCACCGCGTGCCCGTTTCCGAGATCCTTCGCCTCGGTCGCCTTGCGCGGGTCGAGGTAGGAGTCCTCAGTGGACTTCAGGTAGTCGAAGTACGTGCGGTGCAAGGGGATCAGGTGGTAACCGTCGAGACTGTTCTCCACGAACAGCTTCCAGTTCGCCTCCATCGAGTACTCGTGCACACCGTCGACCACCTCCATGTCCGGCGACTGGTCGGCCACCAGGTCCAGGTAGTCGCGGGCTTCGCCGAGGTACTCCGGCAACGAAACAGCGTCGGGATCGAAGCAGCAGAAGACGAACCCGCGGTACTCCTCCACACGCGGCGGGGAGTTCAGGCTGAAGCGGGAACGGTCGAAGTCGGGGCCGTAGCCGTCGACGTCGGGCAGTGCGGTCAGCCGGCCGTCGTTGGCGTAGGTCCACGCGTGGTAGAAGCACGACATTCCACGCGCGTTGCCTTCGGGCACGCGGCACAGCTGCGCGCCGCGGTGCCGGCACGCGTTGAGGAACACCCGCACCTCGCCGTCGCCGCCGCGCCACAGCACGAGCGGACGCCCGGCCACCGTGCGGGCGCGGAAATCACCCGGGTTCGGCACCTCCGAGACGTGGCCGACGTAGAGCCAGCACTTGTCGAAGATGGCGCGGCGTTCCCGCGCGAGCACGCCCTCGTCGACGAGCGCGGCCCGGTCGACGCGGAAGAGCCCGTCGGCGGGGCGGTCGTCGACCAGCGTGGTGGACGGGGGTGCGATCAGTTCGGAGGTCATCGATTCCAGCTCCTTTGCCGGGAGTTCGGTCGGGTGAGCGCGGTGAGCAGCGCCGCGGGGTTGGTCTCGCGCACGGCCTTCGCGAACCCCGGGGGCAGCGCCGGGTCGTCGAGGAACGCGAGCGGGTCCGTGGGCATGAACGGGTGATCCGTGCCCAGCACGATCCGATCCGCGCCGACGGTCTCTGCGAGGTGGCGCACCAGGCCTGCGTCGAACAGCAGCGGGTCGAACCACAGGCGGCGCGCGGAGTCCACAGCGGACTCGGGCATCAGCTCCCGCAGCGCCGGGGTGATCCCGCGCAGGTAGTCGATCCTCGGCAGTTCGGTGATCAAGGCGCCGCCGCCGTGGCTGGCCAGCAGCCGCAGCCCGGGCCGCGCGGCCAGCGCGCCCGTGACGATCAGGCCGCCGAGCGCCGTGCCGATGCCCGCGGGGAACAGAACCCCGTTGGCGGCCATCGGGTGCGGGTAGTCCGCGACCGCCGCTCCCCCGGCCGCGTGCACGAACACGAGCAGCCCGAGCCGGTCGGCCTCGTCGAGGAACCCGGCCCACGCCGGCGCGTGCAGGGGCGCCGTCGGCGGGTTCGAGGGCACCTCGACGCCGAGCAGGCCGGCGTCGGCGATCTCGGTGAGCAGAGCTGCGGCGGCGTCGGGATCCTGCAACGGAACGACACCCAGTCCGGTGAAGAACCCGTTGTGCTGTCCCACTTCGTCCGCGAGCCAAGCGTTGAAGGCCTGCGCGTAGGCGAGTCCTTCGCCGGGTGGGGCCCACGGCGCGAGCAGCTCGGGCATGGCGGACAGCAGCTGGCCGGTCCCGCCCGCGGCTTCGGCGTCCGCGCGGCGGGTGTCCAGATCCCAGGCGACGCGGTGCACCGTCCGGAACGGCTTGCCGGACACGGAGACGACCCCGGTTCCGGTGTCGAGCCGGGCCCAGCGCGGGTCGGCCGAGGTGCGGAAGGGCGTCTCCCGGGGCACCACGTGGGTGTGTAGGTCGAGCACGGTCACGCTCCCGTCACAGGATGATCGACACGGTTCCGCCCGCCTCGACGATGCCGTGGTCGAGGGTCGCGACCCGTTCGCGGACGAGGAACCCGGCGCCGTCTTCGACCAGCACGTGGCGGTAGGTGCCGAGGAAGTGGTCGAGCTGACCGAGCCGCGTGCGCATCACGTGGAAGTTGGCGTGCGCCACCACTGTGTCGCCGACGGGTTCGGCCCGGACGTTGGTGACCAGCCGGCGCGTGCGCGAATGCGGGCTTTCGGCGTGCGCGTGCTTGCTCTTCAACCGGGTCACGCGCCCGCCGAGGCGGGTGTGGTCGTCGTGGATCACCTGGAGCGTGCGGCGCGGGTCGAGGTGGTCGGAACCCGGCGACGGAATGCGGTACTCGATCCGCGGGTGCATCAGCGCGAACCACTCGTCGAGCCGCCACTCGTCGAGCAGCGCGGCTTCCCGGTAGAGGAACTGTTCGACGCGGTGGTGCAGGTCGGGCGTGGTGACGGCGGCGGTCATCGGACCTCCGATCTCGAGGCGAGGGTGACGAGCAGGTCGGCCAGCTCGCCGGGGGCGGACAGGAACGGGCTGTGGGAGGTGTCGAGCCAGGTGACTTCGGTGCCGAGCCGATCCTTCGCGGTGCGTTCGGCCCAGTCCCCGGAGACGGCCCGATCGGCGCGGCAGCCGACGTAGTGCATCGGCAGCTCGGGAAACGCCTGCAGGGGCGTGACTTCCGTGATCGGGGCCGGCGACTGGGGCCGGAGCCTGGCCGCGGCCGCGGCGGCCAGCTCAGGTGGACAGTCGTGGAAGAACAGCTTGGCCGCGACCGACGCCGGCCACACTGTTCGCCCTTGCTCGTCGCGTTCCTGCTTCGGCAATCCATTGTCGTAGAACCACTCGGCCATCGGGCGTCCGAGCGTCAGCTGGTCCCGCCAGGACCGGCCCGGCTCGGGCAGCAACGACGCCAGGAAGACGAGCGCGGCAACCGCCGTCCGCTGCGGGACCAGCGGAATCGCCAGGCCGGCCAGCGAATGACCCACCACGACGTCGCCAGGACCGCGCACAGCGGCGGCGATCGTGGCGGCGTACTGGCGGGCGCCCGCGCGCACGTCGTCCGACGGCAGTTCCACGGCCGTCGCCGAGTGGCCGCGCTCCTCCAACGCGGAGACTTCGGCCTCCCAGCACCACGCGCCGTGCCAGCCGCCGTGCACCAGCACGAAGTGCGTCATGCCGGGCCCGCCGGTTTCGCGGCCTGCCGCTCGGCGAGCGTGACCCCGCCGACGAGGACCTCCGTCGCCGGGACTTCCACGACCCACACGCGTACCGACGCCTCAGGCACGGAGATCGCCTCGGCCGCCGCCGCGGACACGGCGCGGATGAGCTGGTCCTTCTGCTCGGGCGTGCGACCGGCCCCGAGGTTGATCTGGATGAACGGCATGGTGTCCCTTTCCCTTATTCCGCGCCGAGGGTGACGCTGCCGAGCCCGCTGAGCGTCGCGGTCACGGTCGAACCGGCCCTCAACGGAACAGGTGCGGTGAGCCCGCCCGAGAGCACGACCCAGCCGGCCTCGAGACGTTTCCCGGCCAGGGCGAGCTGGTTGGCCATGAACGCGACGGCGGCGGCCGGGTGGCCCATCACCGCGGCGCCGGCCGCCGACTCGACGACCTGCCCGTCGACCTCGAGCACACAGCCCGTCAACGCGAGATCTCCGTGCGGCGCGACCAGGTCGTCGCCCAACGCGAAGGCCGCGGAGGACGCGTTGTCCGCGATCGCGTCGAGGTGGCGGAAGGAGAACCCCTCGTAGCGGCTGTCGATCACGTCGAGCGCGGCGCAGAGGTACCGCGTCGCGCCCAGGACGTCGGAGACCGTGACGTCGGGGCCTTCCAGCGCCTCGCCGAGCACGAACGCGATCTCCGGCTCGACGCGCGGGTGGATCAGGTCCTTCAGCGACAGGCGCGAGCCCGAGGCGCGGCTCATGCCGCTGGTGACCAGGCCGTAGAGCGGTTTGTCCACGCCCATCGCGAGCTGTTTGGCACGGCTGGTCAGGCCGAGCTTGCCGCCGACCAGGCGTTCGCCGCGGTCGAGCCGCAGGCGGACGAGCGTGTCCTGCACCTCGTAGGCGGTGCGGAGGTCGGCCAGGCCGTCGGTGGTCAGCGGCGCGACCGTCGCCTGCGTGGTGGCGGCGTCGTCGAGCCGGCCCGCCCAGATCCGTACGCCGGTCACGCGGCCACCTCCGCGGCGCGGGCGGCGCTGAAGGAGACGCCGACGTGGCCCAGGTGCTCGAAGTCCGCGCGCACGGTGTCACCGGGCTTGAGCTCGACCGCGCGCGTGCAGGTGCCGGGCATGATCACGTCGCCCGCCTTGAGCACCACGCCGTCGCCGGCCACGGTGTTGGCCAGCCACGCGACGGCCTGCGCCGGGTTCCCCAGGACCGCGCCGCTCGCACCCGTCTCGACGATCTCGCCGTTGCGCCGCAGCACCACGCCGATCAGCCGCGGGTCGAGCCCCGCGATCGGGGTGCGCTTGCCGCCGAGCACCACGCGCGCCGACGACGCGTTGTCCGCCACGGTGTCGACGATGCCGATCCGCCAGTCCTGGATGCGCGAGTCGATGATCTCCAGCGCCGGCATCACGAACGCGGTCGCGGCGAGCACGTCGGCCACGGTCACGCCGGGGCCCCGCAACGGGGAGTCGAGCACGAACGCCAGCTCGGGCTCCACTCGCGGGGCGATGAGCGAGCCGACGGGCAGCGGTTCTCCTTCCGGGTGGAACATCGACGCGAGCAGGTGGCCGAAGTCGGGCCGGTCCACACCGAACTGCGTTTGCATCACCCGGGCCGTGAGCCCGACCTTGTGCCCGCGCACGGAATCGCCGGCCTCGCAACGAAGCCGCACGCCCTCCAGCTGGATGCCATACGCGTCTTCGACGTTCGCGCCGGGGAACCTGCCGGTGATGGGGGCGACCGGAGCGGCCTTGCGCTCCGCCTCCCACAGCTCGCCGGCGAGGTGCCGGACGTCCTCTTCACTGAGTGCCATGCAGGCAGCGTGCGGGCCGCCGAGCGCGAAAACACCCGGACGGTTCGGCCAATGGACCGGTTCTCCAGCAGCCGGCTCAGGTTCGGGGCCCGCCCAGTGGACCGATCCGTGGAGCGGTGTCGATCACCGCGGTTGGCTCGGCGGGCGAGAACCGTTTCTCCAGGGAGAGTGGGCAATGACGACCAGTGAATCCCTTTTCATCGGCGGCGAATGGGCTGCTTCGGCCGGTACGGAGACGATCTCCGTCTGGTCGGCCGGCACCGGAAAACCGCTCGGCACCACGGTGTCCGCGAACCGCACCGACGTGGACCGGGCGGTGGCCGCCGCGCGCGGCGCGTTCGACGATCCGGCCGGCTGGGCCACGTGGCCGGTCTCGGAGCGCGCCGACGCGCTCGACCGGTTCGCCGCGGCCCTCGACCGGCGCGGTGCCGAGACAGCTCGGACGGTGAGCGAGCAGAACGGCATGCCCATCGCCGTCTCCGGGCAGATCGAAGCGCAATTCCCCTCCGCAATGCTGCGCTACTTCGCGGGACTCGTGCGCACGCAGCCGGAGCAGACCAGCAACCCGGGGATGTTCGGCGGCACCACGCACGTCCGGCGCGAACCCGCCGGTGTGGTCGCCGCGGTCGCGCCGTGGAACTTCCCGCAGGCGCTGGCCGCGCAGAAGTACGCGCCCGCGCTCGCCGCCGGGTGCACGGTGATCCTCAAGCCGTCGCCGCAGACCGTGCTCGACACCCGGGCCGTCGCGGAAGCGGCGATCGAGGCCGGGTTGCCGCCGGGTGTGCTCAACGTCGTGCCCGCCGAAGCAGACGCCAGTTCCTACCTCGTGGGCCACCCCGGCGTGGACCTGGTGGCGTTCACCGGGTCCACCGCGATCGGGCGGCGGATCTCCGAGATCTGCGGCACGCTGATCCGCCCGGTGATCCTCGAGCTGGGCGGGCGATCGGCGGCCGTGGTGCTCGACGACGCCGACCTCGACCTGGCGCGGGTGGGCGAGGCACTGTTCGGCGCGATGCTCGTCAACAACGGGCAGACGTGTTTCCTCTCCACCCGCGTTCTCGCGCCGCGCAGCCGCTACACCGAAGTCGTGGACACCCTGGCCGCGTTCGCCGGCTCGCTGACCGTGGGCGACGCGCTCGACCCCGCCACGCAGATCGGCCCGCTGGTGTCGCAGCGCCACCGGCAGACGGTCGAGGACGCGATCGCCCGCGGCCTCGAAGACGGCGCCCGCCTGGTCACGGGTGGCGCGCGGCCGCGCGGGCTGGACGACGGCTGGTTCCTGCAGCCGACCGTCCTCGCCGACGTGGACAACCGCTGGCCCGTCGCCCGCGAGGACATCTTCGGCCCCGTCCTCACGGTGACGCCGTACGACACGGACGACGAAGCCGTGGCGCTGGCCAACGACTCCGACTACGGCCTCGCCGGCACCGTCTGGACCGCCGACGTGGACCGCGGCCTCGCGCTCGCCGCCCGCGTGCGCACCGGATCCATCGGGATCAACGGGTACGTCCCGGACCTCGCCGCCCCCTTCGGCGGCGTGAAGCAAAGCGGCATCGGGCGCGAGCTCGGGCCGGACGGGCTCGCGAGCTACCAGCAGGCGAAGTCGATCTACCAGTTCTGACGCGCGTTGTGGTCCGGGTCACGGAATGCCGGACGATCTTCGGCGCTACAGAAGGGAGACACCAGTTCCGACCCGAGGGAGAGACATGACTGCTTCCACCGCGCCCGAGACGGCCGAGGCCCTGCCCGTGCCCGTGCTCGACGACTTCGACTTCGAGCTCACCGACGGCGCCTCGTGCCGCATCGACGACCCGGACTGCGAAGCCTGCCAGTGACGCACGGCCGGTGATCCGCGGGGCTCGCGGGTCACCGGCCCGGATCGCATCGCGTCGGTGACAATGGTCGCCGTCGTGTCCACCCCGAGCCGCGGAGTCGCCGTGCCCGAACTGCCCGAGGTCGAGTCGGCCCGATCGGTGATCGACCGGGCCGCGCTCGGCCGGTTGATCGTCGACGTCGACGACACCGATTCCTACGTGTGCCGGCCCCACGCGCCCGGGGAGATCCGCGAGGCGCTCCTCGGACGCCGGCTCGTGGCCGCGCACCGGCGGGGCAAATCGCTGTGGTGCGACACGGCCGACGACGGTCCCGCGCTCGGCGTGCACCTCGGGATGTCCGGCAAGATCGTGATCGCCGACGCCGACGGCACCGAGATCGACGGCGGCGACTACTGGGAAGGCCGCCGCGTGCAGGGCGACTACCGCTGGTCGCGCTTCGCCCTCACCTTCGACGACGGCGGCCTCATGATGCTCGTCGACCCGCGCCGCCTCGGCCGCATCACCCTCGACCCGCACATCGAGCTGCTCGGCCCCGACGCCGCCGCGGTCACGCCCGCCGAGTTCCGCACCGCGATCACCAAGGGCACCGCGCCCGTCAAGGCGCGCCTGCTCGACCAGCACGCCCTGGCCGGCATCGGCAACCTCCTCGCCGACGAGATCCTCTGGCGCGCCCGCGTGCACCCGGCCCACCGCGTCGACGAGCTCGACCGCCCGGCCGTCGACCGCCTCCTGCGCGCCACCCGCGGCTCCGTCACCGCCGCCCTCGACCACGGCGGCGTCCACACCCTCACCGTGATCCCCTACCGCAAACCCGGCGCCCAATGCCCGCGCGACCACGCGCCCATGGCCCGCGGCAAAGTCGGCGGGCGCACGAGCTGGTGGTGCAGCGCGGAGCAGCAGCTCCCTCACTGACGCCGGAACCACCGGCGAGGCGCCCTGGGGCGCAGCAGCTCGCGGCGCTCCTGGCTCGCGGACGGCGAGGTCGTGCGCCGGGTCGCCGGTGTGCGAGGACAGCCCGGCTGGAAGCCGTTCCGCCGAGGCCCCCCGGCTCCCTCACCGACGCCGCGAACCCGGCTTGCCAGGAACTCGGCAGAATGGACCCGTGGGTGTCCTTCTGGGGTTGTTGTCCGCGCTCAGCTACGGCGCTTCCGATTTCGTCGCCGGCGTGGGCGGGCGGCGCAGCGACCCGAACGCCGTCACGGTCCTCGCGCAGCCGTGGAGCCTGCTCGCGGCCCTGGTCGCCGTGCTGGTGATGGGCCCGCGCGCCCCGCACGCCGAGGAGCTCGCGTGGGGCGCGGTGAGCGGGCTCGGCACGGCTGTCGGCACGTTCGCGCTCTACCGGGGGCTGTCCACAGCCCGGATGAGCGTGGTCGCGCCTGTTTCCGCAGTGCTCGCGGCGGCGTTGCCCGCGCTGGTCGGGTTCGCGACGGGCGACCGGCTGGCGTGGCTGTCGTGGGTGGGGATCGCGCTGGTGCTGCCGGCCATCGCGCTCGTGTCGCAGCATCAGGGCGACGACGCGGAACGCCAGCGGTCCGGCGTCGTCGAGGGCGTGATCGCCGGCGCCGGGTTCGGGGTCCTGTTCATCGGCCTCGACCGCGCGGGCACGGGAGCGGGCAGCTGGCCGCTGGCCGCCGGCCAGTCCGTCGGCGTGCTCCTGCTGGTGATCGCCGCGATCTGGCTGCGGCCGACGTCGTGGTCGCGCGCGTGGTGGCCGGCGACCGCCGCCGGGATCCTCGGTGGCGCGGCCAACCTGCTGTTCGTCGCCGCCACCGGGGCGAGCCAGCTGGCCGTGGTCGCGGTCATCACGTCGCTCTACCCCGCCATCACGATCGTCCTCGCGCGCGGCCTGCTGCACGAACGCTGGAGCCGTCCCCAGATCACCGGCCTCGTCATCGCGGCGGCCGGGGTCACGGCCATCACGCTCGGCCAGCCGTGACCCCGCCCGGCATCAGGCCGGCTTGAAATACCCTTCGCGCACGTCCTGACTCGCGCGCGTACTCCGGCTGGTACTTCACCGACGCGTAAGCCGACGTCGCCTCGGCCTCGGCCGCGCGGGCGGCGAGCTGCGCGGTGTCGCCGAAGCCGAGGACCTGCCGTGCGAGCTCGGTCAGCGGACCGTCCACCTGGTACTCGGTGCGCTGTATCGTCAGCAGCCGCACGAGGTAGAGCGGGGCGCCGTTGAACTTCTCGAACATCTCGTGGCGCGCACCCCACTGCGTCAGGTAGCGCTCGCTGATCTGGCGGAAGATGCTCACGCGGTCGCGCGCGCTGATGGCCGGCCCGCGCAGCGCCTCCTCCACCTTCGGACCGAGGTACGGGTGGTCGAAATCGGCCTTCGTCGGCGCCATCACGACCCCGCGGCCGCAGAACTCGATCAGCTGGTTGACCACGTCGTGGATGTGCTCGAGGTAGTGGGCGCGGCCGAGGTCGACGTAGACGTTGTTCGGCTTGAACAGCCCACCGGCGGTGAGGAACCCCGTTTCCTCGGCGGCGATCACGAAGGCCTTGCAGGTCTCGCGGATCGGCGTCCGGGGTCGCGTTGGAGTCCCGGCAGACGAGCGAGAGTCCTTCGGAGTTCACCGGCACGAGCGCGTACACGGTCTGCTCGGGCGTCTGGCCCGGGCGCCACAGGTTGCCGATCAGCAGCTCGTTCACGAAGGCGAGCGAGGTGCCCATCGCCTTCCAGCCGCGCACGACGATGCCGTCGTCGCCCTGGGACACCACGCTCAGCATCGGCGTCTCCGCCAGCGCGTCGGCGCGGCCTCGGTCGACGTCCCGGAACTTGTCGGCCCCCGAGGCGATGTTCTGGAACCCGCGCCACACCGACGACGCCGGCCGCTGCTGGCTGCGTGAACGCGTCGCGGCGGCCGCGCAGGCGGTCCCGCGCGCCGCGTGAACCGCGCCGCCCGGTTTTACGCGGTGACCTGCGAACCCCTACCCTCGGTGTAGTACCGGCCACGCAAACCGAGGAGGCACCCGGATGTCGCAGCCCGCGGACCGATCGGCGCTCGACAGCCCACCGGGCGTCGACCCGAACCGGGCGAGCGTCGCGCGCGTGTACGACTACCTGCTGGGCGGCAACACGCACTACGAGGTGGACCGCAAGGTCGCCCGCGAGCTGGCGGAGAAGATGCCGGAGGTGCGCGACCTCGCCGTCGAGAACCGGGCGTTCCTCATCCGCGCGTGCACCTTCCTCGCGCGCAACGCCGGGATCGACCAGTACCTCGACTGCGGCTCGGGCCTGCCGACGGCCGAGAACGTGCACCAGGTCGTGCAGCGCGTCAACCCCGAGGCGAAGGTCGTGTACACCGACTTCGACCCGGTCGTCACCGCGCACGGACGCGCGCTGCTCGAAGAGAACGAGCGCACCCGTTACGTCGAGGGCGACATCTACCGGCCGGCCAGCATCCTCGACGACGAAGTGGTGCGCGGGCACCTGGACTGGACCAGGCCGATCGCGCTGCTGTTCGTCGCGACGCTGCACCATTGGAAAGGCGACCGCGGCCGCCCGGCCGAGGTCACGCAGGAGTTCATCGACCGGCTGCCGCCGGGTTCGTTCGTGGTGATCTCCCACATCCTCGACCCGCACGACGGCTCCGACGACGCGCAGGCCATGGAGCAGCTCATCGAGACCGTGCGCAGCGGCGCGCTCGGCGGCGCCACCATGCGCACCCGCGCGGAGATCCGCGAGCTGTTCCACGATCTTGAGCTCGTGCCGCAGGGCGCGGGCGCCGAGCCGGAGATCGTGCCGCTGGCGGCCTGGTGGCCGGCCGGTCCCCTGCTGTCCGGAATGAACGTGGCCCAGCGCCTCATCGTCGGCGGCATCGCGCGCAAGCCGTGATCCTCGCGACCGGCGCAAGCGGCAACGTCGGCTCGGCGCGATGAGCCCGGCCCAGACCGGGCACGAGCTCGCGATGCTCGCCGCCGCGCGAACCGTCGCGCGCTTTGTGGGCCGGCACCGCACGGTGTTCGGCTGAGCGTCCGTCCCTTCGGTCCGTATCTGCCTGCTGACCGTGGCAGTGGTGTCCAGGGGTTGCAACGATTTCGAACTGGGTCGAAAAGCCTTGTCGGCCAGTGCGTTCCCACCTGACGCTTGAGGACACCCGGGAATCCCCGGCCCGCTTCGGATGTGTCCCGACAGGAGACGCATGCAAAACACCCTTCTGCGCGCGATAGCGAGCCTCGCGCCGGCGGCGACGATCGCGGTGCCGGCAGCCGCGCCGGCCTCGGCGGTCACACCGACCCGCTTCGGCGGCTCCCAGAAGACGCCGACAACCCCGGGCAACCCTCGCCGACCGCGCCCCGGGCCGCCCGCGAACGCACTCCGCGGGCGGCCCGGGCCCGTGGCCTAACCTTTGCCCTGCACCGGAACCGGCGCCGCTCGTCGACGTCGAAGTCACCGGGGACCTGAGGAAAGGGGCAGCGGTGCGAAGAAGATCCTGGTTTCTGGCAACCGTCACACTCGCGGCGACGGTGGCGTTGACGGCCTGCACGCAGACCACCACCGGCCAAGCCCAGCCCAGCCCGGCGGGTGACGTCGGGCAGCTCGGCGGCTCGCCGGGCACCGGCTCCCCCGGCCCCTCCACGGGACCGTCCTACCCCTCCACCGACGGCGCCACCGCGACCATCGCCACCATGACCGTCACCCTCCCCGCCGGCACGCAGTACGCCGTCGAGTCGCGCGACCCCGGCTACGAGGGCTGCCTGCAGTCGGCCACCTTCGCGTGCGCGGGCAAGATCCTGGACCTGCGCCAGGCCGCCGACGGAGGCATGATCAACCTCCCCAGCTCGACGCGCGCGTTCGGCTGGTACCCCGGCACGGACGTCCCCACGTGCATCGGCCCGTCCGCCGACCCCGGCGTCGCCTCCGAAGCCACCGGCGGCGCGGTCCTGGAACACGGCTTCGCCCCGGTCGGCCCGAAGAAGGCCGAATACGCGCGCTTCCAGGAAACCTGCAAGGACCCGGCGCAGAACAACCAGGTCCGCATGTGGTGGCTGCCCACCAGCAAACTCCTCATCGTCGAACACGCCAGCACCCCCGCCCAGGACGCGGCTTTCGACGGGATGGTGGCTTCGGCCAAGTTCAGCTGACGCGTACGCCGCGGCCTGAGCAACAAGGCATGCGAGGTGGCGACGGCAATGGAACATCCCCGCAAGCCCGGAATCCGAAGGGCGCGGCTCCGACCACGTCTCAGGAAACGCCCGCCAACGTCGTGTCGAGAAACGCCTGCGTAGCCGCCGTGATCGGCCCGGACCGGTGTACCAGCCACTGCGGTAACCGTTCGGCCGGCGAGAAGCGCACCACCTCTGCGCCGGCGCGGCGGGCCAGGTCGGTCCAGCCGTCGGGCATGAGGCCGGCGCCGATGCCGCGCAGGACCATCGGGAGGACGACGCTGCGGTCGCCCACTTCGGCGGCGATGGAGACGTCCGGGACGGTCGCGGCGATGCGGTCGAACAGTGCGCGCACGGCCGTGGCGGGTTTGGTGACGACGAAGCGCATCCCCCGCAGGTCGGACCACTCGACCGGGTCGCTGACGCCGGAGCCCGGGGGCGCGACCAGCAGGAACTCCTCGTCGCGCAGGTGGTGGGCCACCAAGCCGGGGCCGGTCGGACGCTCCGCGCTGCCGCAGACGCCGGCCTCGCAGCGGCCCTGCAGGACCATCGCCACGACCTCCGCCGCCGACAGCGCCGAGGAGGTGCTCACCAGCACGCCCGGGTGACGTTCGCGCAGGTCGGCGATGATGCTGATCACCGGTTCCAGCGCGGAGGACGACGTGGCCGCCACGTCGACGCGCCCGGCGAGACCGTCACCGACGGCCCGGGCCGCGGCGCGCAGGGCGTCGAGGTCGCGGAGAACCAACCGCGCGCGGTCGGCCATGAACTCGCCCGCGCTGGAGAGCACGGCGTTGCGGCCGACGCGGTGGAACAGCGCCACACCGAGCTCGTGCTCCAGCTTGGCGATCGCGCGCGACAGCGACGGCTGGGCCACCCGCAGCGCCCGCGCCGCGTGGGTGAAGCCGCCGTGCTCGACGATCGCGACGAAGTACTCGAGCTGCCGACGTTCCATAGCACCAGGCTATCGCAACGGTGTCATACATGTCTTTGACGTACGCCGACGTACGCGCGACGATGCAGTGATGTTCCAGACCCGTCCCACGTTGCAGGGCACCTTCGGAATGGTGTCGTCCACCCACTGGCTCGCCTCGGCCGCCGCGATGGCCGTGCTCGAAGACGACGGCAACGCCTACGACGCCGCCGTCGCGGCCGCGTTCGTGCTCCACGTCGTCGAACCGCACCTCAACGGCCCCGGCGGCGAGGTGCCGATGATCGTCGCCCCGGCGGACGGCACGCCGAAGGTCCTCTGTGGACAGGGGGGCGCGCCGGCCGGCGCCACGATCGAGCACTACACCTCGCTCGGCCTCGACCTCGTACCCGGCACCGGCCCGCTCGCCGCCGCGGTGCCCGGCGCGGTCGACGCGTGGCTGCTGCTCCTGCACGACCACGGCACCAAGCCGCTGCGCGAGGTCCTCAAGTACGCGATCTCCTACGCCGAAAACGGCCACCCGGCCGTGGACCGCGTGGGCGCCACCGTGGAGACCGTCCGCGAGCTGTTCGAGACCGAGTGGACCACCTCCGCCGAGCTCTACCTCCCCGGCGGCCGCTCACCGAAGCCCGGCGAGCTCTTCAAGAACCCCGCTCTCGCGAACACCTGGCGCCGCCTCATCACCGAGGCCGAGGCCGCCGGCGCGAGCCGCGAGACGCAGATCGAAGCCGCCCGCAAGGTCTGGCGCGAGGGCTTCATCGCCGAAGCCATCGCCGAGTTCGCGGCGAAGCCCACCATGGACACGTCCGGCGAACGCCACGCCGGCACCCTGACCGGCGACGACCTCGCCGCCTTCCGCGCGACCTACGAGGACCCGGTCACGTTCACCTGGAACGGCTGGACCATCGCGAAAGCCGGCCTGTGGAGCCAGGGCCCGACGCTGCTGCAGCAGCTCGCACTCCTGCCGGACGCGGACGGCCTGGACTACGCCACGCCGGACTACTACCACACCCTCATCGAGGGCACGAAGCTCGCGATGGCCGACCGCGAAGCCTGGTACGGCGACAGCGCCGACGTCGACATCACCACGCTGCTTTCCCCCGCCTACAACGAAACCCGCCGCAAGCTGATCGGCGAACACGCGTCGCACGAGCTGCGCCCGGGCCGCCCCGACGGCCGGGAACCACGCCTGAGCAAGCACGCCCAGTACGTGGCGAGCGGCGGCGCCGTGGCCACGGCCGCCGGCGCGGGTGAGCCCACCGTCGCCAAGGACGGGGCGACGCGCGGCGACACCTGCCACCTCGACGTGGTCGACCGGTGGGGCAACATGATCGCCGCGACGCCGAGTGGCGGCTGGCTGCAGTCCAACCCGGTCATCCCGCGGCTCGGGTTCCCGCTCGGCACCCGGCTGCAGATGGCGTGGCTCGACCCCGGCCTGCCCAACTCGCTGGCCCCGGGCAAGCGCCCGCGCACCACGCTCACACCGTCGCTGGCATCGCGCGACGGCGTGCCCGTGATGGCTTTCGGCACCCCCGGCGGCGACCAGCAGGACCAGTGGAACGCGCATTTCTTCCTCGCCGTCGCATTGCGCGAAAAAGTGCGCAGCGGCCTCGACCTGCAGGGCGCGATCGACGCGCCCAACTGGCACACCGACAGTTTCCCCGGCTCGTTCTACCCGCGCGCGATGGTGGCCGGCAGCGTCACCGTGGAATCGCGGATCGGCGACGACGTCATCGCCGAACTGGAGCGCCGGGGCCACCTCGTGACCGTCGGAGAACCTTGGTCCGAAGGGAGGTTGTGCGCCGTCGCCCGCGACCCGGAGACCGGCGTTCTCTCGGCGGCGGCGAACCCCCGCGGAATGCAGGGGTATGCCGCCGGGCGATAATCACCGCACATCCCGCCGAAAAGCGGACCCGATTCCCGGGCCCGCTTTTCGGCATGCCCATTTTCGGCGAATAACGATTTAACACGCATTAACCAGCCGGAAATGGAGTGGGGGAAAAACCGACGTACGTTGTTCGCCATGTCTCCTCGGTCCCTGCTCCCCCTCCTGGCCGGGCTGGCGGTGCTGACACTCACGGCGTGCGTACCCGTGCAACACGCGAGCGCTCGCAGCGAGCACCGCGACGACTTCGGCACCCCCGTCGGCAACCGAACGGTCCAGCGCGGCGGCGACCTCGTCATGGGCCTGTCCAACGAGCCCGACAAACTCGACCCCACCACGTCCAGTTCGCTCTACACGCGCTACGTGATGACCACGATCTGCGAAAAGCTCTACGACATCGACGACACCAGCACCATCGTGCCGCAGCTGGCCACCGCGTTGCCGGTGGTCTCCCCCGACGGGCTCACCGTCACGATCCCCGTGCGCACCGGAATCGTCTTCGCCGACGGCACCCCGTTCGACGCCCCGGCCGTCGCGACGAGCCTGCGCCGGCACTTCGAGCTCAAAACCTCCCAGCGCAAAAGCGAAATGGGCCCGATCAGCCGCATCGACGCGCCCGACAAGAGCCACGTCGTGCTGCACTACAAGAAGCCCTTCGCCCCGATCACCGCGGCGCTCGCCGACCGCGCCGGCATGATCATGTCGCCCGCCGCACTCGCCAAAGAGGGCGACGACTTCGGCGAAAACCCCGTGTGCGTCGGCCCGTTCAAGTTCGTGAAACGCGTGCCGCAGACCGAGATCGACGTCGAGCGCGACCCGCTGTACTACGACGCCAAAGACGTCCACCTCGACACGATCACCTACCGGATCATGACCGACGCCAACATTCGCGCCGCGAACCTGCGCTCGGGGGACATCCAGGTCGCCGACACGATCTCGCCCCAGGACGTCGACGCACTCGCCCAGGACCCGGATCTCAAGGTGCTGCAATCCCCTTCCCTGGGCTACCAGAGCGTCACCTTCAACACCGGGAACGTCGACGGCGTCGGCAAACCCACGAAGCACATCGACAAACCCATCGCGAACGATCCCCGCATCCGCCTCGCGTTCTCCCTGGCCCTGGACCGGCAGACGCTCGTCGACACCGTCTTCAACAACTGGTTCGACCCCGCCTGCTCCCCCGTCGCCCCGAAGACGCCTTACTCGTCGGCCGCCAGCAACGCCTGCCCGCCGTTCGATCCGGCAAAATCACGGCAACTGCTCAAAGAGGCCGGCGTGCCCGTGCCGTTCCCGATCTCGTTGCAGGTGACCAACACCCAGGACCAGCTGCGATACGCCCAGGCCCTGCAGGCCAGCGTCGCCGAGGGCGGGTTCGCCGTGCAGATCGTGCCGGTCGAGTACTCCACCCTGCTGGACGTCCAGAAACGCGGCACCTTCGAGGCACTGATGCTCGGCTGGTCCGGCCGCATCGACCCGGACGCCAACACCGCGCGCTTCCTCTCCACCGGCTCGGGCGGAAACTACGGCGGCTTCAACTCATCCACATTGGACAACCTGCTGTCGGACGCCGCACGCAGCATCGACACGAAGCAGCGCGCCGCGCTCTACGGGCAGGCCGTGCAGCTGATCCAGCAGCAGAACCCGATCGTCTACACCTACCGGGTCCGCAACCTCACCGTGCATTCCACCCGCGTCACCGGCATCCAGGTGTACGCCGACGGGGTGGTCCGGCTCGGCAAGGCCGCGTTCACCGGCAGCCAGGAGGGCTGAGCCGTGGGACGTTACCTGCTCCACCGCCTGTGGCAGTCCGCCCTGACGCTGGTGCTCGCCTCGATCGTGGTCTTCATCGGCGTGCGCGCGCTGCCCGGTGACCCCGCCACGGCGATGGCCGGCGAGGAAGCCGACCCCGCCGCCATCGCGGCCGTGCGGGCGCAGCTCGGGCTCGACGACCCGTTGCCCGTGCAGTACTTCAAGTTCGTCGGCCACGCGCTCACCGGTGACTTCGGCAAGTCCGTGCGCACCGGCACGCCGGTGCGGGAGATGATCGGCGCGACCCTGCCGGTGACGGTGCAGCTCGCGGTGTTCGCGATGCTGGTCGCGGTCCTGATCGGCGTGCTCGCCGGCGTCGTCGCCGCGGTGTTCCGCGGTCGCTGGCCCGAGTGGGGCGCCAACGGCTTCTCGCTGTTCGCACTGTCGGTGCCGACGTTCTGGCTCGGCATCCTCGCCGTGCTCTACCTGTCCGTGCAGCTGCGGTGGTTCCCCGCGTCCGGCTACGTCTCGCCGTTCGACCAGCCGTTGCGCGGGATCTACTACCTCACGCTGCCCGCGGTGATCCTCGGCCTCACGCACGCGGCGGTGGTGCAGCGCCAGACCCGCTCGTCGATGGTCGAGACTCTCACCGCCGACTTCGTGCGCACCGCGCGGGCGAAGGGACTCGGGCGCGCCGCGGTGATCTTCCGCTACGGCCTGCGCAACAGCCTCATCGTGGTCACCACCATCGTCGGGCTCCAGCTCGGCGGGCTCATCGCGGGCGCCGTGGTCACCGAGCGCATCTTCAGCCTGCCGGGCATCGGCAAGCTGACGCTGGACTCGGTCTTCACCCGCGACTACCCGGTGATCCAGGCCGTGGTCCTCGTGATCACGGCGGCCTACATCGTGATCAACCTGCTGGTCGACTTCCTCTACACGGTCATCGACCCACGCCTGCGAGTCTCCGGGAGGACCCGATGACGATCGCCGCCGAAACCCCCGCGCCACTGGCCCGTGTCCACGGCCGCGTGACGCGCCGGCTCCTGCACAACCCGCTGGGCGTGATCGGCGGTGTGCTGCTGCTGATCGTCGTGATCGCCGGGGTGTTCGCGCCGCTGCTGGCGCCGTACGCGCCGACGGCGGTGCACTTCGAGACGCCGTTCCAGCAGCCGGGCACGGTCGGGTTCGCCCTCGGCACCGACGACCTCGGCCGCGACATCCTCTCCCGCGTCTTCTACGGCACGCGCGCGTCGCTGGAGGTCGGGGCCCTGTCGGTGCTGTTCGCCGTGGTCGTGGGCGTGCCGCTCGGGCTGCTGTCCGGGTACTGGCGGTGGCTCGACGCGCTGATCTCCCGGCTCGCGGACCTCATGCTGGCGTTCCCGTTCCTGATCGTCGCCGTCGGGCTCGCCGCGATCAACGGCGGCGGCCTCACCAACGC
Source organism: Amycolatopsis sp. DSM 110486 (assembly GCF_019468465.1). Lineage (NCBI taxonomy): Bacteria > Bacillati > Actinomycetota > Actinomycetes > Pseudonocardiales > Pseudonocardiaceae > Amycolatopsis > Amycolatopsis sp. DSM 110486. The sequence goes on along the minus strand of NZ_CP080519.1, from coordinate 8,902,520 downwards.
CGCGATCGCACTCGGCATCGCGCAGATCCCGACGATGACCCGCGTGGTGCGCGCCGACACGTTGCGGCTCAAGGAAACCGACTTCGTCCTCGCCGCGAACACGATGCACGCCGGGCCGTGGCGGATCCTCGGGCAGCACGTGCTGCCCAACGCCGCTTCGGCGATCATCGTGCAGGCCACGGTGATCATGCCGGTCGCGGTCATCGGCGAGGCAGTGCTGTCGTTCCTCGGCCTCGGCATCCAGCCGCCCGCGCCGAGCCTCGGGATCATGCTGTCGGACGCGCAGCAGTACCTGTTCCGCACCCCCTGGCCGGGCATCTTCCCCGGGATCGCGCTCGCCTTGATCTGCCTGGGGTTCAACCTGTTCGGCGACGCCCTGCGCGACGCGCTGGACCCGAAGAGCACGCGGTGAAGGGGACCACGATGACCGAACCGCTCCTGGAAGTCAGCGACCTCGAGGTGTCCTTCGGCCGCACCCCGGCCGTGCGGGGCGTGAGCCTCGAGGTGGCACCGGGCGAACGCGTGGCCGTCGTCGGGCAGTCCGGCTCCGGCAAGTCCACCACCGCCCACGCGGTCATCGGCCTGCTGCCCGGCGCCGGGCGCATCACCGGCGGCGCGATCCGGTGGCGCGGCGAGGACCTCACAAACGCCGGGGAGAAACGGCTGCGCCGCCTGCGCGGACGCGAGGTCGGGCTGGTGCCGCAGGACCCGATGTCCAACCTCAACCCCGTGGCGCGGGTGGGCCGGCAGGTCGCCGAAACCCTGGTGGCGCACCGGATGTGCTCGCGCCGGGAGGCGTGGGCTCGCGCGGTGGAACTGCTCGGCGAGGCCGGGATCCCCGAACCGGCGCGGCGGGCACGCCAGTACCCGCACGAGTTTTCGGGCGGGATGCGCCAGCGCGTGCTGATCGCGATCGGCCTGGCCTGCCGGCCCGACCTGCTCATCGCGGACGAGCCGACCTCCGCGCTCGACGTGACCGTGCAGCGGCAGATCCTCGACCACCTGGAGAAGCTCACGCAGGAACTGGGCACGGCGTTGCTGCTGGTCACGCACGACCTGGGGCTGGCGGCGGACCGGGCCGACCGGGTCGTGGTGATGTCCGAGGGCAAGATCGTCGAGACCGGCCCGGCGCGCCGGGTGCTGACCGAGCCGCGGGAAGGCTACACGCAGCGGCTGGTGGCGGCGGCTCCGTCGTTGACCGGCCCGATGCGCGAGGCCTCGGCGGCCGCTGACGTGGTGCTCGAGGTGTCGCACGTGGCGAAGGAATACCGCGTGCGCGGCGGCGGCGGTGCGCTGCGGGCCGTGGACGACGTGTCGTTCACCGTCGGGCACGGGCGGACCACGGCGATCGTCGGCGAGTCCGGTTCGGGCAAGACGACCACCGCGCACATGGTGCTCGGCCTCGTGCCCGCGACGTCCGGCACGATCCGCCTCGACGGCGCCGAGGTCGTCGGCCTGCGCGGCGCCCGGCTGCGAGCCGCCCGGCGGGCGATGCAGCCGGTGTTCCAGGACCCGTACGCGTCACTCGATCCGATGTGGACGGTCGAGCGGCTGATCACGGAGCCGCTGCGGACGTTCGGCGTCGGCGATCGCGCGTCGCGGCGCCGGCAGGTGGCGGAGCTGCTCGACCAGGTGGCGCTGCCCGCCGCGCTGGCCCAGCGTTATCCCCACGAGCTGTCCGGCGGCCAGCGCCAGCGCGTCGCCATCGCCCGCGCGCTGGCCGTACGTCCCCGGCTGGTCGTGTGCGACGAACCGGTGTCGGCGCTGGACGTGCTGGTGCAGGACCAGATCCTCGGCCTGCTGCGGAACCTGCAGGAGGAACTCGGGCTGAGCTACCTGTTCATCTCCCACGACCTCGCCGTGGTCCGGTCGCTGGCCCACGACGTGCTCGTGATGCAGGCCGGCCGTGTCGTCGAGCACGGGCCGGTCGGCGAGGTCCTGTCCTCGCCGGCCGATCCGTACACCCTGCAACTGCTCGATGCAGTGCCCGGGGCCGGCACGTTCACCTCGTGACGAGCCAGGGGGCCTCCGGCCTTGTCGAGCCGGAGGCCCCCTGGTTTCAACCGCAGAGTCCGATCAACCGCAGTGTTCGAAGGGGCTGTCGTACTTGTCCGCGCCGATCGCGCCACCCCACTGCACGCACTTGCCCGCCGCGGCCGCCGACACCGGGCCGGCGTAGTAGGAGAACGCGCCCGAGTCCGTCTTGCGCGTCGCGCCCTCCACCTGCAGGTAGGCCGAGGTCTGCGACGGCGTGCCCGCGCCGGTCTTCTTCATGGTGCTGACGCAGTTCTGGCCGTTCGCCGCGTTGTAGGACAGGTACGCGGTGCCCGCCGTGCCCAGCGGGGCCGAGTCGATCACGCCGTAGCCGGTGCCGCAGGCCGGGGCGCCGAGCTGGGTCTCCGACACCGTGGACCAGCGGATACCGGCGTCGGCCTGGAACTCGGGGCCGGCCTCGTACAGCAGGCCGACCGACGTCGGGCCCAGCGAGATCATGTCTGTGTAGGACGCGTCCTGGCCCCACACGAGCAGGCTGTTCGCATCGCTCGTCCACGTGCCGCCCTCGTCGAAGGACGAGCGCACGCGCAGCTCCTTGCGCCGGTCGCAAGTGGACGGTCCGGCGAACAGCAGCCGGTCGTAGGCGCCGCCGGCGGTCGTGGCGCTCATCTCCAGCACCGAGCCCTGCACCTGCGGGGTCGTCAGACCGGTCTCCACGGCGAACTTCTTGTCGAACGTCGCCCCGCCGTCGGAGCTGATCGCGAAGGCCCGGTTGTGGATGGCGCAGGCGTCGGCGGGCTTCGAGTAGTGGTCGTTGCGCGCGGCCGCGTAGATGCGCCCGTCGGCGAGCTCGGTGACGCTGATCTCCTGCGGGTTCAGCGTGTTCGGGTCGACGGCCTGGTCCGACGCGCCCAGATGCCACGTCACGCCCTGGTCGTCGCTGTAGATCAGCGTGCCGAAGTTCGGGCTCGACGGGGTCACCTGGTAGCCCATGCCGACCACGAGCCGGCCGGCGTGCGCGCCGTGCTGCAGCACGATGCCGTGGCCGGGGCCGGTCGCGAGCCAGTTCGGCGCGGCGGAGAAACCGAGCTGCGCGGTGAGCGCTTTGGGGGCCGTCCAGGTCGCGCCGTTGTCGTCGCTGTAGCTCACGCGCGGCACCCGCCCGCACGCCGCCGACTTCACGCACTGCATCTCGGTCAGCAGCACGACCCGGCCCGTCGGCAGCACGATCGGCACCGCGTTGTCCTTGGTGTCGCCGAATCCCTGCACCGCGATGGTCGACGCGCTCCATGTCTTGCCGTTGTCCTTCGACCGCTTGAGCACCACGTCCACATCACCGATGTCCGCGCAGTCGGCCCCCGTGTGCCGTCCCTCGGCGAAGGCGAGCAGGTCCCCGTTGTGCGCCTTCACCACCGCGGGAATGCGGAAGCAGTCGTACCCTCCGGTGTTCGCCTGGAACACCACCGTGCTCGCCACGTCGGCCGATGCGGGCGCGGCGGGCAGCGCCCCCAGCCCCGCGGCCGCGGCGGCGGCCGCCAGCACCCCGGTCGCGAAACGTCTCAATCCCATGATCCCGGCTCCGTCCTGACGCCTGTGAAGTGCGGCCAGGATCGCGGCGGACCGTACAAGCGCCGTACAACGGCGATTGTTCTCGGCGCGCCGCGAGGCCGAAGTTTCCGGAATCGCCGGTGTGGGGGCGTTCGCCCCGATAGGATTCCGCGCTGTGACCGCGCCGCCACAGTCCCTCGCCGATGCCCTGCCGGAACCCGCGAAGAACAGCGAACCGGTCCGCGACGAGCTCGTCGAAGAGCTGCGCGAGTTGATCAAGCCCACCGCCGAGGCCATGCTCGGCTTCTTCGCCGAATCCCCGGACGTGACCGTGGCTCACCGGGTGCGGGACGAGGGCGTTCGGACGGAGGTCGTGCAGCGGGTCACCGGCGACTCGGACACGCTGCTCAGCGAGACCAACGAGCAGATCTCCGTGCTGCGCCAGGCCCGCCAGGCCCTCGACGCGCACGAAACCCCGCCCCAGCAGGCGGCCGGGCAACCCGACCCGCGTGACAAGGTCGCCCACGCACTGCTGGGTTCCGCCCTGTGGCTCGGTGTCCTGGTGCCGGTCGTCGTCTGGCAGCTGCTGCAGACCCCGCTGAGCCCGACCGCGCACTTCTGGGTGTCGGCGGCAGTGGTGGTCACGGGATTCACCTTGCTCCGGCCGGCATACCTCGCCGTCGCGCGGGCGGGTCGGCGGCTGAACGGCGAACCGGCCCTCGGCGGTGCGGGCTGGCCGTTCCTGACCGGCTTCGCCACGACGTACCTGTTGCTGATCCTGCGGCTGTGGCCCTCCTCGCGCGAGAGCATGGGCCCGTTCTGGGCGGTGATCGTCTGGGTCGCCCTCGGCCTCGTCGCCGCGTTCGCGCTGTTCATGGTGACGGCGATCGGGTTCATGAAGCTCAAGGACGAGCCGCCGGGTCGGCGCGTCCCGGGTCCGGTCGTCCGGCGGGAACTGCTCGTCACGGTGGCGGCGGCCGCGATCCTCAGCCCGGTTTTCACCGCAGCGGGCGGGGAATGGACCGCATGGGTGGTGGCCGACGTGCTGTGCTCGCTGATCGCGGTCTTCGGCGGTCCGCTCCTGCTCAGCTCCGTGCCCGCGCGGCTCTCGCGGGATCCCGCCCGGTTCGGCAGTCCCGCGTGGACCCGCCGCCGCGACCAGCTGGAGCTGGCCCGCGAGACAGCGAGCAAAGAGTGGACGAAAGCCGCTGTAGCGCAGGTCGAGCAGAGCGTGCGGCTGCACCTCACCGCGGTACTCGACCCGCCGTTCAGCACGGAGCTGCCCGAGCTCGATCGCGGTGCGCTCGGCCAGATGCGCCCCGGTGAGCAGGTCTTCCTGGACACCGACGCGGCCCGGCGGCTGCGGTCCTTGCTCTCGGGCATCCGCGGCGGCGCGGTCGGGATGGCGGGCCCGCGCGGCGTGGGCAAGTCGACGCTGCTGGAGGCGTACCAGGCGGGCCGGTTCCTGGACCCGAACCGCGTGCACATCGCGTTGCTGGAGAGCGTCCCGGTGCGCTACGACGCGCGCGAGTTCGTGCTGCACCTCCACTCGCGGATGTGCGAGGCGGTGATCAGGTTCTGCGAGTCCGAGGGCGCCGAGGTCGTGGACCGGCCCAGCCGGTGGTCGGCGGTGTGGCCGGTGCTGCGCCGGGCGTGGCCGTTCGCCGCTGTGGTGGTCGCGTGGGTCATCGTCGGTGTCCTGGGGTCGCTGACGTTGCGCAGCCCGCAGGCCGACCTGCGGACCTGGCTCACGGCGAACTGGTGGACGCTCGTGACGCTGCTGGGCGTGGCCGGTGTCGCGACTCTGGCGCGGCGCCGCCGCCGCGTGTCGTCACCGGAGCCGGCCGACGTTCGCGAGCAGCCCGGCCTCGAACCCGGCGACGTGCGGGCGCTGAAGGCTGTCGCGGAGGGCAACCTCGGCCGGATCCGGTACCAGCAGAAGCACACGTCGGGCTGGTCGGGGAAAGTCGGCCTGCCGGTCGGTGCCGAAGCCGGCGTGAGCGGCTCTCGGGAGACCACCCGGCAGCCGCTGACGTATCCGCAGATCGTGCACGAGTTCAGCGCCTTCCTCGAGGTGACGGTCGACTGCGTCCGCGGATTGCCGCAGATGGCGACGCCGTCCGTGGTCGTCATCCTCGACGAGTTGGACAAGATCGTCTCGGCGGAGGCGGCCCAGGATTTCGTCAACGAGATCAAGGCGGTGCTGACTTTCGACGTGCCCGGTTTCCTGCTGCTGGTCTCGGTGTCGGAGGACGCGCTGGCGTCGTTCGAACGCCGTGGGCTGCCGGTGCGCGACGCGTTCGACAGCACGTTCGACAGCATCTTCCGGCTGGAGTACCTGCGGCTCGGCGACGCGCGGCAGCTGCTGAACCGGCGCGTGCTGGGGCTGCCGGAACCGTTCGTGTGCCTGGCGCACTGCCTGGCCGGCGGGCTGCCCCGCGAGCTGATCCGCGTGACTCGGCAGGTGCTCGGCTCGGCCGGGCAGCTGGCCGACGTGGCGCACCGGCTCGTCGGGGAGGAACTGCGGGACAAGCGGGCGGCCCTGCGCACGGTCGTGGGCCGCGACACCTTCGACGACGTCGCCGTGAGCGAGCTGGTCCGGCACGTCGACGCCCATGCCGTGGCTGACGGCGCTTCACTGCTGACGGCCGCGGCTCAGCCACCGGTCACTGCTGTGGTGACGACCGAAACCGTTGCACTGCACCGGCTTCAGCTCGAAACGCTCGGGCACCTGTACTACCTCGGCACCGTCCTCGAAGTGTTCGGCCCGGTGTTCGGCCCGGCGGATCTCGAACGCGGGCGCGGCGAGGGAGACGCGTCGTTCGACACCCTCACGTCGGTCCGGCAGCTCTTCCCCGTCAACGCACGGCTCGCTTGGCTGACCATCAGCGCGTTCCGCCGGGCGTGGGACCTGCCGGTCGTCAACCCGCCGGACCCGCACGCCGCCAGGAGTGACAACGGCGCGTAGCCCGTCAGCTCTTGGCGTGGTGCCGCTGGTAATGCCGCTGAACGCGCGCCCTGTTCCCGCACCCGGCCGAGCACCACTCACGCCGGGAGTGGTCTTTCACGAAAAACAGCAGGCAGTTCGGCGCAAGACAAGCGCGTAGCTTCTGCCGCTGGTCGCCGCCGAGCAGGTCGATACCTTGGTGCGCCAGAAAAGCCACCGCGCGTTCGGCCGGAGTGCCGCCCGAACGCAGCACGCGCGCGGGCTCGCCGTCCTCAGGCCAGACGAGCTCGGCGCGGGTCTGGGCCAGATCGTTGAGCGTGGCCAGCGCGTCGGCCCGGGCCACCTCGACCGCGACCGGGCGAGGGTCTTCCGTGGCCTCGGCGGCGAGCGCGCGCAGGGCGTCGCGCAGGCGTCGCAGCCGGTCGGCGACGGGCGCTGAGTCGCCGTCGAGCGCCACGCCGGCCTCGGTCTCGAGACGAGGGGCGACCACCGCCAGCCAACCGGCGACGTCGGCATCGTCCGTCAGCGCGTCGGTCACGCCGTCGCGGCCGGCGTTCACGGTGTTCATCAGCTCCACCGGGAGTGGTTCGCCGAGCAGGGCAGCGGTCGTCATGGCACCCACTCTAGCACTGCCTAATGGAAGTCTGCGTCACAACCATTTGACACCGCCGGTCGACTCGTGCCACCTTGACCTAACGGTTATCCAAGATCCAAACATTAGGAAGGTCCGAGATGTCGACGCTGCCCCAGATCGAGCTCGAGCACGCCACCGGCCAGGCCGCGGTCCTGCTCACCGAGACGAAGAAGAACATGGGCGCGATCCCGAACATGGCGAAGACCATGGCGAGCAGCCCCGCGCTCCTGAAGGGCTATCTCGGCCTGTCCGGCGCGCTCGCCGGCGGCGTGCTGCCCGCCGCGGTCCGCGAGCGCCTCGCGCTCGCCACCGCCGAGTACAACCAGTGCACCTACTGCCTGTCGGCGCACACGATGCTGGGCAGGAAGGTCGCCAAGCTCGACGCGGACGAGCTCGAGCGCGCCCGCCACGCCGACTCGGCCGACGAGCACGTCGCCGCCCTGCTCACCCTGTCCGACACCATCGCCCGCGGCCGCGGCACGATCGACGAGACCGTCCTCAAGGCCGCCCGCGAAGCCGGTGTCACCAACGCCGAGATCGGCGAGGTCATCGGCAACCTGGCGCTCAACATCCTGACGAACTACTTCAACATCGTCGCCGACACCGACAACGAGTTCCCCGTCGTGCAGCCCCACCGGCACGACTGAGTTTGCAAGCGGGGTTCGAGCCGGGACCAGGCTCGAACCCCGCTCAGCGCAGGCATTCGCCTACGCAACGGTTGTCGTGCGCTTGCTGCACTCTTCACCACGGCGCACTCGCCGCAAGCCGAGGACTACCAAGCTCCCGGTTCGAACTCCGCCGTCAGATCCCGCCATCCCACCGGCTCGCCGCAATGCGCGCACGTCGGGCGGGGGTCTGCGGGGTGGCCGCAGTCGCGGTGGTGGAGGCGGACCGGGGGGACCTCGTTCTGGTACTTGTCGCCCCAGGACATGACGGCGAGCAGGATCGGGTAGAGGTCCGCGCCCTTCTCCGTCAGGCGGTATTCGTGCCGCGGCGGGGTGTCCTGGTACTGCACGCGGTCCAGGACGCCCTCCGCCGTGAGCAGGCGCAGGCGGTCGTTCAGCACGTTGCTGCCGAGGCCCAGCTTCGTGCGGAAGTGGTCGTAGCGCCGCTCGCCGCGGAAGCACTCGCGCAGGATCATCATCGTCCAGCGCTCGCCGATCACCGACCATGTGCGGGCGACGGAGCAGTAGACGCCCTGGAGCTCGTCGTGCTTCATGGCGACCATCGTAGGACAAGCCCGAGTAAGACAACTTCTGAGTCTTACCTGGTTGCAGGCACCGCGGCCGCCCCCTAGGGTCAGACTCGATTCGAGTCCCGGCCGCTGAGAGGACAACGATGCCCTTCTACCAGTTCACGGTCCCGAGCGGTGGCGCGACGTTGAAGCACCGGGCCGAAGTCGCGGCGGCGGTCACGAAAGTCCACGCCGAGGTCACGGGGGCGCCCGAGGTCTACGTGCACTGCTCGTTCACCGAGGTCGCGCCCGGGAGCATCTTCGTCGCCGGGGAGCCGGTGACGAGCCCGCGCCTGGTCGGCTTCATCCGCGCCGGCCGGCCGCCGGAGCTGCGGGCCCGGCTGCTGCACCGGCTGGCCGACGACTGGTGCGCGATCACCGGCGACGCCAAGGAAAGCGTCGCGATCTTCCTCACCGAGATCCCCGGCGCGAACGTCCTCGAAGACGGCCGGATCCTCCCCGAGGTCTGACGCTCAACCTTCCAGCACCCGTCGCACCAGCTCGGCCTGCTCCTTCTGGTGCCGGTGGTGCGACCCCGCCGCGGGCGACGCGGCGGCGGGCCGCGACACCACCGTCAGCCGCTTGCCGGCCGGCAGTTCGAGCTCGCCCCGCAGGAACGACCACGCCCCCTGATTCTTCGGTTCCTCCTGCGCCCACACGATTTCCGCGTTCGGGTAACGGGACAGCACCCGCGTCAGCTCCTCCTGCGGCAACGGGTGGAACTGTTCCAGCCGCACCAGCGCGACGTTCGCGCCCGCCCGCGCGAGCAGGTCGTAGTACAGCTTGCCCGACACCAGCACCACCTTCTCGACCGCGCCGGGGTCAAGATCGCGGTAGTCGTCGAGGACCGGAGCAAAGGCACCGTCGGTGAAGTCCGCGACGGCACTGGCCGCGGCCCGCAGCCGCAGCATGCTCTTCGGCGTGAACACCACCAGCGGCTTGCGCACCGGCGCGAAAGCCTGGCGCCGCAACAGGTGGAAGTACGACGCGGGCGTCGAGGGCTGCGCCACGATCAGGTTCTCCTCGGCGCACAGCTGCAGGAACCGCTCGATCCGCGCCGACGAGTGGTCCGGCCCGCGGCCCTCGTACCCGTGCGGCAGCAGCATCACCACCGACGACGACTGGCCCCACTTCTGCTCGGCCGAGCTCACGAACTCGTCGACGATCACCTGCGCACCGTTCACGAAGTCGCCGAACTGCGCCTCCCACAACACGAGCGCGTCGGGCCGTTCGACGGAGTAGCCGTACTCGAACCCGAGCGCCGCGTACTCGCTCAGCAGCGAGTCGTAGATCCGAAACGGCGCCTGCGTCTCACCGAGGTCCGCCAGCGGTGTCCACTCCCGGCCGGTGACGTGGTCGTGGAGCACGGCGTGCCGCTGCACGAACGTGCCGCGCCGGCTGTCCTGGCCCGCCAGCCGCACCGGCACGCCGTCGAGCACCAGCGAGCCGAACGCGAGCAGCTCGGCGAACGCCCAGTCGATGCCGCCCTTCTCCCCCATCTCCGCCCGCTTTGCCAGCAGCGGCGCGAGTTTCGGGTGCACGGTGAAGCCCGCGGGCTGATCGGTGAACGCCGTGGCGATCTGCTTCACCGTGACGTCGGAGATCGCGGTCGGTCGCGCCGACGCAGCGGGCCGGGCCTCCGAAGCAGCAGCGGCCGCACCGTCCACAGTGGTCTGGGCGAACGCCCGCTCCAGCCGGTCCCGGAAATCCCGCTCGGCCGCCGCGAGCTCGTCCGCGGTGAGCTCGCCTCGCCGCGCGAGGACCTCGGTGTAGAGCTTGCGCACCGAGGGCTTGGCCTCGATCACGGCGTACATCCGCGGCTGGGTCATCGACGGGTCGTCGGCCTCGTTGTGCCCGCGGCGGCGGTAGCAGATCAGGTCGATCAGCACGTCGCGCCCGAACTCCTGCCGGTAGGCGAACGCGAGCCGCCCGGCGCGCACGACGGCCTCGGGGTCGTCGCCGTTCACGTGCACCACGGGCGCCTGGATCGTCTTCGCGACGTCGGTCGAGTACACCGACGAACGCCCGTCCTGCGGCAACGTGGTGAAGCCGACCTGGTTGTTGATGTTGACGCGGATCGTGCCGCCGACGCGGTAGCCGCGCAGCTGCGACATCTGCAGCGTCTCGGCGACCACACCTTCGCCGGCGAGCGCCGCGTCGCCGTGGACGATGATCGGCAACGTGGAGAACTTGGCGTCGCCGCTGCGGTCCTGCCGCGCGCGGGCCACCCCGAGCAGCACGCCGTCGACCGCGTCGAGGTGCGACGGGTTGGCCGCCAGGTACACGGGCAGCTCCGCGCCGTCCGCGGCGGTGAAGACTCCTTCGGTCCCCAGGTGGTACTTCACGTCGCCGGACCCGTCGCCCGCCTCGCCGCTGTCCTCGAACTCGTCGAAGATCTGGCGGTGCGTCTTGCCGGCGATGGTGGCCAGCACGTTGAGCCGGCCGCGGTGCGCCATCGCGATGGTCGCGCCGGCCAGGCCCTCGCCGGCCGCGCGGCCCAGGATCGCGTCGAGCAGCGCGATCGCCGACTCGCCGCCCTCGAGGCTGAAGCGCGTCTGGCCGACGTACTTGGTCTGCAGGAACGTCTCGAACGCCTCGGCCTCGGTGAGCTTGCCGAGCAGGTGCAGTTGTTCGTCATGGGCGGGCTTCGCGAACGGCTGCTCGACGCGCTCGCGCAGCCACCGGCGCTGCTCGGGCTCCTGGATGTATGTGTACTCGACGCTGAGCGTGCGGCAGTAGGCGTCCCGCAGCAGGCCGAGGATGTCGCGCAGGGCCATCCGCTCGCGGCCGCCGACGCCGCCGGTCGCGAACTCGCGGTCGAGGTCCCAGAGGGTGAGGCCGTGGGTGGCCGGGTCGAGGTCCGGGTGTGCGCGCTGCCGGTACTCCAGCGGGTCCGTGTCGGCGACGAGGTGGCCGTGGGCGCGGTAGGCGTCGATGAGCTCGTGCACCCGGGTCGTTTTGTCGACCGATTCGGTGACCTCGGAGGCCCAGCGGAGCGGCTCGTATGGGATCCGGAGCGCGGCGAAGACGTCGTCGTAGAAGCCGTGCTCGCCCAGGAGGAGTTCCTCGACCAGGCGCAGGAACTCGCCGCTGCCCGCGCCCTGGATCACCCGGTGGTCGTAGGTGCTGGTGAGGGTCAGGGTCTTGCCGATGCCGTTGTCGGCGAGCCACTGCGCGCTCGCGCCTTTGAACGCGGCCGGGTATTCCAGCGCGCCCGCGCCGATGATGGAGCCCTGGCCCTGGGTCAAGCGCGGCACGGAGTGCTCGGTGCCGATCCCGCCGGGGTTGGTCAGCGACAGTGTGACGCCGGCGAAGTCGTCGACCTTCAGCGCGTTGCCGCGGGCGCGGGCAACGAGGTCCTCGTACGACGCCAGGAACTCGCCGAACGTCAGCGTCTCGGCGGCCTTGATCACCGGCACGACGAGCGTCCGGCGGCCGTCGGGGCGCGCCAGGTCGATCGCGATGCCGAGGCCCACGTGCTCGGGCGTGACGACGGCGGGTTTGCCGTCGACCACGGCGTAGTGGACGTTCTGGCCGGGGAACCGCTTCACGGCCTGCACCAGCGCCCAGCCGAGCAGATGCGTGAAGCTGACCTTGCTGCCGCCGGTGCGGCGCAGGTGATCGTTGACGACGATCCGGTTCTCGACCAGGAGCTTCGCCGGCACCGTGCGGACGCTGGTAGCGGTCGGCACGGTGAGGCTGGCGTCCATCGTCGACGCCAGGGTTTTCGCGGTGCCGCGCAGGACGGTGACGTCTCCATCCGGTTGCTCACCGGGCGCAAGCGGAGCGGACGGCTTCGGCGAGGCGCTCGGGGTCGCCGCCTCCGGCCGGTAGTTCTCGAAGACCGGCCACCAGGACCGGTCCACCGAGGTCTTGTCCTGCCGATACCGGTCGTACAGCTCCTCCACCAGCCACTCGTTGACCCCGAACCCCACCGGGGACTCCTCGTCGACGTCCGTGCCCGCCATTTCGATCCAGCTCCTGTTCGTTGAGAACGATCGTTCTCAGTGCTCGGCATGAGTCTACGCCTCGGAATCGGACCGTTCACCCGGCCCCGAATCCGAGGGAAATCAGTGGTGCGGCAAGTGATCCACGACGTGCACCACCGACGGGACCTTGTACGGCGCGAGGCGATCGCGCAGCCACTCGCGCAACGTCGTGGCCACAGTCGGATCCGTTGCGACGACGTAGGCCGCGACGGCCTCGCCCCACCGCGGATCGCCCACCCCGGTCACTTTGACGGCAGTGACAGCCGGGTGCGCGAGAACGACCTCTTCCACCTCGTCCGGGTAGACGTGGAAGGAGCCGGTGTTGATCATCCCGTCGAGCCGGCCGGTCAGGCGCAGGTAGCCGGCGTCGGTGAGCTCCGCGGTGTCGCCGAGCCTGCACCAACCGTCCGCGTCGGCAAAGGCGGACGACACCATCGGGCCGCGGGTCCGGACTTCGCCACCGACGATCCGCAGGTCGACGGCGTCGATCGGACGGCCGCACGTCCCGGCCACCTGCGCGTCGTGGTCGAGCAGCCGCCGGTGGTCGCCGGGAGTGAGGACGGTGAGCGGCCAGCCGGCCTCGTAGCGGCCGTAGAGCTGGCAGAGCGTGCCGCCGAAGACGTGGTGCAAGCGGGCGAGCTCGGCTTCTTCCACCGGCGCGCCTCCGTAGAGGACGCGGCGCAGCGAAGCCAGCCGGCCGGGATCGTCCACCGCGGCGGCGACCCGGCTCAGCATGCCGGGAACGGCGAACAGCGTCGTGATCCGGTGCCGTTCGATCGCCTCGGCCATCGCAGCGGCGGAGAAGCGCGGCAGCAGAACCTGGGGAAGACCGAGGTGCAGGAAGGGAAAACTGCCGACCAGGCCGGTCGCGTGCATCAGCTGGACCACGGTCAGGTAGCGCTCGTCGGCGGCGAGCGACGGCCCATACCCGCCGGTGCGGTAGAGGCCGACGTTGATCTCGATGACGGCGCGCCAGTTCGCGTAGCTGGTGGGGATGCCGAAGAGCTCGCCACCACGGACCGCGCGCGGATAGACGACCAGTGCTTGGTCCGGGCTGACGAAGACCCGGTCGAACCACTCGGGACCGGGTGACGGCGAAGCGTCGTGGTGCACGAGAGTCGCCGCACCGAGCGCGGTGCTCGTCCAGCCGGCCGAGTCGTCACGGACCTCTTCGTGGTGGCCGTCGGTCAGCACCGCCCGCGCGCCGCCCGCGTCGAAGATGGCCCGAGTTTCGGCCGTCGCCGCCGACGGTTCGACCGGCAGACGAGTGGCCCCGGCGAGCTCCGTGGCGATGAACGCCTCGAGCGCGGCGGCGCTGTTGCGGAACGACAGGCCGACCGTCGCGCCCGTCAGCCCGCGCTCGACGAGCCGGCCCGCCAGTGAACGCGCCCGTCGCAGCAGGTCTTCGCCGGTGCGGGTCACGGTGCCGTCGGGGCTCGAGGTGAGCACGGTGGCGGCTGCTCGGGTCAGCGCATCCCGGATCTCCCGGCCCGCTTCGACCCCGGAGGGACAGTTCATGGTGTCCTCATCGTCGGTGAGAACGTTCATTCTCACGGTGCTGGTAGTCTAGGGTTCACTTTTTCGACCGTCAACGTCCGCTTACGTGAGGTGCCGTGACCAGCGCCGAGGAACTCCGAGACCCCGTCCGCGAGCAGCTGCTCGACGCCGCCGAGCAAGTGTTCTACTCGCGGGGCATCCAGGCCGTGGGCATGGATCGGCTGCGGACCGCGGCGAACCTGCCGCTGCGCCGGATCTACCAGCTCTACCCCAGCAAGGACGACCTCGTGGTCGCCTTCCTGCGGCGGCGCCACGAGCGCATGATGGGCAGCATCGCCGACTTCGTGGCCAAGACCGACGAGCCGCACGCCCGCGTGGCCGCGATCTTCACCTGGCTGCACCGCTGGTTCTGCGAGGCCGACTTCCGCGGCTGCCCGTGGATGAACGCGTTCGGCGAGCTCGGCGCCACGACCCCGCCGGTCGCCGCCGAGGTGCACCACCATCAGCGCGAGTTCCGCAAGCTGCTGTCCGGCATCGTCACCGACGCCGGCTTCTCCCGCGAGGCCGGCACCGCCGTGTACCTGCTGGCCGAGGGCGCGGTCTCCGCGGCCGCCGTCCAGCGCACCGCCACCCCTGCGGCTGAGGCCCGCCGGACGGCCGAGATCATCCTCGGCGCCGAAACGCCCGGCCGCTTTCGCCGCGGCGCTGCCCGCGCCCAGTCCTGAGCGCGGGCGGCAGCCGTCAGGCCGACGGTGCGGTGGATTCCTCTGTGGACACCGTGAGAGCGGCGCCCCACTCGGTGATCCGGGTGCGGATGGCCTGCGCGGACAGGCCGAGGCGAGCCCGCACGTCGTCGAGTTTGCCGTGGGCCGGGAACTCGTCCGGCAGGCCGATTTCGCGGACCGGGGTGTCGACGCCGGCGGTGTGGAGCTGTTGCACGATCCGCGAGCCGACTCCCCCGGCGACCACGCCGTCCTCCGCCGTGACCACCAAACCCGCGCCACGGGCGAGGGAAACGAGCCCGGCGGGCAGCGGCTTCACCCACCGGGGATCCACCACGCGGACCGTGAACCCGGCGTCGGCGATTCCCGGCGCCGCGGTGAGAACGTCCGTGGCCATGGTGCCGATCGCGACGACGAGGACGTCGACGTCACCTTCGCCGGATTCCCACAGAACGTCGACGTCCCCCTCTCGACGGATCGCCGGCACGCTGGTGACCAGCGGTGATTTGGGAAACCGCACGACACTCGGACCCTTGTCATGGGCCACCGCCTCCCGCAGCGCGGCCTGCAACGTCGCTTCGTCCCGAGGCGCCGCCTGCACGAGCCCCGGCACCATCCCCAGCAATGCGTAGTCCCACACCCCGTTGTGCGAAGGCCCGTCCGCGCCCGTCACGCCGGCGCGGTCGAGCACGAGCGTGACCGGCAGCCGGTGCAGCGCGACGTCGAAGAGGAGCTGGTCGAACGCCCGGTTGAGGAACGTCGAGTACAGCGCCACCACCGGGTGCGCACCGGCGGAGGCGAGGCCGGCCGCGGACGTCATGGCGTGCTGCTCGGCGATCCCGACGTCGTGGAAGCGCTCGGGGAACGCGCGCGCGAACTTGCCCAGGCCCGTCGGCTCGCGCATCGCCGCGGTGATCGCGACGAGGTCCTCGCGCTCGGCGCCCAGCGCGGTGATCTCGTCGGCGAACACCGACGTCCAGGTGCGCTTTTTCGCGGCCAGCGGTCGTCCCGTGGCGATGTCGAACGCGGCCGGAGCGTGCATCTGCTCGACGTCGTCGTCCTCGGCCGGCGCGTAGCCGTGGCCCTTGCGCGTGACCGCGTGCACGAGCACCGGCTCGCCGAAGTTCTTCGCCAGCGTGAAAGCCCGTTCGAGCGCGGCGAGGTCGTGGCCGTCGACCGGCCCGACGTACTTGAGCCCGAGATCCTCGAACATCCCTTGCGGCGCCAGGAGATCCTTCACCCCGCGTTTCACGCCGTGCAGCACGTCGTACACCAGTGGCGCCCGCTCCAGTGCCCCCTTCACGGAGTCCAGCACCCGCTCGTAGCCCGGCTGCAGGCGCAGCTTGGCGAGCCGGTCGGCCAGCGCGCCGGCGGTGGGCGAGTACGAGCGGCCGTTGTCGTTGACCACGATGACCACCGGTCGCCGGGCCGCGGCGATGTTGTTGAGCGCCTCCCAGGTCATGCCGCCGGTGAGGGCGCCGTCGCCGGTCACCGCGACCACACAGCGTCGCTCGCCGCGCAGTTCCAGGCCTTTCGCGAGACCGTCGGCGTAGGACAGTGCCGTGGACGCGTGGGAGTTCTCGATCCAGTCGTGCTCGCTCTCCTCGCGCGCGGCGTAGCCTGACAGCCCATCGGTCTGGCGCAGCCGCTCGAAGCCCTCACGCCGGCCGGTGAGGACTTTGTGGACATACGTCTGGTGCCCCGTGTCGAACAGGATCGGCTCCGCCGGCGAGTCGAACACCACGTGCAGCGCCACTGTCAGCTCGACGACACCCAGGTTCGGCCCGATGTGCCCACCGGTCGCCGACACCGTCCGGATCAGGAACTCCCGAATCTCAGCGCACAGCGCCACGCGGTCCTCGAAGCTCAGCCGCCGCACGTCTTCCGGGCTCGAAACGCCCGAGAGCAGGCCGGTCATGCCACTCCCCTCGCCCACCGGCCCACCTGGCCGGAGCCACCCGAACGTACAACATGGTGAGAATGATCGTTCTCAGAGGTCGCGGTAAGCCGAACAAACGGGTTCCTGACAATCTTCGGTTACCGTCCCCGCCCATGCGGCTGATCATGAAGACGACGGTGCTCGCCGTCGCGGCGATCGTGGCGGGATCCGGCACAGCGGTGGCGACCGGGAACCCGGCGGACGCCCGCCGGGTCGAGACGGTGGCCTACCACCTGGGCAACCAGGCCTTCACGCCTCCGGCGGACCTCGGCTACGAAGGCAAGAACGAGCTCGACGGCGTCGTGTACTACCCCTCCGACGTCTCCGCCGGCACCCATCCCCCGATCATGATCGAACACGGCTCCTGGCAGACCTGCGCCGACCGCGCGGCGACCGACGCCAACACCGCGGCCCAGGCCGCCCTGGCGGCGGCCGAGAAGGCCGGCGACGACGTGGAAGCAGCGCGGCAGCAGAAGATCGTCCAGCAGACGTCCGCGCGGATGTGGGCGTGGCCCTGTGCCCCCGGCGTGCCACCGATGCCCAGCAACGCCGGCTACGAGTACCTCGAGCGGCAGCTCGCGCAGCTCGGGTTCGTGGTCGTGTCCATCGGCACCAACGGGATCAACGCGACGGCGGCCGGCCAGGCGCCGACCGTCTACTACGCGCGGGCAGCGCTGCTCAACGCCCAGCTCGCTCTGTGGCAGCAGCTGGCTTCGAGCGGGCAGGGACCCCTGCGCGGCCACTTCACCGACCCGGCCACCGGAAAGCCGCGCAACGTCGGCTTCCAGAGCCACCTGAACATGGGTGACGTCGGCACCATCGGCCACTCGATGGGCGGCGGCGGGGTTATGCAGCAGGCCGCCGACCAGCGCCACGGCGACTGGCCCGCCGGGGTAACCGTGAAGGCCGTGTTCGCCCTCGCACCCACCGACAACTGGAACGACGAGCCCGTCACGCAGGTCCCGTTCGCCCAGATGTCGGGGCACGTGCGACCAGGTCAACACCGGCAACTACTTCGCGGGCAACTCCGGCGACAACCAGGTCCCGATCTACCGCTACACGCTCACCGGCGGCAACCACGACAGCTACAACACCGAATGGTCCCCGAGCAGCCACCAGGTCGGCAGCCACGACGACGCCCTCCCCGGCACCCGCCCGGGCACGTGCGCGTCCCAGTTCCCCGACGGCCCGCAGCAGGACCAGCGGCAGCTCACGGAGACCCAGCAGCGCGCCATCACTTCGGCCTACGTCACCGCGTTCTTCCAGCGCTTCCTCAACGGCCGCAACGACTTCGACCCCGTACTCACCGGCAAGCGCCGCCCGGCCGGCCTGCCGGACGTGATCGACGTCGGCTACACCCCGGCGGTCAGCTCGCGCTGATCCCAGTCGGTTCTTCAGGGGAGGCGCCGCGGGGTTCCGGCAGGTCCACGACCGGCGGGGGCACCTGCGGCGCCTTCGCGACGTCGAGAGTGAGGGCCGGCGACCCAGCCCATCGTGACGGGTTTCCCTTCTCCGGAAGGCAGAACTTCACGGCCAGCCGCGTCGGTCCGGTGCCGCTCGGCGGGCTCGGCACTGGTCGGCAGACTCGGCGCACCCGACCCGGCGGGCACGGCTCGGCAGGCATGGCTCGGCCCGGCGCATGTCGGCCGAGGCACCCGCCCGGCGAGGGGTCAGCCCGGCCAACTCTGCTCAGCCGGCCCGACGAGCCTCTCTCGGCGGGCTCGACTCGGCCGAGTTGGCAGGTTCGGCTCCGCGGGCTCAGCTTGGCCGACCCGACCCGACCCGGCACACGTCGGCCGAGGCACCCACCCGCCGACTGGTCAGCCCGGCACCGCCAGGCCGTGCATTGCCGTGGAGAGCAGGCGTTCCACCAGGTCCGAGGTGCCGCCGGGTTGCTGTGCCGCCCAGGCCAGGCCGAGTGCCAGCGAGATCACCTCGTAGACCGTGACGTCGGCGCGCACGCGGCCGGTTTCCTGGGCGCGGGCCAGCAGCTGCCCGGCGGACGAGCGCATCGCGGCGCACGACGCGTGCAGCGCGGAGTCTTCGTCCGCCAGCGCCGCCATGATCGACTCCGGCAGGCCCAGGTAGGTGCGCACGCCCGTCGCCATTTCGTTCAGCCAGGTGAGCAACGCGTCGTGCGCCGCGAGGTCCGGAGTGCTCGCCAGCGATT
The DNA here is from genome assembly GCF_019468465.1 of Amycolatopsis sp. DSM 110486. Lineage (NCBI taxonomy): Bacteria > Bacillati > Actinomycetota > Actinomycetes > Pseudonocardiales > Pseudonocardiaceae > Amycolatopsis > Amycolatopsis sp. DSM 110486. The sequence continues at coordinate 8,883,845 of NZ_CP080519.1, read as the reverse complement.
CGGCCCGCGCGCGCAACGCCGCGAAGTTGCTGTCCAAAAGGGACTCCAGCAGCGCCGCCCGGGTCGGGAAGTGCCGGTACAGCGTGCCGATGCCCACGCCGGCCCGCCGGGCGACGTCCCGTAGCGACGCGTCGGTGCCCTGGTCCGCGAAGGCCTCGCGCGCGGCGGCCAGCAGCAGCTCGCGGTTGCGCGGCACCTCGGACTGCGTGGCTTTGGTCACGCGAGCTCTCCCACCTTGACGTCACGGAGCACTGCTCCGTAGCTTTGAAGTGCACCGGAGCGGTGCTCCGGCCGACGTCGATTATACGCGCGCCGGCACCGGCAGATCCGCCAGAAAGGACCACGTCATGCGTGCGGTCATCCTCACCAGTCCGGGCGAGCCGGAGGTCGTGGAGCTGCCCGACCCCCATCCCGCGGACGGGCAGCTCCGGATCCGGATGGCCGGCGCGGCCGTGAACCCGGCCGACCTCCACGTGATCGACAGCGGCCACACGGGAGTCGGGCTGGGGCTCGACGTGGCGGGCGTGGTGGACGAGGTCGGTCCCGGGGTCACCGAGTTCGCCGTGGGCGACCGCGTCGCGGCTCTGCAGTTCCCGCACGCGCCCCACGCCGTCGCGGGTGCCGCCGCCGAGTACGCGCTCGTGCCGGCAAAGGACACCGCCGCGGTGCCGGACGGCGTCGACCTCCTCGACGCCGCCACCGTGCCCTGCAATTCCCTGACGGCAGCACAACTCCTCGCCCACCTCGGCCCGGCGGCAGGGCGGCGGTTGCTGGTCACCGGCGCGGCCGGCGGGGTCGGCGGCTACGTCGTGGCACTCGCCGCGCAGGACGGCTGGTCGGTCGTCGCCCTGGCCCGCGCATCGGACACCGAGTTCCTGACCCGCGCCGGAGCGCGCGAAATCGTCACGGACCTGGCGCAAGCGTCCGAGGTCGACGCGGTGTTCGACACCGCCCTGCTCAACGAGGCCGCACTGGCGCCGGTCCGTGCCAACGGTTCGTACGTCGGCATCTTCCCGGGCCGGGAACCCGCGCCCGAACGCGGCATCGACGTCACTTCCGCAGTCGTCTTCCCCGACGCCGCCGCCCTGACGCGGATGCTCGCCCTCACCGAGAAGGGAGTGCTCGAAGCCCGCCGCGCCGGCACCACCCCGCTGGCCGAGGCGCCCGCCGTCTACCCGAAGTTCCGGGCCGGCGGCCTGCGCGGCCGCCTGGTCCTCACTCCGTGAGCGAGCCGCGGACCACCGGACCGAAATCGTCGTACGCCGCGGCGACGTCCTCCAGGTCGAGCTCGCCCGGCAGGTCGTCCGCGTCCTGACGCGCGAGCAGGTACGCCATGATCGCGCGCACCAGCCGTTCCTCCTCGATCCCGCCGAACTCCAGTTCGGACACGGTCGCGTTGTCCGACCGGAGCCGGATCAGGACCTCGTCGTCTCCGCTGGGGACGCTGACCAGGTAATCGTGCTCGGCGAGCCGCTCGAACCGGACCTGCTGTGTCGTCACGTCCACGACTCCCTCCTCCTTCAGGCGAGAACGGCCGTTCTCACCTGAAGGAGTCTAGGAACCGGCGACTGCGGAAGTCAATCCGGGACGGTTAACCCCGAGGTGGCGCGGCGAACCCGCCGAGCTCGCCTTCCAGCAGCTCCGCGAGGTGGATCGTGGTGTGGTCCTCGAACATCGGCCCCACCAGCTGGACACCGACAGGCAGCCCCTCGTCGGACAGCCCCACCGGCGCGACGGTGGCCGGCAGCCCGGGCATCGACGCGATTCCGGCCCACACGAGCTGGCCAGGGTAAGGCTGACCCACGCCGTCGACCGGGATCCGGCGGCCCCACTGGTCTTCGCTGTGGTCGTGCGGAAACGCCGGCGTCGGCATGGCCGGGCACAGCACGACGTCGAAGTCCTCGAACAGCTCCCGCCAAGCCTGACGGTGGCGTTGGCGGACCGCGTCGGCCGCGAGCCAGTCGCGGTGGCTAATCACCGTGCCCCGCAGGTGTTCCGCCGCGAGACTGTGATCCTCGGGCCTCACCTCGGCAGCACGCCGGCGGAACTGCTCGTAGACCGGCGGCGGGTAGCTCGCCCCGACGACGGAGTCGAAGAGCAGCACGAACGTCCGCGCAGCCTCCACCGGATCGGGCAGCAGCGGGCTGTCGTGCGCCACGACGGCGCCGGCCAGAGTCAATACGTCGGCGACCCGCCGAATTCCGGCCCGCACGCTCGAAGACGTCGGCATCAGCGGATGATCCTCGACCACGAGCACGCGGTAGTCGGCGAGCGCGGTGCGCCTCGAAGGCGGGAGTTTCCTCGAGGCACCGCGGGGTGTCGTGAGCGGATCCGGCTCGGCGAGCAGATCGAGCAGCAGCGCGAGGTCGCGCGCGGTGCGGGCCATCGGCCCGATCACGGTGAGGTCCTTTTCGGACGGCAACGGCGGGTTCGGCGGCGCCGTGTGCCCCCGCGAGGGCAGCACTCCCTGCGACGCCTTGTGCGCGTACACCCCGGTGAAATGCGCCGGAGCACGCAGCGAGCCCGCGATGTCCGACCCGATCGACAGTGCGCCGAACCCGGCGGCGAGCGCGGCGGCGGAGCCCCCGGACGAGCCGCCCGGCGTCCGCGTGAGATCCCACGGGTTGTTCGTGGTGCCGTAGATCGCGTTGTAGGTCTGCAGATCCCCCAGTCCCAAGGGGACGTTGGTCTTGCCGAGCACAATGGCGCCCGCCGCTTTCAGCCGCGCGACCGGCAGCGCGTCCTCGGCCGCGACGAAGTTCTTGAACGGCGGGATGCCCCACGTTGTCGGCAGGCCGGCGACGTTGAACGACTCCTTGACCGTGACCGGAATCCCCAGCAGCGGCCGGTCGTCCCCGCGTGCCAGCGCCGCGTCGGCTTCCCGCGCCGCCGCCCGCGCCCGGTCGAAGTCGCGCACGCACACCGCGTTGAGCTCCGGGTCGTACTTCTCGATTCGCGCGATCGCCGACTCCGTCAGCTCGACCGCGCTCACCTTGCGCGCGCGCAGAGCGGCGGACAGTTCGCCGGCCGTCGCGTAAGTCCAGTCCGCCTGCATCGGTGATCCCCCCTGCTGGGTTCGAATGGTCGAAGTCAGACTCTACGCAGCTGACTTCGGCAATCGCAACTCAGGGGTAGACTCACCGCATGGCGATGACTCTGGAGGGCGCGGTCACCGACCGGCGCGGCTGGCTGGCCGAGAGCTGCTCGATCACCAAGGCGATCGAGGTCGTGGGCGCCCGCGCGACCGTGCTCGTGCTGCGCGAGGCCTTCTACGGCACGACGCGCTTCGACGAGTTCGTCGACCGCACGGACCTCTCCCCCAGCGTCGCGGCCGCCCGGCTCAAGCAGCTCGTGGAGCTCGGCGCACTCGAGAAGCAGCCTTACCGCGAGCCCGGCTCACGTCTGCGCGCCGAATACGTCCTCACCACGATGGGCCGCGATCTCTTCCCGGTCGTGCTCGCGCTGATGCAGTGGGCCGACAAGCACCTGCAGCCCGACGGCGGCCCGGTCCGGATCGTCGAGCGCGGTTCGGGAAAACCCGTCAGCGTCGCGCCCCACACCGACTCCGGCGAGCCGCTTGACCTCGAAGACCTCGCCGTCGTGCCCAACGAGACCTGGGTGCGGCCGTGATGTCCGCCAGTGCGGGAACCCGCATCGCCACTCGCGAATTGGGAACCCGGCCGACGTCGCGGGGCGGGGGACACACGACCTCGGCCGGGCAGCTGCGGGGACGGCGGTCCGTCCCGGTTTTCATTGTCCGCCAGGGATTCCCTGGCAATCGGCGCGCCGTGGCACGCCTTCACCCGAGCCGCGCTCGGCCCGGTCGAGCAGCCAGCCGGTCGGCAGTCCGAGCCGCGCCGCCTGGCCGCGCAGGTCGAAGTCGTCCCAGCCCAGCAGCCGCTCGCTCGACCACCAGTTCGGCGGTCCCACGTACTCGGTCACGCCGCACTCATTCCTCGCGAGACAACCGGCGCCGAGACGTCTTCGTCGGTCTGCGGGTTCGGCAGCCGGCACAGCGGCCCGCCGCCGGGGTGTGAGACGACGCGGCTGTCGGCGAGGAACCACAGGCGCTCGGCCGGGCGGCCGCACACGGAGCACGGGCAGCCGAAGAGCTGCAAACCCCAGCGGGAGATCTGCTCAGGCATGGCTCGTCCTCTCGGCGTTCGTGAGGCGCCGAGCGACGAGCACGGCGGTGGGGCCGCTGCGCGGCAGCCAGCCCGAGCGCGTCCGCTGCCGAGGTCCGGCCGGGACGCGGCGGGCGGCGACCGCGCGTCCCCGGTCGGGCAAGCCGTGCTGACGCATCACGCTTCCACCTTCCGATCCGGAGTAGATCTCGGGGGGCGGGCGACATCTTCACGTCCCGGTGCCGGCTACCGCCATGGCTTTCGAGTCCTCACAGGATCGCCGGGACCGGCTCCGGTCCGCATTCCTGCCACCTGGAGTCCCCCGCCCCCGCTACCGGGACTTTCGCGCGTGGGCCGGGGGCTGGCTGTGCGCGCAGGCGGCGCCTATCCTCAGGCTGGGTGTTGCGGCGTGTCCAACGAACCGATGGTGCAGCGCCGCCGAACCGGAGAGCGCATGCGGCGGCGCTCCAGTGGCGCGCTCGCCGCGGTGGTCGCCGTCGCCACCGTCACGGGTATCGCGCTGCTGCTCGAACCGCTCGTGGACTCGGTGTCCCTGCTGATGCTGTACCTGGTCGTGGTGCTGCCGGTCGCCGTGATCTGGGGAACCGCCCTGGCGGTGGGCACCTCGTTGCTGAGCGTCGCCGTGTACGCGACCTTGTTCGCACCGCCGCCTTTTGCCCTGCAAATCATCGACGCCCAGAACGCCGTCGCGCTGGGCGTTTTCCTCATCACGGCGGTCGTGGTGGGGACCCTCGCATCACGGCTTCAGCGCACGGCCTTGATCTCCGAACGCCTGACCGACGAGCAGTCGGCCCTGCGCCGCGTCGCGACGCTCGTCGCACAATCTGTCTCGCCGCCGGAGGTCTTCGAAGCCGTGACACGTGAGGTCGGCCTGCTCTGCGACGCCGACCTGGCCCGCATGGAACGGTACGAAGTGGACGGCACCGTCACCGGCGTCGCCGCCTGGACGCGGGTACCCGTGCACCTGGTCGTCGGGACGAAGATCGAGCTCGACGGGCTCAGCGTCGCGCGCGAAGTGCGCGTCACGGGCACACCGGTACGGCTCGCGAGCTTCGCCGGCGAGACAGGCGCGATCGCGCGCGAGGCCCGCAACCTGGGCATCCGCTCGTCCGTCGGCTGCCCGATCGTGGCGTCCGGCCGGCTGTGGGGCGTGATCGCCGCGTCCACGAAAAGCGCCGAACGCTTCCCGGACAACACCGAGGCGCAGATCGCCAGCTTCACCGAGCTCGTCACCACCGCGATCGAAAACGCCGAGGCGCGCGCCGAGCTCCAGGCCTCCCGCGCGCGCATCGTCGCCACCGCCGACAGGACCCGCCGGCGCATCGAGCGCGACCTGCACGACGGCGCCCAGCAGCAGCTCGTCTCGCTCTCTCTGCAGGTTCGCGCGGTCCAGGCGCTGATCCCCGACGAGTCCCTCGAGGCACGCGGGGAGCTCGACCGCATCGCCGACGGGCTGTCCGACGCGCTGGACGAGCTGCGCGAGATGGCTCGCGGCATCCACCCCGCGCTGCTGGCCGAGCTCGGCCTCGTGCCCGCGCTCAAGGCCCTCGCGCGCCGCTCGCCGCAGGTCATCGACCTCGACGTCCGCGCCGACGGGCGGCTCCCCGAGCCGATCGAGGTCGGCGCGTACTACGTCGTCGCCGAGGCGCTCACGAACGCGGCCAAGCACGCGCAGGCCGGCGCCATCACCGTCGTCGTGGAGACCCGCGCCGACGTGCTGCGCATCGCCGTGCACGACGACGGCGCGGGCGGCGCCGACTTCGCCCGCGGCACCGGGCTGGCCGGGCTGAAGGACCGCGTGGAAGCGCTGGGCGGGCGGATCTTCCTCCACAGCCCACCCGGCGACGGCACGATGCTGCGCGCCGAGTTCCCGCTGGTCGGGCACGCAGGCTGAGCGCCCGTACCGGCCAGCCGGTAGGTGAGCCACCCCGCTGGCCGGGCCCGGGGATTCCCGCTCGCCGTGACGACGGCGACCCCCTCGAGGCACCACACTGGGTGACCAGACGGGGGCAACGAAGAGTTCCTCGGGAAGAAGTCCGGTCATGACAGTTCACCACCACGCAAGCAACAGGTACTGCACCCGGTGCGGGCGCTGGCACAGCCACTGCGACGCCTGCGGCTGGTTCTGGTACGGCGCCTGCACTTTCTCGGAGGCGCTGCGGCGCATCCGGTTGCACCAGCTCGACGAGGTGTACGCGGACGGGGTGACCGGCCGTGGCCGTACCGGTTAGCGGGAATGCGCGTAGTGCGTGGTTCTGGGAGGGTGGACACGTGCGGTGCCTGATCGTCGACGACAGTCCGGGTTTCCTGGCCGCGGCTCGTCGGTTGCTGGAGCGTGAGGGAGTCACGGTCGCAGGGGTGGCCCGGGGCGGAGCGGAAGCGTTGCGGTCCGTCGATGAGCTACGCCCCGACGTCGTGCTGGTCGACATCGACCTGGGCGGCGAGAGCGGTCTCGACCTGGTCGGGCGCCTGGCGCGCACGGACGCCGGCGGCTCGTCGCGCATCATCGTGATCTCGACCCACGCGGAAGAGGACTACCGCGACGTGATCGCCGAGGGTCCCGCGGTCGGGTTCCTGCCCAAGGCCATCCTGTCGGCGCGGGCGATCCAGGGCCTGCTCGGCACGACCGGCTAGCGGTTGTCGAGGTAAGCCAGCACCGCCAGCACGCGGCGATGGTCGTCGGTGGTCTCCGGCAGGTCCAGCTTGGCCAGCACGCTGCGTACGTGCTTCTCCACGGTCCCTTCCGTGACCCAGAGCCGGCGCGCGATCCCGCCGTTGGAGCGGCCCTCGGCCATCAGGCCCAGCACCTCACGTTCACGGGCGCTCAGCGCGGCCAGCGGGTCGTTGCGGTGGCGGGCCTCGACGAGCTCCCGCACCAGCGCAGGCTCGACGACCGAGCCGCCCTTGGCGATCCGCCGGAGCGTGTCGAGGAACTCCCCCACGTCGGCGACCCGGCTCTTGAGCAGGTACCCGATGCCGCGGCCGCCGGCCAGCAGCTCCATCGCGTGGTCGACGTCGGCGTGGGCCGAGAGCACCAGGATGCCGATCTCGGGCAGCTCCTCACGGATGGTCCGCGCGGCCTCGAGCCCCTCGACGGTGTGGGTCGGGGGCATCCGGACGTCGACCAGGACCAGGTCGGGCCGGTGCTCCCGCACGAGGTCGAGCAGCGCGGCCGCGTCGCCCGCCTGACCGGCCACGGCGAACCCCGAGCGGTCGAGGAGGCTGGCCAGGCCCTCGCGCAGCAGCACGTCGTCCTCGGCCAGGACCACTCGTGGCACCGTCATCGCCACCACCGCTTTCGCCGCGGTGTTGCCCGGATGCCGCGGAAGTCTTGGACAAATCGTCCCATAGCGCTTCAGCCGTCACCAACTCGTGCGGCGTGTCACGAACCGACGAGCACCACGTGCAGGGTCCGCGGCCCGTGCACGCCTTCGACACGGTTCAGCTCGATGTCGCTCGTGGCGCTGGGCCCGCTGATCCACGTCTGCGGCCGGTCCGGGTCCAGCAGCGCGACCGCCTCGGGTACTCCCGGCACGATCTGGTCCTCGCGGACGACGCACACGTGCACGTCGGGAACCAGGCTGAGCGCGCGACGGCCCTGGCCCGGGCCGTGGTCGAGCACGAGCGTGCCGGTGCGCGCGATCCCGACGGCCGCGGTGGTGACCACGGCGTCGCAGGAGTCGAGGTCGTCGGCGTCGGCTGCCCCGCCGAGGCCGACCGGGAAGCCGTCGGGGACCAGGATGTTTTCAGCCGGACCCAGCGCGGCGCGGACGGTGTCGGCCAGGTCGGCCGGCGTGCACCGGCTGAGAGTGGCGCGGTAGTCGACCACGCGTTCGGCGAAGAGGGCAACCACGTCCGCGGGCGATGGTGCGCTGCGGTAGCCCCTCGGCACGGGTGCCTCGGCGCGGTCGGCGTCCCGCAGAGCGCCGCGGACGGCCGCGAGGATCTCGTCGCGCGCGCTCATCGGCGGCCCGTCCGGCGCCACCACGCGCGGAAGGACTCCGGCGGTGGTGCGGGCAGGTCGCGGGCGCCGGTCCACAGCGAGGCGGGCCAGGGCAGCCGGCGCACGGCGCGTCGGCCGCCGGGCAACACGGCGCGGCCGAAGCGGTTCAACGCCTTGCCCGCCGCACCCATCCCGCGTTCGGCGAGGGTGAGCCGCCGCTCGTCGGACAGGACCCAGGCCGCGGATTTCATCGCCACCGCTTCGGGTTTCGGCGCCCCGCCGCGATGCGCGTCCACGACCTGGGAGCGCAGGTGGACGAGCACTTCGGGGATGTCGATGCGGACCGGGCACGCTTCGAAGCAGGCGCCGCACAGGCTGGAGGCGTACGGCAGCGAGTCGGTTTGCTCGTCGACGCCGACGCCCTTGAGCAGCGGGTTGAGGATCGCACCGATCGGGCCCGGGTACACCGAGCCGTAGGCGTGGCCGCCGGTGCGCTCGTAGACCGGGCACACGTTGAGGCACGCCGAGCACCGGATGCACCGCAGCGCCTGCCGCCCCACCTCGTCGGCCAGGGCTCGCGTGCGGCCGTTGTCCAGCAGCACCACATGCATCTCCTGCGGCCCGTCTCCGGGCGTGATCCCCGACCAGGTGGAGGTGTAGGGGTTCATGCGTTCCCCGGTGCCGGAGCGTGGCAGCAGCTGGAGGAACACGTCCAGGTCGGACCAGGTTGGCACGATCTTTTCGATGCCGACCACGGAAACCAGCACCTCGGGCAGCGTCAGGCACATGCGGCCGTTGCCCTCGGACTCGACGACGACCAGCGTGCCGGTGTCGGCGACCGCGAAGTTCGCGCCGGACACGGCCATCCTGGCGCGCAGGAACTTCTCGCGCAGATGCAGCCGCGCGGCGCCCGCGAGCTCGGCCGGATCGTCGGTCAAGTCGGCCGGTGCGGGACGGCCGACCGCGGCCATCTCACGGCGGAAGATCTCGCGGATCTCCGCGCGGTTGCGATGGATCGCGGGCACCAGGATGTGGCTGGGCAGATCGTCGCCGAGCTGCACGATCAGCTCGGCCAGGTCGGTCTCCCACGCCGTGATGCCCTGGGCGGCGAGCGCCTCGTTGAGGCCGATCTCCTGCGTGGCCATCGACTTGACCTTCACGACCTCACCGACGCCGTGGCCGTGGGCGATCCGCGCGACGATGTCGCACGCTTCGGTCGCGTCACGGGCCCAGTGCACGGTCGCGCCGCGGGACTGCAACGCCGCTTCCAGCGTCAGCAGGTGCTCGTCGAGGTGCCGCAGGGTGTTGTCCTTGATCGCGGCGCCCGCGAGGCGCAGCTCCTCCCATTCGTCCACCTCCCCGACCACGGCCGCGCGTTTGGCTCGGATCGTGCTGGTGGCGTGGGCGAGGTTGCGGCGCAGCTGGCTGTCGGCCAGCGCCTCGCGCGCGGCCGCCGGAAACGCGGGCATACCGACGAACGTGGCACTCACGCGTCCTCCTCGGTCGAGGCCAGTACGTCGGCCAGGTGCAGCACGCGGACGCCGGAGCGTTCGCGCGAGAGCAGGCCGCCGATGTGCAGCAGGCACGAGTTGTCACCCGCGACGAGCACCTCCGCGTCCGTGTCGCGGACGTGGCGGGCCTTGTCCGCGCCCATGGCGGTGGACGTCTCGGCGTTCTTCACGGCGAACGTCCCGCCGAACCCGCAGCACTCTTCAGCGGCAGGGAGCTCCACCAGGTCGAGCCCGCGCACGTTGCGCAGCAGCTGCAAGGGTTTGTCGCCGACGCCGAGCATGCGCAGCGAGTGGCACGTCGGGTGATACGTCACGCGGTGCGGGAAATACGCACCCACATCCGTCACACCCAGCACGTCGACCAGAAACTCGCTCAGCTCATACGTTTTCGGCCCGGTCTCCGCCAGCCGCGGCTCACCGGCGCGTCGCGCGACCATCCGGTGCTGATGGCGCGCCGAACCAGCACAAGAGCCCGACGGGGTGACGATGTAGTCGTACCCGGCGAACGCGTCGGTGAAGGCGCGCACCACGGGCACCGCCTCGTCGAGGTAGCCGGTGTTGACCATCGGCTGCCCACAACAGGTCTGCGCCTCCGGGAAGTCCGCCTCGACGCCGAGGCGCCGCAGCAGCCGGAACACCGCCTTGCCGGTGTCGGGGAACATCGTGTCGTTGATGCACGTCACGAGCACGGCGACCTTCACGCCACCACTCCCGCCCCGCTCAGCCGCGCCTCGGCGGCGGTCCAGTTCCCGCCGCCCGGCTGGTAACGCCGCAGCGGCTGGGTTTCGCGGATCAGCCTACGCATGGCCGCGAGGTCCGGCAGGCCGGCACCGAGGGCCCGCGCCTGTACGAGGACGTTGCCCAGCGCCGCCGCCTCGACCGGCCCGGCCAGCACCGGCACGCCGCACGCGTCGGCCGTCAGCCGGCACAAAAGCTCGTTGCGGGCCCCGCCGCCGACGAGGTGCACCACGTCGACCGGCCGGCCCGTGACCTGCGCGGCCTGCCGGACCGCGCGCCGGTACGCGAGCGCGAGACTGTCCACAATGCACCGCACGAGCTCGCCCCGGCTTTCCGGCGGCCGCTGCCCGGTTTCGCGGCAGGCGGCGGCGATGCGCGCGGGCATGTCGCCGGGCGGGAGGAACTCGGGTGCGTCGATGTCCACGACGGCCGCCAGCGCGGGTGCGGCGGCCGCCTCCGCGAGCACTGTCGCCAGGTCCGCGGGCTCGCCGTGCGCGGCCCAGGTCCGCAGGGTTTCGGTGAGCACCCACAGGCCCATCACGTTGCGCAGGAAGCGGATCTTGCCGTCGACGCCGGTCTCGTTGGTGAAGTTGGCCGCCAGCGCCGAGGCGCCGAGCTGCGGTTCGTCGAGCTCCAGCCCGACCAGCGACCACGTGCCGGAGGAGATGTAGGCGAAGTTCGTGCCGGGCTCGGCCGGCACCGCCACCACCGCCGACGCCGTGTCGTGCGAACCGACGGCGACCACCGGCAGCTCCGGTTTCCCGAGCTCTTCGGCCAGCGCCGGCAGCAGCGTCCCGATTCGCTCCCCCGGCTCGCGCAGCGGAGGCAGCAGCCGCGCCGGAATGCCGGCCCGCTCGGCGAGGCCGGCCGCCCAGGTCCGCTCGCGCACGTCGTAGAGCTGCGTGGTCGACGCGTTGGTGCACTCCGCGCCGACGCTCCCGGTGAGCCAGTAGCCCAGCAGGTCCGGGATCAGCAGCATCTTCTCTGCCGCCGCGAGCCGGTCGCCTTCGGACACCAGCTGGTAGAGCGTGTTGAACGGCAGCTCCTGCAGCCCGGTGACGGCGAACAGCTCCGGCGCGGGGATCGTCCGGTGCACGAACTCCGCCACGCCGTCGGTGCGGGAGTCGCGGTAGTGCACGGGGTTGCCGAGCAGCCGGCCGTCGGCGCCGAGCAGCCCGTAGTCGACAGCCCACGAGTCGATGCCGACACCCGTCACCTCGCCGGCGTCGCCGAGCCCGGCCAGCACCTCGCGGTACAGCCCGAGCACGTCCCAGTGCAGCGTGGAGCCGGTGGCGTTCGCGACCCGGACGCCGCCGTTCGGAAACCGCCGCACTTCTTCCAGTTCGAGCCGCCCGGGCCCGACCGTCCCGGCCATCACCCGGCCGCTGGTGGCACCGAGGTCGACGGCGGCCACGCGCATCACCCGCACACCCATCAGCCGGACACCACGGTCAGCTCGAGTCCCAGCAGGTCCGCCACCGCCTTCAGCTCGGCGACGCGGTGACCGGTCCCCAGCGCCCAGTGGTGGTTCACCCCGGTGGCCGACCACGCGTCGGTCCACTCGCCGGGGTCGCAACCGAAGTCCACCCGCGAGGTCGTGTTCCCGATCTGCAACAGCGGCCCGGGCACGACCTCGCCTTCCGACGCGACGAGCACGAACGTGCCGTCGCGCAGCTGGCCGAGGCCGCACAGCGTCACCGGGCCGTGCTGCACGTCGAACTCGACGGACACACCCCAGCCCCGCTTACCGTGGTAGACGCCGAGCCCGCGCAGCAGCGGCTTGCGCGCGCTGATCGCCAGGTGCGCCGGGCCGTCGTGGCCCATCTCCACCACGTTGTCACGAAAGTTCAGCGCCTGCAGCTCGGTGAACGAACCACCGGCACCGAGCCGGTCCAGCAGCAGCATCGCCAGTGACGCCCGCAGCTCGTACTCGCCGACCGTGGGCACTCCGCGGGCCGTGAGCAGCGACGCGCCGAGGATGAACCCCGCCCCGACGCGCTCGTGGGTCTCGCCGTCGAGCCCGCGGTGGTAGTACGCGAGCGAGTCCAGCCCGAAGTCCCCGACCAGGCGGTCCAGCGCCACCGAAAGCTTGGCGCCCCAGGCGAAATCCTCGTCGACGACCGAATCGTCCACAGTGAACACTTCGCGTGCGAGCGCCATCCGGGCCGCCGTCTCGGCGTCGGTGACCTGCTCCACGCGCACGCGCAGGTCGTCGACCTCCAGGATCTCGACGTGCCCGCCGAGCTGAGCCGACACCAGCGTCGGATCGGTGGCCACGTCCATCATCCCCGGGTAAAGGTGCCCGAGCAGGCCGTGGCGGCCGTGCCGGAACGCCGCGCGCACGCCGGCCGCCTTGATCCACCGTGCGATCTTCACCCAGGCCCGCTCGTCTTCCAGGTACCCGGACACCGAGCGGAACTCGACGCCGACGCGGCGGAACGCGTTGGCCATCTCCGGCAGCGGGCAAGCCCCGCAGTAGGCCAGCCACGCGCCCGTGTCGAAGGACGCGTGGTCCATCGCCTCGGTGGGCTGCAAGTTCAGCAGCAGCACCGGCGAGCCCGAACGCTGCGCGATCGGCACCAGCATGCTCGACGTCAAGTACGTGGTCAGGAAGCCGATGATCAGGTCGCAGTCGGCCACCCGCAGCTTCTCCGCGGCGGCCGCGCCTTCGGCCGCGTCGGAGATGAACCCGGCGTCGACCACTTCGCAGTCCAGTCCCGACAGACGCTCGGCGACCCGGCGCGCCGAGGCCTGCAACTGCGGCAGCAGGTCGGGGAACTGCGGCCAGTACGCGCCGAGCCCGCCGGCGACGAGGCCGACGCGGGTGCGGCGCGGGGTGATGCGGTCCAGTCCGGACGGGACGGACCGCGCGAGCGTGTCGGTCATGAGGTCCTCTCCCTAGCGGAGGAAGGCCGCGGCCACCCCGGCGTCGACCGGGATGTGCAGGCCGGTGGTGTGGGTGAGGTCGCCGCCGGTCAGCGCGAACACCGCGGCGGCGACGTGTGCGGGCAGCACCTCCCGCTTGAGGATCGTGCGCTGGGCGTAGAACTCGCCGAGCTTCTCCTCCGGCACCCCGTAGACCGCCGCGCGCTGCGCGCCCCAGCCGCCAGCGAAGATGCCGGAGCCGCGCACGACGCCGTCGGGGTTGATGCCGTTGACGCGGATGCCGTGCTCGCCGAGCTCGGCCGCGAGCAACCGGACCTGGTGTGCCTGGTCGGCTTTCGCCGCGCCGTAGGCCACGTTGTTGGGGCCCGCGAACACCGCGTTCTTCGACGAGATGTACACGACGTCCCCACCAAGGCCCTGGGCGATCATCGCCCTCGCCGCGGCCTGCGAGACCAGGAACGAACCCTTGGCCATCACGTCGTGCTGCAGGTCCCAGTCGCGTTCCGTGGTCTCCAGCAGGGGCTTCGAGATCGAAAGGCCCGCGTTGTTCACGACCAGGTCGATGCCGCCGAACGCCAGCACCGTGGCGTCGATCGCTGCAGCCACCGCCGCTGGCTCGGTGACGTTCGCAGTTACCGCGACCGCCTTGTCCGCCCCGCCGATCCCGGTGGCGACCTCCGCCGCGGCTTCCGCGTTCAAGTCCGCGATCGCGACGCAGGCGCCTTCGGCCGCGAGCCGTTCGGCAATCGCGCGCCCGATGCCCGAGCCCGCGCCGGTGACCAGCGCGATCCGCCCGGCCAGCGGCTTGGGCTTGGGCAGGCGCTTGAGCTTGGCCTCCTCGAGCGCCCAGTACTCGATCCGGAACTTCTCGCTCTCCGCGATCGGCGCATACGTCGACACGGCTTCCGCGCCGCGCATCACGTTGATCGCGTTGACGTAGAACTCCCCCGCCACGCGCGCGGTCTGCTTGTCCTTGCCGAAGGAGAACATGCCGACGCCGGGCACCAGCACGATGGCCGGGTCGGCACCGCGCATGGCCGGCGAATCCTCAGTGGCGTACCGCTCGTAGTAGGCGCGGTAGGACTCGCGGTACTCGGCGTGCAGCTCCTTCAGCCGCGCGACGACGTCCTCCAGCGGCGCGGTCGCGGGCAGATCGACCACCAGCGGCCGGACCTTGGTGCGCAGGAAGTGGTCCGGGCACGACGTACCCAGCGCGGCAAGCCGCCCGAGCTTCTCCCGCGAGAGGAACTCCAGCACCACGTCGGCATCGGTGTAGTGGCCGACCTGCCGCTGATCCGTGGACGCGAGTCCACGGATCAGCGGCGCCAGCGCCGCGGCCCGTGCGCGGCGCTCATCCTCCGGCAACCCCTCGAAACCGGGGACGACCATGCCGAACGGCTCGGCTTTGCCGCGTTCGGCGAGAAACTTCTCCGCGGTGCGGATGATCTCCAGCGAGTTGCGCCGGCTCTCCTCGGAAGTCGCGCCCCACGCGGTGATCCCGTGGCCCCCGAGGATCACGCCGATCGCCTGCGGATTGGCCTCCTTCACCGCCGCGATGTCCAGGCCGAGCTGGAACCCGGGCCGGCGCCAGTCCACCCACGCGACGCGGTCGCCGAAGCACTCCTTGGTCAACGCGGCACCGTCGGCCGCCGTGGCCAGGGCGATGCCCGAGTCCGGGTGCAGGTGGTCCACGTGCGCCGCCTCGACCAGGCCGTGCATCGCGGTGTCGATCGACGGCGCCGCCCCGCCGCGCCCGTGCAGGCAGTAGTCGAACGCGGCGACCATCTCGTCCTCGCGCTCGACACCCGGGTAGACGTCGACGAGTGCGCGCAGCCGGTCGAGCCGCAGCACGGCGAGCCCAGCCTCCGTCAACGTGCCCAGGTCACCGCCGGAACCCTTGACCCACAACAGTTCGACGGGCTTGGCGGTGACCGGGTCGAGCACCTCGCCCTTCGCGGAGGTGTTGCCGCCGGCGTAGTTCGTGTTCCGCGGATCGGCGCCCAGCGCGTTGCTGCGGGCGATGAGCTCCTCGGGCACGGTCATGCTCATGCTCCCCATCCGGCCTGCTGCCCGTCGGCACGCTCGGCCTCGATCTTCTGCTGGTAGCCGCTGCGGTGGTAGGCGGCGACCGGGTCCGGGTCCAGCCCGGCGTCCTCGCGGATCTCGGCCAGCAGTGGCCGCACGTCGGTGTTGTAGGCGTCCATCAGCACGGCGTTGGCGCCGAGCACGTCGCCGGACTGCTGGGCCACGCGCAGAGCGGGCCGGTCCACGAGCAGGGCCTTGGCCGTGGCTTCCTGCACGTTCATCACCGAGCGGATGATCGCGGGGATCTTCGCCTCGATGTTGTGGCACTGGTCGAGCATGAAGTTGATGCCGTAGGCCGGGTCCAGCGCGTCGCCGCGCACGATCTCGTACAGGATCCGGAAAAGCTGGAACGGGTCCGCGGCGCCGGCCATCAGGTCGTCGTCGGCGTAGAAACGCGAGTTGAAGTCGAACGCGCCGAGCTTCCCGGCCCGCAGCAGGAACGCGACGATGAACTCGATGTTCGTGCCCGGCGCGTGGTGGCCGGTGTCGATGCACACCGTCGCCTTCTCACCCAGCTCGATGCAGTGGGCGTAGGAGGTCCCCCAGTCGGGGACGTCGGTGGCGTAGAAGGCGGGCTCGAACAGCTTGTACTCCAAGAGCATCCGCTGGTCGTCGCCCAGGCGGTCATACGCCTCGCGCAACGCGGCAGCGAGGCGGTCCTGGCGGTCGCGCAGGTCGTCCTGGCCCGGGTAGTTGAGGCCGTCGGAGAACCACAGCTTCAGATCGCGCGAGCCCGTGGCGTCCATGATGGAGATCGCCTCGAGCAGGTGGTCGGTCGCCTTGCGCCGGATGCCCGGGTCGGGGTTCGTGACCGAGCCGAGCTTGTAGTCGTTGTCCTGGAACACGTTGGTGTTGATGGCGCCGATCCCCACACCGAGGTCCTCGGCATAAGAACGCAGCGCGGCGAAGTCGTCGACCCGGTCCCACGGAATGTGCAACGCGACGGTCGGCGCGACTCCGGTGAAGCGGTGCACGGTGGCCGCGTCGGTGATCTTCTCCTCGGGCGTGCGGGGAACCCCCGCCTGGGTGAAGACCTTGAACCGGGTGCCGGAGTTGGCGAACGCCCACGAGGGGGTCTCGATCCGCTGCGCCCGCAGAGCGGATTTCACGGCTGTCAGGTCGGGCAAGTCGATCACGTCTTTTCCCGTCACGCGCTCGCGCGCTCGTCGTCCAGATGAAAAACCTCGGTGAGCAGGGCGAACCCCTCGTCGGGCCCGCGGCCGTCGAGGCCGGTGAAGAACTGCGCCATCTCGGCCTGCCACCGGGTGTTCACCTCGGTCTCGGCCATCGCGGCCTGCGCCGCGGCGAGGTCGTCGGCCTCGACGTAACCGATCAGCAGGCCGTCCTCACGCAGGAAGAGCGAGTAGTTGCGCCAGCCGGTGTCGCGCAGGGCCGCCTGCATGTCCGGCCACACGGCGCGGTGGCGCTCGGCGTACTCGGCCATCCGCTCGGGCCGCACCTGCAGCTGGAAGCAGTATCGCGCCACGGTCTCCGTCCTCGGTGGACTCGATGGGTCCGGCGGATCCGGCCGGGCCGCGCAGGCCCGGCCGGAACTCCGCTCAGAAGTTGAACTTGTCGATGTTGTCGGCGTTGAAGACGGTCGGCGGGCCGAGCACGATCTCGCCGTCCGCACCGATCGTGTACTCACCGAGCTTGCCGGCCTTGAACTTCTGGCCCTGCGCGCCGGTGATCTGCCCGGAGCTCAGCGCCACACCCGCGTAGGCGGCGAGGTAGCCGATGTCGGCCGGGTTCCACAGCGCGAACTCCTTGACCGTGCCGTCCTTGACGAACGCGCGCATCTGGTTCGGCGTGCCCAGCCCGGTGATGGCGACCTTGCCCTTGTAGCTCGACGAGCTCACGTAACGGGCCGCGGCCGCGATGCCGACGGTGGTCGGCGACACGATCACCTTCAGGTTCGGGAACGACTGCAGCAGGCCCTGGGCCTCCTGGAACGACTTCTGGTCGTCGTCGTTGCCGTAGGCGATCTTGTCGAGCTTCAGCTTCGAGTACTCCGGCTTGGCCAGTTCTTGCTTCATCACGTCGATCCACGCGTTCTGGTTGGTCGCGTTGGGCGTCGCCGACAGGATCGCGATCTCGCCCTCACCACCGGCCAGCTCGTTCGCCATCTTCGCGAGCTGCTCGCCGATGCCCTGGGTGCTGGCCTGGTTGATGAACACGTCGCGGCAGTTCTTCGCCGCGTCGGAGTCGAACGCCACGACCTTGATGCCGGCACTGCGGGCCTGGTTGAGCGACGGGCACACCGCGTTCGGGTCGTTGGCAGCGATGCCGATCACGTCCTGCTGCTGCTGGATCAGCGTGTTGATGTAGCTGACCTGCGAGGACGCGCTGGCGTCGTTCGGCCCAACAAGCTTGTAGGTGCCCTTGAGCTCATCCAGCGCCGTCTTGCCGCCGCCGACCTCGATGTCGCTGTATGGGTTGTTGAGCTGCTTGGGCAGGAACGCCATCTTCACGCCCTGCTTGCTCGCCGCGTTCGGGTCCGCGGACGCCGTGGACGCGGCAGGGCCGGACGCCGTGCTGTCGTTCTTCGTGGTGCCACCGCACGCGGTGAGGCTCAGGACCAGGCCTGCCGCACTCACCACCGACACGACGCCGGTCAGGATTCGTCGGGACATCTTCGTCACCTTTCTGGGTTACTGCTCGGCGCCGGCGAGAGCTCCGGCTTTCGGGACGGGGATCGTCGCCTGCGCCGCTGCAGCGCGGCGCGGGAGGAGGAGAGGATGTTGGGCAGCAGCACCGAGATGATCAGCAGCACGCCGGTCACGATGTTGAGCGCCTCGTTCGACACGTCCTGCAGCCGCAACGCGTTCTGCAATGCCGACAGCAGCACCACACCACCGAGCACGCCCGGCAGCGTGCCCTTGCCGCCGAAGATCGAGACGCCACCCAGCAGCACGGCCGCCACCACGGCGAGCTCGAGACCGAACCCGTTGTCGGCGCGGGCGCTGGAGTAGCGCAGCGTCCACAGCACCCCGGCCAGCCCGGCGACCGCGCCGCTCACGACGTAGAGCCAGAACTTCGTGCGCCCGGTGCGGATGCCGGCGAACCGCGCCGCCGTGTCGCTGGCTCCGGCCGCGAACACACCGCGCCCGATCGGGGTGGCGTGCAGGACCACGCCGAACACGATGGCCAGCACGATGAGCGGGATGAGGACGTTGGGGATCGAGCTGCCGCCGAGCGTCCCCGTCACCCACGAGGTGTAGGAGCCTGGGAAGTCGGCCACCGCGCTGTCGCCGAGCACCACGAACGCGAGGCCGCGGTATAGCGCCATGGTGCCGATGGTGACGGCCAGCGAAGGCAGCTTCAGGACCGTGACGAAGAAGCCGTTCACCGCGCCGAGGACCGCGCCCAGCACGATGCACAGCGGGATGATCATTTCGATCGTCAACCCGGAGTTCCACAGCGAACCCATCACCGCGGACGTGAGCCCGAGCGTGCTCGCCACCGACAGGTCGATCTCGCCGGTAACGATGATGAACGTCATCGGCAGCGCCATCAGCGCGATCGGCAGGAGGTCCAGCAGCAGGAACGTGTAGTTGCGGCCGGTGCCGAAGTTGTCGATGGTGCCCGACGCGACGAGCAGGACCACGATCGCGATCGCGATGACGGCGACGTCCCAGCTCGCGAGCCGCGCCAGCCAGGCGGGCCGCCGGGCCGCGGTGGTGGGATCAGACATGGGAATCCCTCTTCTTCAGTGCCTTGGCGACGCGTACGGCGACAAGCCGGTCGGCGCCGATGGCCAGCAGGATCAGGGCGCCGACGATCGCCTGCTGCCAGAACTGGTCGATGTCCAGCACGGCCAGCGCGCTGCCGATCACCGTCAGCAGCAGCGCGCCGAGGCTCGCGCCCCACACCGAACCGCTGCCGCCGAACACGGCGACCCCGCCGACAACCGCGGCGGCCACGACGTTGAGCTCGTACCCGGTGCCGGCCGCGGCGTCGACCGTGCCGAACCGGGCCGCGAACAGCACGCCCGCAAGGCCGGCCAGCGCTCCGCTGACGAGGAACGCGATGGTGGTGTTGCGCCCGACCTTGATGCCCACCAGCTGCGCGGCCTGCGGGCTCGAGCCCATGGCGTACAGCTCACGGCCGCCGCGGTAGTTGCGCAGCACCACGCCGGCGATGACCATCACGAGCACCGCGATCAGCACCAGCCACGGCACCCCGAGCACCGACGCGTCGCCGAAGTCGAGGAACGAGCGCGGGAGCTTGTCGGCGTTGATCTGCTGCCCGCCGGCCCAGAAGTAGACCGCGCCACGGAACGCGTACAGCGTGCCGAGGGTGACGACCAGCGCCGGCACGCGGCCGAACCGGACGACCGCGCCGTTGATCAGGCCACACGCGGCGCCGACGACCAGGCCTGCGAGCAGTGCCACGATCACCGGCAGGCCGGGGTTGTCGCGCAGCATCGTGCCGACGGCGAAGGCCGACAGACCGAGCACCGAACCCACGGACAAGTCGATGTTGCGGGTGATCATCACGACGGCCTGCCCGACGGCCAGCACCGCGAGGATCGCCGTGCCGAGCAGGATGTCGCGGATGCTCTGCCCCGAAAGGAACCGGGAGTTCTGCGTCGCGGTGAACACCACGAGCACGATCAATGCCAGCACGATGCCCGACTCGCGAGCCTTGAACACGGTCCCGAACACCGATCGCCGCTCCCCCGGGCTCGCCTGGCGGGGTGGCGGGGCCGCCACCTTGGTCGCGTTCACGCGGCCTCCTTTTCCGACGTTCGTGTCGTGTTCGCCGCGGCGGGCGTGCGGACGATCCCCGTGCTTGACGATGCGGACCTTCGAGCAGTCCTCATGCCACCGCCCCTTGTCCCATCGCCGCGAACATCACCGAGTTCTCGTCGGCCTCGGCGCGCGGGATCTCCGCCACGATCCGGCCTTCGCGCATCACCAGCACGCGGTCGGCCATGCCCAGCACCTCGGGCAGCTCCGAGGACACCATCACCACCGCGACGCCTTCGGCCGCCAGCGAGGACATCAGCCGGTGCACCTCGGCCTTGGTGCCGACGTCGATGCCACGCGTCGGCTCGTCCACGATCAGCACGCGCGGCGCCATCGAAAGCCACTTGGCCAGCACCACTTTCTGCTGGTTGCCGCCCGAGAGCGTGCCGACCGCGTCGCCGAGGCGGCCGTACTTGGTGCGCAGGCGTTCGGTCCAGCGCAACGCTTCCCGGCGTTCGCCCGGGCCGAGGAGCAAGCCGAGTTTCGACAGCGCTCTCGCCCGCGGCAGCGTGACGTTGCGCTCGATCGAGAGGTCCATCACCAGCCCCTGCTGCCGCCGATCCTCCGGCACCAGCGCCATGCCCGCCGCCATCGACGCGCGCGGCGAGTGGGGCTTGAGCTTCTTCCCGTTGAGCCGCACCACTCCGGCGTCGCGTTCGTCCACTCCGAACACCGCCTGGACCACTTCGGACCGACCGGCCCCCACCAGCCCGGCAAACGCGACGATCTCCCCGGCCCGAACCTCGAAGGAGACGTCGCGGAACACACCCTCGCGTGTCAGACCGTCCACTTCGAGCACCACTGCGCCGGGTTCCACGTCCTGCTTGGGGAACAGCGCGTCAAGGTCACGCCCGACCATGCGGCGCACCATCTCGTCCACGGTCACGTCTTCCACCGCGTCGGTGGAGACGTGACGGCCGTCGCGCATGATCGTCACGCGCTGGCACAGGTCGACGATCTCCTCGAAGCGGTGCGAGATGAACATGATCGCCGCGCCCTCGTCGCGCAGCGCCCGCGCCACGGAGAACAGGCGCTCGACCTCGACCAGGCTCAGCGCGGCGGTGGGCTCGTCCATGATGAGCACGCGCGCGTCGGCGCTGAGCGCCTTGGCGATCTCCACGATCTGCTGGTCGGCGATGGAAAGCCCGCGCGCCGGGCGGTTCGGGTCGATCCGCACGCCCAAGCGGGCGAAAAGCCGTTCGGCCTCGGCGCGGATCGCCGCGCGGTCGATCATCCCCAGCCGGCCACGCGGGTGGCGGCCCATCACGATGTTCTCGGCGACCGTGAGGTCGGGGAACAACGTCGGTTCCTGGTAGATCACCGCGATGCCCGCGGCCTTCGCGTCGGCGGGTGAGGAGAACTCGGCTTCCCGCCCGTCCAGCAGCAGCTCGCCCTGGTCGGGGCGGTGCACTCCGGCCAGCATTTTGACGATCGTGGACTTGCCCGCGCCGTTCTCGCCGACCAGCGCGTGGGCCTCGCCGGCGTACAGCGGGAACGACACGCCCGCGACCGCCGCGACCGCGCCGAACGACTTCGTGACCCCGCGGACCTCGAGCAGTGGCACTCGGTCGCGCTCCTGCCGCGTCATCGCGACCTCCGGGATTGAAAGGTTTCACAAACCTGGCGCGGTGACGCTACTATGTGTCCGAACGGGAAGTCAACGAAAAAGGCTGCCAGGCACATCTCGAGGCAGTCGCGGTTTTTCAGGCAGCAACCCGTGATTGTCACGTTTCAACACAGCGACTTGAACACAGGGTGGGGTGGCGGTGGAAGATTCGAACGAGGTCGCGGCCCCCGCACCGCGGGCGGCGGGGATCAAGGACGTGGCCGCGGCGGCCGGCGTTTCGCTCGGCACGGTGTCCAACGTGCTCAACCGGCCGGAGCGCGTGAGCCCGAAGACGCGGACCAGAGTTGAAGCCGCGATGGCCGCGCTGGGCTTCGTCCGCAACGAGTCGGCGCGCCAGCTGCGCGCCGGCCACAGCAGCGTGCTCGCCTACGTGATGCTCGACGGGCGCAACCCGTTCTTCACCGACGTCGCCGCCGGCATGGAGGACGCGGCGGCCGCGGACGACCTGTCACTGTTCGTGTGCAACAGCGCCAACCTCGCCGAACGCGAGGCCGCCTACCTCCGCCGCCTCGAACAGCAACGCGTGCAGGGCGTCCTCATCACCCCGGTCGACCCGGACTCCCCTGCCCTGGCCGAACTCGCGCGCCGCGGCACGCCGGTCGTCATCGTCGACCGCACTCGCCCCGGCACCGAACACTGCTCCGTCGCCGTCGACGACGTCCGCGGCGGCGAGCTCGCCGCCCGCCACCTGCTCGACCAGGGCCACACCCGCATCGCCTACGTCGGTGGCCCGCTCACCCTCGGCCAGGTCCGCGACCGCCGCGAGGGCGCCCTGCGGGCCCTGCTCGCGGCCGGCCTGGGCCCCGACCACCTGGTCGACCTCGCCACCCCCCAGCTCACCGTCGAGGACGGCAGCAACGCGGGCCAGCGCCTGGCCGGCCTGCCCTCGGCCACCCGCCCGACCGCCGCGTTCTGCGCCAACGACCTGCTCGCTCTGGGCCTCCTGCGCAGCTGCGCCGCCCTGGGCATCTCCGTCCCGGCCGACCTCGCCATCGTGGGCTACGACGACATCGACTTCGCCGCGGCCGCCACCGTGCCGCTCACGTCCGTCCGCCAGCCCCGCCACCGCCTCGGCCGCACGGCCGCGGAGCTGCTCATCCAGGAGACGTCGGACCCGGGGCACGTGCACCAGCAGGTGACGTATCTTCCGGAGCTGGTGGTGCGAGCGTCCACTTTGCGAACGAAGTAGATCCACTGTGGATGGTCTTCATCAGACATCCACAGTGGACCTGCTTCGGAATCATTCCGGCACGCGAGTGATCTCCGGCTGTTCCACCCCGTGCGGAATATCGAACGACTCCTCCCCCGTCCGCAGCAGCCGCAAGATCACACCGGCCACATAATCCGCATTCTGCACCACCATCCCCGGGATCGGCGACGCGCCGAGCGTGAACCGGCCGTCCGCGAACTCCGTCGCGGTGATCGACGGCAGCAGGAGCGACACAGCGATGCCGTCGGCCGCGAGTTCCTGCGTGAGCACCGCGCTGAGCATGTTCACGGCCGACTTGCTCGCCGCGTACGCGCCCACGCCGACCGCGACGCGGCGGGTGGTGCCGGAGCTGATGTTGACGATGCGGCCGAAACCCTGCCGCCGCATGGCGGGCAGGACGGCCTGCGTCACGGCGAGCAGGCCGACCAGGTTGAGCTGCAGCGTCGCGCCGAAGGCGGCGGGATCGACCTGGTCGAGGGGCCCGTGGAGGCTGGCACCGGCGTTGTTGACCAGGCCGTCGACTCGGCCGTGGCGTTCCAGGGTGGCCGCGACGAGGGCGGCCACCTGCGCGGGGTCGGTCACGTCGGTGGGGACGGCGAGGGCGCCGCCGAGTTCGTCGCTGAGCGTGGTCAGGCGGTCGGCGCGGCGGGCCGCGAGCACGGGATAAGCGCCGGCCGCGTGGAGGCGGCGGGCGGTCGACGCGCCGATTCCCGAGGAGGCGCCGGTGACGATGACCGTTTTGCCGGCCAGGTCGATGAGGTCTGTCATGCCACGACCTCTACCAGACGCGAGCGCGAGCCCGACAGTTGACAACCTGGTCTTATGAGCCTAAGAAATACCAGACCACCGAGCCCGCGCCCCGCGAGCCGGTGCCTGGAGGGAGCTATGGCAGCTCTGCGGATCCGGCGGATCCTGATCGCGACCACCGCGCTCGTCTCACTCGCCGCGTGCGGGTCGGGCGACCAACCCGACGGCCTCGGACTGGCCGAACCCGGCACCATCACCGCGGGCGTCACGGCGGGCGACGCGCCGTTCGTCTCCCCCGACGCGACCGGCAAGCCGGTGGGCCTGCTGGTCGATCTCAACGACGTGATCGCCCAGCGGATGGGCCTCAAGATCACCTACCGGATGACCACCGTCAGCGCCGGGTTGCCGCTGGTCACAGCCGGGCAGCTCGACATGCTCGCGATCGGCATGCTGCCGACCGCGGAGCGCAAGAAGAGCGTCGACTTCACCAAGCCGTTCTACCTGGCCTCCGACGACGTCGTGGTCCGCACCGACTCGGCCACCAAGGTGGCCGGAGACCTCGCCGGCAAGCGCGTCGGTGCGGGGCTGGGCAGCGCGCAGGCCGAGTTCGTCACCGCGAAGGTCCCCGGCGCCACCCTCATCTCGCAGCCCACCAACAGCGCGGGCGTGACCCAGCTCCTCAACGGCAACCTCGACGCGATGGTACTGGCCTCCACCGAGGTCCCGACCGTGCTCCAGGAAAACCCCGGCCGCGTCAAGATCGCCTACTCCGCGCCGCACGAGCAGGCCTCGGCGATGCCTGTCAACCGCAAGCTCACCGCCTTCGAGAAGGCCTACGGCGACCAGCTCAAGACCACGATGGACGACGGCACTTTCCTTCGCCTGTACGACAAGTACTTCCCCGGCGAGCCCTACCCGTCGCAGATGTTCACCTATTGGCCCCAGCTCCGGGACCAGATCCAGAAGGGCAGATGAAGTAAGAAATGCGCCGACGATTCCGGACCGCCTTCGCCGCGCTCGCGGCAGCCGGGCTGCTGACCGTTTCCGCCTGCGGCGGTGGCGACTCCGCGAGCACGGACCCCTACGGCCTCGCGGTACCCGGCACCATCACCGCCGGTGTGCCGCAAGGCGACGCGCCGTTCGTGTCACCCGACGCGAGCGGCAAGCCGGCCGGGATGCTGATCGACCTCAACGACGTCATCGCGAAGCGCATGGGTCTCAAGATCACCTACAAGCTCTCCACCGTTGGCGCCGGTCTGCCGCTGGTCACCGCCGGCCAGTACGACATGATGATCGCCGACCTCACGATGTCCGAGGAACGCAAGCGCAACGTCGCCTTCACCACGCCGTTCTACGTGGACGCCAACGACGTGCTGGTCCGCTCCGATTCGCCGGCCAAGACCGTCGCCGACCTGAACGGCAAGCGCGTAGGCGTCGGCATCGGCAGCGCACAAGCCGATTTCGCCGCGAAGACGTTGCCGCAGGCCAGTGTCGTGAGCGTCCAGACGAACGCCACCGGTATCGACCAGCTCCTCAACGGCAACCTCGACGGCTTCGTCGTCAGCTCCGTGCAGGCCATCACGGTCTTCGCCCAGCACCCCGGGCGGCTGAAGGTCGGTGTCTCGGTGCAGAACCCGCTGCCCGAGGCGATGGCCGTCCGAAAAGGACTCGACAAGTTCCTGGCCGACTACAACAAGCAGCTCGCCGCCGTGGTCGACGACGGCACGTTCCTCAAGCTGTACCACCAGTACTTCCCGGGGCAGGAGTACCCGAGCTCGCTGTTCCAGTACTGGCCCTCGCTGCAGGCGCAGGTCCAGAAGGATCCCACGGCCAAGTGACGACGGCGGCCGGGTTCACGGACCCGGCCGCCCTTCACCCGCGGGTCAGTTCCGCCACCAGTCCTCGAGCGGGCTGATCGGCACGGTCCGCTTGTGGCGCGTCTTGAGGAAAATCGACTCCACCTTCTCCGCGACCTCCGGGGTCACGTCGAGGCCTTCGAGATAGTCGTCGAGCTCGGAGTACTTCAGGCCCAGGGCCACCTCGTCGGGCAGGGCGGGCCTGTAGTCCTCGAGGTCGGCGGTCGGCACCTTCTGCCAGACACTCGGCGGCGCGCCCAGCTCCTGCAGCAGCGCGGCGCCCTGGCGCTTGGTCAGCCCGGTCAGGGGCGTGATGTCGACACCGCCGTCGCCGTACTTGGTGAAGAAGCCGGTGACGGCCTCTGCAGCGTGGTCGGTGCCCACGACCAGCAGGTTCAGCTGCCCGGCGATCGAGTACTGGATCACCATGCGCTCGCGGGCCTTGATGTTGCCGCGCACGAAGTCGCGCAGGCCGGGCGCCTCGCCCAGCAGCTCGCTCATCCCGAGCGCGGCCTCCGTCGCGACGGCGTCCGCGCTGGGCTTCACGTTCACCGTGACCGAATGGTCCGGCTTGATGAACTCCAGCGCGATCTGCGCGTCCTCCTCGTCGGCCTGCACGCCGTAGGGCAGCCGCACTGCGACGAACGTGGCGTCGTGCCCCTCCTCGCGCAGCTCCTCGCCGGCGAGCTGGCACAGCCGGCCGGTCAGCGAGCTGTCCTGGCCGCCGCTGATGCCGAGCACGAAGCCCTTGGCCGGCGTCGAGCGCAGGTAGTCCTTGAGGAAGTCGACCCGCTGCCGGATCTCGGCTTTCGGCGTGATGACCGGCTTGACGCCCAGCTCGGCGAGAATCTGCTGCCGTAGGTTCTCCATCCGCCGTACCTTACTGGCGCCACCTGCCCGCCCGAGCACCGCGCCGCTAGCCTCGAGGTGGCCTCCTCCACCCGAAAGGGGACCCGCCTCGTGGCCATCCTCTCGCTCGGTCTGCACCCCAGCACCCTCGACTACAGCCGTCACCCCGGCCTCGACGAGGCCACCCTCACCTCCCGCATCACCGCCGGCGAGACCGCCGTGCGCGACGCGGGCTTCGACCTCGTGCCCTGCCACGTCCCGGCCGACCCCGACGCCGCTGAGCAGCAGGTCCGCGACTGCCTCGCCGCGAACGCCGTCACCGCGGCGATGATCGGCGCGGGCGTCCGCATGGCCGCCGAGCACACCCTGCTGTTCGAACGCCTCGTCAACGTCGTGGTCGAACTGGTCCCGGGCATCACGTTCTGCTTCAACACCTCCCCGGAATCCACCCTCGACGCCCTGCGCCGAGTCACGAGCCCGAGTTCCTGAGCGCTGTCCTTTCAGGACACCAGCAGGTCTCAGGTCTCACTCGGTGCCGAGGATCTCCTGCACCAGGGCGAGCACCTCGTCGGTGCCGGCGTCCGCCAGATGCTCCAACGTTCCCGCGTGCCGGCCGAGGATCACGCCGATCAACGCGGCCGAAAGCACTTCGGCGCGCAGTTCCGGGTTCGCCACGCCCTCGCGCACGAACCGCTCGCGCAGCGGGGTCAGGACGCGGTGGTCCAGTTCGGCGAGCGCGGCTTCCTGGGCTTCCGGATTGTCGTATGGCCGGATGGCGGCCTGCAGGATCGGGCCCGGCCCGCGCGTGCCGGTGCGCTCGATCAGGCCCTTCAGCCGGGCCGGCTCCAGGATGTCGGGAAGCCGCTCGCCCGGTTCGCCCTCGGCGCGCAGCACGGCGATGAACAGTTGCGCCTTGCCGCCGAAGTAGCGCGCGATCATCGTCGGGTCGACGCCGGCGCGTTCGCCGATGTCCCGGGCCGTCGTCTGGTCGTAGCCGCGGTCGGCGAACAGCTCGCCGGCCGCGGCCAGCAACCGGTCGCGGCTGGCCGCGGCGTCGCGACGACGGGGAGGCGAAGAGTCGGGCATCCCGGGATCCTTGTGCCGTGAGGTGATCGTTCCGGTGGACCTTACTGGAACCGGGCCTGGTCAGATCGGCTCGTTCCACCACTTCAGCAGGTCCTCGGCCAGACCGTCCGCCTGCCGGGCGCCGGCCTCGGCCCCGACGTCGACGAACCGCGGGTCGAGCAGATCGTGGGGCTTCTCGTAGAACGGGTCCGCCGTGATCACCCGCACGCGGTGGCCGCGCTCGGCGAGAGCGGCCTCCTCGCGGGCGAGATCCGCGGACACCATCGGCGCCACCACGAGCACACGGCCCGGCTCGAGAGTGCGGCCGTCGTGCCACCCCGGGTCGACGGCCAAGTCGGCGTTGGTGCCGGAGCGCACTCCCCCGTCGACCCAGGCCACGCCGGCCACGCTCACGGGCGGCGCGACGCCCGGCGCCGCCGTCGAGCACGCCACCGCGACCGCGACGGAAACGCCGTCGGCCGGCGACCACCCTCGCGCCAGGCCGGTCTCCGCGTTCACCGCGGTGATCCGGAGCCGACGCGGCCACTCCCCGCTCGGTAGCGCGCGGGTCCACATCGCGTCCGCCTCGGTTTCCGAAACCGGCGGCACCGCGGCGATCGCGGCCTGACCGATCCGCTGTGCCCGCTCAGGTCCCTCCGAGGTGTCCTGGGCCAGGCGCTGGAACAAGCTCCGGTCGCCGCGGCCGGCCGCGGCGTTCCCGGTGTGCCAGGCCGCGCGCTCCCGCATCATCGCAGGCACGAAGGTCAGCCCGGCCGGATCCATCGTCAGCCACGCGCCGACGACCGACCCGGCCGACGTGCCCACCACCACCCCGGACTCGGACAGCGGCAGCCCGGCGGTCTCCAGCCGGTGCACCAGAGCCGAGGTCCACGCGGCACCGACGGGACCACCGCCCCCGAGGACGAGCGCGGTCAGCGGAAGGATCTCCCGGGTTCGGGGCATGGCACGTTCTCCTTCACGGTTGCCGAAACGGGCGCACGAACCACCAGACTCGCAGTGGGGTTCCGTGTACCGTCACTCGTTAGTCTACACATGATGTCTACAGTCGATGTCTACGAGCGATGACTTGCGGTATTCACGGCTTCCCTGCCGGCCCGGCAGTACGAGCTTCGCTCCAGGTCGCCGCGCGAACCTGTCTCCGGCGGTGGTACGCACACCCATCCGCCGTTCAGCTGGGGCAGGTTCCGAGGTTCTTCCCTTGCAATACTTGAAACACAGCCACCCGGGACTGTCCACGTGCGACTCCTGCCTCGGCTGCCCAATCGGGAGAAGGAGATCTCGCCATGACCGTTCCAGCCGTCAGCGCGTCACGAACAGGCCACTGCCTCTGCGGCGCCATCAGCTACCGGTTCGACGCCCGGCCCGACGGTGTCGCCCTGTGTCACTGTGACGACTGCCAGCGCCACACGGGCTCGGCGTTCTCGGAGAACGTCCTGGTGGCGCGGGACGCGGTGAAGATCGAGGGCACGCCCAAGGTCCACCACACGACCGGGACCGAGAACGGCCGCCTGCGCGACCGCTTGTTCTGCGGCGACTGCGGCACCCCGATCTTCACGATCCTCCACGAACGCCCCGAAACCCTCATCGTCAAGGGCGGCACCCTCGACGACCGCACCGGCCTCGCGCCGTTCGCCGACGTGTGGTGGCGCCGGGCGCAGGACTGGCTCACGCCGCATCCCACCCGCGCGCGCTTCGACGGCGACGCGCGGTAGTTCGCGCCAAGAAGGCCACAACGGGCGGGATTTCACTAGGATTCCTGACATGAGCCGGATTCCCCGCATCGCCGCCGCCGCGTTGACCGATGACCAGCGGAGCCTGTACGAGTCGATCACGGCGGGGCCGCGCGCACGGAACCCGTTCGGCATCGTGGACCCCGACGGGACGCTCGCGGGGCCGTTCAACGCCATGTTGCTCACCCCACCGGTCGGCGACGCGCTGCAGCGGCTCGGCGCGGCGCTGCGCCACGGCGGAGAACTGTCCGACCGGGCCCGGGAACTGGCCATCCTGATGGTCGCCGCTTCGCGGGAGAGCGGATACGAGCAGTTCGCCCACGAGCATGTCGGCCGGCAACTCGGGTTGACGGACGACGAGATCACCGCGCTGCGCGAGGGCCGGGAGCCGGAACTCGCCGATCCCGAGGAGCGGGCGATCGTCGCGACCACCCGTCGGCTGGTCGACAATGGCAAGCTCACCGACGAGGACTACGCCGACGCCGTCTCGAAGCTCGGCGCGGCGAAGCTGTTCGAGCTGTCCACTGTGGTCGGCTACTACCAGCTCATCGCGATGCAGCTGCACGTCTTCGGCGTCGAGCGGCCACAGTGAAAAGCGGGCGACCCCGGCCGGGGTCGCCCGCTCCTTCAAACACAGACACTTACGCCACGGGAACCTTCCGCGACATCGGGGCCACGTCGTTGCCGAGCTCGTACCACGAGGGCAGCCACGCGCACAGCTCGAGGCGGATCCCGTCCGGGTCCCACAGGTAGATCGAGGCGCAGAACGTGTCCTCGTCGTCCACATCGGACAGGTCCTGGCCGTCGGAGCCCTTGTTGTGCGCCTTGAACTGGTAGTCCACGCCCAGCTTCGCGAACCGCTCGCAGCAAGCCTCGACCTCGTCCGGCTCGATGCGGAATGCGATGTGGTGCATCGAGCCGTTGGCCGACACGTCCGTATTCGTCCCCGGCGCCGCGATGCCCGGCGCGGCGGGCCGGACCAGTGCGTCGTCGTAGCAGAAGAAGGCGAGCGCGTCGCCGTTGCCGATGTCGAAGAAGAAGTGCTGGCCCACGCCCGGCATCTCCATCGATTTCACGAGCGGCATGTCCATCACGTTCTCGTAGAACTCGACTGTCCGGGCCATGTCGTCGCACACCAGAGCCAGATGGCTCACGCCCTGGTACTTGATCGTTGCTCCCACTGCGAGACCTCCTTGTCCACGTTGTCCTCGCCTCGACAGTAGAAACGCGCGTCGCCAGGCCGAATCAGTCGAACGACCTGAGTCGGCCCGCGCGCGTTGACACCCCGGGAAGTCCCGCCACAACATGGGCGGAAACCACCGAAAGGACCGTCAATGGGTGTGACCACGTGGGGCCCCGAAGGAAAACTCGCGGCCGTGAGCATCACGTTCGACAATCTCGGCGAGGCCGCCGACCTGGGCCGGGGCCGGTGGCCTGCCGGCGCGCCGCTGGGCGAGCACCCCAGTGTGCGCGAGAACCTACCGAAGGTGCTGGCGGTCCTGGGCGAGACGCGCGCGACCTTCTTCGTCGAATCCTTCAACGCGACCGTCTACCCCGACGCCCTGCGCACCATCGCGAAAGACCACGAGCTCGCCTGCCACGCCTACCAGCACGAAGCGTGGGGCGAGCTGCCGGAGGACGACCAGCGCGCGCTCATCACCCAGTCGATGGCCCTGTTCCAGGAGACCGACGTGCCCGTCCGCGGTTTCCGGCCCCCGGGCGGCGGTCTGACCGCCGGCTCGCTGGCCATCCTGCGCGACGCGGGAATCGAGTTCGTCTCGCCGGCCGGCGGGCCGGCAGGTCTCGTCGACGGCGTGGCGCTGCTGCCGTTCCGCTGGGACACCATCGACGGGACCTACCACTTCCCCGCCCTGCGCCGCCCACCGTCCACTGTGGTGCTCGGCCCCGACGAGATGCTGGCCGCCTACCGGACCGTCGCCCAGGAAACGGTCGACGCGCGCGGCTACGTGAGTTTCATCTTCCACCCCCTGTGGCTCGACACGCCCGAGCGGCTCGACACGCTCGCCCGGCTAGTGGAGCAGCTGCGTGCGGACGACCGGCTCTGGCTCGCGCCGTGCGGCGAGGTCGCCGACTACCTCAGGGCTACCACCCCGCGATGACGCGGTTGGTCAGCGCCCCGACGCCCTCGACCTCGACGGTGATCACGTCGCCGGGCCGCATCGACTCGGGCGGGGTCCGGAAGTAGCCGACCCCGCCCGGCGTGCCCGTGGTCACGATGTCGCCGGGGTGCAGCGTGATCGACGCGGTGAGCTTGCTCAGCAGCGTGGGCACGTCGAAGATCAGCTGGCTGGTGCTGCCCGACTGGCGCAGCTGTCCGTTCAGTGAAGAAGTCACCTTCAGCCGGCCCGGGTCGGGCACCTCGTCCGCGGTCACGAGGTGCGGGCCGACCGGCCAGAAGGTGTCGAGGCACTTGGCGAGCATGATCTGCAGTTTGTTGCCCGCCATGACTTCGCGGGCGCTGACGTCGTTGGTGACGGTGTAGCCGAACACCGCGTCCATCGCGGTTTCGGGCGTCAGCTTCGAAACCCGCTTGCCGATCACCACGGCGAACTCCACCTCGTAGTCGAGGAACGTGTCCTCGGCGGGCTTCACGATCTCGCCGCCCGGACCGAGGATGGAGCTCCACAACGCGGGGAAGAACACGGGTTCCGTGACCGTCCGGCCGCCCTCGGCCACGTGGTCGTCGTAGTTGCCACCGGTCGCGATCAGCTGGCAGCGCTGCGCGGTCGGCGCCAGCAGCCGGTGCTCGCCGACGGGTTCGAGCCCGCGCACGTCGACGGCCCGCACGGCCGCCGCCGGGTCCGGCTCCGCGAACAGGTCGTCGAGGCGTGGCCACGGCAGGCGGCGCAGCCCGCCGTCGGTCAGCGCCCCGATACCCGTTCCGCGCGCGTCCTCGAACCGGGTGATCCGCATGGTCGTCCGTCCTCTCTCCGGGAGCTTCGAGCGTCACCCTGAGCGGGGCGGTCCGCGGCTGTCAACGATCTCGGCACAGCACCGGTCATTCGACTGATTCGCCCGCGCCGGCCGTTTCCTACGGTCGGTGACAAGAACAACAAGCACAGGAAGGAGACCTCTGTGGACGGCGAGAACCCCTTGCGCCTGGCGGTCGTCATCGGCAGCGTCCGGGAAGGCCGCTTCGGCCCGACCGCGGCGAACTGGTTCCTCGAGCAGGTCGCGCCCAGGACCGACCTGGACGTCGACGTGCTCGACCTCGCCGACGCGTGCCTGCCCGATCGGCTCGGCACCTCCCCAGTGCCGTCCGAGGTGGCGGCCGTCGGCCCTCGCCTGGAGGCCGCCGACGCGTTCGTGATCGTGACGCCGGAGTACAACCACAGCTTCCCGGCTTCGCTCAAGACGCTCATCGACTGGCACCACGACGAATGGCAGCGCAAGCCGGTCGCTTTTGTCTCGTACGGCGGGTTCTGCGGCGGCCTGCGCGCGGTGGAGGCCTTGCGCCTGGTCTTCGCCGGCCTGCACGCCGCGACCTTGCGCGACGTCGTCAGCTTCCACGGCATCCCGGCCTCGTTCGACGCGGCCGGCCGGCCGGTGGACGCCGCAGCGAAGGCGGCGGCCGCGAAAACCCTCCTCGACGAGCTGACCTGGTGGGCCCGGGCGCTGCGGGACGCGAGGGCGGCGCGTGCGCTGGGTTGACCTCGAGCGCACCGGAGGTTCTAACCTCGACGGCATGGTCCTCTTCGGACGCGACGCCGAGCTCGCCACGCTGACGCGCCTGGTGCACGCCGGCGTCGGCGCGCTCGTGGTCCGCGGCGAAGCGGGGATCGGGAAAACCGCGCTCCTGGACGAAGCCGTCCACGCGGCCGGTGACGTGCGGGTGCTGCGCCACGCGGGGCTCGAAGCGGAGCGGGACATTCCCTACGCCGCGTTGCACGTCCTGCTCCGCGACGTCGAACTCGACGCGTTGCCGCCGGCGCAGGCGTCCGCGCTGCGCACTGCCCTGGGCCAGGGTGAAGACGGCCCGCCGGACCGGTTCCTCGTCGGCCTCGCCGTGCTGGGCCTGCTCGGGCGGGCCGGGCCGGTCGTGCTCGTCGTCGACGACCTGCAGTGGCTCGACCGCCCGTCGGCCGAGGCGCTGCTGTTCGCCGCCCGGCGGCTGACGGACGAGTGCGTGGTGATGGTGTTCGCCACGCGCGACGACGACGCGCCGGGCATCCCGGAGCTCGTCCTGCCGCGGCTCGATCCGGCCGCCGCGACCGAGGTTGTCCGCGCCCGCGCGGCCGGTCTTTCCCGGCACGAGCACGACCGTGTCCGGGCGGAAGCGGCGGGAAATCCCTTGGCCCTGCTGGAGTTCGCGAACCCGACGTCGGGAAGCCGGGCCGAGTGGGAGTTCGCCCGCCGGGTCGCGGCGCTGCCGGCACCCGCGCAGACGATCGTCCGGCTCGCCGCCGCCGACGGCACCGGTGACCTCGCCACCGTCCTGGCCGCCGCGGCCCGGCGCGGCGCCACTGCCGCCGACCTCACCGCGGCCGAGCACGCCGGCCTGCTGCGGACGACGGGCGACCGCCTCGAGTTCACCCACCCCCTCATCCGGCCGGCCGCCTACACGCGAGCTCCGCTGGCGCTCAAGCACGAAGCCCACCAAGCGCTCGTCGACGTGCTCGACCCGCGGACCGATCCCGACCGCCACGCCCGCCACCGCGCGGCCGTCGCCGTCGGCCCCGACGACGACGTGGCCAGGGCCCTCGACGAAACCGCGACCCGGGCGTTGCGCCGCGGCGCACCCGCGGACGCGGCCACGGCCTACGAACGCGCCGCGCAGCTCAGCAGCGACCGCGAAGGCAAGGGCGAGCGGCTCGCGGCCGCCGCCGGTGCCGCGGCGAACGCCGGCCACCGCGCACGCGCCGCCGAACTGGCCACCCGTGCCGCGCCGTTGCTGGCCGAACCGGTTCCACTGGCGCGGCTGGCGCTGCTCGAAGCCACGCTGGCCGAGGACGACCACGCTCACGACCCGCGGGTGTTGCTCGCCGCGGCGGACTCCGTCGCCGCCGCTGACCCGCAGCTGGCGGGCGAGCTGATGCTGTCGGTCGTGCGGACCGCGTGGGAAGCGCGCGACGCGGGGACGGTCGAGCAGGCCGTCGCGGCCGCCAGCGACCTGCCCGACCACGTGCTCGCGATCGCCCGCCTGGTCCAGGGCTACTTCGGCGCCGACATCGCCCCGCGCCGGGCGATCGACGCGCTCCGGCAGACGACCGGCAGCCTCTCGACGCCCCGCGCCCTGGTCACCGCCGCCCGCTGGTGCCTGGTGCTCAGCGACACGACGCTCGCGCAGTCCCTGGCCGCGACGGCCGAACGAACCGCCCACGCCGGCGGCCAGCTCGACACCCTCGCCGGCGCGCTCGTCGTCCTCGGCCGGGCTCGCTGGCGGCAGGGACACCCGGCGCAAGCGGCCGCCGCGGTGGCCGAAGGCCTGCGCCTGGCCGGGGAGTCCGGTCAAGCCTCGATCGTCGGCGATCTCGCCGGCGTCCGCGCGATCCTCGCCGCCGTCAGGGGCGACGAAGCCGGGGTCGCCGACGCGATCGCCGCGATCCCCGCCGGTGTGCACGAGCGCGGTCCGATGATCGCCGCCACTCGCGGCCTGCTCGACCTCGGCCTCGGCCGGTTCGACGCGGCGGCCGACCGGCTGGCCGGCCTCACGGCCGAACGTGACCTGCCCGACGGGCCCCGCTGGCTGCCCGACCTGGTCGAAGCCGCGACGCGCTGCGGGCGCGATGCCGAAGCGCGCGCGGCGGCCGACCGGTTCGCGCGGTGGGCCGAGATCGTCGACCAGAGCTGGGCCCACGCCGTCGCCCGACGGTGCGCGGCCCTCACCGGGGACGAGACCGCGGCCCGGTTCGCCGAGGCCGAGGCCATCCACACGGCCGACGGCACCATGCCGTTCGAACGCGCCCGCACTGCGCTGTTGCACGGCGAATGGCTGCGGCGCAACCAGCACCGGGCCGCCGCGCGCACCCACCTGCGCACGGCGGTCGACCTCTTCGAGGAGCTGGGCGCGACGCCGTGGGCCGAGCGTGCCCGCAGCGAACTGCGTGCCACGGGCGAAACCCCGCACACCGCGCCGTCCGACGCCGCTGCGGTGCTGACGTCACAGGAACTGCGGGTCGTGCGCCTCGCCGCGCGGGGACTGTCCAACCGGGACATCGGCGCGCAGCTGTTCCTCAGTCCGCGCACCGTGGGCTATCACCTGTACAAATCGTTCCCGAAGCTCGGCGTCACGACCCGTGCCCAGCTCGCCCGCCTCGATCTGCCGTCGCCCGAATCGGACTGACGGCGGCAAAACGCCGTCAACGAGCGCTTCGCGGGCGTCAAGGTTCCGTCCGCGCCGAGGACACGACCGGCCCGAAGCCGCACGCTGGAGCCATGACCGACCTGACGTTCACCCTGGTCGCGATCGGCGGGTTCGTGCTGGTGGCCCTGCTGCTCCGCCTCGCCGGCGCGTGGCTCGACTCCCACGACGACGACCCCTTCGCGCGCCACATCCCGCCCCCGCAGTGACCCTGCCGGGCTAGTCGCTTTCCAGCTCCGCCAGCACTTCCGCGGCCGTGGTGTTGCCGCCCAGAGCCAGCCGCCGCAGCTCGTCGTGGTCCTCGCGTTCCGTCGCCAGCTCGACGAGCAGGTCCGCGGCATCGGCACTGCCACCTGCCGCCCACTGGCGCAGCTCGGCCGCGTCGCCACGCTCGGCGGCCAGCTCGATCAGCTGGTCGACGGCGTCGGAGTCTCCTCGCGCGGCCGCCGCGCGCAGGGCTTCCAGATCGGGGTCGGTCATCGTAGGCACCTTCCTGACGCGCTACACGTCAATGTGCGAACCCATGATCACGGTCCGTTCGCGGGGCAGCGCGAAGTACTCGGCCGCGTCGGCGGTGATGTAGGAGGTGGCGATGAACAGGCGCTTGCGCCACGCCGCCATGGTGGGTTCGTCGCCGCGGCGAAGCTCGATCTTCGACAGGAAGTAGGACGCGTCGTCGACCTGCAGGCGGCCTTCGGTGTCGGCCGGGTCGACGAGCGCGAGCGTGCGCAGCACGTCGGGGGTTTCCATGTAGCCGAAGCGGGCCGTGACGTGGGTGATGCCGTCGTCGGCGTAGCCGAGGTCGTCGACGGAGATCCGTTCGGCGTCCGGGATCCGCGGCACGGGCTCGGTTTCGAGCGACATGATCACCACGTGCTCGTGGCGCACGTGGTTGTGCTCCACGTTGGCGCGCATGGCCAGCGGCGCGCTGTCGTTGCCGCGGTTGAGGAACACGGCCGTGCCGGGCACCGTCTGCGTCGGAGACTCGCCGTTGCGCAGCTTGTCGACGAACTCGCGCAGCGACCCTTCGTGCCGGTTGCGTTCGGCCGTCACGATCTGGCGGCCGCGTTGCCAGGTGGTCATGACCGTGAACGCGATGACGCCGATGAGCAGCGGCAGCCACGCGCCGTGGACGAGCTTGGTGAGGTTGGCCGCGACGAACAGCAGGTCCACCACCAGCAGCACTCCCCCGCCGATCCAGAGCAGCCACGGCGGCGTGCTCCACTTCGACCGGGCGATGTAGAAGAACAGGAGGGTGGTGATGGTGATCGTCGCGGTCACCGCCATGCCGAACGCGTAGGCCAGCGCCGACGAGCTGCGGAAGGCGAACACGAGCGTCAGCACGGAAACCATCAGCAGCCAGTTGATCCACGGCACGTAGATCTGGCCGCGTTCGGTCTCCGACGTGTGCGCGATCCGCAGCCGCGGCAGGTACCCGAGCTGCGCGGCCTGCGAGGCGACCGAGTACGCGCCGGTGATCACGGCCTGCGACGCGATCACGGTCGCCGCCGTGGCCAACAGGACCAGCGGCAGCCGGGCCCAGCCCGGGACGAGCAGGAAGAACGGGCTGCTCAGGTTGGCCTGGTCTTCGAGGATCAGCGCGCCCTGGCCGAAGTAGTTGAGCACACACGCCGGGAACACGAGGAACAGCCACCCGCGTGTGATGGCGCGGCGGCCGAAGTGGCCCATGTCCGCGTACAGCGCTTCGGCGCCGGTGACCGACAGCACGACTGCGGCGAGCGCGAAGAAGGCGATGTCGAAGTGGCCGACCATGAAGTCGAGCGCGTAGGTGGGCGAGAGCGCTTCGAGGATCGCGGGGTGCTTGACGATGCCCGTCACGCCGGTCAGGCCGATCACGGTGAACCACGCGATCATCACCGGCCCGAACACCCGCCCGACCGCGGCCGTGCCCCGGCGTTGCACCAGGAACAGCACCACGATGATCACCGCGGTGATCGGCACGACCCAGCTCTCGAACGAGTCGTCGACGACCTTGAGCCCCTCCACCGCCGACAGCACCGAGATCGCCGGGGTGATCATGCTGTCGCCGAAGAACAGCGACGCGCCGAAGATGCCCAGCCCCGCCAGCACCACTGCCACCCGCCGCCGCCCCTGCCCGCCGCGGCGGCGCAACAGGGTGATCAGGGCCATGATGCCGCCCTCACCGTCGTTGTCCGCGCGCATCGCCAGCAGCACGTACGTGACGGTCACGATGATCGTCACGGACCAGAAGATCAGCGACACGACCCCGAACACGTTCTGCGCGCTCACCGGCACCGGGTGCGGGTCGCTCGGGCTGAACACCGTCTGCAGCGTATAGATCGGGCTCGTCCCGATGTCGCCGAACACGACCCCCAGCGCCCCGACCACCACGGCCAGCTTCACGGAGGCCCGCGCGAGCCGCGCCCGGCCGGCCGGCCCGTCCTCGGTCGTGGTCGCCTCTCGGCCCTCGGTCACGGTCTTCCTCCTCGGCGCGAGCCGGCAGAGCCCCGGCATCGCGGGAACCCTACCGGTCCGAGGTGGACGGCACCGGAAGATCAACGGCCGCGTCGGATCGTGGCTCTCCTCGGTCCTACGTCCGCGGAGGCGATCCGGGCTGCCGGCCGTTGAAAGCATCTCCCCCGACTCGTGACCGGCGGTGATGATTACCCGGAGGGCTTGGTCCCGGTCAGAAGTCCGGATGCGTGCCGGTGCGGCGATCGCGGTCAACCGGCCCCGGCTCCTCGGCTGCCTCGGGCGTGGCGATCCGGGCGAGTGCCGTGGCCATCGCCGCACGGATCTGTGCCCGGCCGGCATCGTGATCGGCGGTCTCGACGACCACGCAGCGGGCGGTCGTCGAGAGGTCCCTCAGCAGCCGGCGGATCCGCCGGTCCCAGGCGTCCGCTGTCGGCGATGGCTCGTCCGCGCCGTGGTCGAGCAGGATGGTGAAGTCCGGCCGGAGACGGCCGACCGTCCACTCCGCGACGCCCGCCAGCTCCTCAAGGTCGAGTCCGGTTCCGTCCTGTTCCAGCGGCGAGTCGATCAGGCGCTCGATCACGACGATGGCGCCGGACTCGAGCGCCGGCCGGACCTCGCGCTCGACGATGTCGGCCCGCACGGCGGCCGCGGCGAGCACTCGGGCTCGCGCGGTGGTCACCGACGCGCCGGACAGCAGCGTCTGCAGCCGCGGGTCGCCCCAGCCCGGGTCGGCGGCCAGCACCACCGTGCCGGTGCCCGATCGCTGGAGCCAGTCGGCGAGGTCAGCCGCGTGCGCGGCGGTGTCCGCCGACGGGCTGCCTTCGACGGTGACGACGAACCCGGTCGCCCGCACCGGCCGACGCCGCACCGCGGTACGCGCCACGGCGAACATCCGGCCGGCTCGCCGACCGTTCATCTGCCGATAGGCCAGCACCCCGGCCCCGCACGCCAGCACCGCGGCTCCGAGCAGCACAGGCCGCGTCCCGTCGACCACCACGTCGTGGCCGAAGACGGTGAACGTCCGTTGCCGGGTGAGGCCGATCAGCAAGGGAACGAGGGCGAGCGCACCGCCCAGCACCACCTTCAGCAGTGCCTGGTAGATCGCGTTGACCCGGCCGCGCACGTCGTCGGCGACCTGCGACCCGATGATCGTGACGCCCGTCAGGAACGTCGCGCCCGCACTGGCGCCCACCAGCACGACCGCGACCAGGGACACGAACAAGTGCGGCGACAGCGCGACGAGCACCAGCGAGAACCCGGCCAGCACGATCGCGAGACCGAAGAACCGCTCGTGTGAGACCCGCGCCGCCAGCTTGGGCGCACTCACGATGCCCACGCTCAGACCGACG
Organism: Amycolatopsis sp. DSM 110486; assembly: GCF_019468465.1. NCBI lineage: Bacteria > Bacillati > Actinomycetota > Actinomycetes > Pseudonocardiales > Pseudonocardiaceae > Amycolatopsis > Amycolatopsis sp. DSM 110486. The sequence continues at coordinate 8,844,553 of NZ_CP080519.1, read as the reverse complement.
AACACCGCGGCGAACAACAGCCCGAACCCGGCCTGCCCGGCCAGCACGCTCTTCGCGTACGACTGCGCCGACCCGACCACCGCTCCCCCTGCCGCGAAAGCCCCGACAGCACCGATGATCAGCCCTCGCACAAGCGGAGTCGTGCGCACGAACCGCCCGACGTCCCGCACCATCGCCGTGAATCCGCCGCCGGGCTCGCCATCCGCCGCGCGACGCGCAACCACGCGCTCCGACAGCTCCGGAATCCGCCGCGCCACCGTGAACGCACTGCCCAGGTAGAACACCGCAGCGAGAGCCAGAGCCAGCTTCACCGAGCCGTTGGCCCCGAGCAGATCATCGGGCAACCGCAACGACGGGCCGACGCCGGTCAACGCGTACAGCCCACCGGCCGCGACCACCGTGATCCCATAGGTCATCACCAGGCCCAGCTGGTTCGCGGTCTCGACCTGATCCGGCCGCCGCAGCAGGTTCGGCACCGCGGCGTCCTTCGCCGGGATCCACAGCATCGCCACACTGCTCGCGAGAAAGCTGCCGGCGAACGGCCACCACGGCACGTCCACCACCACGATCGACAGCAGCAGACAGCACCGCAGCACGTCACCGACGACCATCACCGCGCGCCGGTCGAACCGGTCCGCCAGCAGGCCGCCCACCGGCGCGAACAGTAAGCCCGGAAGCAGGTTGCTGAACACGACACCCGAGAACGCGAAGTTCTTGGCCGTGTAGCTGCCCGCCGCGTTCGCGACCAGGTCGGCCACCCCCAGCAGCGCAAGCCAGTCGGCCGTGCTGCACAGGAACGTCACACCCCACAGCCGCCGGAACGGACGAATCGCCAGGACCCGCCGGACCCGGTGCGGCAGCGAAGAGCCGTCCGCTGTCATCGCCACCGCCCGGTCGACGCCAAGGCAACCAACGGTCGGTCAGGATTCGGACATTCGACGGGCAATGACAACGTGACACACTCCGCGAACAGCAGGGACGGTCCTGGCTCAAGCTGTGTCCGGAACGTACACCAGCTGATCAACCGACCTTGTCCGCCGTCGAGCGGGGCCGCGTGGGCGAACCCGCGAGCCGGACCCGGCCACGGCCGGTCATCCACGGGAATCGTCTCGTGCCAACCGAATCAGCCGACAGCAATGCCCCGGCGAAACTCGGAGACAATGCCCCGGCCCTTCCCCAGCAATGTCCCGCGCGCGACCACCCACATGGTCTACACCGGACCACAAAGCCCCTGCACACCCGTAGTGAGCCGAGGACAAACCTTGTCGCCGATGATCACACACCGCTGATCATCTCGACTGGCACTGGGTGCTGCGCGCCGGATCGGCGCTGGTCGCGATCCACGCCTACGGGCGCAGGATCGAAGCGATGCGCGCGCACGACCGATTCGTGATGGCGATGCGCCGGGCCGCGGAATTCGCAGCGGAGGGCCGGATCGTGGACTGGCGAACGAAGTACCGGGCCCGCGGCTGAAAGCTCGTTCGTCGGGCGAATGCCTCCAAGCCCCGGCCAAACAGCCGCTGCCCGCCGGCCTTGTCGCGATCCCGCTGTCCGACCCCGTGCCGAGCGACCTCGGCGTGACGTGGCCGAAACTCGGCGCGAGCCCGCAGGACCGCATCGCCGGGGACAGCGGGCTGGACGAGCGCCGGCATGGGCCAGACCGCGGCCACCGGCGAGCACCCACACCCGAAGTCGTCGTCGACTCGGAGAGTCCACTTTGGACTGACCCGGGACTTCCTGTCCGATGTTTCCGAGTACTCCGGGAAATCACCAACCGGGTCGGGGTGCTCGTCTCCGCGACAAGGTTGTCTGCGCCACGGTTGACACCCGTTCACGAGCCGCCGCACACTCGGAAGCCACCCACCTCCGAGGCACCGGGAGGCCTCGATGACCGTCGACCACCTCAACCCCGAGACCCTGTCCCCGCCCGTGATGGACCTCTACTCGCAAGTGACCGTCGGCCCGCCCGGCGCGCGGCTCGTGGCGATCGCCGGGCAGGTGGCCCTGGACCGCGACGAGGTGCTGGTCGGCCCGGGCGACCACGCCGCGCAGGTGTTCCTCAACCTGCGCGCGGCACTCGCGGCCGCCGGCTGCACGCCGGCCGGCCTGGTCAAGTACACGATCCACGTCGTCGACTCCTCGCCGGCGCTCATCGAGCCCATTTTCGCCGCGGCCCAGCGCGTGTTCGGCGACGAGTTCCCGAAGGTCGCGAGCACGTGGCTGGGCGTGTCGTCCCTTGGCCTGTCTGACTGGCTGATCGAGGTCGACGCGCTGGCCGTCACCACCACACCGGCCTGAACCGCGGTTCACCCAGAAGCGGAGGCACGGTGGCCATGCAACTCGGCTTGCACGCACTGGGCATCGGCACCGGCGCCCGCCGGGCCGTGATCGACGCGGTCGCCGTGGCGGCCGAGGCGTGCGGCTTCGCGACGCTGTGGTCGGGCGAGCACGTCGTGATGGTCGACCGCGCGTCGTCGCGCTACCCGTACTCCGCCGATGGCCGCATCGCCGTCCCGGCGGCCGCGGACTGGCTCGACCCTTTGATCGGCCTCAGTTTCGCCGCCGCGGCCACGTCGACCATCCGCGTCGCCACGGGTGTTTTGCTCTTGCCCGAGCACAACCCGATCGTCGTCGCCAAGCAGGCCGCGAGCCTCGACGTCCTGTCCGGCGGCCGCCTCACCCTCGGCGTGGGCGTCGGCTGGTCGCGCGAGGAGTTCGACGCGCTCGGCGTGCCCTTCGCCCGGCGGACGGCGCGGACTGAGGAGTACGTGGCCGCGATGCGCACGTTGTGGCGCTCGGACGTCGCCTCCTTCATGGGCGACTTCGTCCGGTTCTCATCCATCCGCGTGAATCCGAAACCTTGTCGCGCCACCATCCCGATCATCTTCGGCGGCAACAGCGACTCGGCGCTTCGCCGCGCCGCCACCCTGGGCGACGGCTGGTACGGCTTCAACCTCGACGGCGTTCCCGAGGTCGCCGATCGCTAGGACTTCCTCGCAACGCAGGGCCGAGACCTCGCCGAACTGCGGATCGCCGTCGCCCTGCGCAATCCCGCCCCTGGCGACGTCGCGGAGCTGGCCACACTGGGCGTCGACGAACTGGTGATCGTCGACAGCCCGCCCGACGATCCGGGGCCGGCGACGGAATGGGTCTCAGCTCTGGCCGACCGCTGGCTCCCCGCCTAAACCTGCGACACCCCAACGGCCGTTGCTGCGCCAGAATCATCCACAGTGGACCGGACGCTTACTCCGGATACGAGAACCGCGTCAGCAAATCCATCAACTTCGCCGGCTCACCTGGCCGCAGGTGCGACACCAACTCCTGCGCCGGCCCCACCGCGTCATCGTGCGCCGCGTCAAACGCCGTCAACCCGGCTTCGGTGATCTCGACCTCACGCACGCGCCGGTCCCCCGGCACGGACTTGCGGACCGCGAACCCCTTCTCCTCCAGATCGTCGACGACCCGCATGATCCCGGCCTTGTCCGAGCCCGTCGCCTCGACCAGGTCCCGCTGCGTGGTCGGCCCTTGGTCCACCAGGATGATCAGCACGGCGAAGTGCCGCAGATCCAGCCCGTGCGGCCGCATGGCGGCTGTCATCGTGCTCGCCACTCGCGCGTGCGCGCGGCGCAGCAGCAACCCCAGCGCGAACGGCGAGTCATCCCCCGGACGATCAGTCGCCCGCGACTTCCCACTCATGCCCGCATTCTACCTCGACTGATACGGTTTCATCCGATACGGAGGTCGCCCGTGTTCAGCCTCGGAGTCACACCCCGCCCGGCGGAGCTCACCGCCGCCTTGCCCGGCGACGACCTCGTCCCCCACGCCGACGCTGTCATGGACCGCGCCTTCACCCTGCCCGCCCCGCCCGAGCGCGTCTGGCCCTGGTTCGCCCAGCGCGGCAAGAACCGCGCCGGCTGGTACGGCGACGGTCGCGCTCCTTCGTGAGCTGCCCGGACAGCCGGTCGACCACCGCTCCCCCGACCTCCGCGGCGATCTCGTGGTCGCCGAGCCACAGCTTCGTGGCCGTCCGCACGGCGACGGTGCCGAGCGCGATCAGCGCGGTTTCGACGGGCATGGCGGTCATCCAGTCCCATCGGCACGCGGCCGGACACGGGTTTCGCCTGAAAGCACCAATACGACCCCAGCCTATTCCTACCGAAGAATTGTACAAGAATCGTACAAACTCGGTTCACGCGACGGTTTGACACTTTCCCGAATCGCGTGCAGAAATGGTCGTCATGCGAATTCCCCGAGTGCTCCTCCTCGTGCTCGCCGTCGCCGCCGGCGCGCTCGCGATCCCCGGCACCGCGAGCGCCGCCTACAGCGATCCGCTGACCACCACGACCAAACAGAGCCTGGTCTGGCACGCCACCCCGACCGCCGCGTTGACGGCGCTCGACAACGCCCTGCCCAACGTCAGCCTCAACACCGTCGTCAACGACCCCAGCTACCCCACCACCGGCTGCACCGCCGCCGAAAAAGCCGCGCTCCCCAAGGCGCCGGTGGCCACCACGTCCTTCTGCTGGGACACCGACCGCGCGAACAGCGCCACCTGGGTCCCCCAGGGCATCACCACCTCCGGCGACGCCGACGACGACGGCATGTGGGGCGCCGACAAGATCATCCTGTCCGGCTGGCACAGCGGCGACGCCCTCGGCCGCTACGACGACGCCCGCATCATGGCCGTCAACTACGACAAGCCGGCCGCGCCCACCAACCGCATGGTGTACCTCGCGGTCCCCAACAGCACCGGCTCGAGTTTCACCGCCGCCAAAGCCCACATGGGCGGCATGGCCTGGTACGGCGACAAGATCTACGTCACGGCCGTCGGCAACACCTCCACCGCCATCCGCGTCTTCAGTACCAAACACATCCTGCAGATGAGCGACACGACGTCCAACTCGATAGGCAAGACGTCCGCCGGATACGCCGCCTACACCTACAAGTACGCCCTGATGCAAATCGGCTACTACACCTACGCCGGCGGCACCTGCAGCATGCAGTCCGACACCGGCGTCCCCTGTTTCTCCTCGATGTCACTGGACCGCACCACCTCGCCCGCCACCATCGTCACCACGGAATACTTCGCCGACCAATCCCTCCACGGCCGCCTCTACCGCTACCCCACCGGTGCCGACTACCTCCTGGCGAGCACGGGCACCACACCCGCCACCGAGGCCTTCCGCAGCTCCGTCGGCAACATGCAGGGCGTCCTCTCCCACAACGGCAAGTGGTACGTCTCCCACAGCTCCGCCACGCTCAACGGCCAGCTCTGGACCCAGACGACCACTGCGAGCAACTCTTCGACCTGCAGCTCCCCCGCCACGACGGCCTGCTGGGCAGTGCATCCGGAAGCCCTGACGTACGACTGGTCCACCGGCCTGGTGTGGTCCCAGTCGGAATGGTCGACGACGGATTGCTCCGCCCAGGGCCAGACGTGTGGCCGCTCGGTGTTCGCCGTGCCGCTGTCTTCCCTGCCGGCCTGACGGGCTGACGGTTCCTGGCGCTTCGCGCTCCTTGTCACGGAGCGCGAAGCGCCGCTTTCATCTCAGCGAGGTAGTTGTTGTAGTCCGACTGCGCGAGGACCGGGTGGCTCCAGGCCGGGGCCCATTTGGTCGGGTCCCAGACAGCCTCGTCGTTCGTGACGTCCGTCCGGATCGAGGTGTGGTTGGTGATCCGGACGACTGCTTCCTGGCCGGCCTTCGAGACGATCCAGTCGTCGAAAAGCCGGGCGGCGTTGGGGTGCGGCGAGTTCTTGACGACGTCGATCAGGCTGAGCGACGCCGGCAGCGGGGTGCCGTTGGCGAAGTCCAGTTCGCCCGGAGTCTTCCGCTTCAGCGCCGAGGCCTTGTAGCCGTACGCGGTCGCCGCGATGGGCGGCTCGCCCGCCTGGACGTTCGTCAGCGACACGGTGTGGCTCTGCACGAAGCGCGGTGAGTTCGCGCCGAGTGCCTTCAGCAGCGCCAGCGCCTTGTCGTGTCCCATGGCGATGATCAGGCTGTCGTACCAGTTCACCGCGTAGGGGTCGATGGAGAACTGGCCCTTCCACTCGGGCCGCGTCAGGTCCTCCCACGACTTGGGTGCCGTCAGTCCGCGCTGCGCCACCACGGCCGGGTTCCACGCCAAGACCGTGGTGAGCACGTAGACGACGCCCTGGTAACCGGCCGGCAGCGTCAGGCCGCCAGGCAGCGGCGGCGCGTCCTTCGGCTGGTAAGGCTGCAACGCGCCGGCCTGCACGAGCTGCGCGATCTGCGGCCCCTCCCCGGAGACGACGTCCGCGTTGTACTTCCCGCCGCGTTGTTCGGTGATGATGCGCTGGGGCAGCTCGGATGCGCTGGGCCGCAACGCGTTCACCTTGACGTTCGGGTACGTCTTGTTGAAATCGGCGATGATGGGCTGCACGTCGGTGTCGGCGAAGGTCGTGTACCAAACGACGGCCCCCTCCTTGGCCGCGGCGGCCGCCAGCTGAGCGGGACTCAGCTTGTCGGCCGCGGCCTGGGCCGCCGAGTCATCACCCGCCCCACCACCACACGCGGCGACCGCCGTGACCACAAGCAGGGCCGCGAGCGGCCGGGAGATCGAGCGCCACACGTTCATAACCGTCCCTTCGGCGAGGGCAGCCACCCTTCAACGCGGGGCGGCGACTCACCTCGGCGTGAGTGCGGAATCGACGCTCAGCAGTATGGACTATTGGTAGGACTATTTGTCAACCGCTGCGGGCCGCGTGCCGACGTCGACGGGCCCGACCTTCGACGAACCCCCGGGGCCCGGCGGCTCGGCACGACCGTCGAGCACCTCGCCGAAGAACGCGGCGTTGTCCAACTGCCAGGCAGCGGTGCTGTCATGTGGTGTTGCGCACCAACCTCAATGGGCGTCAAGCGCAGCGGCGGGTCACGTTGTTCCACGACACGGGCCCCGCGCTGCAGTTCTCCACTGCACAGGTGAACTGCGGGGAAGAGGTCAACCTGTTGCCCGACAACAGTTGCGGTGCATATGGCGCCGGGTCTCCCGCCGTCAGCGCCGCTGGGACAGCGGCATCCTCTACAGTAACCGACTCGACAACTCCAGCGAGTGCTACGGCGCCGTGAACGGAAGCTTCCCGCCGGCAGGTTATCCGTCGTATCCCCTGGGAACGCTGGAAGGCGCGTATTTCAACTATGACGACTCGCAACCAACCGCGAGCACAGGCGGGCTGGCCCTGCGCTCGATGCCCTGCACGCTGATCACTACTGCCGCAACGTCGGGTCGGTCAGGGATGTGCACCCGTCCGGTCGGTGTGGGAACGCTCTTGCGCTGCCGAACCAGGCGCACCCCAGTTCGATCAGACATCGGTGAAGACGTCGGCCAGCCATCGTTTGCGCCCAGCGGGCCGCCGGCCGTAATGCCTGCAGACTCTCCAGAGGCTCCGAAACGAGGCTGTACCAACTCCAGGGTGCTGCGGCGTTCGCGGGTGAGGATGACCCGCTCGACTGCGGCACCCCACCGCACACCACAACTTCGAAGCCCCGCCAGTGCGGCCAGGGCGTCGCCCCATCGCGGATGTGCCCGCGATCCGGCGGGAACGCGGGCACATCGCGACTAGCTCAAAGCGGTGGGCGAAAGGCTCACTTCTCCGCGGCGCGACCGGCGAACCGCTGCATGAAGTCGGCAGACTCCTTCGCCGTGATGATCACGTCGTAGTAGCCGTCCTCGGTCGGCCAGGTGACGACGCTGTGCTTGCCGGCGGGCACCTGGATGGTCGTCTTCCTCCCGGCGAAGTCGTTCGCGGTCAGCGTGTAGGTCACTGACCGGCTGCCGTCGGCGGACAGGGTGAACTCGACAGTCGCGTCGGCCGACTTGCCCCGACCGTCCGACCGCGTGTTTCCCTTGACCAGCCGAACGTCGACCCGCGGCTGGGCCGAGGTCCGGTCGTTGGCCGGGACGACGGTGCCGGCGAAGGACCGGATGAAGTGGTCGGGCCCGTAGAAGGTGAACGCGTACTTGCCGTTCGTCGCCTTGGTGTCCCAGGTATACGAGTTCGACCGCTGGTTGCCGGCCGTGAGCGGCAGCGCGTCCTGGCCGATGCCGAGCGGCTCGGCGCCGACGAGGGCGGGCACGTACTTGTCGGCCAGCCCGACCAGGTTGACCGCCTTGCCGCCTGCGCCGCCTTCGACGGTGAAGGTCGCGGTCGCGGTGCCGGTGTTGTGGTTCTCCACGAGGACGCCGTTGGGCTGGAACGACAGCGGGCTCCGCTTCGCCTTGCCGGTGATCTGCTGGGTCGGCATGACCTGCGCACCGACGGCCGGCTGGGGCACTGCCGGCAGGCTGGCATCAACGACGACCGACTTGAGCAGGTCGGCCGGTTTCGGCAGCTTCGGGAACGACGTGTCGAAGTTGCCGAAGTCGATCGCCGAGAGCAGGTTGCCGGAGACGCTGCGCCGCCAGTCGTTGATGTTCTTGCAGATGGCCGGCTTGCCGAGGCTCTTGGTCCACTCCTCGATCAGCTGGATCGTCGAGGTGTGGTCGAACACCTCGGAGTTGACGAAGCCGCCACGGGTCCACGGCGAGACCAGCACGAACGGCACGCGACCGCCGAAGCCGGGCTTGATTCCGGGTGCGCGCTCACCGACGGTGCCGACCTCCGGGATCGGCGGGACGACGTGGTCGAAGAAGCCGCCTTCACCGATGCGGTTCGCGTGGTCGGGCTCGTCGTAGTTCAGGATGATCAGCGTCGACTCCCACAGTTCGGGGTTGTCGTGCACCGCCTGGATCACCCGGTCGGTGTAGACCGCGCCGTTGTTCGGGGCGTACGTCGGGTGTTCGGTCCACGCCGCGGGCGCGACGACCCAGGACACCTCGGGGAGGTCGCCCGACTCGCAGTCGGCGATGAAGTCCCCCAACACGTAGTCGAGGTTGGAGGTGTCGTTCTTGATGCCGGCGGGCTGCGTGGTGTGGGCGTGCACCACGTTGCCGCGGGCGAGCAGGCCCTTGCGGGGCTGGGTGTTCTGCGGGGTCGCGTTCGCCGGGTCGAACGCCGCGAAGGAACGGACGGTGTTGTCGGTGTAGTCGCCGAGGAAGTTGTCGTCGGTGTCGTTGTTGACGTAGATCTGCCAGCTGACGCCGGCGTCCTGCAGCGTTTCCGGGTAGGTCTTGAACTTGTAGGCGTAGCCGTAGTCGCCGTTGTTGTTGATGACCGGACCACCCTGGGTGCCGGCCGCGTCGTTGGTGCCGGCCCACATCATGATGCGGTTCGGGCTGGTGCTGGTGTCCAGCGAGCAGAAGTAGTGGTCACCGATGGTGTACGCCTTGGCGATAGCGTGGTGCCACGGCACATCGGCTTCCATGAAGTACCGGTTGCGCGCGCTGGAGTTCTGCGCGTTGTACTTCAGGCTGTCGGCGTGGTAGGGCAGCAAGTAGCCCTCGGCGCGGCTGTTGGGGTCGTAGTAGATCGTCTGGCCGTTCTGCCAGGTCAGCACCTGCTTGTCACCGAACCCGCGCGCGCCGGCCAGGTCGAGGGTGCCGAAGTAGTGATCGAACGACCGGTTCTCCTGCATCAAGATGACGACGTGCTTCAGGTCCTTGATCGTGCCGGTGCGATGCCGGTTCTGCGCCGAGTTCGAGCCGGACTTGTCGTCCTGTGCGGCGTCGGCCAGTGCGGCGCCGGCCGGTGCGGCCTCGGCCGGGACGGCCGACAGCCCGCCGGCGGCGACCGCGGCACCCGCGGCGCCCGCGGCCTGGATCAGCCGGCGCCGGCTGATCCGGTTGCGCTCCGTGGCCGATCTGTTGCCGTCCGCGGATGCCGAATCGTTGTCAGACATGGGTTTAGTACCTGACCTCTCGTGGTGGGGAGTCCCGCAAGTCAACTGCCGCAGGTCTTGACACCGCGAGAATCAGGTAATGAACGTTCCGGAAAGTCTCAGGACGTCCGCCATCTCGACCTGCCCGGCCGGTCACACGCTGTTCACCGGTGCGCAATGGGCACCATCGAATGCGTTCATGACCGACACCCAGGCTTGGCTCGATGAGCAGCACGACGGCCTCGGCCACACGATCCCTGCCGTCGAGCCGCACGCAGCCCATCGTGCTGGTCGTCGGCTCGCCCTACGGCATCGACGACTGGCTCGGCGGACCGGCCGGCCGCTACGACTTCGTCTTCGTCAACAACGAGGGCGCCGGCGCGGAGATCTACCTGGAGGACCCCGCGACCGAGCGGATCTACGTCGAGGTCGAGCACTTCGGCCGCGGCGTCAGCCGCGCGGTCATCGCATCGGTGCCGCCCGGAACCTACCGCTGGGTCTGCATCACCGACTACACGATCAAGTACAGCCGGCCGGTCATCGTCACAGGTGACCCATTGCCCTACGACGTGTACGGGATCATCCCCGTGACGGGGCTCGACCTGCGGATCCCGATCAACACCTACGTCGGCTGGATCACCGGACAACTGCCCGCGCTCACCGAACAGGTCAACCGGCTGCGCTGCGACCTGCAAGCCGGCGATGCAGCGGCCGCCAAAGACGACTGGCTGATCGCACACCTCACTTACGAGACGCTGGGCGGCGCCTACCGGGCGTACGACGAGACCGGTGACGACATCAACGCCGACCCGCCGCGCGGCGTCGCCCCCGCCCGCCTCGCTGACGCGGACTTCACCGGCTTCCGCAAGATCGAGGCGATGTTGTGGCACGACCGGCCGCTGGCGACGATCGTGCCGCATGTCGATGCGCTGCTCGAGGCGATCGGCCGGCTCGCCGACGAGCTGGCGCTGCCGAACGCGATCACGCCGATCGACATGGGTCGCCGGGCTCACGAGATCCTCGAGGATGCCCTGCAATGGGACCTGAACGGGATCGGCGACGCCGGCAGCCAGACCGAGCTGGCGACGGTGGACGCGAACCTCACCGGGGTCTGGCACGCTCTGGATCCGCTGCGGCCGATGCTGCGCAAGCAGAACCCGTACCTGGACCAGACCGACCAGCAGCTGCGGGTCACCCAGCAGTTGGTCCGCAGCCACCACCACGCCGACGGCTGGGTCGGGTTGGCCGCACTGACCGTTCGGCAGCGGGCCTCGGTCAATGCGGCAATGCAGCACAGCGTCGAATTGCTCTCCCACGCCGCGGTCGTCATTGACCCGCGCAACGCCACCCGCGACCGAGGCCCGATCACCCATGACTGACCACGACATCGCCGTACCGGCGCGCCTGCCGTTCGAAGGTGCCCACCAGGCCGGCATTCTCGAGCCTCCGCAGCGCGCGGCGGTCGTCGTCGCGTTCCTCGTGACCGCGGCCGACCGGCCGGCGCTGCGGCGGATGTTCCAGACGCTGACGGCGACGATCCGCTACCTGGTCGCCGGGGGCGACGCACCGGCCGGGCGTGGCAGCGACGACGGGCTCGTGTCGACCCCTTACGAGAACGGCGTGCTCGGCCCGGGTACGGTGCCTGACGGTCTCACCGTCACGGTCAGTGTCGGTGCGAGCCTGTTCGACGACCGGTTCGATCTCGCCGGCGTCAAACCGGCCCGGCTGCGCGCGATGGACGAGTTCCCGAACGACGCGCTCGACCCCGAGCGCTGCGACGGCGACCTCCTGTTGCAGATCTGCGCCGATCACCCTGACACCGTGCTGCACGCGCTGCGCATCCTGATGCGCGCGACCCGGGCCGACCTGCAGGTGCTGTGGCGTATGGAGGGCTTCACCAGCCCGCCGCGGCCGAGTGGGACGCCCCGCAACCTGTTCGGCTTCAAGGACGGCACAGCCAACAAGGAGATCCTCGACGATGCCGATGTCGTCGATCAGCTGGTGTGGACCAAAGCAGGCGGCGACGAACCGGACTGGGTGCCCGGCGGTTCCTACCACGTGGTCCGCCTGATCCGCATGTTCGTGGAGTTCTGGGACCGCATCTCGATCAACGAACAGCAGCGGATCTTCGGCCGCGACCGGGCCACCGGCGCACCACTGTCGGGCCGGCGCGAACGAGTTCCCGGCGAGGACGAGTTCCAGCTCCCCAGCTACTTCAGAGATGCGCACGGCAACACCGTGCCGCTCAACGCGCACATCCGGCTCGCCAACCCCCACGACGGCACCGCCGACGACCGCCGGATGCTGCGCCGCGCCTTCAACTACAGCGCCGGCATCGAGCCCAACGGCCAGCTCGACATGGGGATGATCTTCATCTGCTTCAACGCCGACCTCGACCGGCAATTCGTCGCCGTCCAGACGCTGCTCATCGACGAACCGCTGGTCGACTACATCTCCCCATTCGGCGGCGGCTACTTCTTCGCCCTGCCCGGCGTACGCGATGCCGACGACTGGCTGGGTCGCGGCATGCTCGACTAAACGGTCGCCGGGCGGGCGTTCCAGGGCACGTCAGCCATGAACCTGAACGGGGATCCTAGGACCCATCCGAGCTGGGGACCATCCGTCCTGGTGGAGCTGCATCGCTTGGTCGATGTCGATCGGGGCGGGAATAGCCCTGGATGTTTGGTCCGGACACCGTTGCGGGTGAAGAACTTGCCGACGGTTCGGCGGTCGATGCCGAACTGTTCGCCCAGCACAAGGACAGTGGCCATAGGCTGGTAGCCGGCGATGAGCGCTGGCTTCTGCTCGGCATCGAGTTACCGCGGCGAGCCCCGTTGAGTAAGAAGTGAAAGGCCGTCTTGGGAAAGCCGGTTCCCAAGACGACGACAGCGAAAGCCACCAGCGAAACTTGCCCGTACGTCAACACGGAGGAGTTCATCGAGGACAAGTATCCGGTCGACGGACGCTACGCCGTCTCCATCGATTGCAGAGTCGCCCAGAACGGCTTCCGGACGGTGCGGCCGCGCAAGATGCTCCGTAATCGCGGTTTCGAGGCCCAACGCCGCGACCAAATTCGCGGGCAGATCGTTGCGCCAAACCGCGGCCGGGGACGGCACGAGAAGTCTCTCCGGACGAGCTGCCGTCGGGACTCGTGCAGGCTCGGCACGCCGCCGCCGTCGCACGGTCCCGGAAAACGCCGCCGACCTCGGCCGCCGAGCTGACCGACTTCGGCGCCCTGGCGGCCGGCCTCGACCCGACGTTGCGCGCGGCGTTCCGAAGGCCACGAAGTGGACGTATGCGTTTCGCGGTCCTCTCCGGTGCATCCGCCGCCAGCGCAAGGTGGAAGGAACACCGCGGGGCAGTCGGATCTGCTACCGCTGCGCTGCCCGAATGCTTGTGCCTGGTACGCCTGCACTCGCTAAGCACCCGAAGAACATCTACTTGCCCGAAGCGGCACTCATGGAGCCCATGAATGCCTACATCCACCGTGCGTTCTCGGAAGACCAGCGCGACGTGACGGTATAGGACATGTTGGGAGTCGCGGGCACGTCAACGTGAAGCCGGAGCGCACCGCCGATGCCCAGCGGCGGCTCACGCAGGCGAAGACGCGGCTGACGTGACCGGCACAAGCGATCGAGGCCGGCGCAGATCCGACGGCGCTGATCGAGCCGCTCAACCGAGCGAAGGAAGAACGCGACGCCGCGGACACCCACCGGAGCGTCCCTGACTTGCGGGGATGTCGAGGACTGGTGAATTCGCTGGCGGCGCAGGCCGGCAAGTGCTGAGCGCCAGCCCCGCTCGGTTACAGGAGCTCTACAGGAAACCGGCCCGAAGCTGGTCTTTTAACGCAAAAGAGCGGATGGTCGATGTGACCATCCGCCCGCCCCGTAGGGTTAGTGCGCGTGTCCGAGACGATCTTGCACGTTAACCACACGCCTGCGACTACCTGGCTGAGTGGTGCTCCGCGATCACCAGAACGACGTCCGACTGGCCGATCCGCACCGCGCGCAACGCGGAATTCTTCCAGACTGCGAGCCATCCCGCGCACGTGACAACGCTGGCCGTGACGAACAAGCCTGCCTACGAGGACCCGTGCGCTTCAGCGCCGAGGGCTTTATCTAGTTCCTCCGACGTGCGTGCCGTCAGTCGCGACCTGCGGCCTCCGGGTACACGTAGTGCTCACCATTGTTCCCGACCGCGAATAGCCGCCAGCTTTCGACCTTCGGCCCCGAACTCTCCGGAATGACCTCGATTCGTATCGAGTCCGAGCCGCTGGTTGCCTCGACAACCATAAGTCCCCCGAGGCCGATGTCGGCACCGGTCACCCGAAAATCGCCCTCCGTGAACTTCGACGTCAGAAATGCCGCTTGCACGTCGTACATCGTGGTGAAGTTGTCGAATGCCTCGTCCCGGTCGGTGCCGGGCGTCTTGGGCCAGCGCATGTCGCGCGAACCGAGCAGGATCACGTCGCCGTGCATGACGCGGAACGAACACAAGCCACACCCTGTGGCGGGCTCCCGGTAGTCCGGGCTACCGCCGGGCCTTCGACGAGTCCTTGGCCTTCACAGCCCTGTGGTGGGCCCGGCGGTGCTTGCGGGCGGTCGCGCGCAACTGCATGATCCGCGCGCTGCCCGCCAGCGCGGTGAGGAGGATGCCCGCCACCGCGGCCAGCAGCAGGGCCACGCGCAGCGGAACGTGCCCGTGGGCACCGAGTAGCCGACGTCCACCGACTGCTCCTGAGTTTGGTCAATTGGTAAGACGTGTCCGGTGCCTTGAGCCGCAGCACGTAGTTCACCTGCAGTATCGCTCGGCGGGGGCCCTTGCCGAGCGCGGCGCGGCTGCGTGATCCCCCGGTCGTGGGCGATCTTCGCCTAATTGGCGGGACAGGCGGTGGTGGCCGACACGGCAGGCTGGGTGCCCGGACGTGTTTCCGATCGGCGAAGGGGAGGGACCGGGCAAATGCGCTCGTTCTGGAGGAAGTTGGCGGTGGTGGGCTCGGCGGCGGTGCTGACGCTCGGACTGGGCACCATCCCGGCCCACGCCGCGGTCTACGTGAGCTGGGAGAACGACGGAACCGGGGAATGCCTGGACTATCGGTCCGATTACGGGCCTTACGCCACAACGTGCAACCGCGGGACATACCAGGCGTGGCTCGCCACCCTGGGAACGGCACCCACCGCGATGCGGCAGGAGAGCACGAGGCTCTGCCTCGTCGCCCGCTCGGGCCAACCGGTGATGCGGGACTGCCTCGCGTCCGACCCGGCGGCCCTGTGGCGGATGGTGGCGGTGGCATCGGGCTACTACCGGTTGCAGAACAACGTCACCGGGACTTGCCTCACCGAACAGCCCGGGAATATCCATCACGTCACCCTGAGCGGTTGCGGGTTGGGCGCCGCGCAGTCCTGGGATCCGTACGTCAACTAGCGGAAGCCGTTCCCGCCGAACCGTTCCTTGGAGTCTCCCGGCTCGAATCGGGTGACTCCAAGGAACCCTGACGGCAGCTCGCACCCGGCGGGCTTTGAGTGCCGGTGGAAGGCGTCGTGGGTGTTCGGCTGCCCTGCTGCACGACGGCGGTGTTCGTTCTGCGGGTGCCGGCGAACAGGTTCGCGCGCTCGACGTCGATGCCGGCGTAGACGAACGTGGCGGGGATCCGCTCGGAGAAGTACTTGAGCTGGTCCGAGACCTCGGCGCCGGCGCGGGTTGCGAGGTTGAGGTTGTAAATCTCGTCGACGAGCACCAGCTCGCAGCCGACGTCGCACAGCACCGCGCACACCGCGTTGGTGATGTCGGCCAGGTTGTGCCGCGCGGTGAACGGCAGGCCGAGGAACCGCGCGAACTCCACCGCCACCATCCGCGGCGTCGCCTCCGGGGGCACGGTGATGTAGACGACCGGGAACCGGTGCCCCGGTTCGGGATGGCGCAGTGCGACGGCGAGCTCGGGGGCGCGGCCGAGCTAAGTGATCGCGGTGGTCTCGCCGGTGCGAGCGCCAGCCACGGCGACAGGGTCTGCGACGACGGGCTTGCCCATGTGACCGCGGCGCCCTTCGCACCACGCTGTGTGCCTCACAGCTGGTCGGACTCGGCGTGATCCGCTACATCGCGCGGTTCGAACCAATGGCGTCCACCGCCGTCGAGACCCTCGTGACGGCCGTCGCGCCCACCCTGCAGCGCTACCTGACCGACAACCTCGGGCTCGGCTAGACCCACCGGGTGCTCACGGCCTGCACGTCGACCGGGTCGAGCCCGGGCACCAGCAGGACCATCCGGTTTCCCTCGCCCGCCAGGAACCCGCCGCGCCGGCGGGCGCCGAGCCGCGCGTACCGGTCGGACAGCCCGCGGGCCGGCCTCAGCCGCAGGTGACTGCCGTCGGTGTACGTGGCGTGGGTGACGCCGGGTTCACCGAAGTCGAGCGTGGCCGCGCGCCAGCCCGTATTGAGCACCGCCCGGCGGCGGCGCCACCAGATCACGGCGAACCAGGCGGCGACCGACCCGCCGCCGAGTCCGCCGAACATCAGGCCGTAGGCGATCGCGCCTCCGAGCGGGTCCAGGACGGAGTCGTCGGCCCGGCGCGCGGCAGCGGGCTCGGTCTGGTCGTAGGTCACCTCGATCCGGTCGCCGATGCCGAGGTGTTCGGTCTTGCGGTAGGGAAAGCCGACTACGTGCGGACCGTCCGAGCCCGGGTAGGACACCTCGAAGTGCCGGTCGGCGAGCCCCACCACAACGCCGTACACCGTGAGGTCGTCCGCGTGCGCCCGGGCTGCCGCGTCTTCTTCGATCCCGAGCAGAACGATTCCGGCGGCCAGCACGCCGGCAGCCGCGACCACACCGGCCACGGCCCAGCCCGCACGACGGGCCAGCCAGGACAGCACGCGGAAACGGCCGTCCGGGCGGGCGTCGTCGCCGGGCGGAAGCCAGGGCTCCCCGTCTTCGGGCGCGCTGCGGTCCGCCGGGAACACGAACTCGCGCCGCGAGCGTTTGCCGACCGGTCGCCGCGTCACCGAGTGGTCCACTTCGAACCGCGCGGGACGCGCACCCCGGCTGCGTACGCGGCCGGGCTGCGGCCGTCACCAGCCACCCACGCGGCGCCGGAGTCGCGGTTGATCTTCTGCTCGTCGTACACGTCCCCCGCGAGGTAGGACACGATGACGGCCGGGCGTCCCGCGCCGCGGCATGTCCACGACGAGGATCTCGCCGGACGCGGTGAAACCGTTCTCCAGCAACGCGTCCGACGCGTCGCACAGCCGCGAGATCCCGACCGGCGCCCCCGGCACGACCAGGAACCACAACGCCCCGGCGATCGCGGCCCGCCAGAACCGCAGGGACAGCGCCCTGTCCCCCATCGCGGACTCCGTCGGTCCGCGGCGCGCCCGCTCCCCCCGGGCCGGCTCGTGCGCCCGCAGGCGGTTGCGCGCCCGCCGGCCCGCTTTGTGGCGGGTAGCAGTGGTTCACCGTCGTCGGCGGCCCGCTCGGGCCTGTCGCCTTCTTCGTTCGCCATCCCCAGCTCCATTTCCTGAGCGTACGGCGCAGAAATGCGGCTCCACCAGGGAAAATCCTGCGATGGAGAACACCGGGGCCGGAGGCAACCGAACGACCTTCCCCCGCGTTTGTTCAGTCCGCTGCACGCGCGCCGACGACCCGGGCGGGCACCGCGTACGGCGCCTCGCCGCGACCGTGACGGAACAGGATCGGCCACGCTGAAACGCCGGGTTGCCTCGGTGACCGCAGCGCCGCCAAACGAGTGGATCGTCAAGCTGGCTTGACGCACGGAAAGTCGATCTTGCAGGTGGCCGTCGGTCCGGTGATCGGCGCCCTGGCCGCAGTTGTCGGCTACCTCTTTGCGGAGCGGAAACGGGGCTAGCACCATCGGACACGAGCCCACCGCCGGCTCAATCCTCAGGGGCCCGGTGATTCGGTCACACGGCGATGAACAACTGCGGAAGCTGAGCCAGGTCCTTGCGCACGGCGGTGTGCCGGTCCCGACGCTGCTTCTCCTCATCCGCCGCCGAGGTGTAGCGCGCGTAGAGGTCGCCGGTGGTCGCGCCAAAGGCTTGGACCTCGTCGGTGAAGACGGTCAAGGCCTTGGTGAAGCGCTCCTCCGCTTCGTCGACCTGGCTTGCGCCCCAACCACTGGCCGAGATGCTGTCGAGGCGTGCCTTCGTGGATTCGAGACTGACGGAGGCCTGTATGGCTGCGCGCCCCGCCTTCGACATCGACATGATCGTCGGGAAGTCGTGGTCGGTGGCGGCCTGTAGCTCTTGTCCGTACGCCAACTGCTCCAGGGGCAATGTGCCGCTGAAGTAGTTGGTGGTGCCTGAAACGAGCACGTCGTGGGCACAGGACGCGATGAAACGGTCGGCCTCGTCCGCCCGGAATTCGCCGAACTTCGTGGTGACCTGCACCCGGCTCCGGCGCAGATCACAGCCCTCCTGCCACACCACGTGCCAGTGCTCGGGCGAGTCCGCGCACTTGTCGGGGTGGTAGTTGACGACGCCCCAGGGCTGGCCGGCCAGGGTGCCGTCCTCGAGCACCAGCGGTCGCTCCAGCAGCTGCCGGAACACCGCGAGCGTGACCTGCTTCCCGGACACCGTCAGCGTCTTGATCTCGACGCTCGCGGTGGTGATCGCGGCATTCTGCACCGTCAAAGGCGGCTTCGCCACGTAGTCCCCTCTCCGACATCGAGCTCAGTCTTCCGTGCGGCCGCGGCCGGCAAGCCCGTCCTCCTGGTGTAGCCGACCGCCGCGGTGGGGCGCCGGCCCGGCGACGGAGCGGTCGTCCCGCCGGCGCTCGGTGCGGTCATACCCGCCAGGTCGGGGTGTTCGAGCCGGGCCCGCCCTCGGCAGGACGGATCGGTGGCCACGCGTGCGGGTCGTCGAGCTCGCAGGCGGTGATCAGGTAGAGCGCGGCGGGCCCGTGCTGGGACTCGACGAACGCGTCGGCGGCGCCGGTGGCGGGCCGCAGCCCGTGGTCGCGCAGCTGCTTCTCGGTCCACAGGAACGACGGGGCCGAACCAGTGCGGTAGCAGGGGCGGCCGGACTGCGACCAAGCGGACGGTTGTGCCACGGCGATCTCCTCAGACCTGCAGGCGGTAGTGGGCGGGTGCGCCCTGAGCGTCGACGGCGCGATTCATCGCCGCCGCGACGTCAGTGGCGCCGGCGCCGGTGGCTTGGGCGATGACGGCCTGCAGCTGCGCGGTGCTGGCGACCGGCGGGAACCGCGGTCCCGGGGTGATCCAGACGTCGGGGCCGTCGTCGTCGCTGTTGCCGTTGCGCGTCAGCCGCGCGAAGAAGCTGCGGGTGCCCGAGTCGTAGCCCAGATGCTCAGCTCGTCCCACCCGGGCAGGAACAGCGCCCACGCACCTTCGACCAGGTTCATCATGTCGTCTCCTTGGTGGTCTGGACGTGCTCAGCGGCCGCGGTTATGGCGGTGGAGGGCGTCGGCGTGGTCGTCCATCTGGCGCACGTGCGCATCGAATCAGGGTCGTGATCGGGGCGCAGGGCCGGGCGCCGGGATCGGGCTTCCGGGTTCAGCCGTGGGCTGCCCGAGCGGCGCCAGCGGTATCGGCACCGGTCCGTACCTCCAGCGGTACCCGTGCCGGCGCAGTGTCTCGTGTTCGGCGATGGCCAGTGCAAGGGTGGTGATCATTCCGCCCAGCGTCAGGAACAACCACAGCCCCATCGACACACCCTGGGTGTCGTGGCCGACGAGCGCGACGATGGTGGTGGCCACGACCAGGATCGCCGACACCGTGGGTGCCAGCAATCGGTGGAACTCACCCGCCCAGCAGCTGGTCCGGCTCGCCCAGTACGCCACAAACAATATGTAGAGGATCATCCACGCGAGACCGACGAGCCACCCGAGGAAGACTCCTCCGAAGATGATGAGTGCGGCGTTGTCGGTGGACCTCGCAACAAAAACTATGCCGATGATCTCCATCTCCAGCGCGACTGCGAGAAGCCCCCACAGCCCTGGCAAGCCGCCCATGTTCTCCAAGATGATCGGCATCATCAACGCGTACGTCGTAACCGCCATGATGACGATCCGCCACAGCGGGGCCAGCCAGCGGCGCCAGCCGAAGTCACGATGAAACCCCCGCCTGGTCGCCGCGAATGTCACGATCATCCCCAGCGGGACAAGCCCCACCGCGATCGTCACGTTCACCGCGGTCTTTGCCCAGCCCTCATCCGTCAATACCTGGTCCGCCGACCGGGTACCGGTGTAGATGCCGACAACGACCAGCGTCAGCAATCCCAGCACACTGCGAAGGGTCGACACGTAAGACAGAAGACCTATTTTGTCACCGCGCCCGAACCGCGGGTTGCCCCACACGCCTGCGGTCTGCCACGGCCAGAACCCGTAGCCGCCCCGGACGAACTTCCTCCAGGTTTCCCTGCCCTCATCACCGCTCACCCGGAGAGACGGTACCGACGCTCACCGTCATTGTCCGGCGCAGGCGAGATGCCGAGGCTCCCGATCACCCTGATAGCCCAGCGACGACCGACGGGCCCCGGCTCAGCGCCGGCGGGCCACCCGGCGCCGCGGTGTCCGTTGCGAACCAACCGGGGTTGGCAACCGACCTACCTCCCCGAAAAGTGCTAAACGGTTGTGCTGAGCGGAGCCGACAGGTCAGCACCACGGTTGAGGAAGTGACATGACACCTGAGACTGATCGTGGTGACATCGCCGTGAGACAGTTCAGACAGGCGCAGGTCACGGAAGATCAAGATGTCATCGGCCGGGGGACCCTTCATGCCCGCCAGGGTGTCCCAAACCCGCCGGGCAGCGCCGGTTTGCCATTCACCGCTGCGTGTCTGCGTCCGCAGACGGCTCGAGCGCACGCCGACAGGTGACCGGCCACGGCGCCGAGCTGTCTAACCTGGCTTCCGTGCGCTGGGGACGTGGTGTGACGTAACGCCGCTCGCCCGGGTAGCGAAGATCGGGTGACCTTGTGCGCATGTTGGGAGAGAAATGACCGTTCGTCCGGAATCCGATCGCGTCCGGCTCTGGGAGCCCGACCCCGCCGTGCCGGCCGGTGCGCTACCGGTGTTCGGCGAGCTCCACGCGGGCGCGCGCCGCCGCGCGGCTGCGAGCCTGTTTTTCCCGCTGCCGTTCGTGATCGGCGGGATAGCCCTGTTCTTCGCCGGTAAGGGTGTCGCCGCGCCACTCTTCCTCGTCGTGTTCTTCGGCGTCGCCCTGGTCGCGGCCATCGCCATTCTCACCACACTCCGCCGGGCGGTGCCGTTCCTCGGGGCCCGGTTCGAACCAGTCGACTGCGCGCCGGACGGGGTAGTCCTCGCGCGTCGCGAAGTCGGCGTCCGCCTGCCCGACGGCCGGTGGCTACGGACCAGGATGCCTGCACCCCTGCGGGTGCAGCTGGCCGGCGAGCGCCGGCTGTGGCTGCTGCGGGTGGGTGAGCGGGCGATGGTCACGTTGCCGGGGTCCGGCGTTCTCGGGGCGGCGCGGATCACCGACGGCCCGCTGCCCGGTGCGCTGGTACTGCCGGTCGGCTCCCGGGAGCCGACCTCGCCGCGGCTCGATCCGGTGCTCACGGCCTATCGGCGCTACGTCGCACGCCTGTGTTGGTACCCGGCGGCGGTATACGGCGTCGTCGCCGTCCTCGCGGGCTGGGCGTCGGCGAACCTGCCGGAGGAGCGGGCCCTTCAAACGGCCAGAAGCGGGGCAGTGTTCATCGCGGCGTTCGTCGGTGTTCTAGCGCTGATTGTGGTGGTCCGCGTGTTTCGGCTGCGCGCTCCACTCGCGGCCGACACCTGGACCGAGCTGGCCGTGGTGCTCGACCGGCCGGTCTCGATCAACGGCCGTGGTCTCGTCCGCCTCCAAGGCCGGGCCGTCCTGCCCGACGGCCGCACGGTCGGCTTCCGAATGCGGAACGTGACCGTCGCGTTCGGCCTCGCGACGACCACGACCGGGCAGCTGTGGATCGTCGGGGTGCCGCGTCCCGGCAAGTCCGCCACCGCCGGCATCCCCGGCCATGCGGTCATGGGCACGGTCCGACTCACCTGAGCAGGCCGTAACACCGGTGCTCTACCGGGACCACACCCCCATCCGCCCCATCGACGAGCCGTCCCGACAGCTCACCTACGAGCTGATGATGCACATCCGTCGCGGTATCTGCAGGCCGCCCGCGACATCTTGCTGTGGAAGCTTCACGGGCTCTCGGAGTACTCGTGATGGACGACGACGTGTTCGATGACTTGTTTGGCGACTCCGTGCAGGTCAACGCCGAGGGAGTCCCAATCACGGCAGCTGAGGCGACATCCGTGTCCGAAGGCGTCCCGTTCACAGAGGAGAACGTGACGCGACTCCTGGCACAAGAGCCGATGGCGTCACCAGGCGCATGCATCCTCGACCGCGCGTGGCGCTTTCGCGATGACGTCCTGAACGCGTAGTGATCTTGAGGGGCGGGGCAGCAGCCAATGCTGCTCCGCCTTTCGAGTTCGTACGGACCGAGTCGTTGAGCGGCGCGGACACTTCCACTACCGCTCGGGCTGGATCCGAGGTACTTCGAGATCGCCTTCTCCTTCACCGATGTCCGAGGTCGCCGTGAACGGCGAGCTCGAGCGCATCCTCGAGTGAGCATTTGCGACGAGACACGCCATGTCATCATGCGACGTCACCGACGTCGCGGTTTGGTCGTCGTGTGGGCGACAGTTTTCACCTGGTGCGCATGGTTTCTGTCGCCGCCCAGCGCGCCAACCGCGGGCTCGACGCCGACAGCGGCCGATGACCACGAGGCGCGTCATCAATGCTGCGCGTCTGCATTCCCAGCTGGGTCGGGCGCACGTCGAAGGGCGACTGCCCGCTCGGCGCCGTGTGCGTGTGACAACGGGAGTTCGGCATGCAGGGTGGTGCCTGCGCCGGGGGCGCTGTGCACCACCAGTCGGCCGCCGAGTGCTTCGGCCCGGTCTTTGAGTCCGACGAGGCCGGTGCCGCGGGTGAGGTCGGCCCCGCCGCGGCCGTCGTCGCGGATGCAGACGCGCAGGACGTCGCCGGTCTCCTGGTCGGTGGTGTCGACCGTGACGCCGATCATGGTGGCGTGCGCGTGTTTGGCGGTGTTGGTCAAGGCTTCGGCGACCAGGTAGTAGGCGGCGATCTCGAATTGTTCGGGTAGCCGCCGCGGCATGGTCACGTCCAGCTCGACCGGGACCGACGAGCGGCGGGCCAGGGCTTTGAGCGCGGAGTGCAGCCCGCCGTCGGCGAGGACGGCCGGGTGAATGCCGCGGGCGAGCTCGCGCAGTTCGTCGAGTGCGGTGATCGCTTCGGTGGCGAGATTGTCCAGCTGAGCTCGGAGCTCAGTGGCGTCGAGATGTGCTGATGCTTGTGCCGTGCGGGCGTGGAGAGCGAGGGAGACCAGCCGTTGTTGCGCGCCGTCGTGAAGATCGCGCTCGATGCGCCGGCGGGTCTGGTCGGCGGTGGTGACGACGCGGGCGCGTGAGGTGGTCAGCTCGGCGTAGAGCTGCGCGTTGTCCAGCGACACAGCCAGTTGCCCGGCGATGAGGCTGACCGCGTCGAGCCGCTCGGCAGTGAACGCGGCGCGGATGAGCCGGTTCTCCAGCAGCAACACCGCCCGCAGGCTGCCGCGGCTGAGGATGGGCACGGCCAGTAGGGCGCAGCGGTCGAGGTCGGAGAAGTAGGGGTCACGGGCGAAGCGGTCGTCCTCGGTGGCGTCGGCGACCAGCACCGATTCGCCGAGGCGTTGGACATAGCGCAGCACAGACAGCGGGACCATGGGTTCCCCGGCGGCGCTCGGGGCGGTGCGTGCGATCTGAGTGATGTCTTGGATCTGGGTGGTGCCGGTGTCGCTGTCGGGAGCGGGGAGCAGCCAGTCGTCGCGTTCGGGGTTCCACAGCAGCAGCTGCACACCGGTGGCGCCGGTCAGCGCGCTGAGGACCTCGACGACGCGGGTGCGCAGGCGTTCGATGCTGGTCTCGGAGCTCAGTGCCTGGGAGGCGGCCAGGATGCCCAGCAGGTCCAGGGTGCCGGTGGTGACCGGGCCTGGTTGCTGCGACAGATGAGCGGGCTGGTCTCCGCTCAGCCCAGTGGTCGCGTCGGAGTGTGGCCGCAGTCTGGGGTAGGCCCAGTCGAGTTGGTCGACCTTCGCGCTCGCACCCCAGGCGGCATAGGTCTGGCGGGCCTGGGCGAGCAGCTCACCACCGACGCGGTCCAGGCCGTGGGCCAGGTAGAAGCGGGCTGCGCGTTCGGTGATCAACGCCCGGTGCCAGGGCCGCGCACGGCCGGCGACCTCGCGTCGGGCGGCGTCGAACGCCAGCTCGGCGGCCCGGTAATCCCCCACCACCCACGCCCGCTCGGCCTCCAGCCAGCGCTGCAGATGCAGGAAGTTGTCCGGCGCGGCTGCGGCACGTGCAGCCAGCCACCGCGTCGTCTCGTCCAGCTCGGCCAGCAGAGCGGCGCGCTCGTCACCGGCCGTGTTGCGGGCTTGCCCGGCCAGGGCCAACCCACGCAGCAGGCGGGCCACGGCGGTCGAGTAGTGGCCCAGGATGGCCGGTAGTAGCGGCATCGCCGCCGCGGTGTGCTGTGCCAAGCCGGATGGATCGCCGAAGACGGCGGCGGCGAGCGCCCGGCTGAGATGCGCGTACAAAAGCGCCATCGGATTGTCGGCGTACCTGTCGGTGGGATCCGCCGCACCGATCGCGTCCGAGCTTCCGCCACGCAGCACACCGGCCAGCCATCGGTGACCGTCGAGCACCTGGCCGATCTGTTCGTTGCCGGTGCGCCGTGCAAAGGCGACGCCCGCCTCCAGTTGCTCGACGAGGTGGTCGAGGGTTGGCGGGCAGTCGAGCAAGAAGTACTCGATCGAGTGATAGGTGTAGCCGGTGTACGCCAGGTCGCCACCTGCGATCAGCCCCTCGCGGGCACGCAGCATGGCGTGGAGACCGTTTTCGAGGGGCTCGAACCAGCAATTGAGGATGGCGAAGTAGTAGTGCGCGTACGAGGTCTCGGGCTCATAGCCGCGGGCTTCGCCCCACGCCAGGAGCCGCCCCAACGCCCGATATCCGGCGCTGTCGCCGCGCTGTACCACGGTGTAGTAAGAGGCGAAGCAGGCGGGGCAGACCAGGGTACGTCCGGGTCCGTGCTCGAGCCAGATCCGCAGGGCTTCCAGGCTCAGCCACTCGAGCCTGGTGTGGTCGGCGAGGAAAGAGACCGGCGGCAGGGTCGCGTCGAGCAGGCGGGTCGCAGCGAGCAGCGTGGGGTCGGTGATCTCCGGCCGAACCAGATCCTCGGCGGTGTCGGTTTCCAGCCACCGGTACAGGTACTCGTACTGGCGGTCGAGATCGGCGGCGAGCTGGTCGGCGGCCGGGATGGTGATTCCGCACGCGCGCAGCGACTTCAGGCCCAGATCGATCGCCTCTGTGAAGCGTTTGCGGTGGGTCAGGCTGCGCACCTGCACCGCGATCGCGTCGGCGCGTCGGATCGTGCTGGGACACAGCCGCTCGATCGTGTGGTACTCCGCGTCCGCCTCGTCCAGTCGCCCGAGGCTGTACAGGGCGGCGTGGCGGCCGGTGTGCACCTGGATCAGCGTGGCAGTCTCCCCCGGGCCGATCAGCCGCAGCGCGGCGACCAGCAGCGCGTTCACCAGCGTGTACTCGCCGATCAACGCCGCTTGGTCGGCGGCGCGGCGCAGCAGCCCCACCACCTGCCGGCGCTCCGCCGCATCGACGACGGCGTCGATCACCCGCAGGTACTGCTCGGCCGCCACCGCGAAGAGCTCCGGTAGCCCGGCCAACCGCCGCGCGATCGCCAGCTGCAGGGCGCAGCGCCGAGGCGGGTCCAGCCCACTCAGGATGACCTCGCGGGTGCGGTCGTGGCGAAACCGCACGGCCTCCCGCAGTCCCGGCTCGATCACCAGGACGCCCTCGTCGAGGGCGGGCGCCAGCTGCTGGTCCACCACGCCCGCCTGTGCGGCGGTGGCGGTCTGCAGCAGACTCACCTCGGCTCGCCCGCCCAGGCACGCCATCGCCTCGACCAGCGCCCGCGAGGGCGGCGGCATCGCCGCGACCCGCGCCGCCAGCAGTCCGGCCACCTCGGACTGGCCCAGCCGAGCCCGCACCGCCGCGTCATCCCACCGCCACCCGGCGGCGGTCGCCGCCAGCACGCCCTCCCGCTGCAGCGCGTTGAGCAGCTCCACCGTCTCGTACGGGTTGCCGGACGTGCGCTCGCTGAGCATCTCGGCCAGTCCCGCCACGGTGGCCCGATCCGCGCGCAGCACCTCCGCCACCATGGCGACCAGGCTCGGCACCGCCAAGTTGTCCAGCCCCAGCCAGCGCACGCCGGCCTGCTCGCGCCACCGGGACAGCAGCGCGGTCAGCGGATGCGCCGCGTCCACCTCGACGTCGCGGTAGGCGCCGACCAGCAACAGGCCTTCGACCGGTTCCTCCGACAGCACGAGATCGACGAAGCCGAGCGGGGTGCGCCCACCCCACTGCAAGTCATCGAGGAACACCACCACCGGCCGGTCCCGCGACGCGACCGCCCGCAGCCCCTGCACACCTGCTTGCTGCATGCGCGCCTGCGCGGTCAGCGGATCCCCCGCATCCGGCGGCACCCCCAGCAGCACCGCGAACTCCGGCACCACCGCGCTCAACAGACCCGCGGTCGCCCCGACCGAATCGACGATCCGTTCACGAATCGCGGCGAGCACATCCTCCGGCTCGGCCAGCAACAGCCGACCCAACGCCCGGAACGCCTGATATCCCGCGTTGAACTCGATATCCCGCCGGTACTGGTCGAACTTGCCGGCCACGAACCAGCCGTCCCGGCCCGTCACCACCGACCGCAGCTGATCGACCAACGCGGTCTTGCCCACCCCCGGCGCCCCGCCGACCAGCACACCCTGACAGCGGCCGGCCAGCGCCTCCTCGAATGCCACCTCCAGCGCTGCCACCTCGGCATCACGTCCCACCAGCCGTGAGGGCGGCAGCAGCCGCTGCGGAACGTCGTGCTCGCCGATGCGCACCCACGCCGCCGCCGGATGCGCCTGGACGTCGCGGACCTGGTGCAGGTCGTGGGCCAGGCCCTCCGCGGACTGGTAGCGGTGGTCGGGTTCCTTCTCCAACAGCCGCATCACGACCTCGGACAGCGCAGCGGGCACCGCCGGGTTCAGCTGGGCCGGGGGTACCGGCACCCGTGCCAGGTGATCGTGGGTCAGGCGCAGCGGGTCGCCGGACCCGAACGGCGGCCCGCCCGTGGCCAGCTCGTAGAGCGTCGCGCCCAACGCATACAGGTCCGCGCGCTGGTCCACCGAACGGCCGGTACGCCCGGTCTGCTCGGGAGCGAGGTACGCGAGCGACCCGACGATCTCGCTGTGGTGGGTGAACTCGGGACGGATCTCGGCGAACGACGTCGCCAGCGCGAAATCCACCAGGCACGGGTCCCCGTCCCCGGAGACGACGATGTTGGCCGGAGTGATGTCACGGTGCAGCACTCCGCGGCGATGCATTCCTGCGACCGCCTGGGCCAGTTTGCCGGCCAGCCGGATCAGCTCATCGATGGCGAGCGGCTCGGCCAGACCGGCCAGGGTGGTGTCACCGGCGTCCACCAGCACGATCGATCCCGGGTACCGCGGCGCATCCAGCAGCTGCGCAACCCCGTCGACACCGCGCAGCCGCTCGAGGATCGCAACCTCGTGCCGCAACCGGCGCTGCGCGTCCGGCCCGAGTGGCTCCTTGCAGACGACGGCGACGCCACCCGGCAGGGACACTCGAGTCACCCGAGTACGCGCGCTCTGCTGCAGCACGACGGCGTCGGGCGGATCCCGGCCCGGCAGGGCCACGCCTGTCCCCATCCACAGTGTCTACGCTTGGCCACCTGCTTGCACAAGTTCCTGCCCATCGCGGCACGTCCCTCAGGACAAGAGCCAAGCTGGTGACGGATACCGCTCACCAGTGCAAATAAAGATCACCGTCACAAGCATCGGGCCCGACGAGCGCGTCGGCAGACCTGATTTGTCTTGCGTCAAGATCTTGGCCGTGCCGTGCGCGCTGGTGCAGGACGGGCCCGGTGTGCAGCCGGTGGTGTTGCCGTTGGCCGCGTTCGGCTGGATGCCCGAGTTGTAGGCCCAGGCCGCGAAGTACCAGTTCTCCAGGTAACGCGGGTCGGCGTTGTTGGCGGTGATCCCGGCGGAGTAGATCTGGTTCCAGGTCGTTTCGAGGATCTGCAGGCCTGCGGCGATGTTCTCCTGGTAGTCGACCGCGACCTTCCACTGGCCGTGCTCGGACAGCGAGTGGTCACCGATGTGCATCCCGTCGGTGACCTGGCTGATTCCGTAGCCGCAGTCGGAAGCGGCGTAGTCGATCGAGACGATGTCGCCACCGGCGCCGTAGTAGCTGGCGATCAGCGGGTCACCCGCGGTGCCAGCCGGAGCGTGCCAAGAGGCCTGTGACCAGTTGGACTCCTGAGCCATGATGCCCTCGAAGATCGACGCGGCACGGTGTTCGTACCGCCCGCCGGGTGCGACAGCGGGATCAGGGGAAAGTCGCTGTTGGGCGCGTAGGCGACCAAGCCCATGTTGCCGAACCCGGCCGGGCGCGTGTAGGCGCTCCCGGTGAGCAGACCCTGCTCGGCCATTTGCACGGCCCAGTTGACCTGGGCGGGGTTGTGCTGCATGACCTGCCGGTTCGCGTTCAACGGCGGCACGGCACACTTCGGCGACTGGGCCTGGGTCGTGTTCGGTGCGGCACCGGCAGCCGGAGCTGCATCGGCCTTGGGACTCAAGCGGTTCGTACGCGGCGCGGCCGTTGTAATGCCGGGCACGGCGGAGTACGTCGGCACAGCCGTGGCGGCCTTCGCCGCACCGGAGGGCAGGGCGGGCGCGAAGACCTTGCCGGTCTTCGTCCCCAACACCGCTGGGGCGGACTTCCGGCCGTCGGAATCGGCGCCTAGCAGGGCATCGCCGTCCAGCGACGATGCGGCGGCCCCCCGCACGTGACCACTGTCGTTCACGCTCGTGACACCGGCGTGGGCCAGAACGCCGACCCCCGCGGGGTTAGCGCCCGAGAGGACAGCGTGCCCGGCACTGCCCTGGAACAGCTGGACGCGAGTGAGATCGCCCTCGCCGAGGACGGTCAGCTTGCCCGCGTTCTCGTGTGCCGCAGTGGCCGTCTTCCCCCCAGGCTCCGTGTATAGGAAGCTGACCCCGCCGTCGGCGGCGGGCCGCAACTGGTGAGCGTCGCCAGCACGGACGGCTTTCCCTTGGCGGGCACCGAAACCAGATGGTTGCCCGCGACACCGACGATGGAGTTCGCGGTCGGCACTGCCGACGTGATCTGACCGCCCGCGGTGACCGACGCATCGATCTTGCCCGTGGCTAGGGCAGGATCGCCAGGGCTGCGAACTTCCGTCTCCGGACAGGCGCTGGTAGCCGGTCCAGGAGGAGTCGTCGAAGCCCGCCGGGTGGATCAGCGCGATCTCCTGCCAGGCGAATCCGGCGACCTCACGGCCCAGCCCGACGTGGTAGCCCAGGGCCTCACCCCAGCCGTCGATGGCGACGTCCGCGGACTTCGGCTGCCTCACGCACCTCGACCGCCGGGTCGTCCTATGCTTCGCGGATCACGTCCGCCAGGTAGCGGGAATCTGGGCCCCAGAACAGCAGCGACATGATCGCGAGGCGGCGTAAGGATACGTCCGGATCTTGTCGCATCGTCCGGCACAGCAGCGGCAACAACCGTCATCTGCCAGCTCACCCGCCCCGACGGCACCACCATCAATATCGGCACCTTCGATCTCATCAACGGATACGCACACTGGGGCGGTCCCACCCTGGTCGACCCGGCTCAACTGCGGAGCACAACTCCTCGCTGCGCAAGGGACCGTAATCGCCGCAGCCACCATCTGACCTTGCCGAACCGACCGTCGAGAGAGGACTCGTAGATCGCGACCCAGACATCCAAAATCGAACATGACGGCGACGAGTTCGTGGCCGGGTGGAGTCACCGCGTGCCGGTGCCAGATCCCAGTTGCCGGGCTCGCGGCACCGCGTGAGCGCACCATCGGCCGCTGGCGTGCGGAGCATGCCTTCCGGCTTCCGTCTGGACAGGGGCGACGACGCTGGACGCAGTCGAGCCGACGGCGCGGCAGCCTTTGATGCGCCCCTGAAGACCAGGGTTGAGGTTTCTTGACGAAATCCCTACGCCAAGCCACGGATGTTGATATTTTCCTAACACTTGCTGTCAAGATGGCGATGCACGCTGCGTTACGTGCCAGCACCCGCGTCATGGCTCAAAAGGTTGGTGCTCGGACGGCCGTTCCGGACCGACACCCTCGGCGAGACCCTGCTGCCCAAGTGGCTCGCCCTGCCGATCTTCGCCAGCGACCCGCTGTCCTCGGTGGCCTACGCGACCCAGCAGATCCTGCTCATCCTCAGCATCGGCGGCCTGGCCTACCTGACTCTGGCGCCGTGGATCGGCCTGGCCGTCGCCGTGCTCCTGACCGTCGTGGTCGTATCCTACCGGCAGGTCGTGCGCGCCTACCCCACCGGCGGCGGGTCCTACGAAGTGGCGTCGAAGAACCTGGGCAGCTCCGCCGGGCTTGTCGTGGCAGCGGCGCTGATCGTCGACTACATCATGACCGTCGCGGTCTCGGTGGCCTCCGGCGTCGACAACATCATCTCCGCCGTTCCCGCGCTGAACGCCTACCGCATCGGCCTGGACATCGGTTTCATCGTGCTGCTGACGGCGATGAATCTGCGTGGAATCCGCGAATCCGGCCGCACGTTCGCCATCCCGACCTACCTGTTCGTCGGCGGGGTCGTGCTGATGATCGTCCTCGGGTTCACGCAGCTGCTCACCGGACACGCCCCGGTAGCCGAAAGCGCCGGCTACGGCATCCGACCCGAACAAGTGGGCCTGACCGGCCTGGCGCTGGCCTTCCTGGTGCTGCGGGCTTTCTCCTCCGGCTGCACCGCCCTCACCGGCGTCGAAGCCATCTCCAACGGCGTCCCTGCGTTCCGCAAACCCAAGAGCGCCAACGCAGCCCGCACGATGACCGCGATGGGCGGCATCGCCGTCGTCATGTTCGGCGGCATCACCGCGCTCGCGATGATCACACGCGTCCGGATCGCCGAGAACACCTGCGACCTCATCGGCTTCCAGGGGAACTGCGTCAGCGACCCCCAACGGACCGTGATCAGCCAGATCGCCGCCGCCGTCTTCGGCGGCGACCACTCGGTTCTGTTCTACTTCCTGCAGGCCGCCACCGCGCTGATCCTGATCCTCGCGGCCAACACCGCGTTCAACGGATTTCCCTCGCTGGCCTCGATCCTCGCCCAGGACTGGTACCTGCCCCGGCAGTTGCACACGCGCGGCGACCGGCTCGCGTTCTCCAACGGCATCATCGCCCTCGCGCTGGTCGCCGGGGTGCTGATCTTCGCGTTCGACGGCTCGACGACCCGGCTGATCCAGCTCTACATCCTCGGCGTCTTCACGTCGTTCACGCTGTGCCAGGCGGGTATGGTCCGGCATTGGAACCGCGAGCTCGCCACCGCGACCGAGACCCGGCAGCGCCGGAACATCCAGCGTTCGCGGCTGATCAACGCCGTCGGCGCGACACTGACCGCGATCGTGCTCGTCGTCGTCATGATCACGAAGTTCACCCACGGCGCCTACCTGGTCGTCATCGCGATACCGGTGCTGTGGGTGATGATGCGCGCAATCCACCGCCACTACAGCGACGTCCGTAAAGAGCTCCAGGCGGACGACGCGAGCGAGCTGTTGCCCAGCCGGGTCCAGGCGATCGTGCTGGTGTCCACTTTGCACAAACCCAGTCAGCGCGCAATCGCCTTCGCCCGTGCGACACGGCCCGACACCGTCACCGCGATCACGGTGAACGTCGACGACGCCGACACCCGCACGTTGCAACGGGAATGGGAGCAACGGGGCATGAAGATCCCGCTCAGGGTGCTCGAGTCACCCTACCGCGAGATCACTCGCCCGGTGGTCGCGTACGTCGAAAACCTCCGCCGCGCCAGCCCACGCGACGTCGTCTGCGTCTACATTCCCGAATACGTCGTCGGCCGCTGGTGGGAGAACATCCTCCACAACCAGAGCTCGTTGCGGCTCAAGGGCCGGCTGCTGTTCGAACCCGGAGTCATGGTCACCAGCGTGCCCTGGCAGCTGCACTCGACCAGCCGCCGCGACCTCCAGCGCGTCCGGGCCCTCCCCGGCGACACCCGCCGCGGCATCACCCCGCAGCGCCACTACTCAGCGCACCGGCGTGTCAAGACACGGTGAACGGCTCCGCTGTCGGCGCGAAGGATCCGTCTGCGAGCCGGGCGACTCAGCTGCCGAAGCACCTCACGGTCGCATGAGCGATCCGACGTGGGCAGGTCCCGGCGAATCGCATCAGCCGCGCCACCAGCGGTGGCGGGCCGGGCATTTGGCGAGATGACAGCCATGGATTCCGGCGAGGTGGTGGTGGGCAACTCACTGGCGCTGGTGTGGCTCTGGGCCGCAGGCTCGGCCCCGCGCGAGCGCTGATCTCACCCTCCAGCTCCAGACACCTCACGGTGAATTCGGAACTGACCCTCACGTCGGCCGTCTGGCGCCTGTGGCCACAGCCGAACACACCGCCGCACGCTCCGGTCATTCATCGGCCGCGGCCAGGAGCAGCCCGCCTACGGTCGGCGGCGATCCGCGCGGCGACGTTGGTGGCTGGCGGCCTGGTTGGCTCCGAGTTCGAACGGGCGGTTCCTCCGGGGCGGACCGACGCGGGAAGTCCGCTACATCCGTGAACAACCCGCGATTCATTCGGATGGCTAGGGCCGGATGCCCCGAACTTTCCGGTGCACGCGACCGACCGATCTTGTACCCCCGGCGGGTTATCCTGAAGACGCGTTCGGGCAAGATCATGCGACGGGTGATCGCCGTGATCTCGAACTTCTCCGACGTCGGCAACGTCTCGACGCTGGCGAACCCGGAGGTCGTGGACGACATCCGGCATCGCATCCAACATTCGAAGCTCGACCACGGCGACGTGCCGCGCCAGCTCAAGCGGCAGGAGCCCGAGGAGATCGAATTCTTCGGAGACACCGAGTAGGGCCGCTGCTGGAATTGCCGGCCACGGCACGGCACTGCCGGGAAGGGGCACTTATGTTCCGGGACGTGCGCCGCGGTGCACTGCTGGGAGTCGTCACGTTGGGCGTGGCCGCACTGACCGCCTGCACCGGGAGCACTGCCCGCCCCGCCGGCTCCGCGCCCCCGGCCGCTGCCCCGGCCCCGGCCCCGGCCTCGGCGAACGCCACCGGTACCGGCGGCTGGCAGCTGACCCATCCGGGGCCGGACCACGCGATCGAGGGGTTCGCCGACCGCACGTCGGCGGTGCCCGGTCAGCCGGTGCGCCTCTTCGTCAGCACCACGGCCGGCCACTACACCGTGACTGCGTACCGCATGGGCGGCTATCGCGACTCCGCCGCCAGACGGATCTGGCAGTCCACCCCTCAGCAGGGGCATGGGCAATCCGCCCCCGTGGTGCAACGGCCGACCAACACCGTCGTGGCGCCCTGGCAGCCGTCGCTGACGGTGGCGACCGCCGGCTGGGCTCCAGGGGATTACCTGCTCCGGCTGGACGGCGACAACGGGGCACAGCAGTTCGTTCCACTCACGGAAAGAACACCGGTCAACCGCGGAAATATCGTCATCGTCAACGCCATCACCATTTGGCAGGCCTACAACCGGTGGGGTGGCTATAGCCTCTACGACGCGCCGTCCGGGCGTAAGGCCGACCGCTCGCGCGCTGTCTCGTTCGACCGGCCCTACCAGGCCGTGGACATGCAGGGCGCCGGGGATTTCCTGTTCTTCGAACTGCCGCTGCTGAGGTTCGCCGAGCAGGCCGGGCTGCCACTGGGCTACGCGACCGACGTCGACCTGCACGCCGATCCGCATCTGGCGGACGGCGCCGCCGCGATCGTGACGCTTGGGCACGACGAGTACTGGTCCACCGCGATGCGCCGAAACGTGACCGCCGCCCGCACCGCGGAGTGAACCTGGCGTTCCTTGGTGGCAACGAGATCTACCGCCACATCCGGTTCGAACCCACGACACTGGTACCGACCCCGCGCCCGATCGAAGTGCTCTTCCACTCGCCGCTGACCTGCGGCGGCCGCTCAGACTTCGCCGACACCAGCTACTACACCACGCCCAGCGGAGCCGCCGTGTTCGCCGCGGGCACGCAGTACTGGATCTGCGCGCTGGGCCTCGGCTGCGCCGCTGACAGGGACGACACGACGGCACATCGAGCGATCACCGCCATCTCGCTGCGGCTGCTTCGCGCGTACGCCGCGGGCCCCGCCGGACGCACCCACCCCGCTCACGACAACCTCGCGGCCCTCGCCGTCCCCGGCGGCGCACCCAACCTGCTTCCCACGCTTCCACCGGACAACTCCACAACACCGTGACCAGCGGGCGGGCACAGCAATCCGAAGCTGCGAGGTCCACTCGTTCGTACTCGTTGCCGACGAGCCCTGGCAGCGTCTGTCCGCTGTGGACGATCCCGGTCAGCAGCCAGTTTGTGCCGTCGGCCACTCGTAGGCCGGCCTTCGCCGAGTAGAAGTCGCCCAACAGCACGCTTTCCGGGCGCGGGAACGCTGAGCCGGATCGCCGCCGAGATGATCACCCCGTATCCGCCCGGCGCCCGGGGTGTCCCCGAGTACGTCCGCAGCAGCCTCGCCGCCGAAATGGAACTGTGCGATCCCGTGACTCGAAACTCGGCGCCGTCCGCGTAGTCGCCGGCGATGAGTTGAGCGCATGGAATCGATCACGTCACGGGACATATCGGCATGCCGCTGCCTCGTCACAGTCTCACCGCTGCCATCTGTCCGACCTCCCCGAGATCACCCTGCAGGTTCACCAGTTCACATCCCACGTAGCCGTCTCAGCAGAGATCTGTGCGGACCTGACTTCACTCAGCCCAACCGCCGGCCACGAGGCATCGGAGCGAAGGACCAACGTCACCTAACTGGCGCCGGCGCGCAGGTGTCAATGGACTGAAATTTACCGTCTTCTTACCTTTCATTCGCCCGCGCGGACCGTCAGCTCCGGTACCCCACGAAGCACCCGGCATGATGGCGGCATGCAGCCCCGCGTCCTGCTCGCCGACGACGACCGCGCCATCCGCGAGTCACTGCTACGCGCGCTGGAGCTGGAGAGCTACGAGGTCACGGAGGTGACCGACGGGGTCGCCGCGCTCGCCCTGGCGCGGCGTGATCGCTTCGACGTGCTGATCCTCGATGTGATGATGCCCGGCGTCGACGGGCTCGGCGTGTGTCGCGTGCTGCGCGCCGACGGTGACCCGACACCGATCCTGATGCTCACCGCCCGCGTCGAACCGCCCGACCGCGTCGCCGGGCTCGACGCGGGCGCGGACGACTACCTGGTCAAACCGTTCGATCTCGACGAGCTGCTCGCTCGCCTGCGGGCGCTGCTGCGGCGAACCTCGCCCGACGCCACCGCGCCGCGGGTCCTGCGACTCGGCGCGCTGACCGTGGATCCGGCAGCACGACGGGTGCGGTGGCAGGACGTGGAGGTCGACCTGTCGAAGACCGAGTTCGACCTGCTGGAACTGCTGGTCCGCAACGCCGGGATCGTGCTCGACCGCACCACGATCTACCAGCGCATCTGGGGCTACGAGTTCGGCTCGGACTCGAAGAACCTGGCCGTCTACATCGGATACCTGCGCCGCAAGCTCGAGAAGGCCGGGGCGACCGACCTGATCCGGACCGTGCGCGGCGTCGGGTATTCGGTGCGGGTGTCGTGAACCTGCGCAGCAAGCTGGTCATCGCGTTCGCCGGGGTCGGCGCCGCCGCGAGCGTGCTGGTCGGCGTGTTCAGCTACCAGACGGCGTCGCAGCGGATCAGTGACGAGCTCGACCGCTCGCTGCTCACGACCTCGGCCGAGATCCAGGCCGGCGCGACGCAGGTGCTCGCGCCCAGCCCGTTCACCCGCGGCCCCCACGACAACGACCACGACGAGGCGCAGCCCATGGTCGCGCAGTCCATCGCTCCCGACGGCGAAATGCGGCGGATAGGCGGCCGCCCGGCGGTCTCCTACACCGTCGATGGCACTGACCGGGCACTGGCGGCGAACGGCCACCCGGGTGACCACGCCTACCGCGACCTGACCGTCGGCCCCGACGACTATCGCGTGATCACCGTCGCACTCGGTCAGGGCCGCGGGGCGATCCAGCTCGGCGTCGACGTCGACGAGTCCCGTCACGTCCTGACCTCCCTCGCCACGCGGATCACGCTGGTCAGCGCGGTGGTCCTCGCCGCCGCCGCGCTGGCCGGCTGGCTGCTGGCCCGCCAGATAACCCGCCGGCTCGTGCGGCTCACGGCCGTCACCGAGCAGGTGAGCGACGGCGGCCTCGTGCAGGCAGACGTCCCCGCCGACGGACGTGATGAGGTCGGCCGCCTGGCGACGTCCTTCGACCGCATGCTCGGCCGGCTCGCCGACGCCCGCGCCGACCAGGAACGGCTCGTTCAAGACGCCGCGCACGAGCTACGGACACCGTTGACGAGCCTGCGGACCAACGCGCAGGTGATGCGGCGCTTCGACGAGCTGTCCCCCGACTCCCGCGCCCGGCTGCTCGACGACGTCGACGGCGAAACGCGCGAGCTGACGCACCTCATCACCGAGATCGTCGACCTCGCGACCCGACGGTATGACAGCGAAGACGCCGGACCGGTCGAGCTGGCCGTGGTCTCCGAACGCGCCGCCGAACGGGTGCGGCGCCGGTCCGGCCGAACGGTCGTGGTCGACGCCGATGACACCGTCGCGTCGGGTCAGGAGAGGCGGCTGGAACGCGCGGTGACGAACCTGCTGGAGAACGCGGTCAAGTTCGACGCCGGCGGAACCGAGCCGATCAAGCTGACCGTCCGAAGCGGACAGATCGAAGTCCTCGACCGCGGCCCGGGGATTCCCGAGCAGGACCTGCCGCACGTTTTCGACCGCTTCCACCGCGCGGACGCCGCCCGGGCGTTGCCGGGTTCCGGGCTCGGACTGGCGATCGTGCGCGAAACGGCCCTTGCCCACCAAGGCGAAGTCCTCGCCCGTCCGCGCCCGGGTGGCGGGGCCGTCGTGGGGTTCACCGTCGGCGGTGATCGGCTCTTACCGTCTTCTCACCCGGATCACGCCGGGGACTAACCGGGCTCCGCAAGGGTGGTGACACCACGAACACCACCAGGAGCACCCGATGTCCACCGTTCCCCTCTCGATCCGGCCCGGCGAGGCTCGCGCCCAGCGCCGCGCCCGCCCGGTCCGCCGGTGGTGGCGCGACGCCGCCGGTTTGGCGGCCTGGACGATAGTGCTGTTCGTGACGGCGCGATGGGTCGCCGGCCGCGGCGTGCAACAGCTGAACTCCGTCGCGTCCGGACTCACGTCGGCCGGGCGCCTGACCGGCCTGCTGTCGGCCGCCCTGTTGCTGCTGCAAGTGCTGCTCATGGCGCGGATCCCGTGGGTCGAGCGCAGCTACGGCCAGGACGCGCTGGCACGCCGGCACCGGCTCACCGGGTTCACCTCGTTCGTGCTGCTGTGCCTGCACATCGTCCTGATCTCCCTCGGCTACGCCGCGACCGACCACACCGGACTGATCGCCGAAGTGTGGGACCTCGTGACGACGTACCCGGGCATGCTGCTGGCGACCGCGGGCACGGCCGCGCTTGTCTTGGTCGTCGTCACGTCGGTCCGGGCCGCGCGGCGCCGGTTGCGGTACGAGTCTTGGCACCTGCTGCACCTCTACGCCTACCTCGGTGTCGGCCTCGTCCTGCCGCACCAGCTGTGGACGGGCGCGGACTTCACCGCCTCGGCCGCGGCGACGATGTTCTGGTGGACCGCCTACGCCACCGCGGCCACCGCGGTGCTGGTGTTCCGGGTGGCGCTGCCGCTGACGTGCAGCCTGCGGCACAGGCTCGTGGTCGATCGCGTGGTGCGGGAAGGGAACGGGGTCGTCTCCGTCCACCTGCGCGGCCGCTGGCTAGACCGGCTGCCAGTGGTGGCCGGGCAGTTCTTTGTGTGGCGGTTCCGGCACGGCACCGGCTGGACGCGCGGCAAGCCGTTCTCCCTGTCCGCCGCCCCGGACGGCCGCCGCCTCCGGATCACCGCTCGCGACCTCGGCCCCGGCAGCGCGCGACTCGCGAACCTCCCGGTCGGGACGCGGGTGTGGTTCGAAGGCCCCTACGGCACCCTCACCGGCGCGGTCCGAACCAGCGGCAAGATCACCATGCTCGCGTCCGGGATCGGCATCACGCCATTGCGCGCCTTGCTCGAAGAACTGCCCTACGAACCCGGCGAAGCCGTCCTCTTTTACCGGTTCTCCTCCCCCGCGCAGCCACTGTTCCACCACGAGCTCGAGCACCTCGCGCGGACCCGAGGCGTGCGGATCCACTATCTGCCGGGCCGCCGCGCCCGCGACCGCGTCTCGTGGCTGCCCGCGGGCTACGCGCCCGTGCCCGACCGCACCGTGCTGCAGCACTTCGTCCCTGACATCGCCGAGCACGACGTGTACGTCTGCGGCCCCACTGCGTGGGCAAGCGCCGCAATCGAGTGCGCCTCGCAGTGCGGAGTTCCACGGCAGCGGATCCACTTCGAACACTTCGCCTGGTAGGAGCTCCGGACATGCGAAGAATCGCCATCGCCATCGCGGCCGCCGTCTCGATCGTCGTACTGCTCTTCAGCTACCGCACGAGCACGAATCAGGACCCGGTCGCCGCACCCGCACAGGTGCCCGGCGTCGTCCGGTCGCCGTCGCCGTCGGCACCGCCGACCGCCTCCGGAACCGGTTCGGGTGGTGGCCCGTTCACCGGCCAAGCCGCCGACACCCCGTACGGACCGGTCCAGGTCGAGATCACCGTGTCCGGCGGACGGATCACGGCCGCACGCGTCGTGCAGGTGCCACAGGAGTCCGGCCGCGACGTGCGCATCAACTCCGCCGCCGTGCCCGTGCTCAACCAGGAGACGCTCCAGGCGCAGAACGCAGAGATCGACACCGTCAGCGGCGCCACCTACACGTCGGAGGGCTACATCCAGTCCCTGCAGTCCGCGATCGACGCCGCGCACCGATGACCTTGCCAGACCGGCGCGCGTGGACGCGGGTGATCATGGGGATGCCGATCAGCCTGCACCTGCGAGGCCCCGGCGTCCGAACCAACGCAGCGGCGGAATCCGTTGTCGCGGAAGTGTTCTCGTACCTGCGCACGATCGACCTGCTGTTCAGCCTGCACCGGCCCGGGAGCGAGGTGAACCGCCTCCGCCGAGGCGAACTTCCACCCGGCGATCGGCATCCGTGGGTTCGCGAAGTCGCCCGGCTGTGCGTCGAAGCCCGTGAGCGCACCGACGGCTGGTTCGACGCCGACCTCCCCGGCGGGTACGACCCGTCCGGACTGGTCAAGGGCTGGGCCGCCCAGACCGCCACCGCGCTGCTCGACCGGATGCCGGACCACGACTACTGCCTCAACGCGGGCGGCGACGTCGTGGTCGCAGTGCGCGTCCCGGAATCGGCGGCGTGGCGGGTCGGCGTCGAGGACCCCCGCGACCGCGGCCGCCTGCTGGCCGTGCGAACCGTGCGCGCGGGCGGCGTGGCCACGTCCGGCACGGCGGCCCGCGGACACCACATCGTCGATCCCCGCACCGGCACCCCTACGCGGGCCCTGATGTCCGCGACGGTCGTCGGCCCGAGTCTGCTGTGGGCCGACGTCTACGCCACCGCCGCCGTCGCCCGCGGCGGGAACGTCGAACGCTGGGTGCGCGCCCGAGCTCCCGACTACGAAGCCTGCGCCGTCGTCCGCTGTCCCTGAACCCCGTCACCGCTCGAAGGAACCGATGACCACACTCAACGGTCTGCCCGCTCACGTCCTGCTCGTGCACGCGATCGTCGTGCTGCTCCCCCTCGCCGCGCTGCTCCTCGTCCTTTGCGCGCTGTGGCCCGCCGCGCGGCGCAAGCTGGCCGGCCCCAACGCAGTGCTCGCCGTCCTCGTGCTGATCCTCGTCCCGATCACCACCGACGCCGGCGAATGGCTTGAGCGACGCGTGCCCACCACGCCACTCGTGCGCGCACACACCGAACTCGGCGACACCGCCGCCTACGCGGCCATCGCCGTCGCCGCGCTCGCCCTCGTGATCTGGTGGCGCCACCGCGAAAGCACCTACCCGGAAGACAACGGCCCCAAGCGCGTGCTGCGACTGCCGGTCCCCCGCCGGACCTTCCTCGCTCCCCGCTCGACGCCGGTCACCGCCGTCATCGCGGTCGCGGCGATCCTGATCGCCGGCGCCGCCGCCTACGACATCTACCGCATCGGCGACTCCGGCGCGCAAGCCAGCTGGCAAGGTCAATTCTCCGCCGCACCCGCACCGCGCAGCGGCCACCGGTGACCACCGCCGTCACGCACTCTCTTCGCGGCTCCAGCGCCTCCTAGCCAGCACGACGAACCGGCCGGCGAGGCGGGACTGCGGAAACCGAAATCCCGCGACGATTGAGGGCCACGGCAGGGTGCTCACAAGGACGATGCAGCCCAGAAAGCCGACGACATGGAGCCAATCGTTCGCCCGCGCGTCAGCAAAACGGCTCGTTGCCTGGTGAGCCACACGCAGTGGCGTGCTGGACGGAGAGCGCGAGCGAGCGGCGCCGCCTCGGGTCTGGGGTGCGATATCAGGTGGCGTCCCGGGGGCCGTTCACCCGGCTTCAGCGGCAATCTGATGGTGGTGGCCTGGGTCGCGGGCGCGGTGTTGGTGACAGCCCCTGACGGTAGCTCGGTGAACACGTCGTCGAGCAGGTAGCCCCTGAGCGCGGTCTTCGGGTCAAACGTGCGCAGCGCTTGCAGCTCCTGTAGCGGTTTACGCAGCTGCTGGAGCTCCGGGCCCAGTTCAGCGCGGAGCTGGTCTTGGGCCCCCGCGGCGAAACCGCGGATCTTGTGGATGGTCCGGGCGAGCCAGCGGGCTGTCTCGGGCAGCCGTTCGGGGCCAAGGATGAACAGCGCAGCGACTAGTAGGACCAACAGGTGCTCCAGGCTGAGACCGAACATGCCACCCTCCCTCACACCCGCGACCCGTCGCGGCGCCCTTGTCCGCCATGGTAAGCAGGATTCGGGCTGCCCGGGGGCTTCATCGATTACCCCCGCCCACTCTGCTCACCGGCCGAAAGCAGCATGCGCACGACGCGGTGAAGACAGACCTAGGATGCGCCCAACACCAGACGTGCCCGACTTATCCCAATCCCCGGTTACTCTCGTAGTTCCTGATCAAGGAGCTCCGTTCACCGTGCCTGGCATGGTTTGCGCCCCCAGTTGTCGGGGTGAGCCGCGAGGAGTGGACGGACCGTGGACGTTGAAGATCCGCAGTGCCCTGCAGCTCCAGTAACGTACGAGGCATGGCAGGCGAGCGGCGTCCCAACATCGTCTTGATCGCGCTCCGGGAGCAAAGGGGGCTGTCGCAGCACGAGCTCGCCGGAGAACTCAACCGCCTCGCCACCACGAAGTACC
Source organism: Amycolatopsis sp. DSM 110486 (assembly GCF_019468465.1). Taxonomy (NCBI): domain Bacteria; kingdom Bacillati; phylum Actinomycetota; class Actinomycetes; order Pseudonocardiales; family Pseudonocardiaceae; genus Amycolatopsis; species Amycolatopsis sp. DSM 110486. The sequence goes on along the minus strand of NZ_CP080519.1, from coordinate 8,803,286 downwards.
ACCGCGAAACCAACCTCACGAAGAAGTCCGTCTGGCGCTGGGAACGCGGCGACACCGAGAAGCCGAAGGGCTTCTTCCTCCAGCTACTCTCCGACTTCTTCGACGTCGCCATCACCGAGCTGGGATTTCTCCGACACACTGATCGATGTGTAGCTTCCGCGCAAGAATGACAGTCTCCGCGTGTAGATGACAGGTGTCCGATCTTTTGATCAGGAACTGCGGAAAGAGCGTCAAGCCGGTTCTCCAGGGTGATCGCTTCTGTCCTCTCCGTAGCCGAAGGGGTCATTTCGGGGACGGGGTGAATCCTTTCGCGGTACCGGGGTCTCTTATGGGCGATGGTTACATCAGGAGGGACACGTGCGATGGGTTCGCTACGTGCGGCGGCGGGGGTGGACGTGGTTGACCGTGGTTGGGCAAGTGAGCAGCTCATCAAGGCCGCACAGGGTGGTGACCTGGAGTCGCTGGCCGCAGTGGTGCACGGGGCTCATCCGCACGTGCGGCGCTTCGCCGGACATCTGTGCGCATCTCCGCAGGACGCCGAGGACGCGGCGCAGGAAGCGTTGATCATCCTCTATCGCAAGATCGGTTCCTTGCGCGCCACGGCGGCGCTTGCTTCCTGGATGTTCCGGATCGTCCGGCAAGAGTGCGCGCGCCGCGCCCAGCGAGTGTTCGACCACCACGACGGGGCCGGCATCGGCCCAGTGGCATCGGCCGAAGACGAAGTCCTCAAGCGTCTGGACGCCGAGCGTGTCGCAGAGGCGATCCGGGCGTTGCCCGACATCCAACGCCGCGTGCTGATCATGCGTGACGTGCTGGGTCACCCAGGACGAACAGTCGCCGAGGCGCTCGGGCTGAGCACCCCGGCGATGAAGTCCCACCTGCATCGAGCCAGAACCGCGCTCCGTCTCAGCCTGCGTGGTGGGGTCGAGGGCACCCAAGGTCCCCTCGACCCCACCAGCATCTGACCCGAACTGACGCCTTTCACAAACCCCGGTTCGAAGGGAATCTCACCATGCTCAAAGCCGGATCATCTGCACCACGGATGGTGCTGGAAGACACCACGGGACAGACCGTCCGCCTGTCCGACTACCAGGGCAAGCACGCGGTACTGCTCTTCTTCATGCGATCAACGTCGTGTCCGGTCTGCAACAGGCATGTCCGAGATCTCGTCAACCGCGGTGACGAACTGGCGGCCGACAACGTCCGTGTCCTTCTCGCGGTCCCGGAGGATCAGGAGAAGGCAACCACGTGGAAGGCGAAACAGCAGATCCCTTTCCCCGTTCTCACCGGCCGCCACGAGAGCCCACACGAGATGATCGGTCTGGGCAGGAAGGTCTTCGGTTCGATGCAGCAGTCCGGCAGCATCCTCATCGACCGCCAGGGCATCATCCGCCACGCTCACGGCGCCGCCATGCCCACGAGCAGCTACGACAGGAAGGGAATCACCGCAGCCATCGCATCCCTGCGCACCCCGGCCTGACCGGGCCGACCCTCGCCGCACGCCAAGCCTCGTCCGACCACGAAGCCTCCGCCCAGTCGCCACTTCGGGTGAGGCTGGTCATCAGCCTGGTGGCCGACAAGCTCCGCAATCGACAATAAGGCACACCAACAGTGGTTCGAATCCACTACCCGGTATGTCTCGGGCGGGTCATGTCCGCGCCTTTCGCGGACACGACCCGCCTTCGTCATGTCAGGCCGAGCCCTCCAGGCCCTCACCGAGCAGTCGCTTGCCGCAGCCTTGGATCTCCAGCGATTCGGGCGAACAGATGTGTAGTTTCCGCGTCGATTCGAGCATTTCCGCGTGCGGATGAGCACCGCTTGAGCATCCGCGCTAGCACCACGGAAGGTCCCGGCTACCGGTGAAGACTGCTTATGGGCAAGGCCGCCGCGGCGAGGTGCGGGTGTTGATCGCGTTAGCCCAGGTGGTCGTTCGCTCCGCTTACCCAGGCGATGTAGCGCTGCGCGGAACGGCGTACCGCGCCCTTGGCGTCGCCGAGCACCGTGGCGCCCAGCAGTCCGTAGAGGCGGTCGAACTCGTAGGGTTCAAGCCGGTCCACGATCCGCCGCACCAGCCCTGCGGAGAGCGGGATCTTGTTCGGGTAGCTGCGCATGAACGTCACCCAGCCAGCGGCGGCGACCGGCACGATGGTGTCTCCGGCAAGCAGGGTGCCGTTGCCGTCGGAGCCGCTGGCGACGTGGGCCACCGACGCACCGGGGAAGTGCCCGCCCGCCTCGATGAGGGTCACCCCGGGCAGGATCCGCTCGGTGCCGGACCACTCCCGGATCACCGGGTCCTCCCGCTGCACCCACTGCCGATCGGCGGAGTGCACCAACACGGGGATGTGCCCGAGCCGGTGACTCCAGCTGACCTGCGAGCCGTACATATGTGGATGGCTGGCCACGATCATCGCTGCTCCGCCGAGTTCGTCGACCTTGCCGGCCAGCGACTGGTCGAGGTGGTTCGGCGGGTCCCACAGCAGGTTGCCCTGCGCGGTCTGTACCAGATGCGCCCATTGGCCGATACCGAACGTCGGTTCCCGGTTGAGCCGGTGGATGCCGGGCTCGAGTTCCTGGTGCACCAACTCGTGCCCGTCAGCGGCCAGCTTCGTCCACGTCTGGCCTGAGCTCGGTACCCACTGCCGGTCGTCTGAGCAGATCGCGCACGCACCTGCCGGGGGTTGGGTGGTGTCAGACCTAGAAGGTAAGGCGCCGTACAGCTGGGCGTCGTGCCCCGGCTGCAAGCTGACGACAGGGGGCACGATGCGTGGTGGGTAGGTTTCGGGTCCTATGTGCGGCGAGGGCACGAACGGGGGCCACTGCGTCGTGCAACGGGTGGCACGGCCACCGCCGCTCAAACGTGGGTTGCCGGGGAAATCCACCCGCTGCGGGATAAAAGTGAGGCCGAGCGCGTTGACGAAGCCGTCGTCTGAAGGCCCCCACGAATAGGAGACACAGAACGGTCCGAGGCAGGATCCGGAGCCGGACCCGAAACCCGCCTCGAGATCGCAGCCACCTGGTGTTCAAGAGTAAAATCGAGGATCACGCTGGCGCTGATACACAGTTCGCGCGGTGGCCGAGCCGGCGCAGGCCCACGATCTGGCCGAGTTGCTGGCCGGTTTGGTCGCCGTCGCGCGGTGTCGCCCTATGACTGGTTCAGCCGCTGCCGCACGCCGTCCGGCCGCAGCCAGCCCAGACCGGCTCGCTGCAACCGCGTCAGCAGCTCGTCGAAGCTCTCGTCGGCGTGGTGCTGGTCGAGATAGGGCTGCGCGCGGTCGTCCCAGTCCGCCGGCTCCCGCGCGGCCAACTCCCAGTCCAGTTCCCAGACGCGGAGCGTCCCGTCGTGGCCGAAGGACACCGCGCGCGAGCCGTCCTCGCTGACGCGCACGACCTTCAGGCGGCTGATCGCTTCTAGCACTTGGACGCACGAACCGGTGGTGACGTCCCAAATCCGGACGGTCTCGTCCATGCCCGCGGAGAACGCGAATCGCCCGTCGGCGGTGAGGTCGACGCCGATCACGGGATGTGTGTGCCCCTTCATGAGACGGAGACATCGCCCGGTCGCCAGATCCCAGTGCCGAAGCGAGGCGTCCCAGCCGCCGGAGAGGGCGTGCCGACCATCGGCGCTGACCCGAACCGTGTCGACGCGGTCGGCGTAGCCGTTGAAGTCCCGCCGGCGCCACCAGTTGCCCCGCCAGCTGGTGAGTCCCGAGTACTGCATCGCCGACACGACTACCTGGCCGTCTGGGCTCAGCGCCACCCCGTTCACCTGTTCCGGCTCACGCCTGGACCGTCCGTCGGTGAAGTGCGCCGTGCGGCTCGGCGAACGGAAGGTACGCAGCTCGCGGTCGCGCGCGAGATCCCATAACCGCAGCAAACCGTCGCCTCGTTCGAGCAGGGCCTTGCGGCCGGTGCGGTCGATCGCGACCGACATCTGGCTCGACACGTCCTCGCCCACCTCGGGGCCCCTGACGCCGGTCCGCAGGTCCCACAGGTGGATCCGGCGATATGCGTCGCCGGCGACCGCGTGGACCGCATCGACCGTCATGTCGAGCACGCTGATGTAGTTCCGATCGTCGTCCAGCGCATACGTCCGGACGACGTCGCCGGTGTCGACGTCCCAGAGGACCATCGTGTGCTCGCGGGTCGTCGTGAGCGCCCGCCGTCCGTCGCCGGAGACCGCGACCTGTGGATGCCAGAAGGCATTCGCCTCGCCCGGGAGGACGATGGTCCGCGCGAGCCAAGCGGTCCGCAGGCCGACGCGCTCGGTCGCAAGGGAAAGCCGTCGCCAAGCGGCGACCACGGAGGCATCCCGTTCGTATCCCGCCACGCCACGGGCATGGGTCAGGCCGCTCAGCGCCCGACCGACATCTCCGTCGGCGAGGGCGGACTCGGTCGATTCGAGCAAGCTCGCCAGCCGGTCGTCGAGTTCGCGCATCCGGGCGTGGGTTCTCGGGCGGCAGACCCGAAGCGGCGCCTGGTATCCCGTGGGCAGCCCCCAGGACCGGACAGTGTCGTTGTTGCTGATCGAGTGCAGACGCCGCCCGGTCGTGTCGACGCTGACCCGGATGTGCAGCGCCTCGTTGCGGGACAGCTGTGTAGCGACCTCGTCGCGGTGACCTCCGAAGGTCCGCAGGCAGCGCCCGTCGACGGTGTCCCACAACCGGATCTCGCCGTCGGAGCCGACGGCCGCGACAAGTTTGTCGTGCAGCCAGACGTCCTCGATCGCGCCGGCGAACAGCCGGCGGGTTTCGCCGGTGTGCACACCCCGGATATGCAGTCCGTCCTGCGCGCCGGTGACGACCACGTGCGCGGCGCCGCTGAGTGCGACCGCCTTCAGGTTGACGGGGTGGGGCAACGTCAGTTGGCACCGCCCGTCGATCAGGTTCCACAACCGCAGCGCGCGGTCCTCCACCGACGCGAGAATGGGTGCGTCGGCGGCGAATTCGAGGTCACGGACGTCGCTGGTATGCCCGTCGAGCAGGTGCACGAGGTCGCCCGTGCCGACGTCTCGCACCACGATGACCTGCCGGTTCGACCGGAACCCGGCGGCCAGCATTTTGTTGTCCGGACTGAACCGCAGGGCGCCGACACGGCCCTGCCGCTCGGCGAAGTGCAGCACACTACGGCCACTGCGGGCGTCCAACACGTGCACGGCGTTCTCCGTGGCAGAGGCGAGGAGCCGCCCATCAGCGCTGAAGTCGAACTCGTGGATGATGCTGTCGGCTTCGAGGACCCTGGCCTCCGCGTCCGGCAGGGCGAAGATGCGCAGGGTGTACTCGTCCGGCGGTCGGTCGTAGCCGAACAGGTAGGTCTTGAGGGTTTGTTGAACGGGCGGGCGGACGTAGCGACCAGTCGCGACGACCCGACCGTCGGCACCGATCGCGCAGGCGGTCATCCTCCGGTCGCGGCGTTCCTCTTGGGACAGCTGGGCCTCGCCGGACAGGACGTGCTCCTCGAACGGCCCTGCAAGCTCGCCCGCCTCCGCGCGCTGGAGCGTCGTGGTCACCTCGGGGTCGTCGTGCGCGGCGGCTTGCCGCAGCAAGGGGAGCGCCGCGTCGAGGTCCCCGCGTTCCAGATGGAGCTGGCCGAGAAGATAGGCGCCCTCCCAACGGCTCGGCGCCGCGTCACGGGACACGGCCATCGCCGTCACGGCCGCGTCGTCGCTGATCTCGGCCCGCCGCCAGCTCAGGGTGACCGAGTTGAACGTGGCCTCCAGGTGGTTCGGATCGACCGCCAACGCCTCCGTCAACGTCGCCCGGGCCTGGGCTTCCTCGCCAAGGTCGAGCTGCGACAGGGCGCGGTTGTTCAACTCGTCCGCACGCAGCGCCGCCTCGGCCGGCGCGGTCCTCGGGTACGGACCGACCTCCGTCCCGTAGACGTCGCACAGCTCGTCGGCGATCTCGGTCATGCTGGCGGGGCGTTCCGCCGGGTCGTGCCGCAGGCACCGGTCCAGCAGCCGCGCGAGTCCCGCTGGCATGGCCGCCCGGTGCTCGACGAGCGCCGCCAGCGCGTTCGGGCCGGCGCCCCAGGTCGGCGCGCCGGTGAACGTCTCCAGCACCGTGACCGCGTAGCTCCACACGTCGGTGCGTCGGCCGAGCGGGCGACCCGCCACCTGCTCCGGCGACGCGTACGCCGGTGTGTATCCGCCGGCGGTCACCGCCACGCTGGCGTCCGTGACCTCACCAGCGCGTGACTCGACGGCCAGGATCGCCCGGGACTTCGACAGGCCGAAGTCGGTCACCTTGGCCACGCCGTCCGCGCCGAGCAGCACATTCGCAGGCTTCACATCCTGGTGCACGACGCCGAGCCGGTGCGCGTGGTCGAGGCCCCACGCCATCTGGATCGCCAGGTCGAGCCTGAAGCCGGGGGCCCAAGGCCGGCCGCTGTCGAGCAGGTCACGCACGCTGCCGTCGGGGGCGTACTCCGCAAAGATCCGCGGCATCCCGTCGATCGTGCGCACGTAGTAGCAGCTGCACAGGTGCGGGTGCAGGCCGAGGGAGATCCACGTCTGGGCCTCGGCCACGAATTGGTCTCGGCCGGCTTGGTGACGGAACAGCACCGCCCGTGGGCTCTTGACCGCGAGGTCCAGATCCCAGCCCAGGTGCCGGACCCGGTAGACCAAGCCCATGCCGCCGTGTGAGTGCACCGCGGTCACGCGGTAGAGGCCCTCCACCTCATCGCCGACGTGCCAAATCGCCCCCGCCGCCACAGAACTCCTCATATCATTGCGTCCGTGTCGTTCTACTACTATCTCTACATCAGCGACTGCAAGGTCGACATGCTGCTCCCGCAGATCGACCCCGGATTCGCCGCGAAACGCAAGTCCGAGGTCGGCGTGAAGCTGTCGGTGCTGTCCCTGAAGAAGACCGCCGAGCACGGCGGGAACGACCGGGTCGGACGGCTTGAGCGGGTGCTGCGGCACCTTGAGGAGCACGGCGACATCGGGTCCGTCGACGAGCCAGGGCAGTTCTTCTGGGGGCTACTGCCCGTGCAGTGGGGGCGTTTTCCCGGTGCCGACTCGATGGTCTTCGCCGGCGGACGGCTGGACGACACCGTGGTGGCGCTCGGCGGCTCCGGCCGGCACATCTTTGGGGCCGTGCCGAACGTCGACCCCGGCCCCGCGTACTCGCACCTGCCGCCGATGCTCGACGGGCTGGCCTCCGATCTGGAGGACGAACTCCTGGTGGAGGCCGCCGAGCAGCCGAGTGCCGACCCCCTCGACCGGGCCGACCGGGCCGCGCTGACGACCGTCCGCCAAGCGGTCGACCGGCTCACCGGGCCGGCCCAGAACGTCGAGTTCGTGGCGAAGCGCCTCCTGCACGGCACGCTCGACGGCGTGCCGGTGTTGCTCGGCTCGCCCGTCTACATTGCGCTTATCGACTGAGCGACGATTCCGGGCGCGGGCGAAGGGGCGTTGTAGTCGCCGTCGCGGTGGCGCAGGTGGATGGCGGCGCCGTCGGCTTCGCCGCGGGCGCGGGCGCAGGCTTGGAACCTGCCGCGGGTGCCGACCGGTGTCACGGCGGGTGTGGTGTGATCAAGCAGGATTTGCAGGGCAGGGTCGTCGCTGCCGGCGAGGCGGAAGACATGATCGGCTTCGAGGAGCCGGGCCGCGGCGATGTCGCCATCGGCGGCGACGCGGCGCGGCGTCGGCGAGGTCAGCAGGCGCGCTCGATCGCGCACGACGGGGCGCCCAGTTCGGTGGCGTAGCCACGGACCGCGGGCAGTTCGGTGCATCGTGTCTCCGTCGACTGCACGCCGTACTCGACGACGTTTCGGCGACCAGAAGTCCGCTCTCAATCAGATGCGCGCTGCCTTCGAGCACTCGCAATTCGCCCGTGGTCGTGCCGCGGGTGTCACCAAGTTGACCAGACCCGTCGAATCCGCACCCGGCAACACTCGTCCCAGGATTAGGTCGGCACCGGCGCCGCTGACGATCTTCATCAGGCCGTCGCACTCGGCTTCGCCCCGGCCGAAGATGGCTCTCGCCGCGGCAGTCAGCTGATGCCCGACCTTCTTGCGCGACTCAAAGATCATTTATTCCGCTCGATAAGGTTCACTGATGACGGTCAAGCGACGCGGGCGCATCGATCAGCAGCAAGACCTCGCCCGGCACAGGCGACAACTGGGCCGTGTGCATGTCACGATCGACGACCTTCAAGCGCTCCGCGAGCTTCTCGACGAGGGTCTTGCCCGCGGGGCGACTCGCACCGAGTTCGAGTTCAACGGCGGCTCGTTCGAGGAACCTGCTGACCTGCCGAAGCTGTCGGATACGGAGCTTCGCCGCATCGTCGCGAAAACAGCGGAGGTCGAAGTCATCCTCAGCACGACCCAAGCCGTTGCGATCGGACCGCGACACCTGAGCGAAGCCGTCTACACCCGGTGGGCACGAGCACGGCAGACGAAAGAAAGACCTGGTCGCCGGCCGGCTGCCCGCTACCGGGCGGCAGCGTGGCCCTACCTGCTCGCAGCGGTGCTGGCGGTGGTCACACCTCTGAGAATTGTCCCTGACCTGGGTCTCTCCGGCTGGCTTCTCGGCGGCGGAGTGGCACTCTTCTTCGTAGTAGCCGGCACCTGGTCGCTCGAGCGACTCCCCAAGTCCTACGCCGCAATACACCCCTCGAGCAACGAGGACTACCGAAAGCACCGGACTCAGGCAAGCCACGCATGGCGCTCGACGATGATCGGCCTGGCGGCCATCTTCGTCACGCTGATCATCGGGATCTTGAGTTTCATTCTGAAGAAATAGGCCGCGAGCGGCACCAAGCCAATCGGTCATGGCCCAGGACACGGCCGCACCCGGTGGAAGAGAAGTGGTGGGAACACGTGCAAAGTCGCAGTTTCCGCCGGACAAACGCATGGAGCCGCGCTCAGTTGTCCGCGTTGAGCTCGGCGCGCACCAGCGGCGCGACGTCGGTGCCGAGTAGCTCAATGGAACTGAGCACGTCGCGATGAGGCATACCACCGATGTCCATCTGGAGGAACTGCCGCTTGTGGCCGAGGTGCCGGTGCAAGTCGATGATGCGTTCGGCGATTTCGCTGGGCTCGCCGGCGAACACCATGCCGCCGGGTGCGTAGTTCGCCTCGACCTGCTCCCACCGCGTGGGAAGTGCCCTGCCGGCGAGGGCGAACGATGCGACCTCGTGCTGGTGGAAGTGCTTTTTCGTCGCGAGGCCACCTCGGCCGACGAACCCATGACTGGCCACAGAGATCTCCAGGCGTGACGGATCGACACCATTCTCTCGCGCGCTCCGACGGTACAGTTCGCCCACTTCGCCCCAATACTCGGGCGTGCCGCTGAGGATGCCGTAGGAAATGGGAAGCCCCGCAATTCCCGCCCGGATCGACGAACCGGGGCTACCGCCACTTCCGAGCCAAATCTTCAGGGGCTTGTCAGGCCGGGGCACGACGAGCGCGTTCTCCAGCGGTGGCCGGAGCGGACTGTGCCAACTGACTCGCTCCTGTTCATTGACCGCCATGAGAAGGCCGAGCTTGTCGGCGTAGAGCCGATCGTAATCGTCCAAATCATAGCCGAACAAGGGAAACGAGTCGGTCGATGAGCCACGGCCGACGACAAGTTCAACCCGGTCTCCACTCACGATCGCCGCGGTAGCTGCCTGCTGGTAGAGCCGGATGGGGTCGTCAGTGGACAGCACGCTCACCGCTGTCGACAAAGTGATCGACGACGTCACCGCGGAGGCGGCGCTCAGCACCGAGATCGGCGAGGACACCGGGACCTGCTCGTGGTGGTGTTCGCCGACACCGAAGAAGTCGAGGCCGACGTCTTCGGCAAGTCGGATCTGCTCGAGCACGTTGCGTACCGCCTGCGCCGTGGTCACGTCGCGGCCTTCCGAATCACGCCCCGCGACACCGAAGCTGTACACACCCAATTCGAACTTCACCCAGAGCCCCTTCCGCCATCCGGGCAACCAGTACCCGATCACTGGTACCTTGCAATTACCCGGTGACCCGGGTCAATCAGGCACCTTCCCGTGACCGGGTTTCCCGGAGGTAACCATGGCCGGCAGCACCTCGGATTCGCACCCAACCGAACCGTCCCTCGAGCTCGCCGCCGGGCGGAATTGTCGCGCACGCGAAATCCTCGACCTCGTAGCCAACAAATGGTCACTCGGGGTCGTCGACACCCTCGGCTCAGGCCCCAAGAGGTTCAGTGAGCTGAAACGCACCATCGCTGGCATCAGCCAGAAGATGCTCACCACAACGTTGCGCGAACTCGAGCGCGACGGGATCCTCACGCGCACGGTCTGCGCCGTGATGCCACCGAACGTCACCTACGAACTCACGGACATGGGGCGAACTCTCCTCATAGCGACACGGCCTGTCGTCCGCTGGAGCCTGGAGAACATCGTAACGATCGACAAAGCACGAGCAGAGTTCGACAGCAGGGTTCGCCCGGGCCCATAGCTTCGTTTACGGTCACCATCGCAGACAGCTCTTGGAAGGACGAAACTCTGTCGCGTCACCCCGGCCACCGGCGACGCGGGTTCGGGTGGGCTGCGCCCCGGGCCCAGCAAGAGTCCCTGGCTGCCGACCTTGCGAGTATTGTGCAATCGGACGACATGAATGATCTAAGAAGGGCCAGCTGCGGCCACTTTACTAGTGAAGCCTAAATCGACTTCTAGAAAGTGAGAGCAGAATATGCAGGTCGCTCTGATTACAGGCGGCAGCGCGGGCATCGGCCAGGCCGCAGCGATCGAAGCCGCCCGGCGCGGCATCGGAGTGGTCATCACTTATCACCGCCACGAGGGCGAGGCCAAGGAGACGGTGGCGGAGATCGAGGCCGATGGCGGCAGCGCCGGAGAGTTGCCGCTCGACGTCGCCGACACGAGTTCTTTCCCGGCCTTCCGGCAGGCCTTCGAGGACATATTGCAGGCCAAGTGGGGCACGCGGCAATTTCAGTACCTGGTCAGCAACGCCGGCATCGGCGGGGGCGTGCCGTTCGAAGACGTCACCGAGGAGATGTTCGACAACTTCCATCGGGTGCTCTTCCGCGGCCCGTACTTCCTCACCCAGCGACTGCTGCCTCTGATCGAGAATGGTGGCGCGATCGTGAACACTGGCAGCACCTCCGCGCTGGTGACCGGCATCGAGGCCGGGTACTCCAGCTACGCCAGCCAGAAGGGCGCGATGCACGCGCTGACGCGCTGCTGGGCGAAGGAGCTCGCGCCGCGGAAGATCCGCGTCAACGCGGTGGCGCCGGGATCGACCCGCACTCGGATCGTGGACGACATCTTCGAGCGTATGCCGGAGCTCGTCCCGCAGGTGGCCGCTGGTGTGCCGTTCGGGCGCATCGGTGAGTCCGCTGACCTCGGCAAGGTGATCGCAGCGCTGCTGGATGACTCGGTCGCGTGGGTCACTGGACAGATCATCGAAGCATCCGGCGGCCAGGGACGCTGAGGCAGGCGGTGGGTTTCCGGCTCCGCCGGGACGGCAATGACATCGCGCTGCGCTCGGCCGACATCGCGCGCGAGGACCTGCGCGTGATCCCGGATGCCATGCGGCTCTCCACCGGCACGCTGCGGGTCATCCCGCGGAAACCGGCTGTGGGCGTTCGGCTACAACATCGCGGCACTGCCGCTGGCCGCGCTCGGCTTGCTCAACCCGGTGATCGCGGGTGCGGCCATGTCGCTGTCGTCGGCGCTGGTCGTGTCGAAAAGCCTGCGCCTACTTCGAACATCGATGCTGAATCGGTAGGACCGGACCACGAAACGGTCCGACCCCACGGCTTCGGTCAACCGGCGAGGACGGCGTCCAGGGCACCGGACTTGACGTCGGCGACCAGCACGTCCAGCTGTTCGACGCTCATCTGGATCCGCTATCCGAAGTCGTCGGTGATCACCGCACGCCATTCCGCCGGCGTGGCGTCGTCGAGATAGAGCTCTCGACAAGGTCCACACCCCGGGCACCAACAAGAACTGACCCCGAGGTCCCACGCGGCCCCTCCGGACGACGAGCCCGGCATGCTTGCCCACAGGCCACACCGGGCTCGTTACCGTGCAGACCACCACCGGTGGCCTGCGCGACCTACCTGCCGTCGGCGGGCAGGTGCCAAGTCATGGTCACGGTGGTGCCCGCGTCGGTGGAGACGATGGTGGCGTCGTCGGTCAGGACCCGGATGAGGGTCAAACCACGGCCGTGCAACGGATCGGACACGGCCGGCGGGCGCTTCCAGAGGCCGAAGTCGGTGACTGTGACGCGAATCAGGCCTGCCTGGTGCTGGGCGTGCAGCCGAACGTCGCCGGCCGCACCGGCGGGGTAGGCATGCTCGGCGGAGTTGATCAGCGCCTCGTAGGCGGCCAGCGCGATGTCGCCGACCAGGTCGGTCGGCGGGTGGTGCGCCGCGATCCAGGCGGTGAGCTTGTGCCGCAGCTTGGTGACGTCGCCGGTTCGGGCGGGCGACGTCATCCTGAGCTCGGGGGTTACGGTCGCGCCGAGATTATCGGCCGGAGCCATGAGTGCCACCTCGCGTTTTCCTGGTCGAGGGTTGGCCTGCAGGTCATGGGTCGGGATACCCGCGCACGGCGTGCTCAAGCGCCGGATTGTCACCTTCCTCGGGCAGCCAGGGCGGCCTCCAGCGACGAGTACGTCGCGAGCTGCTGGTCGAGGCCGACCAGTTTCAGCATGCGGTCGAGGTAGGGCTCGACGGCGATGCGCAGGCTGGTCTGGTCCGCGGCTCTCAGGTGCGCGTCGACCAAGGCTGCGATCGCGCCCGAGCCGAAGAACTCCACGGCGGTGAGGTCGATCACCAGCACCTCGGGTGCGTCGTCGACCGCTTGGCGGATCGTGGTCCGCAGCTGCGGGGTGGTCACCGTGTCGAATTCGCCCTGTGCGGTCAGCACCACGGCGGGACCGGAGCGGCCCAGGCTGATGTTCGTCGCGCCCGCGAGTGAGGCGGGGTCTTGTCCTGGGTTCGAATCTGATGCCTGCATCTCCTGATCCTCGTCCGGCCGGCGGCAGCGCGCACAGCCACGACGGGCGTGGCCGACGACCGGGGAAGCGGCCACTGCTCGGTCACTGGCCGGAAGCGCTTGTGGCCCACGCCTTCCGAGCGTCCTCGGTGGTGGGATAGGTCGTGAAAAGCTCGGCCAGCCCGATCATTCCGAGCGTGCGGGCGAGGTAGCCGGGCACCGCGGCCAACGCGATCTCCGCGCCCGCAGCGACAGCCACATTGCGAGCCGCGATCAGCACCGAGATCCCGCTGGAATCGCAGAACTGCAGGCCGCTCAGGTCGATGAGCAGTTGCTGAGCGGCCGACGGGGCGAGGAGCCGGACGGCTTCGAGGGCGTCGGGAGCGGTGGCGGCGTCGAGCTCTCCGCTGAGCTCGAGCACGGGGCCCGACGCGGTGTCGCGGGTGGTGACGGCGAACTCGATGGTCACGGCTCCTCGTCTCCGGTGCGCGGGATGCTCAGGGCGAGTAGGGCGGTGTCGTCGTCAACGCCGTCGGCGAACCCGGCGAGCAGGTCGGTGATCGCGGCCACCACCGTCGTCGCGGTGGCCGGGGCGAGGGTCGCGGCAAAGTCGCGCAGCTGCTCCTCGCTATAGCGGACGCGAGCGCGGGTGCGGGCTTCGGTCAGGCCGTCGGAGTAGAGCAGGAGGGTGTCCCCGGGCCCGAGGTGGCGCTCGACGGCGGCGAACCGCGCGTCGGGCAGCGCGCCGACCAGCTGACCACCGGGCGTGTCGAGCAGCTCGGCGGCGCCGTCGTGGCGGATCAGCAGTGCGGGCGGGTGCCCGCCCCCGGCGAGGATGACGGTCGCGCCGCCGGCGTCGGGCACGAGCAGTCCGTGGATGACGGTGCAGTACCGCGGGTCGGTGCCGTGGTACTCGTGGTTGAGCACGGTGTTGAGGTTGCCCAGCACCGTGACGGGATCCGGGTCGTAGACCGCTGCCGCGCGCAGGGTGTAGCGGGCCAGCGAGGTCACTGCGGCGGCCTCGGCGCCTTTGCCGGACACATCACCCAGGAAAAATCCCCAGGTGCCGCCGGTCAGCGGGAACAGGTCGTAGAAGTCGCCGCCGACCTCATCGGCCGACGCGGGGTGGTAGTACGCGGCGACGTCGAGGCCCGGCACGACCGGCAGCACCGGCGGCAGCAGGGTGCGCTGCAACGTCGTGGCCAGGCGCTGCACGCGGTCACGTTCGCGCTCGGCCTGCTGGCGGGCCCGCAGCAGCTCCTGCTCGTAGGCGCGGCGGTCGCTCGCGTCGAACACGGTCGTGCGGATGAGCTGGGCTTGCCCGTCGGAGCCGAATTTCACCACCGAGGTGACCAACACCGGCAACCGGGTCCCGTCGGCGCCCTTGAGTTCCAGGGCGATCCCGCCGACCTCGCCGTGCATGCTCAGCAGCGGCGCGAAGTGCGTCTCGTGGTACAGCCGCCCACCGACGGTCAGCAGGTCGGCGAACCGGCGCCGCCCCACCAGCTCCTCGCGCCGGTAGCCCAGCCAGCCCAGCAGCGTGGTGTTGATCTTGGCGATCGTGCCGTCCATCAGCGTCGACAGGTAGCCGCACGGCGCGTGCTCGTAGAGGTCCTCGGCACTGTCCTCCAGCAGGGCGGAGAACGACGCGCTCACACCGCCGACGTGCTCCCCCTCTGCCCCACCGGCGACGTCGCCGGTCTCGCACATCATCAACCGGCTTCACCGACGAAGGCCGTGATCGCGGCGGCGGTCGCCTCGGGCGCGCTCAGCTGCGGGCAGTGCCCCGTGGCGTCGAGGGTCACCAGCACGCTGCCCTCGATGTGTTCTTGGACGTAGCGCCCGACCTCGGGCGGCGCGATGGCGTCCTGGGTGCACTGCAGAACCGCCGTGGGCACGGCGACCTTCGGCAGGTCCGCGCGATTGTCGGACAGGAACGTGGCCTGCGCGAAGACCCGCGCGATCGCCGGGTCGGTGCGGCAGAAGCTGTCCTTGAGCTCTTCCCCGAGCTCCGGTCGCTCCGGGTTGCCCATGATCACCGGCGCCATCGCGCCCGACCAGCCGAGGTAGTTCGCGTCCAGCGAGTCGAGCAGCTCGTCGATGTCGGCGCGGCTGAACCCGCCGCGGTAGTCACCGTCGTCGAGATAACACGGCGACGGCGTCAGCAGCACCAGCTTCGCGAACCGCGCCGGCTCGCGGTTGGCGGCCAGCACCGCGACCATCGCGCTCACCGAGTGCCCGACCAGCGCCACGTCCCGCAGCTCCAGCTCCGCGCAGACGTCCAGCACGTCCTGCGCGTACCCCTCCAGCCGGGAATAGCGCGGCTCCGACCACGCCGAGAGATCCGACCCGCCGGAACCGACGTAGTCGAACAAGACCACCCGGAACCGCTCCGCCAGAGCCGGCACCACCAGGCGCCAGAGGTTCTGGTCACACCCGAACCCGTGCGCAAGCAGCACCGTGGGCCCGTCGTCCCGGCCGGTCACGGTCACGTGGTTCCTGCTGCGCACGTCCACCGCCTCATCCTGTCACCAGATCCCCCCGCGCGGCTCGTCCGGCCACGGCAAGCCGCGCGGGAGTCACAGCACGTCGGCGAGTTCCGCGAGGAGCGCCGCCTTCTTCTTGGCCAGCCTTCGCCAACCCAGCCGTTGACCAGCACAAACACAGTAAAGCCGGGTCGAACGGGTTACCGTCAGGAGATCGCTGCGTGCGGATGGAGGGTCGGCATGGCTGCTCGCGATCGGTCTCGCGTCCCGGCCTGGGTCGAGCCGATGCTGGCCAAAACGGATGGTGGCCGGCTCCGCAGCGGTCCGGAATGGACCTACGAGTACAAGCTGGACGGCTACCGCGCGGCGATGCGGATCGCGCCGGATAGCACCACCGTGCTGACCAGCCGCAACAACATCGACTTCACCGCCGAGTTCGCCGACCTCGCGACCGTGCTCGGCTCCGCCTTGGACGGACGCTCCGCCGTACTGGACGGCGAGGTGGTCGTCTACGACGAGGACGGCCGGATCGACTTCGAGCTCATGCAGGAACGCCGCGGCCGCTACACCAAACACGCCGGATCCCTCCGCCACGACGAACCGTTCGACGACCTGCCCGTCCGGTTCCTCGCCTTCGACCTGCTCCACCTCGACGGGCGCAGTCTATTGACCGAGCCCTATGACGAACGCCGCCGGCTCCTGACCGGCTTGCCGATGCCCGACCGACGCCGGGTCGCTGTCGTGCCCGCGGTCACGTTCGACGAGCTCGACGCCGACCACCGCACCCCCGCCCACTTCCTCGCCGACGCCGCGCACGCCGGCTACGAAGGCCTCGTCGCGAAGCTGCGCAACTCCACCTACATCCCTGGGCGCCGTCCGGACTCGTGGCTCAAGCACCCATTCATCCAGACCCAGGAAGTCATCATCTGCGGCTGGCGCCCCGGCCAACGCAGCTTCTCCGGCACCCTCGGCGGCCTGCTACTCGGCGCCCACGACCCCGACACCGGCGACCTCGTCTACCTCGGCGACGTCGGCACCGGCTTCTCCCAAGCCGCCCGCACCGACCTCATGGCCCAGTTGCAGCCCCTCGAACGCCGCACCCACCCGTTCGCCGCGACACCACCGCGGGAGGACACCACGCGTGCCCGGTGGGTCGAACCCCGCCTGGTCGGCGAGATCGTCTACCGCCAGTTCACCCGCGGCGGCCGTGTGCGCCACACCGCCTGGCGCGGCCTGCGCCAGGACAAGAAGCCCGCCGACGTCCTCGCGCCCAGACCGAGCCACCACGACGAGCCATCGCCGGCACCGTCCCCTTCCGCCACCGAGCAGCTGGTACAAGTGGGCGATCGGCGGCTCAAGCTGTCCAACTTGGACAAGGTCCTCTACCCGCACGACGGCTTCACCAAAGGCGAGGTGATCAACTACTACGCCCGGATCGCACCGCTATTGCTCCCGCAGCTTGCCGGACGTCCGGTCACCTTCATCCGCTACCCCGACGGCGTCGAGGGCGAAAGCTGGTTCGAGAAGAACCTCCCCCGCGGGGCTCCATCATGGCTGCACACTGTCCAGCTGCCGAGCACCGGTTCGCGCAGCGGCCGCGGCCCCGGCACGATCAGCTACCCGCTGATCGACGATCTGCCGGGCCTGGTGTGGGCAGCCACCATGGCCGCCCTGGAACTCCACACTCCACAATGGACCGTCGATGCCGACGGACAACGGCAACTGCCGGACCGGCTCGTGTTCGACCTCGACCCCGGACCCGGCACCACCATCGTCGAATGCTGCCGGGTCGCCGAGCGACTGCGCGCCATCCTGACCGCGGACGGACTCACCCCCTTCGCCAAAACGTCAGGCTCGAAGGGAATGCAGCTGTACTGCGGAATCTTTACCGATCACGCAGTCGCTCCGGCCGCATATGCGAAAGAGCTGGCGCAGCAACTCGTTGAGGAGACACCTGAGACCGTCACCGCCGTGATGGCCAAAGCTCAGCGAAACGGAAAGGTTTTCATTGACTGGAGCCAAAATAGCCCTACCAAAACCACGATCACCGCATACTCGCTGCGAGGTCGCGACCAGCCGACTGTCTCAACTCCGATCACGTGGGACGAAGTTTCCGCTTGCCGTCAGGCCCACCAGCTCGTGTTCACCGCTGATGACGTGCTGGATCGAGTCAACGAGGTCGGCGATCTCCTGCAACCTCTACCCAACACCACCGCGCCAGTGCCCAAGCGCTAGGCACGGGTGTGGGCCGCGAAGCTCGGACACACGTCGGCCGAGGCCGACCACCGGCAAACGGGACGAGCCTTGCCGAACTCCGTTTAGCTCACAGGCAGCTCAGATCCACGTCCGTGGAAGCGGCACGTTCCCCCGCTCGATCGTCGATACGCTGCGGTGCGGCCGCCCCATCGCCCACGCTGCCAGTTGGGCCGCGGTTCCCTGGAGGGTGATGAGCGGCGCCTCCTGCGGCCCGACGGTGAACGTTCTCGTCCGGTCGGACGGGACGAGCACGAAGCCGGCGATGGACTCGCCGGCCTTCCACCGGCGATCCCAGCCCGCGAGGACGTCATCGAGGAGTGCATCGAGCAGTTCGGGCGGGAAGTCGTTGAAGCTGCCGCCGTTGTCGAGGTCGACGGCTTGGACCCAGACCTCTCGTGTGTCGATGCGACGCTCAGGGCCATCGTGGATGCCGCTGTGGAGCATGTGACCGGCACCGAGAACGCCGGGATCTTCCTCGTGGAGGGTGGCAGGGTTCGCCCGTGGCCGCCACCGCAGAGATCGCGGCCATGGTCGACGGGTTCCAGCACCGCACAGGCCAGGGTCCGTGTCTGGACGCGATCGCCCAGCACGGCGCTTAACCTCTACTCCTCGCAGATCGACGCATTCGACGCAGGAGGACGGGCGTGTGTTCGCCACGCACGCCGCGATCGCGCCGGCCGGCGCGCACACCGAGGCCAATCTGCACGCAACCCTCGAAAACCGCGACGTCATCGGCATGGCCAAGGGCATCCTGACGCAGCGCCACGACATCGGAGCCACCGAGGCTTTCCGCCTTCTCGTCGAGACGTCGCAGACCAACATGAAGCTCCACCAGATCGCCGCATAGCTCGTCGAGCACCGCCCCGAGCTGTAGATCGACGCCGCCGAACCAACGATCGCGAGCATGCCGGCGGTGAAGCCCCTCCGTCGGCGCTCGCTGTGACCAGCTGCTCGCGCGGCCGCAGGCGGCCACCTTCAAGAGCGACGGAGGCGAGCTCACGCCTGCGGCGCGCTGCGGTCCACCGCTAGACGGGCAAGCCACTCGAGCAGCAGACGCTGCTCGGCGTCACTCAGGACGTCGGCGTCGTCGGGAAGGGCGGCGCGCAGCGCGCGAGCCGCCGGGGCGGGGCCGGGCTCACCGGCGGAGATCGTCGGTTCGGCGCGGGTGACGGCCGCGACCATGGACTCGCGGAGCACGGTCAGCAATGTCGGATTGCGGCGCTCTGCTGGAGTCGAGTTCCAGGTGATGACCGCGCCTTGGCCGGTGGCCTGGATGATCTGAGCGGCCAGGTCCTCGTCAACCCGGAGCCATCCCCCGGCCGCCAGTCTGCGCACCCGGTCACGGAGGATCTCGAGGCCAGCACGGTGCGCCACGTCCGACATGCGGCCAGTGGCCCTGTTCATCACGGCGAACAACTCGGGGCGCGAGACTCCGAACTCCACCACCATGTCCCAGCCGCGACGCAGCTCCTCCACCGGGTCCTCTGGCGCAGGGTCGAGCGGTACGCGCTTGCTCTCCAGGAACTGCGCGTAGCCC
This sequence comes from Amycolatopsis sp. DSM 110486, assembly GCF_019468465.1. Taxonomy (NCBI): domain Bacteria; kingdom Bacillati; phylum Actinomycetota; class Actinomycetes; order Pseudonocardiales; family Pseudonocardiaceae; genus Amycolatopsis; species Amycolatopsis sp. DSM 110486. Next base: position 8,784,081 of record NZ_CP080519.1, on the reverse strand, counting down.
TGCTCGGCGACTGCTTCCAACAGCCCCTCCTTGTCGCCGAAGTGGCGGTAGATCGCCGGTGGCTGCATCCCGGCCGCGGCAGCGACTGCGCGGGTACTCACCGCGTCCGGCCCGCCACTCTCCAGCAGCTCGATGGCCGCCCCAACGATGCGATGGCGAGGGCTGTCGGTGGCGTCTCGGGCAGTCATGAATCGATGATATCGGATACTTGCTTCCACTGTTAGTTTCGATGTTACTGTTACAGTGATTCCACTGGAAACAGCATTGGGAGAACCCATGATCATCGTCACCGGAGCCAACGGAAAGCTCGGCCGTCTGACCGTCGAACACCTCCTGAAGCGCGTTCCCGCCGAGCGGGTCGGCGTCAGCGTCCGCGACCCCCTCAAGGCCCAAGATCTCGCCGACCGTGGCGTCCGCGTCCGGCAGGGCAGCTTCGACGACCCCGCGTCCCTCGCGCACGCCTTTGAGGGCGCCGAGCAACTGCTCCTCGTGTCCCTCGACCGCACAGGCGAGGAGTGCGTCACCGGCCACCGCACCGCCATCGACGCCGCCGTGCAGGCCGGCGTCGGCCGCATCGTCTACACCAGCCAGATGGGCGCCGCCCACAAATCTCTCTTCCAGGCATGTCGCGACCACGCCGAAACCGAGGACCTGTTGCACGCCACCGGCCTGCCCTGGACCGCGCTGCGAAACGGCTTCTACGCGGCCAGCGCCCTGCAGTTCCTGGAGTCTGCCCGCCACACCGGCGACGTCGCCCTCCCCGCCGACGGCCCCGTCGCCTGGACCGGCCACGACGACCTCGCCGAGGCCACGGCAGCGATCCTCACCGACGATGGCCGCTTCGAGGGGCCCACCCCACCGCTCACCGGCCCGGCTGCGCTCGATTTCGACGCCAGCGCCGAGATCGCGGCCCAGGCGACCGGACGAGCCTTCACCCGCACCGTCGTCCCCGACGACGCCTTTCGTGAGCAGGCCTTGGCCCACGGCGCCCCCGCCCCGATCGCCGACCTCATGCTGAGCATCTTCGCAGCGGCACGGAACGACGAGTTCGCCGCCGTCAACGCGACTCTGGCCGAACTGATCGGCCGACAGCCCGCCACCTTTCGCACACTGCTGGAGCGCGCCTGGGCCGAATAGAGCCGGTGGGCGCGCACCCGCTGCCCTGCGCGCCCCCCTCGGGGCCTCTACCCCGCACATCCCGCCTGCTCGACCGGGCGCAGATCAACGGCATCGCCGATCACCCGTTGGAACACACGCCGCGTCGCTACAACGCGTTCCGCCCCGTGAATACCGGATTCGGCTCGATTGAACCTGACAACTATCTTCCGGCTGGAGTACTTGAAACTGCCGGACTCGCGGCGAGTACTGCAAGGCCGCGTGCTGCAGCTCCCCGACGCGTTCGGGTGCCTGTGCCACTACCTGTTCGTCGGCCTGCCCCGAGAACTCGTCCGCGTGGCGCGCCAGATGGTCACCGCTTCGGGCTCGCTCGCGGACATCGCGCGCCGACTGCTCGACGAGGAGGTGCGCGACAAGCGCGGAGCCCTGCGCACGGTGGTGGCCCGCCGGACGTACGACGACGTCCTCGTGAGCGACCTCGTTCGCCACATCGACGCACACGCGATCGCCGACCAGTCGGCACTGGTGCACGCCGCGGCGCACCCTCCGATCACGACCGTCGCGACAGCCGACACCGCGCCGTTGCATCGGCCGCAAGTGGAAACGCTCGGTCACCTCTACTTCCTGGGCACCGTGCTGGAGGTGTTCGGGCCCGACTTCTCCCCGGCCGACCTCGAACGAGGGAAAACCGAAGGCGACGCGTCGTTCGACACTCTCACCTCGGTGCGGCAGCTGTTTCCCGTCAACGCCCGGCTGGCCTGGCTGACGGTCAGCGCCTTCCGACAGGCCTGGAATTTCGCCGTTGTGCCGCCGCCTGATCTTCGGAGCGGCGCTGCCGCAGGCCTAGCGGTCGAAATCGGGGCATAGCGGACGGGGCGTGGTCACGGTTGCGCACAACCGTTGACCCAGCACTGAGTCGGCCTGTTTGATTCCCGATCATGCGTCGAAGAGAGCCGGTCATCGCGGGGGTCGCGGCCGTGGCGGGTGGAGCGGTTGTCGCGGTGGTAATGGGATTCAGCGGCGGATCGGTGGCGCCGCAGCCGGTCGCGCCCGTTGTGGTGGCGAAGCCGACGCCGCCGGTCGTGGTGCCGAGTCCGGTGGTGCCGGCGGTGCAGCCCGGCGCGAGTTCGTCGAGCGCCGCGCCCGCCGTCCACGTCGCCGCCGCGCCGGTGACCAAGTCGCACGCGGTGGCCCAGGCGCCCGCGAGCGACGAGGCGCCGTCGGATCGGGTCCGGGATCGCGTCTACCAGCAGCCGCTCAACGCGCGGCCGCAGGGACAGGTGACAGGCCCGGGCATCGTTCCGCAGAACGGCACGAAGACCAAAGACACCGGCCCGTCCGACGAACCGGTGACGACGCCGACGCCGTTGCCCAATCCAGCGGCCACTCCGCCGACGTTCACCCCGCCGGTGCAGCCGGGTCCGTGACGCCGCCATCCGAGCGCCTGCCTGCACCGCGACCGGGAAATCGGCAGCCGCGGCGCAAGACGTCGGTGGAGTTCACCTCGACGAGCGAGTCGTGCCCTAGGTTCGCAACGGTGTGCGTGAACGCCAGGTGGTCGTCGTCGTAGAAGCGGACGGAGCCTTGGGCGAGACTGCCATCAGCAGGGCGGCGGCCGCAGCGAAGACGGAGGCGCTCAGCGGCGCTTCCCAGCCGAGGGACAGCGCCATCGACGGTGCGAACACCAGCAGCAGCCTGACGTTGTCGTCTTGCAGTCGGGGTTGCCCGAGCGGGCGGTGCCGCTGGCGTTCGTGGGGCCGCCGTTCCGGTCGGACAAGCTGCGGCGGCTCGTACTCCGCACCGAGCAGCGCGCGGCCGGTCACCCGCCGGCCGACCGCGAGAGCGTGGACGTCACGGGACTGCTCGACGAACCCCTCGCGATCGACGCACCGCCGACCCGGTGTGGGCCGAGTTCTGGTGGCGACCTGCGCGAGGACCACCCGGCGCCGCACTCGTGGAGGTCGGGGACGTGGACGAAGAGCTGCCAGGGCGGGCACCTTGACCACCGCGGCGGCGCCGAGCCACTTCCCGCGGTCCGGCGTCGCGTACGTGTCCCTCACCGGGCTTCCGCCGAGTCGCGCCGCGCTGGCGTGGCACGCCGACGAGACCGACCCGGTCTGCCACGCGTTCATCGAAGCCGCGCGGGAAGTGGCCGCGCGCAGCTGAGTGCCTAAACCGGACAAGCGCGGCTGTGCACTCAGCACAAGCTCACGCCAGCCGCAGGGCCATCAACAGCGTCGCACGGACGTGCCCGTCCTGCAGGTCGAGCACGAGCAGCTCCCGGATCCGCTTCAGCCGGTACGCGAGCGTGTTGCGGTGGATGAACAGCTCGGCGCAGATCGCCGGTGTCGCGCCGCTGTGGCGCAGGTACGCCTCGAGCGTGGTCAGCAGCTCCTCCGATCGCGCGAGCGGCGCGACGAGCCGCTGGGCCAGGCTGATCGCGCCGGGGTGGCGCAGCGTGTCGACCACCGCGTCGAAGTCCAGCTGCGGCGCGGCGCGCACGCCGGACGGACCCAGCGCGCGCCGGCACATCCGCAGCACGAGGCCGAGTTCCGCGGCGTTCTCCGCGGTCGCGACCACCGCAGACACCGACCGCGCCTGCCCGAGCGCCGCGCGCGCCGCCGACAGCAACTGGGCGGGCTCCAGCGACTCGCTCTGCAGCAGGATCGTCGAGAGGTCCGGCTCCTCGACGAACCGCATCGCCGAGAACTCCCCCGCCAGGATCACGCGGGCACGCCACGACACCGACCGCAGGTACGTCGTGGACATCCCCGCTTCGGCTTGCAGCACGACAACGCCCGTGCGCTGGTACGGCTCCAGCTCGGCGTCGCGGGCCAGCGCGATCAGATCGGCCGTCGGCACGGCATCGTTGCCGTAGACGGCTTCGGTCAGCCGGCCCGCGTTGCGCGAGTGCGCGACGCCCGCGGAACCGAGTGTGGTGCTGAGCTGCATCGACACGACGGCGGCGACGGGCGCGAGCAGCGTCCGGATCGTGGTCTGCGCATCGGTTTCCTCGACGACCAGCCGGAAGCGGTCGCGGTTGCTGCCCGGCAGCGTGAACTCCGTACGCGCCGCGAGCGCGCCCTCGCCACCCGCCGCGAGTAATGTCGCGCCGGTCGAGTCCTGAATGGACACCCGAGCGCCGACGACCTCGCTGATGCGGTGCAACACGTCCTGCATCGTGCCCTGATCCGCCGCGATGCGCGTGCAGTCGTCGGCCAGCTCCGAACCACGGCGCAGGGCTTCGTAGCGCTCGGCCGAAAGGCGGTCCTGCACGTCGCGCTGGACGAGCACGAACGGCACCTGGTCCGGGATCACCAGCAGTGGCACCCCGCGGTTCTCGCACGCGACCACGAGCCCTTCCGGCAGCGCCGCGTGCGCCGGCCCGAGCCCGAACGCAAGCGCCGCGATGGGCACGTTCGCGAGCCGTTCCACGTAGGCGTCCCAGATCCGGACGTCCGTGACGTTCAAGGCCATCCCGGACGTCAGCATCAGCGCGCCCGGGGTGAGGAACGGCGACGGGTCGATCGACTCCGTCGGCGCGCACCACGTGATCGGCCTCGCCAGGGCGCCGGGCGGGCCTTCGACGCGGATGTCGATGCGGCGCTCGGGATCTTCGAGCATATCGGCAACACGCACCCGGGCAGCGTAGAGCACTCAGCACAACCCAGCCCAGACGATTAGGTCACTCTGACCAATGTGCCCGCCACCACATCCTGCCTACTGTTACCCACCATGACCGCGACCCTGAATTCCGACATGGGCGAAGGACTCGGCCTGCACAGCTTCGGCAACGACGAAGCGCTCCTCGACCTCGTCGACGTGATCAACCTGGCCTGCGGCTTCCACGCGGGCGATCCCGACGTCATGAACGCGACCGTCGCCGCCGCCGTCGCGCACGACGTCCGCATCGGCGCGCACCCCGGGCTGCCCGACCTGACCGGCTTCGGCCGGCGCCGCATGGTCCTGACTTCCGAAGAGGTCGAGTCGATCGTGCTGTACCAGGTGGGGGCGCTCACGGCGTTCCTGACCAAGCACGGCGCCCCGCTCAACCACGTCAAACCCCACGGCGCGCTCTACGGCATGCTCGCCAGCGATCCCGAGCTCATGGCCGGTGCGGCCCGCGCGGCGAAGGTCTTCGGCGTACCGTTCTTCGGCATCGCCGGCACCGCGCACGAGACGGTGTGCGCCGAGCTCGGCGTGCCGTTCGTGGCCGAGCTCTACGTCGACCTGAACTACGACGACGAGGGCAACCTGATCATCCTCCGCCGTCCCGGGCGCACCGACCCGGCCGCTGCGGCCGAGCGCGTCGGCCGCGCGCTGAAGGGCCGGCCCGTGCTGTCGGTCGGCGGCGCGGAGCTGGACATCCGCTTCGACAGCGTCTGCGTGCACTCCGACGCCCCCAACTCCCCCGAGGTCGCCGCGGCCGTGCGCGCCGTGCTCGACGAGAACCAGTGAAAGGCAGGTCCGTGTCCGACATCCTCTCTCCGCTTCCCGGCATCTTCTACACGCGTCCCGGGCCCGACAAGGAGCCGTTCGTGCAGCCCGGCGACCGCATCGAGGCCGGCGCCGCCGTCGGCATCGTCGAGGTGATGAAGCAGTTCACCGAGATCCGCGCGGAGACGGCGGGCACGGTCAAGTCGATCAACGTCGTGGACGGGGGCACGGTGACACCCGGCGAGGTCCTCGTCGTGGTGGAGGACTGACGCGTGCGCAAGCTCCTCATCGCCAACCGCGGCGAGATCGCCGTCCGGATCATGCGCACCGCCCGCGAGCTGGGCCTCACCACCGTCGCCGTGTGCAGTGAAGCGGATCGCGATTCGCTTGCGGCGCGGACCGCCGACGAAGCCGTGGTGATCGGCCCGCCGCCGGCCCGCGACAGCTACCTCGACCAGGACGCCGTTCTGAAGGCGGCGCGCGACACCGGCGCCGACGCCGTGCACCCCGGTTTCGGTTTCCTGTCCGAGAACGCCGCTTTCGCGCAGGCCGTGCTCGACGCCGGGTTCACGTGGGTCGGCCCAGCGCCCGACGCGATCCGGCTCATGGGCGACAAGGTCGCCGCCCGCGAAGCCGCTCGCAAGGCGGGGGTGCCGGTGCTGGCCGGTTCCGGCGGACCGCTCGACCCCGACGCCGACCCGCTCGCGGTCGCCCGCGAGGTCGGTTTCCCGTTGGTGCTCAAGGCGTCCGCGGGTGGCGGCGGCCGGGGCATCCGGCTCGTCACCGATCCGACCGACTTCCTCTCCGCGCTCGACCTCACGCGGTCCGAGGCGCGGGCGAGCTTCGGCGACGACACGATGTACCTGGAGCGGTTCGTCGAACGCGCGCGCCACGTCGAGGTGCAGGTGCTCGGCGACGGCGAACGCGTGATCCACCTCGGCGACCGCGATTGCTCGATGCAGCGCCGCTCGCAGAAGGTGCTCGAGGAGGCCCCCGCGCCCGACCTGCCCGACGAGGTCCGCGAACGGATCCGCCACTCGTCGATCGATCTCGCGCAGGCCTGCCAATACCGCGGGGTCGGCACGGTCGAGTTCCTGTACGACCCGGTGCGCCGTGAAGCGGCATTCATCGAGATGAACACGCGCCTGCAGGTCGAGCACCCCGTGACCGAGCTCGTGACGGGCATCGACCTCGTCGAGCAGCAGCTGCGGATCGCCCGCGGCGAACCGCTCGGCCTGGCCCAGGACGACGTCACGTTCACCGGGCACGCCTTCGAATCGCGCATCAACGCCGAAGACCCCGACCGCGGGTTCATGCCGAGCCCCGGCACGGTCGAAACCCTGACGTGGCCGTCCGGCGCGCGGGTGGACAGCGGGGTCGAGGCGGGTGACGCGGTGGCGCCGTACTACGACTCGATGATCGCCAAGCTGATCGTGCACGGCCCCGACCGCGCCGCAGCGATGGCGCAGATGACCGAGGCGCTGCGCGGCGTCGAGATCACCGGGATCGCGACGACGATCGGCCTGCACCTGACCCTGTTCGCGCGGCCCGAGTTCGCCGCGGTCGAGCACCACACGAAGTTCATCGAAACGGCTCCCGGACTGCTGAAGGAGACGGCGTGAGCGCACCGCAGACCCTGCCCGCCCAGGCCCGCTACACGTGGGGCGGCGACGAGTTCCTGTTCGTCGAGATCGCGGAGGAGATGAGCCTGCCGGGGAACCTGCGGGCCATGGGCATCGCACGCGCGCTGGCCGCGAAGTCCCTCGACGGCGTGGTCGACATCTGCCCGGCCAACGCGTCGCTGCTCATCCGCTTCGACCCCGACGTGGTGGCGCCGGCCGACCTCGAGACCACCGTCCGGGAGCTGGAAACCGCGACGCAGCGGCAAAGCAGCACCGTGCTGTCGACCCGGATCATCGAAGTCCCCGTGTGGTACGACGATCCGTACACCCGCGAGGTCGGCGCGCGGTTTCGCGAGGGGTACCACCAGGACCCGAGTGGCAATGACCTCGACTACGCGGCGCGGATCAACGACCTCGACGGCGCGGCCGAGTTCATCCAGCGCCACCACACGAACCCGTGGATCGTCTCGATGGTCGGGTTCGTCGCCGGCCTGCCGTTCCTGTTCCAGCTGGTCGGCCGCGACAAACAGCTGGAGGTGCCAAAGTACCTAAGCCCGCGCACGGACACCCCGAAGCTGACCGTGGGTCACGGCGGGTGCTTCGCCTGCATCTACTCCGTGCGCGGCGCGGGCGGTTACCAGATGTTCGGCATCGCGGCGGCGCCGATCTTCGACCCGGCGCAGAAGCTGGCCGACTTCGCCGATTCCATGGTGTTCTTCCGGCCCGGCGACGTCGTGAAGTTCACGCCGGTGTCCGAAGAGGAGTACCGCGCGATCGAAGCCGAAGTGGCAGCAGGCACGTTCCGCTACCGGATCGTGCCCGTCGAGTTCGACACCGAGCGGGCCGTCGCCGACCCAGAGGCCTACAACGCCACCCTGCTGGAGGTGCTCCGTGGCAAGTGAGCGCGCGATCGAGATCAGCCAGCCCGGACTGGCGACGACCGTCCAGGACCGCGGCCGCATCCGCTACTACGACCTGGGCATCCCGCAGGGCGGGGCGCTCGACCAGTACTCGGCCGAGCTGGCCAACGCGTTGGTGGGCAACCGCGACGGCGAAGCGCTGCTCGAGTGCACCTACCTCGGCCCGGTCCTGCGCGCCCACGGCTCGCTGGAGGTCGCGGTGACCGGCGCGCCGGTGCCGGTGAAGGTCAACGGCGAGGAACGTCCTCAGTGGACCCGCCTGGCACTGGCCGACGGCGACGAGCTGTCCTTCGGTTACATCGGCGGCGGCTCCCGCTACTTCCTCGCGTTCTCCGGTGGCATCGACGTGCCCGCGGTGCTGGGCAGCCGCTCGACGTACCTGCTCGGCGCCCTCGGCGGGTTCCGAGGGCGGAAGCTAGAGCCGGGGGACGTGGTGCCGATCGGCGCGCCGGCGAACCCGCCGCCCGGCGACACCGTCGCCGAGGAACACCGGCCGGTTTTCGGCCCGCAGCAACAGGTCCGCGTGATGTTGGGGCTCTACGACCACCGCCTCACCGAACGCGGCCTCGCCAACCTGACCGAGCAGGAGTGGACGCTCACCCCGGTCGCCGACCGCGCCGGCCTGCGCTACGACGGCCCCGGCGTCGAGTGGCGCGAACGCGTGCAGCCCTTCGGCGCCGGCTCCGACCCGTCGAACATCGTCGACGCCGGTTACGCTGTGGGCTCCATCCAGATCCCCGGCGGCACGCAACCCATCATCCTGCACCGCGACGCCGTCTCCGGTGGCGGCTACGCGATGGTGGCCACGGTGATCAGCGCCGACATGGACGTCGTGGCCCGCGCCGCGCCGGGCACGAAAACCCGCTTCGTCCCCGTCGACCTCGACACCGCGCTGGTCGCCCGCAAGGACCGCGCGCAGCGCCTCGCGGCGGCGATCAGCTCGCTCGGCTGAGCGCCTCGGGTCACGAGCGGACCCGCCGTTCTGGGCGGACCAGCGACACGGCCGTGTCGACCGCTGCGGCCACGTCGTCATCCGGCGGGTAGAGCAGGGACCGGCCGACGATCAGGCCGCGGACGCCGGGCTGCGCGAGAGCGGCGCGCCAGGATTCGTAGGGCGAGAGGTCGTTGACCGCGCGGCCCTCGACTCGGCGGGTGAGGATTGGCTCCAGTATCGCGACGACCCCGGCGCGGTTGAGCTCGGTGACGGCACGGCCGCAGGTCTCGAGCGTGGCGACGGTCGCGGGGTCGCCGACGTCGACGCGCGCCAGCATCTTCGCGGCTTCGAACCCGGCGTCGATGGTGCCGCGCACGTCGTAGCCGGTCATGCGGTCGTCCATTTCGAACACGGATCCGGCCAGGCCGCCGCGGTTCATCGAGGAGACGACGACCAGCACCCACGACCACGCCGACCACCCGCAGTTGCGCGTCGTTTCGTTCGGCTTCGGGCACGGACTACCGCCCGAAGCCGGCCTCGTCATCGACCTGCGCGAGTGGTTCCGCGACCCGCACGTCTCTCCGGAACTTAGCCGACTCGCTGTCCCTGTGCCACGGGTCGCCGGGTTCGGTCGCCAGCCACGTGAGCGCGAACGCGCGTGCATCATCGGTCAGCTCAGTTGTTTCGAACAAAACTTCACAGTGATGCAAGGATACGTCAGTGGCAGCACGTTCTATACCACGGGAAATATGGGCGCAGTGACCGCGCGCTCCTGAGGGAAACAATGAAACAGATGCCGAGGTTCATAGATCCGAGCGCTTCAACTCCTCGCGGTTACGTCGCACCGGAAGTCTGTGAAGTTGTCAACGGGCGCGCAGCCTTGGACGAGGTCGACAATGCCGCGACAGTTTTCGCCGGTAAAGGATCCGTCCGTGCAAAACGGTGTGCGGAGTAGATACCGGCTATTCGTCCGATGGAAGCCGGATGGTTCAGCATGGTGACAGTGGCGGCCCTGTCGAGGTGCACGACACCACGGGTGGACTCGTCGTTCTCGGCGTGATCAGTGCGGGCAACGTCGGAGACGAAACAATCCCGAACCGGGCAACCATGTCGTCTTCTCTGATGCCCAGTTTGTCTGCCAGATCAATGTTTGCTAAGCCGCCTACACTTGACCCATGAGCCCGCGTCGAAAAGTGTCGGCACCAGTAAGATCACGTGTCCGGTCGATGGCGGCGGCCCTCGTCACCGTCATCGCGCTCAGCACTGCCGCGTGCAAACGCGATAGCGATCTCCATCCAGTACCACCGGTAACCAACACGGTCTCGACCGTGGTCACAACTCCCTGACGCTCCCGAAGGGGGCGGTGCTGCCGCACCGCCCCCTTCGGAACCAATCTCGAACGACCGGTCCTGCCCTGCGATCATGTTGCGCAACGTAGACCAAGCACCGGCGGCGTTGGGGTACTCGGGCGGGCAGCCAGCATTACCGTATCCAAGGCGACGTTCAGAACCGAATTCGGCGTTGGTCGGAGTTTTGCACAGCTCGCCGAACGCACTGTCCCAACCCAGACCGACATCGCAGCGTCAACAACATGGAACCGCTCGCGCCGGGCGACGCCAGCCAGATCCGCGGGTCCACAGTGCACCTGACCGTCTACGGCGACACGATGATCCGGACCGGCGAAGGCGTGCAGCGGCTGGACATCGGTGACTGGGAAGGCTCGGCTTGCGACCCAGGCACGCGAAGGGACTCGCTGGGCGAACATCGGACACCCGCAGCGCAGCAGAACAGGACGCTCGCCGGTTCGCCCAGCGACTTCGGCAAACTGACCAGAACCCCGCCTTTTGAAGAACGGGCGTGCGCCGGCGGGCGGATTCAACACCCTGGCAAGTTCTTCCCGGATCCGGAAGCCTCAGCGGCCACGCGCACTCGGACTTGATCCGCTCAGCACCCCGCGCATCCATGCCATGTGACGGCACAGGTCGGGACCGTGAAAGTTCCGACTGCGGCCGGAAAAAGCCGCCACCGCACAAGCCCGCCCCAGGTATGAACGGACCACCGGCGCAACGGGACTCTTACCCGAGCCCGAGGTGCCGCGCACAGTCGCCAGGCGGATCGCGTCCGATCCCGTTGGCGCCATCCCCACCAGCCTAGACAGTCACCGCCGTCACGGGCTCCGCATCTGGCACCGGTCGAGCCAAAGGACCACCAAAGCCAAACACCCACCATGCGAGGAGGGCGCTACAGGATTCGGAAATCCCTCTGGCGCTAGCAATCGCAGGACAGGTTTCGAGCAGACTAGCTCGGCGACCCTAGCCGTCACCCGAATGGCCCTACACGAGACGTCGAATCTCGTGCAGCCCGGACAGCCGCCGGACGATGCTCGCCACCAAGAGGCAAAACACCAGGTCAGGACCTATGATTTGACCCCTTGAGCACAGCAGGAAGAACGGAGACCTAACGGAGCCCAGAACGGCCGTTCGCAACAGCAACACGATTGCTATGCTGACATAACCGCAGGTAGAGGCCATGTAATCGACGACCGTTTCAAAATCACCACGGTCGAACCCGCGGGCTTTTAATCCCCCGGTTAGTGATGTCAACGAGTGTTACATAGTGCGCCCAGGGTTGATTAGCGCAGGTCAAGGCGCATTTTTCATGAGCGTTTGTGTCGGCCGGTGTCGCACCGTATCGGGCGCTCCGTGAGCAACGGAGCCCAACCGGAGACCAGGGCCGGCTAGGGCGTGTCTGACAAACGTTGTGGGTAGTGGCTGGGATGCTGCCGGTCGTGTCGCGGTTTCAGTTGCTGTCGGATGAGCAGTGGGCGTTGATCGAGGATCTGCTGCCGGTGCGTACCGGCAAGTAGGGCCGTCCGTTTTCCGAACCTCGACGGCGTACAGCTCGAAATCGACGAGTGGCCACAGATCCCGCCGTATCTGGAGATCGAGGCCGGCCCGGCAACGGACGTCGTCCGGACGGCCGGCATTCTCGGCTACCCCGAGGACCAACTGACAAGCGAAAATACAACCAAGGTCTACAGCCACTACGGAATTGACCTAAGCACCATTGAAGTACGGACGTTTTAACAAGAACCCAGGCAGAGCGCGCATTTAGCCGGATTCACGCCCGCGCGGGAAGACGGGACAAGCGCATTGGTGCAGATGTTCGCGCCAGGGATGTGACCGACGCCGAGCAGCAGCGAGTCCAGGCGCGGGTGGACGAGATCGCGGCGGTTGTGCCTCAGCTGAACGCCACTCGACCGCCACCCACCTCCTGGAACAGGGCGTCGACCTCGTCGTGATCAAGGAGCTCCTCGGCCACGCCCACATCGGCGTAGCCGCCGACGTCTACGCCCACGTGAGGCTCCGCCTCCAGCGCCAAGCCCTCTATGAACGTCGGTGCCCCCCACGAGACCTCGTGGGGGGCACCGACGTTCGGCCCTGTTGCCGTCAGCGTTGCCGTCACACGCCGATCCAGGTCCTTCTACGCGTCTCCGCCTGCATCAGAAATCGGCAGGTTGAAGAACTGATATACGGCTACTCGCTGGGCTTCCACAGAAGTCACCTGCGATGGTTCAGCCGCAGCGAAGATGTCGACAATCTCTTTCTCTTCGTAAGACCGGGAGAGGACTGCGGCAAAGCGGCCACTATCCATCTGTTGCTGCATTCCGGAGGGAAACACGTCCGGTCGCGCTCCCTGGCAGCAAAGCAGGAGATCTTCCTTCCCTAGGGCGGTTCGAGCGCTCAGGAGACACTTGAACAGATTCGACTCAGTGAAGGACTGCCAGTCTCGACCTGAGAGCTTCATTCTCAAGCCCAACCCTTCCCTATCAAGGATCTCGAATGAGACTGGAATGGCTGAGGATCCTCGCCCTACAGCCAGCAGTTCAACCGATTCCATGCCTCACCGCCCGCGCGTCGCACCGAACGGGATCACAGCGCTGACCAGCCGCAACGACCTCGATATAACCGGCGAGTTCAGTGAGTTGGCCGACGTGTTCGCCACCGCCCCTCGGCGGCCAGGCCGGCATCCCGGACGGTGAGATCGTCGTCCAGATCGTCCGCGGCCGGCCGGACCTCGAACTCCAGAAATCCTCAATGCCCGCATTCCCGGCTCCAAGTTAATATCCGTGCGCATACTCCCATGGCCAGTTAGCTTGCCCCGTCAACTCGAACTAAACGTCCACACATTCACTATTTATCGAATTCATCTAGCCAGGATTGGAAATCATCCGCGTCATGCAGATACACTCCCGGACCTTGCTGAAGGTCAGCACCGGCCAACCTATCGAGCGCAGTCCAAAGAGTCGCATCAGAGGAATACCTTGCGGATTCGCATTTAATCAGCGGCAGAGCCCAGTCTGCGACTTCTTCCCGCGTCAATAAGCCCTCAACTAGGGCAATCATCCTGCCCCTGACCTGCTCGTGGATCTGCACTACCAGCTCCCCGTATTATTGCCGTTGGTGTCGAACATGTAGTGAACCTTACTCCCAGCGGTTGCGCTAACGTCGGGACGAACGATTCTAACATTTCCATTATGATCCAACCTTTCGTGCCACATACGGGTAGCCCCCGTCACCGGCTGTCGCAAGTTCTTCGGCGCCTGTGGCGACAATGGTTCGGCCTTCGGCGGCAGCCGCGCCTTCGAGCAGGTGGGCACCGGCCTCGGCGGCGATTTCGGCCCCGTGGGCGGCGGCGCCGACGGGCACGAACCACGAGCCGACTTCGACGGCGCCCTTGGCGCATCCGAGGAGCTCGAAGTCGCTGATGCAGTTGTCCACGACGTCCTTGGCGCCGGAGTTGTCACACTCTTCCAACTGGTGTAGTCAGGATTGCGGAACAACAGCCGCTGGGATCCTGCTCAGTCGAAATGGTCGGACCTTCGTCTTCCGGGTGTCCTTCGAAACGAAGCGGCCGCTGCCGGGAACGGGCTCGTTGTAGCCCCCGGGACCGAGCCACTTCTCAGCAGCGTCCAGTGCCGCGTCTGTGCTGATCCTAGTCCCATCGACAGGATGCCCGTCCGCGTCGTACTGACCACACGAACTCCATGGTGCGGAGTTGTGCGCGAGAACGGTACGTTGGCGGTCGATGGCGACGTAGTACGTGTGGTCGACATCGATGGTCAGGTTGTACACGCGCGTCGGAAGCTGTCGGTTTTGGATCGAATCGACTCGAACCGAGGTGTCAGATTCGTCCTGGAGCCAAGACCCGGGGCTTCAGCTCATCAGCACGCACCCAACGGTGAGAGTCGGGTGCCCACAGGGGGGTGGTTGTTCGTGGCGACAAGACATGCGTGAGGCCCGAAGCTGATTTCGGACACTTGTTTCCAGCCCTCGCCGATGATGGTGCCGACTACAGCCTGGCGTCTCAAGGCGCCTGCCGCGGGGTCATGTGCAGCGACGAGATCCCCGACTCTGAGTTGCTCGATCGACTTACGGCTTCCGTCAGCCATCAGCACCAGCGTTCCGGGCAGGAAATTGTTGCAGGTCTTGACGCTGGACAGCTTTTGCTCCGCGACCTCAACCGCTCGCAAGTCCGCCATCGCCTTGTCCCGACGTCGGATCCACGACAGCGTGTCCTTGAACGCCGTGACGATCTTCCCGCCCTTGAGGATCTTGCCGCAGGGCAGCGCGGTCAGCACCTCCCAGCCGCAGGCAGCGAGGTTGAAGTCCTTGATGCAGTTGTCGACGATGCCCTTCACACCGATGATCTCCTGCAGGATGTCACCCCCGACCTGGATGGCGATGTCGACCCAGCTGCGTTTGTCCGCGGCGGCCTTCTTCGCCTCCTCGTACTCGGCTTGGTTCGCAGCGGCTGCGGCAGTTGTGATCGCAGCTGCCGCAGCGTTCGCTTGCCTTCGTTGGTGGGCTCCGCGAGTCGCTCCGGGCATGGCCCCGCCCGACATGTTTGAAGTTGGAGGATGGCTTTGGTACGGACCAACAGTTCTTCCCGGCTCGTGGCTGACTTGAGATGGGTCTCAGTGACGAACGTGTATCGCCAGGTCCCGACTTGACTTTGTCGCGGACGAACCGGGGCCCACTCTTCGGCTGCGCGCTGGTCCTCGAGCCCATCGGTGTCGAGCGCTTCCTCCGGTCCGACTGGCCTTGGACGACCCAGTGGACACCGTCCTTGCCAAGGACGATGAAGTCTGACTAGTGTCCTGCGTCGTTAATTCGTCGTCATTTAGACTCTGATGGCATGTCTGATGGTGTCGCGGGACGTCGGGGGCCGAAGCTTGAGCCGGTGCTGCTCACCGATGAGGAGCGGTCCACGCTGGAACGCTGGGTGCGGCGGCGAAATTCGGCGCAGGCTTTGGCTGCACGCTCTCGGATTGTGCTGGCGTGCGCCCAGGACGGTGTGCCTCCGGTTGTGGGTGTGGCGAAGGATCTCGGCGTGTCGCCGGACATGGTCCGCAAGTGGCGTCGACGATTCCTGGCACACCGTCTCGACGGGTTGGTCGATGAACCTCGGCCCGGTCGTCCGCCGGTGATCGGGGTCGAGGACGTGGAAGCGGTGGTGGTGGCGACTCTGGAGGAAATCCCGAAGGACGCTACGCACTGGTCGCGTGCGTCGATGGCGCAGCACAGTGGCTTGTCCAAGTCGACCGTCGGCCGGATTTGGCGGAAGTTTCAGCTCAAGCCGCACCTGACCGACACCTTCAAGCTGTCGACCGATCCGTTGTTCGTGGAGAAAGTGCACGACGTTGTCGGGTTGTATTTCAATCCGCCCGACGGTGCGATCGTGCTTTCTGTTGACGAGAAGTCCCAGATCCAGGCTTTGGATCGGTCCCAGCCGGTGCTTCCGATGATGCCCGGTATGCCTGAGCGTCGTACTCATGACTACGTTCGTAACGGTCTGACCACGCTGTTCGCGGCGTTCGACGTCGCCACCGGCGAGGTCGTCAGCGCCCTGCACCGCCGGCATCGGGCTGCGGAGTTCAAGAAGTTCCTCGCCAAGATCGACAAGCAGGTCCCCGCTCATCTGCAGATCCATCTGATCTGCGACAACTACGGCACCCACAAAACACCAGCGATTCGGGCGTGGCTGGAACGGCACCCTCGTTTTCACATGCACTTCACTCCGACCGGTTCCTCCTGGATCAATCAGGTTGAGCGGTGGTTCGGTTTCCTTGCCGATCAGCAGATCAGGCGCGGTGTCCACAAGAACGTCCAGAACCTCGAAGCTGACATCCGCTCGTGGATCAAGGAATGGAACGACAACCCCAGGCCTTTCATCTGGACCAAGACCGCCGCTGAGATCCTCGAGTCACTCGCCAACTTCTGCCGACGAATTTCTGACGCAGGACACTAGTACTTCTTGCCGCTGTTGCGTTCGATCCACACACTGCTGCTGGGGTTTCGCGGTGGTGACCCTGCACCACCGGTGGTCGGACAGGCCCCCTGCTCTTCCGTCGGATGTTGCGTGCAACCTCCGACGGAAGGTCCTCAAGCGATTGCCCCGGAAACCTCAGCGGCACGACCGGCCCGGGAACCGCCCGAACCGAACGTTCGAAGCCGCCGCAACAGACTTGATCCGCGTGTCGGATCGGTCCTACTCTTCAGCGTCGACCACTGCCGAGGAGGACCAAACCAATGCGAGGCGCCAACCGTAGCCGTGGCCACTTGTTGATCATCTCCGGCGCCCTGGCCGCCGGTCTGCTGGCCGCGACGAGCCCGGCAGCGGATGCGGCGCCGGCACGAGAACCGCTGTACTCCCCTGGTGCCCCAGGCGCCGGGGATCCGTATTTCCCCGACATGGGCAACGGCGGCTACGACGTCAGTCACTACGACATCCGGCTGGCGTTCAACCCCGAAACCAAAGCAATCAACGCGACCACGACGATCCTCGCCACGGCCACACAGGATCTCTCCCGCTTCGACCTGGACTTCCAGGGACCGCTGAAGATCAGCAGGCTCTCGGTGGACGGCCGAAACACCCCCTACAGCCGCAGCGGTGCCCAGGAGTTGGCGATCACCCCGCCGCACGGTCTACGGAAGGGTAGCTCGTTCGTCGTCTCGGTGAGCTACGCCGGCGTCCCGCAGAAGATCGACGACCCCGCGCTGGGCGTCTCCGGCTGGGTCGCCACCAAGGACGGCGCGGTCGCGCTCAACCAGCCGATCGGTGCGGCGACCTACTACCCGGTGAACGACACCACCGACGACAAAGCGACCTACACCCAGACCATCACCGTCCCCACCGGACTCACGGTGCTGGCCAACGGCGAACCCGGGCCCACCACCACGCACGATCACCAGACCACCTTCCGCTGGACCATGAACCGGCCGATGGCCAGCGAGCTGAGCATGCTCGCGATCGGCAACTACGACGTCACCCGCGGCGTGGCGGCCGGCGGCCTGCCGAACATCACCGCGATCGGCAAGTCGATCGACACCAAGCCCGGTCAGGGCAAGGTGTTCAACCAGACCACGGCGCAGGTCATCCAATGGGAATCCTCGATGTACGGGCGGTACCCGTTCGACTCGACCGGCGGCATCCTCGCCGACGTCGGCGTCGACTACGCCCTCGAGACGCAGAGCCGGCCGGTCTACGATCAGAGCACCAGCGATGTCGACGGCGACCTGCTCGCCCACGAACTCGGCCACCAGTGGTTCGGCGACAGCCTCACTCCCGTGCACTGGTCGGACATCTGGCTCAACGAAGGCTTCGCGACCTACTCCGAGTGGCTCTACCAGGAGAAATTCAACAACGTCCCCGTGCAACAGACCTTCGCGAAGGCCTACGCCGACGAGAAGGACTGGAGCGGCGAAGTCGCCGACCCCGGACGTGATCACATCTTCGACGACCTGGTCTACAACCGCGGTGCGATGACACTGCAGGCGCTGCGCATGAAGATCGGCGACCGCGCCTTCTTCGAAGTGCTCACGCAGTGGCCGACCGCTCACCGATACGGCAACGTCTCGACGCGGCAATTCATCCAGTTCGTCGAGCGACTGACCCACCGCAACCTCGACTCGTTCTTCCACGCCTGGCTCTACCAAGCGGGCAAGCCGGCACTCTGACCACGTCATGGACTGCACCGACCGCATCACGCTCTCCTAAGGGATGTCTCGTCACCCGGTGTCGGGCTGGCTGGGTCGGTAGTTGATCCTGTCGGTGTGGTGCAGGTGATCACAGCGTCGCGGCCGGAGTGGATTGCCCCGTTCACCGGGCGGGAACCGGGTCAGCTCCGCAAGCCGATACGGCTGGTCGCCAAGCGGGGCGGAAACGAGATCGCGGACGGACGGCCGGGCCGGCAGTGGGCATTGCCCCTGGCAGACCGGGTTCTGCTGGTCGCGACCTATTGACGGACGAACCTGACCACGCGCCAGATCGGCCCGCTGTTCGGGGCATCGCACTCGCCGCGCACCGGGGGAAGCGACACGATCGGCCCACTGCTGGCGCTGGCCCCGGTCCGCAAACGCCGGATCGATGCAGTCGCGATCGTCGACGGCACTCTGGTCCCGACCCGGGATCACCGGCTGACCACCCCGTCGAAGAACTACCGCTACTCGAGCAATGTGCAGGTCGCCATCGACGCCGAGACCAGATTGGTGATCGCCACCGGCAATCCGCAACCGGGCAGCCGCAACGTCTGCACCGCCTACCACGACCGACGTCGGCTGGGAATAGATCAAGAACACCACCGTCGCCTGGGCCAGGCCGTGCGCGCGACGTGGCTGCTGATCACCCAGCCCGGCGTCACCGCCGCCGACGAGCAACCGCTGCCGCGCACCTTCCGCCGCCGGGCCGAGCGCGAGGGCTACAACCCCCACGCCGTGCGCGTCGTGCGGATCCACGATCGCGCCGACACCCCACAGCGCGAGCAGCACGCCGAACGCAGCTACCAGGTCCGGTGGACCGTTCGCGGGCATTGGCGCAACCAGTGGTACACCTCGCGCGGTGAACACCGGCCCGTGTGGATCAACCCGCACGTGAAGGGCCCAGCGGAGGCCCCGCTGCGCACCGGCGCGACCGTGTACCTCCTGGGCGGCGCGGGCTCCGCTGCACCCGAACATCCGCCGACCGGGGACGTGATGTTCTCGGCCTGGCCGAGAACGCGCCCAAGAACCTCGATCTCCACCTCGATTCCCGCGTTCGCCCGGATCGTCGGCCAGCTCGTGCTCATCGGCTGGGCCTTCTGGCACGCCGTTCCGCGGCTGAGGGCCTGACCTCGACGATCTGCGTGCAACTGCCCCTTGCGGGGGTGATTGCTGGAGAAAGTTCGGCGGAGCGAGCAACTTTTCGGTGTCCTGAGTGATCAAGGGGGTTGTTACTGCAGGAGATGGGGGGTGGGTGTGCGGGGGCCGGGCGAGCGGTTTGAGGTGTTCGTCGAGCAGCACTACGGCGAGCTGTTGCGGTACGCACTGGTGTTGACCGGCGACCGGGGCGAGGCCGAGGACGTGGTGCACGATGCGCTGCTGAAGGTGGTCAAGCACGTCAGTCGCGCGGACATCGCGCACGAACGTGCCTACGCACGGCAGGTGTTGTTCCGGGTGTTCCTGGCCCGCCGTGACCGCGGTCGGCGGGAGCGGCTGGTGCCCGACGCGGGTGCCGACGTTCAGGCCCAGGGTGATGCGTTCGTCGTGTCGGCCGGCCGGGCGGAGATGGTCGCGCTGCTGCACCGGCTGCCGCCGCGGATGCGGGCGGTGCTGGCCGCCCGCTTCTACCTGGACCTGAGTGAAGCCGAGACCGCGCGGCTGATCAATACCCGTCCCAGTCACGGGAGCGGCACGCTGTCGTTCTGATCGCGGGCCGTTGTCAAGCGGCCCGGGTCCGCCACGCCGCGAAGTCGCAGGGCAGCCCGGTAAAATCCGATGCGTGACCGAGTCCCGCGAAGCCAAGCCGGGTAGCCCGGGCCCGACCCGGCGGGACGCGAAGGCGAACCTCGAACGGGTCGTGGCGGCCGCGGCCGGGGTCTTTGCCGAGCACGGCTGCGGCGCCACCCTCGCCGACGTGGCCAAGGCTGCCGGGGTCGGCGTGGCCACGGTGTACCGCACGTTCCCGACGAAAGACGACCTGATCCACGACGTCTACGCGCCGTTGTTCGAGATCGCCGAGCAGCAGGCGATCGACGCGAGCCTGGATCCGGACCCGTGGGCTGGCATCGCCGGGTTCCTCGAGAAATCGGTCACTACCCTGGCCCCCGACAGGGGGTTCCGGGAGCTGCTCACCGGGTCCTACAGCCAGACGCTGGGCTGGTCGCGTCCGCGCACCCCGCACCGGCTGGCGAAGCTGGTCGAGGACACCCACAACCGCACCGGCAAGCACCTCGGCGAGATCGTGCGGCGCGCGCGGGATGCCGGGCTCGTGCGCGACGATCTCGTGGCCGGCGACCTGTTGCTGCTGTCGATGGCCGTGCAGACCTCCGTCGAGTTCGGTGGCGCGACCCACCCCCGCCTGTACCGCCGGATGATCGGCTTCCTCATGGACAGCCTCCAGCCCGCTCGCGACGCCCCCACCCCGTTGCCCGAACCTGGGCTCACCGACCGGCAGATCGCCGCCCTGGAACGAGGTCGGCGCCGGCGGATCTCGAATACCACCAAAAAGTAGCCCGGACCGGTGAAGGGCGCGGCCGGATGCCGGCCGCGCCCTCCACCGACGACGGTCAGACCGCCGCTGCGGCCTTCTTGATCACGTCGACCACCGCGGCGGGCTGCGATTCGAACAACGAGTGGCTGGCCCCGACCTCCGTGACCGTCGCTCCGGCACGCTCGGCCATCGCATGCTGCGCGGGCGGCGGGATCATCCGGTCCTCGGACGCCACCAGGTACCAACTCGGCTTCACGCGCCACGCCGGCTGACTCACTGCACCGGCGAGAGCGTCGACACCCCAAGGAACCTGCGAGTCGGCGAGGAACCGCGCGCGTTCCGCCGTGAGGTCACCGGAGAACGAGGCGTGGAACTTCTCCTTGTCCAGGAACAGGAATCCATCCTGCGGCGGCAGGATCGGCGGCACCGGCGCGCCCGGAGGCGGGTCGGCGATGAGCGTGTTCACCGACTCCCCCTTGTCGGGGACGAACGCGGCAATGTAGGCCAGCGCGACGACGTTGTCGTGGGTGCCGGCCTCACTGATCACCGCGCCGCCATAGGAATGTCCGACCAGGACAGTGGGACCGTCCTGCTGGTCGAGGATCCTCCGCGTGGCGGCGGCGTCGCCCGCCAGCGACAGGGTCGGGTTCTGCACGACGCTCACGGAGTAGCCGTCGCGGACGAGCAGGCCGTGGACCTGAGCCCAACCCGAACCGTCGACGAACCCGCCGTGGACGAGGACGACGTTGCGCGCTCCTGCGCTCATGATTGTCTCCCTGAGGGTGGTGGTCCTGATGAGGTTCTCGGCTGACGTCCCCTCCCCGGAGCACGCGGGCGCACCCTGGCCGGGACCCGGTTCAGGGGTAACGGCCAGTATGCGCCAGCTGTCCGGCGAGGAGCCCCGTCAGTTTTCTCGAGCCGGACACCCAGGACCGACCCCGGAATTGCTATTCCGCCCGAGCCTAGTCCCGCTCTTCCTCCGCACAAGCGCCCGAACGCCCGACAACGCTGACGAGATGAGCGGCTCGTCGATTCCGCCAAACGACCTAGCCACGACGGCGCGATGATACGATCCGGAATAGCTATTCCGATCCGTGCGCGCCTCCGACCACGAGGAGAACCCCATGGCCCGGTCCCGCCGAGCCGGTGCTGTCGCTCGTGCGGTCGGCGCTGCCCACCGAGCAGTGTTCGGCCTCCCACCCGGCGGACAACCGTACGAGGTCACGCACGGCGTCGCCGTGCCGACGCGTGATGGTGCGCAGTTGCTCGCCGACCTCTACCGGCCGGTCGGCGAGGCCCACGGCACGGTGCTGATCCGCACGCCCTACGGCCGGGGCCTGCCGGAGAGCCTGTTCCACGGCCGGGCGTTCGCCGAGCGCGGTTACCAGGTCGTGCTACAGAGCGTTCGCGGTACCCACGGCTCCACGGGTGAGTTCCAGCCGATAGCGCAGGAGGCGGCGGACGGACAGGACACCGTCGCGTGGCTGCGCAAACAGCCGTGGTTCACCGGCCGCCTCGCGAGCGCAGGCGGTTCCTACCTGGGCTGGGCACAGTGGTCACTGCTGCAGGATCCGCCGCCGGAGCTGAGCGCGGCCGTCGTGATGGTCGGGCCGCACGACTTCGGCCGGGCTATCCGCGGTACGGGCTCGATCGCGCTCGCCGATTTCCTGGGCTGGAGCACCACGATGCGTGCGCAAGGCCGCGGGCTGCGTGCACTCCTCGCCGCGCGCCGCCGCCTGGCCGCATCGCTGCGCGAGCCGACCCCCGAAGCGGCCACGGCGACGGCGTTGGGGCCCCAGCGCACATGGTTCTCCGACTGGCTCGCACACTCCGACCTCGAAGATCCTTTTTGGACTCCCTACGAAGCCTCGGCAGCACTCTCCGCGACGCGGATCCCGGTGCTGCTCATCGGCGGCTGGCACGACGTGTTCCTCGACCAGACCCTCGAGCAATACGACCGTCTCGACGCCGACGTCGCCCTGACGATCGGCCCGTGGACGCACCTCGAGACGGCGCTGAAAGCCGCGCGCACAGCCGATCCCGAAACCCTGGCCTGGTTCGACGAGCACGTCGCCGGCGCCGGTTCCCGCCGGCCCTTCCCCGTGCGCGTCCACGTGACCGGCGCCGCCGAGTGGCGGACGCTTCCTACCTGGCCACCGAAGACCCACGCGCACACCCTCGGCCTGACCGGTAACGGGCAGCTCGTGGACGAAACCGGTTGGGGCAGCGCGGAGTTCCGCTACGACCCAGTCGATCCCACGCCGTCTCTCGGCGGCCGCCACATGTCCGCTGGCGCGGGCCGTCGCGACAACCGTCCACTCGAATCGCGCGACGACGTCCTCACCTTCACCTCCGCACCCCTCGCCAGCGAGCTCGAAGTTCTCGGCGCACCCGCCGTCGAGCTGCACCTCACCACCAGCACGGCAGCCAGCTTGTTCGTGCGGCTGTGCGACGTCGATCCGCGCGGCCGCTCCTGGAACGTGACCGAGGCGTTCACGCGACTCGCCCCCACGTCTGGCCCCGTCATGCTGCCGCTGGGCTCGTGCGCCCACCGGTTCCTTCCCGGCCACCGCCTCCGCCTGCAGATCTCCGGCGGGGCTTATCCGCGCTTCGCCCGCAACCCCGAGCCGTGCGAATACACGATCGCGTGTGAACATTCCCACCTCACGCTGCCCGTCGGAGGGGGCGTCGACGCCTCGGCCTAACGCTCATCCGGCAACATCAACGCCAGTGCCCGGGAGCGCTCGTGCAGGTGCGCCGCCAGCCGGACCCGAAGTCCCCGCAGGTCGGCGAGCGCGATCACGACGCGCGCCACCGGCTGGTAACCGACGGCCTGGTCGTCACGCCCGCACGGGCCGCTGACGTAGGTGAAGTCATCCTCGGCGTCGACCTTCGGCGCCGCCCACGCCTGAGCGTGAGCTCGCTCGGGACGGGCGAACCGCGCCCGCCAGTACAGCGGCGTCTTCATCACCTCACCGACCGCGGCGGTGAAGGCGGGCACTTCGGCTGACGGCAGACCCAGCCCCCGTCCAGGCCACACGCGCGGCAGTGACCATGCCTCGCTGTCGTCGCCGGCGGCGCAGGTGAAGATGGCGTCCTCCGCAGTCATCGTGACCGCCCACAGCTGCATGGCGCGGGTACGCGAAATCTCCATCGCACCTCCTCGTCGACAGGGTGAATCGCCCAGTGAAACAAGGCCGCGGGCGACGCGCAACAGGTAGCCACGAACGAGGCTCGACGTCGACGGAAGCCCGCGCGCCTCGGGTGAAGTCGTGATCGATGGCGTCCTGCCGGACCTCGTGTTCACCACCGACAACGCCCCAGCGCCCGTCGTCCAGATCGACCATTACCTGGCGCACCTGCGCACCGCGGTGACCACCTTGGGAGCCGACCTGCGAACGGTCATCGGCACGCGGCGGAACCGCCTTCACCTGCTCCGATCGATCTGTCCCGGGCGGCGGTCAGCGAGTCGGCGGCGGTGAAGAGGGAGGCACCAAGGAGCACACCGTCCTTCAAGAGGGCCTCGCCCAGCACTGACAGCTGGGTCATCCGGTGCCCCTCACGCCAGGCTTCCGGTGTCGTGACCAGGAAGCTGAGCGTGCCGACCATCATCCCCGCGGCCCCGAGGCTGCCCACGGCCGACGCCCGCGGCGCCAGTGGCTTCGCCGCGATCAAGGAACCCGAATGATCTGAGTGATTCCGATGAGCCGCCCGAGCCTCCGCGCACCCAATTTCTCACGCGGCCATGACGTGAGCGGACTCGCGGTGACCAATGGCTCCGCGTTCTCGACCTCGTAGTCCTGGGACTTCAACACCCCGACCCACACGAAGCACGCTGTAAGCCCACCCCGCATCACCGGCAAACCTGCCGAAGCCAACGCGTTTGGCGCCGAGGCCGCAGCGCGCGGCCGTTTCGTGGTGGCCCGCCGCGAGTTCATTGCACGGCGTGGACCGCGCTCGCGATGAGCCGCAGCACGTCGTCGGGATGGGAGACCATCGCCACGTGGTTCGACGCGACCTCGACGGTCGTGGCCTTCATCCGCGCGGCGAACAGGCGCTGGGCCTCGGGCGGGATCGCCTGGTCGCCGTCGGCCACCAGGAACCACGCCGGGTGCGACTTCCACGCCGGCACCCCCATCACCTCGTCGAGGGCCGACAAGGCCAGCGGCTGCTGCACGGCGAACATGACCCGCGCCTTGACCGGGTCGACGTCGGCGGCGAAGTGGTTCACGAAGTCGTCCTCGGGCAGCCACGCGAAGCCCTGCTCGTCCACGTCCAGATGCGCCAGCGCCGCGCCGAGGGGGCCCTGCTCCAACAGCTTGCCGATCGTCTCGCCCTCGTCCAGGCCGAACGCCGCGACGTAGACGATCCCCACGACGTTCGGCGCGTCCGTCCCCAGCGCGGTGACGATCTGCCCCCGTACGAATGCCCCACCACGAGCGTCGGCCCGCCCTGGCGCCCCAGCACCTCACGCAACCGGGCGACATCACCCGCCAGCTCGGACTCCGGGAACTGGGGTGCGGTGACGGTGTAGCCGTCAGCCTGCAACCGCTCGATCACCGCGCTCCAACTGGAACCGTCAGCCCACGCGCCGTGGACGAGGACGATGTTCGGTCGACGAGCCACGCTGGTTCCTCCCCTGGACAGCGGCGTTATCAACACTCCCCTGTAGACACTTCTGTGGCGGACGCCGGGACCTCTTCCCCCGTCGGGGGTGAACCTTCGGTTCAAGGGGATCGGAGGCGATCCCGCATTCAGTCACGTTCCAGAGCAGACATGGTCCGTCGCCCAGCTCGCATCGCCACGCGTCGACCCGCATCAGCCCGAACGACGTCATCACGTCGCCGGCGGGGCTGCTGGTTTCCGAACGGATACGGCCTCCGGCCGCAATCGCCCCGGTCGCTGGACACGTCGATCAGCACGGAATTCCCGGCCACGCCGGACGCGCTGAGGTCGCAGGGGAAGTCCGCCCGGGCGTCACCACTCTCAACCTGCTGCTGACCGCGTGGCGACCCGACCGGTGCCGCCCTGCGGTTCGGCCTTCCACGCCACCGATGCGTTCAGAATCCGGCGATAGAGCAGAAGCGGTGACGAAAGACCCTTCATGACTGAGTAGGCGCGCGGGACGCTCACTAGCGGGCCCGCAAGAAGAAGGGGCGAGGCACCGCGGGCCCGTCGATCAGGGGATGGCGCCGGTTGTTATTTCCTGACCGACTCGTGTCGGCTTGCGCGCTCCGGCCATGGGGGTCGCGGGTCGAGATTGGCCATACCTGATCGGTGCTGGTGCCGCCAACTGACACGGCGGTCTCGCGCGGGCCGGGTGCCTCGATGGCAAGGGGAGGAACACTTATGAAGATCGTGGTCATCGGCGGTACCGGTCTGATCGGCTCGAAGCTCGTGACCACGCTCGGCGAGCACGGCCGCCAGGCACTGGCCGCATCGCCGAACACCGGCGTCAACACCCTCACCGGTGAAGGACTCTCGGACGCCCTGGCCGGAGCGTCGGTGGTGGTCGATGTGGCGAATTCGCCGTCGTTCGAGGATGCCGCGGTGATGGCGTTCTTCGAGACCTCGACCCGCAATCTGATGGCCGCCGAGACGACGGCACGCGTCGGCCATCATGTGGCGTTGTCGGTGGTGGGCACCGAGCGGCTGGCCGCCAGCGGCTACTTCCGGGCGAAGATCGTGCAGGAGTCACTGATCAAGAAGTCGTCGATCCCGTACTCGCTCGTGCACGCCACGCAGTTTTTCGAGTTCGTCACGCGCATGGCGGACGCGGCTACCGAAAGTGGCATGGTCCGGGTGGCGCCGGTGCTTTTCCAGCCCATCGCGGGCGAGGACGTCGCCGAGGTGGTCGGCCGGACTGCGGTGGGCTCGCCTCTGAGCGAGACGCTCGAGGTCGCCGGCCCCGAGCAGTTCCGGATGGACGAATTCTTCCACACGGCGCTCGCTGCCCGTAACGATCCGCGCGAGGTGGTGCCAGACCCGCACGCACGCTACTTCGGAGCCGAGCTGAGCGAGCAGACCCTGGTGCCGGCCGGACCGGCGATCCTCGGCGAGATCCGTTACGCCGACTGGCCCGGCCGGACCGGGAAGTAACGCCGCCCCTCGACCACCCATCCAACGTGGAGGAGATTCACATGGCGAACACAGATCCGGCGCCGACCGGGCAGAAACAGCGATCGACGGCGTGGCAGACGGCGTTCACCACGCTGCAGGAGGCGGACCCGCCCTTCATTCCGGCGGGAGCCCACGTGATGACCGTGGTCGTCGAGTATCCACCCGGCGATCCCGGTGCGCCGCCGCACCGGCATCCCGGCCCGGCGTTCGGCTACGTGCTGGAAGGCGAGATGGTGCTGGAGGTGGAAGGCGAACCGGAACGCGTCGTGCACGCCGGCGAGGCGTTCTGGGAGCCGGGTGGCGATGTCATCCATTACCAGGACGGCAACAACCGCGAGGACGTCCCGCTCCGTTTCACCGTCACGATGCTGTGCGAACCTGGAAAGCCGATGCTTGTCCTGGTGGAAGAAGCCGAGCTCGCCCAGCGCAAAGACCGCCGTGCCCCTCGGAAGACCTGACCGGCCTGGCGAGGCGGTGCCGTCTTGATCCCCACGCTCGAAAAGTCGTCGCTATCGCCGTGCCCAGCACCGACCCGGCCATTTGTCGTGGCCGCTCCGGGGAAAGTCCACCAGCGCGGCAGCAAACACAGCGCCGATCCGCAGGGCGCCCGAAGGGAGCTGGGGCGCCAGGAATGATTGATCCGATGGCCACCGCCGGACGGGCGCCGCACCGGAGCATGTGGCGAGCGCGCTCGAACCGGTTCAGCGTGCGCTGACCGCCGTGGCGGACTCGCTTGCTACGCACTTCGCCGATTGGGGTGCGGTCGGTCGCTTCGTGACCGGTCGAGTCCAGCCACACACAACTGAAACGGAGGACGAGCCGATGCATTTTGATGAACACATCAAGCCACTGTTTCGCCAGAGAGACCGCGATGCGATGAACTTCGCCTTCGATCTCTGGTCCCTCGACGACGTTTCGACCCACGCCGACGCCATCCTCGGCCGGCTCGAGGCCGGCACAATGCCCTGCGACGGAGCATGGCCGGCCGAGCGGATCGCGGTCTTCCGCCACTGGATCGACGCCGGCAAACCCGCATAGCCAGGCACGACGCTTGGCCTGAAGAGGCAGCTCACGACGGCCACCGTGACTTCACTCGCCGCCAGGGATTTGCGCAATGCCGCTCCTCGTCCCAGCCCTTCCCAGCACACCATCGTCGTGCGTTGAGGTCTGAGTCTGAGCTGGAGAAAGACAGATGAGTCAATCCGCACTCACTACTGATGATCTGGTCGCGGGGTGGCGCCGAGTTGGGGTCGAGGAGGGAATGGACATGATCGTGCATTCGTCGCTGTCCAGCCTCGGCCCCGTCGACGGTGGCGCCGCGACCGTGGTGAACAGCCTGCTGCGCGCCGTCGGCGCCACGGGGACCGTGGTCGTGCCCACCTTCACCCCGAACGTCGCCGATCGCGATCCAGAGCATGTCGGCGTCCCGGATGAAGGAGTCCGGGAGCGACGGGACGCAGTACCCACGTTTCACTGCACCATGCCGTCCAGCATGGGCGCGGTCGCGGAGGCCCTCCGCTCGCTGCCTGGCACCGTCCGCAGCTCGCACCCCCAGGCGTCGGTGGCCGCGATCGGCGCGCGAGCCGGACAGATCGTGGCCGGGCAGCCACTCGGCTTCGCCCTTGGCCGTGACTCACCGTTGGAACGCCTTTACGACCTCCGCGGCGCGATTTTGCTCATCGGTGTGGGACACAATCGAAACAGCTTCCTCCACCACGCCGAAGCGCTCACTCCGCGTCCCCGCCTGACGCTGCGGCGGTTCCCGATGATCACCCACCGGCAGCGGATCTGGTGCGAGACCGTCGATGTCGCCGACGACAAGGACACCTACTTCCCTCTCGTCGGCCGAGACTTCGAACGACGCTTCGGCATCAGGGAAGCCATCGTGGGCCGAGCGGGGTGCCGGCTTTTTCACGCCCGCCCGTTCGTGGACTTCGCCGTCCAGCGGCTCAGCGAATTCCTGGTACCGGAGCGGGAATTCGAGCCCGACCGAGAAAACGGGTGACCGCTGACCGGACGGGGGCCTGGTGCATCTCGCGCGGATGTTCAAGGGCGCCGACGTGCGGCCACCCAACGCGGGGAATGGGACGCCGGTTGCCGGTTCGACCACAGCAAATCCCGATACCGGTGATCTGGTGGAGGAGGACTCGTCGTGCCGGATGTCGAGTTCGTCAATCTCTTCGCAGTCGCAGCGATCGCGCTCGGCGCGCCGCTGGTGCTCGCGATGCTGCCCGCCGTGCGGATCCCCGCTGTGGTGCTGGAGATCGTCGCCGGCATTGTCGTGGGCCCGTCAGTGCTGGGCTGGGTCCACCCTGACCTGCCGGTGCAGATCGTCGCCCTGCTGGGGCTGGCGTTCCTGCTGTTCCTGGCAGGGCTGGAGATCGACGTGCACCGGTTGCGCGGCGGGACGCTGCGGCTGGCCCTGCTCGGCTACGCCGTCACTCTCGGCCTCGGGGTATTGGCCGGACTGGGTTTCGGCACCGCCGGGTGGGTGCACAGCCCGCTGCTGGTCGCCATCACGCTGTCGGCCACCTCGCTCGGGCTGGTCGTGCCGGTGCTCAAGGACGCCGGGCAGGCTGGCGGCGCGCTCGGGCAGGCGGTCATCGCTGCCTGCTCGGTGGCCGACTTCGCGGCCGTGGTGCTGCTCTCGGTGCTGTTCTCCTCCGCCGGCGCCGGCGGAGGAGCCCGGGTGGTGCTGCTGGTGATGTTCGTGGTGCTGGTCGCCGTCACCGGGCTCGTCGTTTCCGTGGTCGGCCGGTCCCGCCGGCTGGAGACCGCGCTGACGCGGCTGCAGGACAGCACCGCCGAGATCCGCGTGCGGGCGGCGGTCGCCCTGCTGATCGCGTTCGTCGCTCTGGCCGAAGCGTTCGGGCTGGAGTCCATCCTCGGAGCGTTCCTGGCCGGCGCGGTCGTCGGCCTGCTCGACCAGGACACCGCGTCGCACCCTCGCTTCCGGGCCAAACTCGAAGCCATCGGCTACGGGTTCCTGATCCCGGTCTTCTTCGTCGCCAGCGGTCTGCGGCTGGATCTGTCCGAGCTGCTGGCCAACCCCGCCGCGCTGGCCAGAGTGCCCTTGTTCCTCGCCGCCCTGCTGCTCGTGCGCGGCGTACCCGCACTGCTGTACTGGAAGACGTTCGGGGCCCGCAGCACCGTGGCCGCCGCGTTGCTGCAGGCAACGTCTCTGCCGTTCGTCGTCACCGCGACCCAGATCGGGGTGGCAACCGGGCTTCTGACGCAGGTCACCGCCGCCGCGCTGGTCTGCGCCGGTCTGCTGTCGGTCTTGCTGTTCCCCGCCGGCGCCCTCGGCCTGCTGCGGAGAGCCTGAAGCCCGAGGCAGCGCGTACCGCCCGGCGCGACCGAGTATCGGTGCGCGCACCCCTGCACCCGAGGCGCGCGGTGACACCGTGGTGTCGCCGCGCGAACCGAAGCGGGCTCAGGATTTCCGCAACGGCCGGAACGCGGCCCGCACCTCGGTCGCGAACAGGTCGGGCTCCTCCCACGCGGCGAAGTGGCCACCGCAGTCGACCTCGTTGAAGTAGGTGAGATCGGGGTAGACCGTCTCGACCCAGCTGCGCGGGGCAGCCCAGATCTCGCCGGGGAACGTCGTGAAGCCGACCGGGACAGAGACCGGCGGAGGAACCAGGCCCTGTGCCTGGGCCCGGCCGAATTCCCAGTACCACCGGGCGGCCGAGGCGCCGGTGCCCGTCAGCCAGTACAAGGTGATGTCGTCGACGATGTTGTCCCGAGTGAGGTCGCCCGCGGGCTCGCCGTCGCCGAACGCGCGAGACATCTTGTAGTAACTGTCCGTGTCGTGGTCGAGCATCCAGGCCGCCAGCCCGACAGGTGAATCCAGCAGGGAGTAGCCGATCGTCTGCGGCCGGGTGGACTGCTCCAGGAAGTAGCCGAATCCGTCCGTCGTGAACGTGGTCACCGCGTCGTGCGCTGTGCGTTCCTGCTCGGACTCCGCCGGCAGTTGGTCCTTGATCCCGATCGCGGCGGCGAGCAAGTTGACGTGGATACCGAGCAGCCCCGCGAGCGCTTGTCGGCCCATCGCGTCCGTGACGGTGGCGCCCACGTCGCCGCCCTGGGCGACGTAGCGCGTGCAGCCGAGGCGGTCCATCAGCTCCGTCCACGCGCGTGCGATGCGGCCGGACTCCCAGCCGAGCTCGGTCGGCTCGCCCGAGAAGCCGTAGCCCGGCAGCGACGGCAGCACAAGATCGAAGGCGTCCTCGGCCTCTCCGCCGTGCGCGGTCGGATCGGTCAGCGGGCCGACGACCCCGAGCAGCTCGACGACCGAGCCCGGCCAGCCGTGCGTCATGATCAGCGGCAAGGCGTTCTCGTGCTGCGACCGCACGTGGATGAAGTGGATCTCGACGCCGTCGATATCGGTCGTAAATTGCGGCAGCGCGTTCAGCTTCGCCTCGAACGCACGCCAGTCGTGATCGGTCGTCCAGTAGCGGGCCAGCTCCTGAACGGTCGCCAGCTGCACGCCCTGGGACCGATCAGTGACCAACTCTTGGGCGGGCCAGCGCGTCGTCGTAATCCGGCGACGCACGCCAGTGAGCGCTTCCTCCGGCGTGTGAAGTCGGAAGGGGCGGATTTCGTTGTCGTTGGACATGTTCTCCTCCTATCGGGCCGGGTCGACCGGCGCTCCCGCCCCTCTTTGGCACGCCGGGCCAGGTGATCCGGGCCTACGCACAACGCCCGCGTCACCTCGTTGTGCCCGGCCGGTGCGACCGCCCCGCACGGTGCGTACCGGCCGGGTTTCCCACTTCCGCTTGGTCGGGTTCAGCTTGCAGTCGTCCCAGCGCGGACCGGCCGCGCGCACGACGAGGATCGGCAGGTACGCGTGGATCCGCGCCTGGGGCGAAACGAGACCGCTCACACGCAATCTGGTCCCGCACCACCGACGAGTCGAGCACGGTGGAGTCACGCGCGACCCAGGTCTCCGGATGCGCTACCTGAATGTCCAGTTGCTCGGACGCGATCGCGTCCATTGTGTGTTCCTGCACCGTCGCCTCCAGCCCGATGCGCACGGGATGCACCGGTCTGCGAAGAATTTCAGTGCACGCCATTCACGTGAACGCAAGATGAACGAAGGCGGCATCATCGTGCACCACGGTACGAGCGCAGGTCCCGGCGGACTCTGTGACCTGTCAGGCTTCGCGGCTCGACGTGAAAAGTGCGGCACCGGGGAAATCCATGAACACCGAGAACTACCCCTTCTTGGTGCCCGAGGCCGCTGAGCGTCTAGACATGAGGTTCGAGGACGTGCTCGACACATCGACTGGTCGAGTCGTGCTTGCAGCGCAATGCACGTCCCGCTTCTTCAGAGGGTGCGGACCGGAATGCGTGTCTGGCGTTGCCCTCGCTGTGACCGCCGCGTCCGGCCGTTGGTTACGTCCTCACTCGTGGCAGGTGATGTGCCGGCCCCAACGCAACTGGTGGTCTTCGCGAGGGCAGTGGCCGCGGCGAGCGTGAAGGTGCCGCGATGCCGACGTGGAGGTCAAGCGCGAGGAGAAACTCTCGCGCGACGAGGCCGCCCAGCGGTTCGCCACGCTCGCGAACCGGGGCTGGCTGGAGCTCGGGCGCGGGGCCGCCCAGTGAACGTGCTCGCCCCGGACGTGGTACAGGTCGAGGTCGAGCGGAGATCGACGGCGATGAGTGTCCTTGAGATGGAACTGAATTGGTCAACTGCGGCGCCAGCGCGAAGCATCCGGACGGTCCCGGCGAAGCGGGCCACCAGGTCGAGCCGGCGATCACGCGGAAGAACGAAGTGACTCTGGCCTTCCGATTCTGGGCTGCCACGTGCCACTCGTTTCGCTGCGGTGTCGGCACGGAAGTCGCTCATCCAGGACGTGATCGCTTCCGGTGTGCCGTTCGAGACCGTCGCGCCACGCTCGGAGCCGACGCAGCAACGCGAACGACACGTCGTGCGGCATGGAACGCCCACCGAAAATCTCGAACCGGGGACATCAGCACCCCGGCGGTCGGCTCGTGAATCTTCCGTATCCGGGCGGGAGTGCTCCGCTGTGGCACCGGTTGTCGGGACCGCCCGGTGTGGCCTGGGCTGGATCGGTGGCCGGTTCTGTGGCTGCTCGACGGCTCGCCCGCGCCGCATGGGTGACGCGGAACGGGCAAGGGAGAAACCCCGGCAACACCACCGCCGGCCACTACCTCGCCTTCCTCACCATCGCCGCCAGCATCACCTGCTACAAGAAACTCACCAAGTGAGACACGCTCTTATTCCCTGTTGTCGGCCGGTGGTCTTCCAGAGAATGGTCCCGGGGTGCTGCCGAATGACCGCACCCGACGGCGGGCAGTGGGCCCGTGCTGCGCCAGGCGATCGGAGGCCGTCTATGTCCGCGAACAGCGAACTCCAGTACCGCGTCCTGGTCTCCGGGCTGCTCCCGGTCGACGGCTCGCCGCTGCCGGACGGCACGCCTCCGCGGTGGTCGCGGTGATCGCGCCGCTCAACGTCACGTTTGCCCCCACCGACAGATCGATCGACCCGATCAGGATCAAGACCATGCTCGCGAGCGATAGCGGCAGGAGCACCGAGTCGACGAGGGTGGACGCAATTATTGCTCGCTTGCGTTGTCCTTGTCGTGGTTGTCAGCTGTGGTTGTGGCGGCGAGCTTCTGTGACGGTGCGGCCTGGTGGCGCGGCTTGCCGAAGAAGCCGATCTCGCCTTCGGTTTGCAGGCGTTCCACCATGTGCGGGTAGTGCAGCTCGAACGCGGGACGTTCGGAGCGGATGCGCGGCAGCTCGGTGAAGTTGTGCCGCGGCGGCGGGCACGACGTGGCCCATTCGAGAGAGTTGCCGTAGCCCCACGGGTCGTCGACCGTGACGATCTCGCCGTAGCGGTAGCTCTTGAACACGTTCCAGATGAACGGCAGCGTGGACGCACCGAGGATGTACGCGCCGATCGTGGAGATCGTGTTCAGCGTGGTGAACCCGTCGGTGGACAGGTAGTCGGCGTAGCGGCGGGGCATGCCCTCGGCGCCGAGCCAGTGCTGGACCAGGAACGTGCCGTGGAAGCCGATGAACGTCGTCCAGAAGTGCCACTTGCCGAGCTTCTCGTCCATCATCCGGCCAGTGATCTTCGGGAACCAGAAGTAGATGCCCGCGAAGGTCGCGAACGCAATCGTGCCGTAGAGCACGTAGTGGAAGTGCGCCACCACGAAATAGCTGTCCGACACGTGGAAGTCGATGGCCGGCGCGGCCAGCAGGATGCCCGTCAGACCACCAAGCAGGAACGTAACCAGGAATCCGACGGAGAAGATCATCGGCGTCTCGAAGGACAGCTGGCCCTTCCACATCGTGCCGATCCAGTTGAAGAACTTCACGCCCGTGGGCACGGCGATCAGGAAGGTCATGAAGGAGAAGAACGGCAACAGCACAGCACCGGTGGCGTAGAGATGGTGCGCCCACACGGAGAAACTGAGCGCGGCGATCGCCAGCGTCGCGAACACCAATCCCTTATAGCCGAAGATCGGCTTGCGGCTGAACACCGGGAAGATCTCCGACACGATCCCGAAGAACGGTAGCGCGATGATGTACACCTCGGGATGGCCGAAGAACCAGAACATGTGCTGCCACAGGATCGCCCCGCCATTTGCCGGGTCGAACACGTGCGCCCCCAAACGGCGATCGGCCTCCAGGCCGAAGAACGCGGCCGTGAGGATCGGAAACGCGACGAGGATCAGAATGCTCGTGACCAGGATGTTCCAGGTGAAGATCGGCATCCGGAACATCGTCATACCCGGCGCGCGCAGGCAGACAACGGTGGTGATCATATTGACCGCACCGAGGATCGTGCCCAGACCGGACACGATGAGGCCGCAGATCCACATGTCCGTGCCGGGGCCTGGAGTGTGGGTTGCCTCCGACAATGGCGTGTAAGCAGTCCAGCCGAACTCGGCCGCACCCCCGGGCGTGAGGAAGCCGGAGATGACGATCAGGCTCCCGAAGAGGTAGAGCCAGTACGAGAACGCGTTGAGCCGCGGGAATGCGACGTCGGGCGAACCGATCTGCAGCGGCAGCACGAAGTTCGCGAACCCGAACAGGACCGGGGTCGCATACATCAGCAACATCACCGTGCCGTGCATGGTGAACAGCTGGTTGTACTGCTCCTGCGACAGGAACTGCAGTCCGGGCCGGGCCAGTTCGGTGCGGATCAGCATGGCCATCGCGCCGCCGGCCATGAAGAAGGCGAACGCCGTGACCAGGTACATGATGCCGATCTGCTTGTGGTCCGTCGTGTGGAACAACCGCAGCAACGCGGCGCCTTTCGCGGAAATGCGCGCGGGATAGGGCCGCGTTATGACCGGGCTGGGCGCGGTGGTCCGCATGATTTCCTCCGGCTAGGTGCTGAACTGCGTGGGTTTTCGATCCTGCATCCGGAACTTGGGAGCCGTTCGGCTGCATCGGTCCGGCCTGATCCTTCGTGGAGAACTCGCCCTCTCGGACCGAAACGTTCAGCCCGGACCCGGTTCCAGGTCTTGGTTCGCGGCATCTCGGACGATCTGCAGTGCCGTCGCTGTCTGCCACGATGTGGGAAGGATCATCAGTCGCCCTTGTACCGGTCTCCCCGCCGCGGGTCACCATGGTCGTCGTAGCCGTTGGTCTCCCTGAGATCTGGCTCGTTATCGACCGTCCGGGTGATTCTTGAAATCCACTTGCGCTCTCACCGAAGTGCAACTCGGGAACCGGTCGCCGCGCGCGTCCGCCATGGATCTCAGGCGGCCCACCGTTCGTGTTCCGTACCGCCCAGACAGTGATGAAGCCGGCGTCGTCCTGCGGCCGCTCCGACTCGGGACGCGTGTCGATCGACACCCCGTCGCACCACATGTCGGAGTTCGACCAGGAGGTCACAGAGCGGATGTGGCTGCCGTACCGGTCGCCTGACAGGGCGCGGCGCTCGTTCCTGGTCCAGGTCGCCGGCGTGCCCATGAGCCCGCCGACCTGCCACGCGTACTGGACACCGTGTGCGATGGCGTGGGCAAAGATCGTCGGGTTGGTGGTAACCCCTGTGACGGAGCAGGTCCGCATGAGCCTCGTAAAGCCTTCATTCTCGGTGGGATCTCGCGGCAAAGCGTGCAGCCGTACCGGACATATCTCCTCGTGCAGCGTTCGCAAACGGTCGCCGAGAACCAACACGAGTCCTTTGTCTGTCGCACTTCGTCGACCGAACCTACCTGGACCATATGGTCCGAATCACGCTCCAGGAGCATTCACGCCTCGACGACCTGGCCGATGCGGCCGTGGGGGCGGCCGCACACGGAGCACCCCGAACCCATGAGGACAACCGCCAGGCGAAGGGAAATCTGTTCGAGGTTCACGGAATCCACCTGCGTTCGACACGGATCCGGTGCGGGAACAGGGCGGTCGGCGTGAACGCGGCGGCTGCCGGGGACACGTGCGGGACGAGGGCGGCCTCGCGGTCGCGCAACGGGAAACGACGGGTGCCGGGCGTCCGGCACGGGGCAGGCCGAAGGTCCGCATCAGATTCCACCTTCCGGTCCGGAGCAGATTGGGGGCGGACACCGGGCGAAGTGGCCGGGAACCGGGCGTCCGCGGGCGACGGGAGCCTGTTGAGCATCGCGGTGGTGGGGGTCACCTCGCATTCCTGCCACCTGGAGTTCGCACCCCCACCGTCACCGGCGTGGGGCCGGCCACCGGACACGTTGTCTATCGTTTAGCAGGTGAGCACAGCCGAGCTGGTGTCCCGGTACGGCGATCAGCTCCGGCTGGCCCCATACGCCACAGGCAGTGTCTACAGCCCAACTCGCCACCCCGCGGGGCCGACCTCGTCGCGGACGTGGCCAGATACTCCCGTAACACTGGCCGGCCAGGCGCGGCCGAAGCGATGGCGCGATGGCCAAGCTGACTGTGCCGTATCACGTCCCCGACATCGCCGGTCCGACAGTTCGGGCCGAGCAGTGGCGGAACGGAGAGTCTGTGGAGACGGTGTTCGAACGGCAGCCGCAGTGACTCATCCGGCGGCGGCGAGGCTCGCCGCCGGATAGTTGACGGCCGTCCAGGCCACATCGTTCACGAAGTTGGTCAGGACGAACTACACCGACAGGCTGACGGTTCTCTACGGCCTGGGCATGCTCGGACGGGCGGTGGTCGTCATCGTTCACAGCGGAGGCCACCAGGGCTCCGGGGCTCAACGCGGGGTGAGGGCGGGAACGGCGACGACACGGCTTCGAGCGTATGCCCCGTTTGGTTCGCTGGGCCAGCGAAACCAGACTCCGGCATCAGTCTCGGCCTACCACTGGCATTCGGCCGATCGACAAGATCGAAGCCCGGCGGCGAAACGCGAGTGCGGCCAGCAGTAGTGCCGCCGCGGCCGCGGCCACGTGGAGCGTCACCGAGACTTCGAAGACCCGCGCCACGACGGGCACCCCCGAACGGAGGGCGACACGAAGACTGCTAGGCCCGCCGAGCACGAAATGCCACAGAACGCTCAGGATCAGCGAGCAGGCTGCCGAGACGATGACGAGACTCGCTCCGTCCCGTGACGCGGCCCGGAAATGGCGCGTGATGCCAATCGCCGGGCCGATGATGCCGAACACGACGAGGAACGACTCCTCCAGTACAGGCACACCTCCGACGAGCAACCCCAGCAACAAGAAGTCAGCCAGCACCAGCGCCGCGTGCACCGCGGCCGCGAAAGCCATGGCCCGGTCGACCCGCGCAACCAGCCGTGGCAGGCGAAGCACCACCTTGCCATTTACTGCGCCTGTCAAGGACTCCTCCTCCTATAGTCCGGAAGTGACGGGAAGCAGGACCCCGGCGCGTCGGCGAGCCGCCGCGCCGGGGTCCTGCGCCGCCCACACGAGGGAAAGCGCGATGGGCGCGCGCTGCCTTGCACAGTGGACGCCTGCGCCACCAGGCCCCATCACTCCGCAACGGCACAACCCGCCGGCAACCAGTCGCGCCAGTACGGACACACATGGGGGAAATTTTTCGGCCTCCGAAGACGTCATCACTTCACTACCGTGTGCTTGGCGCCACGCCCACCACATCTCTTACCCCCGGTTTGCACGATTCGTCGCCAAGATCGAAAGGCAGCGATAACGCATCCGCGGTCACGTGACGCCGCTTCGGCACCTAGGTGCTGTGCTCAGGCAGAAGTCTCACCGATGTCCGCCTCCGCGCTCGTGTCTCGTCGCGACGTCGTCCGACCGAAGGCCCGCCGCCGTGGCATGGCGCTTCCTGTGCGGCGAGGAGACAGGACCTGCACTAAGCAGACGCTTATTGTGCGCAGAATCCGCCGCCCGTTCGCCGATCGGTCGCGCGGCCAAGGGGTCGCTGGTCGACATGCGTCCCGACGACCTCACCGTGCATATTGTTAGGGCTGCGCTCAACAAGGTTCCACAGCTCGACCCCACCGATATCGGCGACCTGATGCAGGGCCGTGGCCGGCCCGGCGGCGAGTCCGGGTTCAACACGGGCCGCGTCGTTGCCGTCGAGCTGGGTTACGACCACCTGCCCGGTTGCACGAACCCGCGGTACCGCGGGTCGAGCCTGCAGACCACCCGCAAGGCGCTGCACGGTCTTGACGGGTGATGGACACGGCGGGCGTCGGCGACGGCTCGACCACGCCAAACGCCACTCGGGCGGCGGCATGTCGGGCACCGACAGCCGAGGTGGTCCGGCTTACGACCAGCGCGACATGGTGAATGAGGAGGTATGCTCTGTGCCGCTCGGCGATTCGCTGCTCGCGGCTCTGGACAGCCGGGCGACGGGCCGTCGTGGTCGATGTAGGGCCGCCGCTCGTCGCAGGTCCCGCCTGCTGTGGTGTGAAGTGAGGAAGTCGTTCACTGCCGACTCCTTCGTCTCGGAAAAATGTGGCGAAAAAGTATGGTCGCTTTCGCACAAGCGACAGTGTGAATCGAGCGTCGGATGCCGGTTCGCGCCTGGTCCACAAAGGATCATGGCGGCTCGTGCGGGTGGGCCGGCGCACCGGAACGCTCAGGCGCCATGACCGGCTTCCCGCGGCGTCACCGACGTCAAGGCCCCATGCCGTTATCGGTACCGGGTGAGTGACCGCCAGCCGGTATGGCCGATACCGGCCGGCCGGTACCCGGGCATTCCCGCCAGCAATGGGCACGCAACGGCCGCTGGCCGGAATGTGCGCGGGCGGCGGCGATGCGACTCTGTAGCCGTGTCATCGACGAACGAGCTGTCCTCTCAGGGCCCCGACCCCGAGGACTTCACCACGGTCACCGGGCGCACCGGCGCACAGTACCTGGTCGATTCGTGGGCGCCGGAAGGCAGTTGTCTCCTCGGCTCGCTGACCCATTACTTCGCTCTTCGCCACGATCGTGGCCGAATTGTTCTCGCTACGGCGTTTTCCCGGTGGCAGGGGCTGCTGGCCTCGGCCTTGTCGCGCCTGCAGGCCGCCGGTGACCTCGATTCCGGCGTGGCCGCGGAGGTCCTTGCCACTGGCGTCATCACTACACTGCAAGGAGGTTACCTGCCAGCGCGCACACCACCCGGAGCGCCGATCAAGGTCGAGCCGGGCTGGACCGGGTACTCATCTGGAGCCCGGGGTGACCGGTGCGAACCACCGGCGCAACGGCCCACTGTCCTGCTGCCGGTGAGCGGCGATCCTATCTGGATTGACGCCAGCGGCCAGCGCGTGGTGCTCGGCGAGCGCGATGACCGCGTGATACTGGGAGCGGGTGAGCCGTATCGCTGGGAAGCGTCGGGCGCTTCGACGAATACTCTGTTTTCGGCGGCTCCAGTCACCGTCGGCAAGCGGCTGACATCGCCCGTCACGGCTTCGCCCTATGCTCCCACCCGTGCTTCTTCGCCATCGGGCTCGACTTCGTCCGGACTATATGGTCCAAGTACCGTTCGATCGACGAGGAGCGACAGGGGAAGGCCCGTGGTGGTTCTCGCTACTCGGTCCTGTGGCCGTTCCACGCGCCGTCGACTTCTGCCGCATACACGCGGATTCGCCGCGCAACCCGCGGAGCGCAACCGGGCGACGTGTCGCAGCGCGAACCGACGCGCACCATCGGGTGGTGCTCCGACGCCTTGCGGGCGGCGCAACTCTCCTCTGACTCCCTCCCGGGCTGACCGCTCATCGTCGATGGCCATCGACGCAGTGGTGGACAAGTCAGTTGACGTGCCGTCAAAGCGGAAAGTGAAGGCGTAGCAAGGAGATTTCAAATGCAGAAGACGGTCACCGGCGAGAAGGTGAAGCCACATGACACCAGGCGCGTCCCGCATCCAGACGGCATACACCGCTGACGCTGGACGGAAGATCAGTGGACGAGTCCTGGTCGGTGGACGGAGCTTTGACCCCGCGTCCGCCGCCTGGGTCCAAGAATTGAGCCCTGGCAGCCCGGCATTCGAAGACGCCTGCCGCCGGCTGCACGCGATGCTCATCAAAATCGCCAGGAGAGAGACCGCACGCAGGTCGCCGGTCCTCCGGCTCACCGGCCCCGAACTCGAAGACTTGGCCCACCAGGCCGCGGCCGACGCCCTCATGCGGATCACCCGCAAGATCGGTGAGTTCCGCGGCGACGCGCAGTTCAAGACCTGGGCCTTCAAATTCGTCATCCTCGAGGTCTCGACGAAAGTCGGCCGGCACTTCTGGCGCGACCACCGAGTGTCTCTCGACCACGACGAGGCCGAGCGCGCTCGGGCCGCCGTCGGTGACGAACCGCCCCACCAGGTGCAGGCCACCGAACTCCGGGCCGCCCTCGCCCACGTCATCGAGAACGTATTGACCGAACACCAGAGACGCGTCTTCGTCGCCGTGGCCATCGACAACATCCCGATGGACGCCCTCGCCGCAAAACTGGAAACCAACCGCAACGCCATCTACAAGGCGATGTTCGACGCCCGGCGCAACATCCGCACCTACCTGGTGGACAACGACTTCATCGCCTGACCAGCAGAACGCACAGAACGGACCATCCGAACGACCAAGTATTCCCGAACAAAAGGAAGGCCCCTCGTACAGTCGCAGGCTCCACAGGCACGAGAGCGAACCGTCGCCCTGCCGCCGGTCATCAGGTGGCCCACCTGCCCAGCCTGACGCCCGCACTGACTGATGCCACCTTCTCCGCAACGCTCACTATCCTTCGGGTTCTTTTGGACGATGTCGCCTGGAGCTGGCTGCGAGACCTCGGTTGAATCAGCGCCGCGACGTGGATTGAACACTCACATCCAGGCGTCTCGCGCCACGTGACCCGGCGCCGCTATCGCCGTGGCGGCGGTGAGCAGTGGCACAGCCGCAGGTAAGAACCGCCGCCTGCGCGGCACGAACATTTTGATTGCTCGATCCGGGAACCGCCCG
Source organism: Amycolatopsis sp. DSM 110486 (assembly GCF_019468465.1). Classification (NCBI taxonomy): domain Bacteria; kingdom Bacillati; phylum Actinomycetota; class Actinomycetes; order Pseudonocardiales; family Pseudonocardiaceae; genus Amycolatopsis; species Amycolatopsis sp. DSM 110486. Next base: position 8,743,077 of record NZ_CP080519.1, on the reverse strand, counting down.
GCGTCGCGATTTGGTGAGGAAGGAACAACTGTCATGGGTGAGAGGTTCGATGGCCACAAGGTCGTGGTGGTCGGTGGCAGCAGTGGTATGGGGTTGGCCACGGCCCACCAGGTAGTCGCCGGAGGTGGCACGGCCGTGATCACGGGCCGGGACTCCGAACGAGTCCGGACCGCAGTCGACGCTTTGTCGCAGAAGGGAAAGGCCTGGGGCATCACGGCGGAGCTGACCGACCGTGACCAGGTGCCCGAGATCCGTAAGCAGCTCGCTGCCGAACATTCCGATGCGAACCTGCTCGTCAACGCGGCGGGATTCTTCATCCCGAGGGCGTTCAGCGAATACGACGAAAACTTCTACGACGCATACAACGAACTCAACCGCGCACTGTTCTTCATCACGCAGACCGTCGTCGCGGGCATGGTCGCGGGCGGCAAGGGCGGCGCCATCGTCAACGTCGGCTCGATGTGGGCGCACCAGGGCATCGCGGCGACACCGCACACTGGCTACTCCGTGCAGAAGGGCGGCGCGCACTCGTTCACCAAGGCGCTCGCGATCGAGCTGGCGCCCCATGGAATCCGGGTCAACGCAGTCGCTCCCGCGGTCGTCAAAACGCCCCTGTACCTGGGCTTCGTACCGGCGGACAAGCTCGACGAAACGGTCGACAGCTTCGCCGGCCTCCACCCGCTGGGAAGGGTTGGCACCCCGGAGGACATCGCAAACGCGGTCTCGTTCCTGCTCTCCGACAAGTCGAGCTGGATGACCGGCGCCATCGTCGACGTCGACGGCGGCGTCATGGCCGGCCGCAACTAACCCCGAAACCCAACTCCGGGGTCTCGCCGGTGGGGCCGCGGACGTGCGCGGACGCGTGCGCAGCCCGCGCCAGCAGGGACACCAAAGAAATCCCACCGAGAGCGTTGCCCGGCCGGCCCGCATGTGGTCGCACAAAGAACTAGTGACTAATTAAACGTGGAATAGCTCGGGTTAATCTGGAAAAGACCCACCGCGAGCGGCAGGCACGCCCTTGACGAGCACGGCGGGCGACCCGCCGTCGAGCGCGAACTCGGGCGTGATCGGGATGCAGCGCCGTAGTGCACACGCCAGACCCGGTGCGAGGTGGTTGCTGGCGGCGCCCGCGTCCTCGCGCTTGATACTGGCTCGGTAGGTCCACGCCGGGACTCGAGATCCCCAATAACGGCTACGAGGGATTTGTCCTCGCCTCCTGACATCTGCCGACAACCCAGCCTGACCGACTTCGAGACAGAACCGGCAACCTGCCCTATTGTCCACACAAGACCAGGGCAACGATGCCCGTGTCACTTCAGCTGTCCTCCGGGGTGCTGTGAACTTGCGTCGGTTTAAATCAGTCAGATGTCAGCCCGGATCGACGCGCGCGGCCAGAGTATAATGGTGGGCGAGCGCGGTAACCACGTGATAATGAAGCCGGGTGACCCGTCGCGCTGAAAGCGGCAAGCCCTTCGATGACACCCCGTATCCGGTAGCGCTCGCCACCGTCGACCGGTCGAGGATGTCGCCTCATCACGGCCTTGCGGCGACATCCTCGACCGGTCGACGGCGCAGTGTGCTCTGGCGGCATCCTTATCGCCGCCGCCATCCCACCCACCGTGTGGCCCGAACGCCGTGGCTTCGCAACGGCCTTCCAGGTCCCTGACACCTTGGTCCACCAAGGTCCTCTCCTGAGCACGCGGTAAAGAATCCGTGCCGCCGAGACGCACATGTTGGGGTGGGCGCCTTTCCATACGCGGCTGGTAAGTGGCGCTCGGGGGCGCCCGCGAACCCGGGGACGTTGTGTTGGCGGTGTCGACTGGGCCCTCGCATTGGTCGAGCCGGCAGATGGCCGCATTCATCACCCACACTGAAGGTGGCCGGGATTCGGTCGCCATCGGACCCTTCCGGGCACGCGACACCACGATCCCCGCCGGAGCAGAGACTATCCGCCTCGCGGAGTACCCAACTCTGCCACCGGTCAGCGGTAACCAACGTTCCGGATGCTCGGTAGCGCCGATGCCCCGACGAGGACGGGCGGTGTATTCGCTTCTCTTCATATAGGTTCAGTGCACCGCCGTCGAGTGTCGTGGCCGCTGCTGACCAGGACGTCGTTAGAAGATCGTGGTGAGGATGACGGTACCGATGCCGCGCCGATCCGCTTCGCGGTCCGCACTGCAGCACCGGCGACCCCGTTCGAGGTGGCGGGTATCGCGGGATTCCGGCTAACCGGCAGCAGGGTTTGGTGCCATCTGTGAAGACACGCCGGTCACCAAGCTCGATCGTTACTCGTATGACGAAGCGTGTGGAGTCACCAGATCGGAGCCCACGCCCCGCGAAGCCTCCGCTTTCAGCACTTGACCCGACACATCCGGCGGGCGCCGGCGACCACGGAGAGGGCCATGGGACCGAGTGTGCCGGGCGACTCGTGGCAGGCCGGTATCGAGTCGAGTCGCTACTGGCCCGCGGCGGAATGGCGATGATCTGGCTCGCCGAGGACGAGTTCCTACGGCGTCAGGTCGCGCTGAAGCAAGTCAACGTGAGCTACCGCGCATCCGCGCAATCACGCAGAGCCGCTCGCGTGCGGGCACTCCGGGAGGCGCGTACCGCTGCGCAAGTGGGCCACCCCGGCGTTGTCACGGTCTACGACGTCGTCAGGCAGGACGGCGATCCGTGGATCGTCATGGAACTGCTGCGGGGGCGGAGTCTGGCCGAAGCGCTCGACGCCGAGGGGCCGCTGCGGGGCGAGCAGGTGATCCACATCGGACTGAGCCTTCTCGACGTGCTGCGCGCCGTACACCGCGCGAACATCGTGCATCGCGATGTCAAACCGGCCAACGTGCAGCTCTGCGATGGTGCGCGGGTGATCCTGACCGACTTCGGCATCGCGATCGCCCCCGGCAGTGATTCACGAACTCAGATCCGCATAGTGGCCGGCAGCCCGGGCTATGTTTCACCCGAACGGCTCCGCGGGGGCAAGGCCGGACCGGCGTCCGACCTATTCTCTCTCGGCGCAACGCTGTTCACCGCCGTCGAGGGCACGTCGCCGTTCACCAGGGACAACATGGCCGCCACACTCGCCGCCGTGACCGAGGAACCACCGGCCCCGTTCTTGCGTGCCGGCCCGTTGCGCCCGGTCATCGAGGGTCTCCTGGCCAAGGAGCCGAACCGACGACTGAACGCCGACCAGGCATACACCGTCCTGCAGAGCATCCGGCGCGAGCGCTGCCGCACGGACCTGCAGATCCGGTGAGCACGCGTCGACCTCGGGTGCCGGCGATCTCACCGCGTGCGCCAGCACTCCGTCCATCCGGCGTCGCCCGCTCAGGTCAGTGCAGCCTGCCACCCGTGGCTCTGGTGCGAGATCGTAGATGCCGGCCTCCTGCGGGTAGTCGCCTTGAGCACCGGGGTTGGTATCGATCGGCAGCCAGGCATACCGCACCGCGTTACGTCATCGCCCGCTGTCCAGGCGGCGTCAGCCGTTGCTTCCCGGGACATTCCTGCACGTGGGGTTGACCCGGTTTGACGGACAGGGTGGTTGAGGTGGTTAGGCTGCTTGACGCATGACCGTTTCGTGGCTGGCGGGGCTGAGGTAGCCGAGGGTGGAGTGCAGTCGGCGGGTCTTGTACCAGCCTTCGGTGTACTCGAAGATCGCGCCAGGTAGGGCCAGGTAGGGCCAGGTGTGGATGTAGGTGATGTCGCCACACACCAGCGGGTGTTGATATCTGTTGCCACACAAGAGAAATCCCGCTTGATCAGGTCGGCAGGCACGGCTGCGGCCGGGTCGGGAGTGGTGGTGCGCCAGCGGTTCGACGCCCGCCCAGCCAGACCGGCAGCGCGTAACAGCCGGGCGATCCGCTTGCGGGAATGCCGTCTGCCGCGGGGGCGTAGTTCGGCATGGACCCGAGGGCTGCCGTAGGTGCCCTTCGACTCGTCGTGGACCGCGACGATCTCGCTGGTGAGTGCTGCGTCGCCCCGTTTATGACCAGCACGTCCCCGGGCAGCCAAACGTGCGGACGGTCCAGCGCGATGGTCATGACCTCGCCTTCTCCTCGAGCTCGAGGTTGTTCTAACCGGGCAAGGACAACTTGGGCAGTATCGCCTCGATTTGTTCGCGGTCTGGTTCCAGCCGCGGCGGCAGCTTCAGCGCACGACCCAGTTCCGGGGAGCTGCGCCGTCGGTCAATCCCGGCGCGGTCCTTCGAACTCGCGGGTCGGGGTTGACGGTCCTGTTCTGAAAACGTCGGACCGGTGGTTTGCCTGGGGTATGTGCCACGGCCCGCAAGTCAGGCGTAGCGTCCCGAGAACTGTGAACCGTCTCCGCAGTGGATGAAGCGCAGGCCGACGATCGAGCCGTCCTCGACCATCCAGTACAGGTCGTAGGAGGCACGGTAGCTGGGCGGCCAGAACGAGGCGAAGCGGCCGTCGGCGTCGACATACCAGTCGCCGCGGGTGGGGTGCCCCCGATCGACGTATGTAGTGACACCACTGTGGTCGAAGACTTGTTCGGCGCCGTTGTCGTAAACTATCCGCCCGGCCGTCAACGCTGCCAGCAGGTTCTTCGTGGCCACCTGCTCGCCATCGGCAGGACTGAGTGACTCCAGCGACCGAGGCAACGGGATTCCTTCCGGGACTGATGTGGGTGCGTGGGTACGAGAGGGGCAGTGAGGTGGCGTTCAGCCGAGAAGCGCGCCGACTGAGGCGTGGAGGGCGCGCCAACTGGCTGAGAACTTGGCGACGCCTTGCCTCTCGAGCGTGTCGTACACATCGCCGAGGTCGACACCCGCGGCGACGACGGCCGCCATGTCCGCTGCCGCCTCCTTGCTGCGCCCGACGACCTGATCGCCGGAAACCTCGCCGTGATCGGCGAACGCCGAGAGCGTCGCGGGTGGCATCGTGGAAACGGTTCCGGGCGTGATGAGACCGGTGACGTACTTGGTGTCCGGGAAGGACGCGTCCTTGACACCCGTGGATGCCCACAGGAGTCGCTGCGGGCGGGCGCCCTCGGCGGCAAGGCTCTGCCATCGCGAGGATTCCCACACTGCTGTCAAGGCCTCGTGAGCGAGCCGTGCATTGGCCAGGGCTGCGCGGCCACGCAGCTCTCGGACGCCGGTGGCATCGAGGCGTATGTCGACCTCGGTATCCACTCTGGATACGAACAGAGACGACACGGAATGGATCGACGCGAGGTCGTGGCCGTTCTCAAGGGCCTGTTCGAGGCCCTCGACGTACGCCTCGCCGATCTCGGCGCACCGCTGCGCCGAGAAGACCAAGGTCACGTTCACGTTCACGCCGGCTGCGAGCGCACCGGTAACAGCCTGGACGCCGGCGCGCGTGGCCGGGATCTTCACCATGAGGTTCGGCCGGTCGACGAGCTCCCAGAGCTGGACCGCCTCCGCGATGGTCGCGTCCGTGTCGCCGGCGAGCTCGGGGCTCACCTCCAGCGACACCCTGCCGTCGATGCCGTCGGTCTGCTCCCAGACCGGACGGAGCACGTTCGCCGCGTGCTGAACGTCCCAGATCGTCAGCACCCGAACTGCCTCGGCAACGTCGATACCGTTCCTGGCCAGGCGTTCCAGCTGCGCGGCGTACCGGCTGCTCCGGGTGATGGCGTTGGCGAAGATCGTCGGGTTCGTGGTGACGCCGACGACTGAACGGCTTCGCACGAGGCGTTCGAATTCGCCGTTCTCCAGAATGTCGCGCGAGAGCTCATCCAGCCAGATCGAAACGCCGGCTGCGCTGAGCTCGCGGAGCCGATCGCTGTCTTCGTCTTCGTTCACTTCGTTTTCCTCTGTTGTGTGCCTCGTTCCAGGCGGCGGTTTCTTCCGATGGGTCCGGCGTCCACAACGAGCCCGGCACAGCACGCCCAGCGGACCCGAGCTTGTCATCTTCTTCGGCACCGGTGCGCCCTGGTACTCGAGCGGGACCGCGTGGCCGTGGTTGTCCACGCCACCCAGCGGTTGGTTCGCTATTAAAGCGCTCACGTTTGAGGGACGGCCGCCCCTCATTCTCCTCGGTTTTCGTCCGTGCGTGCCGGATCGTCAGTCTCGCCGGCCCGCTGGCAGTTGAGGGCCAGCACGAACTGCGCCGCGAACGCAGCGATCCCCACAGCAGCGAGGAGGTACCAGCGATCGGGCTTTCCGAACTCGCGGGCGCGGATCACGAGGCCGTCGCCCGCTTGGGCAGCTTCCACCCGGGGCGGGGGAAGTGACACGTGTAGCCGTTCGGATAGGTCTGCAGGTAGTTCTGGTGTTCGGGTTCGGCCTGCCAGAAGTCGCCGGCGGGGGTGACTTCGGTGACGACCTTGCCGGGCCAGAGGCCGGAGGCCTCGACGTCGGCGATGGTGTCTTCGGCGACCTTCTTCTGCTCGTCGTTGGTGAAGTAGATCGCGGAGCGGTAGCTCAGGCCGATGTCGTTGCCCTGGCGGTTCTTCGTGGTCGGGTCGTGGACCTGGAAGAAGAACTCGAGCAGGTTGCGGAAGTCGGTCTGGGAGGGGTCGTAGAGGACCTCGATGGCCTCGGCGTGGGTGCCGTGGTTGCGGTAGGTGGCGTTGGGGGTGTCGCCGCCGCTGTAGCCGACGCGCGTGGACACGACGCCGGGCTGGTGGCGGAACAGCTCCTCCATGCCCCAGAAACATCCGCCCGCGAGGATCGCCTTTTCGGTCGTCACGTCGTCTCCTTACTTGTCGGTGTTGTCGGTGTCGTCGGTGAAGAGGGCACGGAAGTCTCCATACCCCTCTTTCTCCAGGTCGTCGAGGTGGATGAACTTCAACGACGCGGAGTTGATGCAGTAGCGCAGGCCGCCCTGGTCGACCGGGCCGTCGTCGAAGACGTGGCCGAGGTGGCTGTCACCGTGCAGCGAACGGACCTCCGCCCGGATCATGCCGTGGCTGAAGTCGTTGCGCTCGACGACGTTCGTCGTCTTCTGGATCGGCTTGGTGAAGCTCGGCCAGCCGGAGTGGCTCTCGTACTTGTCGACCGACGCGAACAGCGGCTCGCCGGACACGACGTCGACGTAGATGCCGGGCTCGTGGTTGTCCCAGTAGGCGTTCGCGAACGCCCGCTCGGTCCCGTCCTGCTGGGTCACGCGGTACTGCTCCGGGGTCAGCCGGGACACGGCTTCCGGGTTCTTGTTGTACTGCTGCACGAACGCCTCCCTGACGGTGTACACCTCGACAACAGTTTCGCGGCCGGGCTGACGCCGGTCTTACCGTTCCCAGAAGCGATGCCGGAGCAGAGGACCCCGCGCCGGCCCTCGCGAAGGTTGGACTCCGGAAGAGCAGCCCGTTGGCAGGCGTGCACTGATCGGACACCGCAGTGCGCAAGCGTAAGGATGAGCGGCCGGGCGGTGTCAGGCTATTCGGGGACGATATGAACGGCCGCTTCCTCCGCGGACGCGGCGGCGCCGTCTACTCCAGCGTCCGACGCGAACAGATAGGGGTAGACCGGATCCGACTCCTCGTCTTCGATCAACCGTCCGGCGCGCCGAGTGCCGACCTGGTCGTCGTAGAGCTCCCCGTCCGTGTCCGATGTGTCGCCCAGGCCGTCGCCTTCGGGCTCGCCCGTGAAATCGGGCAGTTCGCGCGCGAGGCGGTGGCCGAGGTCCTCATGCCCCGCGGCCTCGCCGGCCGTGGTGCCCCAATCGAACACGGCGATCGGTCGTTCGGAGGCGGAGTAGCCCTCGTCGAGGACGTCCTCGACATCCCGCTCGTCGAGGCTCTCATCGGGTTCGAGGACGCCGGAGTCGTTGTCCACGCCGCCGTCGTACTCGTCAGCGTCGTCACTCATGTCCAACCTCATTGGGTATTTGACGATGTGCGGCGGCGCGGCACGAATTCTTACCGCGTGTTCGGCAGGACCTTGGTGGACCAAAGGTGTCGGGGGCACCGGTACAAGGCCGGGTTCACGTGGCGGGGCTTCCACGAGTGCGTCGCATGGCTCCGGGTAGCTCAGGTCGACGGTGTACATGTCGCCCTGCTTCCGGAAACCGTGGTCGAGGGCGTCCACGACCAGGTCACACTTGGTGCTCCACCGTCGATACAGCGTGGGGCGCGAATCATCCATTCGCGGGTGGCCTGGACGATCGCCTCGTCCAGGGTCGTATCGCGCAGCCACACTGCCGTGCGGGAACCCGGGCCCGCGAGGCGATTCCCGCAGGCCCGGGTTCTCAGCAGCTGGACAGCGCCGCCTCGATCAGAGGACGTCCTTCAGATCCGACAGCAGAGCCGCCTTCGGCTTCGCGCCGACGATCTGCTTCACCGGCTTGCCACCCTGAAACAGGATCAGCGTCGGGATCGACATCACCTGGTAGTCACGCGCCGTGTTCGGGTTCTCGTCGATGTCGAGCTTCGCGACGGTCAGCTTCTCGCCGTTCTCGGCCGCGATCTCCTCGAGCACCGGGGCGACCATCTTACAAGGCCCGCACCAGGTCGCCCAGAAGTCGACCAGGACCGGCTTTTCGCTGGTCAGGACGTCGTCCACGAACGACTTGTCGGTCACCTTGACGGTGTTGTTGCCCATGGTTTCTCCTTCGGGTGGTCGGTATCGGAAAGTCAGTGGGTGCCGGCGCCGTAGCCGCCGCCGACCAGCTCGGACGCCTCGTGGGCGTTCTCGTCGCCGTGCTCCGCCAGCCATCGTTCCGCGTCGATGGCCGCGCTGCACCCGGAACCCGCCGCCGTGATGGCCTGACGGTAGGTGCGGTCCACGAGGTCACCGGCCGCGAACACGCCCGGCACGTTCGTGTAGGACGTGCGCCCCTGCGTCACCACGTAGCCGTCCTCGTCGACGTCGACCTGGCCGCGCACCAGAGCGCTGCGCGGGTCGTGACCGATCGCGACGAAGAAACCGGTGACGTCCAGCGTCTTCTCGTCGCCGGTCTTGGTGTCCGTGACCTTCAGGCCCTTGACGGTGCCGTCGCCTTCCACCCCGGTGATCTCGGAGTTCAGCTGCCACTTGATCTTGTCGTTCGCGCGGGCGCGCTCGAGCATGATCTTGGACGCGCGGAACTCGTCACGGCGGTGCACGATCGTGACGGACTTGGCGAACTTCGTCAGGAAGGTCGCCTCCTCCATCGCGGAGTCACCACCGCCGGCCACGGCGATGTCGTGGTCGCGGAAGAAGAAGCCGTCACACGTCGCACAGGCCGACACACCGCGGCCGAGCAGGTCCTGCTCACCGGGCACGTTCAAGTAGCGCGCCGCAGCGCCCATCGCGAGGACGACCGCGCGCGCGGCGTACCGCTTGCCGTTCGCGACCACGTACTTGACGTCGCCCGTCAGCTCCAGCGACTCGACGTCCTCCGCGCGCAGCTCGGCGCCGAAGCGCTCGGCCTGCTTGCGCATCTCTTCCATCAGGTCCGGGCCCTGGATGCCGTCGCGGAAGCCGGGGAAGTTCTCGACCTCCGTGGTCGTCATCAGCGCACCACCGAACTGCGTGCCCTCGAACACCAACGGTTCGAGCTGCGCGCGAGCCGCGTAAACCGCAGCCGTGTAACCGGCGGGACCCGACCCGACGACGATCAGGTTCCTCATTTCCTCGGCAGCCACCTTGCCGGTGGAGTTCAGTCGCCCGTTCGACTCGGCCATATGCCCCTCTCCTCTGTGCTGGTTTCCTGGTGGCGACAGTCGACGGTCGGTTCTTACCGCCGGCTGACGCCGGCCCACCCAGATTGACCCGAACCAGAGGCAGATCCTCATCCGCATGCACCAAGGCCCTACGCGGTAGAGTCCGTAAGCAAGTCGCGTCCGCGCGCCGCTCAAAAACGGCAACGGCAATTTGCCGAGGTCAGCTCGCGTGGTTGACTGTCGGGCGCCAGGGCCAGAGGAGAAGCCGTGGACGGATACGTCCCGGGACTGCCCATGACGCGGAGCAGGATGCGCGGTACACAGCCGTTCGCCAGAAGCGTGAAGGCGCGTGGGCCTGCGTCTCAACCTGCGCGATCGCTCCCCTGTACACGCGAGAGACCGACTGCAGATCCGCATCGGCGTGACCGGGGATGTCCCTCGGCCACCCGGCTGACAGCTGCTGATATGCCGCCGTTTCGGAAAGAATTTCGCACGCTTTGGAAGGAACAGCTCGGCCATGTCTGACAGTGCAGCCCCGACACGCTACGAACAGTTCGCCGAACTCCATCGTGGCCCCAATATCGTCATCATGCCCAACGCATGGGACGTGCCGTCGGCCCTGCTGTTCGCGGAGGCCGGGTTCAAGTCCATCGCGACCTCTTCAGCGGCGTTCGCCGCGACACTGGGCCGGCTTGACGGCATCCACGCCATCAGCCGTGACACGCATCTGGACCATGCCGCCCTGCTCACGTCCGTGAGTGGCCTGCCGATCAACGGCGACTTCGAAGACGGTTACGGCGAGACTCCCGAAGATGTCCGGACGACTGTCGACGCTGCCATCGCCTGCGGTCTGGCCGGCATCGGCATCGAGGACACCACTGGTGACCCCGCCAACCCGATTCGTGACTTCGATGATGCGGTTCGCCGCATCGAGGCCGCCGCCGCAGCTGCGCGTGGGCAGATCGTCCTGACCGGCCGTACGGACAACTTCTTGTGGGGGATTTCTGACCTCGAGGACACCATCCGCCGCCTCACGGCCTTCGCGGAAGCAGGAGCTGACGTCCTGTACGCGCCGAACCTGCCGGACACGGCCTCGATCAGCACAGTTGTCAAGGCTGTCGCGCCCAAGCCGGTCAACGTCCTCGTCAGCCCCCAGGGCACCGCTACCCTTGCGGAACTCCAGACGATCGGCGTCCGCCGGATCAGCCTCGGGGTTGACCCGTACACGCACGCCCTCGGAGCTACGAAGGCGGCTGCGGCGAAGCTCGCGGACGGAGACCTCACGGCGCTCGCATCGGATCTCACCTTCGGCCACATCATCGACCTGATCAAGGGCTGACGCGGGAGTCGGTGGCCTTGCCCGGCAGCGGCGGGAGACCGAACTCGGTGACCTCCGTCGGGTTGAGCGCGACGCTGTCCGCCCCGGCGATCACGTCGCTGGCTCCCGACGTCGGAGGCGGCACACGAAATCGCGGTGACTCCCGCTCAGCTCGGGCCCATGCCGGCGCGCTGCAGGGAGAACTCGGCCAGAACGGCCGTGCCGGCGCCGGCCGCCGTCTGCAGCCAGAGCCGGCCGCCGAGCGCCTCCACCCGGTCCTTGAGCCCGACCAAGCCGGAGCCGCCGGCGAAGTCGGCGCCGCCACGACCGTCGTCGCGTACCCGGACCCGCAGCACGCGGCTGGCGTCGACGATCTCGACCTCGACCTGGACGGCCGATGCGTGTGCGTGCTTGACCACGTTGGTCAGCGCCTCGGAAACGACGTAGTAGGCGGCGGTCTCGACCGGCTCGGGCAGACGCCGGTCGACCTGCACGGCCAGCTCGACCGGGACCGCGGAGCGGCGGGCGAGTCCCTTGAGCGCCGGGCGAAGGCCGCCCTCGGCGAGGATCGCCGGATGGATGCCGCGGGCGAAGTCGCGCAGCTCGTCCAGGGCAGTGACCGCTTCGGCTGCGAGATCCTCCAGCTCCTCCCCCAGCGCACCTGAGTCGGGTGGAACGTCCGCTCGGGCGATGCGCGCGCGCATGGCGAGCGTGATCAGACGTTGCTGGGCGCCATCATGCAGGTCCCGCTCGATCCGCCGACGGGCCCGGTCGGCGGCGGTGGCGATACGCGCGCGCGACGCGATGAGGTCGGAGTAGAGCTGGGCATTGTCGAGAGAGACGGCGAGCTGTGCGGCGATGAGCCTGACAGCGTCGAGCCGTTCCGTGGCGAACGCGGCGCGCATGAGACGGTTTTCCAGCAACAGCACCGCCCGCAGCGCGCCGCGGCCGAGGATGGGCATGGCCAGCAACGAACAAGCACCCAGGCCGGCGATGTACGAGTCGCGGGCGAAGCGGTCATCGCGGGTGGCGTCGTCGACAATCAGGATCTCGGCCGTCCGCTGGACGTAGCGCACTGCCGACATCGGCAGGTCGCGTTCCTGCGGGCCACCTGCCGTGGCGGTATCCGTGGTGCGGTTCGGCGTCGGCAGCAGCCAGTCGTGGCGGTCCTCGTCCCACAACAACAGGTGCACGCTGGTGGCGCCGGTCATCGCACTGAGCACTTCGACGACGCGGGTGTGCAAGCGTTCGATGTCGGTCTCCGAGCTGAGCGCCTGCGACGCGGCGAGGATGCCGAGCAAGTCGAGCGTGCCGGTCGTGACCGTCGAGGACGGCCGGAGATCATCGGCACCCCGGCCGCCGCCGGACTCGCCGGTCGTGAGTGCTTCCGGCCGTGAGGTGGGGTATGCCCAGTCCAGCTGGGCAACCTTCGCCGTCGCGCCCCATGCCACGTAGTACTGCCGCGCGCGGGCGAGCAGGTCGCGGCCGGCCTGCTCCAACCCCTGTGCGAGGTAGAAGCGGGCGGCGCGTTCGGTGATGAGGGCCCGGTGCCACGGGCGTTGCCGGCCGGCGACCTCGCGCCGGGCGGTGTCGAAGGCGAGGGCTCCGGCGCGGAAGTCGCCGACCGCCCAGGCCCGCTCCGCCTCCAGCAACCGCTGCAGGTGGCGGAAGTTGTCCGGCGCGTCCGCGGCGCGGGCGGCCAGCCAGCTCGTCACCTCGTCCAGTTCCGACAGCAGACCGCCACGCTCGTCACCCGGGCCGGCGCGGGCCTGCTCGGCGAGGGCCAGGCCGCGCAGCAGACGGGCCACAGCGGTGGGGTACAGGCCCGCCACAGCCGGCAGCAGCGGCATCGCCGCCGCGGCGTGCCGCGCCAGCCCGTCCGGATCGCCGAACACCGCGGCGACGAGCGCGTGGCTGAGATGCGCGTGGAAGAGCGGCATCGGGTTGTTGGCGTACCCGTCGGTGGGGACCGCCCCAGCGGTCGTGGCGACGCTTTCGCCACGCAGTACACCGGCCAGCCACTGGTAGCTGCCGAGCCACTCGCCGGTCTGCTCGTTGCCGGTACGCCGCACGAAGGCCAGACCCGCCTCCACCTCGGCGACGAGGACGTCCAGCGACGGCGCGCAGTCCAGAAGGTAATGCACGGTCGGGTGGTAGGTGTAGCCGGCGTTGGCCAGGTCGCCCCCCTCGATCAGCCCCTCCCGGGCCCGCCCCGCGGCTTGGACACCGTTCTCGATCGGCTCGAACCAGCAGCTCAGCAGAGCGAACCGGCGTCGGGCTTCGGAGGTGCCGGGCTCGTAGCCGCGGGCCTCGCCCAACGCCAGGACCCGGCGCACCGCCCGGTACCCGGCGGCGTAGAGCGCGCGCCGCGCCACCGCGGCGACGGCGGCGGCGCTGACAGGTCCGATGAGGGTAGGGCCAGGGCCGTGCTCGAGCCAGATCCGCAGCGATTCCAGGCCCAGCCAGGCGCCCGTGGCGTCGCCGCCGGCGAAATAGGCCGCCGGCTGGACCGCGTCGATCAGACGGGTCGTGGCCAGCAGTGTGGGCTCGGCGAGGGTGGGCCGAGCCAGATCATCGGCAGCGTCGGTGCGGTCCAGCCACCGGTACAGGCGGTCGAACTGACGGTCGAGCTCGGCGGCGAGCCGGTCCGCCACCGGCACGGTGATGCCGAGCTCACGCAGCAACTCGACGCCGAGTCCGATCGCATCGGCGAACCGGTTCTGGTGGGTCAGGCTGCTCACCTGCACCGCCGTCGCGGCCGCGCGGCCCAACGCGGTGGGGCCCAGCCCTTCGATCGTGCGGTACTCCTCGTCCGCATCATAAAGGCGCCCCAGGCCGTACAGGGCGGCGTGGCGGCCGGTGTGCACCGCGATCAGCGTGGCGGTCTCACCCGGGCCGATCAGCCGCAGCGCGGCGGCCAGCAGCGCGTTCACCAGCGCGTGATCCCCGATCAAGGTGGCCTGGTCGGCGGCACGCCGCAGCAGCCCCACCACCCGACGCCGCTCGCCGGCATCGTCGATCGCGTCGACGACCGGCAGGTACTGCTCGGCGGCGACCGCATACAACTCCGGCACCCCGGCCAGCCGCCGGGCCGTGGCCAGCTGCACGGTGCGTCGCCGCCCCGGGTCGAGCCCGCGCAGGATCGCCTCGCGGAGCCGGTCGTGGCGGAACCGCACCGCCTCGTGGGCGCCAGGCTCCATGACGAGAAGGCCTTCGGCGAGGGCGGGCGCCAGCATCGATTGCACCTCGGCCGCTGGGTCGCCGGTCGCAATCCGCAGCAGGCTCAGCTCGGCGCGGCCGCCCAGACAGGCCATCACCTCCACCAGCTGCCAGGACGGCAGCGGTACGGTCTCGATGCGCGCCGCTAGCAGCTCGCCGACCTTTGACTGGCCCAGATGTGCGCGCACCGTCGCCGTGTCCCACCGCCATCCCGTAGCGGTCGCGGTGAGCACACCGTCGCGGCGCAGCGCGTTGAGCAGCTCCACAGTCTCGTACGGGTTGCCGGACGTGTGCGGCCCGATCACCTCGGCCAAACCGGCCACCACGGCCGGGGCCGCGTGCAGCATCTCGGCGACCATGGTGACGAGGCTCGAGACGGGCAGGTTGTCCAGTCTCAGGTTCCGCACGCCGGCCCGGTCACGCCATCGCGACAGCGGCGCCGCCAGCGGATGCGCCACGTCCACGGCCTCGTCGCGGTAGGCGCCCACCAGCAGCAGACCCCCGACCGGTTCCTCGTCGAGCATCATGTCGACGAGGCCGAGCGCGACGCGCCCGGCCCACTGCAGGTCGTCGAGGAACAGCACCACCGGGCGTTCCCGCGACGCGACCGCCCGCAGCGCCTGCACGCCCATCCGCTGCGCCCGGTTCTGCGCGGTCAGCGGATCCCCGGGATCGGGTGCCACCGCCAGCAGAGCGGCGAACTCCGGCACCACGGCGGTCAGCAGCCCGGCGTTCGGGCCGAGCGCGGCCAGGATCCGCGCGCGGACCTCGGCCAGCTCAGCCTCCGGCTCGGCCAGCAGCAGCCGGCCCAGCGCCCGAAACGCCTGGTGGACCCCGTTGAACTCCAGGTCGCGCCGGTACTGGTCGAACTTGCCGGCCACGAACCAGCCGCCTCGGCCGGCCACCAGCGGCCGCAGCTCGTCGACCAGCGCAGTCTTGCCCACCCCGGGTGTCCCGCCGACCAGTACCGCCCGGCACCTGCCCGCCTGCGCGTTCTCGAACGCCGCCTGCAGGATCGCCACCTCGTCATCGCGGCCCACCAGCCGCGGCGGCAGCAGCCGCAGCGGAACATCGTGCTCGCCGACGCGGACCGAAGCTGCCGCCGGACGCACCTGAACGTCCGGCACCCGCTCCAGGTCGTGAACCACGCCGTCGGCGGTCTGATAGCGGTGGTCCGGTTCCTTCTCCAGCAGATGCAGGATGATCTCCGACAGCGGCCCCGGTACCGCCGGGTTCACCTTCGCCGGCGGCGCCGGCACCCGCGCCAGGTGATCGTGTGTAAGGCGCAGCGGGTCCCCGGTGCCGAACGGCGGCTCCCCCGTCGCCAGCTCGTACAACGTCGCGCCCAGCGCGTAGAGGTCGGCCCGCTGGTCCACCGACCGGCCGGTGCGCCCGGTCTGCTCCGGCGCCAGATAAGCCAACGTCCCCACGATCTGCGTATGGTGGATGAACTCCGGGCGGATCTCGACGAACGAGGTCGCCAACGCGAAATCGACCAGACACGGGACACCATCGCCGGAGAGCACAATGTTCGCCGGGGTGATGTCACGGTGCATCACGCCCCGCCCGTGCATCCCCGCCACTGCCTGCGCCAACCCCAGCGCCAGCCCGATCAGAACATCAACCGGCAACGGCTTGGCCAGCCCCGCCAGGCCGGTGCCACCAACGTCCGCCAACACGATGGACCCCGGATACTGAGGCGCCTCCAGCTGGGCGACCCCCGCGACATCGCGCAGCCGCTCCAACATCGCACGCTCGTGCTGTAGCCGGCGCTCGGCGTCCGGCCCCAGCAGCTCCTTCCGGATGACCGTGCGCTCAGCCAGGAACAGCCGACTGACGCGCGCCCGGTCGCTCTCGTGCAGTATCTCGACCTGCGGCTCTCGGCCCGGCAGCACTCCGACGTCCCCCATCCGACACCTCCAGGCATGGACGGATTCCCCTCATCCCGTGCCTACACCTGTTCGAGGGCGAAGGCGACTATTCGCGCGACGTCGGGGGTGTGGCGCCACGTCATGTCGTGCGACCAGTGGCCACTCCAGTCGGCGGTGAAATCGCGGTGCGACAGCTTGGGCCACAGCCGCGGCGGTGGCGCCGAGTAGTCGTTGGGCTCGGTGCCGGTGGCGTCGAGGTTGAGGTCATAGCGGTAGCGGTCGACCCAGGTGATGCCGCTGTTGTACACAGGGATTGACGCCACGTCGGTGAATGCGGAGTCGAGGGCGGTGATCAGTTCGTCTTAGGTGGCGCGATTGTGCAGGTTCCCGAAGAGGGTCACATGAGGGGGGAACGGCGCCAGGTCGACGACCTGGCGTCGACAACAATGCCGCCGCCCCGTCGTGCCGAGGCAACCGCGATCGGTGGCGGAACCGGTGGCGACAGCTCAGGTGCGGCAGGCGGGGTCGGACCCTGCACGCCCGAGATCGAGCGATCTCGGGGCGAACGCGTGGCAGCGGGCGACAGCGGATGAGCCGCGCATGGCTCACGGTTGTCGCCGTTGCGCCGAGCGCGCCGAATCAGGCACGAACGTGCACGCCCCGGTCAGCGCCCTTGCCAGCGGTGCAGGAGCCGAAGAGCGACGATCGCGAGCGTGAACGCGGCGATCATCGCCACGGCGACGAGCAGGGGGTCCACGGTGCGCTCTTCTGTTCGTGTCTTCAGGAAAGCACGAAATACCGCGGCCAGAGGTAGGGTGCCGCGACGAGGACCGTGATGAGGGTGACGACGGCGCCCTTCTTGGTGAACTCCCAAACAGAAGGGTGAGCCGAACGGGCCGCGATCCCGAGCATGACCACGTTCGCGCTGGCGACCACCGCGGTCAGGTTGCCACCGAAGTCGGCAGGCGCGGTGGAGCCAGCGTTCCCCCTCGTCGAACTCGCCCATCCAGATGGCCATCCCGCCGACCGCGAATCTGAGACTCGTCGGTACCGACTCGTCTCGTCCTGCCAGCGTCGACATCCGTACTCACCTACCCAGAACCCGAATAGCCCTGCACGAGGCCCCGAACCTCATGCAGCCCGGACAGACGCCAGGCGAAAGCCCACCTCGAGGCAAAACAGCAGGTCAGACTACACAATTGGGCCTGCTGAGCACAGCTGGAAGAACGGAGACACAACGGAGCCCAGAACGGCTTTTCGTAAAAGCAAACATGATCTTGTCGCGACATAACTGCAGGTAGATGCCCTGCCATCAAAGACCGCTTCAAGATCACCGCAATCGAACCCGCAGGCTTTTAATCCCCGGGTTTGCCGTGTCAACGAGTATCGCAGGGTGCCACCCGGGGCTAATCCGTGCAGGTCAGGCGGCATTTTTCGCCAGCGTTAATGTCGGGAAGTGTCGCAGCGTATCGGGTGCTCTGTGAGCAACGGAGCCCAATCGGAGACCGGTAGCACCGTGGTCGCGCCTATTGCCAGGGTTCCGCAAACGCTTCCGAAGCACCCTGCAGGACTCCTTGTTGCCACATCATGAAAATTTTATCGTAGTGGAATATTTGCAGTATTGGGGGCTGGTACCTCGCCGCACGCGACCGGATTTCGCCTGGGCTGACGCCGAATACCGGTCAGGCAGACCGGCATTCGGCGGATCCTGTTCGTGATCACCATCAAACGAGCTCCGACTGTTAGGGGTTCCTGTAATTGATCTAGCTGCGGGACGTCAGCGCAGATGCTTGATGACCTCGGGGTAAGCGGCCACGTGGGATGCCAAGAAGCGGAACAGATGTGTAGTAATCGCGAAAGACCCTTCGAAAACGTGGCGAGCGTGTGAGCCACTGTGGCCCCGGCTCACACGCTCGCCACGCTAGTCGCGTTCGGGATCATGATCAGGATCAGGTTAATTCACGTTCATTTTCGGCTGGTGCGCGCACGCAAGACGATCGCGGAAGGATCAGGCCCGCCAAAAGGCCCCGAGGACCGGCCTGGTCCTCGGGGCAATTACCTGTTTTGAGTACCGTCTTGGCCCCGTGCGGCTCGCAGGGGACGAAGTGGCCGACCTGGTAGTCGTTCCAGACGCGCGAGCCTGGTCAGCAGCAGGAACGGTTCATACCGTCGGGCACCGCCCCTGCACTGCCACCACACCCAGCGAGGCGAACCATAAACCCGGTCGTGCCAGCTTCTCCTTCCACCGCTCGACCGTCTCGGGGTCGAGGATGCCACCGCCGGCGCGTTCGGCCAGCTGGTCAAACGTCAGTGCCAGCCATTCCGTCCCGAGCGAACCGCCCTCGGAGAATGGAACTTCGCATTCGACGCCGACCTCAGTGAGGCCGCGGGTGACAGCCAGGCGAGGTAGCTTGCGACCGTAGTCGACGTCGGCGGCGCTCGCGAGGAGGTCACGTAAGGCGCGCATGGCGCGGGCGTGGTCGGGATCCTCGTCAATGACACCACTGGAGAACATATCGCCCTCCTCGATCAGCAGCCACCCGCCCGGGCGCAGGGCCGCCACGAGTCGGCCGAGGATCTCGTCGCGTTCGGACAGGTGGTTGAGCAGCAAACGGGCGTGCACCACATTGAAGGCGCCATCCGGAAGCGGATCGACACGCACGTCGGCTTGGTGCACCTCAACGTTCGCCGGCAGGTCGTGCAGGCCGCTGATGTCGAGGTCCACCGCGCTCACGTGCCCGGACGGACCCACCTGCTCCCCCATCCAGCGCGCGATCGATCCCGCGCCTGCGCCGACCTCGAGGCACGCCCAGCCGGGAGCAAGCCCCAGCGTGCTCAGGCGCCGGCGCGTCGTCGGGTCGTAGGTAGCTTCCAATCCCTTGAGCCTGCGTTGCGCGCGTTCCCACGCGTTGGTCAGCGCGTAGTCAGTGCTCATTCCCACCTCCGTCAGTCGATCTTTGTTGTTACTGCTGCGTTCCGCAGCAAGCGCCCAAAAAACAACTATTTGTCGAGTGATACTGCTCGCCAGGGCCGAGACTCCGCCCCATGCGCGCTGCTCGACTTCGTGATGATTCCAGTTCCCAATCCGCCGGGCTGGTCGCTCCTGCAGAAACAATTCTCAGCCTTTCCGCAGGAGCTGACTGTCAAGCGTGCCGTGTCTGCATCGATGTCGTCAGGAGTGAGGGTCGTCGACCTTGAGCGGGTCTCCGGTGGTGGACACGAACACGACCAGTAACCGGGCGCGGGCCGTCTGGCTGGTGTTCTGCGTGAGGACGTGGTGGGTGCCCGGTTGCTCGACCCAGTTCTGGCCCTGGTGGAAGGTGCTGATGGGCTTGTCGTCGAGTTGGCTGCGCACGCTGCCTTCGAGCACGTACGCGTAGACGAACGCCTGACCGTGCCGGTGCGGCGTCGCGACCGCGCCGGGTGGGAAGTCGACGATCGCCGAGGTGAACGTCTTGCCCTGGACGTCCGGCAACGCCTGCTGGATCAGGGGGGTCAAGGACTCGGCGGGCGGCTTTGCTCCCGCCGTGTCCTTCGGGCTCGGAGCCATTGATGTGACTGCGGCGGGCTGGTCGGTCGGCTCGTCGGCAGAGGTGCAGGCCGTGACTCCGACCAGCACCGAGAACGCCAGGGCACTTGCGGTGATCCGCTTTGCGATCATGAGGAGGTCCTGTTCAGTCTTCCGTGACTCGGATGATCGTCTTGCCGGGTGTGCGCACGCCCGAGGTGAACGCGGCGCGTGCCTCGGCAAGTGGCACTACGGTGCCGATGATCGGTTTGAGGCGTCCGCTGCGCACGCGCTCGGCGAGGTCGGCGAGCCGGACGCGGTCGGGTTCGACGACGAAGAACACGGCCCGCCCGTCGGCGGGCCTGACCTGGGGTGGCATCGCGATCGTGACGAGCGTGCCGCCCGCGCGCACGAGCGCGGCCGAGCGGGCGTGAACGTCGCCGCCGATCATGTCGAACACCACGTCGACCTCACCGACGTCTTCGAGCCGTTCGGACTGCACATCGAGAAACGTGTCTGCGCCGAGCTCGAGCATCCGCTCCCGGTCCGCGGCCCGGCCCGTGCCGATCACGCGTGCGCCGACTTCACGGGCCAGCTGCACGGCGATCGACCCGACACCGCCCCCGGCACCGTGGATGAGCACTGTCTGACCGGTGCTGACACGGCCGTGGTCGAACAGGCCCTGCCACGCGGTCAGCCCGGAGATCGGCAACGCGGCGGCCACGGTGTGGTCGATGTCCGTCGGCAGGGGTGCGAGGTTCCGCGCTTCCACCGCGGTGTATTCGGCGAGCGAGCCGTCGCGTGCCCAGTCAGCCATCCCGAACACTCGCTGCCCGATGCTCAGTCCGGTGGTGCCGTACCCCAGCTCCGTGACGACACCCGAGAGCTCGTGGCCGGGCACGCTCGGCGTCCGGTCGCGGCCCGCGCGGTCGGTCCAGGTGGCCGGCCAGCTCAGCTCCCCCGGCGTGAAGCCGGCGGCATGCACCCGCACGATGACGTCGTTTTCGGCCGCGTGCGGGTAGGGCAGCTCCGCCGGGGTGAACCCGGCGACGCCCGCGTCGCGGTCTTGAACAGTGATGGCTCGCAATGACAGATCCTTCCTTGCTCTTCGCGTGCATGATCATCAGCGAGACGAGGTAGCCCCGCAAGATGTGACAGGGATCGGACCGCTGGGTAAGAACCTCGGGCCCGGGGAAGCTGTGTTCGTGGCTAACGAACCAGGAGGGAACAAGAATGCTTGAAGGTGACGAGAACGTCCGCCGCTACGAGGAGACCGACGGTGAAGTCGGCCACGACTGGCAACCGGGAGTACCGGCACTGGTCCTGATTACCAAGGGCCGCAAGAGCGTGAGGACCGCAAGCTCGCGCTGATCTACCAGGAGGTGGACGGCAACCCAGTGATCGTGGCGTCCAATGGCGGCGCCCCGAAGCACCCGAGCTGGAACCTCAACCTGCAGGCCAACCCGCAGGTCCGCGTGCAGGTGAAGGCCGACAAGTTCACCGCGCACGCCCGCACGCCCGCACGGCCGTAGGCGACGAGCGCGCGAAACTGTGGGACAAGATGGCCAAAGTGTGGCCGTACTACAACGAGTACACGAAGAAGACCGACCGCGAAATCCCCGTGGTGATGCTCGAGCGGGCGTAACCACGAGGAAACACGTGGGCTGTCCGCGTTCCCGCGTCCGGTGATCTCGTCGGTGGTCGAGGACGCCTTGTCGCGGCGATAGGGCTTCGAGTAGCGCTGGGCTCGGTATCGGCCGGACTCCGTGGTTGAAGGCAGCGGAGGTTTGGCTGCCTTCCGCCACATGGGCGCGGAACTGGCGACGGCATTCTCCCTCAGACCACCTCCACGAGTATCCGGGGTATCACCGCGCCGGTAAACAGACGCGGATCCGGTCAGGCGGTCGGGAGATTGTGGTTCCCCGGCACAGGTTGGTCGCGTTGTCAGCCTTCTTGATCTTGACCAAGCGGACGTAGTGTTCGGCCTTTCGGCCCCGGGCCCACGCCGGAGAGGAAAACACGGGCTTCGACCCAGCGGCCTCTCGTCTGCGCGCTTCACCATCTGCCAGGCGGAGCCCAGGGCGGCCTCATGTCCGATCAGGTCCTGCCAGTTCCCCATCGTCGCCGACGAGATGCGGTGCCGCCAACGTCAGCGACAACTCATCCTTCAACACCGCCAGCGGGAACTGGACCTTTTCATCCAAAGTTACCGGCAAGGCCGGTCCCTGCGATCTGCTCACCCAGGCAGAGGGCTCCGGCGGTGGCGTCGGCAGCTCGTCGAGAACCGCAGGAGGCGTGTGGCCATGGTCCACGCGGTGTTCGCGGACTCCCGGGTCCGTGAGCCGCCTTGCGGACCGGTTCGCCTCACCAGCGCCGCGGCGAGCACGTCGTGCCAGCCCGGCATTGGCGACGCCCGCAGCCTGCTCGAACGTGGGGACGGCGCGAATCTCTGCGATGGACGTTGAGGTCCAGTTTTACGTGGATTAGGTCCGAATCATCGGGCTGTGCGTCATCAAGTGGACCGCGTAGTCCTCAGTCGAACATTCGGAGGTATGTTATGGGCATGCAGAATGAGAAGGTTGCTGTCATCACTGGGGCCTCGCAGGGCATCGGTGCCGGCCTGGTCGAGGCGTACCGCAAGCGCGGTTACGCGGTTGTCGCCACCTCGCGCTCCATTGCCCCTGGCGAGGACGCGGGCGTCCTCGCGGTCCAGGGCGACATCGCCGACCCGGCCACTGCCGAGCGGGTGATTTCCGCTGCCCTTGAGCGGTTCGGCCGTGTCGACACCCTGGTCAACAACGCGGGCGTCTACGTGTCCAAGCCGTTCACGGACTACACCGCGGACGATTACGCCTCCGTGACCGGGATCAACCTGGTCGGGTTCTTCCGTCTCACCCAGCTCGCCGTCGGCCAGATGCTCGCTCAGGGCGGTGGGCACATCGTCAACATCACCGCCAGCATTGTCGACAACCCTGATTCGCGGGTCCCGTCCGTCCTCGCCGCGCTGACCAAGGGCGGCCTGCAGGCCGCTACCACGTCGTTGGCGATCGAGTACGCCACGCGCGGGATCCGGGCCAACGCTGTTTCTCCGGCTACTACCCGCACTCCGATGCACGACCCGCAGATCCATGAGTTCCTCGATGGCCTGCAGCCCGTTGGTCGTATGGGCGAGATCAGCGACATCGTCGAGGCGGTTATGTATCTGGAGAATGCGCCGTTCGTCACTGGCGAGGTCCTTCACGTGGACGGCGGCATGAGCGCCGGCCACTGACCACGCCCACCCACTCCTTCCACGGAGCACTACTGTGAACAAGAACACCGCGGACAACGAGGCGGTGCTGCGCGGCGTCCTCGACGGCTGGAAGGCCGCCGTGGACAAGCACCAGCCCGATCAGGCGGCCGCCCATTTCACCGACGACGCCATCTTCCAGGGAATGCACCCCTACAGCGTTGGACGACCGGGCGTCGCCGCCTACTACGACTCACAGCCCCCAGGCCTGACCGCGGAGTACCGGATCCTGGAGACCAGGCGCCTATCCGACGACCTCGTCCTTGGATACCTGAACGTCGACTTCTCCTTCACCGACCGCCCCACGGTCAACGTCTACCTGAGCATCCTGCTGAAACGAATCGGAACTGGGTGGGCTATGGCCCTCTACCAGGTCTCCAAGCTCGACCAGGACACCACCGGCGGAAACCCCGGCAGCAAGTAGCGGCCGAGACCGGACATCTTCGGAGGCGGTCTGAGCGGTGATCTCGTAGCGGCCTCGGCGCCCACGTGTCGGGAGGCGGCCAAACTTCACCGCCTCCCGACACGGATTCCAGCCGGTACCGGGCCGGAGCTCTACTCGAAGCCCGAACGCCGCGACAAGACGCACTCGAACACAGGTCAATCCACCGGTGAGATCACCGCACCCGGAAATTCGGATAGGCTCCGCATTTCCTCGCGCGGTCACACCCTCTCGAGCACCAATGTGGGGATCTCGCGGTCGGTCTTCTTCGTGTACTCGTTGTAATACGGCCACACTTTGGCCATTTGGTCCCACAGTTCGCGCCCTCCGGCGTGGGCGGTGGACTTGTGCGCTTTCACTTGCACGCGGACGTTCCGGTCGGCTGGCAAGCTGAGGTACCAGCTCGGGCGCTTCGGGGTGCCGCCGTTGAACGCCACGATCACCGGGTTGCCGTCTACTTCCTAGTGTCCTGCGTCAGAAATTCGTCGGCAGAAGTTGGCGAGTGACTCGAGGATCTCAGCGGCGGTCTTGGTCCAGATGAAAGGCCTGGGGTTGTCGTTCCATTCCTTGATCCACGAGCGGATGTCAGCTTCGAGGTTCTGGACGTTCTTGTGGACACCGCGCCTGATCTGCTGATCGGCAAGGAAACCGAACCACCGCTCAACCTGATTGATCCAGGAGGAACCGGTCGGAGTGAAGTGCATGTGAAAACGAGGGTGCCGTTCCAGCCACGCCCGAATCGCTGGTGTTTTGTGGGTGCCGTAGTTGTCGCAGATCAGATGGATCTGCAGATGAGCGGGGACCTGCTTGTCGATCTTGGCGAGGAACTTCTTGAACTCCGCAGCCCGATGCCGGCGGTGCAGGGCGCTGACGACCTCGCCGGTGGCGACGTCGAACGCCGCGAACAGCGTGGTCAGACCGTTACGAACGTAGTCATGAGTACGACGCTCAGGCATACCGGGCATCATCGGAAGCACCGGCTGGGACCGATCCAAAGCCTGGATCTGCGACTTCTCGTCAACAGAAAGCACGATCGCACCGTCGGGCGGATTGAAATACAACCCGACAACGTCGTGCACTTTCTCCACGAACAACGGATCGGTCGACAGCTTGAAGGTGTCGGTCAGGTGCGGCTTGA
The DNA here is from genome assembly GCF_019468465.1 of Amycolatopsis sp. DSM 110486. NCBI lineage: Bacteria > Bacillati > Actinomycetota > Actinomycetes > Pseudonocardiales > Pseudonocardiaceae > Amycolatopsis > Amycolatopsis sp. DSM 110486. The sequence continues at coordinate 8,718,731 of NZ_CP080519.1, read as the reverse complement.
GCTGAAACTTCCGCCAAATCCGGCCGACGGTCGACTTGGACAAGCCACTGTGCTGCGCCATCGACGCACGCGACCAGTGCGTAGCGTCCTTCGGGATTTCCTCCAGAGTCGCCACCACCACCGCTTCCACGTCCTCGACCCCGATCACCGGCGGACGACCGGGCCGAGGTTCATCGACCAACCCGTCGAGACGGTGTGCCAGGAATCGTCGACGCCACTTGCGGACCATGTCCGGCGACACGCCGAGATCCTTCGCCACACCCACAACCGGAGGCACACCGTCCTGGGCGCACGCCAGCACAATCCGAGAGCGTGCAGCCAAAGCCTGCGCCGAATTTCGCCGCCGCACCCAGCGTTCCAGCGTGGACCGCTCCTCATCGGTGAGCAGCACCGGCTCAAGCTTCGGCCCCCGACGTCCCGCGACACCATCAGACATGCCATCAGAGTCTAAATGACGACGAATTAACGACGCAGGACACTAGTAGATCAACACGAGTTTGCGGCCCTTGGTAGTGGTGACCAGTGTCGGTACCCCTGGTCGCCGGTCGTGGCCGACTTCGCCGTCAGGCTCCTCGTAGCGGCCGACGTGCTCGTCACCCTCAAGCATTCGTGCTCCCTCCTGGTTCGTTAGCCACGAAGACAGCGTCTCCTTGTCCGGGGTCTTTACCCTCCGCCGGCACTCGGTCCCGCCCCGCCTTGTCGCTGGGGGTCGGTGGGTGCGAGCGGGAGTTCATTCGTGGTGGGACTGGATGCCCCGCTCCCGCCGCGCTCGGGAGTCCGGCGGGATGAGCAGGAAGCACATCAGCCCCCCGAGCTGCTGTGGGGAGGGATGCAGCGGAACGGGTGGCATGAAGCCGGCGCGGGGTCGCCTCCAGGCGAGTGCCGCAGCCCGGAGCCGAAGACTCGCGGCCCGGGAGGCCAGTGGGTGGAGCCCGAGGACACCACCGCACCAGCAATGACTTGCAACGCTGCCCGACCGCGGGTATTCCACAGTGGACGCTGCGAGATGCTCTCACCCCGGCTCCACCGTCAAGAGGAACCAACCCCACGTCGGGCAACCCCTCTACCACAGTTTGCTGTCCCGGCGAGTTCGCCGATCACGTTCGCCGCGTTGTCGAGCGCGTCGACGCCGATGGACTCGACCACCATCTACCGCAGGTTCCCTCGCAGTCGGAGCCGTGCTCGCCGACGCGGAGGTTGGAGCCTGGATGCGCATTGGCGGGAGATGCCCATCTCGGCGGCGACGTGGGCGATCGGGCGAGTCTGGCAACGCGCGACGAGCCGGCGGCGGCCCTCGACCGACAGCGGGGCATTACGGTGGTGCATGGACGGGTCTTTCTGCTTGGCGGATGTGTTGGTCGCACTTCTCATCCTGCCGCTGAAAGACCCGTCCCTCGTCTCCGGCCCTCGCCCGCGTCACCAACGTCATGCCCCGCAACAGCTAGTCGTCCATAACCGGGCTGACCGCTGCCACGACCAGCTCGCGCACCCGTCAACGCGTGGTGTTCCGGCTGAATAGCAGGAGCGGTTCCTTCACCTGCGGTGATGAGGTCAGGGGGGGTCGGTGGTGCCGGCCCGGTAGCGGCCTTGTTCGAGGTAGGCCTCAGTGGTGGCGAGGCTGACGTGGCCGAGGTTACGGGAGATCTGGCAGAAGACCGTGGACTTCAGCGGCGATGGCGTAGAGGTACCGAGCCGCGCGCAAGTGCACGGAATCGGCGGTCGCGCGGACAGTAGCGGCGTGCGCGCGGAACGAGTTCGCGCCGCGGCGCCGCGCAGCAGGCTGCGGCGCAGGTACCGGCCGGGCGCGGCGACTGCCGGCCGGCAAGGATGCGCGAGCGCTCTCCGACGAACAGTGCTTCGGGACGGATGCCCTCGTCCGTGGCGAACTATCCCGAACCTCGCATGCGCATAAAACCGCGGTTCACCGGTGATCTGCCGCCAGCCGTGCGAGGTCGTCGAGGGCGGTGAGTGTCTCGGCTTCGGGCAGCGTGGGCAGCAGGAACGTGTAGCGCTCGACGCCGGCTTCGGCGAAACGCTTGATCGCGTCGGCGTCGGTGGAGCCGTCGCCGAAAACGGTGAACGGCACGTTGGTGCGACCCTGTTCACCGAGCCAGTCGCGGACGCGGCGGATCTCGTCGGCGGAGGTCTGCTGGGTCGGCAGCCAAGCGTCACCGTGGCGGGCGAGCCGGCGCAGCGCGGCCGGGCTCCCTCCGCCGATGTAGATCGGCGGGTGCGGGGTCTGCACGGGCTTGGGCCAGGCGAAGATCGGGTCGAAGTCGACGTGCTTGCCGTGATATTCGGCCTGCTCCTGGGTCCAGATCGCCTTGAGCGCCTCGATCTGCTCGTCGAGCCGCTCACCGCGGGTGCGCAGGTCGATGCCGTGGTTGGCCGTCTCCTCGCGGTTCCAGCCCACGCCGACGCCGAACGCCACCCGCCCGCGCGACACCAGGTCGAGTGACGCGACCTCCTTGGCCGTGTAGAACACATCGCGCTGGATCAGCAACGCGATGCCCGTGCCCAGCACAAGGTTCGACGTGTTCACCGCGGCCGCGGTCAGCGCGACGAACGGGTCCAGCGTGCGGTAGTACCAGCGCGGGATGTCGTCGTAGCGGGGGTGGGGGCTCTTCCGGCTCACGGGGATGTGCGAATGCTCGGCCAGGAACAGCGAGTCGAAGCCCCGCTCCTCCAGGGCCTCACCCAGCACGTCGGGCCGGATGCCTTCATCAGTCACAAACGTCGAGATCCCAAAGTCCATGACTCCTTCTACCAGATGGGCCACAGCAATATTCCCAGCCAGACACTCGCCGGCACCGCTGATCGGGACGAACGCGCCGCACTTCCCTGCACTTAGGGCAGTTCGAACGACCCGCAGGTTTGCAGTTTTGCCCAAAGTTCATCCAATCAGTGAGAGCGCGGTCCGCACCGTCTGGATCTTTCGTTTGCTGCTGCTTCACCCCGCGGCGACTCCAAATAGTCGCGCGCAGCCGGACGGCTACCCGCCGAGTCAGCTACCGGCCGGTTCAGGCGAGGGTGGGCGTCGGTGGTCACCGTGGCCGCGTGCGCATCCACGCCATTCAGGGCAGGGAAGCGCTCGGGCACGGGACCGGCAACGCCTCGGCAGCCTTGTGACCGTGATCATGACGCTGAACGCAACTAGCATGGCTAACGTGTAAGTGGGGTAGGTCGGCGCGCACGTTCGTCACGCTTTCGAAGGGTCTTTTGCGATGACTACCCCATCCGTTCTGATTCGGGGTTCAACACCAGCTATGCCAGCCCCTCAATGCTGTGATTTCCACCATATTTGCTGTCTTTAATGTGGCCCGCAGGTCAAATTTTGGCGTGTTTTCACAAGCGACCGTTACTTTTTTGGATGATCATGGAAGAATATGACTTTGTCGTGGTTGGAGGCGGGACAGCCGGATGCGTCCTGGCCTCGCGGCTCTCCGCGGACCCGACGGTGACGGTGATGCTCCTGGAGGCCGGTAACGCCGACGCTCCTCCCGCCGTGTCGGACCCGGGTTCCTGGTTGTCGCTGGCTGGCACGGGGGCAGACTGGGCGTTCTCCACAACTCCCCAGACGCACACTGAAGGCGCCGTGCATCCCGTTCCGCGGGGAAAAGTTCTCGGGGGATCGAGCAGTATCAACGCATTGATGCATATCCGCGGGCACGCTCTCAGTTACGACGCTTGGGAGAAGGGAGGTGCGGTGGGGTGGAATTATCAGGAGATGCTGCCGTTTCTGAAGCGCAGCGAGAGCGCGCCGGGACGCGATCCAGCGTACCGGGGAACCAGTGGACCGATTACAGTGGCGCCTGCCCCCGACACCCATCCACTGTTCGAGTCCCTTCTAGGCGCCGCGATCGAAACGGGCCATTCCTACCGCGACGACCTCAATGGGGCACAAGGCGAGGGCTCGTCGTGGATTGAAGTGAATGTCGTCGGTAGGAAGCGACAGTCCGCCGCTGACGCCTACCTGCGCCCGATCCTGCATCGCCGCAATCTCACCGTCGTCGACCGCGCTTTCGCCTCCAGGCTCGTCCTCGAGAGGCAGAGATGCCGCGGTGTCGTCTACGTCAGGGACGGCGAGGAGCATACGGTCGAGGCTCGGGGTGAGGTCGTCCTCACCGCCGGCGCGTTCGGCTCGGCGCAACTGCTGATGGTGTCAGGAGTGGGACCGGCCGACCAGCTGCGCGAAGTCGGCGTCAAGGTACGGGCAGACCTACCCGGTGTGGGTGAGAACCTGCACGACCATCCGCTCGTCTCTCTTGCGTTACACGGCGCGTCAACCGGTTGAGAGGGGCTTCTTCCGGAGCCTGCACCGGGCGATGACGTCTGCCAGCCAGTCGGGAGTAGCGAACTTCAGTCCGTACTGAGCTACCAGGCCTGCCCCGAACCTTGAAACAGACCAGGAGGGCAAACTGCCACCGGGCCGCAACAAGTCCCGTCGCGGTGGGCGCGCCGCCGTGACGGCCTACCTTCGAGGAGCCGCAGGAAGACCCGTCCCCGACCGGTGAAGCCACACGGACCCCCGTCACGGTCCGCCTGAACCGCCGGGCCGTCGCAGCGTACGTACCGACCGGCGGCGGTAACCGCGGTTGAGGAATCACACCCACCCATCCCGTCACGGAGCCTACGTTCGTCCTCGGTCGAACATTCGGAGGTATGCGCCGGGTGGTCAGGAGAGCGTGACCTCGGCAAAAATGGTGAACTCGCGCCTTGCGCCTGGCTGCTTCAGTGCGGGAACGTGTCGGGCGCGCAGGCGAGCCGGTCGTAGGCGTGGGAGCCGCTCGAGGAACCGTGGTATCGACGCACGCCCATCGTGCTGATCCGTATGAAATCCTCACCGACAAGGTCGCTCGGTGTCCCTGTCAACCGCCAGCGGGTGCGAGCGCGCGGCCCCGAATCCAACGAGCCGCACGTAGCCTGTGACAGCAGCGGTTGAACCGGAGGTGGCCGTATCCCAGGACTTGGTGATCGGCGCCCAGCACTTCGGGTTTCACGCCTGCCGTTCTCGGCGATCATGGGAGACAGTTGCTATGCGTGGCCAAGGACGTCGGGCGTCGGCGGGCAGCCGACGCTCGCGAGGTCGACGAACCCTCCGCGATGTCGCCATGAGCGAAGTTGTGTACGCCGCCGTGCCGCCGACTCGTGAAAACTGACCCCCAGGAGTCTTCCGAAAGTTGACCCCCTCTGATGTAGGAGGGTGTTGAACGTGGAGGACTGGGCGGAGATCCCCCGGTTGCATCGGGCTGAGGGCGTGCCGATCAAGGAGATTGACCAGCGGTTGGGGATCGCGCGGAACACGGTTCGGGCGGCGTTGAGATAGAAGGGGCGCCGTCGTATCAACGGGCTGCGCAGGGGTCGTTGGCGGGATGCGTTCGAGCCGCAGATCCGGGTGTTGCCGGCGGAGTGGCCGCGGATGCCGGGACCGGTGATCGCGCAGAAGATCGGGTGGCTGTACTCGATGTCGCCGCTGAAGAAGAAGCTGGCGGCGTCGCGGCCGGAGTATGCGGGGATCGACCCGGTCGACCGGGTGGTTTACGAGCCCGGCCAGATCGCCCAGTGCGACCTGTGGTTCCCACGAGCCGCGGATCCCGGTCGCCGCGGGTCAGGAACGCGTCGCGGCAGGCCGGGGAAATTCTGTCCGGGATGTGGCAGCGGATCAACGGGATCGGACGAGTCACGAAGCGGCTGGTCTGGGACCGGGAGTTCGCGATCGGCGGGACCGCGCGGGTGAGCACCCCGGCGGCGGCGTTCGCCGGCACCCTGGCCACGAAGATCGTGCTCGCGCCGCCGCGAGACCGTGAGTTCAAGGGCATGGTCGAGCGGAACAACCAGTTCCTGGAGACCTCGTTTCTGCCCGGCCGGGTCTTCACCGGTCCCGCGGGCTTCAACACCCAGCTCGACGAGTGGCTGGCCACGGCGAACAACCGGATCGTCCGGGCGATCCAGGGCCGACCGGTCGAACTGCTGGAGACCGATCGCCAGGCGATGCTGCCGCTTTGCTTCCGCAACGCCGTGAGGGTGGCTGTCACGAGCCGGCTCTGTGGGGCGACGGGAGTCAGGTGAAGTAGCGCAGCCAGACGTATCCCCAAGCCATCGCCGTACTGAGGACAGTGACGACAAGGCCGTAGCGGGTGAACTGCCAGAAGCTGATGGCGTGGCCGGTGCGGGCGGCGATGCCGATGGCGACGACGTCGGCGCTGGCCGCGACCGCGGTGCCGTTGCCGCCGAAGTCGGCTCCGAGCGCGAAGGCCCACCAGAGGGCTTGTCCCGTCTGGGCGTCGGGTACCTCGGCGACCATGCCTTCGACGATCGGAGTCATGGTGGCAACGTAGGGGATGTTGTCGAAGAACGCGCCCAGCGCGCTCGATCCGAAGAGCAACGCGGTTGCCGCGGCGAGGTGGTTGTCGCCGAAAATCTGTATCGTCCAGCCGCCGGCGGTCTCGATGACGCCGGTGTGCGCGAGCCCGGCGACCATCACGAACAAGCTCATGAAGAAGACGAGCGGAGCACGGAATGCAGCCCGAAGCAGAGCACTACCGCGGCGAACACGACCAGGCAACGGCGCAGCATGCGCGGATCGGTGATCGCGCGCCGTTCGTGCAGAGCCAGCACCGCGGCCACGTGCTCGGGGTGGTAGCGGAAAGACTTGCGGAACAACAGTCTGGTGAACAGCACGAAAGCCACGAAGACGATCACCACGATCGGTGCCATGTGGACGAGGAAGTCGGTGAACGTGAGCCCGGCGCGGCTGCCGATGATGATGTTGGGAGGATCGCCGATCAACGTGGCCGCGCCACCGATATTGGACGCGAGGATCTCGGCGATCAGATAGGGCTGGGCGGGGATGCGCAGCCGGTTGCAGACGACCACCGTGACCGGGGCGACCAGCATGATCGTGGTGACGTTGTCCAGGAACGGGGAAGCGATCGCCGTGATCGTCATGAACATCACCATCAGCCGGTAGGGCCGGCCTTTGGCCCTTTTGGCCGCCCAGATGGCGAGGTAGCCGAACACGCCGGTCTGCTTGATGATCCCGACGATGACCATCATGCCGAAGAGAAGGAAGATGACATTCCAGTCGACGCCCGCATGCTCGGAGAAAAACACCTCGGTACCCGGGATCAGGCCCAGCACCGCCATGAGACCGGCGGCGACCAGCGCCACTTTCGTCTTGTCGGCCTTCTCCGTAGCGATGAAGAAGAACGCGACGACGAAGATCGCCAGCGAGAGAACCGCAGTCACGGCGACCCTCCCCGCGGCCAGGCACACCGGACCCGGACGGGGCGACGAGCAACGTCATCGGCGGCAGAATGACGCACCACACGAACCTCCGAACCTAGGTGCCGTCGCCGACGGCTTCGGCAGATGGCCCGGGTGCGCACTATTCCTCGGGGCCGAACACCGCCAGCCCCGTGATCAGCCGCTCGAGGGTGATGGCGCCGACGAGCACGCCCATGTCGTCGACAACGGCCACGAGCGGGCTGTGCTGCCGGGCCATCAACACGGCGGCCTCGAACAACGTCGCGTCAGCGCGAACCGTCACGGGCTTCGCGAAACGCTGGGGGGCGCAGTCACCGACCGTCCGCCCGGCCAGCTCCAGCCAGAACCGGTCGGCGTGGTCCTCGTCGACCGCGCCGACGAGTGCCGGGTCTTCCCGGTATGACTTCCGGTACCGACCACAGGTACTTCATCGTTGCGACGTCCGGCGACGGCGCGAAAGGTTCTGCCTTGACCCGCGGCGCCACGCGGCGAGCAGCCGCGTTGGCCGCTCGTCGGCCGAGTCCTCGGTGCGCACACGGCCCGACCGCCCTCGCCGCCGATGCCGTTACCGGCGGGCCAGGCGGGCGCCGGCAGCTAGGGCTTGACGAGGAAGATTCCGGCCACCGATCGACGCTGTCCGTTCGGTGCGAAGACGGCCACTCCGTTTCCGGTGTCGACCTCCAGGCGGTAGCCGTCGATCGTGCGCAGCACTTCGGAACCGTCGGGCCGCTGGTGCACAACGCCGCTGGGCAGATCTGTGGGATCGAGGTTAAGGAGCACGAAGGTCAACCCGGATTCGCAGGGCGCATTCCAGTACACGATGCCGTCGACGCCCACCTGGTAGGGGATGACCGCGTCGAGCTGAACAGTGCCCGGCTCGTCGACGTCGGCGGCGAGCAGCAGCATGCGTACCGTGCCGTCAGCTGTGGGAACGTTCATGTCTTCCGCCCTCCGTCGGGTTCGTGCGAGCAGACTCTTCGCCGGCGCCCGTCGGGTACCAGCGCTGGGCAGCCGGTGATGGGTAGACGGAGCGCAGCGTCCAACCCGTTGCATGGCGGAGGTCACCACCTGCGCTCGTGCTGTGGGCGGAGCTCCGCGGGGAAGAAGATCGAACGAGCCGCACTCGAATGGCCCAGAGATGATCAATCTCGATGGGGTGGCACCGGCCGTTTCTCAACTGCGCCGCCGATCCGCCAGGCTGCGGTGCGCCGCTTGGCCGTGTCGGTTGTTCAGCTCTCGCACCAGCGGAATGTCCGCACCACCGTCCGCCTTCGCGGCCCACCGCGCAGCGCGTCGGTGATCTGCCGGGGCTCCGGTCGGTTCCCGGCCGACTCTGGTCAGTCCCAGCAGTTGAACAGCAGCTCGCCCAGGGTGGCCGGCCGCCAGTGGCGCGCCTGGGTGCGTTCGGCCCCGGCGAGGCTGGACAAGTCCAACGCCTCGACCGGCGTCGCGAGTTCGACTTGGCCGAGCACCCGGAACCCGGCCAGGGCGAACTGCCCCGCCCAGTCCGGCGGCTCATCGAAAGTCCGTGGCGATTCCCAGCCTTGCGGTGGTGCCGACGGAAACGCGACCACGGCGAGGTGGGCGTGACACAGGACCGTACGGGACCATCCGCGGCCGGTGATCGTGACCGCGTGGAAGGTCGCCATCGCGAGGCGGGTCACCACACCGACGTGGCCGCCAGCGGTCCTCGCCGCCGCGAAGCAGACCGCGCGGAAGCGGGTCAGGTCCGTGCTGGGCAACGGTTTTCCACCCGCGTCCCAAAAGCCCGTCGCGCCCCGGTCGACGCGCCACGGCCGGCCGCCAGTCAGGACCGCCGGCGCCTTCGGGTACTCGGGGTTCTTGCGCGCTGCCACGCCGGAATCCTGCCACGCCCGTGCACCACGGGCAGGCGTCGGAGGACAGGACGTTCCACGCTTGCCTCAAACCGGCCTCGCGAAACTCGTCTCCAGGAAAGATCACCGGCGCGGCCGCCTCAACACGTCAGGGTCTCGGCTTCCGTGCTGCCCGGTATTCCTGTCCGCGCTCGTCCGACTGTTTGTAGACGACGTCGGGTGCTTCCGGTGCCGGCCACACGGAAAGCAGGTAGTTCTCGACGGGTTCCTGGACGTTGAGATGGGGGGCGATGTCGCGGCCGCGGGCGTGCACGCGTACCCGGTAGGTGCCGGGTCCTGTGTGGGCCAGCTCGGGGAAATCCGGCGGGTCTTCCATGATGCCGTGCACGATGAGTTCTCCGTACTCCGACTCGACCGAGACTTCGGCGACTTCGTCCCAGCCGTCGAGGTCGACCGAGTCGGGTGCGGTGTCGAGCAGTTGCAGGGTCACGGTGACCGAACCCGTATGGATGCCGGTGAGGACAACCGCGCCGTTGGCGAGATCCGTCCCCACGAAACCGTTGACGCGGGCAAGGCGTGGCGCGGGCAAGTCCGCACTCACGTCCCTGATGACGAAGTGACCGTGACTCATGTGCAGGTCAGCGGTTGTTGTCCTCACCGGCTTGTTCATGCGTCCCCTCGCTCGGCTACGTGATCGTTACCCAGAACGGGTCGTTGTTGATCACACGTTTTCTGTAAACCCCGCAACACTCACCGCAGGCGCCACCTACACACCAGACGCCACCCGCGGCACCGTCCTGACCACCGACGGCAGCACCGGGTACGCCCACCCACACCATGGCCCTCTACATCAACGGAACACTCGCCCAAACCGTCACCGACGTCACCGGATGGAACGCCACCGGCCCCTTCACCATCGGCCGAGGCAAATACGGCAGCACGAGTACGTTCTACTTCCCCGGCAGCATCAGCCACCTGCAAGCCTGGAACTACACCCTCACACCCACCCAGGTAACGGCGCTCGCCCAACAAATCAACTGAGAAGCCGCTGACAGGACGCCGCACCACACCGCGAGTGTGGTGCGGCGTCCTACCGCGTCGCGAACGGCACCTCCACATCCGCATCCAACAACACCCGCCGGCTCCCACCGAAGCCCTGCCAACGCGACGCTTCACGCGCGGCATGGAAACCCACCGCGTACGCGTGCATCAGCAAAACCATGAGCTCACCGAGCCCGCCAGCTTCAGCGTGCCCAAGCAGTCACCGACAGCAGCGACACTCCGACCGCTCAACGACGGGTAGCGACTGTACGTTTCTCCGCAGGTCAGAGCCACATCGAGGGCGCGGCAGCGGACATCCGAGAGCCTCTCGCCCAGTGGCCAACCGCCAACACGAAGCCAGACTCACACTCACCACGCACTACATCCACAGCATCGTGGCCGACAGCGCCACGTCTCAACGCCCGCGGACTTTCAATCCCCTCGTTAGTGATGTCAACGAGTGTTACATAGTGCGCCCAGGGTTGATCTGCGCAGGTCAAGGCGCATTTTTCATGAGCGTTTGTGTCGGCCGGTGTCGCTCCGTATCGGGCGCTCCGTGAGCAACGGAGCCCAACCGGAGACAGGGTCGGCTAGCTAGGCCGCAGCAGGTGGTTCGAAGATCGGGCCCTGGCTTCATTCGGCTCGCTGTCCGACACGGAGGACGCTCAGATAATGGCGTGATACTCGAGCGCCCATCCGCTTGCGGATGGGCTCGGCAATGGCGTCGAGCAGGGGCTCGCGGACGTCGTGGTCGAGCCTCCGATACAGCGACATCGCGCGAAGGAGGTCGGCAAATCCGTCCCCGTTGAACCACTGAACGGTGGGGTACCAGCGCACGATCGTTGGACCGAACAATTCGCGGGTGATGGCGGCTCCGCACGACGGTGATCCGCTTCTTCGCGAATGCGGGCAACGCGGCCGCGACCGGTCGGGAGCTGCGCCTGCGCCGCAACACCGTTCGTTACCGGATCCACCAGGCCGAGCTACTCCTCGGCCACCCCATCGACCAGCGCTGGATGTACGTCGAACTCGCCCTGCGCTGCCTCGAGGTCTACGGCTCGGACTTCCTCACCGCGAACCCGTGACGCGCTCCGGCCTCGTCACTTCACTTCCAAGCAGCGCCACCGCGACCCGGTCGTCGGGCCGACGTGCGCTCAGCCCTGGGGTGGCGGACGCGAAGGCGAACGGGGTCCGCTCAACGCTTGCGCGGGCATCTCGGGTCGCAGCCAGCCGGGGTCCAGGCTGCTGCACCCTCGGCCGGAGTCCCTGGGGAGTCCGGCCGAGGGTGCTGGTCAGGAGCCGCAGTTCGTGGCGTCGCCTGCCGGGTGCCTTGTGGGCACCTGCAGCACGGTCCCGGGCCTGACCTGGCGCACGTCATCGCTGCCGCTGCCGACCCGGACCGGGAGCGGCGGGCCGGAGCGCAGGGTCAGTTTCGTCGTTCGCGCGCCGACGGACAGGTCGAACGAGCGGCCGTGCCACTTGATCCCGGTGAGGTCGACACCCGGCAGTTGCGGCGGCAGGAAGGGATCGACGGTGACGGCGTCGGTTCCCCAGCGCAGCCCGGTGAACCCGTAGAGGAACTCCTGCAGATAGCCGCCCTGGCCGGTGGTGAAGTCGAACGCTCCGCCGGTGCGGGTCTCGTACCACTGGTCGAACGGTGCCGCCAGGTACGGGTCCGCGCTCTTGCGCAGGGAGGTGTAGACGTCGCAGCCCCGCGACCCGAGGGCGGCACCGGCGATGGTGGCGATCGCGTCCGTCATGGACGGGCCGTCGAGGTCGGTGCGCTGCTGGTAGTAGTCGAGGTCGTTCTGGGCGAGGCCAGGCGACATCGGCACCGCCAACGGGTACTGCAACAGCGTGACGTCAGCCTGTTTGATCGTCTGCCCGGAGTACCCGTCGAACTCGGGATGGATGTTCGTCGTGGTGTCGACCGGGATCTTCAGGCCGTCGGCGACCTTGTGCCAGGCCGGATCGGCGGCCCGGCCGAGCATGCCCGCGGCGCGGATCGCGATGCGCAGCGAGGCTTGCGCTCCGGCGTTGGTGGTCACGCTGTTGTCGACGTTGTCGTGGTACTCGTCCGGACCTTTGACATCCCTGATGGCGTAACCGCCGGCCGGGTCGGGGACGGCACGCGTGGCCCAGTAGTCGGCGATGCCCTGCAGCACGGGCCAGGCCTTGTCCCGCAGCCAGGTCTTGTCACCGGACGCTTCGTAGTACTGCCACTGCGCCAAGGCGATGTCGGAGTTGATGTGGATTTCCTGCTTGCCGTCGGGGGACCAGTCCGGGGTTGTCTCCTTGCCGGTCAGCGCGCTCTGCCACGGGAACTTAGCGCCCTTGATCGGGTGGTCCGGAGTGGACAGTGCCGCGGCGGCGGCCTGAGCCGCCGGCAGGCGCTGCTGCCGGTAGGTGTTCGCGTCGGCGGCGATGTCGGGGTACTGGGCGAGCAGCGCCGGGTACATCCACGTCTCCGTGTCCCAGAACACGTGACCGCTGTAGCCGTCCGAGGACAGACCGCCGGGGCTGGCGCTCCAGACGACGCCGGCGCGCACGCTCGCGAGCAGGTAGAACATCGACGCGTGGACCTGCGTGGTCATGGTGGGGTCACCGGGAATCGAGATGCTCGACTGCCACAGGCGTGACCAGGCATCGCGGTTGCGTGCCAGCGCGCGCTGATAGCCGTCCGCGGCGGCGTGGGCCGCGGTCTTCGCGGCGGCCTGCTGCGGAGTCGCGGCTGCGAGCGGCCGGTCGGTGTCGACGCTGGAGGCGACGCCAACGTATTTGGTGATCCGCAACGGCTCTCCGGCGCGGACCGGGAAAGTCGCTCGCTGTCCGGCACCGCCGTCACCCGGGTCGGCGATCGCCTGGGTCGGCACCGTCTTCCCGCCGATGCGCAGTACCGAGTTCAGGCCGGCGGTGACCAGGTTCCCGTTGCTCACGACGGTCTGCGACAGTGTCGCGGTCTTGCCGTCCACGCGCGGGTCCGTCGTCGAGGCGTGGTCCAGGCCCCTGCCGTCGAACTCGTCGACGACGGTGGCCGTTCCGCTCCAGTGCGGAACGGCCTGCACGCTCACCGTGCCCAGGTGGCCGTCCGCGCGGTTGGCGTTGACCTCGTAGGCAAGGCTGGTCGTATCGCCCGCGGGCGAGGTCCAGTCGAACGACGTGGTCAGCAAACCGGTGCGCAGGTCCATCGACTGCCGGTACTTCGTGGTGGTGCCGACCGTGGCCGGGGCGATCTGCGTCGGTGGCTGTGCGCCGTCCGGATACAGCGCGAGGTAGTCGACGTTCACCCGCGCGGTGTCCCCCTCGGTGACGGTGACCTCGAGCGTGTTCGCGCCCGCGTTCAACGTCACCGGCACAGTCACCACCGCCCAGTCGTCCCAGCTGGCCAGGCTGGGCACGGACAGTTGCCGGAACGCGCCGTTCACGCCGATGTGGATGGTCTGCGGGCTGCCGCTGCCGTTGCCGTACCGCACGGCCAGCGTCGCCGGGCCGGCCGGCGCGTTCCGGACCGGGATGACGCCGCCGCCGCCGACTGTCGGGGTGTCGTTGCTGTTCAGGCCGGCCAAGTAGCTCCCGACGATCGAGCCGGGGTGGGAGGACTCGAGGAACGCGCCCCCGGAAACCTTCCCGTACGCGGTCGGGCACAACTGGCCGAACCCGCAGGACCAACCCTCGATCCCGTAGACGTCGCCGCCGCGGCCGAACCCGAGCGTGGTCCAGGCCGGCAGGCTCGCTCGCTCCTCCTGCCCCGCCGCGGGCGCGCCGTAGAAGCCGGCGAGCTCGGACTGGGTGACGATGGGCATGGTGCTGTACCCGTGGCCGGCCGCGGGCACCCGTGCGGCGAGGTAGCCGTTGCCGACAAACGTCGGCGAGTAGTTCTCCGCCGTGTCGCTCGTGCTCAGCACCCAGCCGTCGCCACCGCCGCCCGGCCCCGCCACCGGGGCGGCCGAGGCCGGCACCGTCACCAAGCCCAGCAGCAGACCACCGACCGCCAGCAGGAAGCCCGCCCTGCCCCTGAGCCCGCCCGAGCGGAAACGGCCCCACGCCCGCCCGCGGCGCGAGGCGCGAAGCCTCGTTCTGCCGGCTTTCGTGGCCTCGCCGTGCATCTTCATCGAAACGGCACCTCCTCGCGGCGGAACGCCCGGCGGCGAGACAAGCCAACCGCTCGCTGAGCGGCCTGGCCACATTCCGATACCCACCACGGCGTATATGTTGCGGGCAACAACATATAGGCGGGAAGAGGGTTGGTAAAGAGCAAAGCAGTGCCGACGGGGGGCCTGGAGTCACCAGTTCGCGCGCCGACGCGTGCCAGATCTGCGCCGCAGCCTCGCGCTGTCCGTCGGCCAAGGTCCGGACCAGGTCGCCGGCCGCAGGGCGCGCTGCCGATGCCACGCAACAACGCCTTCGGCAGCAACGAGATTCAGGCTTGCCTGACGACGTCGTCCGAGCCTGAAAAGAACGCCACCGCGAGGTCGAACTCGGCGACGCCACGGTGCGGCCCCGCAGCGACCACCTGAGCGTTCTGGGCTTGGTCCGAGCGTTCTACCTCGACATTCATCAGTCACAGGCGGCCGTAGCTGTTCAGCCGCAATGAGCGAGCGAAAAGCTTTGAGCTGGCCAACCGCTCCAACAGGACCACACCCGCTGCGTGACGAGACAGCTCCTCGTCAAGCTCAGTCAGCGCAGCGCCACTGCGGTCAGGACATCTTCCAACCCGGTCATCATGGCTCCAGGACGGCCCCATCTTTGTCCAAGACACAGGTTTGAACTCCGCGCCAGGGTATCCGACCCCCTAGGGCATGTCTGACAAAGCCTTGGTCCAGGTGATCACGGCATGGAGGACTACTGCGGAGCGGTAGACGATGGCCAACTTGTCGAAGCGGGTGGCCAGGCCGCGCCATTGTTTGAGCAGGTTGAAGCCGCGTTCGACGACGTTGCGGCCTTGGTAGTCGACCGGGTCGAACGCTGGTGGGCGGCCGCCTCGTGAACCCCGCCGTGCGCGGTGCCCGACCTGATCGGCAGGTTCGGGGATCACGGCGGTGATGCCGCGGGTGCGCAAGTGCCCGCGGATCGCTCGCGAGGAGTAGGCCTTGTCGCCCCGGACCCGGTCGGGACGGGTGCGCGCCCGGCCACGCCCCATTCGAGCGACGCGCAGATGTCGCATCAGGTGCGGAAACATCGGCGCGTCCCCGGCTTGGCCGGGCCCGACCAGAGCTACCAGCGGCCGCCCGTTGCCGTCGACGAGGTGGTGAACTTTGGTGCTCCAGCCTCCGCGGGAGCGGCCGATCGCGTGATCAGGCGGCTCGGCGAGCAGATCCGTGTAATTCGACCCAGCCCCCCGTGACACGCCTGACGTTGGTGGCGTGCTGATGCGCCCGCGCGATCGTGGAATCCACCGACACCGCCCAGTCGATCTGCCCGGCCGCGTCCGCGGCGGTGAGCAGCCGCTGCAGCACCATGTCCCACGTGCCGTCCCCCGCCATCCGGCGATGCCAGGTCCAGATCGTCTGCCACGAACCAAACACCTCGGGCACGTCCCGCCACGCGATCCCACACCGATATCGGTAGACGATCCCCTCCACCATCGCCCGCGCATCCGAAAACGGACGACCCCGCTTACCGGTCCGCGCCGGCAACAAGTCTTTGATCAACGCCCACTGCTCGTCTGACAGCAACTGAAACCGCGACACGACCGACAGCATCCCAGCTGCCACAGACGATGTTTGTCAGACACGGGTCTATCCCGTGATCGGTGTTTCCGGCGGGTCGGTCAGTAGGTTTCGGCTCCCGGCCAGCGGTCACCGAACGTGATGGCGAACGCGTTGATCACGGGCTTCCAACGCATTGTCCACCTGGCGCGCCCGGTCCCCGTCGGGTCCAGGCTGCGTGTCACAAGATACAGACACTTCATCGCGGCCTGCTCGGTGGGGAAATGCCCGCGCGCACGGATCGCCCGCCGGTAGCGGGCGTTCAGTGATTCGATCGCATTCGTCGAGCAGATCATGCGCCGAATTTCAACATCGTAGTCCAGGAACGGTACAAACTCTTCCCACGCGTTGCGCCACAGTCGAATCATCGCACCATACTTTTTACCCCATTTCTCGTCGAGTTCGTCCAATGCGGCAAGCGCCGCGTCAGGATTGGGTGCGGTGTAGATGGGTTTAATATCCCTCTTGATCTCGTCCCAGTTCTGCCGCGCCGCCAACCGGAACGTATTGCGGATCAGGTGAACGATGCACGTCTGAACGATGGTTTGCGGCCACACGTTCGCAACAGTCTCCGGGAGGCCTTTGAGACCGTCGCAGACGAGGAAGAACACGTCACGAACGCCCCGGTTCTTCAGGTCGACCAGAACGCTCATCCAGAACTTCGCGCCCTCGCCGCCGACGCCCATCCACAGGCCCAGCACGTCCTTGTGCCCGTCCACGGTCACGCCGATGGCCGCGTAGACCGGGCGGTTGGCGACCTGCCCGTCCCGGACCTTGACGTGGATCGCGTCAATGAACACCGCCGCGTAGATCACATCGAGCGGGCGGCTGGCCCATTCCTGCATCTCGGCTATCACTTTGTCGGTGATCCGCGATATCGTCTCCTTGCTCACCGACGCCCCATAAATCTCACCGAAATGCGCGGCTATTTCGCCAGTGGTCATCCCTTTCGCATACAACGACAACACGATCTCGTCCACATCGGCAAGCCGACGCTGCCGCTTCTTCACGATCTGCGGCTCGAACGTGCTTTCCCGATCCCGCGGCACCTCGACCCGCACCTCGCCGACTGCGTCCGAGATCACGGTCTTCGGCCGACTACCATTTCGCACATTGGTCGATTCCCGGTCCGGGTCGACCTGGTTCTTCTCGTGCCCGAGGTGCTCGGTCATTTCCTCGTTCAATGCCGTTTCCAGCACGTTCTTGGTGAACAGCTTCAGCAGCCCGTCCGGGCCGGTCAACGCCAGCCCACGCGCCTTGGCCTCGGCCACCATCGCCGCCGCAGCGGCCTGCTCCGGCGACAGCTGCGCCGGCTTCTCGTCACGCTTGCGTCGACTCACAAGGTCCGATGTCATCACTCACAGTGCCCATCCCGCCGGACCTCAGCCCGGCGTGTCGGGCCGGAAACACCGATCTTGGAACAGTCCCTCAGACACGCCCTAGGTGTATTTGGCCATCAGGTTGGTGGCAGTCGGCTGGTGGGTGGGTGTCCGCCGAGTGCGCTGTGGCGGCGTTGAGTGTTGTAGTGCTGGAGCCAGGGTGCAAGGGCTGCGGCGCGTTGGGTGTTGCTGGTGAAGGGTTGCCGGTAGGCCCATCGGTTTGCAGGGTGCGGTCGAGTTCGACCTTCCCGTTCTGCCAGGAGCAATAGGGCTTGATGGACTTCTGCCGGATGCCGTGCTCGGCGCAGATCTCGCGCAGGGAACAGCGATGGGCCCAGGCGTTGCCGGTCATCGGCCGTTCGATGCGGGTGATGCCGTGATGTGCGAAGTAGGTGATCGCGCGGTCCAGGAGGCCGGCGCAGGTTGGGCCTTTCTCGTCCGGGAGGATTTCGGAGTAGGCCAGCCGGCTGTGGTCGTCGACCAGGGAGTGGACGTCGTCGAACCCGATCTTGACGCTGCGGTCGCGGTTGGCTTCCCGCTTGGGCCCGGCCGTGGGCTCGCCGGCCGCCGTCGTCGGGGATGCGGCCGATCTTCTTGAGGTCCATGTGGACCAGCTCGCCGGGCCGTTCCCGCTCATACCGCACCGACGTGGTGGTGCTGGCGCGGATCAGCAGTCCGGTGATCGGGTCCAGTGCGGCCAACCGCGGAACCCGGTGGCGGGCCAGCACCCGCGACACCGTCCGGGTCGGCACACCCAGCTCGGCGCCGAGCCAGGCCTGTACGGCACCTCGACTGGTCGGACGCCCTCGTGTGTTCCCGGACGCGAACAACACATTGCGCGTGCTGCGATACCTGTGCGACCTCAAGTGGACACCCTGTGTGGCCCGCCCGGCTGGCCCGCCGCGCACCAGGCAACCGACGAGCTCGCCGACCGTGCCGATCGGGTGCTCCGAGTCTGGCCCGGCGACGCCGAGGTGATTCCGTAACGCGCGCAGTGGCGCCGCCTCGCCCACTGCGTTCGCTTGCTGCTGAAATGCCGACCATGACCGCGTCGGCTGCCCGAGCGCGAGCAGCTCGACCTGTGGGCCGCCACCCACTGCCGCGAAGCCACCGAGATCAGGAGATCCCCATGACTGCAGAGCCTGAAACGAAATCCTCGTCACTGCCGACCGCGCGGCGGCACGACTACATCGCTGTGCTGCTCGTGACCGCCTCCGCGCGTGAGACCGTGCGCGCGAAGCTCGACCGCGTCGCCCAGGCGACCGAGCCGGACAGGCTTTACCGTATTCAGCATTACCGTGTGGCCCCGCTCAGAGCGGCGCCGCAGGACGAGGTTGCTGAGCAGCTGGGCGCGCGGGAACGCGAGGTGTTGAAGCTCGTCGCCGACGGCCTGTCCGATTCTGCGATCGCACGCGCCCTGTGCGTATCCACCGAGACGACCAAGGCGCACATCACCAACACTCTCCGCAAGCTCGGCTCGCACGACCGCGCGAACGGGTCCACCTCGCACATAAGCGCACGCTCCTCGACGGCGCCCAGTGACGGCCGCCAAGGAGTGTGTCGGGACGCCCCGCCGAGGTCTCGCGCGCGTGGTGCGCCGACGTCGACAGCGAGGCGCACTCTGAGATCGATCCTGGGGCTTCGGCGGTGCCTGTGCGCAGACTTGCAAGGCGTGCGGCGAGACAAACCGGCGGACGCCTTCTACGTCGTCCGAAAGCCGGCACGCCTGGTACCGCGCGGGCTGCCGCATCGTATGACCGCCGCTACCCAGCCGTTCCCGATGCGGCTGTGGCAGTGCATGAACAGCGTCGCCACGAGCCTGTTCAGTGGCTTCGCGGCAACGAAGGAGCACGAACAGGGCTGTTGCTCGAATGCCCTCGCGAGTGAGCACCCGGGCACCGTCTGGACGGCCGCTATGGGTGGCTGCGCATCCTGCGCCGTCCTCGGGTGCCGAAACCGGTTAAGCGCGTGGCGTTCGCGTGGCTCCCTGCGCCGCCCGACGGACGTGCGTCGTCTGGCTTGGTGCTCCCGGACGCCGGAATGACCTGCCGCACGAAGGTCTGAGCCGACGGCCGCCACCGTCCAAGGCCCTGTCCTCGCTCACGAACGATCCATCGACACCACCAGCCCGCGTCGCCGCCGATCCCTCTGCTGCAGACCCAGCGAACCATGCCCAAGCCCAGCCGCCGCAGTGGCCCCCGCCACACCCATCCGCAGCAGCCGCCCGCCCACAGGAGATCCCGTGTCCCCCCAGCAGACTCCATCAGGCCAGTTGGCGATTTCGCGTCGCGAAGCCGTGCTCATCCCCCTGGTGCTCGCGGTCGTGCTCGTCGCAGGCACCTCCGGCCTCGCAGATGCGTTCCTGCTCGTCGTCGCCGTCCTGTTCTGGTCCACGCTCAACCTCACGGATCAACAACCGTGAGCTACCGGCCCCTTGCGCGAAAACGAAAACCCGACCCAGAGCGTGTCCTCAATGCGGCGGATTTGCTCGATGCAGCAGATCTTCTCTCAGCACGCCACGAAGAAGGACCTTCTCGCAAAGCGTCCGCCGTTGCGCGACGACCTGATCCGCTGGACTTCACCGCCGGCGCCCCGAACGTGCAATTGCTGACCGACATCACCGGGCATCCCGCCGGCGAGGACGATCGATGGGCCGGGCCGGTGCCGGTGGTGACAACGCTGCCTTGAAATCGTTCTTGTTGCTGCGAAAAGAACGTTCTCGACACCACCAAACCTGCCCTGCGCGTTCACTGACTTCGCCACCTGCCCCCGCCGGCCCGACTTCTTCGGCAAACACGTGTCCTCACGTCGAATCCAGACCACGGTGTACGGCACGCCCGTCCGGCCGCAATCACCATGAGTTGCCCCTTAGGGCGTAGCCCGTGGTTACCCACCGCCGCCCTCCCCCGCGTCCTGCCGCTGTAGTCGCATGGCGCGCGGCAACAGAAACCCCTGGCTCATCCCTGCAACGTTCGCAGGATACGACCGCCGGAGGCTCAACCCCAACCACGTACCGAAGCCCGGCACGACGGCCCTAATCCGGTCAACGGTTTGGCGCCGGCACCGGCAGCTGTGGCTGAGCAGCCCGGCGCTGCTCGTGCGCGGCATCGCCCAGGTCGGCCAGGGCACCGCGTCCCTGGTCGCTGACCAGGTCACCCCGCTCGACCTGAAGAGTCTGGCTTCAGCGGTGCGCACAACTGGCCGCTGAGAGTGTCGAAAGCCCAGCGCTCCCAGCTCTCTGGTGACCAGCCGCGATCGCGGACCAACACCAAGTACAGCTCGGGGCTGAGCAGCCCGAAGAGAACATCGGCCACGTACCCCGCATCCGAACCGGCGCGGATCCCCGGTTTGGTCACCAGCGATCGGGCAGCGGCAGCGTGGACGGTGAACCTGGGGTCGGCCTCGCCGCCCCACAGCGCGGCGATCTGGGGGTCGGCGAGCGCGGCGGCGCGCAGCATTTCGAGGATCGGGGCCACCCGGTCCAGGATTCCGCGCGTGCCCCGGACATGCAGGCGCAGCTGATCGGCGGCGGTCTCCTCCGCGAGGGCGTCGCGGAACCACGGACGGTCCATCGTCGCGACGGGCTCCTGGTCGCCGGCGATCGCGACGTCGGCCAGCTCCTTGAGCAATACACGCTTCGTGCCGAAGGTGAAGTAGATCGTCTGCACCGCGACCCCGGCCCGGTCGGCGACCTCCTGGAGCGCCGTCGCGCCGTAGCCGCGCTCGAGGAACAGATCCCGTGCGGCGTCCAGCATGCGCATGCGCGTCTCCCGAGCCTTGCGGGCTCGCGTTCCCCCGTCCTTGACCTCGCTCATGACTAGAGCTTAACTCTAGTAGAAATCACTAGATGGAGACTCTAGTGAGTGGTCTAGCGGTGGAGGATTCCATGCAGAACATCGCCAACACCGGGCACGCCGACGCGTGGAATGGCTGGGAGGGCGTCCACTGGGCCCAGAACCCAGCCCGCTACAACGCGATCGTCGCCGCGTTCACCGACGAGTTCTTTCAAACCGCCGCCATCGGGGAGGACGACCGCGTCCTCGACATCGGCTGCGGCACTGGCCAGGTGACTCTGCAGGCAGCACGCCGGGCGTCCCACGGACACGTGACCGGCGTAGACCTCTCGGCGCCGATGCTCGACCGCGCTCAGGCCGACGCCGCGCGAGAGGGAATTGCCAACGTCGAATTCGAGCAGGGCGACGCCCAGGTCCAGGGATTTCCCGAGCGTGCCTTCGACCTCGCGATCAGCCGCGGCGGGGTGATGTTCTTCAGTGACCCCGTCGCCGCCTTCGCCAACATCCGCCGCGCGTTACGGCCACGCGGCCGACTCGTCTTCATGGGGCCGCAGGCAGGTCGCCCCGACAGTGCCTACGCGCGCGCCACCTCCGCGCTGAATCCGCACCTGCACAGCCCGTCGCCAGCCGCACGCGGGATGGGCTCCCTGGTCGACCCAGCCCGCATTCGCGCAGTACTCGACCAGGCAGGGTTCACTGACGCGAACATCAGACCGGTCGAGGCACTCATGGACTACGGCCACGACGCCAGCGATGCGGCCGACTTCATCCTCAGCCAGGGACCGGTGCGGTTCAATCTCCGAGGAAAAGACCAACTCGCTGTCGACAGCATCCGCGACGAACTGCGGACCGGGCTCGCCGCCTACGAAACCTCGACCGGAGTCCGCATCCCGGGCGCGGTCTGGCTCGTGGACGCCGCCCGCCCGCACGGCGAACTCGGCTGATCCCCACCGAGGCCACCCCGTAGTCCGATCAACGGTCTGGCGCCGGCACCGGCAGCTGTGGCTGTCCAGCCCGGCGCTGCTCGTGCGCTGCATCGCGCAGGGTCGGGCAGGGCACCGTGTCGCTCGTCGCCGACCAGGTCACCCCGCTGGACCTGAAGAGTCTCGCCGCGACGTCCCACGACTTTCGGTGACCGTTCTCAGGGACTGCTGCCCGTGTAGGGTCTCGCGGCTGATGACGTAGTCGTACGAGCGATGTCGCACGGATGTCGTATGCGAACCCGGATGATGGCGTCGGCCCTCCACCCGATCGACGGCCGCCAGGAAGTCGACCTCGGAGACGCCGCGGAGCCCGAGTCACCAAAGGTGCAGGAAGTCCCGGACGTCATCAAAGCCGTCGATTGCCCGCCCGTCCACGTCTGTCGGGTCCGCCTCAGCACGCGCCGCCAACGACGCTGCCAGCGCCACGGCCTCATCGCTGAGACAACCGAAACGCCGAGCGGCATGTCCCAAGCACAGGCCGGCCAACCCGAGCAAAGGGCTGCCCGACACGGCCCGCGTCCCGACCTCAACGCACCAGCGCTCGACGAACGACTGCTCGTCGTCGTTCAACGCGGTTCCGACCAGCACACTCGCCGCCTCGGGCTCAAATACCCGGTTCCCGAGCGCTCGCTCCAACTTTTCGACGACCACATCGTGCGCCAGCGCAGCAGGGTTCTCGAAACGTCGATGAGATCGCACGCCACGACCTTACGTACTCCCCCGACCGACAAGGTCGCGACCCGCGAGATGTCACGCTCGGCGAGAACCTACAGCCCGCCGGGGCGTCCCAGCCCCGGCGGGCAGCAGCGGCTCACACGTGAGGGAGTGGCTCGAGGGCGGTGGGCCTCAGCCGCTGCCTGTGACCTGCAGGGCGAGCCCGACTATCGACCAGCGCGATGACTCCCTCCATGGTGGGCTAACAATGGATGCTTATGTCCGCGAGTTTCGATCGCACTTGTTCGTGGATTCTGAACGCACATGTTGATCGCCTGTCATGATCAATGTCGCCGAGTTTTGACCGCACTATGCATTACTCGTGATCAAGTCTGGCCGCTACTTGACGCCTCTTCAGATCATTCGTCATCCGCTTCGCACCGGGCGCTCCACCTGTCGTTTCCTCGTTGCAGGGCCACCACATTGCCAGTCGTGGAGCGACCGACAGCAACGCGGAAGTGGAACAGATTATCGCGCTGATGACTGGCGAACGCTGCGTTCTCGAACGGCCGGTATGCGGCCTTAGAGGGCGTTTTGTTCGGGGAGCAGGACGAGCTTGCCGCGGGGGTGGCCGGACATGCTGAGTTCGACAGCGGACCGCCACTCACCAAGTGGGTAGGTGCGTGCGATCGGGATAGTGAACGCGCCGTCGGCTGCGAGCGCGGCGTAGTCGGGCAGGAACGTGTCGGCTGGTACTGGATCGGTGGCGTGGTCGAGGTTGACCCGCGCACCGAGTCGCCTCGCCTCGTCGTGGTTGCTGATCGTCATGACGCGGTGCGGGTTCCCGGTGATGGCGATGAGTTCGGGGATGGATCCCGCATTCGGCGGCGGAGCGTCGAATACGAAGTCGACCGGGCCACCGGCCAGTTCGCGCACCCGATCGGCCATCCCCGCGCCGTACGACGTGACCTGAGCACCCAGGGCGGTGAGCTTCGCCGCGTAGGTGGGGCCGGCGGTGGCGATGACCCGGACGCCCCGGCGAAGGGCGATCTGGGCGGCGGCGAACCCGACCGTCGCGCCGGCGCCGTTGACCAGCAGTGTGGCCCCGGGCGCGACGTCCATCGCATCGAGGGTCCAGGTGGCGGTTTGCGCGGCCATCGGCAAGACGGCAGCCGCGACGGGTTCGAGGCCCTCGGGCACGCGATACCAGCTGTCGAGGATCGCGACGTCGGCGGCGCCCGCGCTGGGCTGCGTGAGGAAGTCCGCCGTCCCGAAGACGAGCTCGCCGATCGCGGTGTCGTCGACGTGCTCACCCACGGCGTCGACCACTCCGGCGACGTCGTAGCCGATGCCGCGCGGCAAGTTGCCCGGCATGAATCCGCGGCAGAGCTCCCAGTCGGCAGGGTTGAGCCCGGCCGCGGTCACCCGCACACGGACGCGGCCGGCGCCGGGGTCGGCGATCTCGACACGCTCCTCGCGCAGGACGTCGGCCGGTTCGCCGTATTCATGGAAGCGGATTGCGGTAGCGGGAACGGGACTCATCGGTTCTCCTCCGAACGCCTGTAGTGGCAGTCACTGACACTACAGGATAGCGGCAGTCACTGACATTACGTAGAATGCAGGGCATGCCGAGAGATGGATCGCAGGCACGCGCCCGGCTACGGGCGGCGGCTCTGGAGCTGTACCGCGAACGCGGCTACGACGAGACGACCACCGCGCAGATCGCCGCGCGGGCCGGGGTGACCGAGCGAACCTACTTTCGCCACTTCGCCGACAAGCGCGAGGTGCTCTTCGACGGTGAAGCGGAGTTGCGCGCGATCCTCGTCGACGCCGTCGCCGCAGCGCCGGACGACCTGGCACCGCTGCCCGTCATGGTTCGCGCGTTCACCGCCGCGGTCCCGCTCGTCCTCGCCAACCGCGCGGTGGCACAGCAGCGAGCGGAGGTGATCGCCGTGACCCCCGCCCTACGGGAACGCGCCTACGCCAAGACCGCCAGCCTCGCCGACGCCCTCGCCGACGCCCTCACAGCGCGCGGGATCACACGACCGACAGCACGACTTGCAGCGCAGGTCGGGATGGCAGCCTTCGACCGCGCCAGCCGGTCCTGGGCCGACGACCCCAGCCTCGACCTGAACATCCTGATCGCCCAAGCCGCCGACGAGGTACTCACACTCGGCAGCACCTGAACCTCCTTGACCTGCAACGGCTGATGCTCGACCTGTTCGCCGCGATCAAGGCGATCATGCAGCTGACGTCCACCGATCAAGGAAGGCCGGAACCTGTCCCCAATGAACGGCATCCTGGCAGACGATGGAACGCGCACATGGGCATTTCCGGACACTCGGTTGCCCTTACCCATGATCGGTCCACACGGCAGATCTGGAACACGTTCTCCCGATGAATCACCTGCCGTTGGTGGTCCACCGGCCGGCAACGCGGTGATCCCGCAACAGTTGGCAACCGGGACTGGCTCCTTCGTGGCAGCCAAAGGCGGAAAGGAGCGAGGAAAGGTGGAGCGCGCCCGCCGCACGAGCCGGGGATCGAGCGCGATCAGGCCTCACGAACACAAGCCTCCCCACCGAACCGGGTGCGATCGGTTGTCACGGAGAAACGCGGTCGCATCTCGGCGGACAAAACCAAATGGACACGCCCGCTCCCACGGGAGCGGGCGCTGGGGGCGCATCTAGCTAGCAGTCTGGTCACGAACCTACATACTTGTGATACGCAGCAACCCAGTCCGTCGTGATCGCTTGCTGGGCGGTCGCCAGAAGGACCTGTCCCGAACAGACCAAGACCTTCAACTTCGTTTCGAGTCGATCTTTGTCTGACGAACTACCCGTGAACGTCGCGGACGCGTCCGCGACGACTTGACCTGCGACATCGGAGCTATTCACGCCGCCAGGGCCAGATGACTTGGTTTCGGTGCCGTCCTTGGTGTGCGCGGCCTGGGTGCCGGAGTAGGGCTCGGGCCACAGGTTCTTCGGATCCCGGGGCGCGCCGCCGAGCTCGAGTGGCACCATGTGGTCTTCCTCGTAGTCGGCGATGCCCTGCACCTTCAGAGGGTTGGTGTACGACGTGGGCGGGCGGACGGTGGCGGTCCAGCCGGACACGCAGATCGTGCTGTGGATGTTGGACTGGGTGACGTCCGGGTTGTACGTACCCGGAGTGCAGCTCGAATAAGGCAGCGGCAGACGGGCCGTGGAACAGGTCGCGGCCACGGCGACACCACCGGTCACGATCACGCCACCACCGGCGAGAGCGACAGCGGCGAGGAATTGCGGTGACCGAGCGCACGGCTACGCGCATGGGGAACCTCCGAAGGCAGTCCCCGGGCCGAGTCGCCGGGGCTGTGGACATCGCACTTCATCGGCCGCGACCAGGAGAAGAACCACCAGCGTGAACACCCCGTGTCAGCATCAGATCACGGACACGAACTTTCCCGATGTCAACAGCCGGATGGCCCACGACCATCGGAGCGAACCACCCGGCGCCCTCCATAGCGGGCACACCCGTGAGCACCAAGCCTTGCGGCCCGGGCGGCTCGCGACTTGACGTGCCGCGTCGAGCGGCCGCAATGCACACCTCGGCCCACACGAGGGGTAACGGGACATCCTCTGGACTCAGCCGGTGACCTCGACGATCGATCCGAGCGGCATCGGCAGCGCGGCGAGTCCGGCCAGCCTGCGGGGCGGGAAGTAGCTCCATTCGGCGCGGGGGAAGCGGTGGGTGTGCAGGTGCAGATCCTGGAACCGTTGCCAGCGCCGCATTCCGTCCACCGCGGTGGCCAGGTCGAGCTGGCCGGCGTCGATCGCGTCGGCGAACTCGTCGAGGTCGAGCAGCCTCTGGTGGCGTCCGTCGGCGGGCACCATGACGTCCAGGTACAGGTCGCGCAGCACGATCCGCCGGGCTCGATCGTCACGTGCAGGAGATCGACGTACCAGGTGGCCGGTGCGGGCAGGTCACCGTCGACCCCCACGGTGGTGCGGCCGTGGGTGTCCCGCACCCGCTGCCAGCAGGGCTGGGCCATGCCCACTTCGAGATCCAGGAGGACGAACACGCGCTCCAGTCGGGTGCGCCCCGGCCACGGCTCAAACTGCTGCGGCAGCTGGAATTCGTAGGCCAGCGTGTCACCGTCGCGGACCCCGGGCAGTGGTCCGACCAGTGGCACCGGGTCACCATGGTCGCCCCGCCAAACCTCCACCTGCTCCATGGATCTTTCCTACCGCACCTGGCAACCGGGAATCCGTCGTCAAGATCAGCGAATTGCCGGCTGACTGCGCGATCTACTCCACCACTCAGCTGTTCGCGTCCACGGCGCCGGGCAGCGCATTGACGGACCCGACCGGCGTTAGGCGCGCAGTGCCCGACGCAACGCGGCGGCCGAGGGCGCACCCTGCATCCGGCCGTCGTCGCCGCGGTACAACCCGGCACGACACGCTCGGCTCCAGCCCTGGTTCAGCGAAGGGGTCGACTCCGTCGATCAGCACGGTCGGCGACCCGGTCATCCCGACAGCACGTGCCATTTCCACGTCCTCGACCACCCGATAGGGCCACTCGGTCGGCACGGCGTGGCCAGCCAGAACTTCGGTCAGGCACTGCTCCAGCAGCGCAACGTTCGGGCAGTCGGGCACGTGCAAGATTTCCAGCAGCACGCGTTCCTCCGTGCATGTCCGGTAAGACGACGCCTGATTCCGCGGTGAGCCGGATGGGAGAGCGGATCGCGTCCGGCCGCGGCGCACCGCCGGTGCGCGGTGATGACGAGGCCTCGCCAGCGTGGTCGCGCAATCGTGACGGGTATCCCCCACCCGCGCAACGTCGGGCAGCAAGTCGAGCACGTGGCCCCAGCTGAAACTGGTAGAGCATCACGCCATCGCTGGACGCGCCGTCGGCGTAGATATCCACCTCGCGGCCGTCGGACACGGTCGCGTACCGGAAGCGATCTCAGGAGGTGGCAGGGAGGTGTCGCGCGCGTCGAAGCTGCTCCACCGGGCGGTGACCAGCTCAGCCGTGCACAGCTGCCACCGGTGGTAGGGCACTGGGGTTCTGCGGCTGGCCGATGGCGTCGACCAACTCCCGTACCCGGCGGTCGCTGTGTGCGAGTTTCGCGCATGCGCAGCCAGCGCCGCGGGTCGCCGGCCAACCGCACGAACGGCGGTGAATTGGACCTGTCGGTCGTCGACTGCCGCGGCGGTACATCAATGCAGTGATGTATGGCTCTCAGGCGGTGTGGCGGGAACGAGCCGCCACCAGTCCGCCGAGGACTATTGCGAGCAGCCCCAGCACCAGGGCGGCGGCGCCACCAATCACGCCGTTGCCAGTGCCGGGGCCGCCGTCGGCGACGGCCAGGTTCAGCGCGCCGACGACCACGGCGGTCAGTCCTGACGCCAGGGACACGATGGCTGCTCTCTTCCCGCCGCTGCCGATACGACGGAGAGAGCGAGCCAGGGCCCGCCCGCCGATGACCGCTCCGACTAGCCCGAGCAGCGCGGCCGCGGTGGCCCACAGACGCGCGGCGGTCAGGGTGTACGCGCCCACGTCGGCCGACTGGAGCGAGACCTGCGCGGCTGCCGGTGTGGCAGCGAAGACAATGCCGAGCAGAGCGGCTGCTGCGGCGACTACGTAGCGGGCGGGCATGAGGTGCTCCTTCTCTGCCTGGGACTGGACGCCACCTGATCATGTCCGCTGGACCCACCGCCGGTCGTCGTGCGAACGCGGACAATTCACGCTGCCGCCGGTGCAGTAGCCGCCTGCTGCGGACGCCGCACAAGCCGGCGACGGTACTGCGGACGCGGTAGGCCCTTGACCGTCTGTTTGTGGGAGTCGCACGCGCGAACATCCGGCTAGGGTTCACGCATGCGCAGGGGATGGATCGTCGACGGGGTGATAGCCGCCGGTGTGGCGGCGAGCCTGCTGGTCGCCGGGCTCTCCGAGCAGCCCACCGCGACAAGTCACGACCCGCTGGGCTATGTGCTGCTGGTGGCCGGCGGGCTGGCACTAGCCGCGCGACGCCGGGCCCCGGTCGCCGTGCTGGCGGTGACTGCGGTGTGCGCGGTGGGATACCAGGTCGTCGGTTTCGCAGTGCCCGTTGTCGCCTACCTGTTCGCCGTGTACACCGCGGTGCGGGCGGGACATCGCGTCGCCGCGGTGGTGGCTTCGGTGCTCATGCTGGCCGCGGTTCCGCTCGCGATCCTGGCTTCTCCCCACGGTTGGCCGGTGGGCGAGGCGTTCACGCAGTCGCGCGACGTCCTGCAGTTGGCTTGGCTGATCGCCGCTGGGGCGGCGGGCGAGGCGCTGCGTCAGGCGGAGTGCCGGGCCAACGAGGCCGAGCGCACCCGGGAGGAGACCGCGCGGCGGCGCGCCGACGAGGAGCGGTTGCACATCGCGCGGGAGCTGCACGATTCGCTCACCCACCAGATCTCCGTCATCAAGATCCAGGCCGAAGTCGCCGTCCACCTAGCCCGCAAGCGGGGCGAAGAGGTGCCGGACGCGCTGCTGGCGATCCGGGACGCCGGCCGTGACGCGGCCCGGGAGCTGCGCGCGACCCTGGAGGCGCTGCGCGACGATGCCACGAACCCACCTCACGGACTCGACGACGTCGCCGAACTGGTGCACCGGGCCCGGACCGCCGGCCTGGACGCGCAGCTGACGATCGAGGGCCACTGCGACGACGTGCCGGCCGCGGTGGGCCGGACCGCCTACCGGATCGTCCAGGAGTCGCTGACCAACGTCGCCCGGCACGCCGCCGCGGCCACCGCGTCGGTTCGGATCGACTACCGGCCCGGGGCACTGGTCATCAGGGTTGACGACGACGGTCAGGCCACTGTGGACACCGCGCCGGTGCCGGGCGTCGGCCTGCTCGGGATGCGCGAACGCGTCACGGCCCTCGGCGGCCACCTCAGGGCGGAGCCCCGGATCGAAGGCGGCTTTAGCGTTCAGGCGGAACTCCCCGTGGACCACTCGGCATGATCCGCGTCCTGCTGGCCGACGACCAACCACTCATCCGCAGCGGGTTCCGCGCGCTCCTCGAGGTCGAGGACGATATCGAGGTGGTCGCTGAGGCAGCTGACGGCCGCGAGGCCGTGGCACTCGCCAAGGAACACCTGCCTGATATCGCGCTGGTCGACGTCCAGATGCCGGACGTCAACGGCATCGAAGCGACCCGTCGCATCGCTGCGGACCCGGCGCTGGCAGCGGTGCACGTCGTCATCCTGACCAACTACGGCCTGGACGAATACGTCTTCGAAGCGCTGCGCGCCGGTGCGGCCGGGTTCCTGGTCAAGGACATCCGGCCGGAAGACTTCCTGCACGCCGTGCGCGTCGCCGCGCGGGGTGACGCGCTGCTTGCGCCGTCGATCACCCGCAAGCTGATCGATCGGTACGTCACCCAGCCGCCCACCACCGGAGCGGGGCTGGCAGACCTGACCAACCGCGAGCGCGAGGCAGTCGCCCTGGTCGCAGCGGGCCTGTCCAACGACGAGATCGCCGCGCGAATGGTGATCAGCCCGCTGACTGCGAAGACGCACGTCAACCGAGCCATGGTCAAGCTGCATGCCCGTGACCGCGCGCAGCTCGTGGTGCTCGCTTACGAGTCCGGCCTGGTCGCCCCGCACAGCCCCTGACCCCCCAAGCCCTGCAGACCTGTGTCGCCGGTTCCCTGTCTCTGCGTGGTCACGAGCCACCTGCGATCTGGAGGATGCCAACTGACGCCTGACGTCACACCCGCGTGCGCGCGACCTCAGCATCGGACGCGACGATGGCGGCAGGTAGGTGGTGATGGTCAACTGGCGTCGGCCATGCTGGTTGCATGACGTCCCACAGTCGCGCTGCGAACCCGCAGGGGGACCGGAAGCTCCTGCGGTGGCAGCGCGCTCACCACGCCGCCACCATGCTGCGCCACAACGCCGTCGCGGCAGTAGCGCCCGACCTGTCGACACCGCCTGCCACGAACGCCGCGCCCGTGTTGAGCTTGCTGATCTACGCAGAGGCCGAAGGACGCGGCTGCGCCCCCAGCGGCGTCGACACCGCCGCCCCGATCACCAGGACCGAACAGGAAGGCTGACATGCGTCTGCTTGTCACCGGAGCAGCCGGATTCATCGGCTCCCCCTTTGTCCGCCACTGGGCGTTATCCCGCGTCCGTCCGTGCGGCGCGTACCCGACCGTCCAAGCGGATGGATAGTGGGTGGTAGACGACCACCACCTGGTCGCTCGCCACCAAGCCGGTCCCTTGAGCCACCTTCGAGCGACCCGTGGCGAAATATTACCCCGCCGTGACCACCGCTCCGGCTCCAGGCACTTGCCGAAGGCGTTTGTCGTGCGGTCAGCAGTCGGTCGCGGAGCGTCTCGTTCCGATGGCGTCGATGGTGGAACGTGAAGTTCCAGCGCGGCCTAGCTCATCGATCAGCGGGTACTCCACCGTGGTCGGCGAAGTCTTCGATCGCGTAGGCGGGGGCGGGGTGGGTGTTTCCCAGCCTGGTGCGGACTGCTGCTGGGCAACAGCGGGAGAGGTCAGCCCTGCGGTCGACTTGCGGTCGGCGACGGAGCCGAGGCAGGCGACGCGGTGAAGCCGGCCGTCAGCAGCAGCACGGCCAGCATCGCGCCGCACGACACCTTGAACGCCTTCATTCCGGCCAGCATGGCCTGCTGTGGCGATGGCAAGCCGAACACGTTGCAGGTGGTCAAGGAGGTCAGTTTCGCGATCGCTGTCCGGCGGGCCTGAAGCCACCGGCGACCAATCGCCGAAACAGCAAAGCGATGAGTTAAACAGGTAATCTAGAAGTTAAACAGGTAAGGTATGGGCAAATTGTTAGCTGGCCGAAAAAGTCGTAGACGGACGCTGTCCTGCCGCGTCACCGATAACCGGATTATCGCACCATTTCGGACACTAGACCCGCCTACGAACCCTGACTGATTATGATCACCTGATCAGGACTTTACAAATTCTTTGGCAATTTCGATTGTTTTTCTTACCATTCGAGCCACGCGAGCAGCATCGTGATCAATTTCTGCCAGCAGTCCGATGAACACGCGAAATTGGTTCATTCGATGTCATTCGTACGTTACCCAAGGTTCACCGGGTACGCCCTGTCCATGCATGGAGTGAAGTTAGGTTTCTTCAAGCCGCTGATCACATTAGAGGGTCCAAATGCATAAATCCGCTCGTAATGCGCGGAGATCAACAATCGTTTCGACGAGGTCGTCGCCGGTGCCAGGCTGAACCTCGATGTCGAGGAATGCCAAGTACCTGATCTGGTCGCGCCGGACGAGACCGGTCAGACGACGCCGGGACGGGTGCTGTTCGCGCTGCGTGGCCGATCGCAGCGACCTGGAGGCCCCGGTCGCGAAGTTCAGGTGATCTGCAGCTTCCGCGGTCTGTGTCACAACGGGTGGTGCGCCCGACCCTCTGTGGGAGTTCGGAATGTGCCATTTCGGCGCTCCGGACGATCTGCCGGCCCCGGTAGAAAGGGATAGGTATGCAAGTTACGAGACAACGCAGGCAAGGCTCGGGAGTCCGGTTGGGGCTCTCGCGCCGGAACGGCCAACGGTTCCGCATCGTGGTGGCCGGTCTGGCCGGTGTTCTCACGATCGGCACGGGAGTGGCCGCAGCCACCACAGTGCCACTGGGCGACAACCAGGTCGGTACGCAGTACCGCAACGGGCTGCAGGTCGCCGACGACCAGCTCATCAACCCGATCGGCGCCCGGTTGATGACCCAGTTCGGCAAGTTCATGGGCTCGACGGTCAGCCCCGATGGGCGGTTCCTCGCGGCGACCAGCACCGACAAGTCGGTGGCTCTGCAGGTCTTCGACCTGAAGAGCTACAAGCTGATCTGGACGGTGGGCACCGCGTCCGGGGTCAACCAGAAGCTGTCCGACGGCACCGTCGGGCAAGAGGGGCCGACCTACTCGCCGGATGGCAAGTTCCTCTGGCTGCCCGAGCAGGACGCCATCACCCGATTCCCGGTGAACGCCGACGGCACCTTCGGCACGCCGACCCGCTTCCCGATCCCGACGTCGGGCACCCACCTTTCGGGTAACGACCGCAGTACGGTGGCCAACTCCGCACTCGTCGGCCAGCTCAAGTACTCGCCTGACGGCTCGACCCTGTACGCCGCGTTCAACGGGCAGAACACGGTCGCGGCGCTCAACCCCGCCACCGGCGCGGTCGAGCGGACCTGGAACGTCGGCATCGCGCCCCGCGAGCTCGCCTTCGTCGGCAACACGCTCTATGTGAGCAACGAGGGTGGCCGCCAGGCCCAGGCCGGCGACACGACGATGGACTCGTACGGCACCCAGGTGCCCGCCAACGGATCCACCGGCGCCTCGACGACCGGCACCGTCAGCGTCATCAACACCGCGACCCCGGGAGCGGCGGTCGGATCGATCGCGGTCGGGCTGCACCCCACCGCGATGTACGTCAAGAACAACGCGCTGTTCGTCGCCAACACCAGCAGCGACACCCTCTCGGTCGTCGACGCCACCAAGAACCAGGTCGTGCAGACGATCGACACCAAGCCGTGGCCGTCGTCCGATGTCGGCTACGAGCCCACCGGCATGGCGCTGACCGCCGACGGGCACCTGCTGGTGACCCTCGGCCGGGCGAACGCCGTCGCGGTCTACCGCTATGACGGCGCACCGAAGCAGCCGGTGAGCTACATCGGCCTGCTGCCGACGGACTACTACCCGTCGGACGTGGCGACGGTCGGCGGCCAGGTCGTGGTCACCAACACTCGCGGTATCGACGCGCGGGGCCCGGGCATCACGACGTCCAAGGGACAGGGCACCGTCCCGGTGACCGGCCACGACACGCACAG
Organism: Amycolatopsis sp. DSM 110486; assembly: GCF_019468465.1. Taxonomy (NCBI): domain Bacteria; kingdom Bacillati; phylum Actinomycetota; class Actinomycetes; order Pseudonocardiales; family Pseudonocardiaceae; genus Amycolatopsis; species Amycolatopsis sp. DSM 110486. Next base: position 8,685,260 of record NZ_CP080519.1, on the reverse strand, counting down.
CACCACCGCGTCGCTGACCCGTTTCACCATGCCGAGCGACAAGGACATCGCCGGCAAGTACACCGACACGGTGTTCGCCCAGAACGGCTGGGGCAAGAACGACGTCCAGCAGTCCAACGGCGGCAAAGCGGCGGCCGTGCCGGTGCCGGCCCGGATCGGCGATCCCTCGACGATCAAGCACGTCTTCCTGATCATCAACGAGAACCGCACCTACGACCAGATCCTCGGCGACATGAAACAGGGCAACGGTGATCCGACCCTGACGCAGTTCGGCGCGCAGACCACGCCGAACCAGCACGCGCTGGCCACGCAGTTCGGCCTCTACGACAACACCTACGACCCCGCGACGAACTCCGCCGAGGGCCACAACTGGCTCATGGAGGGTGACAACCCCGAGTACACCGAATCCTCGGCCGGTGAATACCAGCGCAGCTACGACACCGAAGAGGACGTCCTCGGTCACCAGCGTGCCGGTTTCCTGTGGACCGGGGTCGAGGCCGCCGGCAAGACGGCCAGGAACTACGGCGAGTTCGAGTACATGGAGGGCAGGCCCTCCGGCAGCTGGCAGCAGTACTACTGCGCGGCCACGAGCGTCCAGAACGGCGGCGATGCCGGCCAGCTGACCGCGCCCGCGCTGAAGGGTACCTACGGCTCGGCGATCCCGTCGTTGAACGCGATCGCCGACCCGCAGTCCCCGCCGTTCGACCTGTCGATCCCGGACGTCTACCGCGCCCAGCTGTGGAAGCAGGACTTCGAGAAGAACGGTCCGGCCAACTTGAACATGGTGTGGCTGTCCAGCGACCACACCGGCGGGCCGACCACTTCGGAGTCGGGCGTGGCCGACGGCGACCTCGCCATCGGCCAGATCGTCGACACGATCTCGCACAGCCAGTACTGGAAGGACTCGGCCATCTTCGTCGTCGACGACGACAGCCAGGACGGTGCCGACCACGTCGACGGACACCGCGCCCCGGTCCAGGTCATCAGCCCGTACGCGGTGCACGGCAAGACCGTGAGTACCTACTACTCGCAGATCAGCATGGTCCGCACCATCGAGCAGATGCTCGGAGCGCAGCCGCTCAACGAGAAGCTCGCGGCGGCCACACCGATGGTCGACGCGTTCACCAACAAGCCCGACTACACGCCGTTCACCACGGTGCGGAACCAGGTTCCGCTCACCGAGGGCATCGCCACCGCGCCGTCGTGCGGTCTCGACACCCTGGGCCAGACGGGCGCTGCGGCGGCCGCGCTGAACAAGGCCGAGGCGCAGAAAGTCGCGGTACCGGCGGACATGCAGGCCACCGCCGCCGCGTGGCAGACCTGGCTCGCCGGCCAGCACACCACCGGCAACGGCGCGATCCCGGACTACTCGAACCCCGAGCAGATGAACCGCTACACCTGGTACCAGGCCCACCAATGGAAGACGCCCTACCCGGGCGACACGAAGATCTACCCACCCAACCAGGTGCCCGGCGCCTACCTCCCCGGCCCCGACACCAACTGACGAGTCAGCACCAACACCTCGACAGCAGCACGACGCGACGGCCCGCCGGACACCCGGCGGGCCGTCCGCGTTCCGCCTGGATCACCTTCGCTCGAGTGATGGATTAACGTCGTGAACATGAATCCGCTGGACCTGTCGGTAAACCGGAGTCTCGGGTCGCAGATCATGTGGCAGCTCCGAGGCCTCAAGCCAGGCACATGCGTGATATCAGTGATGATCTGTTGAGAGGACTTCGGATGTTCCAACGTTTCCGCGCCGAGTACGCCCCGCTCCGGGACGCGGTTCCGGCTGGCTCGACGTGGCAGCACGAACGGCTCGTCGGCGTCGAGGGCTACCTCGACTTCGCTTCGGAGTTCGCCGGAGCGACCTTCGGAGGCGGACTGTACCGGGTCCACGACCACACGTCTGGCACGCAGGCGTTGACGCTGATCGCGGAGGCGTTCTCCGAGTATGCGACTCGCGTCTGCCCGTTCGGCTACGACTGGCTCGGGCGGCAGTTCGCCGTCGACTCCGGCCGCACCGTGGATGGGCAGCCGCAGGTCCTCCTACTCGAGCTGGGAACGGGCGAGGTTCCGAAACGCTGGACGGTAGGCTAACGCCCATGGCGTCATCGGCGGGTTCTCGAATTTTCACGAAGCCGACTACGGGTTCGGTGTCGTGTATGGTACGTTTCTAATTACAAATAACTCGGCGGAGTGGCGCGATGTGTATCGCGACTCGCTGGCGGGCTTCGATAGTGGGGTTTACGCCATAGAGAATGTTTCAGCCGTATGTCGTGCAATTAATCAATGGTCTTACGCTAACGGATTTGTAGGCGCAATTCCTACATTCGAGCAGACTGATCACGGTTCGGGAGTAGTTCTTGGAGTTCTTATTCTGCGACCGGAGACGACGCAATGGCGCGATGTTCCGATTTCAATCATTGGTGCCCAAGATGTGATGGACATTCCTGCAATGATGAGGGGGGCGAACGACTACGCTATCGCAAATGGATTCAGCGCCGGGTTTCCAACATTTGAACAGGCCGACCATGATGCGGGCGTGATTGTCGGGATTAACCTGTTCAGCGTAGGTGTAGTCACGTGGCAGGACATCTTTGCCAATATTCTCGGCATGTACTCGAATTACACCTTTGAGGGTGGATTCACCGATGGAGAAAGAGTAACGGTACTGGAGCGATGGGGGGTCGCTTATGCGCGCCTGCAGGTCTGTAATACGTTGGGCGCCACTGATAAGGTAAGAATTGATGAAGCGTTTCGAAGGTCGATCAACCATACCCTCGGTGCGCCTGCTGGCGCCAATGCGTCCGTGCCGTTTCCTGGCGCAAGCGCGGTTGAATTAAACCGCGGAAACTTCTTCAGTTTGATAGCACGCGAGCAAGCGCAGACCCTGGTGCATGAAATGACGCACTGTGCCGGTTTTCACCATCCCGACCGGCGGGACTGTCCGCCCGGAATTCCTCCAAAGTGTGATAACCCTGGCGACAATGGTCCATACTACGGCACAGTCGCCCTTCAATCGGAGTTGTGCATTGCTGGAAGTCAGAGCGATCTATCATGTGCAAGGGCGTTGAACAATGAGGACGAAATCGGCTCAGAATTTGCATACCGTCGTGCTGCAGCCTTGAAAGCCCCGGGCCCTGATGGACAGATCGACTCACTATGAGTCGGCTGACGCGACCGCAGAGAGCCGTGTGCACACTCGGTGACCTGGGGACTCCTGAGGCCATTGCTGCGCGAAGAAGCTGTTGACAACCTTGGCTTCTTCGGCGGCGCCGGCGCGGAAGAATCGGGCTGTGGTCTGCGCCGAGGCGTGGTGGGCCAGGGGCGGGACGTCGGCTCCCCGTGGCTACGGTCGGGATCGGATCAGGCCGTCGACGTCCAGTCTGTTCATAGCGGGCGAGTCGACCCCGTGGCTGGAGAGACAGAGTGTGGCCCCGCCCCATTTCGCACAAGACGTAACTCCCGCGCGGCCCACCAAGTTACACCGGGACGCGCGGCCTGACCCTGCCCATCACGCATTCGAGTGAGGACCCACGTCATGACCGCTCCCGCCTTCGACACACCACCCCACGGTCGGCACCGCACCTCCGGCGTCGTCGCCGTCCGGCTCCGCCGCGGCGTACCACTGCCCACCGGCCGCGTCTGCGGCGAGACCGACCGCGAGGTGCACCACGTGCCCTCCCCCGCACTCGCCAACCCCGGCAACACGATGACCGCCCGCTGCGGCACCGAACTGCCCCACGACAGCATCGAACTCGTCGACGGCGACGTCGGCGTCCCCTGCTCCCCCTGCCTGCTGCAGTTCATCACCCCCCGCGGCCCGCGCCCCGACCCGGCGGAGCAGAGCTGGCGCGAGTGGTGAGCCCTGCGACTGCGCGCGGAGATGTAGCCGGATAACGCACGAAAGCACACTGTGGGACACGAGGGCGGAGTTATATTCAAGGGCCCACTGAGGTCGCCCTGGGGTCTGTCTGCTCAGGCCGGCGTGGTGGCGGAGGAGCTGGTGGCGGTGGTGCGAGATGCTGCGAAACCGACACAGTGAGCGGGTTGAGCTCGACCGGCTGGTCGACGACGTGCGGGCGGGTCAGAGCCGGGTCCTGGTGGTGCGTGGCGAGCCCGGCGTGGGCAAGACGGCCTTGCTGGAGTACGTCGCCGAGGTCGCCCGGGGGTGTCGGGTGGTGCGCGCGGCCGGAATCGAGTCGGAGACGGCGCTGGCCTTCGCGGGCCTGCACCAGGTGTGCGCGCCGATGCTGGATCGGCTGGCGTGGTTGCCGGACCCGCAGCGGGTCGCGCTGGAAACGGTTCTGGGGCTGGGCACCAGCGCGAGCCCGCCGGATCGGTTCCTGGTCGGGTTGGCCGTGCTGAGCCTGCTGGCCGAGGCCGCCCGTGAGCGCCCGCTGGTGTGTCTGGTGGACGACGTGCAGTGGCTGGATCAGGTGTCGGTGCAGGCGCTGGCGTTCGTGGCGCGGCGGCTGTCGGCCGAATCGGTGGGCATGGTCTTCGCCCTGCGAGAGCCGCAGGAAACCGGGGAGCTCGCGGGGCTTCTGGACCTGGCGATCGGTGGTCTTCCCGCCGAGGACGCGCGGGAGTTGCTGAGCTCGGCGCTGCGGGGACCGCTGGACCCGCAGGTGCGGGACCGGGTCCTGGCCGAGACGCGGGGGAATCCGTTGGCGCTGTTGGAGCTCCCGCGCGGGCTGAGCCGGGCCGAGCTGGCGGGTGGGTTCGGGCTGCCGAGCACCGTGGGGTTGCCGAGCCGGATCGAGGAGAGTTTTCAGCGTCGGTTGGCGCCGTTGCCTGGCGAGACCCGGTTGCTGCTGCTGGTCGCGGTGGCGGAGCAGAGTGGTGAGCCGGTGCTGGTGTGGCGCGCGGCCGAGCGGCTCGGCATAGGGATCACGGCGGCGGCACCGGCGGAGGCAACGGGCCTGGTCACCTTCGGTCCGCGGGTTCGGTTCCGGCATCCGCTGGTGCGCTCGGCCTTCTACCGCGCCGCCTCCCCGCAGGATCGGCGCCGCGTGCACGCCGCGCTGGGCGCGGTCGCCGACCCGGAGCGGGACCCGGATCGCCGGGCGTGGCACCGCGCCCTGGCGACGGCGGGGCTGGACGAGGACGTCGCGGCCGAGCTGGCCCGCTCGGCCGGGCGGGCGCAGGCGCGCGGCGGGGTGGCCGCGGCCGCCGCATTCCTGCAACGGGCCACCGAACTGACCCTCGACCCGGCCCTGCGCGCCGAACGCGCCCTGGCCACCGCACGAGCCAAGCACCAGGCCGGCGCGCTCGACGCCGCGAAGGACCTGCTGGCCATCGCCGAGGCGGGCCCGCCCGACGAATTCCGCAGCGCCCGGTGCGAACTGCTGCGCGCCCAGAACACGTTGGCACTCAGTCACGGCCGCGACGCTCCGCCGCTGCTGCTGAGAGCGGCCGCCCGGCTCGCGCCGCTCGATGTGAGACTGGCCCGCGAAACCTACCTCGATGCACTGGAAGCGGCAGTTTTTGCCGGCAGCGGCGAGGGAATTCGGGAGGCGGCGAAGGCTGCGCACGGCGCGCCTCCGGCGCCGGAGCCGCCACACCCGCTTGACCGGCTGCTCGACGGCCTCGCCGTGCAGCTTGTGGAGGGATACGCGGCCTCAGTGGTGCCGTTGCAGCGGGCGCTGGCCGCGTTCCGCAGCCCAGATCTCGCCCCTGAGGAGGTGCTTCGCTGGACATGGCTGGCCCTTTTCGCCGCCCAAAACCTGTGGGACGACGAGACGTTCGACGTGATCGCTGGCCGGCACGTCCAGATCGCCCGCGATACCGGCACGCTCGCCGGGCTCCCGCTCGCCCTGCAATCGCACATGTGCGGACGCGTGTTTGCCGGCGAGCTGACCGAGGCCGAGCCGTTACTCAAGGAATGCGAGGCGGTCGCAGAGGCGACAGGGACACAGATCGCCCCTTACGGTGGCCTGCTGCTCAGGGCCTGGCAGGGGCGGGAGGCCGAGTTCCACACCCTGAGCGAGTCAGCCGTCACGGGCGCGGTCGAGCGGGGCGAGGGCGTCGCGCTGACTGCGGCCGCGTGGGCGAGCGTGGTGCTCTACAACGGGCTCGGCCGCTACGAGGACGCCCTGAGGGCAGGCCGGCAGCTCATGGACTACGACTACCCGGGCCAGCGGTTCGTGTCCCAGTGGGGCGCGGCCGAGGTGATTGAGGCGGCCGCCCGAGCCGGGGCGCGGGAGCTCGCCACCGACATCTGGGCCTGGCTCTCGCCGCTGCTGCGGGCCACCGGCACCGACTGGGCGCTCGGCGTGGAGGCCCGCACACGCGCCCTGCTGGCCGAGGGCCCGGCCGCCGAGGCCGCCTACCGCGACGCCATCGACTACCTCGCCCCCACCCGCATCCGACCCGACCTGGCCCGCGCGCACCTCCTCTACGGCGAATGGCTGCACCGCGAACGTCGCCGTGGCGACGCCCGCAACCAGCTGCGCACCGCGCACGACCTGTACTCGACGATGGGCATGGCCGGCTTCGCCGAACGCGCCGCCCGCGAACTCCACGCCACCGGCGAAACCATCCGCACCCACGCCACCGAGACCAGCAGTGACCTCACCGCCCAAGAAGCCCAGATCGCCCACCTCGCCCAGACCGGCCACACCAACCCCGACATCGCCGAACGGCTGTTCCTCAGCCCCCGCACCATCGAACAGCACCTCACCCGCATCTACGACAAGCTCATGACACCACCGAAACCGCCGTCTCCTCCGGCGCCACCGTGACTGCCCTTGCCGCAGGCGACGGGGTCGGCGATCTTCTTCCGGTGCCAGGCTTAGAGCGTGTCTCATGTGGTGAGTTTGCGGAGTTTCTTGTTGGGCCGGCGTGGTGCGAGGTTCTCTTGGTGGTTCAGACCTCGCCTCGATGTGAGTGCTCAGCCCTCGGCGTATACGTACACGAAGTTGCTGCAGCTGAGTTCCGTGTCGCCCTCGTAGTTGCACGACTGGACATAGATCCAGCCGGATTCGGGAATGTCGGCCAGGTCGTGGTCGACGCAATTACCGGCCTCGGGCGCGTCACTGATGTGACGCAGCGTATTGGGCGAGGTCGACCGGTAGTAGTAGGCCTCCGGGTGGTGGCCGTCGGCGAGAAGGTCGCAGTTGAGCAGGTGCTCCCCAGTCGGGTTGAAGCAGGCCAACGCTCCCCCGTCCGGCGAGCCGGGGCCCACGCAGGCAGCCAGAGCGGTGGCCGCCGGCACCGCCGCCTGGGCGACCTGGTCGGTCTCGTTCGTCGCGGCGTTCGCGGTACCCCAGCTCAAACCGAGCGTTAACAGCGTCGTCGCGGCGGCGTACGTGGAGCGCGTGTGACAACTGCCAGGCGGGCTCCTCGGCGTGAGGCCGGGGCGCTGAAGGACAAGGGCGTCCCCGCCCCCGACATCGCGAAGAAGCTCACCATCAAGGCCGGGACGAACGCGGGCAAGTCGCCGTCGGTCGCCTCGCTCTACCGGGCACTCGCGGAAGCCGAGGCCGCCGCGGTGGACGAGGGCCTGCCCCTTCGGCCCAAGCCCGTACGCATCCGCCAGCCCGGGGAGCCGGGCACCCCCTGCAAACACGAACACGCCTGCATCCGCTGCCCCAGCCTGCGCCTCGACCCACGCGCACGATCGCGGCTCGTGGAGATCATCGCCAACCTCCGCGAACGCATCGACGAAGCCAACAACAACGGATGGTTCGGAGAAGTCGCCGGCCTGCAGACCAGCCTGAATGAAGCAGCCCGCAAGCTGGTCGGCCTCGACCGAGCCCGCGAACGCCAGCTGGCCGGGCCTGTCAACCTCGGCCTGCCGGTCATCATTGACCCGTAGCCCCATCGTGAGAACCCTTGTCCTCGCCGAAATGACGAAGTCCGCGGTCGCGATGCGCGAACCATCGACCGAGGACCCGCTACACGGCGTCAGCGATGCGCTAGGTTTTGGCCATGCCCAAGGCTGCTCCGGACTTACTGGCGATCGCCTCCGCGCTGCTGCCCGGCGTACGGCTGGACAACGCCTTCACCGCAATCGACGGCAATATCCACCACGTGCTGCTGATCCCGGGCATCGCCGCCGTCCGAGTCAGCAAGCGGCCGCTGGCCGCCGCGTCGATGCCCCGCCGGGTGGAGGTATTGCGGCAGCTGGCTTCCGCTGACCTGCCGTTCCAGGTGCCGGAGCCGCTTACGCCCGTGACCATGTTCGGCGATCGGGCCGCCGTTGCTGTGTCGTGGATTGGCGGTGTTGCCTTGCCTCAGGGAGTTGGCGATCCGTCGCAGGTGGCCGACGCGTTGGCGGCTGTGCACTCCGTGCCACTCAGTGATTCGCTGCTGGCGGCCCTGGATGGCCGGGCGCTGGGTCCGTCGTGGTCGACGGTCATCGCCGAGGAGATCCTGCCCCGCCTACCGGCCCGCTGGCAGTCCGAGGGACGGCGGCGTCTGGACGCCGCCCTCGCCCTGGAGCCCCTGCCCGATGCGTTGGTGCACGGCGATCTCGGCGGGTCCAACGTGCACTGGTCGGCGGACGGCAAGCTTCTCGGCATCCTCGACTGGGACATGGCCATGCCCGCCGACCCCGCCATCGACGCCGCCCTGATGGCCTGGCACGGCTGGGACAAGGTCCGCCGCGCCGTTCCCGCCGCGACCTATCGCCGCGCACGTACTTGGGACGCCCTGTTCGGCGTCGGCCACCTGGTCGCCACCATGAACGGCCGCCCCATGACCGACCCCGACGGGTTCGTTGCAGCGATCGTCCCCTGGCTTGAGACCAACACCCTCGCGAGTCACGCTTAGACCTCGGCATACAGCACACCAGCTTGACGAAACTGCGCATCCCAGTAGTCAAAGACGTTTCGTCTTAGTCCAGATAATCGTGCACTACTACTCGACCATCGCACCGGTCCTGCTCCCGCACCTGCGCGGCCGGCCGGTCACGTTCGTCCGCTGGCCCGACGGCACCGGTCGAGGTCGTGCTGGCACGACGTGATGAGGGCGGGGAGCTACGCCGAATCGGGCCGTCGTTCCCGTTGGCGCCATCGTTGCGGGACAGATCAGCGAGCACGTCACGCCCACCGGCCTAATGCGGGACCGGCCCGATGACACCGACCGAGGCCAGGCCATCGAGAACCAGCTGCACGGCGATCGCCGCGATGAGGAACCCGAAGACCTTCTCCGTAACCAGCATGCGGTTCTCGTCTAGCTTCTCGCTCACTCGGTTCGCCCACCGGAACACCAGCACATCCAGTAGCAGGACGAAGACCAGGATGCCGAACTCGACGGCGAAAACACTGACCGAACTCGTCTCCGCAGAGATCGTCATCAGGCCGACGATGCCCACCGGGTTGAGCAGGTAAGGCACTGCCAGCGGGAACACCGCAAGCTGCATCGGGTCTTTCCCGGCAGTGCGGGCGCTGCCGCTTTGAGGCGGCGAGAGCACCATCCACACCGCCAGCACGAGCAAGATCACGCCACCGGCGATCGACAAGGATCCGATCGTGAAGTGCAGCAACACGCGCAACAGCTCACCCAGCACCATGAGTACCACGGCCACCACGGCCGCTGTGGTCAGCATCTTGCGCAGCACGCGCCGCTTGGCGTCCGCGTCAAGGGAAGCCGTGATTTCCACGAACGGGACCAGCGCGATCTTCGGCCCAATACCGATCAGCAGTATCAGGAACGTGTCGATCGCACCGGCAGCAGTGATCGACGTCTGATCCATCGTCCCAGTGTGACCATGGCCAGGACCCCGGCGCCTGGTCCACCACGGGTGATGTCCCTCGCCGCCGCCGCGACCGAGCGCGCCAGCACCGTGCTCGAGCAGCCGATCCGCCTCACCGCGCTCCTGCTGACCACCATCGACCCTGACCCCGCCGCACCGTGACCGTCTCCGGCCTGCGGCGGACGACCCAGCCCGCGCGAAACGCCCGAACGTCAGCGGCCGGGTGTGCGACCGTCGTGATCATGAACGACACCTGGACACTTCGGCCGCTGCCCAAGTCCGCCCGGCCTTGGGCCGACCGCGACGCCGCCATGCCGGCGCCCCAGTGGGCGCCGGTCATCGACACCGACGCCGCACCCCTGGCGCAGCTGCCGCGGCCGACGCCCGACGAACCCTCGGTGGTAACCGGCCAGGCCCCGCCAACTTGGTACGACCGCCGGACCTGATCGCGCCTGCACCGGGAACGCTTCGGCCCGCGCGCGTGTCTCCCCCGCGACCACTCCAGCCGAAAGGGCGCCTTTCAAGTCGACTGGGAAGGCGCGGCGTCCGGCGGCCCGTACGCCAGCAAAGCGATCGACTCAGAGCAGAACCAGAAGGGCGGCCTCGCCTTGAAGGACTTCTACAACGAAAATCGAGTGGTCGACAACGACCCGTTCTGGGTCACCATCGTGTAGCCGGACCAGGAGGGATACATGAACAGCCGGTGAGGACGGCAACCGCTGATCTGCAAATGAGTGACGCGAGCTTCGTCGTTACGGACTAGACCGGCTCGATACCCAGCGTGGACCTTGCCTATGCCAACGGTCTCGTGGGGGCGGATTTCAACGGGGCGATCGTCCTCGACGGCATCGCTAACGGTTGGGTCACAGTGACCGTGCAGCTGCTCGACGCCGCACCCGACTCGGCCGAGTTCGACGGCTGGGACGACGTCGCCGAGGTGTCGATCGAGTCGGAGGACGGAGAACTCATCGTCCACGACCTGGGGGACGATCCGCCTCCGGAGTTCCTCGAATTGGCCCACGTGGGACCCGGCACCTACCGGCTATATCGGGCCCAGCGGTAGCCGCGACCGTGACGCTCGACGGCACGAGCTGAAGCAGTTGCGAATTCACGGACTGGCGTGCACGACGCGTTGATGGATTTCTGCGTGCGCTGGAGTGACGGCTTCGACACCCTCACCGACGACGCCGGCGCCATCTCGGACACACTCTCCCGCGCTACGCAGGCATACCGCGCCGTCCATGACGCAGCCACCCGCTCGTTGACGACTGGCCCCGGCGAGGGAGCAGACAACGACGGCTGAACTTGGACAAACCCAGGATCCAACCGAGTTGGTGCCAGGCAAACCTGAGGCCATCGAAGACAACGTCCGGGTGCTGCGGTGCCCGAGCCGACCGAGCCGGCCACGCGTCCGAGGGCCTCAAAGCGATCGATACGAGAGCCTGGACAGGGCCGGCGGCTCATGCATTCCACGACAAGTGCTGCTACGAACCGGCCAAGTGGTGTGACGCCGCCGACTCCATGCTGTCCGCGGCCGACGCCTTGGACCACGCCGGTATAACCGGCGACCTACCGGCGAGCGGTATGCAAGGCGGCGCTGCGGGCCTCGTCCGCCCCGGCGACGCGCGCCGGGCGCGGGACCGGGTCGGCGGCCGTCATGCCGTCGCGCATCTCTAGCACTTGACTCCGCCGTGTGGCTCCAAGTCCACTTTGGACTCCACGAAGGCCGCGAGCCGCCCGAGTGTGTCGAAGATGTCACCGACGATCTCGTCGATCTCGATTACGATCCCGAACCGTTTCTGCAAGGCCACGATGAGCTTGACGACGGTGAGCGAATCGAGCTCAGGAAGATTGCCGTATAGTCCCGTTTTCGGCCCGAGGTCATCGGCCTGGTCCTCGATGTCCAGCGTGACCACCACAACGGCCTTGACGTCCTCGAAAATCGCTTGCGAGATCTCTTGCGAGCGAGCCATATAGAATCTCCTCATCGGTCGTACAGGCCCGGCGGCCTGCGATCTACATCAACAGCTCCCTCTGGTGTCGGATGGCCGAGGAACGCTGTAGGACTGGCGTCATCCGGCAGGCGCCGGCCTGAACGACCGCCACAAGGTCGCCGGTCTCAGCACCCGGGACGCCCATGCGGTTCGTGACGGCGACCGGGCAGTTCGTCTTGCGGATGACCTGTCCGAAGTTCCCCATGGCAGCGAACTGGTGGCGGAGGCCGCCATCGACGAGGCAGGTGTGGCCGCGCGACTCCTTGCCGTGGGTGGCACCGGCGCGGTCAGCGAGCAACCCGACCGAGGGCGGCGGCCGATGTCGAGCATGCCGTTGGCGATTGCGAACGGGCAGATCGTGGGGCGCGCGTGGGCGACTGCGGTCATGCGGGCTCCTGAGGGCGGGCGGCGGCGAGCTCGTGGCGAAGGACCGCCCGGTCGAACTTGCCGTTCGGCGATTGGGGAAGGGCGCTTCGGACCATGACCTCGGCGGGAACCATGTAGCCGGGCAGTTCCTGTCGCAAGCGCGCGGTCACCGCGGCCGGATCGAAGCCGGCGGGATCGCGGGGGGTTACGACGAGGACGACCCGGTGGCCGAGCGCCTCGTCCTCGATGCCGATTGCTACGGCGTCGTGGACCAGTCCGGTCTCGTAGGCCACTTCCTCGATCTCTTGGGGGCTGACCCGATACCCCGATGTCTTGATCATGTCGTCGCGCCGTCCGACGAAGTACAGGAAGCCTTCCTCGTCGCGGACGACGACGTCGCCGGACCAGACTGCCAGTTCAGGCGTACACAGCTCGACTGGACGGTTCGGCGGCGGCCGGAACCGCTCGGCCGTCCGCTGCGCGTCGTTCCAATAGCCCAACGTAACGAGCGGACCTCGGTGTACCAGCTCACCCGGCTCACCCGGACCACACAGGCCGCCGTCCTCCCGGACTACGAGGATCTCGGCGTTCGGGATGGCCTTGCCGATCGAATCTGGCCGCCGGTCGACCTCCCGCGGATCGAGGTAGGTGGAGCGGAACGCCTCTGTGAGGCCGTACATCAGGTACGGCGCCGCAGCCGGGAAGATCGCTCGCAGCCGTTGCAGGGTGACGCGCGGGAGGCGCCCTCCAGTGTTCGCGAAGTAGCGCATCCCGTCTACGGCCTCGGATGGCCACGTCTGGGCCGCGAGCTGGATCCACAAAGGCGGTACACCAACCATCCCGCTGATGCGGTGCTCCGCGCACAGCCGGACGACATCTCCCGGCAGCAGGTAGTCGGCGAGCACCACGTTGGCACCAACGTAAAAGCCGGTCGTCAATTGGCTCAGTCCGGCGTCGAAGCTCAGCGGGAGAACCGCCAGGATCCGGTCGTCTGCCGTGTTGTTCAGGTAAGTGCTGACACTCTCCGCGCCGACGAGCAGGTTGCGGTGCGACAGCACGACGCCCTTCGGGGCTCCGGTGCTCCCCGACGTGTAGAGGATCGCGGCCATATCCGTGTCGACGCCACCCGCGGGAGGACACACCTCCTGGGTTGCGCGCTCGGCGACCTCTGACCAGGCATGTATGCGGTAAGGGGCTTCCTTGTCCTCACCAGGCGAGTCGCCCAGCACGAGGACGTGGGCGAGTGACTTGCAGGCGGCGAGCTCGTCGCGCAGGGCCCGCAGCCGATCCGTGGACGTCACCACCACCCGCGCGGCGCAGTCATCGAGAATGTGCCTCACTTGCCTGCCCCGCAGCACGGGATTCACCGGGATGAACACGCCACCGGCCCGCGAGCAGGCGAACAGCGCCACGACGGTCTCGATCCTCTTGTCCAGGAAGACCGCGACGCGCTCACCATCATCGAACCCGAGATCGCGCAGGCCGGCGGCCGCTCGCTCCGTCCGCTCGGACAGATCCGCGTAGGAGATCGTGGTCGTTCGCGCGGTCAGGGCGGGCGCGCCTGGGGCGCGTTGGGCGGACCTGGCAACGAGGTCCGGCAACCGCATGATCATCTCGGAAGATTCCTAATCGGTAGTAGGAGTAGTTCTTCCGGCTCGTGATCGAGCCGGTTGGTGCTGGTCCGCCGGCGGGCGATGCCTAGGTTTTCCGGTCGTTCGACGACTTAAGAAAGAACGGCGCGTCGGCCGGTGGGCCGGTGCTTGTGGTGGTGGGATGTCGTGGCGCGAGTCCGCCGCAGGAGGTGACCTCTCGGTGTGTTCCCGAGCCGCGAGCTCTTCGGCAGAACGAGGTTCCTGCGGTGTGCTGGAGTCACGAACGGCTACTGAGATGACGGACCATCGAGTCCCGCGATTAGGGCGCTGCGTGACCCTGCCTGGACCCGTGAGCAGCCGCAATAGCGAAGGAGGCGTGACGGTTTGACACTGTTCTGCGGCATCGACTGGGCCGAATCCCACCACGATGTCGCCATCGTCAACGACACCGGAACCGTGGTCGCGAAAGCCCGCATCGGCGACGACGCGACCGGGTTCGCCCACCTGCTCGACCTGCTGGCCGAGGGCGGCGACACCGCCGGAAACCCGATCCCGGTCGGGATCGAGACCGACCACGGACTGCTCGTCTCTGCGCTGCGCGCCACCGGACGCACCATCTACGCGATCAACCCGCTCTCCGCATCGCGGTACCGGGCCCGGCACCAGGTCTCGGGCGCGAAGTCCGACGCCGCGGACGCGGTGATGCTGGCCAACATCGTGCGCACCGACGCCGACGCACACCGCCCACTGCCGGCCGACACCGATCTCGCCCAGGCGGTGCGGGTGCTCGCGCGGGCCCAGCAGGACGCGGTCTGGGCCCGCCAGCAGCTGGGCAACCAGCTCCGATCGCTGCTCAAGCAGTTCTACCCCGCCGCGCTCGACGCGTTCGCCGGCCAGCCCGAGGGCGGCCTGGCCCGTCGCGACGCCCGCACCGTCCTCGCCGCCGCACCCACACCCGCGCTCGCAGCGAAACTCACCCGAGCACGTCTGCGGACACTGCTGGCCAAGGCCGGGCGCCGCCGCAACGTCGATACCGACGTTGATCGCCTCCACGGTGTGTTCCGGTCTGATCGGTTGCGGCAGCCACCGATCGTGGAGAACGCGATGGGCATCCAGTTTTCGGCTTTGCTGAGCCAATTCGAGGCCGCCTGCGCCGCCGCTGACAGTCTGGCGGAAGCGGCACGAACCCATTTTGAGCAGCACCCGGACGCCACGATCATCACCAGCTTCCCCGGCCTGGGACTGCTGGCCGGCGCCCGGGTGCTCGCCGAAATCGGAGACGACCGCACCCGCTTCACCGACCCCCGCGGCCTCAAGGCCTACGCCGGATCCGCCCCCATCACCCGCGCCAGCGGCCGAAAAACCGTGATCACGCACCGACACATCAAAAACCGGCGCCTGGCCGCGGTCGGCCCGATCTGGGCACTGGCCTCGCTGCGCGCCAGCCCCGGCGCCAGACGCCACTTCGACACCCGCCGCGCCGCCGGAGACTGGAACCACCAAGCCCAACGACACCTGTTCAACAAGTTCCTCGGACAGCTTCACCACTGCCTCCAAACAGGACAACTCTTCGACGAACATCAGGCCTTCCCACCTCCACTCACCGCTGCGGCTTGACTCTTAAGAACCTGAGATGTCTTTCTGGGTCCTCCACACAGCTGGACCAGTAGGCGATGTCGAGGTAGCGCTCGCCGAGGTCCGGGGCGATCGCCGCAGTGACGCCAGGCGCCGTTGCGGGTGAGCCGGCTCGTCGCGCCGCCGTGCCGGTGGATCCGCCGGACAGGAACCGTGCCTGCCCGATGCTGTTCACGCACCGATCGTTGGAGCCGCCCACCTCCCGCACGTGCTCGAGTCGTGTGCCGAGGAAGCCGTTGCTCGCGCCCCTCCAGCGCGCTGCACCTGGGCACCGTCGGATGACCGCGAACAGTCGCACGAGCGACGTGGTCATCCGACGTTGACCTCGACGGTCGGCGAGCAGTCGGCCAGGCGAACCGGGTCAGCCATCCCGACCAGTACTTCGCGCGGTCCGGTGAAGGGCTCCCTGCTGTGTGCGCTGCCGATGTTGTCGACGAGCATCAGATCGCCCGCCTGCCAGGGCTCCCGCATGGTTTTGGCCTCGTACACCTCGTTGATCAGCTGCACGACGTCCTCGCCGATCGGGTCGCCGCCGCCGAAGCGGGTGGTGAACGGCAGCCCCTCGGCGCCGTAGGTGTCGACCAGGAACTCGCGCACCTCGGGGTCGAGCGTCCACTCGTTGAGGAAGGCGATCTGGTTGAACCAGCAGCGCCGGCCGGTGGCCGGGTGCCGCACCACCGCGCTGCGGCGCTGCCAGGTGCGCAGCCCTCCATCGGGTTGCCACTCGAACTCGATGGCATTGGCGCGGCAGTAGCTCTCGACCGCGACACGATCCTCGGTGCCCAACGCCTCGGCGAGCGACGCGCCGATCTCCTCGTTGTAGTTGCGAACGAGCATCCAGCCCTCCCGCTCGAGCCGCTCGACGAGGTCACCGGGCAGCGCCTCGAGCACGGCCGTCGAGCCCGCCACACCGGTTGCCCCACCCTTGGCGGGCGCGGACAGGCACGCGAACAACATCAGGCCGGGAAACTCGAGCCGGTAGCTCACTTCGTGATGCATGCACATCGGCTGGTTCGATGGCCACTTCGACGAGGAGTACACGCCCTCGGCGTAGGTCTGCCGCTGGGCGAACGCCTCCCTCTCGGTCATCAGGCCTGCGGTGGCCAGCCCACGGAACACCGCGGCGACCTCGGCCGCATCGCGCAGCCCGAGACCGCGGACCAGGACCGCACCGTGCTCGGCGACGACGGCGCGCAAGGCATCGCGGTGCACGGCCGCCCAGCCCGGCCCGTCGCCGGTGGCATCGGCCTGCAGCATCGGCACGCTGCCGAGCTGCAGATCCACGTCCACCAGCGATGATGACGAGGACGACATCTTGATCTCCCTTCATTCCGACCAGAGAAAGACGTGAGCAGTTCGGGGCGTGCTCGCGGTGCGGTAGCTCGGCGATGTCCTTTAAGGACACCGCGCGACTGCACCTTCGCGTACGCGCCAGACCGGGTGCGGCGGCAGCGCCATCCCATCGGCCGGCCGGCGCAGCGCTGCCGCGAGGTCGTCATCGAGGGTCGCCGCGGTGCTTGGCCGCCGCCCGGTGCCGGGTCGAGCGTCCACCGCGAGATCGCGGTCGCGCCGCCCGCGAGCAGGACAGCCCGCCAGAACTTCCCGGCCGGTTTCTCCCCGCTTGTCCATCGAATCATCCCTACATTCCACGTTTGCCGGGTCAGCCACCGCGGACGAGCACGGCGGCGCCGTTGTCATCGATGCTGATCTTTCGGACCTGCAGATCGACCGAGTGCTCGCGCATCTCTGTGGCGGGGTTTCCGCCCCACAGTGCGTTCGGTGGCATTTCCTCGCCCTTCATGAGGAAAGAACTGGTGGCGAGCACCGCGCGGTCGCCCGTCGTCACGCCATAGTGGACGAACGCGCCGACACCGAGGGTGCAGCCGGCACCGATCGCGATGCGGTCCGACTTGAACCCGCCGTCCTCCTGCGAGTGGCACTGGACGATGGTGTCCGCGTTGAGGGTGCAGTTCTCACCGATCGTGGTGAAACTCCGCTCGGGCACGCGGAGGCCGTCGTCGAAGACCCGGCGGCCGACCCGCATACCCAGCAGCCGCCAGATCACGTTCTTGAGCGGGGTGCCATTGAAGGCGAGGACATAGGTCAGGGAACTCACTTTCCAGAAGCGTTCGTGCCGCCAGAAGGTGCGGTCGTAGATCGAGCACCCCTGCGGCACCAAGGCCTGCAGCGGCCGGAACAGCCGGTCGACGAGGACGTTGTAGGCGACCGTGAAAACGATGACCACTGCGGTGGCCAATGCGACCGCGAGTGCGAGCGAGCCCAGGAAGTGCAAGAGGTTGATCGCAGCCAGATAGACCACGGTGAGGGACAAGACGAAGGTCCAGCGCACCAGCAGGAACAGCGCCATGCTGATGGTGTTGTAGATGGTCTTGGCCCGGAGGCCGCGGCGCAGCTCGTCCGCGCTGGTCACGTCGAGCTGCCTGTCGCGCTTGACCGACCGCGGGATCTCGAAACTGGGCGCGCCGAGCAAGCCCACGCCTTCCCGCACCTGTCCGTCGAGAGGAACCATGACCTTCGTCGCGAGAAGGCAGTTCTCGCCCGCCTTGCTCTGCGGGGGGTAGGCGATCATGTTCCCCAGGAAGTTGTCCGGTCCGATCGACGCGTGGGACAAGCGGAAGGAAGTGCTCGAGAAATCGGCATTGATGATGGACAGCCCGTCCGCGACCATCGTTCCGCTGCCGGCCGCGCTGAGGAACGGGGTGTCGTGCTTGACCATTTCGCCGAAGTTCGAACCGGTCTGCCGCACGCCGCGAAGGCTGTAGCCCAACCAGCGGAGGTAGTAGATGATGTAGGAGGTTCCACCGAAGAGAGTTGTGAATAATCTGATGTTGGTCGTGCGGGCGATCGCGCGATGGACCCAGTAACGGAATCCGTACAGCGGATAGACCTTGTCCGGCTTGATGAAGAGGTTCAGCACGCGCGGAACCGTTCCCACAAGCACGAGGCCGACGAGCACGGCGCCGAAGAAGACCACGGCGGAGACGACCAGCGCGTCACGGAAGAACGTCCAGGTCGTGAGCGACACCGGTGCCGAGTCCAGCAGGGGGCCGAACTCCGGGAGCTGAGGGATCGCGAAGTCCGCGATGCCGAACGTCAGTGGCAGACCCAGCAGGAGCAGGTTCCCGAGCTGCACGGCCGAGAAGACCACCCGCCGCCCTGTGCCCACGTCGCGCGCTGAGACCGCCATCTGGTTCGTCTTCTCGGCCCGCTGGGCAGGCGCGCCGACCCAGCGCTCCCCAGCAGGTATTGCCTGACCCGCGTGCAGCGCGGACGAGTGTCCGAGCTGGGCCCCGTCACCGAGCGAGGTCCGGATGTCGAGCACCGTCGCCTCGCCGACGAGCGCGTCCTTGCCGATGCTCACCGCGCCCGTCTGGATGACACCATCGTGGGCTCGGTAGCCGTTGAAGAACGAGTCCTTCCGGATCACCGCGCCGTCGCCGATGCTGAGCAGGTCGGTGCACGCGGGCAGGTTCCTGGAGAAGATGACGGCGCCACGCCCGATCTCCGCGCCCAGTGCCCTCAGGTAGAGCGCGTAGAGCGGTGAACCGACGAACAAGATCATCGGGTTGCGCTGGATCAGGGTTTTGACGAGCCAGAAGCGGACGTACGCCATGCTCCAGACCCGGATCTCCTGAGGCTTCCACCGGCCGACGAACACCCACTTGACGAGGATCGGAAGGGTGCACAGGCCGAGGAACATCGCGGCGCCGAACGCGACCGAACGCAGGTAGACGTCGACCAGGTTCGGGCTGGCCGAGACCCACTTGAAACCCGCCACCCAGACGGCCGCGGTGAGGCCGGGGTAGCCGAGGAGGAACAGGAGTTGCAACGTCCCGCAGAGGACGTACTTGCCATTGCGGGCGTGCCTCGGCGGCTCATTGGGAGCCGCCGGAGTTGCCGGCTGCGACGCGGCGGTTTCGGTGTCGGTTGTGGTGGTGAGGGCCGCTGCGAGGCTTCGGATGGTCGGGTGCTTGTAGGTGTCGGGCATGGATACCGAGGGCAGGTCGGGCCGTTTGCGTATGCGTGCGCAGAAGCGGGCCATGACCATGGAGTCGGCGCCGAGGTCGTCGAAGAAGTGGCTGTCGACCGGTACGTGGTCGGTGCCCATGATGTCGGCGAGCACTTCGGCGAAGAGTTGCTCGCATTCGGCGGGCGTGGTTGCCGGTTGTGAGGCTGGCGTGGTTGCGGTGTCGGTTGTGGTGCTCGTGAGGGCTGCGGCAAGACTCCGAATCGTCGGATGCTTGTAGACGTCCGGCATCGACACCGACGGCAAGTCGGGCCGTTTGCGTACCCGCGCGCAGAAGCGGGCCATGACCATGGAGTCGGCGCCGAGATCGTCGAAAAAGTGGCTGTCGACCGGTACGTGGTCGGTGCCCATGATGTCGGCGAGCACTTCGGCGAAGAGTTGCTCGCATTCGGCGAGCGTGGTTGCCGGTTGTGAGGCAGGCGTGGTTGCGGTGTCGGTTGTGGTGCTCGTGAGGGCTGCGGCAAGACTCCGAATCGTCGGATGCTTGTAGACGTCCGGCATCGACACCGACGGCAAGTCGGGCCGCTTGCGTACCCGCGCGCAGAAGCGGGCCATCACCATGGAGTCCGCGCCGAGATCGTCGAAAAAGTGGCTGTCGACCGGTACGTGGTCGGCGCCCACGATATCGGCGAGCACCTCGGCAAAGACCCGCTCGCATTCGGCGAGCGTGGTCAGATTGTCAGCCGGCTCAGCGGTCAGGACGCCGTGGGAGTTTCCCATTTGGTGAACCTCTTGAATCAGAAATTGGAGGGATCGGCGCGACAAGCGGGCCTGACTCATGAACGACATCCACACTTGCCTGGACTGCTATCGGAGCTGGGGCCAGAACACGGCTAGCCGTAAACCGGCGCGGTGCGCAGCAGGAAGGATGGGTGCAGCCTCCGACTGCGGCCTCGCGTCCTGAGCACAGCGGGGTTACCGCCGGATGTAGGTACGCATCGACCAACACCGGCGGCAGGCCCGTCTTCGCCCGTAAGATGCGGAACCGGGCCCGCGGCAGGGAGTAAGCGCCGAGATCATCGGAGAAGTGGCCGCAAGCCGAGACGCGGGCGGCAACGAGTGTCGGCCAGCGCGCTCGGCCTCGATGGCCGGCGCCTTGCACTGGGCCGTGCCGCGAAAGGTGCCGCCCGCCGTCGGGCAGGGCGGGCGTCGCCTGAGCCTTCGCGGTGCCGACCCGTGTCTCATGCGACTGAACTCCCGCCAACCCGAATCCTCAACGAAGACGTTCTTGACACGCCCCAGCCCGATACGGAATGGTCGGAGCTAGCTCCACAAGAACATCTGTTTTTGTGCTCGCAATCCAGACTAGTGGTGGACGACGCCCGGCTGTCAAGCCTTTCTGGAGCGATAATTTCCAATGCCACGCAGGAGGCGGCGCGGAATTGGTGCAGCCTTTGTGCCGCAGTCGCACCAATTGGATCTTAGATTTTTTCTGCCTACGCCTGGGAACGACGCCACCCGCGACGTGACCGGGCTGTCGCGACGCCGCTCCGGTGATCCGGTCGGCGCGTGCCGATCAAAACGCATTCACGGGCGGATGCGAACCGATTTCGCCGTTCGCGCGGGCAAACGAACAGTCCGCTCAGGTTAGCGGTAGGCAAAATGATCGCGCACTGCCCTGGAATCGGGAAACGCGGATATTCTCGGGGCATGGCCCGGTCCTTGTCGTCGAAGACGACGGCACTATCGGTGAGGTTCTGCACACGAGCCTGGCCCAGCACGGGCACGAGGTCGCGTGGCACACCTGTGGCCGCACGGCCTTGCAGGACGCGGCGAAACAGCCGTGCGACCTGGTCCTGCTCGATCTGGACCTGTCGGACGTGGACGGTACGGAGGTGTCCACGCGCTGCGTGGTGCGCTGCCGGCGTGCGTGATCGTGATGCTCACTGCGCGTGCTGACGAGATGGACGAGGTCGTGGGACTCGGGCGGGCGCGGACGACTACCTCGTGAAACCGGTGGCGCTGGGCGAATTGCATGCTCGTTTGCGCGCGAACCTGCGGCGCCACTCGTCCGATCGCAGCCAGGTTGAGATCACGCTCGGCCGGCTGAGGATCGACCCGGCCGCTCGCCGGGTCACCGCGGACTCGTCTCCACCGAGACGGACGCCTTCGGCGACGAGACCGAGTAGAACGGCCGCATGTTCGTCATCCACGCCGCGATCGCGCTCGTCGGTGCCCAAACCGAAGCTCACCTGCACCTTGCCATGGAAAGCCGGGGCGTGAACAGCATGGCAAAGGGCATACTCATGCAACGCCGCGATGTGGACGCCACACCCGCGTTCCGCATGTTCGTCGACGCGTCGCAGCACGGCAACATGAAGTTGCACGAGGTCGCCGCCTGGCTCGTTGAGCACCGCCGCGACCTGTGACGAGCGAGATTAGACCCCGGATAGCCGGATCGGACTTGCGGCGGCCGTAGTCCGGTCAATGGTGTTGTGCGCGGGATACCTCGCCGAGATCAACGGCTTCGTGGTGCCGTGGGATGAGGCGATCGCGAAGGCGAAGTCTCTCTCGAGTCAGTATGCGGTCCGACGGTGACGTCTGTCGCCACGGCGATAGTGGCCATCCCGCGAGGCGGCCCGCAACGCTTCACCGGAGTCGACCTGGACCATCCCCGCGGGGATGACGGGATGGGCCCGCGGCAACGGGTAACCCTCGAGCCTTGAGCCTCGCCTGGATGCGTGACGGAGGTTCTCAGCCAACGTTGAGTAGTCGGCGCATCTGCTCCCTGTCCGCGCTCGAGGGGATCACGGTCACCAGCTTTTCGGTGAGGGTGGCGGTGGACGGGGCCGGCGCGCACGTCTGGTTCTGGCGGTGTGGTGCGGGGGTGCACGCGCACGTGGATGTCGTGGCCTGGTGTGGGGCGCTGGTGCGGTTCGGTGGGTTGCCGCGCGAGGTGGTCGCGGAGGTGGCGGTAGGCGGTGATCACGGCCGCGAGTCGTTCGCGGTCCGGGTGTGGTGTGTCGGGGTGGCACTCACGCACGGCGCGCCGGTAGGCGGCGGTGATCTCGGCGGTGCTGGCGCCGGGTGCCACGCCGAGCACCGCGTGGGGGTCGGGCAGGTCTGCGGGGTGGGAGGGGTTCATGGCCAGGACCGGAGCGAACCGGGCACAAGACTTCCACTGATCGTTATGTCGGCGTGTTGTGGGAGAGGCGGACAGTGGCGTCACCGCGGCGGAGATCAGTGGCTCCATCCGGCTGACGTGGGTCGCCGGAATGGCGTCGCTTCCGGGAGCAGTACTTGGCCGTTGGTTCAGGTTCAGGTGCCGGCCGCTCGGCGCGTCGCGATGACGACGGGGTTGTCCGGCATGTCGGCCCAGGCGATCTCGAAGTAGTTGCCTTCCGGGTCGCAGAGGTAGGCCGAACGCCCGGTGAAAAACTCCGCGTCGACGGGTTCCTTGGTCACGCGAGCGCCGGCGGCGCGCATCTGCTCGGTCAGCCGGTCGACCTCATCGGCGCTGTCGACCATCACGCCGATCGTGAACCGGATGCCGCCTGTGCCGGGGTCGGGATCGGTGTTCCCGTCGCGTGCGAGCTTGGCGAGCGGGAACAAGGCCAGCACGATGCCGCGAAGCTCGAAGGCCACGAACTCGCCGTCGTCCATGATCTGCGGCCAGCCGAGCGCGCGGTAGAAGTCGCGCAGCGCGCGAAGATCACGCGCACCAAGAGTGATGAGGTTCGCCAGCGGTGCGGATGTGTTCATGGTGTCGAGTATTCGCCGGTCGTCCAACATCGGAGCGGAGCCTGCTGCCAGGGATGGTGCAGGTACGGGTTCCCGTCATAGAAGGACTCGCCGCCGTCGAGCACCTACACTTTCGTCGCGTCGACGCCGTTGAAGTCGCCGCCGACGAACCCGGGCAGGTCGTCGCCGTGCATCGCGCGCAGGATCTGCGCGGCGTCCGACCACGCGCAGACCTGATCGAACGGCGACAGGTGCACGGGCCCGACGCGCAGCCAAGGTCGAACACCTCGGTCACGAGGGAGTGCCACGTGCCCGTGCGGCGCGCTCGAACCGGCCTACCGTGCCGGGCGCCGCGTTGATCCCGTCGCGCCAGAGCAGCGCAGCGTGGTGGATCCCGCCGCCCATCGCGAGCACCGGCGCCCGCCCGGCTTCCATCGACGGCTCACAGCTTGGCCGCCCACCGCACCCCCGCTGTCGCGAGCTCCCGCTTGCCGGGCTCGTTACCGGGGCTGGGTTCGCGGGCGACGACCTCTCGCACCGCCAGCACGTCCGCGTCGAGGCCACGCACCTGGGTTTCCAGCCGCGCGAACCGCTTCATCGCGGCCGGGGTGTCGGTGTCGTAGAGGTTGAACGCGCACACCGACACCGCCACCGAAACAGTCCTTGTCACAAGCGGGTTCACCGCGCAGGAACGCGACGCCATCATCGGTGGGCTCTACGTCCTGGCCCGGACCGTGCATGCGACCATCGCCGCGGTCGCCGGTGGCGTTCGCCGGTGCCGGGGCGGCCGTCAGCTCGGAGCCGGCGGGGCGGGCCGCGCCCCCGGTACAAGCGGGCCACGCGGCCACACCGAGCGTCATGACACCGGACAGCGTTGGTGCGCTGCGAGATCTGTACGCGGAAGATGCAGGGCGCGGCGATTCGCAAAGGCGTGTACTACCGGTGCATCGCGCGGACACTGGCGCCGGGCTCGGCGGCGCTCGCCGACCACCCGAAGACGGTGAATCTGCGAGAGGACGTCGTGACTCCGCCGATCAACGATTGGCTGTGTCAGGTCTTCGACCCGGCCAACCGGGACGAGACAGTGGCCGCGCTGGTCGGAGCGCAGGGCGGCCAGCCAGGCAGGGGCCGGGACGCCGTGGAGAAACGACTTAAGGACGCGGAAGCACGGCTGCGCAGGCACCAGGCGGCGATCGAAGCAGGGGTTGACCCGGCGGCCCTGGTCGACGCGATGAACATCGCTCAGGCCGAGCGGCAAGCAGCGAAGGAAGAGCTTCAGCACCTGCCAGAAGCGCAGACGATCGACGCGGCAGAGGTGCACGCGATGCTCGACCAGCTCGGCGACGTCGCACGGCACCTCAACTCACGGAACCCCGACCGGATCATGCAGGTGTACCGAGAGACCTGGGCCTGCAAGTCGTCTACGACAACAAAAAAGAGGCGGTCGTGGTGACCGCCTCTCCCCGTGTGGTTAACGTGTGTGTCCGAGGGGGGACTTGAACCCCTTCGCATGGGAGATCTCCCAGATTTCGGGAGATCATGTCATTAGAGTAGCTGACGCCTACGCGCTGTGCACACTCCCCCAGTACCTGCCCTCACAACTCCCGTGGTCGCGCAAATCCACCGCTCACCCTCACCGCGACATCGAGCCTGCGAGTGAACTCGCGAAGACGTCGGGCCGGACCGCCAACGGCGAGGGTCAGGCAACGCGTTCGAACAGCACGGTCACCCGAGCCCGGAGCCGGAGCGGCCGATCGACATCACCGAAGTACTCGCCCGCGACGGACACGTGCTGATCCAGGGTCCGCCGGGCGCGGGAAAGTCGACCTTTGGGCACATGTACGCCTACCGGCTCTCCGAAATTTGACTGAATGGTACGGGAGTACCGCCGATCGGTGAACCGATGCTGCCGTCCGGATCTCGGCTCGCGCGCTCGCCGGCTCCTGGGCATGGAGCGAACTGGTCGCGGCCGGAGTGCGGGACGCGCTGCAGCGCCGGCTCACCCATGCACCAGCGGCCAAACTGTTCACCCGGCGCACCGTGGGTGCCCGCTGGCTTGTGTTCATCGACGGCCTCGACGAAATCACCGAAGCCGAAACCCGGAAGGAAGTCATCGCGGCGATCGCGCATCAGGTCCGCCGGAACCCGGACCAACGACTGGTGATCACGACCCGGCCCCTTGAAGGCGGCGAGCTGAGGCGACTGGAAGACGCCGGCGTCACCAAGTACTCGATTCCGCCCTTCGGACCGGACGAGCTCACCGACTTCGCGCACGCCTGGTTCCGCGCTCAGGACCCGCTGACCGCGCCGGACCGGGCGCGCGAGTTCATCAGGCAGGTCAGCGACTGCAAGCTGAGTGGACTGGTCCGCAACCCGCTGCTCGCCACAATCGCCGCCATCGTCGCGACGCTGAACCCCGGCCGCCCGCTGCCGGACAGCCGAGTCGACCTCTACACCACGTTCATGCAGCACCTACTCGACCGCTCAGTCGGCGGTCGCGACACGCTCGCTGAACTTCGCCGCCGGCTCGGGCATCAACCGCAGCGGATGCGCTTGATCGAGTGGCTGGACGAGCACCCAAGTCGCCCTCATCGAGCACCTCGCGGAGTGCCGACTCAAATCGGACAGCTCCCTAAAGACCACAGCCGAGAATTGGGTCGAGGAACGGCAAACGGTTCTACCGGCGGGAAAAACGCTGCCGGACGGCCGGCAGGACAACCTCTCGGCCCTGCTCGCGGGCACCGGGATCTTCGTGCGGACCGAGACCGACCTGCAATTTCTGCACCATTCGTTCGCCGAGTTCCTGGCCGCCCGGTGCGCGCGCGGGAGGTGTCTGCGGATCCTACGAATCTGGAGAATTGGATCAGCCGGGGGTTGGAACAATCGACGCAATCCTTCATGTTGTTCACCTCGCTCTCTGGAACCGGGGAGGCCACGATCTTCGCTCACCTTCCTTCGCCGCACGCGATCACGTCCGTGCCGGACCCCGGTGCAGGCGGGGTCATTCGTCGCCGCCGGGGCCGTCGTTGATGTTCCAGGGCAGCAGGGTGTACTCGTTCTCGCAGGGGTTGCCGCCGGTCACACGGTATTCGCCGGTGGTCAGGTCCGCCAGGGCAGACATCATCGTCATGCTGTGCCGCACTTCCGGCTGTCGCGGGTCGGGGTGTTCGCACACCGCGTGCGGGAAGCCGATGTGGTCGCTCATCGTCCGGCGGATCGTCGCGCGGACCTCGTCGGAGCCGGCGGCGCTGCGGACGCCGGCCAGCCCGCGTTCGATGACCGGTACGCGGTAGAGCGAGTCGACCGACGAGGGCCGGTAGCCTTCCGCGATCTCCGGCGGCACGCCGTACTGGTAGTGGTTGGCGTGTACCAGGATCCCGTTGTCCGGGTAGCCCCAGCGATGGGTCACCGGGGTGGTCTCCAGGTCGATCGCCACCCCGCCGCGGGCGGTGAACAGCAGGTTGGTGGCGATGTGCTGGTGGACGTCGTAGGGCACTCGGAGGGCGTCGCGCAGGTAGGCACTGTCGAGGATCATCCGCCGCAGGAAGGGCTGGGGAAGCCCGAGCGGGGTGCGGAACGCGCCGTCCAGTCCGTTGCCGTTGAGCGCGATGCCCGCCGAGTTGACACCGTGCCGGCCGATCTGCCCGGCCTCGACCTGCATGATGATCGTCGGTTTCGGCGGCTGCACCACGCGCAGCATCACCACGGTCCGCGCCGTTCCCACGCGCCAGTCCCAGTTCTGGCCGCAGTAGACGTGGCCGTCGCCGGTGGCCTCGGCAAGCAGGGCGAAGGACGAGCAGCCGTCGACCTCCTGCGGGCCGAATCCGCTGTCGTGCGCCCGGACGATCTCGCCGCGGGCGTTGAGCGCGAACACCTCGTCAGCCCGCAGGCCGGCGCCCTCGGCGATGGCGTCGATCTCGGTCAGCAAGTCGGGGGCGACCTCGGCCACCGGATCGCGCCAGGCGCGGGCCCGTTCGCAGACGTCCGCCCAGTCCAGGGCGGAGGAGTAGTGGAAGCCCTCGCGGTAGTAGTCCACCGATGCCCGGATCAGGGGGCGGGCGGCCTCTCCGTAGGCCAGGCCGCGTTCCCGGGGCCCACCGCTGATCTCGATGAGCGGGATGTCCCACCCTGTCATTGCCAACTCCCTTTGCTCGCGTTCGTCATTTCGGTCGGGTCCACCCGGGCGCGTACTAGCCGATGCGGGCGCGCACACCCGCGGCGAGCGTCTCAGCGACATGTGCCGTCGTCGCACTTCCCCCCAGGTCCGGGGTGAGCCCGGAACCCACTGTCACCAGCTCGTCCACGGCATCGCGTACCGCGCTGGCCTCCCCGTGGTGCCCGGTCAGTGCCAGCAGCTCCGCCCCGGACAGCACGAGGGCGAGCGGGTTGGCGATGCCCTTGCCGGCGATGTCGGGTGCGGCGCCGTGCGCGGCCTCGAAGACCGAGACGCTGTCGCCGATGTTCATCCCCGGTGCCAGTCCCAGCGAGCCCGCCAACCCGGCGGCGAGGTCGGAGAAGATGTCACCGTACTGGTTGGTGGTGCAGATGATGTCGAACCGCCGCGGGTCCCGGACGATGGAGTAGCACGCCGCGTCGATCATCATGTCGTCCGACTCGATCTCCGGATACTCCTCGGCGACCTCACGGAAGCAGCGCAGGAACAGGCCGTCGGTGTAGTTCAGAACGTTCGCCTTGTGCAGGCAGGTCACTCGCCCGCGGCCGTGCTCGCGCGCGTAGTCGAACGAGTAGCGAGCAACGCGCGTGGCGGCCTGCCGGGTGGTGAGCTTGATCGCTTCGGCCGCGATGTCACCGATTCGATGTTCCAACCCGATGTAGACGTCCTCGGTGATCTCGCGCATCACGACGAGGTCGAGGTCCGCGTGCCGCCCGGAGACCCCGCGGTAGCCGCGGACCGGGCGCGGGTTGACGAACAGACCGAGCTCACGCCGGATGGCGTTGTTCAGCGACGGGTAGGTCTCCTCCGAGCCGTCGGGCTGGATACAGGTGATCCGGCCCTCGAGCTTGTTCACGATCAATGGTGCCTTGATAGCCACCTTGACGTCGGCCAGAGCCTGCACCACCGCACGCGGCAACGGATGCCCGTGGAGAGCCACCGCCTCTTCGGCGATCGGGATGTCCTGCCACTCCAGCGGCAGGCCCGTGGCTTCGAGGACGCTCTTGGTCGCTTCGGTGATCTCCGGCCCGATGCCGTTGCCCTTGAGGACACCCACTCGCATGGATCCGCGCTCCTGTCTCGTTGATGGTCAGCGATCGAGTGTGGTGAGGTGGGCCAGCGCTTCCGCCGCGGTGGCGAGGCTGTCGTCGCGCTGGTCCAGTTCGAAGGTGACTGCGCCCTGGTAGCCCAGTGCTGTCAAGGTCGCGACGTGCAGGCCGAAGTCGATGTTGCCCCGTCCCGGCGCACCGCGATTGCTGTCGGCGAAGTGCACGTGGCGCAGCTGGTCGCCGGCGATCAGGTACGCGAGGCTCGGTCGCCGGTCCTCGATCTGCGCGTGGTAGATGTCGACCATCAGCGCGACGTTCGGGTGACCGAGTTCCCGCACGAACTCGACGCCGGCCTGGGTGGTGTTGAGGTTGTCAATGACCGAGCCGTTCTGCGGCTCGAGCGTGAGCGTGACCCCCACCCGCGCCGCGTGCTCCGCGCTTTCCAGGAGGCACTCGCGCATCCATCGCCGCGCATCCGGATGACCGCGGGTCCTTCCACGCAGCTT
This sequence comes from Amycolatopsis sp. DSM 110486, assembly GCF_019468465.1. Taxonomy (NCBI): domain Bacteria; kingdom Bacillati; phylum Actinomycetota; class Actinomycetes; order Pseudonocardiales; family Pseudonocardiaceae; genus Amycolatopsis; species Amycolatopsis sp. DSM 110486. Next base: position 8,656,509 of record NZ_CP080519.1, on the reverse strand, counting down.
GCCGATGTTCACCTGACTGTCGTAGTGCGCGGCGAGATCGATCACGGACACGGTCCGCGCCACCGCCGCCGAGCGGACGGCCGCGTGGGGGTCGGTGAAGGTCAGCTTGTCGTCGGCCACGGCGGGACCGGTGCCGATCGCGGTCACGGCCAGCCCTGCCGCGGCCACCGCCGCGTCGAGCGCGGCCAGGTCGATGCGGGTGGGATCGCGCACGAACAGCTCGACCCCGTCGTAGCCCAGCCCGGCGAGGGCCGTCAGCACGTCCTCCGGGTCACCACGCATTCCCAGGATGTCTGCTTCTACCTCGGGCGTGCCGTAGGGGTAGGACCACTTCACGGGCACTCTCCTCATGGCGAACTCACTCTCGCCTGACCCGCAAAGGTTGACAGGTTGATGTATGGCTTGTCAAGGCTGCTCGCGGCAGCTCATCAGCGGTCCGAACTGGCACTATGGTCACGGCTTGCCATGAAGAGAGCGTGTTGGTACCGCCGCGGCGGTAGTCCCCTCACCGGAAACACGCACCTTCCCCTCCTCCCGGGCGGTCGACTGAGGGCACCGCCCGGGGGTGTAGCGTGCAAAGGTCAACCTATTCACTGTCAGGGGTCCCACACTGCAGAAAGGACCACCGTGACCGAGCTTCGGAAGGTCGAGCGAGTCGAACGGTTCACCCCGGCGCTCGAGGTCACCCGTCAACTGCTGGACTACCTCCTGCAGTCGGGAAACATCGGGGTCGGGGACCGGCTGCCCAGTGAGCGCGAACTCTGCGAGACCTTCGAGGTGGGCCGTTCCGCCGTGCGCGAGGCCCTGAAGCTGCTGAGCGTGCTGGGACTGCTCGAGATTCGACAGGGGGACGGGACCTACCTGCGCAGTGCGACATCCACGCTGCTGCCCCAGGTCATCCAGTGGGGCATGCTGCTCGGCGACAAGAACGCCGCCGAGCTGATGGACGCCCGTCGGGTGATCGAAGGCGGACTAGCCGAGCTGGCCGCCCAGCGGCGCACCGAGGAGGACCTCGCCGCGCTCCGCGAGCGCCTGGAGGCCTTGCGGCTCTCCCGGACCGTCTCCGAATGGGTGGACAGCGATGTCGAGTTCCACCTGCAGATCGCCCGCTCGGCGCACAGCGGAACCCTGGCCGACGTGCTGTTCCGGCTGCGGTCCCTGCTCGACTCCTCCGTCCGGCACAACCGGCAACAGGCGGACCACGAGGCCAGCAACGACGTCAAGTACCGCGAGCACGAGCGGATCCTCCTGGCGATCGAGGATCGGGACCCCGCAGCCGCGGCCTACGCGATGCGGACCCACATCGACCGGGTCCGCGAGCGTCTCGCGGCCGGCGGCGCCATCGAGAACGAGGCGGCCACCACCAGCTGAGGCCGCCCGCCGGTCGGTACCTGCGCAGCCCCGGGCTCGTGCCCGGGGTTGCGCTCTTTTGTGCCACTGGGCTCCTCGGGCGAACCGGCAGTCAGCCCTGGCCTTCGACACGGTGGCGAGCTACAGTCCCGGTAACCTATCGACCTGTCAACCAATGTGGTTGGATTCCGGTGGTCGACGGTGATCCTGCTGGCTGGTGGAGGGATCCCCGACCCGACGGACACCGTTGCCGCTCGACCGGACGCACGAGCTACGAGCGGAAGGATCGACCGTGACACCTGGCAAGACGGTCGCCGTCATCCACAGCGGGATCTCCTCGATGCGTCCGATCGAGGAGGCGCTGGCGGCGGAACTGCCCGGCGCACTGGTGTGGCACCTGCTGGACAGTCGCCTCGCTGCGGCGGCCGATGCCACCGGCGCCGTCGACCTCGCGCTCCGCCGCCGTGTGCTGCGCCTGGTGCACCACGCCGTCGCCGAAGGAGCCGACGCCGTGGTGATCGCCTGTTCGATGTACGGGTCGGCGGCGGCCGTGTCCGCCGGACTCTGGTCCGTTCCCGTCCTCCCCGCCGACGAGGACATGATGCGGCAGGCGGCGAGGTCCGGTGCCCGGCGCATCGGGGTGGTCGCGTCCCTGCGCGGTTCGGCAGCCGACTCGGGTTCCCGGCTGCGGACCGCTGTCGCGGAAGGCGGGTCGGCCGCGGAAGTGGTTCCGCTGTTCTGCGCGGGCGCCGCCGAGGCGGCCTCGGCTGACGACACACCGGCGCTGGTGGCGGCGCTGGTCGAGGGAGTGCGGACCGCGCCGGGCACCTTCGACCTGATCTGCCTGGCCCAGTACTCGCTGGCCGGTGTTCGCGAGTCAGTGGCACAGGAGGTGGGCGTCCAGGTCCTGTCGGCGCCCGAGCTCGCCGCGCACGCGGTACGGGACCGCCTCGGATCCGGCGGATCCGAACACAACGACGTCGAGTTCGTCGAGCGCAATACTCTGGCGTGGAAAGGAATGTGAGCATGGCGGAGTACACCATGGACGACTTCTCGGCTCTAGATCCGTTCTTCCGGATCGTCGAGGAAGGGCTGGCGGGGCTCGTCGATCGATCGGACTTCTTCGACATCCTGGCCGAGGACGTGGTCTTCGAGTTCGTGATCACCGTGCCCGGGTATCCGCGACGGATCGAAGGACGCCGGGCCATCGTCGATCTGTACCGCCCGTACGGCCAGGGCATGATCCTGCACGCCGCGGACGAACTGGCCGTTCACCACGATCCCGCCACGTCGGTGGTCGTCCTCGAGTACGCGGTGCACGGGCGCACCGTCCACACCGGACACGCCTACGACAACCACTTCGTCTCCGTCGTCACCATCAGGGACCGCAAGGTGGCGCACTGGCGGGATTACCTCGACCCGCTCGCGGTCTTCGACGCCTACGGCTGGCCGGACCAGGCCCGCTGAGTCCGTCCGCCCTCCTGCACGAACAAGGCTGGTGGGGTGGCCGGCCACCGAGTGCGGTGTGGCTCCCCTGCAAGCGCGCTGCAGGGTCTCACTTTCGATGGCGGATTCTTAGAGCGTGTCTTACGTGGTGATCGGTCGTTGGTGAGTGATGATCTTGCTGTGGTTGATCGGTTGTCGTTGCGGTTGGTGCCGGATGAACTGTGGGAGCTGGCGGAGCCGTTGATCCCGGTGTTCGGGCCGCGTCCGCAGGGCGGTGGCACTGCCCCGGTGGACGCTCGCGCGGTGTTCACGGCGATCGTGTACGTGCTGACCAGCGGGTGTGCATGGCGGGATCTGCCGCCGTCGTTCGGGGTGGCGTTCCAGACCGCACACCGCCGCTTCGGGCAGTGGACCAAGGCCGGGCTGTGGCGGCAGTTGCACCACGCGCTCTTGGATGAACTCGGCAGCGAGGGCCTCATCGACTGGAGCCGCGCGATCGTGGATGGTGCCTGCGTGCGGGCGAAAAGGGGGGATCTATGACCGGTCCCAGCCCGGTGGACCGCGGCAAGCCCGGCTCGAAGATCCACGCCCTGTCCGACCGCGCCGGGCTGCCGCTCGCAGTCGCGGTCTCCGCCGCGAATACGAACGACTCCCATGCGCTCAAACCACTGGTGATGGCGATCCCGGCGATCAAATCCCGCCGCGGTCCCCGTCGGCGCAAGCCGGCCAAGCTGCACGCCGACAAGGCCTACGACCAGCCCGGCTTGCGGTGCTGGGTCCACGACCGCGGCATCAAGGTCCGCATCGCCCGCAAAGGCGTCGAATCCAAGGACAAGCTCGGCAAGCATCGCTGGGTGATCGAGCGGACCATGGCCTGGTTCACCGGATACCGACGCCTGACGCTGCGCTACGAACGCAAAGCCGAGCACTTCCTCGCCTTCCTCATCCTCGGAGCCAGCCTCACCTGCCACAAGAAACTCCGCAAACTCACCACATGAGACACGCTCTTAGTGGCATTCGCCGATCTGTGGCGGATCCGCCAACTTTGTGACACTGGTGACTGAACCAGGCGACACGGCGTTCATCACGGTGGCGAGCTCTGTGCCCGCGCCGGCCGGCCGGGAGATGTACAGCTGGGCGTACAGCCAGCCGTCGGTCTCCAGGCCCTCCGGGTCCATACCCGCGCTCGAGAGCTTCTCCAGGATCTGGGTCTGCTCCTCCGCCGAGGCGAACCTCCGCTGCCGGAACACACCGTCGACGCCGACGCTCTGGTAGCCCAGCTCGGCCAGGCTTGCCGCGACCGGGTCGTAGGAGAACATCCGCAGCACAAAATGCGCCATCCACGGCCGCGACCCGTGCGCGACCCGGGCGATGGTCTTGTCCGTGACGTACCCGACGCAACCGGTCGAGATCACGAGGTCGACCCCGGCCAACAGGTCCTGTTGCTCCGGCGTCGGATCGTCCTGCTCAAGATCCGCGTGGATGGCGGCGTACATGCTGGCCGGCCTCGTGCAATGTCAGCTCTGTGGCCGCCGACTGGAGTCGCGCTGGGCGAACGGCCGGCCCGGCTACCGCTGCCGCCACGGTCACACCGGCGCCCGCAACCGCCCACCAGGACTTGCAAAGAATGTCTACGTCCGCGAAGACCGCTTACTCAACGATCTTCGCGCCCGGTTTGCCGAAGAGGTAGGCCACGACGCTTCCGCGATCGCGGACTACTTGAGGTCGAGTCACCTGACGATCATGTACGGCGGTCCCACGCATGAAGTCAAACCTTGTGGCCCACCACGCATACATGCCGCAACCGAAACCACCGGACGGCAGGTGCTATTACTCTGACCTCGCCGCGGCACGCGGCTCTATGGGGTAATTGAGTGTCCGATTGAAACCCTCCGCATGGGAGATCTCCCAGGTTCTGGGAGATCATGCCGAAAGACTAGTGTCCTGCGTCAGAAATTCGTCGGCAGAAGTTGGCGAGTGACTCGAGGATCTCAGCGGCGGTCTTGGTCCAGATGAAAGGCCTGGGGTTGTCGTTCCATTCCTTGATCCACGAGCGGATGTCAGCTTCGAGGTTCTGGACGTTCTTGTGGACACCGCGCCTGATCTGCTGATCGGCAAGGAAACCGAACCACCGCTCAACCTGATTGATCCAGGAGGAACCGGTCGGAGTGAAGTGCATGTGAAAACGAGGGTGCCGTTCCAGCCACGCCCGAATCGCTGGTGTTTTGTGGGTGCCGTAGTTGTCGCAGATCAGATGGATCTGCAGATGAGCGGGGACCTGCTTGTCGATCTTGGCGAGGAACTTCTTGAACTCCGCAGCCCGATGCCGGCGGTGCAGGGCGCTGACGACCTCGCCGGTGGCGACGTCGAACGCCGCGAACAGCGTGGTCAGACCGTTACGAACGTAGTCATGAGTACGACGCTCAGGCATACCGGGCATCATCGGAAGCACCGGCTGGGACCGATCCAAAGCCTGGATCTGGGACTTCTCGTCAACAGAAAGCACGATCGCACCGTCGGGCGGATTGAAATACAACCCGACAACGTCGTGCACTTTCTCCACGAACAACGGATCGGTCGACAGCTTGAAGGTGTCGGTCAGGTGCGGCTTGAGCTGAAACTTCCGCCAAATCCGGCCGACGGTCGACTTGGACAAGCCACTGTGCTGCGCCATCGACGCACGCGACCAGTGCGTAGCGTCCTTCGGGATTTCCTCCAGAGTCGCCACCACCACCGCTTCCACGTCCTCGACCCCGATCACCGGCGGACGACCGGGCCGAGGTTCATCGACCAACCCGTCGAGACGGTGTGCCAGGAATCGTCGACGCCACTTGCGGACCATGTCCGGCGACACGCCGAGATCCTTCGCCACACCCACAACCGGAGGCACACCGTCCTGGGCGCACGCCAGCACAATCCGAGAGCGTGCAGCCAAAGCCTGCGCCGAATTTCGCCGCCGCACCCAGCGTTCCAGCGTGGACCGCTCCTCATCGGTGAGCAGCACCGGCTCAAGCTTCGGCCCCCGACGTCCCGCGACACCATCAGACATGCCATCAGAGTCTAAATGACGACGAATTAACGACGCAGGACACTAGCCGACGCACTCGCACTCGGCGAACGCTCCCCCACCGGCAACTCTCACTACTATGAGTTCCACTCCCGGGCTTCAAATCTCGGCCGAAGCTCACGCACGATGGACTCCTACGCTCGACGTGGTAGCCAGCGTGAGGGGCTGAAGGACTCGAGCAACTCGGGTCAGACGGTGCTCACGGCACTCGTAGTGGCCGACGCTACACCGCCGGTGTCCCCATTCTGGCCGCGGCGCTACTGCTCGTGCGATCGGCCGACGAGGCCGACCAGGACGACGAGCAAGGCGCCACCGGACCGTGCCCGTCAGGTGTGGCCGAAGGCGTGACGCGGCCCGTCGTCCGCGATGCCGTGCCCGGCGAGCATCAGCGCGACGGAAAGGATGGTCACACCAGACTCCAGCGCAGGTCTGGCATGCTCCCGATGCGCATTGCGGGCAGCCTAAAGCCGAGGGTGACGATCACGGGCACGGAGAAGTGCGTGATCGACCGCGACCGCACTCACGCGGACAGGCTGTTCAAGTATGGAGAACACGTACTGGACGGCACTATGGACAGCCCTGGGAGCAGGGATGAAGCTCTCGACGTGATCGGACACGTCAGGAATCAGCTGCGGAGTGGCTACTGGCCGTAGGCACCGGTTAGCTGGTTGTCCGAGTATGGTGGCGCAGTCGACGAGCGCGACCAACTTAGCAACATCGCAAACGGAGGTTCGATTGTCGAACAAACGCCCAGTCGCTGATGCGATTGACATCGCCCGTAGCCTCGTCGTGGGGGATGTAACCACTAGTCCGGCCATCCCCACTCTCGTCGATCTTGCCCGCGCGTTCGCTGCGACAGAGTTCGATGTCCCGGATGATCGTGACGCGGATGGGTATCTCTTTCAATATGGAAAAGTGACCTGGCTGCCAGATTCGACTTTTATCGTCGGCATTACACGGCAACTTGAGGTAATCGATGAAAGCGGAGAGCATGAGCTCTATTTTCAAGTGGAGTTTGAGTACAGGTATCAATTCGATGCGGACCTTGAGACTGCCGGAAAGCACTCTGAATGGTGGTTCCCTGATGGCGCAACGCCATTTGATTCATGGTTGAATTAGAAGGAAGCCGACGCGGCCACGAAGGCCGGGCTCCCGGCGGCGTACGTGAAGGACGTCGAGCTGGACGTGCCCGCCCTCGGTGCTGTACGCGTCGCCGGGCAAGCGCATTTCCACCCCCGCCGTTGGCTGCTCGGGCTCGCCGCCGAGGTCGAACACGCGGGCGGCACCGTCCTCGAGCACACGCGCGCGCTGGGCCTCGACTTGCGCGGCCGGGTCGTGCGGACGTCCCAGGGTGACGTCGAGGCCGACGAAGTGGTGGTCGCCACGCACTACCCCGTGTTCGACCGAGGGGTCTACTTCGCCCGACTCGACCCGGTGCGCGACCTGGTCGTCGCGGGCCCGGCGGCCGGCAACACCTCCCTGGACGGCATGTACCTCGACGCCGACACCCACCACTCGGTGCGCGCCTACACCGCCGACGGCACCCCGATCGTCGTCGCCGGCGGCGAGCACTACCGCGTCGGCGCCGAATCACACGTCGAGGCACGGTACGAACGCCTCGCCGCCTGGGCCGGCGAACACGCGGGCCTGCACCGCGTGACCCACCGCTGGTCCGCGCACGATCTGTCTACTTTGGACGGTCTACCGTACGCCGGCCGCTATCTACCCGCCTCGCTCCCGCTGTGGGTCGCGACGGGCTTCGGCCAGTGGGGCATGACCGGCGGCACCGCGGCAGGCCAGGTCGTGAGCGCCCGCATCCTCGGCGAGGAGCATCCCGCCGCCGCGCTGTTCGACCCCAACCGCTTCGACGCGCGCTCGGTGCTCAGCCTCGCCGAAGACGCCTTCGAGGTCGGCCGCCACCTCGTCGGCGACCACGTGTCCGTGCTGCAGCAGGGCCGCTCTCTGGGCCAGGTACGACCGGGCCAGGGCGCCGTGGTCCGCGTAGGCGCCGAACTCGTCGCCGCCTACCGAGCGGAAAACGGCGATCTGCACACCGTCGAAGCCCACTGCACGCACCTCGGCTGCCTGGTGACCTTCAACGACGCGGAACACACCTGGGACTGCCCGTGCCACGGCTCCCGCTTCGACCCGACGGCGCGGTCGTCCAGGGCCCCGCCGTCCGGCCGTTGCGCCGCCATCCGCGCTGAGCCGCCGCAGGCCACGGACGCGACGGGCAACCACATCGAAACATGGTTTTCGGTGGCCACGCCAAGGGTATTTCCCGGGGATGACGCGGCTGCGAGGCAGCACGCTGACCGGCCCCGGCATGCGGCGGGTGCGGCGCGGGCGCGGGTTCTTCTGTCTCGTGCCCGCGGCCTGAGCCGTCGCATGCTGCGAGCGAAAGGTACCCTCGACCTACTTGCCAACAGCAACGACCTTGGCGCGTTGCTACTGGCCGTGAGCACTCTCGCGAGGCCGGGCCCGCCGCTTCAACGAGCTGGTCGTGGTCGGTCGCCCGGTCGGCCACGAGCACGGTCGCCGACCCGTGGCGTCCCTGCGGGACGGCCCATCCTGCAGCGGGGGACGCGTGCCGGACCGTGGCCCCACCACGCCGCGCGCCACCGCAGTTTCCGGCGTCCGCGCCTGCATGAGTCCAGGACACTCCGCACTCGCATTGAATCTCGGAGCACATCGTCCCAGCAGGTGCCGGCCCGCGCCGAGCGCAGTGGCCGCGATGGAGCGGGTGACGGGCCGCACGGCGAGAGCGATCTGGCGGAGCGCCACCGCGCCGCGCACACCGAGGTGGAGCAGTTGCGGCGGACGTTGTCCTCACGGGCGCCGATCGAACAGGCCAAGGGCGTCCTGATGGCGCAACGTCACTGTACGGCCGCCGAGGCATTCGAGATCCTTCGCATGCTGTCGCAGGACACCAACGTCAAACTCCGCGACGTGGACCGCGGCGCTGAAGCTGGTTGCCACCGATGAATGGAGCCAGCAACCGCTGCCCTCGCCCATCCCAGCGGCTTGGGACCCACGTTGGGGCTCATGCACAGCACGTCCCCCGTCGAGCCGTGCCCGCGCCTGCACCTCGGCCTTCTCGTCGACACTGCGGCCGAATAGAAGGCCGAAATCTTCGGACTCAAGGAACTCGGCACGCGCGATGTCGGCTGGGACAGGTACACAACGGCAAACGCTTCTGCGTCGTCGACCTCAGCCACACACCCTCTGGCTCCTGAACCCCACCGGCTACCGATGGCCGGCGACGTCGGCGACACCATGCGAGACCGTCAGCCATTCCCGGGCGGCTGCGAGATTCTCGTGCAGCAGGAGGACGTGGTCCAGCTTCAGCAGGGTGATCGGGCGCCGAACCGCTTGTTGATCGCTCACGGTCACGCACGGGATGCCGGCGGCGTGGGCTTCGGCCGAAGCCGCGAGCAGAGCGCGCAAAGCCCGCGCGGAGCAGAAGCCCACGCGAGTCAAGTCGACGATCAACGCGCGCGGGCGCAGCGTGATCTCGTCGAGCAGCCGGCCGTGCAAGTGGTCGGCGACGGTGCAGTCGAGGTCGCCGGTCGCGGCGAACACGGTCGAGTCGAGGTTGCCGGTGACGGTGAACGTCGCCGCGCTGTGCGGAAATGGGCCCGTCATGAACGCTGTCACCTCCGTTGAGGCCGGCGACCTACGGGTCACACCGGCGTCGCGGGTCTGGCAGCACCCCGGGTGGCACCGGGGTGCTGCGACTGGCGGCTGCTCGGCTGAACCGCATACATCACCAACGTACCCAGGTGGAGTGAATCTCATGCACCCCGTGAGACTTGCCGGTTTTGCCGCTGTCACGAGCGGGTAGCCACGAGTCACGACGAAGGAGGAGCCGTGCCTGAGCAAAGCTGGAGCACCAAGCGCGAACGTCAGTACGAGCACATCAAGTCGTCGCAGAAGAAGCAGGGCGCCAGCACCGGGCGAGCCGAGGAAATCGCCGCGCGCACGGTCAACAAGAACCGGGCCCAGTCCGGCGAATCCCGCACGGCCAGCAAGAGTTCGACCCGCGACACCTCGCCGCAGAAACGCGGCGGGAAGCGTTCCGGCAACCGGCAAGGCCCCGGTGGGCCGACGAAGGACCAGCTTTACAACGAGGCCAAGAAGCGCAACATCAAGGGCCGCTCCAGTATGACCAAAAAGGAGCTGCAGAACGCCCTCGGACGCTGATCGCGGAGATCGTGCCCTCCTTCGGATTCAGCGAGCCCTCGGCTCGATCTCTTGCCGAGTGATTGACGCTTCGCCACGCGACTCGGTGGTCCTGCGGAGAAATTGCCGGTTGGGCTCAGTTCAACCGCACTTGACCACCGGATCGAAGATATCCGTCAGACGGCTGGGGCCGCTCGAGCCGGACGCGGGCGACGGCGCGAGTAGCTCTCTCGGTGATGTTGTCGAGCGAGCGGATCGCTGTACCGCTTGGTCACCGGCGTTGGGCCACAGACGGGCGACGCCACCTCGTTTGCCTCGCCGAACGCACGACCGAGGTAGTGGACCTGGCCAGCACGCGAAAGGACCGTGGATGAAGCCGCCGCTGAAAACCCTGAAGAACGCTGTCACCAATCGGCCGAGGCTGCGGATCCCCGACCGAGCGTCCGATGTGGAGTCAGCCACCCTGCGCTACCTGCTCTACGGCATCCTCCCCGCGTGGTTCGTCCCCGGCGTGCTCGACTGGTGGCAGCACCGCCGCACCCACATCCAGGACACCGCCGGCGCCCGCGAATCGCTGATCCACCTGCTGATGATGGCCGAAGTGGGCGTACCGATCACCCTCGCCCTGCTGTGCGAGATCAACCCGCTCATCCTCACCATCATGGCCGCCACCATCGCCGCCCACGAGGCCACCGCCCTGTGGGACGTCAAGACCGCCGTCGACAGCGGCCGCGAAGTCACCCCCGTCGAACAGCACATCCACAGCTTCCTCGAATCCCTGCCGTTCATGGGCACGGCCGCGATCGCCTGCCTGCACTGGAAAGACGCCTGTGAACTCCTGCACGCCGACGGCCACCGCAGCGCCTGGCGGCTGCGGCTCAAACGCCACCGTCTACCCGCCGGCTACCTCGCCGGCATCGCCACCGCGATCACCGGCCTGATCGCCCTGCCCTACGGCGAAGAACTCAACCGCTGCATCCGCACCGCGACGCACCGGCGCCTGACGGCCTGAGCCGCAACAAGGAGCGGCCACGGCCCGCTCACGAGTGCCGGTGCCAGATGCGATCAAGCCGTACCGCAACATAGACAGGTTGTCCTTCAGATGACAACCGGCGGTGCAAACGCTCGCGGAACCGATGCGTTTCCTTTCAGGCTGGTGTGCCCGCCTTCGGCAGTACGACCAGCGCTTGCAGCAGCGCGCCGAGGTCGTTGCTGTCGGCGAGAACGTCCAGAATTCCCGCGACTCGTAGGACCTCGCGGACCGGCCCATGCGCGTGCAGCACGCGATAGGTCGTTCCGCAGTCGATCGCCCCACCGCAACCGATCAAGAACTTCGGCCAGCGTGTCTTGGACGTGTCGGCGCAGCCGCTTCACCTGCTTACCCGTCGGCGGGTCCGCGGTGAGGAACTCAGGCGTACGCCTGCCCGCGCCCAACGGGAGCGAGATCGCCAGTTCGGGTTCCACATCGCGGCCGAGCACCAGCTCCATCGACCCGCCGCCGATGTCGATCAGCAGCAGCCGCCCGGCCGACCAGCCGTACCAGCGGCGCACGGCGAAATACGTCAGACGCGCTTCCTCCTCACCCGAGAGGAACTGGGGCCGAATCCCGGATGCCGCCTCGATCCGGTCGATGACCTCGTCACGGTTCGTCGCATCACGGATCGCGGCCGTGACGAACGGGTAGAGGTGGTCGACGCCGAGGCGCACCGCCTGGCCCACAGCGCGAGTCACGGCGATCGTCGCGCGTTCGATCCCGGTCTCGCTCAGCGCACCGTCGTGTTGCAGTTCTTCGGCGAGCAGCGTCGGTTCCTGACCGCGTGCCCCGGCACCGGCGGCGCCCCGGTAGACACGTCGACCACCTGCAGCTGGGCCGAATTCGACCCGATGTCCAGCACAGCGAGTTTCACCCGTCCCGCATCCCCCGTCGCGACATGCCCACACCAAGAGATTTGAGCAGCGCTGAGACTCGATCGCGCCGGCAGGTTTTCGAGCCGGACCACCGGGTAGTCCCAGCGGGCGGCTTCGTGTCCGGCCCGAAGGAGGTTTCATGCACCCACAGCGTGAACGGCGCACAGTCATCGAGGACGGCACGGAGCACGGGGGAACCGCGGCACCCTGCGAACCCGCGTCGAGCCTCACCGAGACTGCTGTGCACTACCGGCTGCGGGCGAAATTCGCCGCCACCCAGCCGTGGATCCAACGGCTGCTGGGCGAACGCAACGGCCTCCAGCTGGACACCGACGGCCTGCGGGTGCGGCTGGGCCCCTGGGCGGTCATGACTCCGTTGACCAATCTCGCCGGCGCCGAGATAACCGGCCCGTTCAACGCTCTTCGCGGCCTCGGCGCCCGGCTGTCACTCGCCGACCACGGCCTCACACTCGGCACGACAACCCGCCACGGGGTCTGCATCCGTTTCCACAGGCCGATTCCCGGCATCGACCCCTGGGGCCTCGTCCGCCACCCCTCCCTGACCGCGACCGTCGCCGAGCCGGAGCTGATCGCCGCGGCCATCAACTGGATCGCTGCGCGGGACTGACCTGACACGCGGGTACGCGTCGACAACCAGCCCGCCCCGCTGTCCGCATGCGGGCCCTTCATCCCGGCCAAGGCTTCCCGCTTGCCGTACGAGGCGACGCCGGAACCGGTTGCAACACAGGTGTTGGCGGTCGGTTGATTGGGTAATCGGCGCGAGCCATTGCGCCGAAGCAGGGAAGCACCAGGCCGCCTGTGGGCTGCTGAGCTTGGACACCGACGTGGTCGTTGCGCTCACGCACTACTCCCCCGTGCCCGGCACCCTGCACGGCGAACCACCGGAAATTCACCCCGTCCCTCGGGTCGTACCTGCTGTGCGAACCCATCGACGAGGCGCAGGCCGACTTAGCCCCGCACGGTCACGCCCATTTCGGTACGGAACAAGGCGTGACGCCGGGCGGGGTGCGGGTCCGCAACGTCGCCCAGCCGGTGCTCCGCTCGGCTTACGCGGTCTACTCCGTTGCGCGGGAACCGGCCAGGGTGCGGGACTGAAAGCGGGCGGCCAGCGCGTCTGCCGACCCCCCTCCGGCGGAAATCACGCGACGTCCAGCACCGTCTTCAGCCAGCCGTCCTCGCCGCGGTCGAACGTTTCGTATTCCTCGATCGCCGCGGTGGGCTTCTCCTGCCGGGTGATGCCCGGCAGATAACGGCGGTGTGCCCGGGCAGAGGATCGGCGACCCCCGTGGGCGCTTTCACGGCTTCCCGGCTCGCCCTGCTCAGCCGCCACGAACTCTCGGCTCGATGGTGGCGCAGCGGTGTCACGGGGTCAGTGCTCGGCGCCGAGCCGCTGGGCGAGCAGCTTCTTGCCTTGTTCCCCTCCCTTTCGGCTCTCCTCCTGCGCACGGCGGAAGAAGGCCGCCAGCTCGCGGTCGCCTGTGCGGTCGGCGTCGGCGATGTAGGACTCCATCCGCAGGGCGTTACTCAGGCATGCCTCCACGAACCAAATGATGTTGTAGTCCTTGTCCTGGGTGCCTGTGACTTGGCCGGTTTCGGTGGTGGCCATGATTCCTCCTGGAGCTCGCGTTCGATGGCCTCAAGCCCCGGCTACCCGGACTCCGCCACTTGACACCTCGAACCGCCGCATCCTCGCGGAGTGAGTTCGGCTCGACGGAACAACCGGCACGGCGTCTGCCTAAACCGTGCGTGGGAGGCAGGCGGCCCGGCAATGCGCGTCCTCCCCGCCTCACGGCACCAGCCGGCAGGCGGGGTTGATCAGACCGGTGCCGACACGAGCGCCTGCGCGGCTTCGGCGATGCCCTCGTGGTCGATACCCGCCGCCGCCAGGAGTTCCTTGGGTGTCCCAGAAGCGGGCATCTCCCGGACCGCGAGTTTGCGCACGACGACGGCGTCAGGGAGCTCGGCAAGTGCCTCCAGCACGGCGTCACCGAGACCGCCCTCGGGCCAATGGTCCTCCACCGTGATCACCGCGCCCGTTTCCCGGGCGGCCGCGCGGACAGCGGCGACGTCGATGGGTTTCACCGAATAGCAGTCGAGCACACGTGCTTGCACGCCCTCGTCCGCGAGGCGCGCAGCGGCGTGTTCGGCCTCGCCGACCGTGATACCGCAGGCGACGATGGTGACCTGGTCGTCGGCGGAACTGCGGAGTGTGCGGCTGCCTCCGATGTGGACGTTCTCGTCCTTGCCGGTGCGCACCACCGTCTTCGCGCGCAGCGTCCGCAAGTACGAGATGCCTTCCCGGTCGGCCAGTTCGGCCACCAGCCGGGCGGTCTGGTTGGCGTCCGACGGGTGTAGGACCACGCTGCCGTGCACCGCGCGCAGGGCCGCGAGATCCTCCAGCGCCATCTGCGACGGGCCGTCCGGGCCGATCGAGACCCCGGCATGGGATCCCGAGAGCCGCAGGTTCGCCCGCGAGATCGCGGCCATGCGGATGAAATCGTAGGCTCGGCTGAGGAACGCGGCGAACGTCGACGCGTACGCCGTCCAGCCGCGGACTCCGAACCCCACCGCCGCCGCGATCATCTGCTGCTCCGCGATGTACATCTCGAAGTAGCGGTCCGGGTGAGCCTTCGCGAACATCTCGCTCTTGGTCGAGTTCGACACTTCGCCGTCGAGCGCGACCACGTCGGAACGCGCGGCGCCCAACGCGGTCAGCGCCTCACCGTAGGCCTCCCGGGTCGCGACCTCCTCGCCCAGGTCCCACAAGGGCAACGACAGCTCAACGCGGCTGTGCGACCGCACCGGCGCGGAAGTGTCCGGCTCGGCGAGCGTCACCTCGAGGTCACGGCGACCACCGAGCTCGGCGATCGCCGCGTTCGGGTCGTCGAGGGGTTTGCCGTGCTTGCCGGGCCGGTTCTCGACCGCTTCGACGCCGCTGCCCTTCTTCGTTTTGGCGAACAGTACGGTGGGACGACCGGTGGTCGCCTCCGCCTCGACATAAGCCGCTTCGATGGCCTCGACGTCGTGACCGTCGAGGGTGATGGCGTGCCAGCCGAAGGCCCGCGCACGGGCGGCGTATGTGTCGACGTCCCAGCCGAGCATCGTTTCCGTCGTCTGCCCGAGCCGGTTCACGTCGACGACAACGGTGAGATTGTCCAGCTCATAGTGCGCGGCGTGCTCGAAGGCTTCCCAGATCGAGCCCTCAGCCATCTCCGAGTCACCGCACAGCACCCAGACGCGGAACGGGAGGTGATCGAGGCGCTTGCCCGCCAGCGCGATCCCGGCACCGATCGGCAGGCCCTGGCCGAGCGAGCCGGTCGCGACGTCGGTGGGCGCGAAGCGCGGTGTCGGGTGCCCCTCGAGGCGGCTGCCGAACGTCCGGTAGGTCAGGAACTCGTCCTCGCTGATCACGCCCACCGCCTTGTACATCGAGTAGTACAGCGGTGAGGCGTGCCCCTTGGAGAAGACGAGGTGGTCGCGGTGGGGATCGCCCGGCTGCGCCGGGTCGAGGCGCAGGTGCCCGTCCAGTAGCACCGCCATCAGATCGGCGGCGGACATCGACGACGTCGGGTGCCCAGAGCCCGCCTTGGCGCTCACGCGCACCGAGTCGACCCGCAGCTGCTTACCGAGCTCACGGCGGAAGTCGTTGTCGCCCATGCCATCTCCTTTCACGCGTCGAGCAGCTGCCCGCGCTTGTTTTCGATCCCGTCGATCAGCCCTCGGAACGAATCGGTGAACTTCTCGACGCCCTCGCGCTCCAGCGTGGCCACCACGTCGTCGTAGTCGACGCCGGCCGCCGCGAACGCCTCGAGGGTGTGCCGGGCGCCGGCCACGCCCTCGGCCAGCCGGTCGGCCACTGACCCGTGGTCCGCGAACGCCTCGACCGTCTCCGGCGGCATCGTGACCACGGTGCCCGGTCCGATGAGCTGCTCGACGTAGAACACGTCCGGGCGCGACCGGTCCTTCATCGAAGTGGACGCCCACAGACACCACTGCGGAGTCGCACCGTCCTCGGACAGGTCCCTCCACTCGGGACCGTTGAACACCTTGAGGTAGGTCCCGTAGGCCAGCCGCGCGTTCGCGACCGCTAATGTCCCGAGCAGGTCGTCGTGCCCACCCAGCTCACGCAACCGCCGGTCGGCCTCGGTGTCCACACGGGACACAAAGAACGACGCGACCGAAGCCACCTTCCGCAGATCACCACCCGAGTCACGCAGCCTGCGCAGGCCCCGCAGGTAGGCTTCCGCGGCCTGGCGGTGGCGCTTCAGGGAGAACAGCAGCGTCACGTTGACCGGAATCCCGCGTGCGATCGTTTCCTCGATGGCCGGCAGCCCCTCGGTGGTGCCCGGGATCTTCACCATCAGGTTGGGCCGCGCAACCAGCTCGGACAGCCGGACCGCCTCGGTGATCGTGCCGTCGGTGTCGTGCGCCAGCCGCGGATCGACCTCCAGCGAAACCCAGCCGTCCTGCCTTGTCCTGCTCGCCTCGAACACCGACCGCAGCTCGTCACACGCCGCCCGCACGTCCTGCACAGCCAACCCCAGGAAAGTCTCCTTCGGGTCGCTGTCGCGCCGCAGTTGCTCACGGAGCTGCTCGTCGTAGGCGTCTCCCTCGGTCATCGCGCCCCGGAAGATCGTCGGGTTCGACGTCACGCCCGACACACCCCGGGCGGCGAGCCGGTCAAGCTCACCGCCGCGGACGAACGGCCGCGACAAGTAGTCGACCCACGGACTCTGCCCGTGCTCGACGAGGTCGTGCAACGGGGTGTGCATCGGCAACCCTCCTCATCGTCCGTGTGTTCTCCCCCGTCGGCTACCCGTCCGCGCCCGGGCTACACACGGCTTGGCACCTCTCGTGAAAGGATTCGTGTCATCCGAGGGGCGAGGATCAAGGCCTCCGAACGAGCAACCGCGCGACTCGGGAAACGGCCGACACGAGGCTGTCCCACAGCGACCGGGAATCGGTAACGCCCTGGTAGAGCCGGATCCCCCCAGATCTCGACTGCCAGCGCAGTGGACACCTCCACCGAGGCCAACCGCCAGGCGGGAATCTCCTCGCACCACCGGATGACGTCCTCGACGGCATGGCCTGCCGCGACCAGGCACGCCAGGAGGAATACCACGTCGACGACGGCGGCGCCCTTGCGGGACCAGGCCCAGTCGATAACCGAGGCTTTCTCGTCGACGAGGATGTTCAGCGAATCGTCCTCACCGGCGTCGATAACGGTTGGCGCCACGGTGACCGTGCAGTTGTTCGACACCGCACCCAACTCGGTCGAGGAGAACTCATCGTCCACGGCCTGGGGGGACGTTCCGCCCTCGGAGTTGCTCGAATTGGCCCACGCGGAACCCCGCGCCTACCGGGTCCGCGTGCACGCACGCGGGCGCCGGAAGCACCGGAGACCGTCTACAAACAGTCGGACAAGCGCGGACACGAATACCGGACCCGGCGGCGGCCGTGACGCTCGGCGGAACAGGCTGGAGCAGTGACCTGGCGAGTTCGCGGACTCGCGGCCACCGCAGACCGCTACCTGCGAAACCCCCGCGCACCATCCGCCGAGGCCGGTGTGAATGCTCCGGGCCCCGGGAGTGGTGCGTCGTGGCGACTGGTGCGAGACGATCGGGCCATGCCGGCATCCGATCCTGAGCGCGCGCGAGGCGCGGGCGAGACGGGCGTCAGCCTGCGCCGCGAGGGTTCCGCCGTGGTGCTTACCGCGCGCGGCGAATTCGACGCGCTCACCACGCCGCAACTCCAGGCGGCGGTCCGCGAGGCGCTGCACGACCAGGACCCGCCCGACGTGCTGGTGATCGACCTGACCGCGGTCAACTTCTTCGCCTCGATGGCGCTCGCAGCCCTGGCCGAGGCACGTCAAGCCGCCGGCGAGCGCACCACGCTGCGTCTCGCGGTCGAGCACTCCCTTGACCGCACCCTGCGGCTGATCGGCCTCGATCAGCGGTTCGCGCTGTATTCCTCAGCGACCGAAGCGCTGGCCGCTGAGAAAACCTGACCCGCTCGACGCCACGGGAGGTGTACCCGAGCAGGGCGCGGGTATCACACCAGCGAGGCCCAAACCGGGCCGATCACGACCGCGTGAGGTGGTGCCCATGTCCCCGGCTGCCAACCGTGTCGCGGCCGCGAACTTCGAGCTGCGGGCACACCGCCCCGCCCGCGCCGACGACATTGCCCTCATGCGGTACGCCCTGGCGGACTGGATCAGCGCCCACGGCCTGACGGGGGATCTCGCCCACGACGTCGAGCTGGCCACCTACGAGGCATTGATCAACACGGCGAACCACGCCTACCCCGCCGGCATCGTCGGCACTGTCGAGTTGCATGCCCACCACCAGCACGACCTGATCCGGATCACGGTCACCGACCACGGCCGCTGGCAACCGCCTGCCGCCGACCCCGGCCAGCTGCGCGGACGAGGCCTCACCCTCATCCGCGCCCTCGCCGACCACACCATCCTCGCCCCCACCGACGTGGGCACCACCGTGACGATGACGTGGTACCTGACACTGCCCGAAACCCTCGGCACAAGCTGACCCGAACAGTCGGCCGGTTTTCCACAGACCGGTGAGCCGGGGGTGAGCGCACCAGCCGCCGGCACCGCTCTGTGAACGGCGCTGGCTCGAGCGTGATGACCCCGCCGGTTCGGAGTTTGAGGTGACCGACCGGCGTTACAGCCGCCGGGCGTCGGGCTTGCCGTCGTCAGTGACGGAAGGCGACGACGGTATGCAGCGGCGCGTCCGCGTTCAAGACGGTGTCGGACACACGGAAGTCGGTCAGCCACTGGTGCCGCGTGATCTCGACACGGATGTAGCCGCGTTGGTTGTTCTGGAACATCATTCGCGGGTTGTTCGCGGTGGGGCCGTACACGGTTGTCGGGTTCGTGTCGCCACCGTTGCTGATCCAAGTGCCGAGGTACTCGGGCGCCAGCCCTCGGCTGACTTGCCGTTTACCCGGCGGTAGACGTGGGGACCCCCCACAGGGCCACGGGCACGATCTTCCTACGTTCCTGGCCGGCCTACCCTCAGCCAGTCGTGCCCGGGCGCACGGCGACTGCGCACGAACCAGACGATCCCGCCCGCCCCTCATCGCGGCGATTCGTTTCCCCGCTCACCAAGCTCCGCGATGTCGCCGGTGCGCCCATCGAACGCGTCACCGCCCGTGCGTGAAGGCCCGGTGGTCAGGCTTCGTCGATCGCTAACAGCGTCGCGTGCGGGAGCAGTCCCAGCGCCCGCCGGACTTGGCGGGCTTCGCCGACGTGCACGGTGAAGCGCACACCGCGTTCGCTGGCCAAAAGGTGAGCGCGTTCCAACGTACTCAACCCGGCTGTGCCGAGGAACGTCACCGTGGAGATGTCGAGCAGCACCGCGGGCACGGCGCTGCGCAGCCGCGCGTCGAGCAGCTCCCGGAGCCGTGGTGCCGAGGCCGCGTCCAGATCGCCGGCCACCCGAACCATGACGAGGTCACGATCCGGGCGTTCGACGGAGAGCCGAAGCGGTTCCACGCCGATGGATCGGGTCGGCACGGGTCCAGCGGAACGATTCAGGATAGTGGTCAAGATGGCCTGCTTTCTTCGCCCACCGGAACTCAACGCTGAGGCGAGATCCCGACCACGCGTCAGCTCGTGCCCGGTGCGCAAGGAGATCACGGGCACGGCCCGCTGCTGGACCGCTGCCGGCCACCATAACCCGTGCCGGGACGACCGACAAGGGCCCGAGAAACCACCAGGAACGTCCACAAAGGACTTCGAGGCTGGGCGAGACCTGCGCTCAGCGCATTCGCACACCGGGCGCGTCCTTGACGACTGTGTGCCACG
The DNA here is from genome assembly GCF_019468465.1 of Amycolatopsis sp. DSM 110486. Lineage (NCBI taxonomy): Bacteria > Bacillati > Actinomycetota > Actinomycetes > Pseudonocardiales > Pseudonocardiaceae > Amycolatopsis > Amycolatopsis sp. DSM 110486. The sequence goes on along the minus strand of NZ_CP080519.1, from coordinate 8,636,710 downwards.
CTCTGGCCGGCGCGCAAGTCGAGCACACCCGGCGCCCATGGGCGCGCGCCGAGGGCAAGGCGAGCTGAGGTCTCCCAGAGCGCGCGGCAGAAGGGTTCCGCCACTAACCTCGATTTCATGCTCAGGCTGGGTTTTCCGGTTATCGGTGTTTCCGATCTGCCGCGTGCGGTCACATTCTGGACGGCGGCTCTGAACCTTGCGGAGACCGAAGAATGGGCGAGTGATCGCTGGCGCACTCTCCGACCACGCGGACGGTTCCGGCCATGCGCTGGGCCTCATGTACAGCGAGTCGCCCGTGGAAGAATATCCTCGGCTGCATCTCGACCTTCTGGCCGACACCGCGGAGGAGCAGCTCGCCGAGATCGAGCGACTGGTCGAGCTGGGCGCGCACCAGGTCGACTGGAACAACTATCCGGCCGAAGCGGACTTCGTCGTCCTCGCCGACCCGGACGGCAACCGCTTCTGCGTCGTCGACCTGAGCAAAGCTCCCTCAGGCAGCTGAACAACCTCCGCGGCACGGAAAGAAATCTTCGCACCGAGTGCCTTACCACTCGCCACGTCAACGGAACGCCGGCAGAACGTGCTCCTCCCAGCCCTGGAAGAACCCCTCGTGATCGGGACCGATCTGCTGAACGTAGATCTCGTCCGCCCCGGCCTCGACATACTGTCGTACCCGATCGAGGTGCGCCTTCGGATCGTCCCCGCACACGATCGCTTCACGGACATCATCACGCGGCACCAGCTTCGTGACAGCCTCGAAGTCCTGTGGCCGCGGCAAAACCTGGCCCAGCTGACCCGGCAGGACGTCGTTGGCCCACAGACGATGCGCTTCGTCGAGCGCCACGTCGGCGTCCGGACCCCACGCGACCTTCATCCCGGCCTGCACCGGCTTGTCGCCACCGCCGGACTCTCGGAAGGCGCGGATCAGGTCCGCGTCCGGGAGCACCGTGCAGTAGCCGTCACCGATCCGCCCGGCGAGCTGGGTAGCTTGCGGCCCGAACCCCGACACGTAGATCGACACTGGCTCATCCAGCACCGTGTAGATCCTCGCCTCCTGCACCTCGTAGTACGTCCCCTGATAGCTCACCTGCTCACCGCGCGCGCCCGCCGAGTGCAACAGCCTGATGACCTCGACCGCCTCTTCGAGCATGGCCAGCCGCTGTCCCGCCGACGGCCACGGGTCGCCGAGGATGTGCTCGTTCAGGGCCTCCCCGGACCCGACGCCAAGCACGAAGCCGCCATCCAGCTGAACGGCAGCGGTCGCGGCAGCCTGGGCAATCACCGCTGGGTGAATTCGCACGGTCGGACACGTCACAGCGGTCGTCACCGGCAGCGACACCGCTTCCGACAAAGCCCCGATCACCGACCACACGAACGGACTCTGGCCCTGCTGGTCGTGCCACGGGTGAAAGTGATCCGAGATCCACAACCGCTCGAACCCCGCGCGTTCGGCCGCGCGTGCCTGGGCCACGAGTTCACGCGGACCGTACTGCTCGCAGGAAAGGAAGTAGCCGATCGATGTCATGACCGGCGGGTACCCCGCCCTCACCCGCGCACACACCCGTGCGAGCAGCCTGAACGGCCAGCCGTACGAGAGGGCCTCGACCGGCGCACCCGCATCCGTAAGACACCTGAACGAAGGATTTTCGCGCTCGTCGGCGAGGGGCGCGGGACATCCCGTCGGCGCGTCGGAGGAGGGCGACGGCGTGGCCACCGGCCCACCCGCGGCCATCTGGCTGCAAAAGCTGGCGCCGACGGCCTGTCTCTGATCGGCGACCGCACCGAACTGCTGCGGGCCGACCTGACGGTCGAGAAAAACGTGGTAGAAACCCCCTCGGTGGTGAAGACACCATCCCGCTACCTGCTCTTCTATTCCGCCGACACCTTCCAAAGCACCGGCTATCACACCTGCTACGCCACCGCGCCCACCCTGACGGGCCCCTTCGTGAAGGCGGACGCCCCAGTTCCTCTCCACCGACCTCCTCGGCGGGAAAGCCGACGCCCCGGGGGCGCCGATGTCGTCGACGGCCACATCTACTTCCACGGCTGGCTCGACGGAGGCCGTTCAGCCCCGCGGCCTGTACGAGCTACCGATCACGTTCCCCGGAGATGTGCCACAACGCGGCTGAAGCAGGCGACTGCCACGGCCACGCGGCGTGGGCGAGCACCGCCTCCAGCATCGGCTTGCCGAACCACCGCCGCTTCACATCCGTAGGAGCAAGGCGTAAACCACCGAAGTGCGGGGTACTCAACAGCGTGCGGAAGACCATCGTCAGCGTGGTGCTAGCGGCGTTCCTCCTCGCGGCCGCCGGATGCGGCGCTGCCGACGCGCCAGGCGCCCAAATCGCCGCCCAGGCATTCGTCACCGCAGCTGCGACGGGTGCCGCCGTCGAAGCCTGCGCGCTTCTCGCGCCTCGCGCCCGAGACACGCTCGGCCCTGCTGAGTGTCCGCCGGTGCTCCCCGAGGTGCCGCGCGCACCCGTCGTCTCCGCGTCCGTCTGGGGTGACGAAGCACAAGCGCGCTCCGCCGCCGACACCCTGTTCCTGCACGAGTTCCCCGACGGCTGGCGCATCACCGGCGCCGGGTGCCACCTGCGCAACGAGCAGGTCTACGACTGCGCGATCGGTGGGCGATGAGGGCCCGTGCGGTGTTTGCCGTGTACTTGCTGCTAGTCCTCGCCGGACTGGCCTACTTCATCGCGCTCGGGGTGCTGGGCCGATGACCTGGCTGCGGACCCTGCTGCGCAACAACGGCCTCTCACTCGCGTTCGGCGCGTTGTTCCTGCTCAGCCTGGTCGGGCAAGCGTGGTCCGGCCTCGTCGAGTTCAACGACCAGCAGCTCGCCCACGGTGCCCAGACCGTCGGGATGGGCGACTACCTCACCTCCTCCTCGTTCGCGGTCGACGTCGCCGAGAACTGGCAGTCCGAATACCTGCAATTCTTCCTGTACGTCTTCGCCACCGTCTGGCTCGTGCAGCGCGGCTCTCCCGAGTCGAAGGCATCGCACAAGATCGGCCCGGAATCCGACCGGGACCAGCTACTCGGCGCTCACGTCCGCGCCGGATCTCCTCGATGGGCCAAGGCCGGAGGCTGGCGGACAACGGTGTTCTCCCGCTCGCTCGGCCTGGTCATGGGGACCATCTTCCTGCTTTCCTTGCTGGCCCAGTCGATCGCCGGCGTCAGCGCCTACAACGCCGAACAGCTCAGCGACTTCGGTGACCCAGTCAGCTGGGGCGAATACCTGCTCTCCGCCGACTTCTGGAACCGCACCCTGCAAAACTGGCAATCGGAATTCCTCGCCATCGGCTGCATGGCGATCTTCAGCGTCTACCTCCGCCAACGCGGCTCGCCCGAATCGAAACCCGTCGGCGCCGAACACCACGTCACCGACGAGTCAGGCTGACTTCGGCCGGTCCTCCCAGCCGCACCTTCGGCGTGCGGGTGCCTTGAGCTACCCACCGCCCTCATCCTCGGGCCTTCGAACGAGGATCGACTTGCGAGCTCGCTTGAGCCGAGTTATGCATGAGTCATGCAATCAAGAACGGCGAATCTGCTGGGCGCGACCGCGCTGGCGGTGACCGACAGGGTGTTGATGGACGCGCACCACGCGGTGGGCGTCAGCGCCAGCGGCGCGGCTGCCCTGGTGGTCGTCTCGGCCGGCCCGGGGTTGAGTGTGACCGAACTGGGCCGCCGGGTGGGGCTGAGCCAGTCCGCGGCAGCCCGCATGGTCGACTCGCTGGAGCAGAGCCGATTGCTGGAACGCCTCCCTCGCCAAGGCCGGGAGGTGACCGTGGAGCTCACCCCAGAGGGCCGGCGCGCGGCGCACACCCTGCTGGAGGCCCGCGGAACTGGGCTGAGCGGCTTGATCGAAGTGCTCAGCGAGCACGAGCAGGACCAGTTCGCCGACCTGCTGGGCAAACTGCTGGCTCGCCTGTACGACGACGTGGGCAGCGCCGAGCTGTTGTGCCGGCTGTGTGATCGGGCCAGCTGCACCCGCGGCGCAGTGTGCCCCGTCGGGCAAGCCGAGCGGGACCGAGGGAGCTGACCCGTGGGTACGCTGCTCGCCTTGGCCTCCGCGGTCTGCTACGGCCTGTCCGACTTCGTCGGCGGTCTCGTCTCACGCCGCGCGCCCTTCGCCGCGGTGGCACCGATCGGGCAGGGCGGCGGGCTGCTGCTCGCGCTGCTCCTCACGCCGATCCTGCCCTCCGGCGCCGTCACACCGCCGCCGGAGGTATGTCGGCCGCGGGCCGGCGGGCCGCGGCGGGCGTAGCCAAGGCGCCGGCGGAGGACGACGCGTCGGCGCTGCTGGCGCCGCTCGGGGAGGCGCGGCGCCACCACCTGGCGGCCGACCACGCCGACCTGGCGGCGCGCGTCGGCGAGCTTGGCGAAGAGACCGGCCGCGTACGTGAGGAGGCGATCTCCGACCGGCGCCGCCGAACCCACGGCTGACGGGAGACCGACGTCGGCGCCGCACGCGAGGACCGTCCGACCGTGCTACTCGCCCACAGGCTCGGGCAAGTCCGACGTGAGCGCGTGGAGACCCGAGCGCTACGGCAGCCTCAAGGATCAGACCCGGTCCGCCACCGTGGCACCCGTGGTCATGGGCAACGAGGACCGCCCGGGAAGTCGGCGAGGAGCTGAAGACCTCCTTCTCCGCACGGATCCCGCAATCGCGCGGCTGTTCGCGCGGGCCAGCCCGGCAACGGGACCTTCCGAAGGTCTCCGTTCGGCGCTGATCGTGCAGTGCCGCCATAACGCCACCGCTCTGCCGGCCGTTAGCAGATCAGCCACGAACAGATCACCGGCAGCGAACTGGTGACGCTCGACCGAAGAGCCACGCCCCCAGCCCGACGCCCCAAGCCGGCCACCGCGGTGATCACTGCGTTCGTGGGTGGGCTGATCCGCGCCTGTGGTCAGCGCCGGGCGTGGCGGTCCATCGGACCCCACTCGCGGGAACCTTGCTCGTCCACCAGGTGCCGCGCCTCGCGCAGCACGGTATCGGCCACCCAGGCCAGCGGCTGGGCGTCGACGACCAGGGGCTCATTGTCGGGGCCGCGGGCAATCTCGCGGCCCCGCAGCACCCACGGGCGGACGCCGGGGCCGCGCAGGTCGCGCAGGTGCTCGTAGTCGTACAGTCGGCGCGCGAGCCACAGCCGTATGGAACGGTCACGCCACCAGGACTCCGTCCGCAGCGGGTTCGCCGACAGGCCCGGCAGCGAGATGCCGGTGAGCCCGTCAAGGCTCGTCGGGGCGCGGTGGTCGTCGGCGAGGTCGGCGTCGGGGCCCCGCGACCAGCGCACGTACAGATTGTCGCCGCCTTCGGTCTCGAACAGGCGGGCCAGGTCCACGAGGTCGGAGACCGTGGGCAGATCCGTGCCGATGCGAGTCATGCTGCCCCGGTACCCAGGTGGCCACGCGCGAAACGCGGTGGTCGTCACACCCACGACCGGGTAAGCCCGGACATGCGCGACGGCCCCGATCAACCGACATCGCCGGCCCGACGACGCCGACCCAGGCCGCGAGAACGACCTACTCATCGAGGGCGATCCGTGGGCATCTGCGTGCTCGCGGCATTGTCGCGGTGATTCCCGAACCTGTCGATCAGGCCGGCACCGCACACGCCGGTGTTCCCACGGCGGTCGCCCACCGGCATTCGACTCAAAGCCAAGGGGAAACCCGAAAACAAGGGCAAAGCCCACATCCCGCGCAGCCGATCGAACTTCGCCTCCACAGGCCCACCGCGCTTACGTACGGCGGGGAAGCCGCATCCAGCCCCGAAGCGCGTCCTCATCATCAAGCCGAGCCGTGGGCGTTTCGACCCGCCCATCCACAATAGACAGCACCCCAGTCGCAGCCTGTCTCCGACCAGGCTCCCCCGCTGTTGGTCATGGTGCCGCCCCGACCTGGCTTTGCCAGCGCCGAGACGGCAGTGTTGACAGTGACTTCCGGAGGCCGTCGCCGTGGGGTCGCAGACCCTAGTGTCGCGTGTCTGAAGTAATTTTACGGTTGATTTTGGTGATGATGTCGTCGTCGGTGGCGGTCCAGGTGAAGGGTTTGGCGCGGTCGTTGTAGGCGTCGATGAAGTCGCGGATGGCGGTTTCGAGGTTGCTGACGCTGGTGAAGGTGCCGCGGCGGATGGCTTGGCGGGTGATGATGCCGAAGAAGATTTCGACCATGTTCAGCCAGGAGCAGCTGGTGGGCGTGAAGTGCAGGGTGATCCGCGTGTTCTTGTCCAGCCACTTTTGGATCTCGGGGTGTTTGTGGGTGGCGTAGTTGTCGACCACGATGTGCAGCTTGACCCGCGGGTGGGCCTTGGCGACTCTTTTGAGGAAGGCAAGGAACTCGACGTTGCTGTGGCGCGGATAGCAGGCGTCGGCGCTGATCCTGCCGGTGGCGACCTCCAGCGCGGCGAAGAGGGTGGTGGTGCCGTGGCGGACGTAGTCGTGGGTTTGTCGTTCGGGCAGTCCCGGGCGCAGCGGCAACGCCAGCTGGGTCCGGTCCAGGGCTTGGATTTGGGATTTCTCGTCTACGCTGACCACGACCGCGTTCGCCGGAGGGTTGAGATACAGACCCACGACATCGCGGATCTTGGGCTCCAGTTCGGGGTCGGTGGAGAACTTGAATGTCTCGATCCGATGGGGCTGAATGTTCCACTTCCGCCAGATCCGCGCCACCGTCGCGAAGGAGATTCCCAGCCGAGTCGCCATCAGCCGTGACGACCAGTGCGTCACCCCCAACTCTGCCGGTGGTTTCCCCTTGTCTGCCAAGGTTTCCGCTAGCACGGAGACCTCGTCGATCTCCGGCGCCCGCCCTGGCCGCGGCAGGTCACCCAAGCCGACGATTCCGGCGTGCTCGTAGCGGCCACGCCACTTGAGCACCGTCGGCCTCGTCGAGCCGGTTCGGGCAGCGATCTCAGTATTGGGAACACCATCGGAGGCCAGCAACACGATCCTGGCCCGCTGGACAAGCCCAGCCGAAGCCGTCGTGGACCTGGTCACCGCCCGAAGCCGTTCCCGATCACCATCACGCAACTCCAACGCCGAGGCCACGTACATGACTGTGATTCTCTCAACACCACAGACGTAAATCAATCAACGACACGCAACACTAGGCGACAGGAACGTCCCGTTCGTGCCGAAAAGGCCGGTGCTGACGGTGACTCGCTGGCCAACGTTGCCGATCCCCTGACCGGCCGTGGCGTGAATTTCCGGGCCAGGAAACGAAAATCCGGGGATACCTCAATTCCCCACTTCCTCGCGGTGACGTGCCGTCATTTGCCGCCGATTACCCGACGACAGCGACCAGACACGTCCTCGCCCAAATTTTCTGCCGCCAACGGCCGCCTAGTTGATGATCTGCGAATCACCGCGCGCGTTGAGCTGCACACAGAATTTCTGACTTGATCTTGCGCTGACTTCGATTGGAACCGGTTCACGAAATAAGTTCGCCGACGACGTTGGTATCCGGTCAATCGCAGCCTTCTGCACGCCGCGGCCCGTGAGTTTGGTGCCGACTAATCCGGGTATGCGCACGTCATACGACGCGACTGGAGCTCCGGCTGGTCCCGTCGTATGCAGCGACCAGCACAACTCATCCGGCTTGTGACATCTCACCAAGATGCTCGGACATGCGGACAATGATCGACGGAGGATCTCCCTGACCAGACCGGAACCGCGCGGTTGTCCACAACCCGCATCGACGTTTCAGCCCAGATGACATTTGCACGTGAACCCTGATGTTTCGCCGATCAGTGGCGAGCCACAGCGTTCCTTGGAGGGATAGATCAATGGATACAGGTTTCAACGTCCTGCAGAGTCTGCAGAGTGCGTTCACGACATTCGTGGGCTACCTGCCCCAGCTGATCGGCGCGTTGCTCGTGCTGCTGATCGGTTTCATCATCGCCAAGCTGCTGGACAAGGCCATCACCAAAGGCCTCCAGAAGGCCAAGGTCGACGACAAGCTGAAGACCGGCGGCGGCGCGAACTACGTGGAGAAGCTCTCCCCCCAGGGCAGCCCCTCCAAGCTCGTCGGCCTGGTCGTGTTCTGGGTGATCATGTTCTTCGTGATCTCCTCGGCCATCGGGACGCTGGGAATTCCGGCGTTGACCGCGTTCATGAACCAAGTGCTGAGCTACCTGCCCAACGTCATCGCCGCGCTGCTGATCTTCATCGTCGCGGCCGCGGTCGCCGGCGCGGTCGGCGGGCTGCTGCACCGCACCATGGGCGACACCCCGACCGGGAAGATCGCCCGCACCCTCGCCCCGGCGATGATCATGGGGATCGCCGTGTTCATGATCCTCACCCAGCTGGGTATCTCGCCGGTGATCGTTACGATCACCTACGTCGCCCTGGTCGGCGCGGCAGCTCTGGCCGCGGCAATGGCCTTCGGCATCGGCGGCCGCGACGCCGCCGCGAAGCTGGTCAATTCCGGATACGAGAAGGCCAGGGAACAGAACGACACCGTCAAGTCGGACCTGGCGATCGGCAAACAGCGCGCCGCCGAGGACGCCGCCGATACCAAGCAGAAGACCGAGCGGAAGGTCGGCGACCAACACCGCAAGGTCGACCGCATCGGCTTCGAGCAGTAGTCCCGCGCCGCCGGTCACGTTCGAAGCGCACTCCCTACACGGAGGAGAAAGCCATGTCGACACGCGCACCTTCACCCACTTCCACCGGACGGTCGTCCGCCCGGCTCGCCGCCGGCATCGTCGCCGTCGTTTTCCTGCTGGTCGGCGTGCTCGGGTTCATCCCCGGCGTCACGACCGACTACGACCAGATGGGCTTCGCCGGGCACGGCTCGATGGCCATGCTCTTCGGCGTGTTCATGGTCTCCACCCTGCACAACATCGTGCACTTGCTCTTCGGCGTCGTCGGCCTGGCGTGCGCCCGCACCTCACGCGCGGCCCGGCTGTACCTCCTCGTCGGCGGAGTCGTGTACCTCGTGCTGTGGCTCTACGGCCTGCTCATCAACTACGGCAGCGACGCCAACTTCGTCCCGTTCAACAACGCGGACAACTGGCTGCACCTGGGTCTCGGCATCGGCATGATCGCCCTCGGCCTTCTCACCGGCCGCGAGGCACACGGTGTCCCCGCACCGCACGCCACCGACGGGCCCCGCGCCCGCTAGCCAGCACGCGCCGGCGTTTCCCCCATGGCGGGGACAGCGACCGACGTGCAGGGGAAAGCCCGCAGCCGACAAGAAGGAGATTTTCATGGTGGAGAACAACGAGGACGTCATTGATTTGCTGCAGCGGCAGCACCGGGAGATCCGCGAGCTGTTCACACAGCTGGAAACAGCGGAGGACGACCAGCGACGGAAAGTGTTCCGCAGCCTCGTACGGCTCCTGGCCGTGCACGAGACAGCGGAGGAAGAAGTAGTGCACCCGGAGATCCGCGACCTCGAACCAGCGGCCGAGCCCGTGGTCGAGGCGCGACTGGGCGAGGAGCACCGCGCCAAGGAACTACTGACCACCCAAAAATGGGCCCGGACGCCGACGGATTCGACACACTGCTGGTCCAGCTCCGAGACGACGTGTTCGCACACGCCGAACACGAAGAACGCGAGGAGTTCCCCATGCTGCGAGCCCACCGGCCGCCGGAGCGCCTGCGGGCGATGGCGGCGACCGTACGGCTCGCCGAGGCCGTGGCGCCGACCCGGCCGCATCCCGGTGCAGAGAGCGCGAAGGCCAACCTCCTACTGGGGCCACCGGCCGCGATCATCGACCGGGCGCGCGACGCCATCCGCGCCGCGCTCGGAAGGTGAACTGCAGCGCACGAAGAAAACTGCACAACGGTGGGGTTGTTGCCGGCCCGAACGAGTTCACGTCAGAAGTCGGGCGGACCTAACGCCCGGGAGGTGGATGAATCCAATGCCAGCGAGGAAACGCCCACCGCGGCCGGCCGGCGCCGTCCCCTGACCCTCCGCAACGAAGGCGAGGCACGCCGGCCGGCCCGGTGAACGCCTGGGCCTTGGCGGCGTCGCGTGTCAACGGGCCACTCAGCTTCTTCCTCCGCGGCGGTGGGGTTGTAAGTGGCGCGGATGACTGCGGGGTTTTCGCGTGTGCGCAGCAGGTGGCGCTCGTTCACGAACTCCCGCTGCCGGCGGGCGCGTGGCTGAGCTCTACGACGCAGAACACGTTCCCGTCGGGGTCGGCGAGGACCACGAAGTCGGGATCCGGCGGGTAGCTGTCCCATCGACCTGCTGGGCACCCAGCGCGACCAGGCGTTCAACTTCGGCCCGTTGTTCGTCGGAGGTGTCCACGAAGAGGTCGAGATGCACACGGGGGCGCCGCTCGACCGGCGAGGAACTTCGCATCAAGCCCAAGCCCACAGCCGGTCCCCGCCATCCCGGCGCCGAAGGGTTTGCCAGTTGCCGCTCTCCCACTCCGGCGAGTTTTCGAGCCCGAGCGCGGCGCTCCAGAAGATACTGGCACGAGACAGATCGGCGACCCCGACCACGGGAAATCCCAGCCTCAGCACCATCGGCGCCTCGCCTCGTCCTCCGCGCCACGCGCGGACAGTTGGTTCTCGTCGCGTCCGGATGACCGCGGCCGCGTGCCCGCAAACGTCCGTTCGCCGCGGTCGGCGCCAGTGATGAGTGCGCGATGGCAACGCGGAGACCGGGTCGGCCACAAAGGGTTGGTTTCGCGCCTCCGCCTGCGGGAATCCAGCTAGCGCATGGTGCATCCATCCACGGGGCAGGCTCAGGTGAAGGTGGTGGTGACCGGTGAAACCGGAGCCCACGTATCGAGAAGAACTGCTGCTGCGCCACTACATAGAGTCGGTCGCCCAGCAGGTGGGAGTGGAAGCGACCGCGGTGCTGTGCGAGTGCGGCACGCCCTCGACCGCATACGTCGCGCTCGCCGACACGTCACGCGCGTGGCCCGGGCGGCTGCTGATGCTCGCGTGGAGCAGTGACGACGGCTGGCGGCTGGCGCTCGAACCCGAAAGCGGTGAACCGCCTGTGATCGTTGCCGCGTGGCCGGAACCAGTCCGCCCGGCCCCGGCACGGGTCGCGCGCCGCCTCCAGAACGAGCTGCGAACGCGGGCGCAGTCAGCCGCGACGGTGGCGCCAACGCCGTCGGAAATTGCGGCCCACCCGACGCGGCAGCCGGAACTTGCCTCCACGCCGATCAGTCAGTGAAGTCTTGCCGTGCGCCCGCGGGGGACCGGCAGCTGTGAGTCGACATTCTCCCGACGCGGGCGCACAAGCGATGCTGATGCGGCGGCCCGCCCGTGTTGACCGCAATGGCGCGGGTACCCCACCTGCGCAGCGGTGTCAGCCGCCGCGCGACCCAGTTCCAGAGAGGAGACATCATGGCCACCGGCGAAACCGGATTCGACGACGTCACCTACGACCTGGTGTCTGTGCAATACCACTGCAATACCACGCCCTGAAGGCGGGACACGACTACGGCCAGTACGTCAGGGACGCGGACAACGCGGGCAAGCAGGACATCGCCGATTTTTTCCGCACAGTGATGGAGGAAGACTCGGCGCGGGCCAAGCAGTGTCACGAATTCATCAAAGAGCTGTTTGGCAGCTCGGAATCAGGCCCAGCCGTCACGTAAGGCCACCCGGCTCCGTCCGTCTGGCAAGGCGAGGGCAGAGCTGCACACGGCCGCCGGCTCAGCCGGTGGCCGTGTGCTCAGCGGTGTGAGGACGTCGGTCCATCGGGACCTATTCGCGCGACCCGTGGGCATCGACGAGGGCGCGTGTTTCACGCAGCACGGTGTCCGCGACCAAACAGCGGTTCGTCGCAGCGTACGAGCGGCTCGTTATCCGGTCCACGCGCGACTTCCGTGCCACGCAGAACCCATGGGCGCACGCCGGGACCGCGCAGTTCGCCCAGATGTTGGGTGATCCCATCACGCCTCGACACTGGCGCACCTCCTGATACCTACTCAGCGGCCTTGCCGCTGACGACACCTGACCAGCTCGGCGCAACACAGGACGGGTGTGCACCCGGGCCGGGCGCGGTATGCCGCAGGCACGGCCCACCAGGACTCAGAGAAGCCGGCGCTCAGGGTTGCTTCGCTTGCCTTCGCGCCGGCTCAACGAGGAGCGGTGCGCTCCGCGCTCCAAATTTCGGCGGATTTGAGCTCGACGAGCACGGCGGCGGTCGTCTCCTGCGGTACCGCCGCCGTGCTCCGGGTACCGGCCGCGACCACCACCGCTGCGACATCGTGCAGCTTCACGTTCGTGTGCTGGGAAATCTCGCGCAACGCCGTGAACGCGTCGTCCGCCGAACAGGTCCGCAGGACCATGAGCATGCCCTTGGCCTGCTCGATCACCGGCCGCGTCGCGAGCGCGTCCTCCAGCTGCTTTACCTTGGTGGCCTGGTCCACACGCTCTGAATCAAGGTTCACTCGAAAATCCTTACACCGCCCCGGTCCAAGTTCTGTGCCGGCGGAGCTGTTCACCCGCCCGTATCGAGCTTCGCGCAAGCCTTTCCGCGAGCCCACCCTGCCAGCCCACGCGCCCGGCGAGTCCACATCGGACCCTGACTGGTTCGATCACGCAGCCGCATGCAGCGCCACCCCCTCTTCCAGAACTGACTCCGCGTCGGCGAGAACTGCGTCGATCGCACGCAGCTGCGCTTGGGTGCGGCGGACGGTGCCCTCGGCTTCCGCGCGCAGGGCGGCCGCGCGGTGCTGCGCCGCCAGGACGAGGTCGTCGGCTTCCGACCGGGCCAGAGCGAGGAGGCGGCTCACCTTCGCACCGACGGCGGCCGGGTCGGCCGGGGCGCGGCAGAGGCGGTCGAGCTGTTCACGCAGCACGGTGATTTCCGCGCGGGCCTGGGTGAGGCGGTCGGCGAGGAATTCGGCCCGGGAGTGTGCGCCGTCGCGGTCGAGGGTGAGCAGGCGCAGATCCTCGTGGAGCTCGGCGATCCGGTCGTCAACCTGCCCACGGTCGTAGCCACGCAGTGTGAGTGCGAAGCTATCGGGCAGGGGCAGGGTCGTCACGGCTTTACCCTCCCGCTGAGCAGGGCGATCAGTTCCTCGGCGCGTCCCGCGGTCCGGAGGCGGGGCGGATCGGGTGTGCCGACCGTGTGGTCGTCGGCCAGCACGGCTTCGGCGAAGCGGGCTACGTGCTCGGGCGGCGGCGCAACGGTGCCGCCGAGATAGCGGACGACGATGAGGTCTTCACCGGAGTGGGTCTCGACGGCGGCGGCCCAACCACGCTCCTCGTCCCACAGCAGCGCGAAATCGCGGTTCGGGTACGCCGGGTGCCGCTGGTCGAGCGCGAGGTAGGCCGACAGCGGTGAGGCGTGGTCCAGCGTGCACGACTCGAGCCCGATGCCGAGTTCGGCTGTCACGGCTCGCAGATAGGCGGTCAAGGCGGGGGCGGCGGCGTGGTGGCCGGTCGGGATGTCGATCGATGCGGTCACAGGAGCCGATGTCCTTTCTCGTGCGGGAGGGCCGGGCCGCGCGACGGGCCCGGCCCTCAGTGGCAGCACAACGTCGTCAGGAAGTGATCTCTTTGCGGTCCGCACCGGCGGTTCCGGTGGAGACGGTGATCCGGCGTGGCTGTGCGGTTTCGGCGACCGGGATCCGCACGGTCAGCACACCGGCTTCGTACGCGGCCGAGATCCGCGTGGTGTCGAGCCCATCTCCCAGCAGCAGCTGCCGGGAGAACACGCCGTAGGGGCGCTCCGAGACCTGCAGCCGTGCGTCGTCGCCAGTGGGCAGCGGGCGGCGCTCGGCCTTGACGGTCAGGACGTTGCGTTCGACTTCGAGCTCGACCGCGTCGGGATCGACGCCGGGGAGGTCGAAGCAGGCAACGAACTCGTCGCCGGCTCGGTAGGCGTCCATTGGCATCGGGGCGGGCCGCGACCACGTCCCGGGAGACGCGCTGCCCATCAGCTGCTGCGTGAGCCGGTCGAACTCGCGGAACGGATCGGTGCGCATCAACATCGGTTCCACCTCCTGGGGTCGTATCGGACTTGTCAACGCGCAGGACTGTTCTAACATGTCATCGAAACGTTGACAAGTCTGAAGTCGTCGAAAGGTTGACAGGATGGACGAGGCGGGTGTCATGGCCCTCGTGGGCCAGGCGGTCGCGGACGCGCGTGCCGCTGCCGCGAATGGAGAACAGCTGCTCGCGGCGCTCAGCGCGCTGCACGCTCTGCGGGTGACGCTCGCCGAGTGGGAGCCGGAGCTCATCACCGCGGCGCGCATGGCCGGCGTGAGCTGGGCGGCCCTGGCGCCGGCGCTCGGGGTCGCGAGCCGGCAGGCGGCGGAACGACGCTACCTGCGGCTCCAGCCGTCCACGACGGGCGAGGCCACGGGCGAGGGCCGCATCGACGCCCAGCGCGACCGCCGGGCCGGCGACCGCGCCGTGTCCGAGTGGGCCCGGCGTAACGCCGTGGTCCTGCGCCAGCTCGCGGCGCGCATCACCGTGGCCGAAGGCATGTCCGCCGCCGGTCGGCGAGCCGCAGCGGGCGTCGCGCAGGCCCTGGCCGCCGACGACGCGTCGGCGCTGTTGGAACCGCTCGCGGCGGCCCGGCGACACCTCGTGGCCGGGCACGCCGACCTCGCCGGCAGCGTCGGCGACATCGGCGCGGAGAGCGGCCGGGTACGAGACCGGGCGATCTCCGACCGCCGACGCCGCACCACCGGCGAGGGTCCCGCCGGCGGCGTCCTGGAAGGAGGAAGCACCCCCGGAACGACGGAATGATCACCGGCAGCGCTGCCGGGCCGACCGCACGGCGCATGGCCTCGCTAGCCCGAAGCGGGGACGGCGCGTCCGCGTGGCGCTGTTCGGCCACCTCGGCTCAGGCACGTCGGACTTGCCACAGGTATCGCTCGGCCGAGGACGCTCTCGCCCGGCACGGGTGAGGGCCAGGGCAACCGGTCAGCGGCCGGCGCGCCGGTCCATCGGCCCCCGCTCACGCGAGCCCTGCTCGTCGACCAGGCAGCGGGCCTCGTGCAGAACCGCGTCGGCGACCCAGGCGAGCGGCTCGGCCGCGACGACCAGCGGTTCGTTGTCTGGCCCGCGGGCGATCTCCCGGCCACGCAACACCCAAGGTCGCACGCCAGGGCCACGCAGGTCACGCAGGTGCTCGTAGTCGTAGAGCCGGCGCGCCAGCCAGAACCGCACCGAGCGGTCCCGCCACCACGCCTCCCTCCGCAGCGGGTTGGCCGACAGCCCCAGCAACCGGATCCCCGTGAGACCGTCCAGACTCGTCTGCGCCCGCTCCCCTTCCGCGAGGTCGGTCCCGGGTCCCCGAGACCAGCGGACATACAGGTCATCGCCACCCTCGGCCTCGAACAACCGGGCCACGTCCGCCAGACCGTTCACCGTGGGCAACCGCATGCGGGTCCGGGCGCAAAAAGTCACGCACGCCCGTTACCCGCCCGAACCACGGGATTCGCCGGATCACAGACCGGGTACGGGAACGACATGCGCGACCGAACCGAACACTCCGACATCGCCCGGCCCACCACGCCCGACCCGGGGCGCGCCGACGACGGCACCCTCTACGACCCCGGCGAGGGCCAGCCGCCCGAGGACGTCGACGACGCCGAGGACACCGGGCAGCGCGTGATCGCCGAGCAACGCGAATGCCGGCGGCAGTGAACGACGGCCACCTCCGCTCGTTCCCGGACGTGCGGCGACCACGCCCAAACCGGACGGTTCCGCCTGCGCCCCCGCGGCGATTCGTTTCCCCGCTCCGGCACGAGGGTAGCCGGTCGATCGGAACCGCGAATACGTCCGCTGCACGCACCGCCCTCGCAGGCGGAGAGGAGCGAAATTGTCGACCTGGAAAAGCGAGGACCTCGAAGCCGGACGGGAGGACGGCAACGGTGCCCTGGCCCGGGAGCTGGCGAGCCTCACCCGGCTGCTGCTCGACGCCACCACGGTCGGTGAAGCGCTGGAGCGGGTCGTCGAGGCCGCTCCCGTGGTGATTCCGGGCGCCGACCTGGTAAGCATCACGCTGTGTGCGCCTGACGGCCAGTTCAACACCCCCGTCCGCACCGAACCGGTTGCCCGCGAGCTGGACCAGGTGCAGTACGACGCCGATGAGGGTCCCTGCGTTGACATCGCCCGGCACGTGGCGCCCGGTTACGCGCTCAGCGACGACCTCGGCCAGGAGCCGCGCTGGCCGACGTTCGCACCGGCCGCGGCGGCGCGCGGCTACCACTCCGTGCTCTCCACCGCCCTGGTGCCGTCGTCAACGGACGACGGGGTGTCCGGCGCCGCACTGAACGTCTACTCGAACCGCGCGCACGCCTTCTCCGAGGAGTCACGCGACGCGGCGCTGCTCCTGGCCGCTCACGCATCTCTGGCGCTGGCACGAACCTCCGCCCTCACGCGGGCTGAGCTGGATCGGCTTAACCTGGAACGCGCCATCGAGAGCCGCGACGTCATCGGGCAGGCGAAGGGCATCTTGATGAGCCGCCGGGGGATCACCGCGGACGAGGCGTTCGACCTGCTGCGCCGTACCTCGCAGGACGTCAACGTGAAGCTGGCCGAGCTGGCCCGGACACTCGCGGAGCGCCACACGGAGCTCGATCTGCCGCCGCACGCCTGAAACGCTGCTCACCGTGCCGGGTCGTGGTAACCGACCGGGTGGTCGAGACCCCGGTCCACGAACACCTCGTTGAGCGCCTGGGCGATCAAGTTGTGCTGGAGACGGTCAGGGCAGAGGATGCCCAGCACGTAAGCCTCGACCTCCAACTGGTCCGCCCCTCCCCCGACGGCCAGGTACTCCGCCCACAGCTCGAACGCGCTCAGCTCGGAAAGCCGATATCCCTCGTACAGGCCGAGTTCACTCATCGGCGTCCCTCCGAAGCAACTCGCGCGCCACGGCCGTCATCGTCACGCCTCGATGGATGGCCCCGGCCGACAGGGCGCGCAGGGCCTCGTCCACGGTGATTCCGTCCCGCTTCGCCAGCCTCGCGCAGGCTCGCTCGAGCTCCCTTCGCCGCGCCAGCGCGGCCTCGAGCCGCGCGCCGGTCGGAACGGTCTCGGACGGATGCCCACCAAGCAAGGCTGCCGCGGTGCGGCCGAACAGATCGAGCCGCGCCTCCGCCAATCCGCCCGCGATCGTGGCGCTACCGGCCGCGTAGCAGTTGAGCCCCGCATGGTCGGCCGGCTGGGGAAGCGGAATCGACAACACCGAGCGGACCTTGGTGGACCCTGCCGCGGCGGCGAACCCTTGTCCCGTGTCCGTGAGGTCCGAGATGAGCGTCCGGCGCCCTTGGCGGGCCGCGTCCACACACGGCCCGCGATCTGCCGCGTACTGCCACTCGTCGAGCCGCACAGCCACCCGGTCGCTCGCCGCCACGGTCTGAAACCGACCACCGTCCCAGCACGTCAAACTGACGGACACCACACCCGAAACCATCTCGGGAACAGCGGCGATCACCGTACGCAGGAGAATGTCACGCTCTCCCGGCGACACACCACGCGCCGCCGCCCGAAACGTCTCGGCCAAACCAGGTCCGCGGTCGGCAACAGGTTCCGCCGCGGACACAGCACGCTCAAGGCGCCGAGGATCCATCCCAGTCCCCACGTTCTTGCTTCAGATGGCTCTGCTCCACTACCCATAGACTCTTGCTTCGCCCCAATTCGTACCCACTCCGACGCGGAGTAAACATCAGCGGCGTGGAAGCAGCGTGCCTGCACAGCCCATGAGGTATTCGAGACTCTCCGCGCACTGTCACAAAACACGAACGTCAAACTTCGCGACGTGGCCCGCCGCTGATCGAGGAAGCCGTGCCTGCCCAGCGCCAGGACAACCCTTCCGAGAGTCCAGTCGGCCGAGCAGGCCGCGAACCCCCGTCGGCCGCTTCTTGACCGACAGGAGCCGGGCACCCGCGCCTCTTCACCGCAGGCACCAAACCGGGCTAACCGCCCAGTCCGCGTGCGAAACGCCTCAAGCCGAACCCTCATCGCAACGTCCGAATGGAGGCCTGGCCGTTTTGCCGATGCGGCCAGCCGATAATCGCGCTTGAGATCCAAGGAGGAGCGGTGCCTGAGAAGAGTGAGAGCACCAAGCGCGAACGTCAGTACGAGCACATCAAGTCTTCGCAGAGGAAGCAGGGCGCCAGCACCCGGCCGTGCCAAGGAAATTGCCGCACGGACGGTCAACAAGAACCAGGCCCAGTCCGGCGAATCCCGTACCGCCAGCAAGAGTTCGACCCGCGACACCCCACCCCAGACCGGCGGCGCTTGCCACGGGCGTAGAGGTCGCAGCTGGGGAGGTGTACCGCGCAGGTCGGCCATACACCCTGGCCGAGGTTACTCGTTCGAACGCAGTTCGGTGTTCTGGCGCTGGGATTCGTGGAGTTGGTCTTCGAGGGAGATGATGCGGCAGGCGGCGTCGATGGCGGTGCCCTCGTCGACGAGTTCTCGCACTCGCGCGGCGATGCGCAGCTGGTGGCGGGAGTAGCGGCGGTGCCCGCCGGCGGAGCGCTGCGGCTCGATCAGGCCGGCTTCATCCAGGCTGCGCAAGAAGTTCTGGGTGGTGCCGAGCATGTCCGCGGCCCGGCCCATGGTGTAGGCGGGGTATTGGTCGTCGTCGAACTTGTCAGCCCCACCCGAACCGGGTGCGGGGGCCTTGCGTTGGTCAGGAGTCATTCCACCTCCACGTCACAAGGGACCCCGGATGCCGTGCACGGCATCCGGGGTCCCAGGGGTTGGGTTTCACCATTGTCAACCGACGCGGACGTCGGCTTCGTGTACCCGCGTCGTCCGTCCGAGAGGCGGAGACTGCGGGGATCGCTTACTCGTAACCGAGAACCACCTTCCAATCCGATGGGACTGCGGTACCCGCGCGGCACTACTGCACAGCCGCCGCGGGCGATCCAATGATGCGCCCTTTCCCTTCTTTCCGGGTTTTTCTTCTTACTGTGCACTTCCACTGCTACCGCTGCGGTCGTCACCGGGCTGGAACCCTTTCCCTGATCGGCCCCAGCATGCGTAACACCGCTGGTCACTGCCCGGAACCCCGTCCGTGATCGGCTCCGGCCACCTGACCGTCCTGCACACACTGCCTTCGCACTGCCACTTACCTGATTCGATACTGCGGTACTGACTTGTTGCTGCGGTACAACAACCTCACAAGCGCACCTGCACCGCTTGCGTCCTGCACCGGGACCGGGACCGGGACCGTCCGGCCAATTCCGTCTTCCGTGCCCGATCCCGGATCGTTCACCGGTCACCAGCCGAGACCTGTCCGTTGATTGGCCCCGCCCTGCCTGACCGCCTTGTCTCACCTCGCGGGTAGTTCCGTCATCTCCCGCGCCTGCTTGACGTTGTCTCTCTCGGTACATGGAGAAGACTACACACGGCCCGGGTTGAATGTCTACCCCAGCCATCATAGATTTGCTCCCGTGCCGGCGACATGAACCCTCGCCGGCACGAACTCGCAGGTCAGCGCCGACACGCGATGGACTCCGGTACACAGAAGGGTGACGAGGCATGGCCGACTCCACCGCGCGGCAGGATCCGTTCGACCTCGACAAGGTGCGCGACCACCAGGAGTACACGCGCGCGCTCACCCAGCTGATCGAACGCGGCCGCCGGGAGCCGTGGACAGCGCTCCTGTCCGGCACCGAGGCCTACGCCATCGCCGAACTGCTCGGCCAATACGCCCAACTCGACCCCACCGCCGAGCTCAGCCAGCTGGCCGCCGCCCTCGCCAGCCGCCTCTACAGCCGACTCGGCGCGTGACCAACCGCGCCAGCCACCTCATGGCCCCCACCGGAAATCAGCTCACGCAATCGCCCGGAAGGCGCTGAAGTTCGACTTGCTCGCCGACCTGCACGAGACCCGCGTGGCGTTGCCCGACCGCTGACCCGCCGCGGCTGGGCAACGCCGGCAGGGGTGTCAGCTGGGATCTTGCGGGAATCGGCGCTGCGCGGATAGGTGTCGCGCTCCGCGATCCTTGCCCTCCATGTCGCGGACGAACTGCTCCGCGCTGGGCTCGAGCGCCAACTCCAAGCCCCGCCACGGCCTCCGCTTTCGTGCCGTGCGTGTGCGAGGCCTGCTGGTTCCCCTCGACCTTGGTCTTCCACTGGCCGGCCCCGTAATAACTCCCGACGCTACCCTTCACGAGCTTTCCCCGCTTCCTGCGGGCGCGCCCAGCGCGCGCCCCTCAGCGCTGAATGCCCGACCTCCCACCAGCAGGAACGACGGTTTCGCACGACCACCCGACGGGGTAAATTCGAATGCCCTGCGGATCGGATGGCCAGCGGATCGAGGGGAGCGACCATGTCCACGGTGGAGTCACAGCCTCAGCGGACGAGCCGGTCG
Organism: Amycolatopsis sp. DSM 110486; assembly: GCF_019468465.1. NCBI lineage: Bacteria > Bacillati > Actinomycetota > Actinomycetes > Pseudonocardiales > Pseudonocardiaceae > Amycolatopsis > Amycolatopsis sp. DSM 110486. The sequence continues at coordinate 8,616,446 of NZ_CP080519.1, read as the reverse complement.
GCGCCGACCCCGCGGCACGCGCCCGAGGACATTGATGCCATGGCGGTACTCGCCGAGGAGAACCGACAGCTGCGTCAGGCGCTGCAGAGCCGAGGGGTGATCGAACAGGCCAAGGGTGTGCTGATGGCACAGCGCTGCTGCGGTCCGGACGAGGCGTTCGCCGTGCTCGTGAAGCTGTCCCAGGACACCAACGTCAAACTCTGCGACGTCGCACGCGCGTTCCTCGACGAGTTCCTCACCACCGCACCCCCGAACCCGCAAGGAGGCCCGACGGCCTCGACTTGACCGACGTGCCACGTACGGACATACCGCTTCCGGGCCATCACCCAGTCCGTCGCCGGCGTCAGTGCGTGCACCGCCGAGCCGTTGAGGGACTTCGGGGTGACCCCGCCGGGATCGCTCAGCCCGGTGTCGTCTCGCCGCCCAGTGCTGCCATGACTTCGCCGCTGTAGTACGAGGAAAGCCGGTTGGCGGCGAGAAAAACGTAGGACGGCGCGAGGTCGTCCGGGTGCGCGGCGCGCTCGAACGGCACCTGCAACCCGAACTTCTCGACCTTCTCCGGTGGGAACGTGGACGGGATCAGCGGCGTCCACACGGGGCCGGGCGCCACGCAGTTGATCCGGATGCCGCGATCGGCCAGTGCCTGCGCCATAGCCATGGTCCACGCGTGTATCGCACCCTTCGTCGCGGAGTAGTCGATGAGGGACTTGTTGCCACGAAGGCCGTTCACCGAACCGGTATTGATGACGACCGCGCCCTCGCGTAGGTGCGGCAGTGCGGCCGCGGTGACCCGGAAGTAGCTGTGCATGTTGACGTCGAACGTGTGCATCCACTGTTCTTCGGTCAGGTCTTCGGGTTTGTCCACAGGCCACTGAGTCGCGGCGTTGTTCACCAGGATGTCGAGCCCGTGCAGGTGGCGCACAGTCTGGTCGACGACCTCGCGGCACTGGTGCGCGACAGCCAGATCCCCCGGCAGCAACAGGCATTCGCGGCCCTCGGCGCGAACCCGCTCGGCGGTGTACTCGGCGTCCTCGTGCTCGCTGAGGTACGCGATCGCGACGTCGGCGCCCTCCTTCGCGAACGCGATCGCCACGGCGCGTCCGATCCCGGAGTCCCCGCCGGTGATCAGGGCCCGTTTCCCGGCGAGCAGGCCGCGCCCCTCGTAGTCGGCCATCGTGTCTCGCGGCCGCGGGTCCATGTCCTCGGTCAGGCCTGGGGGTTCCTGTCGCTGCGGCGGGCGTAGTCGTTCTTCGGCCATGGGTCCTCCTCGGATACGGATCGACGGTGTATTCGCGGGTGGTGCACCGGTTAGGCAGCCGGCTGTAGCAGGATCTTCTGTGCGCCCTCGAGCTTCTTCTGGAAGATGTCGTACGCCCGCGGCGCGTCGGCCAGCGGCAGCTTGTGCGTGGCGAAACCCTCGACACCGAGCGGGTCGCCGTCGGCGGTGAGGACCGGCATGATGTCGTCGATCCAATGCCGAACGTTGGCCTGGCCCATGCGCAGCTGGATCTGCTTGTCGAACAGCTCCATCATCGGCAGCGGGTCGACCATCCCGCCGTACACACCCGAGAGTGAGATCGTGCCGCCACGACGGACGCTGTCGATCGCCGCGTACAGCACGCTCAGGCGGTCGATGCCCGCCTTCTCGGTGATCTTCGCACCGACCTGCTGCGGCAACAGAGCGACGAGATTCTGCGCCAGTCGGCCGATCGGCGCGCCGTGGGCCTCCATGCCGACGGCGTCGATCACCGCGTCCGCGCCCCGCCCGCCGGTGAGCTGCCGGATCGACTCGGCAATGTCCTTGTGGTCGCGGAGGTCAAGGGTGGTGGCGCCGTGCTCCCGGGCCCGTGCGAGCCGCTCGGGCACCAGGTCGACGCCGATCACCTGAGCGGCCCCGCGGTGCTTCGCGATGCGGCAGCACATCTGCCCGATCGGCCCGAGCCCGAACACCACGACCGAACCGCCTTCGGGCACCTCCGCGTACTCGACGGCCTGCCACGCAGTCGGGACCACGTCGGACAAGTAGACGAACCGCTCGTCCGGCGGGCCATCCGGGACCTTGATCGGCCCGTACTGCGCCTGCGGCACCCGCAGGTACTCCGCCTGCCCGCCCGGCACCCGGCCGTACAGCTTCGTGTAGCCGAGCAGCGACGCACCCTTGCCCTGACTCGTCACCTGCGTGGTCTCGCATTGCGACTGCAGGCCGCGTTCGCACATCCAGCAATGGCCGCACGAGATGTTGAAGGGGACGACGACACGGTCGCCGGGCTTGATCCCGGTCACGCCCGCGCCGACCTCCTCCACCACGCCCATCGGCTCGTGACCCAGGATGTCGCCCTCGGTCATGAACGCGCCAAGTACCTCGTACAGGTGCAGATCCGACCCGCAGATCCCGGTGGACGTGATCCGCACGATCGCGTCCGTCGGCTCCTCGAGCTTCGGATCGGGCACGGTGTCCACGCGGACGTCGCGCTTGCCATGCCAGGTCACTGCCTTCATCGATCTCCCTTTCACCGTGGAGAAAGTCAACTGGTTTCGGGATTTCCTGACCACCGGCCGGGCAAACGCGATTCACCTGTCGGGAACCCGCTCACGTGGGCTGCTCAGGCTGTCGCGCTGTGCAGTTTCAGTGGATTTTTCGGCGCCTGTGCCCGCGCGTCGACCATGCGCTGCCCCAGTTCCTGCAGGCGTTTGCGTCCCATCGCGGAGCGCACCTGCGGAAACCAGTCGTTCTCCTCCTCGCCCACGTGGTGGCGGACGTTCTCGGTGAGCACGGTGACCTTCGCGTCGAACGTCTCGTCCGCGGCGTCCAAGCCCGTGAGCTCGGACAGCATCCAGACGACAACGTGGTGCTCCTGCACGCTTTCCAGCACATGATCCGCCGTCTCCGGCACGGCTTCCCGAGCAGCCGGGTAGAAGATCTCTTCCTCGATGTAGGCGTGGACAGTCAACTCTTCGATGATCGAGTCGACCACCCGCCGCTTCTCCTGATACGCCTTATCCCCCGCTTTTTCGAACTGCTTGAAGAGCTTCTCGACTGTCTTGTGGTCGTCCTTCAGCAACACGATCGCGTCAGTGGACACAGACCCTCCTCCTTCACCCTCGCCGACTCGCCCCCGAATCCCCCGAGGGCAACATGCACGCCGGAGTACCCCCGAGGCCACGGGGGAAACATCCGGCGTGCCGTTGCTGCGCGCCTTCTCGGCGCGGCGAATCGTTCTGGTCGGGGCACCAGCACAGGGGGAAACCTCGAGCCAGGTTGCCGCTTTACGAGCCGGCGACTCGTGCACCACGCACCCGACATCGCACAGGTCCTCAGGGATGACCGCACCCCGGAAAGCTCAGTGCAGAAGCATGCCCTTCAGGCTGAGGACCGGTTTACTCGTCATCGCAAGGGGCGGGACAGTATGTGGCCCTTCGCCGACGCGGCGTGGACGCCGATCATTTCGCCTTGTTCCGGAGCTTCTTGGCTTTGCCCTTGGCCGTGCCCACGGCGTCCTGCACCGGCGCATAAGTACCGAAAAGCGCCGGATCCGGCTTTGGCGCAGTGCCGGGCCCTCCGAGCGGCTTCGGATCCTTGAGGTACTCGATCTCCTCCCCCACGAAGCTCCAGCCGGCCTTGACGCCGTCGGGGCCGTCGGACAGGTGCCAGATGGTGTTGTTGTGCTCCTGGTTTTCTTCGTCGAACAGAGCGGTCGGAGCAATGGCGCTCTCCAACCCGTCGGCCTCCAGTTCCTCGATCGCCGCGAGCCACTGCTTCTGGTGCACAGTGTCGCGCGCGAGGTTGAACTGCAGCATGGCCTTCACGCCTGGATCATCGGTCATGTTGTAGAGCCGTGCCGTCTGCAGCCGTCCTTGGGCTTTGGCGGCCGCGTTGGCGCGGAAGTCGGCCAGCAGGTTGCCCGAGGCGACGATGTACTTGCCGTTCCACGGGGTGCCGTTGCTGTCGGCCGGCAGCGCGCCGCCACCGGCAACGATGGCCTGCTGCGGATCCATCCCCCCGATCATCGCGGCCATCACAGGGTCCTTCACCGCTTTTGCCGTGGCCGTGGCGGGAGCACCTTCCAGGAGCCGGGCAACCATGGTGGCGAGCATCTCGACATGCCCGATCTCCTCGGTCGCGGTGTCCATGATCAGATCCTTGTACTTGCCCTCGACGCGGCAGTTCCACCCTTGGAACAGGTACTGCATCGTCACGGTCATCTCACCGAACGCGCCGCCGATAAGTTCCTGCAGCTTGTGCGCATACACCGGATCTGGCTTCTCCGGCTTGGCCTCGAACTGAAGGGAAATCGCCTCCAGCGTCAGGAAATGTGGATGTGCTGCCTTCGTTGCGTGCGGCGGAACACCGGCTGCGTACCCACACTTCCGTCCGCTACACACCTCCCGCCCGGTCACCGCTCATACGTCATAGGTGAGTTCCTTTCGGGAGCGGAATGAGCCCGAGCACGATCATGCCTACGCCCAGCCCCAAGTGCAGCCAGTCATCGGAGGTGTTCACGGGCACGAAATTCGCCGCGCTGCCGTGGTCGATGATCAGACCGTAGAGCCAGAGCACGAGATAGATGACTCCGCCGCCGAGCAGGAAGCCGCGCGCGCCTCGGGCGGTGCCCGAAAGCGCCAGCCCGGCCACGCCGAAGGCGAGGTGGACGATGTTGTGCAGCACGGACACGGCAAAGACTCCGAGCAGCAGCGCTCCGGAGTCGTGCCCTGCCCAGCTGAGCTGGTCGTAATGGGTGGTGACGCCCGGAATGAACCCCAGCACACCGACCGCCAGAAAGACCGCTCCGACAACCGCCGCGATCAGCTGTCGAGGACCGCGCCGGACCGCAGTTTTCGTTGACGTCATAATGGTGATCCTTTTCCTTGAAACTATTCGGTCTTGTCAGCGTGCGACCATGGAGAGGGCCGCCGATTCGCCCGGTTTGCCCACAGCGGGCACAAACAAACACCGCCGGGAACTGTCCCTCCGGCGTTCCACGTATTCGCCGCGCTCGCGCAGTCGTAACCACCGCAGACGGCAGGGTCCGGGACGAGTGGGTGAGCTTCGCCGACGAAACGAACCGCCGGTGATACGACGTCACGCCAGCGCTGTAAGAACGAGCAGGCGGAACGGACAAGCAGCCACCATGCCGGTGTTCTGTGTCGCTCAGCGTTACTGCGCGCGAGTACCGCCACACACTCACGCTGAGCGAATACCCCTATCGCACCAACGGACAGCCACCGCCTGCCGAGCACCACAGGTGGTTAGCGTGTCGCGGGGTTCACTGTAGGCCAGCTAGAAACTCACAGACCGCACCACCGATGCCTGGCCTGCCAGATCACGAAAGTTATCCCGCACGACACCGTGGCGGGCGTGAGGTCTGGTGCCGGCGCTGTGGTGGCGGGGGTGCACGTGCACTGGGATCTCGCGGCCCTGTGCTGGAGTCTGACGGCGTCACATGCTCGCAGGCAGAAGCGCCGAGCGCCGCGCGAGCACGAGAGCGGCTGGATGACGACGCCGCGGGAGACGGAATCGCAATCAGCGGCTCATCGATTCTTCGTGCAGCCCTCGCGCCGGAGGCGACGCTCGAGGTGCATGCATACGGCGACGTTGCCCAGCAGGAATCCCGCGAAGGCAACCGGCAGCACCACGAGAACGCCGAACAAGACAAGACCCAGCGCGATCACGTCCAAGACGACGGTCATCGCCAACCAGCTGCGTCGCAAAGGCCACGCGATGTCGCCGAATGTCTGCCGCACCCAGGCAGCGTCCGTGGTCTTCAGGTGCCGTTCGGTCGCCCGGAGATGACGTGCCGCGCCCCGTGTCGAGACGGTTCTCCGTCCGCCGGGAATCGCTGAGTCCATCGTCGCACCTCGATCCGGAAACGCGCGCCCAATGCTGTTGCCCGGTCCCGCCATGCGTACCCGCCACCCGCCGCAGCCAACCGTCGACTTCCGGCAGGTTTAGCGACAACCGAAACGGGTAGGCGAGCCGGCAATGACCAGGATGTTCCGGCGACGACGTAACCGAGGATCCGATGACCGACACCGCCGCGCGGCCGACTCCGATCCCGCACCGACCCGCTAATAGGGCTCCGCTTGGCTCGGTGATCCTCAAGACGATCCGCACGACCGACCACAAGACGATCGGCGTGCTCTACCTGACGACGTCGTTCGGGTTCTTCCTCGTTGGTGGCCTGACCGCGCTGCTGATGCGAGGCGAGCTGGCGCAGCCGGGGATGCAGTTCCTGTCACCGGAGCAGTACAACCAGCTGTTCACCATGCACGGCACGATCATGCTGCTGCTCTACGCGACCCCGAACCTCTTCGGGTTCGCGAACTTCGTCGTGCCCCTGCAAATCGGGTCGCCCGACGTGTCCTTCCCCCGGTTGAACGCGTTCTCGTACTGGCTTTACCTCTTCGGCGGCTTGATTGTCCTGTCCGGCTACATCACGCCGGGCGGACCCCCCGACTTCGGCTGGACCGCATACACCCCACTGTCGAGCGCCATCCACTCCCCCGGTGTCGGCGGGGACCTGTGGATCACCGGGCTGATCGTCACCGGCCTCGGCACCATCCTCGGCGCGGTCAACATGATCACCACCATCGTGTGCCTGCGGGCACCCGGGATGCTGATGTGGCGGATGCCCATCTTCACCTGGAACATCCTGTTCACCGGCATCCTGATCCTGCTCGCGTTCCCGATCCTCACCGCCGCGCTGTTCGGTCTGCTGGCCGACAGACACATCGGCGCACACGTGTTCGACCCGGCCAACGGCGGCGCGATCCTCTGGCAGCACCTGTTCTGGTTCTTCGGCCACCCGGAGGTCTACATCGTCGCACTGCCGTACTTCGGCATCGTCACCGAGATCATCCCCGTGTTCAGCCGCAAACCGTTGTTCGGCTACAAGACCATGGTATTCGCCACCATCGGCATCACCGCGCTGTCGGTGGCGGTGTGGGCCCACCACATGTTCGCCACCGGTGCCGTGCTGCTGCCGTTCTTCTCGTTCATGACCTTCCTCATCGCCGTGCCCACCGGCATCAAGTTCTTCAACTGGATCGGCACAATGTGGAAGGGCACCCTCACGTTCGAGTCGCCCATGCTGTGGTCGATCGGCTTCCTCGTCACGTTCCTGCTCGGCGGGCTCACCGGCGTCATCCTCGCCGCACCTCCACTCGACTTCCACGTGCACGACAGCTACTTCGTCGTCGCCCACTTCCACTACGTGCTGTTCGGGACGATCGTGTTCGCCACCTTCGCCGGCATCTACTTCTGGTTCCCCAAGATCACCGGCCGCATGCTCGACGAACCGCTGGCCAAGTGGCACTTCTGGACGACGTTCATCGGCTTCCACACCACGTTCCTGATCCAGCACTGGCTCGGCGACGCCGGCATGCCCCGCCGCTACGCCGACTACCTGTCCACCGACGGGTTCACGTGGATGCACACCATCTCCACGATCGGGTCGTTCATCCTGGGCGCCTCGGTGCTGCCGTTCATCTGGAACGTGGTGAAGAGCTACCGCTTCGGCGACCGCGTCGAGACCGACGACCCCTGGGGGTACGGAAATTCGCTGGAATGGGCGACCACCTCGCCACCGCCTCGGCACAACTTCCTCGAGCTGCCCCGCATCCGTTCCGAACGGCCGGCATTCGAGCTGCACTACCCGCACATGGTCGAACGCCTGCGCGACGAAGCCCACGTGACCCGTGGTCACCCCCGAGACAAACCATCGCTCTTCGAGGTCGCAGCGGGCGCGACCCAGCCGAAAGAGCAAGGCGACAGCGAAGACCCCCGCGGCCGCTGAAGCGAAGAGCCCTTCGTGCCGGGTCTCACTGCGGACGCCCATCCCGAACCGGTCGCGGAATCTCGGATCAGGGTGACTCCGCCGACCCGACAATTCTGCTTGCGCTTCGGAGGGAGGACTTCCTCGACGGGGACGCCGAGGGCAACGGTCAGCCGTCCCGACCGGTGCCGGTCATGACCTGGACGCCGACCTGACGCCGGAAGGGTTCCAACGTGTTTCGTTGGTGGGCGGTTCGGGCCAGGAGGTCGTCGAAGTCGACAGCCGGCAGACGTTCGCGGAGGCCGGCTAGTGTCCTGCGTCGTTAATTCGTCGTCATTTAGACTCTGATGGCATGTCTGATGGTGTCGCGGGACGTCGGGGGCCGAAGCTTGAGCCGGTGCTGCTCACCGATGAGGAGCGGTCCACGCTGGAACGCTGGGTGCGGCGGCGAAATTCGGCGCAGGCTTTGGCTGCACGCTCTCGGATTGTGCTGGCGTGCGCCCAGGACGGTGTGCCTCCGGTTGTGGGTGTGGCGAAGGATCTCGGCGTGTCGCCGGACATGGTCCGCAAGTGGCGTCGACGATTCCTGGCACACCGTCTCGACGGGTTGGTCGATGAACCTCGGCCCGGTCGTCCGCCGGTGATCGGGGTCGAGGACGTGGAAGCGGTGGTGGTGGCGACTCTGGAGGAAATCCCGAAGGACGCTACGCACTGGTCGCGTGCGTCGATGGCGCAGCACAGTGGCTTGTCCAAGTCGACCGTCGGCCGGATTTGGCGGAAGTTTCAGCTCAAGCCGCACCTGACCGACACCTTCAAGCTGTCGACCGATCCGTTGTTCGTGGAGAAAGTGCACGACGTTGTCGGGTTGTATTTCAATCCGCCCGACGGTGCGATCGTGCTTTCTGTTGACGAGAAGTCGCAGATCCAGGCTTTGGATCGGTCCCAGCCGGTGCTTCCGATGATGCCCGGTATGCCTGAGCGTCGTACTCATGACTACGTTTGTAACGGTCTGACCACGCTGTTCGCGGCGTTCGACGTCGCCACCGGCGAGGTCGTCAGCGCCCTGCACCGCCGGCATCGGGCTGCGGAGTTCAAGAAGTTCCTCGCCAAGATCGACAAGCAGGTCCCCGCTCATCTGCAGATCCATCTGATCTGCGACAACTACGGCACCCACAAAACACCAGCGATTCGGGCGTGGCTGGAACGGCACCCTCGTTTTCACATGCACTTCACTCCGACCGGTTCCTCCTGGATCAATCAGGTTGAGCGGTGGTTCGGTTTCCTTGCCGATCAGCAGATCAGGCGCGGTGTCCACAAGAACGTCCAGAATCTCGAAGCTGACATCCGTTCGTGGATCAAGGAATGGAACGACAACCCCAGGCCTTTCATCTGGACCAAGACCGCCGCTGAGATCCTCGAGTCACTCGCCAACTTCTGCCGACGAATTTCTGACGCAGGACACTAGTACTGCAACGGCAGTTAGTGGTGTTGTGGTAGATCATCCTGGTGGTGGTCGATGTGGTGATGGGTCAGCTGGAGCGGGTGCATGAGCGGATCGGGGGCCGGTTCGCGCGGTCGGAGCCGCGGAATCGTGCGCGGGAGTATGTGTCCGGGCTGGTCGCGGGTTTGGCGCGGAAGAACGGCTGGACGCTGGCCGAGCAGGCCGGTGAAGTCTCGCCGGACGGGATGCAGCGGCTGCTGCGCTGGGCGGACTGGGACATCGACGGCGTCCGCGATGACGTGCGGGACTACGTGGTCGAGCATCTCGGTGAACCGGGCGGGGTGCTGATCGTGGATGACACCGGGTTCCTGAAGAAGGGCACCCGGTCTGCGGGGGTGCAGCGGCAGTACTCGGGGACTGCCGGGCGGATCGAGAACTGCCAGATCGGCACGTTCCTGGCTTATGCCGGTGCTCGCGGCATGCGTTGATCGACCGGGAGTTGTATCTGCCCGAGCCGTAGCTGGTCGGGCTCGGCGCGGTGTTCGCGCTGTATCCATCGGCGAGCGTCGCGCTGGTCCGCGACGACGATCGCGCGGGCACCTGTCCTACGCGCAGGGTGCCGGGGCCTTCCGCTGGCAGTCCCGGTCAGTCCAGGGGGATGGTCGGTCTATGAGCTCTTACCTGCGCATCTATCTGCCGCGTCTGTGGTGACTCGTGGGACGCCAGGGGCGCTTCTTGGACTGGCAGAAGGACAATCTGCGAAATGGGGTCCGAACTGGACGACGTCTCGGAAGCCACCAGATCGTGCGAAGCCACGAACGCGCCGCCCGCGCGGTCCTCGAGCGACTACGGGCCCGTCAGTCCGCAACAGACCAGCTCTCCATGAACTGCTGCACCGTGCCGAGTACGCCCTGGCCCGGGCGGGTAACCGGGCGGCATGACTACTCAGCGGATCGTCGTCACCGGTGCGACCGGGAACATCGGGACCAGCGTGGTGGACGCCCTCGACACCGACCCGGCGGTCGGCACGATCGTCGGGCTAGGTCGCCGCCGGGCCGGCCCCGGTGCCACGAAGGCGGAGTTCGTCCAGGCCGATGTCGCGAGGGACGACCTGGTCCCCATCCTGCGCCACGCCGACGCGGTGGTGCACCTGGCCTGGCTCTTCCAGCCCACGCGCCGGCCCGAGGTCACTTGGCGGGCCAACGTGCTCGGGTCCCTGCGGGTGTTCGACGCGGTGGCCGAGGCGGGCGTACCGAAGCTGGTGTATTCCTCGTCGGTCGGCGCCTACTCTCCGGCCGTCCATGATCGCCCGGTCGCCGAGGATTGGCCGACCCACGGCTGGCCGGGGGCGGCCTACTCGCGGGAAAAGGCCTATGTGGAGCGGTGCCTGGACAACTTCGAGCTACGGCACCCGGATGTCCGCGTGGCGCGGGTACGGCCCGGGTTCGTCTTTCAGCGGGCGGCCGCGTCGGAGCAGCGGAGGCTGTTCGGCGGTCCGTTCGTGCCGGGCAGCCTGATGCGTCCGTCACTGGTGCCGGTTCTGCCGGACATTCCCGGCTTGCGGATGCAGGTGGTTCACAGCATCGACCTCGCCGACGCGATCCGCCGCTGCGTGCTCCGCCCGGTCTCGGGATCGTTCAACGTTGCGACCGAGCCCGTGGTGGACATGCCGTTCCTCGCGGAGCAGCTGGGCGCGCGGCTGGTGCCCATTCCGGCCGCGCTGGTCAAGCACGCGCTCGGCGCCGCTTGGCGGCTGCACCTCGTGCCGGCCACTCCCGGGCTGTTCGAGACGGTGCTGCACCTGCCCGTGATGGACACCGGCCGGGCGCGTTCCGAGCTGGACTGGCATCCGCGCTACACCGCGGCGGAGACGGTGGCGGAGTTCCTGTCGGGGCTGCGCGCGGGAGCGGGCGCGGACACCGCGCCGCTGGCGCCGGACGGGCAGCGCGCGCACGAGCTGGCGACCGGCGTCGGTCGCCGGCCCTGAGCGGGCCGCCTTGACCGGCATCGGGGGCGGGGCTTCGGAACTAAGCCGTTCCAGAGTGCGCCGAACGTTTGCCCAGTGCGACCGAACTGGGACGGGTGCGATCCTTTGATCACGCCCTCTCCGGACGGTCTACTTCGGGCCCGATCGTCGTTCGGCACTCGTGCGAGGAATAACCGGGGTTCGGTCGCCCAGACGGTTCAGGCAGGTGGATTTTATTCGGGTGGTCCAACAGCGAGCGATGGGCCGCCGGCTTATTTCGCGGATGACGAGTCCGTTCCCGGGCGGCTACGGGCTGTCCGCTCGGCGACCCCGGAGATCCGCGCGGCGGACTTCTCCCGCCGGGGTCGGCCGCGCATGCCGAGTGTAGCGACTACGGCGGTGACGACCATGGTGGCCAGGTGCAGGATCGCGGTGGCCCAGTTGACGTTGAGCCGGTCGCCGGTGCCGCGGGTCAGAACGAGGATGCTGTAGGTGCTGAGTCCGGCTAACCAGATGGTGGCGGCGAAGGAGAAGATCGCAGGCCCACTGCTGCTGCGGGCGGCGAGGAGCCCGAGCGCTCCGATGAGGATGCGCATGACGTTCAGCAGCGGGCCGACACTGAAGATCCACAGTGTGTACTGGGGCTGGTGACTGGTGAACGGACCGGAGCCGGTCGAACCAGCACACCCAGCACGAGGTAGACGACGCCGACGACGAGCACGACCAGCCGCAGGGCTCCCGGGCCGAGGCGTGGCCGCCGGTCGGCAGAGGCGTCACGTTCAGGCATGTCGCAGGACTCCCTGCCGCTTGACCGGGCCAAGGCGGCGTGCGATGGCTACCTCGCGCCGTAATTGCCCCGGAGGGGACCGATGAAACCGGCGCCACCCGAGACTGATTGTCCAACGGCGGTAAGGCTTCCGGATCGCGTTTCGGATCGGCAATGCGCATCGTTGTACTGAGGCGCTGTCGTCGCCGGGCCACCGCCGAAGGTGCTGCGCGAGTCGTGCAAGCTCGTCGACGAACCGCTCGCAGCCGCCGCCGACCGCCAGGCCGGCGCGCAGCTGGTGTGCTACGACGGAAACCTGGTCGAGCTCGGTCTCGCCGTGATCCAGCCCTGCAGCGGCACTCCGGCTGCGGCCGGGCCGAAGCCCGGGCCGGCCGCCGGGCCGGGTCTGGGCCTCGGACGCTGGCTGGTGCGCCGGGAGGTGCCGGAGGCCGGCGCCTCCCGGCGTGACTTTGTCAGGTAACCGCCGCACCCGATTCGGAGCTTCCCGAGAGTTCCTTGATGAACTCGTGGCACTGCTTCGCCCGGGCGGAGTCCTCTTCCATCACGCGGCGAAAGAAGTCGGCGATATCCTGACGCTCGGCGTTGTCGGCGTCGCGCACGTATTGGCCGTAATCGTGTCCGGCTTTCAACGAGTGGTACTGCACCGACACCAGGTCGTATGTGACGTCGTCGAAGCCGGTCTCTCCGGTAGCCATAAGCGGTTCCTCTCGAACTTACCGTGGTGACTGGAATACGGGCCGGTCTGGCGCCGCCCGTGAGGCCGTGGTTCCCGCGGCTCGCACCGGTAAACGTCCGAGCAGGAGGTGGTTCCGGTGAACGGACGGCGACCAGAGCCGGAAGGACCGACGAAGCTGTCCGCGGGTCCTGGTGGATGGTGCTCAGGCGCACGGCGCGGCAGTTCGGGAGGGACAACTGCACCGACTGGGCCGCGGACCTCACGTACTACGCAATCAGGTCGTGCCGGGGCCGGGCTGACAGGTTCAAGTGGGTCGATCCTGGGTCGTCGAGTCCCAGAGGCTCGCCGGGCTGGGCGCGCGTTGTCGCGGTCTGGTGGTCTGCGCGCTCGGGGCGGTGCCGCCGTGACCGTCGCGCGGCGGTTGGGTGATCTGCTCGGGTTGGAAAGGACCGGGGTTCTGGTGTGGGAGATCGCGAAGTGGCCGGTGATCGCGGTGCTCGTGAGCCTTGTGGGTGCGCTGCTCTGCTGGGCTGGGCCCAACGTGCGGCAGCCGAACTTCCGGTGGCTCACGCCGAGAGACCTGGTCGCCGTTGCGCTGTGCGCGGCGGCGTCGGCGGGCTTCGCGCTCTGCGTGGCCAACTTCGGTTCGTACGACAAGACTTACGGGTCGCTCGCCGGGGCCATCGTGTTGCTGGCGTGGATGTGGATCTCCACTATCGCTGACCTGCTCGGTGCCGAGCTCGATGCCGAGCCGGCACGCGGCCGCCGGCGCGACGCGGGCGGCGGCTCCGATGAAGGCGAGCCGTTCCTGCCCGCCACGCGATACGAAGGCGATGGACGCGAACGAAGCGGCCGCCGTGTGCGAAGGGACTGCACGAGATGAGTGCGGTCATCGGTCACTGTCGCCGGCGTTCGCATTGCTCGCCGATCACGCGCTGCCCGGTGTCCTCGGCGTCGTCGAGCATTCCGACCGCCAGGCGGTTCTCAGGTGCCGCGGCCCGTGGTTCGCTGCAGTTCGTCGATCCGCTCCGATGCCTCGGCCTTGGTGAGCTCCTCCGGCACGTCCACGCCGGCTTCCTGCGCCAGCGTCCGCAAATAGGACTTCTGCGGGCCGGTCATGGGTTCGTCGCCTGTCGTCCAGTCGCTTGGGTCCTTCTGCGGATTCGGGTCGATCTGGTCCGTCATGGTTTCCCCCTTTCGAACGTGTGTTCGTACGTAAGCGACGATACCCGAGGGGTCCGACAAACGCCGATCAGGCGCGCCGTGACCGGAATTCGTCGGCGGCCGGCGGTAGGGTTGGGCTTCCGGTACTTGTCGGCTGTGGTCGCGGCGTTGCGCGAGCACCCGCACGTCGACACCGAGACGGTGATCACGTTGGTGCGGGCCGATCTCCCGACGGTGCCGCACCAGGCGTTCTGCGACGTGCTGCGCGCGATGTACTTCTCCGCTGCGCGAACGCAGTATCTCCACCCAGGCACGTGTGACGCGGCCGGAGGCGGGTATCCGGGCCCGACCGGACAACGGGAGGAGGCCCGTCTCATGTACGGCGATGTCGAGACGTTCCACGAAAACGGCTTGTGGAAGAACAAGATCGACGGTTATCAGCGCGCGTCGAACACGTTCAAGGACCGCGCGATCGCCGTCAAAACGGGGCGGCACATGGCGAAGGCCCGCCGCGTCGCTCACCGCGTGCGCGACGAGCTCGGCTCCCTCGTCAGCCACGAGGACTACCGCACCCACCACAAGGGAATACGGGTGGAACGGGGTTCCTGATCGCACTTCCCGGCTTCGACGTCCATTGAGGACAGTAGCGTGGCCTCGCGTGTTTCTTGCACGCGCAGTCCGCGCGGGGCCGGAGATCAATCCTGGCAACGAACCGTACGCCAACAGCGCGGGTGCGGCCGCCGGTGGTCACTCCGTCGTTTCGGGATCTGGCGCGATTTGCACACTCGGTTGGGCGTCCACCACGCGGGCGCCGAATCGGCGAAGATTCGGCACGGCCCCCTCATCGGGCGTCGGCCGCGAGAACCTCGCGTATCCGACATCCAGGAGGTAATTCCCATGGCCGACTACCACCACAGTGCCTCGGTCGAGCTGCCGGCGGACGAACTGTTCGCCTATCTGCGGGAGCCGCGGAACCTGCCGCACTACTTCACGCAGATGCAGGAGGCCGAGCCCCAGGGCGGCGAGGCTGTCCACGTCGAGGCGGAGATCCACGGCGAGCACATCGAGGGTGAGGCCTGGCTCAAAGTCGACGAAGCCAACCGCACGTTGTCCTGGGGTTCGCAGGGCCCGCACGACTACCAGGGCGAGCTGAGCATCGCCGACGCCGGCCCCGCCGCGAGCCGCGTGGAGGTCACGCTGCGCAGCGTCCGCGAGGGCTCCGGGGAGGAGATCCAGCGCGGCCTGGAGGAAACGGTCGCGGCGCTGGCGTACACCGCCGTCGCCGACTCGGACGTGGAGCGCAACGATCGCGAGGGCGACCCGGCGGGGAGTTAGTCGGATTAGTGGGCTGCTGCTACTCGCCAACTTGCACCGAAAGGCCGCAGGTGTGTAGCCCGACTGGGAACTGTTGGCGCAGGGCGCGCCGACGTCGAAGCACCCCGATGGAGTTATCCCAGCTGTTCCGCGTTTTGAGGTGGAAGGCGCGGTTGGGGCACTCTCGGACGATGCTGGTCTGGGCGGGGGGTAGAGCGCCGGTGCACGCGGCGGCTGTAGCGCTGGGACCGTACGGGATTCCCGTGCGACGGCCGGGAATCCTGCGGCACAATCCCGGTAGCCGTGCGATCACAGGCCGGTCCGGTGTTCACCGATAGCGAGAGCGGCGACGGCAGAGCCGCCAGGTCCCAGTGGTGCGCCGGCGCGGAGGTCGAAACCTGGTTTCGCCGCGACAGCGCGAAGTTTGTCCGGTCGGTCGGCGGGTAATCGGCGGTGACCCTGACGCCGAGGAGGCCCCGATGACGACCGTACCCGCGGAAGAAGCGGACGAGACCGCCGCCGGCGCTACGGCACTGCGGGAGGTGCTGCCCGCGTTCCCTGCGGGGTCGGCGCTCCCCGCGCGCGGCCTGCTCCGCCTGCCTGGCGTCTACCGTCCGCAAGCTGACACGTGCCTGCTGGCGTCCGCGGTGCGCCGGGCCGGGGTGCCCGTCGCCGCCCGCGCGCTCGACTTGTGCACCGGCACGGGCGCGCTTGCTATCGAACTTGCCCGGGCGGGGGCAGAATCCGTGCTGGCCGTGGATCTTTCGCGGCGGGCGCTGGCGTCGGCACGGGTGAACGCCGCCGTGCGCGGGCTGCCGGTGCGCGTGCGCCACGGCGGCCTGCTCGCCGCCGCGACCGGGGGTCCTTACGACGTCGTCGTGACCAATCCGCCGTACGTGCCAGTGCCGGCGGAACAGGCTCGGCCCGACCGCCGATGCGACGCCGGGGCCGACGGACGCGCGGTGCTGGACCCGTTGTGCGAGGGCGCCCCAGCACTGGTTGCGCCAGGAGGGTTCCTGTTGCTGGTGCAGTCCGTGATGGCCGGCGTGGACCGCTCGGCCCGGCTGCTTACCACCGCGGGCCTGCGGCCGCGGGTCGTCGCCCGGGCGGTGGTCCCGTTCGGACCGGTCCTTTCCGGACGGACGGACTTCCTCGAGGAGTCCGGCTTCGTGGCCCCGCATGTGCGCGAAGAGGAACTGGTGGTGCTCCGTGCCGACCGGTGAGGGCCGGGACCACCGGCGGGTGCGGATGGTCCCGGGTGGGCCGCTGCTGATCGAAGGACCGGTGGAGCTGCAGACGCCCGAAGGCAACGTCGTGCGCTCCGACCGTTTCCTCGTGGCCGTGTGCACCTGCCGGCGCAGCAAATGCTTCCCGCTGTGCGACACCAGCCACCGTCAGCGGGTCCGGACTCAGGGCAAGGGCTGACGCAATGATGACCGCCCGGCGCGCCAGCACCCCAGCAGGTGCTCGCCGAGGCGGTCCTCGAGGTGGTTCGTGGCCTGCACACCGAACACCACGTCCGCCGCGAGCGCCGGTTCCTGATCGAGCAGGTCGCCAACCACGTCGTGGCGCATCACCTGTTCGTGCACCGCGTCGGCCTCGATGTGCTCGGTGTAGAAGAACTTGCACTCCGTGGCCGCGCCGAGCCGGGTGAGCGCCTGCACCATGCGCTGCGCCGAGGGCGCGGTGGTGATCTCCGCGGCGGCGAAGTGGCCGACGAGCGCGCCCCGCAGGGCGCGGTGGAGCCCGAACAGCGACATCGCGTTGACGATCGCCAGCATCGGCGCAGGCACGTGGTCCAGCAGGGCCAGGTAGCCGTCGGGGAGCCCGGCGCCGCGCAGCAGGTCGGCGAACAGCCGCGAGTGGACGTACTCCGGGCGGCCGCCGCCGAACTCGTCGAACTCCACGGCCACGAGCGCCGCCTTGGCCCGGCCCCGCAGGCGCGGGATGACCCACGCGTGCGGATCGGCTTCCTTGAGGTGGTAAATCGAGCGGTGGGCGAACAGCTCCCGCACCTGCCAGCACTCGCCCTCGTCGCGCAGGTAGTGGGATACGCCGGCCGCGTCGATCGGCTCGACCAGCAGCGCGGCGAACTCGCCGTCGACGTCGTCGCCACCGGGCGCCGCGGCGCGCAACGCGCTCAGGAAGCGCTCTTCCAGCGCAGCCCGCAACCGCAGCAGCTCAGGGTCCCACTCCCAGCCGGCGTCGACGCCCGGCAGACCTTGGTAATGCAGCTCGTAACACAGGTGCAGGGCCAGCTGCAGGTCGTCGCCGAATGGATCGGCGTCTGCGATCGCGTCGAGCGGCACAGCCTGCCCTGGTGGAGGAGCGGACAGCGTTTCGGCGACGGCGGCCGACAACGGCCCACGGGCCGTGGGCAGCTCGGTGGACTGCAGAGTCTTCATGACCGGAGGGTTACCCCGCGGCGGCCGCTTCATGCCCCGCTACGGGCACGGTGTGTTCCTCGAGCAGCCGCACCACCGCGCGCAGCCCACCGGCCGCCGCGGCGCGCTGCGCAGCCGACCCCGTGCCATCGACGAGCACCCGGCCGGCCAGCGACCCGGCAAGGGCGAGGTCGCCGGCTTCCTCGAGCGCGCCGGCCGCGTGCGTGAGCAGGTCTTCGACGAGTTCAGCGCCCGGGCGCTGCCGTTCGAGCCGGGGATCCACCAGAAGCCCGGTGAGGCCGTGGCGCGCGGCGGCCCAGACAGCGGCGGCACACACCTGCGGCGACAGGCGCGGGCCTTCGATCCCGCGCTCCAGGTCGGCCAGCGCGGTCCGCACGAGGGCGCGGGACAGCACGGCTTGCAGTACCGCGCCGTCGACCGTCGCGGCGGTGTCGGCCACACGCAGTTCCACCGTCGGCAGCCGTGGTGACGGCCGGGCCAGCCAGAAACTCTGGTTGCGGTCGACGAGCGCGCCGCACTCCACGAGCGCGTCGACCGTGCTCTGGTACTCAGCGTGGCTGCGGAAGTACGGTGCGACGCCGGAACCGGGGAAGCGGGTCTGCAGCACCATGCGCCAGCTGTGGTAGCCGGTGTCGCGGCCGTCGGCGAACGGCGAGTTGGCCGACAGCGCCAGCAGCACCGGCAGCCAGGGGCCGAGGTGATTCACCACCGCGACGGCAGTGTCCGGGTCGTCGACGCCGACGTGCACGTGGCAGCCACAGGCTTCGTAGTCGGCGGCGAGAGGTCCGTAGGCCTCGTGGATCTCCGCGTATCGGCCCTGCGGCTCCGGCTGCGCCCCACGCCCCGGCAGAGACACGGGCGTGCCGGACGCGACGAGCGCGCAGTCCTCGGCGGCCGCGGCAGCGGCGAGCAACCGGCGCCCGCTGGTCATCTGGACCCGCAGCTCGTCGGCACTCGTGCAGACGCCGGTGGCCAGCTCCAGCTGCGTCGGGCGCAGCTCCCGTTGCACGATCGCGCCTTCCGGCAACCGGCCGTGGTGCCCACAGCGCGCCAGTACGCGGTCCGCGCACGGTGCCGTCCGGCCCGTGCGCGGCTTGACGAGAAGGAACTCCTCCTCGACCCCGATCGTCGTCCCCGCCCCATCCATGAGAACTCGGCTACCCGTTTGCGCGGCGGTGAACCGGGACCGCGCGCCGGAGACAGGCCTCGCGCAACGTGACGTCGAGCCGCGGCGAGATCGGCACGAGCCAGTCGGGTTGCGCGCGCTCCTCATCGCGCGGCTGTTGCGCGCCGAGGGCCGTGAGCGCTGCACCAGCGGTGGCCCCGGAGGGCGGGCTCACGAGGGGACCACCCAAGACCACCGCGGAGAAGCCACTGGCCGTCATGACCGGCACGTCGAGCGGCATCGGGCTCGAATTGACCAAGCAGTTCGCCCACCACGACTTCGACGTCATGCTCGCCGCTGACGACAATGAGCTGACCGAGGCCGCCGAGCAGGTCCGGTCTTGCGGCGCGACGTTTGGGCAAGTGCGGACGGATCTCACCCGCCGCGAAGGCGTGGAAGAACTCGTCGAGCACGTCGCCGCCACGGCCGCCCGGTCGAGGCGCTTGCCGTCAACGAAGGCGTCGGGATCAACGGCGAGTTCGTCAGCGACACGCGCCTCGACGACCAGCTGACCGTCGTGGACCTGAACGTGCGCTCGGCGGCGCACCTGGCCAAGCGCGTGGTACCGGCCATGGTCGAGCGCGGTCGCGGACGGGTGCTGTTTACATCGTCGATCGCGGGGACCGCGCCGGCGCCGTACCAGGTCGTCTACTCCGCGTCCAAGGCGTTCCTCACCTCGTTCTCCGAGGGCCTGCGCGCGGAGGTGAAGGACAAGGGCGTGACGGTGACGGCGCTGCTGCCCGGCGCTACCGACACGGGGTTCTTCGAATGCGCGGGCATGGAGGATACGAAGATCGGCGCGGGCAAGAAGGACAGCGCGGCCGACGTCGCGGAAGCCGGGCTCGGCGCGCTCATGGCGGGCGAGGACAAGGTCGTGGTCGGGGCCAAGGACAAGGAGACCGCCGCCGCGTCGCAGACGCTGCCGGACGCGGCGAAGGCGGCGCAGCAGGGGAAGATGATGAAACCGGGTTCGGCCGAGGAGTGACCAAGAGGCCGGTCGGATTACCGTGCGCTGTACCAGGGTAGTTCTGCAAAGTGCGAATCGTGATCACCGGTGCGAGTGGGAACATCGGGACGGCGCTGTTGCGCGAGCTGGACTCCTCGTGGGAGGTGACCGGCGTCGCGCGGCGCATCCCCGACCTCGCCGCCGAGCCGTATTCCGGTGTGTCCTGGCTGCAGCTCGACCTCGGTGAACCCAGGGCCGAGGAAGCACTGGCGCGGGAGTTCGACGGTGCGGACGCGGTCGTGCACCTCGCGTGGGCCACATCGCCGGCGTGGGGCGAGCCGGCGATGTGGCGCACCAACGAGGACGCAACCCGACACGTGCTCGACGCCGCGGCGAAAGCGGGCGTCGGGCACATGGTGTGCGCGTCGTCGGTGGCCGCGTACGGGCCAGGGCCGCACGGCGAGAAGGTGGCCGAAGAGTTCCCGCGCACCGGGATCCCGGTCAGCGCCTACAGCCGCGGCAAGGCGGAGCTGGAGACGGTGCTCGACGCGTTCGCCGCGGCGCACCCGCAAGTCGAGCTGGCACGGATCCGACCGTGCGCTGTGCTGCAGCGGCCGGCGGCGGCCGAGTTCACGCGCTGGCTGCTGGGCCCGGTGATCCCACCCGGGCTGCTGGGCGCGCGGTTGCTGCCCATCCCGCTGTGGAGCAGCCTGCGAGTGCAGGCGGTGCACTCCGACGACGTGGCCTCGGCCGTGCGGCTGATCCTGGAGCAGCGCGCGACCGGACCGTTCAACCTCGCCGCGCCGGACGTGCTGGACGCCAATGCCCTCGCACGGCTCGTCGGCGGCCTGCGCCTGCCGGTGGGCAAGCCGGTGGCGCGGTTCGCGGCCCGCCTCGCCTGGACGGCCGGGCTGCAGCCGCTGCACCCCGGATGGCTCGAACTCGCCGACCAGGCGGCACTCGTGGACACGACCCGTGCGGAGCTCGTGCTGGGGTGGCAGCCTCGGCACAGCACCGAGGAAACGCTGGCGGAGCTGGTCGAGGGGTTGCGCGGCAAAGCGGCCGGGGCGTCGCCACCGCTGGCAGGGGCGGCCACCGGCTTGCGCGCGCGAGTGCGCGCACTCGCGCGCCGGCGGCCGACGCACCAGTCGCAGGCGTGAGGGGGCGTGGTGGAGACCGTCGACGCGATCGTGGTCGGGGCCGGGCACAACGGACTCGTGGCCGCAAACCTGCTGGCCGGTGCCGGCTGGGACGTGCTGGTGCTGGAGGCGACGGACACGCCGGGTGGTGCGGTGCGCACCGCCGAGGTGACCGCGCCGGGCTTCCGCAACGACCTGTGCAGCGCGTTCTTCCCGATGTCGGCCGCGTCGCCGATCATGCGCGGGCTGGGGCTGGAAAACCACGGCCTGCGCTGGCGGCACGCGCCCGACGTGCTCGCGCACGTACTGCCGGACAACCGCTGCGCCCTGCTGTCGCGCGACGTCGACCGCACGGCCGCGTCCGTAGACCGATTCTCCGCCGGTGACGGCGACGCGTGGCAGGAGCTGTTCGGCCAGTGGCGGCACCTGCGCGACCAGCTGCTCGACGCATTGTTCACGCCGTTCCCACCCGTGCGGCCGGCCGCCCGGTTGCTGCGGCGCACCGGTACCGCGGACGCCCTGCGCCTCGCGCGGATGCTGACGTTGCCCGTCCGCCGGTTCGCGGAGGAACGGTTTTCCGGGGCGGGCGCGCGATTGCTGCTGGCGGGCAACGCCGCACACAGCGACCTGTCGGTGGACAACGCCGGCAGTGCGGTTTTCGGCTGGCTGCTGGCGATGCTGGCGCAGGACGTCGGGTTCCCGGTGCCCGAAGGCGGCGCCTGGGAGCTGGTGTCGGCACTGGTGAAGCGCCTGGGCGACCGCGGCTCGGTCCGGTGTGGACGGGAAGTCAACGAAGTCCTCGTCGCCGGCGGCCGGGCGGTGGGCGTGCGGTGCGCCGACGGCGACGCGATCCGCGCGCGGCGGGCCGTGCTGGCCGACGTGCCTGCGCCTGTGCTGTACGGGAAGCTGGTCGCGCCGGAGTGGCTGCCCGCCCGGCTGATCCAGGATCTGGACGGGTTCGAGTGGGACAGTGCGACCGTGAAGGTCGACTGGGCGTTGTCCGGCCCGGTGCCGTGGACGGCGCACGAAGCCGCGGGTGCCGGGACCGTCCACTTGGGCTGCGACGAGGACGGCTTGGCCGCCTTCGGCGCCGAACTCGCCCACGGCCGCGTGCCCCGGCGACCGTTCCTGCTGCTGGGCCAGATGACCACGGCCGACCCGACCCGCTCACCCGCGGGAACCGAAGCGGCATGGGCCTACACCCACGTGCCGCGCGGTTCGGTCACGACGCCGTCCGCGTTGTCGCGGCGGGCGTCGGCCATCGAGGACTCGATCGAACGCCAGGCGCCGGGCTTCCGAGACCGCATCCTGGCGCGCTACGTCCAAGGTCCGGCCGAGCTCGCCGCCCACGACCGGAGCCTCGTCGGCGGTGCCATCAACGGCGGCACCACCGCGATCCACCAGCAGCTCTTCTTTCGACCCGTGCCCAGCCTGGGCCGCGCCGACACCCCCGTGGACCGCCTCTACCTCGCCGGCGCTTCCGCCCACCCCGGCGGCGCCGTCCACGGCGGACCGGGCGCCAACGCAGCCCGCGCGGCGTTGGCGCGCAACGGAATCTTCGGTGGAGGTTACGCGACGCTGATCAAGGCGGCGCACCGCGCAGTGTACGGCTGAGCGCCGTCCGCAGGGCGTCCATTGAGGATTCACGAACCGGCGCGGCCGAACACGGTTCCGGGTTACGGCCCGACGGCCCTGCGGGCCCGGCCCTCCGCCAGCGTGGCCAGCCGCGCCAGCGACTCGCGATTGCGCGGCCGCAGCACCAACGCCTGCAGGGCTTCGGGGAGCAACTTTCCCGGCCCCCGCAAGGCACGCTCGCGCATGCGCACGAGCGTGCCTCCGCTGGGCCCATCGTCGGGGGTCAGCGTCACTTCGACGTCCGCTGTGCCGAAGGGCCAGCCCTGCGCCTCGAGCCGGAGCGATTCCCCCGGTGAGACGGCGAGGACGACCGTGGTGTCCTCCAGCTGCAACGGCCACGCACCGACACTGTGGTGCAGCCGCGCGCCGACCGCGGGCCAGGCCGCGTCGACGTCCCGGATGTGCGAGCTGCCGACCACCCAGCCCGAATAGGCCCAGCCGTCGCCGAGGACGGCGAACACCGCAGACGGTGGGGCGTCGACCACGCGGGTCACTTCGATCATCGGTCCCTCCTCGGCGGCCGGCATTCAGCCCTGCCGCGGTGGTAGTGGGCGCTCACACGCGGTGGCACCCTGCGCTGTGCTGCGGACAGTCGTGTCCGGCGCGTTCCGGCGGCGTGGCCTGGCCTCGGACATCGGTGGTCCCCTTCGTTTGCGGTCCGGTTACCCGCGGGTGAGCTGGGTAATCAGGCGCCGGCGAGCGAGTTCAAAGCAGAGCGCCGGATACCGGGCACCCCCGACCGGGTGTTCGTCCTCGCCGCTGACACCGGTCGGCTCGGCGCGTGGCTGCCCGGGCGCATCTGCGCCCGCGAAGGCGAACCACCGGGTCTCGACGTTGGCGTGTACCCAGTCGACGGCGCCGACCGGCCACCAGTGGTGCTGACCGCGCTGCGCACCGGCTGCGGCTCCGGCGTCGCCACCGCGTAAGGCAATGGATTATCCGGGACAAACCATCGGCACGGGGAAAGCGAGGATAGCCATGACAGCCTGGTGGGGATACCGGGGACTTCGGGCTGCTTTGGCTGCACCGGCCCGAGACGCGGGAGTCGGTGGATCCGCTGGCGGCCTACCCGAGCGCGCACGAGCTCGCTCTCCCGGACGCAGACGCGGCGCACACCCTGCTCATGCTGCCGCGGATCACGCAGAAGATGCAGCACAACGACGGCGCCGGTTGGCGGCAACCGCAGTCGCTCACGGTCCCGCGAGCTCTCTCCGGCAACCAGGAAGCCCCCTCCTCCACAGCGCGACCGGTGACCCCCACCGGCGATCCGAAGTCTCCCGCCTCGGAAAGACTGCATCCGTCGGCGTAGCGACGGAACCCGTGACGACACGGGTACGCGCCTCGGAATCCGGCAACATCTCCGGCGACCTCTTCCCGGAACCCGGTTCAGCTACCGCCGCGCCACCGGCACCCGAACAGCTTCGGACGACGGCACCACCAACGCCAGCACCGGAAACCGAAACCGAAACCGATCCAGCTTCAGCTCCAGAGACGCGATCCTCAACGCCCGCCGGAGCCGGATCGTCCGAACCGGCTCCCCGAAAACCGATCAAGCTCCGCGACGTCGCGCGAGCATTCGCGACCGTGCCTGTGGAACCGCAAGGCGGCCCAACAGCCGCTGCTTGACCGCAGGGCCACCTGCGGACACGCCATCTCCAGGCCACATGGTGGTCTTCGTCGGCGCGCCACCACGGGGTCTACCCGATCATCCCCGTGGGAAACACGCAGAACGGTGGGCGGATGCAACGCGCGAGCGACAGCGTGAATGTCCGGACGCCCACCTTTGGGTTTAGCCGCAGGCACTGCACCCGCGCAGAGTCGCGCCCTGCGGGCCCGGGGGTTCCCAGACCCCGGATCGCGGGGCCCGTCTGCCGGCCTCCGGGCGCTCGTGAACCGGTGAGTCGCTACCCGCGCCAACTGTCCCGGCGCTGGCGATCCAACGTCCTTCGGCGCTGCGCCCGAGACGCAGTCACGCAGCGACGTTCAGCGGGGCCTGGCTCGACCCCTGCTTCGCCCTCGGCAGAACCGCATCCGACGAGGTCACGAGGGCGCCGATGGCGGCGGCCATGGGCTCACGCAAGCAATTCGACCTGAGTGGCGGCATCGGCCATGCCTCTTGGTCCGGTCAACCGCGCTCTGCACGGTGGAGCGGAGTCAGCGCTGGTCAAGCTGGGTGCGCAGGTCGTGGATCGTGTTCTCGGCGTCGGCGAGCTGGTCTTGCAGGCCGATGATGCGGGCGGCGGCGGTGAGGGTGTGGCCTTCGTCGAGTTGTTCGCGCAGCCGGACCACGAGGGTGAGCTGGCGGCGGGAGTAGCGGCGGTGGCCGCCGTCCGAGCGCTGTGGGCGCACCAGGTCCGCAGTGTCCAGGCTACGCAGGAACGCTTCCTGCACGCCCAGCATCTTCGCGGCCTGTCCGGTGGTGAAGGCTGGATAGTCCTGGTCGTCGAGGTTGCCCAGATCAGCCACACACATCTCCTTGACCGGTCGTCACGCTCCCCAGGAACTCCAGATTATCTAGCGCGAGCACTTGACACAACTTGCAGTGCGCGCTATAGAAATGGATGAGCGGTACATGACCTGGTCTCAAGCACGACGACGTTGCCGGGGAGTGATCGACGATGCCGGACATCACCCGCCGCGAGGCGGTGACCAGCGGGTTCGCCGAGCTGGTGTGCGCCGATGCGGCCTGGCTGCGCGCGGAGTTCGACGCGATCATGTCCGCCAATTTCGACGCTTTCCCTCCGTATCCAGCGAGGCGCCGGCCTGGATCCACAGGTCCGCAGCGATCCGGCCGCAGGCCCCGCGCCGTCGCCACCGGCGGCCGGCTGGTTGGCGTGGTGCCGGCGATACGAGGTGGGCATCGGCAGCGTTCCCCTCCGCTGACCGGTGCGCTCCTGTGGTCAGCGAACGCGACGGTGATCTCGAAAGGCAGGTGATGCCAGCACACCTGGAGCCCGCTCGGCTGTCGTTCTTTCGCCCCGGCGGGGATGTCTGCATCGACAGACGGCCGAGGAGACCTGGCAGTGGTCCCGGCCCGGCGTCTCGTGGCGCACCCCTCGCGACACCTCCGGCCCGGCGGTATGGCAGCCGGGACGGGCCCCGGGTGATCGAAGGATCGATTGCACACACAGGATTCTCAAGAAGTGTTTCCCACCGAATTGGTCCCGGCCCCGCCGCCAGCGTTGCGGCGGGAGCCGGACCCCGACGATGACACGAAACCAGCCCTTGCCTCCGCACAAGGCAGGGTGGCGTACAGATTGACGAGCCGCCTCCGGCCCCGGCACACCGGTGGCGGTACAGGGAAGGAGCGAAGGAGGGATGGTCATGTTGATGCGGACCGACCCGTTCCGGGAGCTGGACCGGCTGACCCAGCAGTTCTTCGGCGCCAACGGCACCACATCGCACCCGGCGGTAATGCCGATGGACGCCTACCGGGCCGGCAACGAGTACGTGGTGCAGTTCGACCTGCCCGGGGTCGCGCCGGACTCCATCGACTTGGGCGTGGAGCGCAACGTGCTGACCGTGAAAGCCGAACGCACGCCGGCCTACGACGAAGGCACCGAGGTCCAGGTGTCCGAACGACCACGCGGGGTGTTCTCCCGCCAGCTGTTCCTGGGCGACACCCTCGACGCCAACAACATCGCAGCGCACTACGAGACGGGTGTGCTGACGCTGCGGATGCCGATCGCCGAACAGGCCAAGCCACGCAAGATCGCGATCAGCGGCGAGAGCGAGTCCAAGCAGATCAACGCCTGAGCGTCTCGAACCCCTGGCTCGGCGTTGTGGCCCCGCCCGCGTGGCATCGAATGCTGCCGGGCGGGGCCGCGTCGCCGTCGACCCTCGCACAGCAGGAGGAAAGCGGTACCGATGGCTACCACCCGACGCCGACCGGTCACGATCGCCACCACGCTGGCCACCACGGCCCGCGACCTTCGGCGCGCGGTCCGCGCGGCCGATCCGGCCAAGACGCCCAGCCTGGCACAGCTGCGTGACTCCGGCTGGCAGCTGACCCAGCTCACCGGCGAGCTGACCGATCTGGTGACCCTCCTGGCCGAACACACCGGCCACCACACCCAACGTCCCGGGCAGCTTCGCCAGGCCGACGGCGCGCCGGGCACCGCATATCTGGCCTCCGCATGCCGGGAACTGGCCACCCTGCGCCGCGCCCTCGACACCGCCCACAGCGCGGCGCGCGACTACTACACCGAGATCAGCCAGCTCAACCCAGCTGTGCCCGGTTCGCTCCGGTCCTGGCCATGAACCCCTCCCACCCCGCAGACCTGCCCGACCCCCACGCGGTGCTCGGCGTGGCACCCGGCGCCAGCACCGCCGAGATCACCGCCGCCTACCGGCGCGCCGTGCGTGAGTGCCACCCCGACACACCACACCCGGACCGCGAACGACTCGCGGCCGTGATCACCGCCTACCGCCACCTCCGCGACCACCTCGCGCGGCAACCCACCGAACCGCACCAGCGCCCCACACCAGGCCACGACATCCACGTGCGCGTGCACCCCCGCACCACACCGCCAGAACCAGACGTGCGCGCCGGCCCCGTCCACCGCCACCCTCACCGACACAGCTGGTGACCGCGGAGCTTCGGTTTGGGCACCGACG
This sequence comes from Amycolatopsis sp. DSM 110486, assembly GCF_019468465.1. Taxonomy (NCBI): domain Bacteria; kingdom Bacillati; phylum Actinomycetota; class Actinomycetes; order Pseudonocardiales; family Pseudonocardiaceae; genus Amycolatopsis; species Amycolatopsis sp. DSM 110486. The sequence goes on along the minus strand of NZ_CP080519.1, from coordinate 8,589,419 downwards.
AGCGCGCGATCGCGGCATGGATGGCGAACATGCGGCCGTTCTGCTCGGTCTCGTCACCGAAGACGTCCGACTCGGCGGAGAGCCCACCACAAAAGATCTTGTAACACCACGGCGCCGGTACCCCGCACCGAGACGACAATCGTGGACACGCAGCGCGACGGCATGGCGCGCGGCGGACCCACCGGCAGGACGTTCACCCCCCTCGCCTGCCGGTGGGCCGCATTACGCGAGTGCCGCCACGACGCCCGCGAGGCCGGCATTCGGCGGCCCGATGAGGAACACGGTGCGGACATGCGCGAGAGCTTTCACGACGAGCTGAACCGCCTCAGCGCACAGACGGGGCAGATGTGCACGCTCGCGGCCGACGCGATCCGCCGGGCAAGCAGAGCACTGCTGACCGCAGACCAGGACCTCGCCGAGCAGGTGATCGCCGCCGACGCCGAGATCGACTGGGCCCGTGCAGACTGCGAGTCGCACGCCCAGGCCCTGCTGGCCCTCCAAGCACCCAAGGCACACGACCTGCGGACCATCCTGGCCGCGATCTACTGCGCCGAACGGCTCGAGCGGATGGGCGACCTGGCCGCCCACATCGCCGGCATCGCCCGCTTCGCCCACCCCCACCACGCCGTGCCCGCCCAGCTCGAATACGACTTCGCCGAGATGGCCGACGCCGCCGCCAGCATGGCGGACCGACTCGCCGAACTGATCGACCACCAATGCCCCTGCGGATTCACCGACCTCGCCGACATCGACCAGACCATCGACACCACCCACGCCCACATCCTCACCCTGATCACCAGCGACCAGTGGCCCCACGGCATCCAGACAGCCATCAACCTCGCCCTGCTCGCCCGCTTCCACGAACGCTTCGGCGACCACGCCGTCGCCGTCGCCAACCGACTGCGCTTCGCCGCCACCGGCGAACTTCCCTTCCACACCCACACCTAACTCGACACCACGTGCAGGTCAGAGGGCTGAACAAGACGATGAATGACAACGCCCAGCGGCCGGTCAATCCGGCACGCCGGGCAGTTGGTACTCCCCGAGTTGAGATCCCCTGAGGAGCTGAATCAGCGGTACTGGCTGGACAGCTTCTTGGCGTTGGCGAGAGCCACGTCGTAGGCCAGCGGTGCGGTGGCGATGTCGTGCAGGCAGCCGGCGCACAACACGCCACCGGGGCCGGGTTCGGCTTCCCCCTCCCCGGAGGCTGAACATGCCCGACACCCCCAGCCCCGCACCCGGCCAGATCGCTACACCGAACTCGACGTCTTCGCCGACTACGGCAGCTTCCTCGTCCAAGACGACACCGCCCGCCCCGACACCAACCGCGCCTTCATCACTGACCTGATGAACAACCTCATCGCCACCACCGACGGCGCCATCGGCGTCGGCACCGCACGACGCCGCACCCTCCCCGTCACCCTCGACATCCGCACCGAAGCACCTGAAGACAACCTCGACGACTGGGACCACGTCAGCCGAAGCCGGCCTCCGCATCACCAGCGGCCGCATCGTCGTGTCCAAACTCGACTACCGACCCACCACTCCCCGCACCGCCGTCCCACCCGGCAACTACACCGCCCACACCTACGCCACAGCCTTCGACACCATCTCCGACGACCGCATCGACGGCAACGACACCTACCACGTCGTCCTCTGGCCCGGCCCCATCGTCGAACCCCACGTCCTCAAGCGATACCCACACCTCCCCATCCCTGGCTGAACGAAACGCGGCCACGTGTTCCTGGTGATCCGCCTCATCGCCTCCGGCCACCCGCCGGCAGATGCGGAACGCTGGCCCGCCTCGGTGCCGAGCTGGTCAACGGCAACCGGTAAGGGCCTGACGTTCCTTCGCCTGCTACGTCGCCGGCCTGTGGAGCTACCGAGGAGCCACGACCCCGTTCCCCGGCGCTACAGGGCTCAGCTTCGCGGCGAAGGCTGGGATCGCTGCCCTACTCGCCCTGCGCGAGCAGCTCAACGCACTACCCAGCAGCGTGCGCGCCGACATCGCCACCGAGCTCATCGACCGGACCATCGATCTGACCCGCCGGATCAGCCAGCTCCGTCGTCACATCGAGAAGCTCGTCGAGTCCATCGCACCGCGGCTAATGACCATCCCCGGCTGCGCGGGCCTGACTGCCGCCAAGATCCTCGGCGAGACCGCCGGAGCAACTCGATTCCGATCCTCGGCTGCGTTCGCCATGCACGCCGGAACAGCTCCGATCCCGGTCTGGACAGGCAACCGGACGCGATTCCACCTCAATCGCGGTGGCAACCGACAACTCAACGCGGCCCTGCGCCGCATCGCTGTGACCCAGCTGCGGATCCACCCACCGGCCCAGACACTGATCCAGCGCCGCATCAACCACGGCGACTCCAAAACCGAAGCGATCCGCGTCCTACGCCGACACCTCGCCGACGTCGTCTACCGCCAGCTCATCAACGACACGCCCCACACACCGAAACAGGGACGCCAACCAACCGCCGCTTGACATAGGAGATTCACGGGCGTGCCTTCCCGACCGACGCGCCAACGTCGGCCTTGCTTGAGAGCCTGAGCTGATCACCGGGAAGGTACGCCCCTCACCGGGCTGATACACAGGTTTCAAGCATTGCTCGGACCGCGACGGCCTTCGTGTCAGTCTCCCTCCGGGCCCACGGGGCCGGTCAGGCTCTGGCGCACCCCGGTCGCCGACGCCTTCTCGACGGCGTCGACGAGGCGGTGCCGAGTGAGCGCGTACGCCAAGTTGGGCACCTCGTGCGTGCCGTCGGCGAGGTCCCGGGCGAGCTGTGCGTAGAGCTGCGCCACGTTGTGCGCCGGGCCGGTCAGCTCCCGCCCCACTCCGGCGAAGTACGCGTCCGGCACGGCGAGTTCGGCCACCCGCGGGTCGTCGCCCGGCCCCCTTCCAGCAGGAGGGGCGCAACCTGCAGACTGCCGACCGCGGAGGTCACAACCAGGTCGCCCTCGGTGCCGTTGATATCCCAACGCAGGTTGTCGCCGCGGGAGGCTCCGCGGCGGTAGTGGATCGACGCGGCGGCTCCCGAGTCCAGGGTGCCGGCGATCATCACCTGGTCGGGCGCGCTGACCGGCGCCGTGCTGCCGTCGTCCGACAGCGTCACCTCGGTGCGTCCGCGGACCAGGCGGGCGTCGAGGTCGGCGAACCCGCCGAGCACATGGTGGACGGCCTCCAGCGCGTGCACGGTGGGTACGGTCAGGGTGGTGGCGCCGTTGGCGTCGTCGTACCAGTACAGGTGGCCCCGGTCCGCGGTCGGGCCCCACGCGACGCCGGAGTCGACCAGCGTGCTGCCGAGCACCCTGCCCGCGTACCCCTGGGCGACCAGGTCACGGGCGTAGTGGACCTCGGGGGCAAAGCGCGCCTACAGCCCGACGGCCGTCCGCACTCCGGCGTGTGCGGCCATCGCGGTGAGATCCCCGGCCTCCGCGAGGCCGACGCCCAGGGCCATTCGCTGTAGACCGTCTTCCCCGCGGACAGTGCCGCGGAGATGATCTCCCTGTGGTGGGCGATCTTCACGGCGACCACCACCAGATCGACGGCGGGGTCGGCGATGAGGTTCGCATGGTTGTCGTACGCAGCGTCCGCGCCGAACTCCTTGGCGGCGGCCTCGGCGGACTCCTGTCGCGACGTGCTGACCGCACGCAGGTCGTACCCGGGCAGCGCCCGCAGCGCGGGGACATGGCCGAGTGCGGCCCATCCGCCGGTGCTGCCGCCGACAATGCCCACGCCGATCGTCTTGTCCCGCTCCACCGTCATCACATCCTCCACAATCTCTCTTCTCTCCATAATGAAGTTTCGCCCGGTGGTTCGGGGGCGTCGCCCTCCGCGCAGGCGGCGGCGCCGCCACGCTCCTGCTTGTCCGCACAGCAGTGCAGGGAACGGAAACGGCTACCTTGCCGGGGATGCGGATACGGCGCAGCCGGGTACATGGGGCTAAGGAGCAAGCGCTGCTCGGTACACCTCACGTCGTATGCATCGGCGGCAACAGCGCTCCGAGGCGCTGACGCAAAACGTCGTCAGCCTGGTGTGTGCGCCGACCGGGCAAGCCCTGCCCGGCGGGGGACGCCGCAGTTGACCGGAGCGTTGTACAGCCGGCATGCGTGCGACGCCCTCGCTCGGGGCCGCCGGACCGATTGGCCGACCTATGACAGCTCAATAGCCGGCGGTCAGCGCGCCGTCGATGGCGAGAGCCGCGCCGGTGATGAACGGGCTCTCGTCACTGAGCAGGAAGGCGGCGAACGCAGCAATCTCCGCCTCATCGGCGGCCCGGCCGGTCGGCTGCTTGTCGAGGAGGGCCTGCGCGGCTTCCGGATTGCCGTCGACAACGCTGCGCCACAGCGGCGTGTTCACCAGCCCCGTCACCAGGGCGTTCACCCGCACGCCGGACCTGGCCGCGTCGAGCGCCGTCGAACGGGTGAGGCCCACGACACCGTGCTTGGCAGCCGCGTAGGCCGGAGCCCCCGGGTCACCCACCACACCGACAACGGAGGCGTTGTTGACGATGGAACCGCCACCTCTGGCCACGATCGCCGGAATCTCGTGCTTGAGGCTGTAGAAAACGCTGGTCAGGTTGAGGGCGATGACACTGTCCCAGAAGGACGCGTCGATGTCCCCGAGCGCTCCCTGGCTGTTGCCGCCGCCCGCGTTGTTGAAGGCGCCATGCAGGCCACCGAACTCGTTGACCGCGACATCGACCAGATGGGCAACCTCCTCCTCGACCGTCACATCCGTCGGAACGAACAGGGCCTTGCCACCCTCCCGGACGATCTCCGCCGCGGTCGCCTCGCCACGCTCCTTGTCACGCGCCCCGATGAGCACCGTTGCCCCCTCGGACGCGGCGCGCCTCGCAAAGGCCGCGCCCATACCGGAGGATCCTCCGGTAACCACGATGACCTTGGACTGCAGACGGTTGGACATGCTTCTCCTTTCGTTGCCCGGCATGGCAGGGAGGCCACGGCCGCCGGGGGACCTCAACGGCCCCGTATGCGGACTTGGTAGGTCGACAACCTGCAGCACGTCCGGCTCGGCGAATGCGTAGAGTGGAACGGCTCGCCCGCCGCCATTCCCAGAGGGGTATCTGACAATTACCTGGTACGTCTCCCGTACCTGGATCAAGTCTCCGGAACAGGAATCAACGCGACAAGAGGGCATTTTGAAGTGCCCAGGTATCACCGAGGGAACCGACCCCCGGGACGGGGGCTGCTCCTGTGATCCGCAGTTTGGCGCCAACTTTATACCTGGTTACGCTTGTATACTTCCTGGTATGACGCAGGTGATCACGGAACCACGGGAGACAGACACCGAACTGTGCGAACGAGGCCATGACCTCATCCGCAGCGTGCTGGAACGCATCGGCGACAAGTGGTCGGTCGTGGTGATCTGCAAGCTCGCCGACACCACCCGCGGGTTCAACGAACTGCGCCGCCTCAGCGGCCCCAGCCCCATTACCCAGCGGATGCTCAGCGCCACCCTGCGAAGGCTTCAGCGTGACGGTCTCGTCACGCGGACCGTCCACAACACCAAGCCCCCGCGCGTCGACTACGCCCTCACCGCGCGCGGGCTCAGCTTGCTGGGCATTGTCCAGTCACTGGCGCGTTGGGCAGAGGACAACTCCGGCGGCATCCTGGACTCAAGAACGACTTTCGACGCCGAACAGGCCTGACAGACCGCTGGAACCTCCCGCCGGTGAGAAGCGTAATTCCCCAGGCGAGGGTCAGGCGGAGCCGGTTGCGCTGCGTGATTGCGCGGCTGCGGATACAGCCTCCGTGTCAGGCGTCCGGAGTCCAGTTCTCCAGTTTGTCCATCCGGAATCGGGTCAGCACCAGCGAGTCGATCAGCCAGTGCCCGTCGACCTTTCGGTAGGTCTCGGTACTGTCCGTAGCCGTCATGGCCCCCCGGGCGTCCTTTCCGGCAGGGAAGGTCAGCAGGTCCTCCAAGACCCAAATCCCGGACGCCGTGTCCGCCCCAGAGCGGACCTGCTGGAGCGGACGGCCTCCGTCGTTTCGGAGTGCCCGGCTGTTTCCGAAACGAGTGGCGCGGTCCGTGTCCCTACAGCGGTTGTCAAGCGGCCCGGCGCTCGGGTGGCCGGTAGGGGGTTTCGTTGCGGAGCCTGGCGAACAGGACGTCGAACCCCTGATGTCCACGATCCGGATGTCCGGATCGTTCAGGTGGTCGGCGAGCCAGGTGGTCTCGGTCAGGACTCGTTGTCGGCAGAGGGAACGACGGGGATGAGCAGACGAGAGTCGAACCGACCTCCGGTGTGGATGACGTGACGGCCGCGGTTGCGATCCAACGTGTGCCCGGCGACGAACACCGTCTCCGGATACGACTGGATGTCGGTGCCCTTCACCAGCACTCGCAGCGACTCCCCGGCGCGGTACAAGGTTCTGGAGGGCCACAACTCGACCTCGACGGGGACGATCTCGTGGGGCACGAGACGGCGTTCGGTGCGGTGCGTGTGGACCGGTTGCTGCCGAGTTGACGTCGCCGGATCGAGGTCCCGGTGAGAGACGCGCTGCCAGCCGTGAGTGCTCTGGCCGTCGTCCTGCCAGGTGAAGTACGGGAAGTTGACGACGACTCCTTCGGCATCGAGCTTTTGGACCGCGACGAAGAGGTCGGCGTCGTCGGAGCCGTCGAGGGAGATCCACAGCTTCAGCGCGGCGTACCCGTGATCTCGGTGTCTTCCGCGAACGTGTAGGAGAAGGTGGCGGTGATCTCGGTCGCGGTCGCGTCGTAGCTGACCGTGGCCTCCCCCGGTACCGGCTGCTCGGTGACGGACGCCGTCGCGGCGTCGAGGAACAGTGGCTTATGGACGGTGCGCTTGATCGGCCACTCGTTCTCGTTTCGCCACCAGCCCGAGTAGTACGCGTCGCGGATCTCGATGCGCACGTGCGGCCATGTGTCGACTTCGTTGTGTTCGTCCTTCAAGTAGCGGTCGAAGAACGCGATCTGCCACCGGCTTCGTCAGGCCGCCGTCGACGCGTAGCACCTGACCGGTGATGTAGGACGCGTCGTCAGAGGCTTGGAACGCGACCGCGGCGGCGACCTCCCCCGTGCGCGCCCATCGGCCCAGCTGAATCCCGAGCGCATCGATCATGTTGGCGCGCACCGCGTCGGCAGTCAGGCCTTGTTTCTCGGCCATCGCCGCGTGTCGTGCGAGCCAGCCTTCAGTCAGCGTCATTCCCGGCGACACCGCGTTGACCCGGACCCCGCGCAACGCGGCTTCGGCCGCCAGGTAACTGGTCAAAGCCACGACGGCGGCGTTCGTGATTCCAGTGACCGCGGCGCCTGGAACCAGAACGTGCGCAGTAGCTCCCGCAACGTTGACGATCGCGCCGCCGGTCATCCTGGGCAGAGCGGCCTTGGCGATCCGGACAAACCCGCGAAGTTTCGTATCGAGCGCTGCACCGAGCACACCGTGCTCGGCGTCGGCAAGTGGCGCCGACGTGATCTGGGGTCCAGCGCAGTTGACGACAATGTCGAGCCGACCGTTCCAGTCGTACGCGTTGCCGACGGCGGCGGCGACGGACTCGCTGTCGCGCACATCTGCGGGTACGGCCAGCGTTTCCCCACTCAGACGTGCCGCGGCGTCCTTCACGGCGGTCTCATCCCGGGCGAGCAGCGCGACAGCGGCGCCCTGCTCGACCAGTAGCTGCGCTACGGCGTACCCAATACCGCGGCTGGCCCCGGTCACCAGCGCCGTGCGCCGCCCCGACTGCTCGGTGCGTGACACTATTCGTGTCTCCTTCTGCTTGTCCCCGGCAGTTCCGCCGGAACGGTGCTTCCACTGCAACGCGGTCCAGCCTGGGCTGACAAGTCGGCCTAACAGGGCCGTTCACGTAGTGCTCGCCACCGAGCTGCCCGGCTCTCGCGTCGCTAACACACGCTGGGGCACGATCGAGGCGCTCAAGCCCCAAACGGGGAGGAATCATGGATAGTCCCGGAGTGCTCCGGACACCGAACAGCTCACCGACCCGTCTCATCGATGCGCTGCAGGTGCGGCCGGGCCGCCGCGCGGTGGCGGTCGGCACCTTCGACGGTGTCCACCTGGGTCATGCACGAGTGATCGCGGGCTGCGAGACGGTGCTGACCTTCGATCCGCACCCGCGGTCGGTAGTGCGACCAGGCGATGGCCCACGACTGCTGACTGACGCGGCCGGCAAGCGAAGGAGGCTCGCCGCACTGGGCGTGAGGGAAGTCGTGGTCATCCCGTTCGACCGCGAGTGGGCGTCCATGGACACAGCCACGTTCGTCGACGAGGTGCTGGTCGGACGACTCGGCGCGGTCCGGGTGGCGGTGGGGGCCGATTTCCGGTTCGGCGCGCGTGGCATGGGCGATGCGCAGACCCTGCGTGAAGATCGGCGATTCACCACTACCGTCGCGGGGATGGTGACAGTCGGCGGGGACATCGTGTCCTCGTCTCGGATCCGTGCTCTCGTCGCCGCCGGTGACGTCGAGCGGGCCGCGCGGCTGCTCGGTCGGCCGCACGCACTGCCCGCTCGCGCGCTCGGTGACGATCGCCTGTTGCTCGATCCGGCTCTGGCGATTCCGCGCCCAGGTCGCTACACGACGGTCGTCGACGGCTCGACGACCGAGGTGACCGTTCTCGACGGTGGTGTCATCGAAGGGGTACCGCGGCGCGAGGTACGCCTGGTCGAGGTGGTTTTCCTGCGCCGGAGCTGAGGTGGCCCAGGCCTGTTAATCCAGGCGAAATCGCACGTTGCCGACCTGCGTCCTGCAGGGGACACTCGGGTGCGGAAGAGCCACACGGCTCAGCAACACAGCGATGGGAGGTGCGTCGCGTGGCGCCTGCCGATGGCGGCGTGTCGCCGGAATCAGGTGCGCGTACTGTCATCCGGCGGAAGCTGGCGCCACCGATTCTCGGTGATCATCTGGTCCGGCGGGGTCGGGTGACCGCCCGCATCCACGCTCTGCTCGAGCGGGCGAACGTACTGACCGTTTACGCGGCAGCAGGATCGGGCAAGACCACCGCCGTTGCCGTGGCACTGGAGGATCTCGACCGGCCGGTGGCGTGGCTGTCGCTTGACGGTACGGAATCAGCCGCAGGGCGCCTCCTGCTGTACCTCGAGGCAGCGGTCGCGCCGCACGCCCCCGAGGCGAGTGGCGCGGCGACCGATGCGCTTGCCGCCGGCATCCTGATCGGTGAGGCGGCGGGTCTGCTCGCCGAAAGCTTGCACGGCACCAGAATCGTGCTCGTCTGTGACAACGCCGAGCGGATCTCCGGCAGCGACGAGGCACTCGCCGTGTTGTCCGCACTCACCCGCTACGCACCCATGGGCGTCGGGATCATCCTCATTTCCCGGACCGCCTTGCCGCTGGACACCGGTTCGACCGGTGAACTGGCCCGCGTCGCCGAACTCACCGGTCCGGACATCGCCTTCGACCTCGACGAGGCCGGGGAAGCGTTGCGTCTGGCCGGGCGATCGGCATCGGACGCGGCTGAGGCCATTCGTGTCACCGGCGGCTGGGTGGCGGGAATTCTCTTCGCCGATGGTGCCGTCGCCGACTCGCCGCACCGGCTTCGTGACTACCTCTCCACGCACGTCCTGTCCGGACTGTCCGAACAGGAGCGAAGGTTCCTGGTGTACACGAGCCTGCTGGATGAGGTAACCCAAGACGACGCGGTCGCGCTCCAGCTCGAAGACGCACCCCGGATCATGGCGGCGCTGCGCCACCGTCACCTCCCCGCGACCTGGCCCGACGATCGAACGTTGATCGTCAGCCCACAGCTACGTGACCACCTGCGCGACCTCCTTGCCGAGCAGGAGCCTGGTGAGCTGAAGCGGGTCCGCCTGCGGCACGCCCGGCTGCTGGTTCGCCGCGGCGAGCAGGAGGAGGCTGTGGACGCGCTTCTCGGTGTCGGTGCAGTTGACGAGGCGTGGGTGCTGGCGGCAGAGCTGCTGCCGCGCCTGATCGAGCGGATGGACTTCGGTCCCGCGGCACGATGGCTCGACGAACTGCAGGCGTCCGAGCGTTCGCTCAGCCCACGGATCGGCGGGATCGTGCTGCGCGTTGCCTTCGCCCTAGAACAGGCCGGGCGGGCGGTTGAGCTCTACGACCGTCACGGTCGCGACTGGATCACCAAACTGGCAGCCGACGAGCACAACGGCTCGGGCGAAGCCCTGGTCCTGCTGGTGTGGTGCCTGTGGCACGCGGGCCGGATCGCGGACGCCGGGCAAGTAGCCGACTTGATGTCACCGGGGCGCGCCAAGGACATCGCGCTTACCGTGCTTGCACTGAGCCGCGACGAATCACCGCCCCCGTTCCCGGCTTTCGCGACCACCCCGTCGGGACCGCTGGACGGGATGCTCATGCGACTGGCCTTCATGCGCGGGCGGCTGGCCGGCTTGGCCGACCCCGGCGCCTATGGTCCTTGGCGCAGCGTTCTCGGTGCCCCCTGGGTCATCGCCGGCCTCCGCGCGACGGGGCGGATCGAACAGGCGATGGCGCGCTACGAGGCGCACCGCGACGCAGCTCAGCCACTGTGGCTGCACGCGCTGGACGCCGTGGAACTCATGATCGACCTCGGGCGCGCCGAGGACGCATGGCAGGCCCTGCGGCGCGGCCACGAACTCGTGGCGGCGACCGGGTCCCAGATCTACCGGGTGTTGCTGCACCTGATGGAGGCGAAGTTGTGCTTGCGCCTGCATCATGACCCGGAAGCCGCGCATCGCGCGCTGGACGAGGCGGAGACGAGCGGCTCGCGTACGCACGCATTCACTCGCGAACTGGCCTGGCTATGGCGAGGGCTCGCGTTCCTGCTGCGGCACCGCGACGCCGAGGCGCGTGATCTGCTGCACCAGGGCCTGGAGAGCATGCGCGGCGCAGACCGCATGCTCGAGATCCCGACGGTCGCGTGTTACCTGGCCGAAGTCCTGTGGCGGCTTGGCGCGGAGGATGCTTCCGACGAGTCCGCGGCACTGGCGATCAGCGTGGCCGAGGAACGGGGTTCGGTGCATCTGCTGCTCAACGCACTGGCGGACGTGCCAGCCGTGGCCGTACGCGGCGCGGACACCGAATCGAACCGGCTGTCGCGCTGGCACGAGCTGAACGCGTCGCTCGCGAACGGCCGCCGGATCACCGCGGCCGGCCGGGCGCCGAGGCTGGTGCTCGAGGACCTGGGTGAGCCGGAACTGCGGGTGGACGGCGTTCCCGCGACGCCGCGGCTGCGCAAAAGTATCGAGCTGCTCGCATACCTGCTGGCCACCCCCGACCACGAGGCAAGCCGTCAGCAACTGCTCGGCTCATTGTTCGACTCGAACAACGAAGCGGCTGGGCGCAGCTACTTGCGGCAGGCGCTGTATCGCCTGCGTGAGGTGCTGCCGGACGAATTGTCGCCCGTTCTGCGGGAAGACCGGTTCTGCCTACCCGGACCCGACCTGGTGGGCAGCAGCGCGGCCGAGGTCCTGGAGGCGTTCGCGCAGGCCGATCACCAGAACGGGGAAGCCAGGCTGGACACGTTGACCGCAACGCTGGCGCGGACCGAGCGAGGCAGCTACCTCAGTGGCCTGTCCGGTGCGTGGGTGGAGGCGCGGCGCGCCGAACTTGACGAGCGCATCCTCCGGGCTCGGCTGGACGTCGCCAGGGTTGCGTTCCGGCTCGGCCGGTATCGGGAGGCGGTCGTCAACGTAGACACGGTGTTGCGCCTCGATCCGTACCGCGAGCAGGGCTGGCTGCTGCGGATCACTCTCGCTCAAGCCAGCGGCAACGACGACGACGTGCTCGCGCTGTACCAACGTTACGTGGCGACCATGCACGAGCTGGCCGTCCCGCCGTCGGCGGAAGTGCACCGCCTTGTCACCCGGCTGCGGAGCTGACGCACTGATTTCCCGGTCAATAACGGGGTCGGTGGCACGGTGGTCTTTACCAACGTCACCCGCGTGCTCCCATGGAGGTAGCAATGGACAGCGCGAAGCATCTTGCCGTGCCCGCTGACACAGACGACGGGGTTTTTCGTTTCCGCCAGGCCATTTCCCGGTTCAGCACAGGGGTAGCCGTGATCACCACCCGCACAGCGGACGGGCCTTCCGGCATGACCGCAAGCGCGGTCGCGTCACTATCGATGAACCCACTGCAGCTGCTCGTCTGCATCGGCTCGAATCTTCCGACCTGCAAAGCGATCACCGAGTCCGGGCATTTCGCCGTCAACGTCCTCGGCGAAGACCAGGAACACATCGCGAAGCACTTCGCGACCCGCAGGAAAGACAAGTTCGCCGGCATCAAGCTGCGAACCGACAGTGACGTCCCAGTGCTCACTGACGCGATCGCGCACTTCGTCTGCGCCGTCGCGGACACGTTGCCGGGCGGTGACCACACGATCGTGGTAGGCGACGTGGTGAACTGCGATCACGTCCCGGGCACAAACCCGCTTGTGTACTTTGCCAGCGCTTTCGGCAGCCTTTCCGACCCGGCGACCCGTAGCGGGACTGCCGGGGGCTGGCACTTCGCGTCGGCGATGTGACCGCACCCCGAACGCGTTCGGCCGTCGTCGTCCGGACCCGACTGCGGCCACCAGCCCCGCACCCGGACGACGTGCGTCGCACGCGACTGCTGGCCCGGCTGGACGCGGTCAGCGAACAAGTGATCCTGGTGGCCGCGCCTCGAGGCGCCGGGAAAACCGTGCTGCTGGCCCAATGGGTCGCCCCCCGGCGGTGTGCCTGGGTAAGCCTGAGCAGCCACGACGACAGCCCGGCGGGCGTGTGGTCCGCAGTGCTCGAATCGGTACGGCCCTATTGCGCCGACGTTCCGACACCCCCGGCAGCACTGCTCGACGACGAAACGACCCTGCTCACCGAGATCATCCCCGAGCTGCTCAACGCGCTGGCTTCGACCGGGTCATTAGCGGTCGTGCTCGACGGGCTGGACGTCATCGAGGACCCGGTAACCAGGGCAGCGCTGGACGAGTTCGTACGCCGGGCCCCCGACACAGTCAGGGTCCTGCTGGCCACGGCACGCCGGCCGAGCGGGCCGGTCGCCGCGCTTCGCGCTGCCGGGCGCCTCGCCGAGTTCACCGAAGAGGACTTGCGGCTCGACCTGGCGGAGACACGGCAACTGCTGTCGGCCACGGCCGGCCGCCTGGTCGACCGGGCAGAAGCGGCAGCACTGTGGCGCGGGTACGAGGGCTGGGCGACCGGTCTGCGGCTGGCCGGCATGGCCCTGCGGAACCAACCGCCCGGCGCTCCCCTGCCATATCCCGTGCCATCGGTCGAGGATTTCTTCCGCGCCGAGGTGCTCGAACGCGTCACCTCACGCCAACGCCGGCTGCTGCTGTACAGCAGCGTCCTGACGGAGCTGACGCCCGATCGTTGTGCGGAAGTGACGGCGCTACCTGCTGCCGGCGAGACGCTGAGCACACTGGCCGCGTCCTCGCTGCTGTTGCGGCGGACCGGGTCCGGTCTGCGGTGCCACCCGGTGCTGCGGCTCGTGCTCAGCTCGGTGCTGACGGCGGAACACCCCGATGCCACAGAGGTTCTGCACGCCCGCGCGGCAGAGCGCCTGCGGCAGGAAGGCGATCCGGACGCCGCCTACGAGCATGCCCGAATGGCCGGGCTACCCGACGTCGCTATCTGCACAGCAATCGAAACCTGGCCGGCGGCGCACCCGCACACCCTGCTCGCACGGCTCGACGAGGTGCCGACGATGCCCGCCGAGGCTCACGCGATCGCCGCGGCAGCCGAGCTGGCTTGCGGGCACCCCGCCCGTGCGGCGACCCGGCTCGCCGGTTCAGACGGTGGCCCGGCGCTTGCAGTGCGGGCGTGGCTGGCACTGCATCGCGGCGATCTGGCCGCCGCACAGTGCGACGCCATGCGAGCAATCGCTACCCACCGACAGGCAGGAGCCCAGCCCTGGTGGCTGTTCATGGCTGACGCCGCGCTCGGCACAGTCGGGGTGTGGGAGGGGCAGGCAGCCGACGTCGTCGAGCAGCTCGCCGTGACGGCTCGCGACGCGGACGGGCTCGGCTATCGGGATGTCGCGGTGCGGGCACTGGACGCACGCACCGCCGGGTTGCTGCTCGCCGGCGACGCCACAGCCGCGCTGGCCTCGGCCACGCAAGCAGTTGCCCTGCACGAGCTCGATCCGACGCGGTGTGTAGCTCCCGTCGTCGCAACCGCGTGTCTGGCGGCCAGGGCGGGCGCGGACCGCGTCAGAATTCCGCCCCCTACGGCGACTCTGGTACCCGCCGCTCCCCACGCGGAGGCGTTCTCGGCTCTCCTCCACGCGCACTCCACGTCCGCTTTGGGGGACGCTCGGCACCGGCGGAGAGCCCACGCACAGGCGCGCGCCGCACTCGCCGACCTCCGGTACGGCCCGGTGCTCGCCAACTTGTTCGAGGAGCAATGGCCTTGCGGGGCTCCGGATCTCCGCCCGGCCGTGCTGTCCGACCGGGAACGCGCCGTGCTCCGCGCCCTGTCCGGGCCGCTGACCCTGCGTGAGATCGCAGCCGAACTGCACGTCTCGCACAACACCGTGAAAACCCATGTCCGATCTGTGTTCCGCAAGCTGGGTGCCCACGACCGCGCCGATGCCGTCAGCCGGGGAGCCGCGTGCGGCACGGTTACCGACCGCGCCGCGCCTACCGGCGGAGCGTGACCGGCGCAGGCCTCGCCAAGCCGATGAAGTGCGGTGCCCGCCTGTCTCACTCTCCGGCTTGGTGGCGGCCCGAAACGGCCGGGTGGTGGGCACCGGCCGTCCCAAGCCGCGGTCTGGCGGTCAATGGGCCCGCGCGTCCTGCTGGCGTGCGTAGGCGGCTTGCCCGGCGTACTCCGTCTTCCCGTCGTCCTTCGGGGTTGCCGGCTCGATACCGGCGATCTTTCGCGCGAGGTCGGCCAGCGGACCCGACGGTGCCATCTCGGCGCGAGCCATGGTCAGCATTCGCACCGCCAGCAACGGGGTTCCGTTGAAGTTCTCGAACACGCTGATCCGGTCACCCCAGTCCGAGAGGTACAGATCCCGGATGACCCGGCTGATCTTGAGCCGGTCGTGCGGCCGCCCGATCGGACCGGTCTGCAACGGCTCGAGCCACCGGCGCAGCTCCGGCTGGTTCCACTGCTTCTCGGTGGGGAAGATCAGCGATGATCGCCCGGCCAGATCGACCAGCTCGTTGACCATCCGGGGCACGTTCTCCAGGTAGTAGGCCCGGCCGAAGTCGAACAGCAGCACGCTCGGCTTGTACAGACCGCCTGGTGTGGTGAACCCGTCTTCCTCACAGGCGAGCACGTGGGCGCGCAGCGTCTGGTGGAAGCCGACGAGCTGCGCCAGCCGAGCCTTGACCGGCGGCAGCTGATAGGTCCCCACGTGCTCGGTGATCAGCAGGGCCAGGCCGACCATCACCTCGGCGCGGATCGTCTGGCGCACGAGCGCCTGGTAGTGCAGCCAGTCGAACACCCGCTGGGGGTAGAGCGAAGCGTGCTTCGGGTTGCCGATGTGAAAGACCCGGTTCCACGGGATGAACACGTCGTCGAAGAGGATCGTGGTGTCCAGCTCGTCGCCCTTGGCAGCCAGCGGGTGCTCTTCGTACTGCCCTTCCTTCACCGTGCTTTCCCGGCAGACCAGAGTGACGCCAGGGGTGTTCGCCCGGACCGCGCCGAAGATGACCTGTTCGCTGGTGATACCCGGACGGAAGAACACCCCGATGTGGATGTAGTCGGCGAACGCCGCACCCGTCGCGATGGCCTTCACACCCCGCACGACGATGCCATCCTCGCGGGTCTCCACGATCCGCAGCGCCGGCGACTCGGCCTGAGCCGACTCACGCGACCGGTCCGCCTGCGGGTCGACGAACGCCGGCGCGGCGTTGAGGTCGCCGTCGACCATCAGGTCCCAGAACTCCTGGATTCCCACTGTCAGGTCACGCCCACCGGTGCCCTGCGACTGCTCACTCCACGGCACGGGATCGTCCTTGTAGGTGTGCAGCACGTAGTTGTTGACGTCCGGCGTCCTCGGTACGGCGCCGCCGTCGAGCTCGCGGATCACCGTCTCCAGATAACCGCGCTTCTGCTTCAACTCGTCCTTCGTCGTGTGACGGAACCAGGTCATCGAACGACGCTCACCGGCGTCGTCGATGAAGGTCATGACATCACGCAGGTCGTCCCGGTGGTGCAGGTCGTAAAAGTCCGCGATGCGCTTCGCGTAGTCACGCGTCTTCGGATGGGTGGCTACGTTGTCGACCTTTTCGTCCCCGACCCACACCACACGGCCGTCGTCCAGTGCGTCCAGGTATTCCTTACCGGTTCGCGGCACAGGTCGCTCCTTCCGATCAGTGGCGCGTCTCGATGCGCCGGTACCGACCATGCCGCGCAGCGGGGTGAGACAAACTCGAGCTCGCCGGGTGAATCTGAGTTAACACGTGATTTCGCCGCGGCTAACGGCAGTCCGGCTACGTTTCCGGCGCAAGCACGAGGAGGAACAAATGCTGGACCCGGACGAGAAGACCATCACCGAAGCGGTGCTGCAGACACTGGTGGACACGCCGGACTCGCGAATCCGCACGGTGCTGTCCGCGCTGGTGCAGCACCTGCACGACTTCGTCCTCGACGTGGATCTCACTGAGGCCGAATGGGCGTATGCGATCGAGTTCCTGACCCGAACCGGACAGAAGTCCGATGACAAACGGCAGGAGTTCATCCTGCTCTCCGACGTGCTCGGGGTGACCATGCTCGTCGACACGGTCAACCACCGACGTAGCACCGGCACGACAGAAAACAGCGTCCAGGGCCCCTTCTACCGGGAGGTACGGCCGGAGTTCGCCGACGGCGCCGACATCTCCAACGGGCTCCCCGGCACACCACTGCTGTTCCACGCCACCGTGGTCGACACCACCGGCGCTCCGGTCCCCGGAGCCGAATTCGACGTGTGGCACGCCGACAGCCACGGCCACTACGACTCCGACGTGCCCGGCCTGGACGCCGCCGCGATGCGCGGACTGTTCCGCACCGGCCCGGACGGGACGGTCACGATCCGCAGCATCGCGCCGGCGCCCTACCCGATTCCGGACGACGGACCCGTCGGCGAGCTGATGCACGCCACCGGACGGCCGGTCATGCGTCCCGGACACATCCACGTCCGGATCGCGGCACCAGGCTTCTCGACCGTGACGACGATGCTGTTCCGCGACGACGACCCGTACCTCACCAACGACCCGGTGTTCGGCACCAAGCGGTCGCTGCTGTACCGACGTGACCTCCGAGAGGGGCGGGACCGGCCGTACGATCTCGTCGAACACACCTTCGTGCTGGACCGCCTGCACTGAGGCTCCGATCGCCGCCAACCCGTGGCTGCAAAACTCCGGCGCCCGGTGCGTCGTCATAACTGGCATATAAAGTCGACGACGAACCGGGCGTTTGATCCGTCGGTGGACGGTCCAGCACCGGCGTTTCGGGCACGTTTCCTCTACCAGCAACCACAAACCAGGCAGCTGGAGGAAGTGATCACTTCTGCGGAGGTGGTGAGGAGATCTTCTTTCGTGGCCGGCGCGTCCAGTGGGTTCTCGCTGAACGCCTCATTTCGCATTTCGCCGGCCCGCCGGCGAGGTTCCCGTCCCGCTGCACCCATTGCTGCAGGTACTGCCGAATGCCCACGACCACGATCGGTCCTCGAGCGGGTCCAGCGTGATCGCAGCGGCGCGACTGTTCTGCACAGCACCACGAAACCCGGCGATCTGGTAACCCACGAGCTTACGCAGAATCACCACCTACGCCCGACCCGTCAACTCATCTCGGCCCACTGGTCAACACGAACACGATCGCCGTGAACACCGCCCGGTCGTCGATCCGCGCCGGTCCACCACCCTGCCGACGAACCCCGTGCTCCGGAATCAGCGGCTCCGCGAGCGCCCACAACTCATCCGGCACCAACCGCCGAGACAGATCATCCACATCCCAAGATCATCCACCAAGACCAGCCAAACCCCTACTGAGACACGCTCTTAGCCGGCGGCAAAGAAGTCGAGGTAGGCCTGGGCCAGGGCGGCGGGGTTCTCCCACGCGATGTTGTGACCGGACGCGGGGATGACGACGCCGCGGACGTCGCGGGCCACCTGCGCGAGCTGCTGGGACACCGCGTCCCCGAGGTAGGCCTGGGCGCCGACGGCCAGGACCGGGCAGCTGATCGGGTCGGCGTAATGCGGGCGGTTCTGTTCGGCGTCGGCCTGGCGGGCGCGGTACATCTCCAAGATGGCCCGGGTGCCGCCCGGCTGCTCGGCCGAGTGCACTATTTCGTCGACGTCCTCCTCGGCCAGCGCGGTGGGGTCCCACATCTGGCGTCGGGCATACCAGGTCCAGAACGGCCGTTCCCGCCCGGCCAGCAACAACTCGGGCACGTGCGGCAGGCTGAAGAAGCTGAAGTGCCAGCCGGTGCGGACGTCGTCGGCAGCGAGCGAAGGGTCGGGTCCGCCGCCCGGCAATCCCGGGCCGGCCGGCAATCCCGGCAGAAGCGTTTCCTGGAACACCAGTTGCCGCACCCGGGGCCGGTGGAAGGCCGCGACGGCGTAGGCGATGGCCGCGCCCCAGTCCTCGCCGACGACGCGGAACTGGTCGAAGCCCAGGTGGGTGGCCAGGTCGGCGACGTCGGCGGCCATCGTGGCGGTGTCGTAGCCGGTCAGGGGGCGCTGGGAGCCGCCGGCGCCTCGGTTGTCGACCGCGACGACGGTGTAGTGCGGGGTCAGCAGCGGCACGAGGTGGCGCCAGTACGACATGGTCTTCGGCACGCCGTGCAGCAAGAACACCGGCTCGCCGGCCCCGCCGATGGCGTAGTGGATCTCCACGCCGTTGACCTTGGGTTTGCCGTGTGTGAGCCGGACTCCGGCGTGGTCGGTGAGGTTCATCTCGGCGAACTCCTTTTCTCTTCGGCCGTGTAGGCGCCGACTGGGTGGTGGATCTTCCAGAGCGGCTGCGGCGGCCGTTGGGTCGGCGTCCACGGTCGGCATGGAAGTTTCGCTTCATACAACCGTGTCTCCGTGGCCGCCGATGTCGCCTGCGGCGCACCTGTCACAGATGGAGTGCATCTGACGATCAGATGGTCGCCCCATGGGCGCACCGGCAGCCGCCACTTCCGAGGTGGCAAGGCTGGGTTGGATTACCGGTGACGATCAGCTGCCCGCGTGGTGGATGCGCAGCAGCTGATCGGCGAACCGCTGTGCTGCCGGACTGGTCTCGCCCACCGAGGGCAGAATCAGGTAGATGTGCCTTTCCGGGTGCATGTCCTCAACGGCGATGAGCCGCAGAACGCTGTCTGGTGCGGTGAGCACCGGGTAGTGCAGGCCGGCTGGAGCGAAGCCGATACCGACGCCTGCGCTGACCAGCTCGAGGAACAGTTCCCAGTCGCCGACCTCACAGACGATGCGGCGCGGTATGCCTTCGCCGGCGAACGCGGCGTCACTCAACAGGCGACCCGTCCACCCTGCGGGTACTTCGACGAACCGCTCGTTGGCGAGTTGTCTGATGTGGACCTCAGCCTGCTCTGCCAGGCGGTGATCAGCACGGCAGACGAGGTGCAGCGGTTCTCGCGCCAGGCGAGTCATCCGGAGGCCCGGGACCTGGTTGACCGCGGGCCCGATCACGCAATCCAGTTCTCCCGCCTCGACCATCGAGATCATCGTCAACGCGGGCGCGTACTGCAGGCGTAGGTCGATGCCGGGATGTTCGCGGGTGAACTCGCCGAGATAGGAAATGAACGGCACCAGATGCTGAGTGGAGTGCGAGACGCCGACGCGCAGTGTGCCGATGAGCACGTCACGGGTGTGGTGTACGGCCTGTTCCGCCTGCGCAGCGCTGGTCAAGGTCCGGCGAGCCGGGCCCACCAAAGCCTCGCCGGCCGCAGTGAGCCGGACGGGCCGGGTTCCGCGGACGTAGAGGGGCGTACCGAGTTCGCGTTCGAGGGCCTGGAGGGAATTCGACAGGCCTGATTGCACGATGAGCTCGCGCTTGGCAGCGCGAGTGATACTGCGTTCCTCGACCAACGCCAGGAAATGACGTAGCTGTCTGAGTTCCATCGGACACCGCCTCCAGGCCTGAATTGCAGCATATCTGGACAGTGTCATCTGTCAGGCAGATGCAGTGCATCTGTGCGCACTGCCGCCGGACCGGCATCGAAGTTCTGACGGGCGTGGTTGACGCCGACGAACCAGTAAGGAACACAGTCAGGACAGGAGATCCGCCCATGGCAGACCACTCGACGAATCGCGCCGCGCCACTGCCCGCTGCGGGCGGCTCGCGGCGGGCCGTGTTCGTCATCTCGCTGATCTGCGCCGCCCAATTCGTGCTGCAGCTGGACTTCAGCATCGTGAACGTGGCATTGCCGTCGATCCAGCGGGAGTTGGGCATGCCCGCGGCGGAGTTGCAGTGGATCGTCACCGGGTACGCGTTGGCTTTCGGGTCGCTGCTACTGGCAGGTGGTCGCCTGGCGGACCTGCTCGGCCGGCGGCAGGTGCTGGCCGCCGGCCTGGCCTTGTTCGGGATCGCGTCGCTGGCCTGCGGGCTCGCGCAGTGGCCGATCATGCTGATCATCGCCAGGATCGTGCAGGGCGCGGCTGGGGCGATGGTGTCCCCGGCTGCGCTGTCGCTGCTGACGACGACCAACGCAGAAGGGGCTGCGCGCAACCGGGCGTTGGCGATCTGGCAGGCCACCACCGCCGCGGGCGCAACCGCCGCGGTGGTGGCCGGCGGGCTGCTCACCCAGTACTTCGGCTGGCGGGCGGTGTTCCTGATCAACCCGCCGATCATCGCCATCATGCTCACGCTGGTCCCGCAGCTGCCGGCCGGGAACCGGTCCGGTGGCGGCGGCAGCGTCGATGTGCGCGGGGCACTACTGGTGACCACCGGCATCGCAGCGCTGATCTTCGGACTCAGCAGCGGGCAACAGCACGGCTTCACCGCGCCCGTCACCATCATCGCTCTCGCCCTGGCGGTGCTGCTGAGCACGGGCTTCGTGTTCGCCGAAAAACGGTCGGCGGCCCCGATGCTGCCCCTGTCGATCCTGGCGGAGCCGGCCCGGCGGGCCGCGATCGCGGCGATGCTGCTGATCGGCGCCATCCTGGCCGGCTACGTGTACTTCGCGTCGCTGTACATGCAGAGGGTGCTGGGGTTCAGCCCGGTGGCGACCGGCCTGGCGCTGGGCCCGTCGACCGTGACCGTGGTGTTTGTCTCCACCCTCGGTACCCGCCGGCTGCTGGCCCGGTTCAGCATCAAGGCCGTCCTGCTGGCCGGGCTGGCCTGCATGGGCGCCGGGCAGCTGTGGCTCGCGCAGATCACCACCGGGGCCAGCTACCCGGCGGCGGTGCTGCCGGGGCTGGTGCTGACTGCGGCCGGCGTCGGGCTGGCGCTGCCGACCGCGTCGATCGCGATCACCAGCGGGGTTCGGGGCAGCGACCAGGGACTGGCCGGGGCGCTGTTCACCACCAGCCAGCAGACCGGCGCCGCAGTCGGCCTCGCGATCCTCGCCACCGCGGCCGCGGCGGCCACCGACGGCCACGGCGGATCACTGGTGGACGGCTACCGCCTGTCATTTCTCATCGCGACCGGTCTCGCAGTCCTCGCCGCGGTCATCGTTGCGCTCCAGCTCAGCACGAAATCACACCGCGGTGAACCCGGGCACTAGCAGGCTGGCCCGGGCGCACCGCCCTCCGCGCCGCCCGCCCCGCAACTCGGTAAAAGCTGACAGGTCCTACGGCGGGCTGACCGGAAGCGTTACCTGGCGAGCTGTTCGCCGGGCCGGGGGCGCGTCATCAGACCGAACCCGCCGGCGATAGCACCAGGCGAATCCGCTACCGCCGCGCCGTCGCTTCGAGCAAGCCCTCCTCGCTCACTCGGAACCCTGCAGGACCTTCCATGCCCTGGAGGCCACGTGCAGGTTGAGCCTGCTGTCGACGTCATTGAGGTCGCGGTCGGTGATCTGCCGGATCCGGCCCAGCCGGTAGCGCAGGGTGCTGCGGTGGATCACCAACGCGGAAGCGGTCTCGTCGTAGTGTCCGCCGCATTCGAGGTACTGCGACAGCGTCTGGACCAGATTCGTGTTCTTTTGCTCGTCGTAGTCGAGAAGCTGGCCCAACCATTCCCGCACGAACGCGACGATTTCGGCGCGATTGTCTCCAGTGTCCAGAATGCGATAAATGCCCAGTTGGTCGAAGGCCGTCGCACCATTGGGTGACCTTGATTTCTGACGGATGTCCAAGGCTCGCAAGGCTTCCGAGTAGGACCTCGGAAAATCGCCAGGGCTGTCGCAGCGGGCACCGACCCCGATCGCGCAGGCGCTTCCGAGGCTCTCCGAGAGGGTGCGGTACAGCGCGTCCCCGTCCGGGCGGCCGCTGACGAGGAGCACCACCGCTCCCGCGCGCCGCGAGATCATCGAGCTCAGCTGAAGCGACGCAGCCGCCTGGCCGGTGGCGTGGGCGAGGGCGTCGTCGGCCTGCCGTCCGCCCCATTGGACGACGATCGCGTAATGAGGGCCGCGCAGGTCGTGCCCGATCGCGTCGGCGCGAGCGTAGGCGCTCTCGTCGTCGGTGCCGGTGATCAGGTCGTCGACCAGGTCACGGTGCAGGCGTAGCTCGACCTCGGCGAGATTGCGCTGGTGGGACAGCTCCAGCGCCAGCACCGTTGTCCCGTATTCGAGCGCGAACACCTCGTGGCTGCCCACGGTCCTGCGGGGGTCCACGAGCGCCACCACCCCGAGCACCTCGTAGCGCGGTTTGACCAGCGAGATCAACCGGTCCTTCTCCCGGACCGGATGTGGTACCGCCGCGGCGCGCCTGAGTAGCTCCTCGCGCCGGTGGGATTTGGGCTTCGGGTACGGGTCGGGCTTGCCGGGACCGGCCCAGGCCCGCAGGTTGCCGAACCGGTCTTCGATCGCGACCGGCAACGATGTCAGCTGGTGCAGCGCGTGGGCGATGCCGGGCTCGCCCGCACCGGACACGGAGATGTTGGTGAGTACCTCGTGCACGTGTGTCTGTTGCTCGAGCCGGGCGACCGATGCGGACAGCCTGCCGTTGAGCTCCTGCAGGTCGAGGGCCTGTTCCCGCTCTCGCCGGTGGAGCGCGGCGTTCGCCAGCGCATCCGCCGCCTGCTGGCTGAGCGCCTCGAGCAAGAAGAACTCGTCCCTCGACGGCTCCATTGCCGCGTGCACCACCAGGTAGCCTTTCAGGCCGCTCAGGCCATGCAGCGCGAAGCCCCAGTACCAATCGCCGTCGGGTAGGACGAGCGAGCCGCTGTCGCCGTCGAGGAGACGGACCTGTCGGTCGAGCTCCGCGTCCGGCTCCGCGTCATCACGACGGCTGAGTGCGCCGTCGATGATCAGGTACACCGCCTTGGCGCCACAGCCGCTCAGCGACAGCACCGAGGTGGCGGCCAGCCGAATGATGTCGTCGGCTTCGCGGCCGTCGAACATCGTCGCCGAAACGACGAAGAGCCCGCGCAAATTCGACAAGTGGCCACGCCACCAGCTGTCCGACCCTTGTGGATTTTGGTGGGCTCCGCCCGCCGCCGCGGGTGTCATCCGGGCCTCCGACCGCCGACTGGTCAAAATTTTACACGGATGATCCTGCTCTGCCGGGTCGATCGTTCGCGCGAATTTCGACCTGCCGGGCGCACGCGCGAACATGGCCGTCCTTGTCACGGTGTGTTGTGTCCCGAGAGGCCGCTGCGACGGTCCCGATTCTCTCGGTACCCGCAAAACTCGTGTCCGCTAGGAGAAACGCGTCGCAAAGTCCGTTGGACGCGGTAGGTCTCTGTGCGACAAGTACCCGGACGAGGAATGAGGAGAGTCATGACATTGATGCGTTTCGACCCGTTCCGCGATCTCGAACGGTTGACCGAGCAGGCCCTGGTAGGTGCCCGCGGCCCGCGGGCGATGCCGATCGAGGCCTTCCGCCGCGGCGACCAGTTCGTCGTCGCGCTGGACCTACCGGGAGTGGACCCCGACGACGTCGACGTGACGGTGGAACGCAATGTGGTGACCGTGCGTGCCCGTCGCGCCCCGCTGCGCCGTGAAGGTGACGAACTGGTGGTCGACGAACGGCCGCAGGGTGAGTTCAGCCGCCAATTCTTCCTCGGCGACAACCTGGACAGCACGCGGCTGTCCGCGGAGGTCGACCACGGTGTGCTGATGCTCGGTATCCCGGTTGCCGAAGCCAGCAAGCCTCGCAAGGTCGAAGTCGGCAGTGGCACCGAGACGGCCGAAAAGAAGCCTCAGATCAAGGCTTCCCGAGAAGAACACGCGAACGTCTAGGAGCCAGAAGATGACTGCGCAGCCGGGCGCCGCGGCGCCATCACCGCGTCACTCTTCGGACCAGCAAGCTTCAGAAAAGCTCACATCGGAACAGCGCGCCGCGGGCCAGCGTCGTCCGATCGGCGCTTACGAGACCTACAGCGAAGCCGAGCGTGCTGTTGACTACCTGTCGGACAACGGTTTCCCGGTCCAGCGGGTCGCCATCATCGGCTCGGACGTCAAGCTGGTCGAGCAGGTCGTCGGGCGCCTGAACTACGGCGGCGCCGCGCTGCGCGGAGCCGGCTCGGGTGCCGTCACGGGACTGCTGATCGGCTGGCTGTTCGGGACCTTCAACTGGTTCACGCCGTTGCTGGCCGCCTTCACCCTCGCCGTGTATGGACTGCTGTTCGGCGCAGTGATCGGCGCGATCTTCGGCCTCGTCATCCACGCGCTCCAGCGTGGCCGCCGCGACTTCGCCTCGGTCCGAGTCATGACGCCCACCCGCTACGAGGTCGTCGCCGACGAAGCGGTTGCCGACGACGCCAAGAACCTGCTCGCCAAGATGAAGGGAAGTGTCTGATGGCCAAGGCGGTCGGCATCGACCTGGGTACGACCAACTCGGTGATCGCCACCTGGGAAGGCGGCGAACCCACGGTCATCGCCAACTCCGAAGGCACCCGGACCACCCCGTCGGTTGTCGCGTTCACCGAAAGCGGGGAGCGGCTTGTCGGCCAGCTGGCCCGCCGGCAGGCGATCCTCAACCCGAAGGGCACCGTCTACTCCGCGAAGAGGTTCATTGGCCGGAAATACGACGAAGTCGGCGACGAGGCCAAGGCTGTCGGCTTCGACGTCGTCGAGGGTGAGGGCGGCGTCGTCCGGTTCAAGGTCCGCGACAAGCTCTACTCGCCGGAGGAGATCAGCGCGCAGATCCTGCGCAAGCTCGCCGACGACGCGGGCAAGTTCCTCGGCGAGCGGGTGACCGAGGCCGTCATCACCGTGCCGGCGTACTTCAACGACGCCCAGCGGCAAGCCACCAAGGACGCCGGCAAAATCGCCGGCCTCGAGGTCCTGCGCATCATCAACGAGCCGACCGCCGCCGCGCTCGCCTACGGGCTCGACTCGAAGAACCACGAGACGGTTCTCGTGTTCGACCTCGGCGGCGGCACCTTCGACGTGAGCCTGCTCGACGTCGGAGACGGCGTGGTCGAGGTCCGGTCGACCGCCGGGGACACCCACCTCGGCGGCGACGACTTCGACCGCCGGATCGTGGACCACCTTGCCGATCAGTTCCAGAAGGACAACGGCATCGACCTGCGTGCGGATCCGCAGGCGCTGCAACGGCTCTTCGAAGCCGCGGAGAAGGCGAAGGCCGAGCTCAGCTCGGTCAGCCAGACGAGCGTGAGCCTGCCGTTCATCACCGCGGACAAAGACGGCCCGAAGCACCTCACGACCACCTTGATGCGCTCGGTGTTCGAGCAGATCACCGCGGACCTGGTCGAGCGCTGCCTTGGCCCGGTCAAGCAGGCAATGGGCGACGCGAAGGTGACCGCGAACGACATCGACGAGGTCATCCTGGTCGGCGGATCGACGCGGGTCCCGGCTGTGCAGAGCCTGGTCCGCAGGCTGACCGGTGGCAAGGACCCGAACATGAGCGTCAACCCGGACGAGGTCGTCGCGCTCGGTGCGGCGGTCCAGTCCGGTGTGCTCAAGGGTGAGGTCAAGGACGTCCTATTGCTCGACGTCACCCCGCTATCCCTGGGCGTCGAAACCCGGGGCGGCGTGATGACGAAGATCGTCGAGCGCAACACGACCATCCCGGCGCGGCGGACCGAGGTGTTCTCCACCGCGGAGGACAACCAGCCCGCGGTCGACGTCGTGGTGCTCCAGGGCGAACGGGAAAGGGCGGCCGACAACCGGGTGCTCGGGCGCTTCCAGCTCACCGACATCCGCCCGGCGCCGCGGGGCGAGCCCCAGATCGAGGTCACCTTCGACGTCGACGCCAACGGCATCCTCGATGTCACCGCCAAGGACAAGGACACCGGTGCGCAGCAGGGCATCACGATCAGCGAGAGCTCGAATCTCGACCAGGCGGAGATCGACCGCATGGTCGCCGAAGCCGAACGCAACCGGTCCGAGGACCTGCGGCTGCGTGAGGAGGTCGACGCGCGCAACCTGCTGGACTCGGCGGCGTACCAGGTCGAACGGGCGATCACGGACACCACCCCGCCACACGAGAAGGCGCGGGCGGAGATGCTCGTCCAAGAGGCTCGTGAAGCCGTGAAGAACGCGGCTCCGGTGGACCAGGTCCGTTCGCTGACGTCGGAGTTGCAGCAGGTGCTGGCCGGGCTCAACGCTCCCCGGGCGAGCGGCGGCGGCGAAGGTGGCAGCGGTTCCGGCGGCGGCACGCAGCAATCGGCCGACGAGGACGACGTGATCGACGCGGACTTCGACCGGGCGTGAGGCGGATCGATGACCACCCCAGGAAAGGCCGCGGAGCAGGGAAACCCCTCCGCGGAGGTCGCCGAGGCCGGCACAGCGCCCGGCCCGCAGGAAGTGGCGGCCGGGGCGGAGGAGAAACTCGCCGAGCTCGAGGACCGGTGGCGGCGGGCCGTGGCCGACCTCGACAACGTGCGCAAGCGCCATGCCGCAGAGATGCGGCGGGAGGTGGAAGCCGAGCGGGCGAGGGTCGCGGCGGCCTGGCTTCCGGTGCTCGACAACCTCGAACTGGCGCTCGCGCACGCCGAGGCTGACCCGTCGGCCATCGTGCAGGGCGTCCACGCGATCCGGGATCAAGCCGTCCAGCTGCTCGCCGCGCTCGGGTACCCGCGGGACGACGAAACCGGCGTCCGGTTCGACCCGAACAGGCATGAGGTCGTCGCCGTCGTCGACGACCCCGCCACCGAACCGAACACCGTGACCCGTGTGGTGCGCCCCGGCTACGGGACCGACCGGCACCAGCTGCGGCCGACGGCCGTGACGGTGTCCAAGTCACAGGGGTGATGGCCGGTGGCAACCGATTTCTACGAGGCCCTCGGTGTCGCCAAAACCGCGAGCACAGACGAGATCCAGCGGGCGTATCGGAAGCTGGCGCGGCAGCTCCACCCCGACGTGAACTCCGACCCGGGCGCCGAAGAGCGCTTCAAGGAGATCAGCGAGGCCTACCAGGTGCTGTCCGACCCAGAGCAGCGCAAGAAGTACGACCGGTTCGGTGCGGACTTCCGCCGCGTTCCCGACGACTTCGACGAGCGGGTGTACGCCGGTGCCGGTGGGCGGGGTAGCAGCCGCGGCCGCTACGCCCAGGCGGGGCCGGGATTCGGCAGTGGGTTCACGGGCTTCGAAGACGTCGACATCGAGGACCTGCTCGGCGGCTTCTTCCGGAGCCGGGGTTCCGGGCCAATCGCGGGCGCCGACCAGGAGGCCGAACTCGAACTGACGGTCGAGGAGGCCTACCGGGGCGGGCGACGGCACCTGAGCATCGCCGGCGCGGGCGAGCGCGATTACGACGTCGACATTCCGGCCGGAGTGCTCGACGGGCAGCGCATCCGGCTCACCGGTCAGGGCGGGCGGGCGTCCGGGAACGCCGCGCCCGGTGACCTCTACCTCGTGGTGCGGATCAAGCCGCATCCCCGCTACCGCCTGTCCGGGCGCGACATCACGGTCGAGCTGCCGGTGGCGCCCTGGGAGGCGGCGCTCGGCGCCACGGTTCCCGTGCTGACCCCCGACGGTGAGGTGAAGGTGCGGGTCGTGCCCGGTTCGTCAACCGGACGGCGGCTGCGGCTGCGCGGCGAGGGCCTGCCCAACCCCAAGGGCAAGCCGGGCGATCTCTACGCCGAGGTACGCGTGATGGTGCCGAAGAAGCTCGGAAAGCGGGAGCGCGAGCTCTTCGAGGAACTCGCCGCGGTGTCCGATTTCGACCCGAGGAGGACCTGATGGCCGAGTACCTGCTCACCCGTCCCGTCCGGCTCAGCCTCGACACGGTAGCCGCGCGAAGCGGACTGCACCCGGAGCTGATCCGCCGGTTCGTCACGCTGAGCCTGGTGGACGGCACCGCCGATGCGAGCGGGCGGCTGTGGTTCGCCCCGTCCGCCGTCGCCACCCTCGCGCGCATCCAGCGCCTGCGCGCGGGCCTTTCCCTCAACTACGCGGCCATCGGGCTCGTGCTCGACCTGCTGGACCGAATCGACGTCCTCGAAGCCCAAGTCAGGAGCCACCGGCGATGGACATGAGCAAGCTGACCCAAAAATCGCAGGAAGCGCTGCAGGAGGCCCAGAGCGTGGCGCAGCGCCACGGCCACACCGAGACCGACGGCGAGCACCTGCTGCTCGCCCTGCTCGATCAGCCCGACGGTTTGGCGCCCCGGCTGCTGGTGCAGGCGGGCGCGGACGTCGACGGTCTTCGCGAAGCCGCCGAGGCGGAACTCGCGCGGCGACCGAAGGTGACCGGCCCCGGCGCCGCACCCGGCCAGGTCTACCTCACCCGGCGCCTCGCCGGCCTCCTGGACGCCGCCGAACGGGAAGGCAAGCGACTCAAGGACGAATACGTCTCCGTCGAACATCTCGTGCTGGCCCTCGCCGACGAGGGTGCGAAGTCCGCCGCGGGGCGGCTGCTGACCCGATACGGCGTGACGCGCGAGTCGTTCTTGGCGGCGCTGACCAAGATCCGCGGCAACCAGCGAGTCACCTCGGCGACCCCTGAGGGCGCGTACGAGGCGCTGGAGAAGTACGGCCGGGACTTGGTCGCCGACGCGCGGTCGGGCAAGCTCGACCCGGTGATCGGCCGGGACGCCGAGATCCGCCGGGTGATCCAGATCCTATCGCGAAAGACGAAAAACAATCCCGTGCTGATCGGCGACCCGGGCGTCGGCAAGACGGCGATCGTCGAGGGCCTCGCCCAGCGGGTCGTGCGCGGCGACGTGCCGGAAGGCTTGCGGGACAAGACGATTTTCTCCCTCGACATGGGCGCACTCGTCGCCGGGGCGAAGTACCGCGGCGAGTTCGAGGAGCGGCTCAAGGCCGTGCTGGCCGAGGTCAAAGCGGAAGAGGGGCGCATCCTCCTCTTCGTCGATGAGCTCCACACGGTCGTCGGCGCCGGCGCCGCCGAAGGCGCGATGGACGCCGGGAACATTCTCAAGCCGATGCTGGCGCGCGGTGAGCTCCACATGATCGGCGCGACGACACTCGATGAGTATCGCAAGCACATCGAGAAGGACGCCGCGCTGGAGCGCCGGTTCCAGCCGATCGTCGTCGATGAACCCTCCGTCGAGGACACCGTCTCGATCCTGCGTGGACTGCGGGAGCGGCTCGAGGTGTTCCACGGCGTCAAGATCCAGGACGGCGCGCTGGTCGCCGCCGCGACCATGTCCCACCGTTACATCACCGATCGTTTCCTGCCGGACAAGGCGATCGACCTCGTCGACGAGGCGTGCGCACGGCTGCGTACGGAAATCGACTCCATGCCCGCCGAACTCGACGAGCTCACCCGGCGCGTCACCCGCCTGGAGATCGAGGAAGCCGCCCTGTCCAAGGAGTCCGACAACGCCAGCAAGGCGCGGTTGGAGGATCTCCGCGGGGAACTCGCCGATCTTCGTGCCGGAGCGGACTCGAAGAAGGCGCAGTGGGAAGCCGAGCGTCAGGCAATCCGGCGGGTCCAGGAGCTGCGATCCGAACTGGAACGACTGCGCCAAGAAGCCGAACAAGCGGAACGGAACTACGACCTGAACCGCGCGGCCGAGCTGCGCTACGGCGAGATCACCGAAGCCGAGCGCCGGCTTGCTGCGGAGGAAGAACAGCTGGCGGGCAAGCAGGGCCGAAAGCGGCTGCTGCACGAGGTCGTCACCGAGGAAGAGATCGCGGAGATCGTCGCCTCGTGGACCGGGATCCCGGTTTCCAGGCTGCAGGAAGGCGAGCGGGAAAAGCTGCTGCGGCTCGATGAGATCTTGCACGAGCGGGTGGTCGGTCAGGACGAGGCCGTCCGGCTGGTCGCCGACGCGATCATCCGGGCACGTTCGGGCATCCGCGATCCGCGCAAACCGATCGGGTCATTCATCTTCCTCGGCCCGACCGGTGTCGGGAAGACCGAACTCGCCAAGACCCTCGCGGCGGCCTTGTTCGACAGCGAGGAGAACATGGTCCGGCTCGACATGAGCGAGTACCAGGAGCGGCACACCGTCTCGAGGCTTCTGGGCGCTCCGCCGGGCTACGTCGGGTACGACGAGGGCGGGCAGCTCACCGAAGCCGTGCGGCGCAAGCCTTACTCGGTCGTGCTGTTCGACGAGATCGAGAAGGCGCACCCGGACGTGTTCAATACGCTGCTCCAGGTGCTCGACGACGGCCGGATCACCGACGCGCAGGGCCGCACCGTCGACTTCCGCAACACGGTGATCATCATGACCTCCAACATCGGCTCGCAGCACCTGCTCGACGGGGTCACCTCCACCGGCGAGATCAAGCCGGATGCCCGGGACGCCGTGCTGGCCGGGCTGCGGCACCACTTCCGGCCGGAGTTCCTCAACCGCGTCGACGACATCGTGCTGTTCACCCCGCTCGGACCGGCCGAGATCGAGCGCATCGTCGACCTGCAGTTCGACGAGCTGCGCCAGCGGCTGGACGAACAGGGCATCTCGGTCGAGCTCACCGCAGAGGCGAGGAAGCTCATCGCCCAGCACGGTTTCGACCCCGTGTACGGCGCCCGGCCGCTGCGCCGGTACATCTCCCACGAGGTCGAGACCAAGATCGGCCGCACGCTTCTGCGCGGTGAACCGACCGAGGGGCTGGTGATCACCGTCGACGCCAAGGACGGCGAGCTCGTCGTCACCTTCGGCGGGGGCGAAGGGAGGTTCGCGGCATGAGCACCGACACCGGCAGCACCGGCACGGTCGTCTGCGAACACTGCGGGCACAAGAACCGCGTACCGACGGCTGCCGCGGGCAAGCCGACGTGCGGGCATTGCCACGAGCCGCTGCCCTGGATCGTCGACACCAGCGAGACCGACTTCGCGGAAGTCGCGGAGCAGGCCACGATGCCGGTGCTGGTCGACCTCTGGGCCGCCTGGTGCGGGCCTTGCCGCCAGGTCAGCCCCGCGCTGGCCCAGCTCGCACGGGAGCGGGCCGGGAAGGTCAAGCTCGTGAAGGTCGACGTGGACAGGGCACCGAGGCTGTCGCAGCGGTTTGACGTGAAGGCCGTGCCGACGCTCATGGTGCTGCGCGGCGGTGAGGTAGTCGCGCGGCAGGCGGGAGCTGCGCCCGTGAACGTGCTGCGCGAGTGGCTCGATCAGGCGATAGCGCAACCGGAAAGTGCTCACGAGGCCAGCCATGAGCGAGGAAGGTGACCTGTGATGACCAGTGTCGTCGACCGGCATCTCGAGTTCGTACGAGACGTCGTGCCGCGAACCCCGCAGGGTTGCGAGGAGTGCCTGGTCGCCGGCACGTCGTGGCTGCATTTGCGGCTGTGCCTGACGTGCGGGCACGTCGGCTGCTGCGACTCGTCGCCGATGAAGCACGCCAGTAGTCACGCCCACGCCATCGGACATCCGATCGTGCGCTCGTTCGAGCCCGGCGAGACCTGGCGCTGGTGCTACGTCGATCAGGCATTCGTATGACAGCCGCGACCCGGATCGAGGTCGGCGCGCCGCTTACCGAGACCCCGGATCCGTACGGAGCATTCCCCCGGCTCACGGACGAGCAGATCCGCACACTCGGCGCAGGTGGTGAACGTCGTCCGGTCCAGGCGGGCGAGGTGCTGTACGCGCAAGGGGAACAGACTTCCGAGTTCTTTGTGATCTTGAGCGGCAAGGTTGCCGTCGTGGAGGGAACCGGAGGCGACGCAAAGGTTGTGCGCGTGCACGGACACCACCGGTTCCTGGGCGAACTCGGCCTGCTCGAAGAGCAGCCCGCGTTCGTCGGCGCCGTTGCCGCCGAGTCCGGCGAGGTGCTCGCCATCCCGGTGAGCGCGTTGCGGCGCCTGGTGCTCGGCGATCCTGTGCTTGGCGACCTGATCCTGCGTGCCTACCTCGTGCGACGGGCACTCCTGATCGGGTCCGGCCACGGGATGCGGATCGTCGGCTCCTGCTATTCCCCCGATACCAGGCGGCTGCTGGAGTTCGTGGCGCGCAACCGGCTCCCGTACCGACTGGTCGACGTCGAGAAGGATCAGCAGGCCGAGGCGCTCCTGCAGCGCTTCGGCGTCGACGTCGAGGACACCCCGGTGGTCGTGCTGAACGGCACCGAAGTGCTGCGGAACCCGAGCACCGCCGAGGTGGCCAGGAGAGTCGGGCTGCGGCCACCGGAACCGGAATGCGGTGTACAGGACCTGCTCGTGGTCGGCGCCGGGCCCGGCGGTCTGGCCGCGGTGGTCTACGGCGCTTCCGACGGGTTGAGGCTTTCGGCGTTCGACGCCGTGGCCCCGGGCGGCCAGGCCGGGACGACCTCCCGCATCGAGAACTACTTGGGCTTCCCTCCGGGGATCTCCGGTGCGGAGCTGGCCGAGCGATCGGTGATCCAGGCGGCCAAGTTCGGTGTTCGCGTCGCGGTCTCAGCCGAGGCGCGCACCCTCGATCCACGCGGAGGCCACTACGCCGTCGGATTCGACGACGGCATCGAGATCGTCTCCCGCACCCTCGTGATCGCTACGGGTGCCCGGTACCGCAGGCTCTTCGTACCTGGCATCGAGAAGTTCGAAGCGACCAGCGTCTTCTACGCCGCGACTCTGCACGAAGCGCGTCGGTGCCGGGCCGCCCCCGTGGCAGTGGTCGGCGGCGGCAACTCGGCCGGTCAGGCGGCGGTATTCCTTGCGGAAGGCTCGCCGGTGGTCTACCTGGTGGTGCGCGGGGGCGATCTCGCTGTGAACATGTCCCGCTATCTCGTCGACCAGGTCGAACGGCATCCGCGGATCATCGTGCTCGACCACACCGAAGTCCGTGAGCTCGTCGGCGGCGACAGCATCGAATCCCTGGTCGTCGAGGACAACCGCACCCGCGAGCGCCGCTTCCTCGACGCGCGTGCGCTGTTCGTCTTCATCGGGGCTTCCCCGCACACCGCCTGGCTTTCCGGGATGGTCGCCCTCGACGAGGACGGCTTCGTGCTCACGGGGGCGGACGCCGAGGGGCACCGGGATGCCGACGTGTGGCGCGGAGTACAGCGCCCGCCACTGGTGCTCGAGACGAGCAGGCCAGGTGTGTTCGCTGTGGGGGACGTACGCCACGGCTCAGTCAAACGAGTGGCCTCGGCGATCGGGGAAGGCGCCATGGCCGTCCGGTTCGTACACGAACATCTCTCGATGGAGGCCTGATGCCGGTCATGGGCGCGGCAAGGTTCGAACGGTTCTTCCGGGTGGCCGCGAGCCTGAATGTCGACAAGAGCGATCTGAAACGGTACGACGAATTCTTGGACCGCAAGATCTACGACCTCTTCGTAGTCGCCAAGGCCACGGCCAAGGCCAACGGACGGGACGTCATCGAGCAAAGAGACCTGCCGATCACCAAGGGGCTGCAGGAGTGCATGCACGAGTTCCTCAAGATGGAAGAAGACCTGGAAGTGGTGCCGCTGCTCGATCAGCTCCTGACGCGTCCCCCGCTCGGGATCGCGATCTCCGAAGACACCGAGGCACGGCTCCCGGCCATCGCCGGCGGCCTCAGCGTGGCTCTCGCCCAGGCGTTCAAGATCACCGACCCACGCCTCAAGAACCCCGGCTCCGCGGAATGGGAACAGGTCTTCCGAATGTTCGAACTGCTCCTCTAGGCAGGCGCGCACGAGGTTCACCGGAAGGCATTCATCCGCCGGGAAAACGGCGGCCCGGGCGGCGTGGCGACGATACCGCAGGCAGCGAGTCCGGCCGTCCTTCGCGGACATGAACTTACCTCCGCCTGATCACGATCGTAGGAAGGCACGCCAGACACTGTCCCGATGTGCCAGCAGCGACTCCTCTTTTTGGTGCCACCAGGGTGAAGCCGTCGAGGCCGGTGATCAGCACGATCGCTGTATGGTCATTGGACTCTCACTCACCCTCGATCAGCCGGCGTACGTAGCCGCGTTCGCAGAGCTGCAACGCCTCACAAGGCAGGCACGCGGTGCACCGGCCGAGACCACCGGCAAAACGGAAGATCTCACGGTCACCTCAACATTGCGGGGCGAGCACTACACCGTCGTCACCGTCAGTGGATCGATCGACGCGCGGGCGCTGCGCCTCCTGGCCGCTCACTTCGCCGGGTTGCTCCACGCCGGCACGCGGCACCTGGTGGTCGATCTGTCCCAGGTCAAGCCGGTGGACGACGGCCTGTTCGAACTCGTGCACAAAGTAGAGGACAGGCTCACCGCCCTCAACGGCCTGTTCGAGCTGACCGGCCTCGCGCCGCCCGTGCTGTACGCGATGGACGACGCCCTGCTGGCCGAAGTCTTCTCCCAGTACCGCGCCGTCATCGACGACCCGAAACCGCGTGCCGTGCTGTGGTCGTCATTGCGTTGCCCCCAAGGCCTCGAGGACGTCGCGGAGCCCGGATCCGCAGCCCGGTATCGGACTTTCATCGATACAGCCGCCCACGGCTCAGGCGAGCGATGGGGAAGGCGCAGATGAAGGCCGTTACTGAACGGCCGAAACGACGTACGGACTTCGGATATTCGGAGCCTGCCTGGTCCTAGGATTGCTGTCCGCGATCGTCACCTACCTGACCCGGAGCCCCAACCTCATTCCCACTTTCGTGCTGCTCGGTAGCTCCTGGTGCTGGCAACCGTCGTGGCGTGGGCACGCCGACGTGCGCGTCACGAGCGTGCACCAGGTAGGCGCCGCCCTCGAATGGAGCTCGGTGTTCCCCTGCAGGGTGATCGCGTCGACCCGAATGTCCTGAACGTCCGCGAGAATGTGCTCGGCACGGACTGCTATCCGCCACCCTGGACCTGGTCCGCTCGGCGCGTACACGGTTGACCGAGCTGGGCTCGACCGTGCTGCACGACGCAGCTTCTCAGGTCGCGCCCCGCCGAGTCGGTCGGCTCGCTCAAGGTGTCGCCGACGTCCCTCCGCAGCATCAGCGGCTACCCGGCGTCGACTGGCCGCGCAAGCGCCGACGGTCACTGTCGGCGCGTACGCAGTGCGCGGCCGCAACCAGCCGACCGTGTCCACCCCTGTCACCGGGGGTCAAGGTCCGCGCCTCTCGACACGTGCGTCAGCTGGTGTTCACCGTCGAGACGTTCCGGGCCACGTAGACGAGTACGGCGACCGGTTCGCAACCCTGGGTGACTCCGAACCACGCTCCGGTCGACGTCGCCGGAACTCGGCGGTTGGGCCGGGATCCCCAGGGAACCCGGCGGGTGCCGATGAGCGAGGTGAACCGGATGAACGCACCACACCAGGTGGTCGTCGGGGTGCTGGCTGACGAGGGGCCGCCGGAGCAGGTGATCACGACGATCGCCGACGATCTGCCCGGGGTTTTCGCCGCGAGGGTGAGCGGGCGGACGCGGTGGCGAGTGGAGCATCGGGTGGAGCAGTTGCCGTTGGACGCAGACGGTGGCATTCCGATGCGCACGTTGTCGCAGCGGCAGCGGCAGGACCGGGGCTGGGACCTGGTGGTCCTGGTCACCGATTTGCTCCGGCGCGCGGGGACGAAACCTGTCGTCGCCGGTGTCGATGTCGAGCACGCTGTCGCGATGATCTCGTTTCCCGCGCTCGGTGCGGTGATGGTGCGTCACCGGGCACGGGCGTTGCTGATCCGCGTGGTGCGGCAGCTGGTGTCGCGGCGGCTCGGGATCGACGGGGACCGCGCCAGACGGGGGGCGGTGGCACGGGCGCGTGAGGCGCTGGCCCCGACGCAGCGGGTGTCGGGCGGACACCGGTCCGCCGAGACCCATCTCGCTCTGGTCGGGTTGCGTGGTCAAGTGCGGCTGCTGGCCGGGATGGTGCGGGACAACCGTCCGTGGCGGCTCGTCCCGCATCTGGCGGGCGCCACCGCGGCGGCCGGGACCGCCGCCTACGGCATCATCACCAGTTCGTTCTGGAAGCTCGCGGACGCGCTGTCCCCGCTGCGGCTCACAGCGATCACGGTGGTCACCGTCCTGGTCATGACGGTGTGGTTGGTGGTGTACAACCACATGTGGGACCGGCCTTCCGAGGCTGCCGAGCGACGGAAGGCCGTGATGTACAACGTTTCCACGGCGACCACGCTGGCGGTCGGGGTGGCGTGCATGTACGCGATCCTGTTCGTGCTCGCGCTGCTCGCGGCGGCCGTCCTGCTCGACAGCGGCTATCTCGCGCAGACCTTGGGGCACCCGGACGGTGTGGGTTCGTACTTGAACCTGGTGTGGCTGTGCAGTTCGGTCGGGATCGTCGCCGGTGCGCTCGGGTCCAGTCCGGAGGACAAGGAGACCGTCCGCAGCGCGACCTACAGCCCCGTGAGCGGGAACGCCAAGGACGAAACCGGCGCCGGCGGGAGGAGCGGACGTCCGTGGACACGAAATGCCGCACGCAGACCTCGCCGAACGACGAGTGAGCGACGGCGGAGTTCGCAGCCCGCCCAGCCGTGCCGCGACGACCGCTCCGATTCCGGCGCGCCACCCACGCGGAGATGGGCGATGAGGTGGTCGTGAGCCGCGACGAGGTCGGAACGGCCGCAGCGTCACGTAGTCCACAGTGTGCTGCTGGGCCTGGCGCAACAGCGTCGCAACCTGTGGCACGCGGGTATCGATCACCGGGCGGGCGCTGGTGCTCGTGTCGGCGAGCGCGGTCATCATGACGAGGACCTCGGCCGTGCCCGGTGCGACGGCGAGAACTGCGGTCGGCACCTTAATCTCGGTGGCCAGCGCGCGTAGCACGTCATCATCTGCTCTGGCGCCCTCACTAGATGTGCTGTTCGGGCACGTTGGTGATGTGGCGACACGGTTGTGATGATCTTGATATGGGTGAGGACCTCGGGTTTCGGTGTGGATCACCACAAACCTGCACCGACTCCCGGACGTCCTGGTCCAGGTCGAATCGTTGTGCCGCGTTCGACGCCGCGTAGTCGAGCTCGTCGTCGTGCCAGAGGTGACCATCCACTGTGCACTCTCCTTCGCCGTCGGGGTTGTGTCGCCCCAGACATGGCCGAGGACTCAGGATCTGATGCAAGAGAACACGGTGACGATGCCGATTGTCGCCGCTACCATCGGTGGCGCGAGCGGAAGTCGTCCGGCCCGCCGCGAGAGCTTGCGGCGAGCAAGCCCGGCGAGTCCGACCAGCGCTGCCAGTAGGTATGCGGCCACGATCGTCGTGGCCAACGTCGACCATCTCCGCCAGATCGCCAGCATGCCGGGGCCGGGGCCGGGAGCGAGCTTGACGTCGCCAGGGCCGGGTTGTCCGGTCGCCAGGAAGGTCGCGAGCAGCAGACCGCTCCACACGGCTGCTCCGGCGAGCACGCGCTGGAGTCTTGACGGATCATCGGAGCATGTCAGCGCTACGAGCATGCTGACGGCCAGCGGCATGCTCAACCGGTTCGGGATCCGGTGCTCCACGGCATCGACCGTGGCGGCCGGAATACGTAGGACGATCAACAGGACCGCCGGCACGAAGAGCACGGGAGGCCACAAAGAGCAGGCACCGCCGCCGCACACTGTCACTGCCGTGAGCACGACTTCATGCCGGCGTTGCAGCGCGGTGTGCGCCGTGCTCCGCGCGACCAGCACTCCGATCGGCGTGAGCGCGGCGCCCGTGAGCGCTCCCAGTGTCGCTGTCCAAAAGTTGCCCACGGTGATGACACGCGTCGGTGCCTGCGGGTTTGATGCTCAGTCGTGGTCGAGGTGCTCGAGGTCTTCGATCACGTCGGCCGGAAGGGTTGTGGTCCACGTGTCGAAGTCCTGTAGCGCCTGCAGCTGAGCTCCGGCCGCCGACCTGATGACTGCGCGTTCCCCGGTCGAGAGCGTGAACTCGAGTTCTTGCCCGCGCTGCTCGGCGGAGACGACGCCGAGCGCCCTGCGTCGGCCCACCAGTGGGTCGAAGGTGGGCAGGCCACTCGCCCGACCAGTTTCGGCGAAGCCGATGGGCGGATCCAGAAAAGGGACGCCTCCTCGCGGCGAGCGTGCCGGGCCAGAGCCGTCCGTACGACTTCCGCGTCGCCGTTGTAGACCAACAATTCGGCCCCGGATACGGGGGTACCGTCGTCCTCCCCTGCCAACAGGTCCGTCAACGCCTTCTGTCTTCCTCCGCAGCGCGGTGTTACGAAAGTCCGCCGCAGAGTTCACAAACGGCGGGCCTCCCTGTAACCCACGATCGCCGCTCTGGAGCGATTGTGATCTCAGATCACAGCGGGCTCGAAGCTTTCGAGCACGGCGGAGAGGGGTCCGGATTGACGACCGGTGGACGGCGCGCAGTCGACCGAGCAGGTGGCCGGCTCGGCGACCAGATCGCGATGACGAGCGTCGCGGACGAGGTGTACGGGCGCATCCGCGAGGCCATCCTCGACGGCACCTATCCCCCTGGCACCCGGCTCTCACTGCGCACTCTGGCCGACGAGCTCGGAGTGTCCACTATGCCCGCGCGCGAGTCACTCAAGCGGCTGGGTGTGGAGGGACTGGTGGTCTTCGGGCGCCGCAGCGTGACGGTGGCGAACCTGAGCACCGATGAGGTCCGGCAGATCTTCGAGATCCGCCAGCGGCTGGAAGGTCTCGCGACCCAATGGGCCGCGGAGCAGGCCACGGAGGAGGACCTACGGGACCTGCGTGCCATCCTCGACGAGATGGCTGACGCCAACTTGGACCCGGTGGTCTGGCGTGGCTTGAACCGCCGGTTCCACGACCGGCTCTACAGCTGTTCGGACAGCCCGCATCTGCTCGACCTGATCCGGAACATCTGGGACCGGGTCACTCCGTCGATGGCGATCTACGCGACCGCGGTCGAGGACTTCGCCGAGGCCCACCGCCAGCACCAGCAGATCCTGCACCTGTTCGCCACCAAGGACCTCCCGGCCCTGCTCGCGATGACCGCCGAGCACCTCGAACACACCGCCACCACCGTCGTGACAGCCCTCGCCAGCGCCGCCGGCACAGCTCTCGAAGGGGACCAGGCCATGACCTACGACGAACTCACCATCGAATCGTTCCACGCCGCGCTCGCCGCGGGGGCCACGACCAGCGCGGACCTGACCCGGTGGTACCTCGGCCGCATCGAGGCGATCGACCAGTCGCAGGACGGCCCGCGACTGGGCTCGTACGTGACGCTGAACCCCCACGCCGTGGCCGAAGCCGCCGCACTCGACGAGCGCTACGCCGCCACGGGCGAGCTCACCGGCCCACTGCACGGAGTGCCGGTCGTGCTCAAGGACCAAGCCGAAACCGCCGGGATCGCGACTTCCTTCGGGTCCGGATTGTTCGCCGACTACGTGCCCGAACAGGACGCGACGGTGGTCGCGCGCCTGAGGGCGGCCGGGGCGGTGATCCTGGGCAAGTCGACGATGTGCGACTTCGCGGCAGGCTGGTTCTCCTTCTCCTCTCGCAGCGGCTTCACGAAGAACCCCTACGACTTCGACCGCGAACCCGGCGGGTCGAGCGCCGGCACCGCCGCCGCCGTCGCAGCGAACCTCGCGCTGGTCGGGATCGGCGAGGACACAGGCGGGTCCATCCGGCTGCCCTCGTCGTTCACGAACCTGTTCGGCCTGCGCGTGACTACCGGCCTGATTCCGCGCACCGGGTTCTCGCCGCTGGTCCACTTCCAGGACACTCCGGGGCCGTTGGCGCGCACCGTGCCCGATCTCGCCGCCACACTCGACGTCGTCGTCGGTTACGACCCTGCCGACGCCTACACCTCCCTCGCCGCGAGCAGCCCGGAAGTCGGCCGCTACCAAGAAGCTCTCGACGACGTGACACCTGGGACACTCGCCGGCTTCAGCATCGGCGTCCTCGCCGATGCCTTCGGCACACAGCCGGAATCCGGGGAGACCAACGAGGTCGTCGCGACCGCGGTCAAACACCTCGCGGGCCTGGGCGTTCGCGTGGTCCACGACGTCGAGCTCGGGGACGGCGAGCTGGATCTGGCCGGCTGGGTGGCGGCCACGTCGCTGTACACCACCGTCTCGAAACACGACATCGACGCGTTCCTCGCCGCCCGGCCGCACGCGCCGGTGCATTCGGTCGAACAGGTCCACGCCAGCGGCGTCTTCCACGAGCTCACCGACCTGTTGCCCGACATCGCGGCCGGCCCGGCCGACCCGGCCGATGACCCGGCGTACTACGCCCGGCGGCTGCGTCAGGAAGAGCTTCGCCGACGGCTGGTCGACTTGATGGCTCGCTCGGGGACCGATTTCCTGGTCTACCCCACCGTCCAAGTGCCCCCACCCACCCGCGAGGCACTCGCTGCGAAGCGCTGGACCGCACTGGATTTCCCGACCAACACGGTACTCGCCTCCCAATCGTCGCTGCCTGCCATGAGCATTCCCTGCGGGTTCACCCCCGCCGGTCTCCCGGTCGGGCTGGAAGTGCTGGGCAAACCACTGGCCGAGCGGGCCCTGCTCCGGTTCGCCCGCGCTTGGGAACTCGCGACCAGCCCGCGCCGGCCGTCGCCCCTGCTGACCTCGGCACCGGCCTGAGCACCGGTGGACACGACGATGACACGATTCCTGGACCTCAATTGCGACCTCGGCGAGAGCTACGGGGTGTACAGCTACGGTGCCGACGCCGAGATGATGCCGCTGATCACCTCAGCCAACATCGCTTGTGGTGCCCACGCCGGCGACCCGGCCACCATGCGCCGCAGCGTCCGGGCCGCGCTGGACCACGACGTCGCGATGGGGGCACATGTCGGGCTGCCCGACCGGTGGGGGTTCGGGCGGCGCGAGATCCCGACCAGCGCCGGAGAGCTCTACGACCTGTGCCTGGCCCAGCTCGGAGCGCTCGACGCGTTCGTGCGCGCGGCCGGCGCGCGGTTGCGGCACCTGAAGCTGCACGGGTCGCTGTACGTGATGGCCAACCGCGACCCCGACCTTGCCGCGTCGACGTGCCAGGCGGTGCTCGACTTCGACAGCTCCCTGGCCGTGTACGCGCTGCCGGGCTCGGCGCTGGCCAAGGCCACGGGTGCCGCGGGCCTGCGACTCGTGGGCGAGTACTTCGCCGACCGCCCCTACGCGGGCACCGAAGTGCAGATGTACCGCCGATCCACTGAGGACCCCGGCACCCCGGAGCAGGCGGCCGCCCGGACCCTGGCCGCGCTGACCGGTCCCGAGTTCAGCGCGCTCGGCGGGATCGGCACCGTCTGTGTGCACAGCGACACCGTCGACGCGCCGCGCTACCTGCGCGTCCTTCGGCAACACCTGGCGACGGCCGGCTTCTCGCCGCGCGCGCCCGAGCAGACCCCGGCAGAACACGACACCGGGCTGAGGGCTCCGGCACTGCCGGCGTCCTGATCCACCAGAACCGCCACTCGGCTCCGCGGCACAACGACG
Organism: Amycolatopsis sp. DSM 110486; assembly: GCF_019468465.1. NCBI lineage: Bacteria > Bacillati > Actinomycetota > Actinomycetes > Pseudonocardiales > Pseudonocardiaceae > Amycolatopsis > Amycolatopsis sp. DSM 110486. Next base: position 8,547,804 of record NZ_CP080519.1, on the reverse strand, counting down.
TTTCGCGCCCCTCATCGCCGCGTGCGTCCACCGGTCCCCACCAGGAGTGAGGCTTTGCCATGACAACCAACGCCCCCAGCGCGTCCGAACACCACCTCGAATCGGAGTTCGAGCACGAACCCGTCCCCCGCACTCACCGGCGCAGCCTCGCCTCGGTGTCCGCGGTCTGGTTCGGGTTCCCGATGGTTCTGACCAACGCCGTCTTCGGCGGCACCATCGTCTACGGACTGGGTTTCTGGAAGGGCATGCTGGCGATCGTCGTCGGCAACCTCGTGCTGCTCGCTTACGTCGGCTGCCTGTCCTACATCGCGGGCAACTCGGGCAAGAACTTCGCCCTCACCGCCGCCGAGACCTTCGGCCGGACCGGCGCCAAGATCGCCGCGGGATTCCTCGCCACAGTGGTGATCGGCTGGTTCGCGTTCCAAACCGGACTCACCGGCGCAACACTCAACACCTCGCTGGGGTGGAACGAAACGGCGATGATCCTCCTGGCCGGGGTGCTCTACATCGCCATCACGTTCATCGGCATCCGCGCGCTGACCGTCATCGGGATCATCGCCGCGCCGCTCTTCGTCATCCTCGCCATCGTCGCGCTCGTGTTCGCCGCGAAGGACGGACATCTGGGCGAGTTCGCCTCGTACTCGGGTAGCAGCAGCAACGCCACCGTGCTCAGCGTCGGCGCGGCCATCACGATCGTCATCGCCGGCTTCGCCGACTCCGGCACCATGACGGCCGACTTCACCCGCTGGTCCCGTACCGGCAAGGAAGCCGTCGCAGCCGCGTTCACGGCGTTCCCGGTCGCGAACTTCATCGCGTTGCTCGTGGGCGGCCTGATCGTCGCGGCAGGCGCCGCCGCCAACCCGGCCACCGACGGCGGCGACTTCCTGCCCATTCTCACCTCGCACGGCCCACTGCTTTCGACCCTCGCGGTGATCTTCGTCTTCGTGAACCTCGGCTCCGTGTGCACGCACTGCCTCTACAACGGCGCTGTCGGCTGGAGTCAGCTGACCGGCTCCAAGATGCGCCTGCTCACCGTCATCCTCGGTGTCATCGGACTGGTCGCCGCGCTGGCGGGCGTGTGGAGCTACTTCTCGACCTGGCTCAACCTGCTGGGGATCTTCGTCCCGCCCATCGGCGCGGTCCTCATCTGCGACCAGCTCATCGCCCGCCGCCACCGGAACCGGGTGATCCGGTCGGTGCGCGCTGAACCGTTCATCGCCTGGGCGCTGGGCTCCGCCGGTGCCTTCGCGGTTCACGAATACGTCCCCGCCTGGTGCGAGGCCGGCGCCGGCATCGTCGTCACCGCGATCGCCTACGCGGTCATCGAAGCCCTGGCCCCGTCGGCGGCCCCGAGCACCGAACGCGCACCGGCCACCGAACCCGGCGTCTGAACGTCCCGAAAGAAGCCCACATGACTCTCGTTCCCCCTTCACCCGCGCACGCCACCGGCCGGAACGGAACCGAACTCACCGGGCTCCCGGCCACGGCCCTCGCCCGGCTGATCCGAGACCGCGAAGTGTCCGCGGCCGAAGTGACCGCAGCCGCCCTCGATCGGGTGCAGGCCCTCGACGACGACCTGCACGCGTTCGTCGAACTCACCGCGGCCGAGGCACGCACCCGGGCCGCCGAGATCGACGCCGCACTCGCTCGCGGCGACGAGGTCGGCGTGCTGGCCGGAGTGCCGGTGGCGGTCAAGGACCTGATCGCCACGCGAGGCATCACCACGCGATCGGGCTCACCCGCCTACGCCACCTTCGTCCCGGACGAGGACGACATCGTGGTCGAACGCCTGCGCGCGGCCGACGCCGTGATCCTCGGCAAGACGACCGTCCCCGAACTCGGCTTCAGCGCCGTCGCGCAGAACCCCGTGTCCCCCACCGCACGCAACCCGTGGGATCCCACCCGCACGCCCGGTGGCTCGTCGGCCGGATCCGGTGTCGCCGTCGCCACCGGCATGGCTCCGCTCGCGCTCGGCTCCGACGGCGGCGGTTCGGTCCGGATCCCGGCGTCGTTGTGCGGCATCTACGGGCTGAAAGCCTCCATGGGCCGCGTACCGCTCTACCCGGGATGCCGCGACGAGCGCTACCCCGGCATGTCCAGCTGGGAGACGCTGGAACACATCGGACCGATGACCCGCACCGTCGACGACGCCGCTTTGCTGATGTCGGTCATCGCCGGTCCGGATCCCCGCGACCGGCACTCGATCCCGACCGCGGACGTCGACTGGCTCGCGACCACGGTGAACCCGGACCTCACGGGTCTGCGCGTCGCCTACGCGCCCGACTTCGGCTACCTCCCCGTCGACCCCGAAGTCCGGCGCGTGGTCGACGCCGCTGCCCGGGTTTTCGCCGACCGGCTCGGGTGCGCGGTGGAAGAAGTCGATCCCGGCTTCACCGACCCGCAGGCGCACTTCTGGGCGATGGTGCTCAACGACACCGACCTCGACGGAATGCGCGCCATGGTCGCCGAACACGGTGCGCGGATGTCCCCGCACCTGGTCGAGCTCGTGGTGCGGCCCTGGACCGCGGAAGACTTCGCCCGCGCCCAGACGGCCCGCAAGCGGCTGGTCAACCAGATGTGGCGGTTCATGAGCGACTACGACCTCCTGCTGACTCCCACCCTCGCGGTGCCGGCGTTCCCCATCGGGTTCCAAGGGCCCGACCTGATCGACGGCCGGCTGACCAGCCCCGGGTCCTGGCTGGGATTCCTCAACCCGTTCAACATGACCGGGCAGCCGGCGGCTTCCATCCCGGCCGGATTCACCGAGCACGGCCTCCCGGTCGGGCTGCAGATCGTCGGCCGTCACCTGGCCGACACGAGCGTGCTCGCCGCCTCCGCCGCGTTCGAAGCCGCGGCACCGTGGGCGAGCTCGTGGCCGGCTTGCGTCGTGGCCACGTCGGAAACCGGGGAGGCGTGATGACCGGCCTGGACGGACTCAACCCTTCCCCGGGTGCCCTGGTTCTCGGCCTGGTCCAGGCGCGGGTGCCGGTCATCAGCGAACCCGCCGACCTGACCGCGACGGCGGAACGCTTGGCCGCGCAACTGCGGAAAGCCAAGAAGGCCATGCCGTCGCTGGATCTGCTCGTTTTCCCCGAGTACAGCCTCAACGGGCTCGACCCCGGCACCTGGCTGGACGATCGCCTGCTGTGTGATCTCGACGGCCCTGAGATCACACAGCAGGCCAAGGCCTGCGCCGAAGCCGGCGTGTGGGGCTGTTTCTCGCTGATGGAGCGAAACCCCGGCGGTGCCCCATGGAACAGCGGGATCATTGTCGACGCCTCCGGGGAGATCAAGCTCTACTACCGCAAGATGCACCCCTGGGTGCCCGCCGAACCCTGGCAGCCCGGCGATCTCGGCGTCCCCGTGTGCGACGGACCGGCAGGTTCGCGGCTGGCCCTGATCATCTGCCACGACGGGATGCTGCCCGAAATGGCCGCCCGCGAGGCCGCCTACCGATGATCGACGGGCGAGTGGGATCATCTTGAATGTCCGACCCGAAGGTCGCCGCGATGCCGGATTCTCAGTGGCATTCGCCGATCGGTGGCGGATCCGCCAACTTTGCGAGACTGGTGGCTGAACCAGGCGACACGGCGTTCATCACGGTGGCGAGCTCCGTGGCCGCGCCGGCCGGCCGGGAGATGTACAGCTGGGCGTACAGCCAGCCGTCGGTCTCCAGGCCCTCCGGGTCCATACCCGCGCTCGAGAGCTTCTCCAGGATCTGGGTCTGCTCCTCCGCCGAGGCGAACCTCCGCTGCCGGAACACACCGTCGACGCCGACGCTCTGGTAGCCCAGCTCGGCCAGGCTTGCCGCGACCGGGTCGTAGGAGAACATCCGCAGCACAAAATGCGCCATCCACGGCCGCGACCCGTGCGCGACCCGGGCGATGGTCTTGTCCGTGACGTACCCGACGCAGCCGGTCGAGATCACGAGGTCGACCCCGGCCAGCAGGTCCTGTTGCTCCGGCGTCGGATCGTCCTGCTCAAGATCCGCATGGATCGCGGCGTCGATGAACCCGGCCGACTGCGCATAGGCCAGCGCCGGACCCGAGTTGTCGAGACCGATGAAACGGATGTGTTCGGTACCCGCATGCGAGCGGACCCAGCCACGGTCGGCCGCGAGCAATGCTTCGTGGTCGAGGGCGAGCACATCCGGGCCCGTGTAGTAGTCGTAGAGCTGGTCCATCGTCACGTCGCACCGTTGCAAGACCGCGTTGACACCATACGAGCAGCCGACGTCGAGCACGGTCGGTTCCGCGACGCCGCGTTCGGCACGGTATTCCTCGATCAGCTTGCTGAAGTAGGGCTTGGCCAGTTGTGGAATGAGGTAGCCGACCCGGCCCAGCGTGCCGTAGAAGGCACGCGGATCGGGCTCGGCGTAGATGTGGTCGAAGGAGATCTTGCCGGTCGAGTCGAGAGGCACCCCTGTCTCCTTACTAGTCGTACTGCCCTGAGAGGTTAGGAACGCAGCCACCGGTTGGTAGGCCCGCAAGTGCGGTGTGGCCGCGGTGGTGGTTGTAGGTGTGTAACCAGTGTGTCAGTGCGGCGCGGCTTTCGGCCTCGGACCGGTAGGGCAGCGTGTCGCACCAGAGGCGTGAGCGGTAGCAGGATCCGTTGTCGGTCAATACCCGCAGGACGGTGATCCAGGCACCGGCGAGAAACTCCTGCGCTCGGCCCCAGAACGCGGCGGCGTTTCCTGGGTCTCGTCGGGCAGGATCTCGGTGGGGGCCAGGCGGGAGTGGTCGTCAACGGCGTTGTGCAGACAGCCGTAACCGGTTGGCCCGGGCGCCGACCTTGCACGACACTAGTTGATCTGGAGCAAACCTGGAGCAGGACCGTGATTTCAACGACGACTCGGAGCAAGGCACGCGACGCGTCCGATCTCGTTGGGCGCCCACGACCCAACGCCTTCGGGAAGAGAGTTAGAACCCTCAAAATAAGCTTGTGGCCTGGCGCTCTACCGAGCGCCAGGCCACAAAGCAGGTTCCCAGGCCACGCGCTCGGAACCGGTCGCTGGTCACTGAGTGGCGATATCAGCATTGAACCGTACGCAGTTGCAGTGGGCTGGACCAGCCATGAGGACCAGACTGTTCGCATAGGACAACGTCCGGTCCTTTGTTTAAAAGCGACGATCTGATGGCGCGAATCATGTCTGAGACCAGCACAGGCGCTTGCGGGAGAACGCGCTGCGCATATGAGACCAGCTCGTACCCTTCAGGCAAAACATGCCAGCCTGCCGCTACCCGGCCCCAAGGGTTTCACCGGCCGGCTGCCCTGCGGCCGGCGGTCCGGAAGGCGACGGTGGGTCGCCCGCCGGGGCCTGGACGTAGGTCGGCGAGACTGCGTCGGAGTTGAAGTAGGGGTTGGTGGTCTCGGAGACCCAGCCGTCGGTGTTGTAGATCGTGTCGGTGATGTCCCGGCCGTTGTCCGGCGTCTGGTTCTGGACCTCCCTCGATCGCAGCATCGCGTCGTAGAGAGTCTCCGAAAGCCGGTAGGTGCCGTTGAAGTTCAGCGTGTAGGTGTCCACAACGGACGGGGCGCTGTTCGAGATGGAGTAGGTGTACTTCAACGACGGCGCCGAGATTCCCGGCTTCAAGACCGAGGTGAGCCGCCCGAGCGCGTCGAACTGTTCCTTGGTCACGAACCCGCCGGCGTCCGTCGATGACGTGGACAGGTCCCGCACCGGGTCGTTCACCGTCGTGGCGGTGAACGACAACCGGCGCTTCACCTTGTACGCTTTCTCGCCCGCCTTCTCGAACTGCCTGAACAAGCCTTCCACCGTCTTGTGGTCCTTCTTCAACAGCACGATCGCGTTCGTGGACGGCGGCCCCGGCGCCGTCGCTCGGCGTCACGAGCCGGCAGGCAGCCGAGCGACGCTACCTGCGGCTGCGGCCCTCCTCCACCGGCGAGGCCACAGGCGAGGGCTGCGTCGACGCCCAGCGCGACCGCCGAGCCGGCGACCGCACGGTGTCGGAATGGGCGCGGCGCAACGCCGCGGTTCTGCGTCAGCTCGCCGCACACATCACCGGGGCCGAAGGCATGTCCGCCCCGGGCCGGCGAGTCGCTGCGGGTGTCGCGCGAGCCCTGGCCGCAAACGACGCGGCGGCACTGCTCGAACCGCTCGCCGCGACCCGGCGCCACCTCGTGGCCGACCACGTCGAGCTCGCCGGCCAGGTCGGTGACATCGGCGCGGAAAGCGGCCGCGTGCGCGACGAGGCGATCTCCGACCGCCGACGCCGGACGAACAGCTGGCCGACCCTCACAGTCGGATCTGGCGAACGGTGGCCGCAACCGAAGGAACGAGAAGCCGAGACTGCGGGGTTGAAAAACCGGGATGACGGGTAGCCGCCGACCGTGACCGACTCCACCATCGCCGTCCTCGACATCGACGGGACGCTCGTCGACTCCAACTACCAGCACGCGCTCGCCTGGTACCGGGCACTGCGGTCGGTGGGCGAGACCTACCCGGTGTGGCGGCTGCACCGGCTGATAGGCATGGGCGGGGACAAGCAGCCCACGGCTCTCGGAGGCGAGGACCTCGAGCACCGCGTGGGCGACCAGCTCCGAGAGCAGCAGGGCAAGGAGGCCGACGCCCTGCTCGAGGAGATGGCGCCGCTGCCCGGTGCCCACGGCCTGCTCGTGGCGATCAGGAAACGCGGGCACCGGCTGGTGCTGGCCAGCTCCGGTCAGCAGCGCCACGTGGACGTCTACCTGGACAAGCTGCACGCCCGCGACATCGCCGAAGACTGGACCGCCAGCGCCGACGTCGAGGCCTCCAAACCGGCGCCGGACCTGCTGCAGGTGGCGCTGAAAAGCTGGGCGCGCCGCCCGACGCGCCCAGCGTCATTGTGGGCGACTCGGTGTGGGACGTCGAGGCGGCGAAAACGCGGGGATGCCGGCGATCGTCGTGCGCCCCGGCGGCTTCGGGGACGACGAGCTGAGGGAAGCCGGCGCCGTCGCCATCTACGACACCCCTGGCGACCTCCTGGACGCACTCGACGACACCCACTCGCCTGACCCCGGCCGTCGCCCGGACCGTCGGCCGGATTCGCCGCACGGCCAAAGGCGTCCGCCCCGGGAGGCCGCGAAGGTAGCCAGGCGACACAGCACGCCGATCGGCGAGCCACCTCTGGCGATGACCTGGCTCGGATTGTCGCCGCAGCGCGCCGATTGGACCCGACCCCAGCCGGGTAGCCGCCCCTGCAACGCCGCATTGCGGGGAAGAAGGACTCGATGGAACCCGAGCTGCCCTTGGCCGACGAGCTCGCCGCCGTGTTCGCCCGACTGTCCGGCCTGCTGCTCACCGCCGAAACGGTGCAGTCGCTGCTGAAGCTGATCACCGCGACCGCGAGGGAGGTGTTCCCCTCGGCGCTCGGGTCGGCGGTGACAGCCGCCGGCGGCCAGGGCGCGCCGGTGACCTGGGCGGCCACCGGCGAAGAGGTCGAACGAGCGGACCGGCTGCAGTACGAGCTCCGGGCCGGGCCGTGTCTGACGGCGTGGCAGGAGAGTTCGGTGATCGACGTCGGCGACCTGCACGACGACGACCGCTGGCCGGAGTGGGCGGCGTCGGCCGCGCGACTCGGCCTGCGATCCGTGCTGAGCGCTCCGATGGTCACGGGCTGCCGCAGCCTCGGCGCCGTGAAGGTGTACGCCGACCGGCCGCACGCGTTCGACGAGCGGGACCGGACGCTGCTCACGATGTTCGCGTCACAGGCCGCGGTGCTGGTGGCGAATGTGAGGTCTGCCGAAGCCGCCGCACGACTCAGCACCGAGCTGCGATCGGCGCTGCGTGCCCGGGACATCGTCAGCATGGCCAAGGGAGTCGTGATGGGCCGCGACCACGTCTCCGAGGAGATGGCGTTTCTCGTGCTGGCGGACGAGGCCTCGCGAGCCCGCAAACCGTTGCGGGAAAACGCCGAGGCAATGCTGCGCGCAACCGTTCGGCCACGCCGATGAGCGTGGCCGACGGCGCGCAGCGTCGCGAGATCGTCCTCGCCCGCCGGCACGCCGACCTGACGCCGGAACAGCTCTGGACGCGGTACTTCGCTCTCGGCGGCAGCCGCGACCTGGTGGAGGTCGAGGCGTACCTCGACGGTCTCGTCGGACTGCCACGACACCAATGCGACCTGCTGGCCCACGCGGTCAACGAGTGCCTCGACGAGATCGCCTGGACCCGCCGCGCCCCCTACAGCCGCGCGCTCCGCCCCCGCAGGCCGCACGACGACTCGCTGGCCGCCCTCGTGCACCTGCTCGAAGGCGCGGAGCTGGCGCCGCCCGAACGGCTCCCCCGCCTCATCGAGGCCGCGGGCAGGCTGATCGGGATCGGACTCAGCGCCTACCTCGCCGACTACGCCCAGCAGTTCCTGCACCCGGTATCCGCCGCCGCGGATCCCGGGCCACCGTTGCCGATCGACAGCACGCTGGCCGGGCGAGCCTTCCGCAGCCTCGAGATGCTGCCCGCGGATTCGGCCGGCCGGCCGTGCCTGTGGGTGCCGCTCGTCGACGGCGCCGAGCGGATCGGCGTCCTGCGAGCCGACGTGGCCGACGACGACACGCTCGAGGACCCTGGCCTGCGTGCTCAATGCCGGTGGACCGCCCTGCTCGTCGGGCACCTCGTCGTGCTGATGACGCAGTACGGCGACGGCCTCGACGCCGTGCGTCGCCGCAGGGACCGCACGATCCCCGGCGAGCTGATCTGGTCCCTGCTCCCGCCCCTGACCGCCGGTGTCGACGGTTTCGTCGTCACCGGCGTGCTCGAACCACGGCACGCCGTCGCCGGGGACGCCTTCGACTACTCGCTCTCGGACACCACCGCCGTGCTGTTCATCGTCGACGCCGTCGGGCACGACCTGCGCAGCGGCCACATCGCCGCCACCGCACTGGCCACCCACCGCAGCGCCCGCCGCGCCGGCTACGGGCTCTTCGAACAGGCCCGGCAGATCGACGAGACGATCGGCGCGGCGTTCGGCAACGCCTCCTTCGCCACGGCCGTGCTCGCCGAGATCGACCTCGCGACCGGGCGGATGCGATACATCAACGCCGGCCACCCTGAGCCCCTGCTGATGCGCGGCGGCAAAGTCGTGAAACAGCTGACCGACGGGAGGCGGGCCGCGCTGGGGCTGGGCTCCGGCGAGCTGGTGGTCGGTGAGGAACGACTGCAGCCCGACGACTGGCTGGTCCTCTACACCGACGGCATCACCGAGGCCCGCAACAGCGAAGGCGAGTTCTTCGGAGAGGCGCGACTGGCCGACTTCCTGCGCCGCGAGGCGTCAACCGGGTACCCGCCACCGGAGACCGTGCGGCGGCTGATCCAGGCCGTGCTCGCCCACCACGACGGCTCTTTGCAGGACGACGCCACCGTCCTGCTCGCGCGGTGGACCAACCCTCACGACATCGATCCGAAAAGGTGACGCTCCTGCCGGGCGAAGGGCGGACGCGGTTACGAGTTCAGCAACCGCACGGTGAGCGGCCGCGTGACCGGCTGCGCCGGCGTCCGCACGATCACGGTCTTCGTCGCCGGGTCCCAGGTCCACGTGTTCTCCGGGCTGCGGTGACCGTTGATGAGCATCGCCGACGGTGCCTTGGCGTCGGTGAACCGCACGGTCCAGGTGCGCTGCGTCGGCCGCCCGCGGTACGACCCGTGTGGGGCGTCGATTGCGAGTGTCGCCGAGTGGGCGTCCTCGGTGTAGGTCATGCCGGTGGTGGCGCCCTTCGCCGAGGCCGACTGCCCGTCGTCCTCGTAGAGGGTGAACGCGCCCCGGTGGCCGCCGGCCACGGTGACCGTCGCGGCCGTGAGCGGGTGGCCCTCATCGCCGGTGACGTCGCCGCTGCGGGTGACCATGATGCCGCCCGAGCGCAGGAACACCGGCATGGTGTCCCAGCCCGTGGTGATCTGCGCCGTGGTCCCGCCCCGATAGGTCTTGCCCGTGAAGTAGTCCGTCCAGTCGCTGCCGGGCGGGAACCACACGCTCGTGGTGGCGGTGGTACCCGGGCTCGTCGCGGGAGCCACCAGCACGTCCGGCCCGTAGTGGAGCCGCGCGAATTGGGCACCGGCCACGCTGCGGCGGCTGCCGATCACCGTGCCACCGGTGCGTCCGGGAACCCTCGCCTCCTACCTGGATCGGCTCGCCGCGTCACCTGGCGCGAACCGGGCCGAGGGCAGTCAGACTGCGCCGGCCCCGCGGCACGCAAGGCTTCACCAGTCACTGAGGGCTGCCTCCGACACCTACTCGCGACCCGACCGATCGAAGCAGTTGAACATCTCGCTTCGGAAGCAGTCGCCTCACCGCGCCTGTGCATATGAGTCTCTAAAACGATCGTCCGCGAGACACAGGCGGCTGATCAGCGTTTCCGCAGGTCCGATCTGTAATGCCTGCCGTGTCCGCGCCAATGTCGCGTTATCGGGGGTTTTGCATGGTCTGGTCCATGCGGCTCGGCTACGGACGGCGTCCACCAGCGATCCCCACTCCGAGGCGCGCCCCGGCACCACGCGGCGACCACGCGGCGACCGCGCTGAGGCGGGCCTTGCGCGTGTCCGCTGACGCCCCGGCCGTCTCCTGCATGGTCTCCCAGGTCCGCAGTGCCTCGCGGGTCATGTTGGTGAGAGGGCTTTGAGTTCGGTAAACCGGAGTCTCGGGTCGCAGATCATGTGGCAGCTCCGAGGCCTCAAGCCAGGCACATTCGTGATATCAGTGATGATCTGGTGAGAGGACTTCGGATGTTCCAACGTTTCCGCGCCGAGTACGCCCCGCTCCGGGACGCGGTTCCGGCTGGCTCGACGTGGCAGCACGAACGGCTCGTCGGCGTCGAGGGCTACCTCGACTTCGCTTCGGAGTTCGCCGGAGCGACCTTCGGAGGCGGACTGTACCGGGTCCACGACCACACGTCTGGCACGCAGGCGTTGACGCTGATCGCGGAGGCGTTCTCCGAGTATGCGACTCGCGTCTGCCCGTTCGGCTACGACTGGCTCGGGCGGCAGTTCGCCGTCGACTCCGGCCGCACCGTGGATGGGCAGCCGCAGGTCCTCCTACTCGAGCCGGGAACGGGCGAGGCTCTGGAGATCCCGCTGCCGTTCGCGGCATTCCACGACGAAGAACTTGTCGAGTACGCAGACGCCGCATTAGCGACAGGATTCTTCGACTCGTGGTCAGCCGTCACCAGCGACTCTGTGCCGCTGCGCCGCGACCAGTGCGTGGGCTACCGAGTCCCGATGTTCCTCGGCGGCCAGGACATGATCGAGAACCTTGAGGTCAGCGACCTGGAGGTCTACTGGTCGATCTGTGGCCAGCTGCGACGTGGCGCGCTGAGTCTGCCGCCGGGGACCGCGATCAACGAGGTCACGAACCGTTAGCCCAGCGTTGCGAGGGCTGCTCGGAGTGCCCGGCCAGCCCGTGTGGGAGCCCGACGTGGCTACAGAGGCACGTATTCGCGGATCTTGCCGCGGAGGTGGGGGCGGTGGTCGCCGAGCGCGATGCCCAGTGTCGGGAGACGCTTGGCGATCTGCAGCTCGGTGAGCGGCTTGGTGACCGGCACGTCGGCGTAGCCGCGGTCGTCGGTGTCCCACTTCGACAGGTCCGCCTCGACGCCGCGGATGCGGGCGACGACGCCGTCGACGACGTAGACGACCGCCTGCAGCCGCGGCCAGCGGGCCGGGGCGATCGGGAACCACTTACGGTCCTCCAGCTGCACCTTCTCGCCGGCGCCGGTCTCGCCATAGCGGCGGCTGGTGTCAGCGTCGATCTTGCGGGTACGGGTATTGCGGTAGACGACCAACGCGCAGTCGCCGCCGTCCTTGTAGGCGTGCAACTGCCGGTAGAGGGTGGTGCGCCCGACGCGGAAGATCTCGGCGATCTCGGCGACGGTGTGCTCCCCCGCGTCATACATCCGCTGCGCCTGATCCAGCTGCCGCTGCGTCAGCGCCGGGGGCCGGCCACCGACGCGGCCGCGGGCCCGGGCGGCGGCCAGACCGTCCATCGTGCCCTCGACGATCATCTCCCGGTCGTACTCGGGGTTCCCGGACATCTCGCGGAATATCCAACGGAATAGCCACTGACCAGCGCTGACGACACCCCGAGAGCTGATGTCGAGTGCCGCCCGAGATGATCTCGATCGTCGAGTTGGTGCACGGGTTGGCGGTGTCTGGTGGCGACGCAGTTCTTCTCCGCGAGCGAGATCGGTGAGCTGGAGTCCTGGCCGGCCGAGGTCGGCCGAGATGAACTGGTGCAGTTCTTCCAACTGGCTGTGGAGGACGTCGAGTCGATGCTGCCGTCCGAGGACGGCGATGGGCCTGCACTTGCGATGAATGGCGGAGGCGGAAACTAGCTGGCGGTCGGTGCCGCGCCTTGAACGATGTCTCCATTGAGTCCATCCGGGTAGAAGCCGCCGGAGGAGACCCCTTGCGGGTCAAGGTAAACGATGTTGAGGATCTCCGCGGCGCTCCTGCCGAATGCGCGACCGTACTCATCGGTGGGAACCAGGTTGGCCTCGTCCTTGGTGCCGAGATCCTGATCGTCATCGGCGGGGCCGCTGACCGCGTTGCGAACCGCGGAGATCTTGTGCAGGACATCGAACACCGAGTCATCCGCGAGCCCTTCAGCGAAGAGCGTGGCCCGCACGATCCCGGCGTGGTAGGCCTCGGTCGCCAGCAGGCCTGCTGCTGCATCCAGGTAAGTCTTGTTGGAGATGAACGGTGCCGCGCCTTTGAAGGCTGTGACTCCGACGTCTTCGAAGAGGAAGGCGGCGAAGAGGAAGTTGCGGTCGCCGGCATAGGCGTCGAAGATCTCGCCGGGCTTGATCAATCCGGCCGCAGTCGCGGCTGCGGTAAAGCTGTGGTCAAGGGAGATCTGCGGGCGCGCGACGGCCGCGTCGCCGAGTGCGTTGCGGAGGAACGCGACGTGGGCTCGTTCGTCCATGGCGATCTCGCGGGCGATGTTCTTGACCACAGCACTACGGAACTCGACCTGACGTCCACCGGAGACCTGACCGGGCTTCCCCGTCCCGCCCACCATGTCATCCGGCAGTCCCTGACCAGTTGCGCCACGAACGTAGAATTCGGCCTCTAGGTACTCCAGGTTGAGCGCAAAGTTCAGGATCGAAGCGTCGCTCGGTCCGTCTTGTTCTGTTGTGGCCGTCGGCGTGCCGGCCGCAGCTTGGGCGACCATGCCGGTGAGCTTGTCGCGATCTTCGGCTGTTTCGGCGCTGCGTTTGACGGCGTCGTCGATGAAGCGGTCCTCAGACATCCCAACTCCTGTGCTGCTCGATGGTGACGGTCAGCAGAGGCAGTGGCGCCTCCGCGGGGAAGCGCCCCGCGGCACCGGAGCCCCGCAGGCGAGGCACCGCCGGCGACGTGCGCTCATGCCTCCAGCGTCGCCCCGCCGGGGCGCAGCCACAACCCCGCCCACCAGCCCCGAATTTGCAGGTCACCGCTGCAACCCGCTCTCACATGAGGCGGCGGACGGGCCAGGGTGAGTTCGCTTCGAGGGCGCGGAGCAGGAACGGGTTCGGGGGCACGCCTTTGACCTGCTTCGCGAACACGTAGCCGCCGCGGGAGCCGCAGCCGCCGGCGCGGACGGGGCCCATGTTCTTCGGCTTGAACACGAGGAACTTGGCGTTGCGGGGTCGGATCGGGCCGCGGCCGACGTACACGCCGGTGCCACGAGCGAGGTGCACGGCTGGATACCGCAGCAGCGGGCCCGATGCTGGCCGACTGTCCCGAGAGTCAGGGACTTCTTGCCCTGACCCCGCTGCCTGCAGCCGCGCACACTCGACGGTGAACTCACTTTTCCGCCGACTACCGGGATCAACGATGACCGAGTTGCGCCCTTTGACCACGCGGGAATGCATCGACCTGCTGTCGACCCAGCCTGTGGGCAGGCTGGTGTTTACCGAGAACGCGTTGCCTGCCATCCGGCCGGTCAACTTCTCCGTGCACGAGGGAAACATCATCGTCCGGAGCAGCCGCACCGGGTCGGTTGCCAAGCTCCGCGACGAAGTGGTCGCGTTCGAGGTCGACAGCATCGACCTCGCCACCCGCACCGGATGGAGTGTTGTCGTGCTTGGCAAGGCGAATCCGATCACCGAAATCGACGAACTGGTGGCGCTGGCCGAGCCCCGCCACCGGCCATGGCCCGGTGGAGAACGTTCACACTTCGTGCGGATCCCGATAGAAGTCATCAACGGGCGAATGTTCCACGTGTCCGACGCCGGCGCCACTCAGCCCTGCGGACTCGGACGGCAGGAATAGATCTCTCGTCCGTGCCGGGAACCCTCAGTCCGGCTGGTGAGGAGTTCGCCCACCCGCTCATGCGGCACCCCGATTCGGAAGAGTGTGCAGAGCTGCGATCTCGTACTGGTCGATCGGCAGGCCCTCTCGTAGACCCGGGCAAGCAGGGTTCGAACGTCGCCAGGTATCAGGGTGCGCACGGCTTCACGGCGGAACCAGCGCCGGTACGTGACGACCGGACCGGTGCTCTCCTGTTTGATTTCGATCCGCGTGTCCGGGTCCGCGATCGCGCCGGGTACAGGCACCGTCGGCGGAGCGATCAGTTTGTGGTCGTCGGCAAAAGACTGCGTGCTGTAAACGCAAGGCAACCCGGCTGAGTAATTCGCTGCGACGACCACGCGCTTCACCTTCGCCGGGCGATGTGCGCGAGCGGCCAGGCCGCGAGCGTGTGCCCGGACAGGAGGGAGGCCACCCATGAACAACCACCAAACCGACCCCGCGCGTGAGGACGTGCACCGGGGGCTGCTGATCGCCGCGGTGTCGCTCATCGGAGCGAGTGCCGTGCTGGGGATGGCGGGACTGGCGGCGTTCGGGACCGCCGTCGTCGTTTCGGGGCGGCACTGGGCTCGCCGCGTCGAGCTCACGCCGGCCGAGCTGGCGAAGCTGAAATGGTCCCAGGCCAAATCAGCAGCGAGCGCCGGCAGCGGCGCCTGGCGCGAGCACCACCACCCTCACCACCACGGCCACTGAGCCCGGAGCCGTCACAACCAGCCCCGCCGCGTGGCTTCCATCGCGATTCGGCAACGAGTGCGGTGGTGCCCTGCCCGCTGACCGACCCGCCGGAAACACCGATCACGGGATAGACCCTATGCTGCAGAGGGTCCGAAGCAAAGTAAAGCAAAACCGGGCACCGGGCCGATAAACTTGCAGGTCAAGAAGTGTCGTCCCCGCGCGAGCGGGGGTGGTCCGTTCGAACGCTCGCTGTCCCAGCAGACGAAGTCGGTCGTCCCCGCGCGAGCGGGGGTGGTCCCTCGGCGCGGGTGATGTTCTTCGTACGGCCGGGGTCGTCCCCGCGCGAGCGGGGGTGGTCCCGGGTTCGACAACTGGAGCGTGTCTCAGGTGTCGTCGTCCCCGCGCGAGCGGGGGTGGTCCGCCGTCGCAGATGACCGAGATCGGGTGGTGCTTGTCGTCCCCGCGCGAGCGGGGGTGGTCCGGCGTCGAGGTTGGCGCCGAAGTTGGTGCCGGTGTCGTCCCCGCGCGAGCGGGGGTGGTCCGTGGCCATGTCCAACCTGGAGTTGCTGCTGAAAGTCGTCCCCGCGCGGGGGTGGTCCCAGCTCGAGTACCTGCTCGAGCAGGTGCTGCTGGGACCGGCCGATGCGCTTGAGCCGGGTCACCACGACCTCGTCGCCGGCGCGGAGCTTGTCCAGCATCAGATCCAGCTTCGGGCGCGAAGACAGCTTCCCGGAGACCTTCTCGATGAACTATCCAGGCGGTCGGGGCCACCTCGGGAAGCTCCTTGGTAAACCGCCTCTGACCTGCTGTTTTGTGTCTCATCCCGTCCGGTCGCGTCCGGACCGATCTTGACGTCTGACGGCCCCACGACGGCCCAGCCCTGATTCGCGCGCTCGCCCTCTCGGCCGCGCCCAGGCTCCCCGTCCTCCTCGTCCCCGCCTCCGTTAGCGCCGGCTCGACGGTGTCAAGGGTGGACGCGTGCGGCCATCGCGCAGCGACGCCGAAGGCGCCCTTGATGGCGGCGAGCCGGTGTTAAACGATCAATGATCGAGGAAGCGGACGGTCACGATCTCGTACCGGCCTGTAACGCGCTTCGTGGCTCGGCCGTATATGCCGGTATGCGCCTCTACGGATCTCTCGCCGTCGACGACGGCGCGCTGCCCAACGCTCCTTTCGGCGGGCCGCCCGCGGCCGGCGGCCGAAGCGGAGCGGCAGGCCGTCCGTGCCGCACTGGGCGAGCCCGCCGAACGCTCGGCGACTACGCGCCGCCGACGGCGGCGCCTTGATCCCATAGAGCCAAGTTCGGCAAAGGACCAAATAGCGCAACTGCGGTCCGACAGCTGATATGCGACGTTCGCCTGCCATCTGATGTCGTCATCTGGCCTAGGAAACTCGAGGTCTCAGCGGCCCAGGCAGATGCCTCGTGAACCGATGGGCTGCTGACAGATCACCGACGTGGTAGCGCTACCTGGACTTGATATTGGGCGCCGTAATGAACGCCGTTCCCGACGTTCAGGAACCCCCGCCGTGCTGCGAGCCGGAGGCTGGGCGAGACAAGCCCTCCGCGGCGCGGCCGCATTCCCGGTCGACCCGGCCGACGCCATCCAGACCATGCGCGTCATCGAAGCCGCCCGCCTGGCCGCCCAGGACCACCGAATCGTCCGCCTGGCCCCGGACGCCTGACCGGAGTCCACAACGGACACCATTTTTGTGACTATGACTTCACTGATAATTGAAACCAACCCCACGCCGTGCGGAGGTCACCTTTACGTGCAGTGACTGGACAACCAGCACGGGCGGCTACCCTGAGGCTCGTGCGCCAGGTCGGCGCCGGGGGTGGGTTGTGGAGGTCGGCATGAGCAAGAGCGGAAGACAGCCGGAGGCCGCTGATCCCGTGATCATGATCGCCGAGGCGCGGCGCGCGTTGTGGGTGATGGTCGGCTTCCTGGCCCTCATCTGGATCATCCAGATCTTCAACGCCATCGACAGTTACCAGCTCAGCCAGCACTACGGCATCCGCGCCCGCGACGTCACCTCGCTCCCGGACATCATCAGTGCCCCGTTCCTGCACTTCAGCTGGGCGCATATCGAGGGCAACTCCGGCCCGCTCTTCATCTTCGGCTTCCTGTCGGCCTATCGCGGCGTGCGGAAGTTCTTCTGGGTGACCACATTGATCGTCGTGGTCGCCGGACTCGGCGCCTGGCTGACCAACGAGCCGAACTCGGTCGCGGCGGGTGCCAGTGGCGTGGTGTTCGGTTACTTCGGGTACATCCTCGTGCGCGGGCTGTTCGACCGGCACCTCATCGACATTGTCCTGGGCCTGGTCATGGGCTTGTGCTTCGCCTACCAGTTCACGGTCCTGCTGCCGACCGACGGCATCGACTGGCAGGGCCACGCGTTCGGCTTCGCCGCCGGCTTGGCCGGTGGCTGGATCTTCCGGGATCGGCGCAAGCGGCAGGTCAAGGCCGCGGCTCCGACTCCTGTGATCGCCGCCGTGCCGGTGATCGAGCCGCCGACGACCACGATCGAGACCCCGGCCCCGGCCACCACCGAAATGCCCGCGCGGAGCAAGGCCCCCAAGGTTGATCCGGCCGACCGGCTGGCCCAGATCCGCAAGGAAATGGGCCAGTGACCGGCGCTACACGATGATCAGCTGATCGCGCGGCCCGGTTCGATGGCCGCGAGGTCGATGTCGGTGTCCGGCAGGTCGTCCGGGGTGTCAGGATGGGGACCGACCAGCCGGCAGGCTCCGTCCACCCACCAGGTCCGCGCCTCAGCCGAGGTGAACGGAATGCCCATCTCACACAGCCGCTTGGGCGAGATCAGGACGCGATCCAAGGCGGGAGGCGTTCGCCCGTGCGATGAGCGAGCAGAAACTCGTGGCGGCTCCAGAAGGGGTGCTCGCCGCCCAGCGCACCGACGTCGAACTCGATGTCATCGGTTCCGATGAGGCAGATCAGCCGCCGACCAAACAGCAGATGCCATCGGGCGATCGATGCCAAGAGTTCCAGCAGGGCCAACATAGAGGCCTCGTCCTTGCTCCGGACCTGGTCGAGACCCTTCAGGGTCAGGACCAAGAGCGGACGCTCCGCAGTGAGCAAGTAGTCCATCAAGCCGTCGTTGAAACCCGGCCAGCTGTCACGACCGTAGTCACTCGGCCAATCAGCGATCGCTGCAATCACCGCGTCGCGCAGGGCGTCCGCACCATCGCACGACGCCGCATCCACCTCGACGACCTCATACCCCAGCCCGGCAAGATCAGTCACGAGGCGAGACAACGCCCACACGTGTCGGAACAGATGCAGATGCCCGTTGTGAAGCAGCTGAAAATCTTCCGGATGCGTCCCCCGGACACCGTCGTCGAACACCACCACCGGGGCACCATAAGCCACCTCGCGACTGAAGTCACACGAGTTGCTGTCCCACGCTGCCAACCAGTCTGTCCGCCCCAACCTGAGCTACGCCCCGCACATCCCGCATGAGCTGAACCGCACGAAGCCTCGCAGATTGAGGGTGGGATGCATTCGACACGTTCAGACATGTCGCCCTGCCAGCACCGGGTACGGGCAGCCGCGAGGGCCTGATGGGCGGGCTGTTGCTCGGCGCGCACGACCCCGCCACGGGCGATTTGGTCTGTATCGGCGACGTTGGCGCCGGCTTCACCCACCAGGCCCTGCTCGACGCCCAGAAGAAGCTCGCCCCGCTGGCCCGGGAGACGAGCCCGTTCGCGAACGAGGTGCCGCGCGATCGCGCGCGCGGTGCGCGGTGGGTGGAACCGAGGCTGGTCGGCGAGGTCGTCTACCGGCAGTTCACCCCGCGCGAACACCGCCTGCGCCACACCGCCTGGCGCGGCTGGCGCCCGGACAAAACCCCGCCCGAGGTCAAAGTTCCTTTATTGCACCTGGCCGAGAGCCTGGACCTGCCCATTCCAACGGCGAATGGCACCGGAGCCGAAGCGTTGCCGGACACTTTGATCAACCACATCCGGGTCCGCGTCACCACTGCCCGACAGCAGGCGGTCCACGACATGTGTGTGACCGAGCTGGGCGAGCGCCAAGCAATCTTCAAGCCCGCGCCGAACAGCAGGACCATCGGCCTCTTCCTGCCGGACGTGTCTGACGCGTCCTACGCGCGCGTGCACCCGAGTCGCGGCGTGCTCCGCCTCACGGCCGAGTACGCCAACGGCGAGCACAGCCGGGAGATGACGAGCGACGCCACCGCCTACCGCGTCGCAGTGGACACCACCACAGCCGAAGGCGTTGCCGAGTTCCACCGCCTAGCGCCGTCGCGGCCGAGAAGATCCGCGAGGAATTTGGTCGTTGACGACGAGCAGCACGTTCGGCGGCGGCACGAAGGACGCCGGCTGCCAGGTCGCGAGACTTTCGAATCGCTGGGCGCCGCACAGGGCTTGAGCCGCCAGGGAATGCGCCAGCGCTACCAACGCCTCGGCGGCAAGCGAAGGTGGTCCGACGGACACAACACCTGAGGTTGCGAGCCGATCCTCGACGCAACACGCTGCCCATCAGCACGCCGCAGAAGCGAGTGCCCGCCCAGCCCGAGGGGACTTCGACTTCGTCAGCGGGTTCGCGGATCGGGGTCGGCCATGAGAACGACACGGTCCACGCGCGGATCGAACCCGAGGACCGCTTGCCCTGAGTCTCCTTCAGGGGTCAGCAGCACCGGCTTCCCGAGCGTCTGGCCGATCGCGCGTAGCAAGTCGCACAAGACGTTCACTCCGGTCTGGCCCTGCAACTCCCGTAGGTCGACGTCAAAGTCGATCTGATCAGGCGAGTAGGTCCGGAAGATCGCCAGCACGCCCGTGGCCGGCCAAACCCGCAGCTCCGCATCGACCGGATGACCCAACGCTTCGACCGCCTTGGGCAACGGCGTGACGACATCGTCCAGCCGGTACTCCCACGCCCACCCCCGTGACCGCACGAGGTCGAACACTGCTTGCCAGTCCTCGGCCGACGCGTCGGCTACCGAGACGTTGGGAAGCGCGCCCATCAGGTGGGGATCGAAGAGGCTTCTGACCTCGTCCCAGAGCAGATCCGGCATCACCTCATCCTGCCGGTCCCCTCGTGCAATCCGGTCCAGATCGCGCAAATGTTACGCACAGCGGACAAGTCTCCCAAATCGCCACTCCCGGTGATCACGAGTGGATCTCCGACAGCGGGAATTCCGGGAACGTCCGGCAGGATTCAGGCCATGCGTTTGTCTCGAAGATTCATCGCCGTCGCCTTCGTGGCGGCGGCTGCCGCAGGGTGCTCGAACGGTGGGAGCGGAGCTGTGGCGGCGGCGCCGGCTTCCAGCAGCAGCCTGCCGACCACCACCAGCAGCAGCGCCCCTCCCCCGGCGCCGTTCGTGCCGGCGGTTTCTCCGGCACACCTCAGTGCGGCGTGCCCGTTCTTGTCCCCGGCGGAGTTCGCGAAGACGTTCGATGACACGGACGTCGACGCCAGCAGTGAACAGCCCCAGACACACCAAGACCAGTTCACCGCCTACAACTGCGAGTACCGCCTCGCCGATCCCCCCGGGACCCACCTGGGAACCCTGACGGTCGGCGGTGTGCCGTCGCTGGTCTCCCCGCAGAAGGCGCTGCAGCTGTTCAGCGAGTCCTGCGCAGATGACGTGCAGTCCCTCTACGAAGCCGCGATGTACTGCGACACCAAGGACGGCGGCACCGACATCGTGGTCGCCAAGTCGAGCCATGGTGAGACCCGCCTCGCGACGATCTCCCTGGTAAATCCTCCCGACGGCACCATGCGCGCCGAATACACCGCAGTGATGAAAACCCTCGAAGGCCGCCTGTAATCCACCGCAGCGCCGCGGACCGGTTCACGTCCGGCCGCGGCGCTGCGGCGGATGTGTCCCCGGAAACGAGAAAACCGCCCCGACGCGTTGAGCGATCTCCACGCGGTGGCCGGAGCCTGAAGCTGCCGACCGTCGCTGGCACCGCGACCAGGCCCGCACCGACTTCGAGCTCGGAGCAACACAGCTCGTCCAAGTCACGCCCGATACCTGGGTCGCCAACATGATCGGCCAACACGGCATCAGGACCAGCCGTAGCTCCGGCCCGCCCATCCGCTACGACGCCGTGCGTGAATGCCTGCGCCACCTAGCCGCACAGGCCGGCCACCTCACCGCAAGCGTCCTCCTCCTGCGATGGGACACCAAGCCCGACAGCGCATCAGGGGGACGTTCCTTCGTCGAGCACCGACACGCAGAACATCTGTCTATGCCGCTGATCGGTTATAGACCCCCTGAATCCTTCTCCCACTTCATTACTATTGATTTTCTCGAGTCCAAACGCAGCTCACCACCAAGCATAAACGCCACCACTACAGCATCCATTTCCGTGCCCACTTCCGGAAACTTGTCCTGCGATAGCCACGGTGCCTCGTCGGAGATTATCGCTGCATCAATAAATGCAGGATAAAATGGCTTCCGAGAAATGACGTCTACATCCACACCGAACCTATCCCTGTGACCAGTAACTCGAATACGAACACGATCCCCTCGATGAAGGCCGGTTCTCTTTTGCATATAACGGTCGCGTTCTACCACTCATATCCCCCATTAAGAGGAGTGTAGTTTGTCCACTTCTGCGAGGAAATGTGTACAGCTTGACGGTGTCACGGCAAGCCTCCACGAAGACGACGTCTCGCCGCCTGCCGATCACCCCAGCCGACGGTGCGGTGACGCTGCCTCCTCAGCCGACAATCCAGACCCTGGAGCGCGGTAGCACCCCGTCTACGACCCGACGTTCGCCGGCAGCGGTAGCCACGAACCGTAGCAGCCGTCGTTTGTCCTCACAGTTCGCAGCATCCGGCCACTGCAACATCAGCCGGTCGAATGCCCTGCGGCAACCCCGCTCGCCTGACGAAGTCGGGCGCGAGTTCGGGATGGGACGCATTGCCCGACGCCGTCCGGGATGCAGTCCATGTGCACCTCGGTGACGTCACCGTCGTCCGGGAGGTCGGCGAGGGCCAGAACTGCAACCTGGCTGTCGTCGTCCGGGGCAGCTCGGGTGACGTGTTCCTGAAGGGCGTGACGGGCGTCAGTCCGCGGATGCGATGGCTGCGCAACGAAGCTGCCGCCGGCGAGCTGGCGCCCGGGATCGCCCCAGCGACCAAATTCAGCGAAGACGTCGAGCCGGATTGGTTAATCGTCGGCTCTGAGTTCGTCGAGGGCCGGCCCGCAGACCTGTCTCCGGACTCGGCTGACCTCGGCGTCATCTCCGCCACCATGGCGGAGATCGGCAGTCGTCCCGCTGGCTGGGCACAGCCCCTCAGCCAGCGGTGGGCTTCGTCGGACTGGTGGGAGAAGCTCGACCGGATCGAGCCCGACGAGGTGGCCGGCTGGGACATCGCAGCGATGACGCAGTGGTCTGCCCTCACCCCGGAGCTGCTGGACGGGGCGGCCCTACTCCACACCGATCTCCACGAGCACCAGTTCCTGATCAACGATGCGGCAGGTGGCGTGCGGGTAATCGACTGGGGCCGGCCCGCAGCTGGTGCGCCGTGGGTGGACGTGGCGTTCCTCGTGATCCGGCTAGTCGCGGCCGGCCACGCGCCGGCGGCGGCGGAACGGTGGGCCGAGACCGCGCCCACCTGGTCCGGGACGGACAAAGCCGTCGCCGCGTTCGCCTGCTACGTCGCCGGTTTGTGGAGCTATCGCGGCGCGACCTCACCGTTTCCCGGATCGAGCGGGCTCAGCGCGGCGGCGAGGGTCTACGCGCGCTACCGCCTGACCAAGTAGCAAAGGAAAGCCCGGCCGTCTCAGGTGTCTTTGGACATCCTCCACAGTCGCTGTGACTGCGCGCGGATCCTCTCGCGTTCGGCACGCCCGGCGGGGGTGAGCATCCACCCGTGCGTGTACCCGCCCCGCCGTAGCCGCGCGAGATCGTGCAACGGGCAGCTCGTGCCGTCGAGCCGTAGTTCGCCGTGACGGTCTTCCCATGCGTGGACAAGCCACCGGCGAGCGGACATGGTCGGCATCATCGGTCCCCCTGAACGGCGAGGTCCGGCGGCCGGGACTTCCCCTCCCGGCCGCCAGGTACCACGAAGCTAGAACATCTGTTCGAATGTCGCAAAAGTTGCGTGTGCCAGGCCACCTTAAATCCAGGCGCTCCAGCAGATGATCCCGATCCTCCAGGAGCTGATCCGAGCCAGCGAGGTTCCCAGTGACCCCAAGGAAGCCCGACGACGAATGCGTTCCCCGTGAGTACGAGCCGGAAGAGGTTGATGCGCTCACGACGAAGGCGGCTGAGCTTCTCGACGAACTCCACGTGGTCATGGCGGAGATGGCCGCCCGTCTCCGCGGTGCGGGAGCTGAACCCCAATGAGGTGGAGGAAGCGGCGGTGAGGCTCGACGCGCCGAGTGTGGCGCCGATCGTGGAGACGTAGTTGTTCCAGTAGATCTTGTCCCCGACGGCGAGCTGGATTCTCGGCCGGAAGCAGTTCTGGACGCACCCCTCCACGGCACCAGACGAGACCACCAGGTCGGAGGCGACAGATAAGCAGCTCACGACGGTGCCGTTACGCAGGATCTTGCTCGCGGCGGTCGCGCCGGACGCGAGCTCGCCGGCCGTGCTGTGGTAGGTGAGCTGGTAATACCCGTCGAGGCCGACCGTGATGTAGCTCGGGCTGCCCGAAGTGAACCAGCCGAGTGAGTCCTCTCGGGCGACCCACGTCCCAGGGGCAATGGAGTCGCCGGTGGGGATCCCGACGGAGGCCGAGAGCCCCACCCGGCAGGCCGGCATCGCCTACGACTTACGAGAGAGTTCGGCAACTTGGCGGAGCAGGTCGTTGGGCTGGTCGAGCAGGGTTCCTGTTCCCGGCGGCTGGGTCATGTCAGGTCACCGCCAAGGTCGTCTGAACTCCAGAGAGACGGTGCTTTCGGTGTCGTTGCTGAACCGAGGATCCGGCGCCGGTACTGGCCGTCTGGGATCCACGGGTGCCCGCTGACGCCGAACACCGGCGCGTCGCCGAGCGCCCAGCCCGACAGCTTCAGCGACAGCTGCACGCCGTTGCCGGTTGCGCCGCCACCCAGACGCTGCACTTCCACGTCTCGGTGGCGGCCTTGAACGCAGCGAGATCCTTGGTCGCGTAGGTGTCGAGGGTGGCCTTGTCGACGACCGAGGCGTGGTCGTTGTCCACGTAGTCCGTCGGCGGATAGCCCTGGGCGATCAGTGTGTCGTCGGAGGCATAGCCGGCCAGCATGGTGCGCTCTGTGCCACTGCCCTTGACCCACGCCTTCGTGCAGGGCGACGTCCCATCGGCGTTCTCCTTGTGCCTGGACACCCTCAGCGGGCCGATTTCTGAACCCACCTGGCGGGTCAAGCCGAGCTGGTACCTGGTCGCGACCGACGACAAGATGATCCCACCACCAGCGCAGCGCGCCATGTCCCAGCGGACCCACTCGACCGTGGTCGAAGCGGTCGGCAGCCACTCCATCTACGTATCCCAGCCCGCCGCCGTGCCCGCTCTCATCCAGCAGGCCGCGTCCGCGGCAGTCGGGGGGTAACAACCGACGCAAACCAGGTCGGCGCATGGCCACGCTCCGCTGGATCCCTCCCACGGCCTCGTCGGCGCGCCGAAGATCAGCGCCCATCGCACGGGTCGGCCGGCCACATCTTCCAGGCACGTGCAGCCCTTGACCTCCTCCGGAATCGCTTACACTGTGCCACATTCGGTTGGCACTGATCGGAGTCACGATGACCTCTGAGCTCACTGTCACGGACCCGTGGCCTGCGCTTCGGGTCGACGACTGGATCGACACGCGCGACACCTTGCACATGTGGACGCAGGTCGTGGGCAAGATCCGCATGGCCAACACGCCGCTGGTCAACCACTGGTGGCAGGTTCCCCTGTATGTCTCTGCGAGAGGCCTCACCACGTCATCGATCCCGAACGGAGATCAGCTCTTCGACCTGGAGTTCGACTTCGTTGAACACCGCCTGAACATCCGCGTCAGCAACGGCGCGCACGGTCATGTGGCCCTCGAGTCGAAGCCGGTAGCCGTCTTCTACCGGGAGACGATCGCGGCGCTGGCCAAGTTGGGCATCGAAGTGTCGATCTGGGCGACCCCCGTGGAAGTCGAGCAGGCAATCCCCTTCGCCGAAGACACCACGCATCGCACATACGAGCACGATCACGTCCGCCGATTCTGGGGTCAGCTCTCGGCCGCACACCGCGTCATGAGCAAGTACCGAGCCGAGTTCATGGGTAAAAGCAGCCCGGTGCACTTCTTCTGGGGAGCGATGGACCTGGCTTGCACCCGGTTTTCCGGCCGCGTCGCCCCACGGCACGCCGGTGGAGTTCCGAACTGTCCGGACCGTGTGATGGTGGAAGGCTACTCCCACGAACTCGCAAGTTGCGGGTTTTGGCCAGGCGGCAGCGCGGAAGGCTCCTTCTACGCCTACTCCTACCCCGAGCCCGACGGCTACCGGCAGCGCCGCGTGCAACCCGACATTGCTTACTTTGATGCGGGTTTGGGCGAGTTCCTGCTGCCGTACGAGGCCGTGCGCACAGCGCGAGACCCAGAGGAACTGCTCCTCAGCTTTCTTCGATCAACCTATGTCGCCGCAGCTGATCTCGGGGCATGGGACCGCGAGGCACTTGAACACCGGCCGCACGCGATTGACGGCTGACGCCGCGGGCTATTGTGAACGACGAAGCTGTGGCGACGCTGTTCGCGTGAAGGATCCCTCGAAGCGGACGACAGCCAGGCGACGCTTCTCAACGCTGCGACGGGC
This sequence comes from Amycolatopsis sp. DSM 110486, assembly GCF_019468465.1. Lineage (NCBI taxonomy): Bacteria > Bacillati > Actinomycetota > Actinomycetes > Pseudonocardiales > Pseudonocardiaceae > Amycolatopsis > Amycolatopsis sp. DSM 110486. Next base: position 8,522,095 of record NZ_CP080519.1, on the reverse strand, counting down.
CTCTGACCGGCAGCCACTGTCCCCAGGACGGCCGTGCGCGCCGCCGATCCGCGCACGGCCGTTCGCCGAGTCACTCCCTGCGGCGGGCGCTGGGCCCGGCACAGCGGTTTCGTCGCCCCGACAGGCCTGTGCGTTGTTCACCTGGACGGGTGTGCCCGGATGCACCTTTTCTGTCGGTGGCCCAAGGTAGAAACCGGGTAGAGAAGGGGATGAGATGAGATACGAAACCGACGATGACTCGCTGCTACCGAACGTTGATGACTAGAGCGGTATACGGCTTGGCCTTGTCTCCAGCTCAGCTGCGCTGTTCGGGCGAACGTTCCCCAGCTCACCGTCATGGACCCAGGCCCGGTGCATCCGTTCAGCGTGATCCCATCCCGACCGCTCCCTACGTCAGCGCCCTCATCAACAGAGACGGTGGACGTGCTCGCACAGTGGATGACCACCAGCAGAGCCACCCGGCCCTCTCCCCCACCCCAGCCTGGCGGCGGGTTGCGGTTCGCCTTCTACGGCCGCACCTCAACCCTGCGCCACCAAGACCGCATGTCCTCCCACGGCTGGCAACACGACATGGCCGACCACCTCATCACCGGCCACGGCCAGATCATCGCGGACTACTTCGACGCCGGCACCTCCCGCCGCACCCCATGGCCACAACGACCCCAAGCCGCCCAACTCATGGCCACGATCACCGACCCGAAGCCCGCAGTCGACGCGATCGTGATCGGCGAATACGAACGCGCCTTCACCGGAAGCCAGTTCGCCACGATCTATGCCTGGTGCACCCGTCACGGCATCCAGCTCTGGCTACCCGAAACAGACGGGCCAGTCGATCTCGGCAATTGTGATCACCGCGCGCTCATGGCGCTGCTGGCAACCCAGTCGCAACGCGAAGTCCTCCGCGCCCGCCACCGGGTCCTGGCCGCGATGCACAACCAAGCGACCCAGCAAGGCCGCTACCTCGGCGGACGACCCCCCTACGGCTACCAACTCGTCGACGCCGGACCGCACCCCAATCAGCAGTGGCTGGCCGAAAGTGGTCCTCGCAGGTGCCCTTGGTCTTGGCGCAGGTCGCCGAGCAGGCGCAACGTGCGGCCGTACAGCGACATTCCGACTGGATCGCTGCTATCAGGAATGAACCGCCGCTGCGAGCGCTGCACCAGTCGATCTACCAGCGGGAAATCTTGACGCCCGAAATGGATCACGGCGCGGTCGAGATCATCGGCCCACTCGTCGTAGTCGATCATCGCACTGTCAGCTGCACCGGGCGGGACCGGCACGTGGACGGCGAAGTCTGTCCCCTCCTGGAGCAGTCCCTCTAGCAGCGAAATCCTTCCGCATTGCGCCGAGGCAAGCCTGGAGCGTGTCAACTTCTCGATCTTCGGGACAACGCCTGAGGAGCTGGGCGCAGTCCAGCACAACCGCTACCGCAACGTCGAACGCGCAGCCCGGAAGCTCAAGGCATTAACCGACTCAATCAACGCCGCGCTCGCAGCGGGCGTCGGAGTCGACGCCAACATCGTGGTTCCCGACGAAAGCCACATCGGCCGCGTGCACCGCCTCCTCGACGAGTACTCGCCGCGCCTGTCCGTCCGATTACTCAACTCGCTCGATCACGGTGAAGCGTCGATCCGCGCGATCGAGACAGCACTCGAGCAACGCGGCGCTGTTCCGGAAGCGCGCTATCTGACGGCCGGCGTCTCCGGCGCACGCACGGCGTACCGACTACCAGGCGGCCGGCGGGTGTTCTTCAAAAAGATCCGCAGGGTCCGGCTACCGCCGACGTGCGCAGGCTGCCCCTTCAACAACGACACCGACTGCCAAGAGGGCTTCTACGGCGTACGGCTCTACCGCGACCGCTCCGGCCTCTACCAGGTCGGCGTCTGCATCCAACGCATGGATCTGTGCCGGCCCCTCGATGAGTTCCTGCGTTCCGACCTGCCCGAAGAAATCCGTGCGCTTCGCGCCCGCGAGGCCGCCGAGCTCGACGCGGTAGATCGCTAGGGTCCACGCCACCACACCGAAGGAGACACGCCAGTGCCGATCGAGCACGAAGCCAAGATTCTCGACATCGACCCGCAGGCAACCGCGGCACTCATCCTGGAGAAGGGCGGCAAGCAGGTCAGCGACACGCGGCTCATGCGGCGCCACGTCTACGACATCACGCCGGGAGACCAGTCGAAGTGGATCCGGCTACGTGATACCGGCAGCGAGACAACGCTATGCGTCAAGGAAATCCGTAGCGACGCGATCGACGGCACCTACGAGGTCGAGGTCACCGTGAGCGACTTCACCAGCACCAACGAACTGCTCGGCCTGCTCGGCTTCACACCAAAATCGTACCAGGAGAACCGCCGCGCCAGCTTCGAACTCGACGGCACACAGCTCGAGATCGACGAATGGCCGCGGATCCCGCCGTACCTTGAAATCGAGGCTGGCTCGGCAACCGACGTCGTCCGGACGGCCGGCCTCCTCGGCTACACCGAGGACCAACTGACGAGCGAGAACACGACCAAGGTCTACAGGCACTACGGGATTGATCTAGGCACCATCGAGGTACTGACCTTCTAGCAAGAACCCCGGCAGAGTGCGCATTTGGTCGGATTCTCGCCCGCGCAGGAAGACGAGATCAGCGCGCCGGCGCAGCAGCTCGCGCCCGGCGGCGTGACCGACGCCGAGCGCGAGTTGCTGCGGGTCCAGGCGCGGGTGGACGAGGTCGCGGCGGCGGTGCCGGAAGCGAACGCGGCACCCTCGACTCGGACCGGTCAGACACCGGTGCAGGTGGCTCGGCGGCGCGATCATCGCGGGCCGTCTTGGCGAGGTTCTTCATCTTCCCCTGGCTGCTGGGGCGTAGCTGGTCGGGGACCGTCAAGCCGGGTAACGTGCATCGATCCCCGCGAGTTTTCGGGCCATGATCTGAGGAACGCGGTTTCTGCTACACGGTTCCCTTGCCATGCCAGGAGCGGGCGTTTGTTGCTCCCGCGGCCGGCTTGGAAGGGCTCAAGCTCCGCCGGTGATCAGTTCGGCGAGAACCTCTACCAGCTCGACACAACGCTCGGCTGGACTGACTGATAACTGACCGGGCAGTTTGCCTGATGCGGATATTTGCGGCATCTTTACGGCCAGGAGTGCCGGGAAGTCTGGTCGGCTCGCCCGCACCCGGCCGGGTGCGGGCTGGCTCGCCGACCCCTGGAAGTCCGATGACCCCCGCTCCGATCGTCCGCACCGGGTGGCCCTGCCACGTTCTGCCCCTCCCCGCCACCGGCGTCACCCCCTCCACGGTCCGGTCTCCCACCGTCCACCGCCCGGCCTTCCACCCTGTGGTCACGTGCGCCGGTTCCCGCTTGGCTCCTGCTGTGGCTGGGTGCGGCGACCGATCTTCGGCCGCGGCGCCGGCGCGGCGCCGCGGAGCGTCAAGAACGTCGCAGGACTCCTCCGCGCGCCAGCGCGGCGGAGTCCCGCTGGTCGTAGAGTCGGAAGATGCACGCCTCCGAGATGGCCGAGGAGTACCCGGTCGTCGACCTGGACTCCGATGCCCTTGCGGCCGCGCGGCTGCTGGCGGAGCGACGGCTGCCCGGGTTGGTCGTCACGGATGCCACTGGCTGCCCGCAGTCGGTACTGCCGGCCTCGCAGGTGGTGAAGTTCCTGGTGCCGAGCTACGTGTGCGACGACCCGTCGCTGGCGGGAGTGCTCACCGAGTCGATAGCCGACCGCGCCGCGGACAAACTCGCAGGCAAGACCGTGCGGTCGGTGCTGCCCCAGGAGCCGACGGAGCTGCCGCGGGTGAACGCCGACGACACGATCGTCGAGGTCGCCGCGACAATGGCCCGGCTGCGCTGTCCGCTTGTCGCAGTGATGCAGGACAAGACCCTCATCGGCGTCGTCTCCGCGTCCCGACTGCTGGAGCTGGCCCTCACTCCGCACTGACCGCCGGCGCCCCACGCGAGGCGCTCGCGTGAGCCCCGTCATCGCCATCACCGTGTTCGCCGTGGCCTACGTGCTCATCGCGACCGAGAAGATCCCGAAGATGGTCGCCGCACTCGCCGGCGCCGGCACCGTGCTGGCCACCGGGGTCAGCAGCTCGGCCGACGCGTTCTTCTCCCAGGACACCGGCATCGACTGGAACGTCATCTTCCTGCTGCTCGGGATGATGATCATCGTCGGGATCCTCCGCCGCACCGGTGTCTTCGAGTTCCTCGCGATCTGGGCGGCCAAACGCGCGAAAGGCTCCCCGCTACGCGTGATGATCCTCCTGGCGCTCATCACCGCGATCGCCTCGGCGTTGCTCGACAACGTGACGACCGTGCTGCTGATCGCGCCGGTCACCCTGCTGGTCTGCGACCGCCTCGACATCAACCCGACCCCGTTCCTGATCGCCGAGGTCTTCGCCTCCAACATCGGCGGCACCTCGACCCTGATCGGTGACCCGCCGAACATCATCATCGGCAGCCGCGCCGGCCTGTCGTTCAACGACTTCCTGCTCAACCTCGGCCCGATCGTCCTCATCGTGCTGATCGTGTTCACCCTCGTGCTGCCGTGGCTGTTCCGCGGGTCGTTCACCGTCGACCCCAAACGCCGCGCCGAGGTGATGACACTCAACGAACGCGAGGCCATCCAGCAGCCGCGGCTGCTGCTCAAATGCGGCCTCGTCCTGACGCTGGTGTTCGCGGGCTTCATCCTGCACTCGGTCGTGCATCTGGACCCGTCCGTGGTCGCCCTCCTCGGCGCCGGCCTGCTCGTCCTCATCTCCGGCACCCGCCCCAAGGACTACCTCGCCAGCGTCGAGTGGGAGACCCTGCTGTTCTTCGCCGGCCTGTTCATCATGATCGGCGCCCTCGCCAAGACCGGAGTCATCGACAACCTCGCCCACCTCGCAGCTGACGCCACCGGCGGCAACGCATTGCTGGCCGTCTTGCTGATCCTCGGCGCCTCCGCACTGCTGTCCGGCATCATCGACAACATCCCCTACGTCGCCACGATGACCCCGCTCGTCCTCGCCCTCACCCACGACATCCCCGACCCCGCACACTCCCAGGCCCTATGGTGGTCACTCGCCCTCGGCGCCGACTTCGGCGGCAACATGACCGCCATCGGCGCCAGCGCCAACGTCGTCATGCTCGGAATCGCCGCCCGCGCCGGCACACCCATCACCTTCTGGGAATTCACCAAGAAAGGCGCGATCATCACCGCCATCACCATCGCCGTCGCCGCGCCGTATCTCTGGCTCCGCTACTTCGTCCTCGCATGACGAGACGACAGCTCAATCAGGCACGTGGGCCTGGGCCAGCGCATCACGGACGCCCTGCTTGAACGTGGCGGTGGTCATCGCGTCGAACTCGCCGGACTGGCGCTTGCGCGCCACATGGCTAGAGGTCCTCGGCCGACGACGGGTACCAGCTCGCCGCGGTAACAGGCGTCGTCGATCTTGCTCGCGGAAAGGCTCGTTCCTGTGACGGCCGGGCCGCGGGGTAGTGCTGCGGGCGTTAGAGTGCGAGAGCTGAGGTATTTCGCGCGTTCCGGTCCGGCGGTGCGCCGCCTTCGCGGCATACCGATCTTGCGCGAACGATGAGGGACCTCGGCGCGGGGAGGATGCGGCGCGTTCCTCATCGTCCAGCAGCGGGCCTGAAAGCACCCATCCCCGTCGGCACTGGAATTGTCCGTGCCCGTGATGGTGCTCGGTTCGCTGTCGCCTGCTCCTCGCACGTGTCCGGGTTCTCGTTGTTCTGTGACGACCTTCGAGCTGGCGTCGGCGGACTTGTGGGCCACCGGCATCACCGCTGATCGCCACCCGATCGAATTCCTGCGCATCCACCTCGATGAGCTCGGCGCGATTCCCGCCGGCCAGCTCCTCGACGTCCCCGACGGCACCCGGATCACGGTCGGCGGCGCGGTCACCCACAAACAACGCCCCGCCACCGCCGGCGGCATCACCTTCCTCAACCTCGAGGACGAGACCGGCATGGCCAACATCATCGTGTCGGTCGGGCTGTTTCACCGGAGTAGGAAGATTTTGATGAATCACGCTGCGGTTGTGGTGCGTGGCATCGCGCAGGTCGGCGAAGGCACCGTGTCGATTGTCGCCGACCAGTTCACGCCGCTGGACCTCAAGTCGCTGGCGACGAAGTCTCGCGATTTCCGCTAGCCAGCCGAACGTTTGGTGTCGCCGAGTCAGCGGTCGCGGCGGCCTGCCCATCCCAGCAGGACCAGCGCAATTCCCATCCAGCCGACGAGGTAGCCGAACGCCACCGGGGGCGAGACGAACGTGTAGAGCGCCCCGGCGACCACGCTCGCGGCCACGTTGCCCAGCGCCTGGACGGTGGCCAGCAGCCCGAACGCCGACCCGCGCAGCTCGTTCGGCGCCAGCGCAGCCACCGCGGCGTGCTCGGCTGTTTCCGCGCAGCCGATCCCGATCCCGGCCAGCGCGAAACCCAGCCCCAGCACCACAAGCGCTGGACTCGACACCGCGAACACCACGTAGCCCAGCAGGAAGGCCGCGACCCCGGCCGCCGTCACCACCAGCGGCCCGAAACGGTCCGACCAGCTCCCGGCCGGAAAGGACACGAGCGTGGCCGCCACGTTGTAGACGATGTAGAGCGTGATCGCGAGCTGTGTCGCGTTCTGCGTCCCGTGGCTCGGGGCAAGCAGATCCGTGGCCCGCAAGATCAGCAGAGTCGCGGCGACGTTGCCGACCTCGAACGCGGCGAACCCGGCCATCACCCGACCCAGCCGGCCTCTTATCACCGGGCGGATCCGGAACCGCAGCTTGCGCCGCTCGGCGACGCGGGGCAACCGGGCCTGCCGGATGGCGAAGACGATCGCGCCCGCCGCCATCACTCCCGGGATCACCGACAGCACAATCGCCGTCCGGACCCCGACCAACGCGACCAACCCGAGCGCGAGCAACGGCCCGACGATCGCGCCCAGGTTGTCCATCGTGCGCTCGAACCCATACGCCCGCCCGTAGGCGTGCTTGGGTACGACGTCGGCCAGCAGCGCGTTGCGGGCCGGCACCCGCAGCCCGCGTGCGGCCCACGCCATTCCGCGCAGCACACCCGCCTGCACCGCCGACGACGTCACGCCGATCAACGCCGACAGCACCGCGGTCGCGGTATAGCCGCCGACCGCGACCCGTCGCCGTCGTCCCGGGTCATCCGCCAGCGCTCCGCCGACGAACCGGCCGGTGCCGGCCAGCCCTTCGGAGATGCCCTCGATCAACCCGAGCACCGCCGCCGGGGCGCCCAAGGTGCTGGTCACGAAGCTCGCCATCAGCGCCGTCGGAACCTCATGACCCACGTCCGCGAGAAAACTCGCCGTGCCGATCCCACCAACCCCAGGGGTCAACCACGGCCGTTTCGCCGTCTTCACCGCGTCGCTCACAGCCATAGACAACAGCAGCAGCGACAGAATCGGCAGACTACTTCTGCAGCTCACCAGCCACTAGGATGAAGACCAGAACAGAACTGTGTTCCTACTGACCGAAGCAGGGAACGTGGCCCGCTACCTCGACATCGCCACCGACATCGCGCAGCGCGTCCGCTCCGGCGACCTGCCGCCCGGCGCCGAGCTACCCGCCGTGCGCACCTACGCCGCCGAGCTCGGCGCCACCTCCTCGACCATCGTGCGCGCCTACCGCCACCTCGCCGACGCCCGCGTCATCACCGTCGCCGACCGCCGCCGCGCCCGCGTCGCCACCGGCGCCCAGGTCGCCGCGGCGCGCCTGCTCGAGGCCGACCGCGTGTTCCGCCTCGCCGGCAGCGACGACCCCGCCCTGCAAATCCTGCTCGCCCACACCACATCCGCCGTCACACCCGTCGGCGCCCGCGGCAGCTTCCACGCGCTGCGCGCCCTCGCCCGCGGCGAAGCCGACGGCGCCGCCATCCACCTGCGCCACCGCAACGGCGACTACAACGCCCCCTTCGCCCGAGCCCTGCTCCACGACCACAACCCGCACCTGCTCCACCTCTGGCGCCGCGAACAAGGCCTCCTCGTCCCACGGAGAAACCCCCGCAACCTCAACAGCCCGGCCGACCTCGCCGGCCTGCTCGTCGCCCGCCGCGAACAAGGCGCCGGCACCCGAGTCCTGCTCGACCAACTCCTCATCGCCCATAACATCCCGCCCCACACCATCACCGGCCCGGAACTGAACTCCCACCTCGAAATCGCCCTTGCCATCGCCGCCGGCACCGCCGACACCGGCCTCGGCATCCGCGCCCACACCGCAGAACTGGAACTGGGCTTCATCCCCCTCACCTGGGAGTCCTACGACATCGCCCTCCCCGAATCCGCCCTCGGCGTCGCCCAACCCCTGCGCACAGCCCTGCGAAACCCCACCGTCCGCACCACCATCGCAAACCTCGGCGGCTACGACCTCACCCACGCCGGCGAACTCCGGAAAATCAGCGGTCCGTGACGGGGGTGCCCGACGGCGGGGGTGACTGCCTTAGTACGGGCATCCCGATCGTGACGGGTCCGCCCGCCCGGGCACGGGTGGACCGGTCGAGGTCGGCTAGTTTCGTGGTCGCTGCGTTCAGGCTGGCGGTCAGCCCGTCGACCTCACCGAGCCAGGCGTTCATCCGGGCTTCGGTGATCCGGTCGCGGAGGTTGGCGATGATCTCGGCGAGCCGGCCGCGCTGACGCGGATCGACGTGCAGTACGGGGCAGCGGACGCAGGCGTGCTCGTGCTGGCAAGGGGTGCCGTAGGGACGCCCGCAGGTGCCGAGTTCCAGCTTGCGGGTCTGGAAGTGCTGCTCAAACTCGCGCCATTCCTCCTCCGTGGGGCTGCGGTACTCCTCGCTGGGGCGGGCGGCACGGCGGTCGGTGAGGAAGGCGCGGTAGGTGCGGACGAGGTCGTCCTGGAACACCGCGACATAGGCCTGGGTCGTGTCCAGCGAGGCGTGGCCGAGCAGGCGCGCGGCGATGTGGACGGGCAGCCCGTTGGTGACGACGTCGGTGGCGAACATCCGGCGGAAGTCGTGTGCGGCATAGCTAATCGGCTCCCCGGCCGCGTCACGGACGCCGGCTTCGCGCAGCACGCCGCGTATGAGACTGTTGATCGTGCTCTGGTTGATGACGGTGCGGCGACTGCCGCGCTGGCGTTGGAACAGGTGCGGTAGCGGCGGGCCGACCGTGCGCTCGTGGTGGTCATAACGCGGCACGAGCGGGACGGCGCCGCCGTTGCCGACGCGCAGCCGGGTAACGATCGTGGCGAGCACGCTGGCCAGCTCGGGGCTGACCAGCAGCAACCGCTCCTGGTTGTTTTTCGACGGCACGATCTGCAAGAGCGGAACCACCTCGCCGGTGTCCGGGAGCCGGTACGACACGATCGCGAGCTGGGTCAGCTCAAGCAGTTCCTCCACACGCACGCCGGTGTGCCGCAGCGTCTCGATCGCCGCCCACGCCCAGAAGAACTCGTCCTCGCGGGCGGCAACGTCGACCACATCGGTGGCCCCGGCTTCGATGACGTAAGCACCGACGAGTTCGTCGCGCAGGCGGCGGGTGCGCTGTGCGATCTTGGGCAAGATGCGCCTGTATCGCCGATCGCCGACGGTGAACTCCTCACCGGGCGCGCAGTCCAATGTGGCGCGCAGCAGGGTCGCCGACTCTGCGCGGAGACGGTCTGCGACATCGGCGATCTGGGACAAGTGCGGCAGCCGTTCGCGGATGCGCTGGTGCATCCGCGACCGTGCGGCGCGCTGGCTGCGCGCGAACCCTCGGCAGTCGCTCGCGCGCACCGGGCTGGGCACTGCCCAGCGCACCCACGACGGGTCTTCCACCGCCCAACGCTGGAGGTCCAGGTAGAAACTGCGGACGCGCGAGAGGAGGCCCAGCCGTTCCTCACGTGGGCGGGTGGTGCCGTCGGGCAGCGTCACGACGCGCGCGCGATCGCGCCACGCCGCAGCCACGTCGTCGGGCAGGTGCAGCGTGTCGATGCCCGGGTGGTGGCGTTCGATGTCGGCCCAGAACTGCCCGACCAGCAGGCTCACGTCTCCGCGGAACGAGGTGTAGTCCAGAGCCGGGCGCCGCTCGTCGAGGTAGCGGATGAACAAGTCGCGGATCTCAGCCGACTGCACGCGGTAGGCGTCGACCAGGTCGGCGGTCGGGCGCTGGCCGTGCAGCACGGTGTACCGCAACGTGCTGCCTCCCGGAGTGACACCGATCGTGGTGAGCATCTGCCACGCGGCGTGCATGCCCTGAGTCGGTTTGCCCGAGCGGCCGGTGTACTGCATTGCCCAGGCGTACATCTCGAGAACGTCGTCGGCCGTCATCTGGCTCGGCGGGCGTCCCGTGTGGATGGCGATCTTCGTGATCACCACCAGCGCGGGCAGGCTGTACTTCTGCTGCAGCTTCAGCTTGTCCGTGCCGGCTGCAAGAGCTTCGTACGACTCGGGTTCATGCAGAAAGCGGTAGCGAACCAGCAAGTCGTGCGGGCGATAGGCCAGCAGCGCGTCATAGCTGGGCAGCACCACCTGTTCCAGCAGCAGCCACGACAACGCCCGCATCCGCGCCTCGCGGACCGCCCTGGTGAAGGGACGGTGATCGGGCACAGTACCGAGCCAATCCAGACCGGCATCGGCGCCCGACGCCTGCCACCGGTGCTGCCAACCGGCGCCAGGGAAGCCCGCCAGCCAGCTCATCAGGCGCCGCAACTCAACCATCGTCGCGTTGTTCGCCTTGACGTCGACCGCGACCCACAGCGGCGAGCGCGTCGGCAGCTCGAGCACCTCATCGATCGTCAGCTGGTCACCGCGGCCGACGCGGGGACGATCCAGCAGGTGCGCGAGGTCGATCATCCAGTCCTTCGTGCGCTTCGTCTCGATCGACGTCACCGGAGCTCGCCCCCGAACAGCACCTGCAGATCCGCGGCCGCGTACGGAGCGGCCGGTCTCGGCTGCGGGGCAGGCGCGGCGGCCAGAGCGGCCAGGTGTTCCGCAGCTCGCAAGAGGACCTCGGCCTGGTCCTCCACCAGGTACACCTCCGCGGTCGTGCTCAGGTGTGCGTGTCCGAGGATCACCTGCACGTCGCGCATCGACAGCCGCGAGTCGCGCGACATCCGGATCGCCGCCGTGTGGCGCAAGTCGTGCAGCGTCCAGTTCGTGCCCAGGGCCGCGTTGAGCCGTCGGAACACGGCACGCAGCGAGTCGTAGCTCAGCGGCTGGCGCGTCAGCCCGCACCCGCGGTCGCGCCGTCGCAGTGTCTGCCACAACGGAACCGTCGGCGCGAGCTCGCCGAGCTCGGCCAGGTAGAGCCGCAGCCACACCAGGGCCTCGGCACTGACGGGCAGCCACTGCTCAGCACGCGTGCCCTTGCGCACGACCCGGATCTGCTGCTCGCCCCAGTCGACGTCCGGGCCCGTCATGCCCAGTAACTCGGCCGGCCGGGCCGCCGAGCTCACGCCCATGGCGATGATCGCGCGGTCGCGGTGCGAGCGCAGCATGCCGAACACTGTGTTCCACTGCTCATCTGGCATGGCGCGCGGCAGCCGCTGCGGGATCCGCGGGTTGAAGCGGATCCGGCCCTCGGTCCGGGGCCGGCCCTCGAAGGCGCCGTCGTAGCCGCGCCAGGCGTGCGCGTCCAACGGCATCGGGTTCAGCAGCGGTCCGCGCCGGCCATCCTCGCGGTGGAATTCGTAGAAGCTGCGGATCACCGCGTTGCTGTGCCGGATTGTCCGCGGCTGATACCCATTCCCGAGGTGCGGCTTACGCGTGATCGGGTTGACCGTGCCCGCCGTCGACGCCGACACCGTCCGTGGATGTTTCCGTGGCTTGACGGCCCGAGACAGCCACAGCACGAGCCCGCGAGCCTCCGCCGTGGTCGCCCGATTCCACTCAACGCCGCAGACCCGCAACCACCGCCACCAGCGCAACAGGTCGTAGGCGTAGCTGCGGACACTGGCCGCGCTGGTGGGCCGGGCCGCGAGATCGGCCAGGAACTCCGCGATCGCCGGCACGACCGCGTCGTCCGGATCAACCACCATCCACGCCGGGCCACTCGACCACGGAACAACCCGCCCCCAACGGGGCAACCGCACAAAATCCAGCGGCGATTGAGCAGGCACAACGCACTCCGACGACTTCGGCGATCACGACGACCGAAGTCTCGAACCCTGCGTCCGGGGTCAGCTGACGACGCACCGGCGTGTCGCCTCGTAGTCCGGTCAACGGTGTGGCGCCGCGACCGTCAAATATGGCTGTCCAGCCCAGCGCTGCTCGTGCGCGGCATCGCCCAAGTCGGGCAAGGCACCGTCTCGATCGTGGCCGACAAGGTCACGCCGCTGGACCTGAAATCGCTGGCGACGACGTCCCGGGACTTCAGGTGAGGCCACCAGCAGGGTGCGCACGGGCGTGCCCGCTATGGATCGTGCTGGGTAGTTCACTCCGGCGGTTGTAGGCCATCCGGCTGTTGACGTCGGGACGTTCGTATTCGTGAGCCGATGCCGACATACGGTGTTCATACCGGTGGTTCTTTTCGTCCCGGTGACTGGTGAGGCGCGATGTTCACAGCCCTCGGCGACCCGGTCCGGGGACAGTTTCCGGAGGTTCCCCATGCGGAATCGACGGCGCAGCCGGCGGCTGAACGCGCCTGAGCGCTGCCCGGGCACCGACTGTTCCCGCTGGTGCTCGACTACGGCAACACACCTCGCGGAGCCCGACAGCTCCGGACCCCGGCTCGGCAGCGACGTCGCGAGGACTTCACCTACTGGCCGGTCGAACCCGGCGTCGTGGTCGAAGGTACCGGCCAATCTTCACCAGCCACCCACGAGCATCACGAGGGTCGCGACCAGCAGCGGCAGCGTCACCACCACCAGCGGGTTAAAGACCGACGTCAGCCCCCCCTCATCTGATCAGATCCGTACGGCCACGAATCGGTGGGTGACGAACGTTTGTTACGGCCGCCGGGTCACAGCTGGACGCGAAGGCGTGGGGGTCAGAAGGTCGGCGAGGCGCGCCACCTCTCCGCGAGCTCTACCCGGGCCGAATCTCGGTGGCGAGCAGCACGAGGTCGGTTCCGATGACCACATTCGAGCCCCAGCGCGCTAGCCTCGCGCTCTGCGCGCTCCGTCGACACGCCGTCCCCAAGCATCGAGCAGGTCAATATCCCGAGCTCCATTGCGCAACGGCAGGACGGTCGCTCCAGGGCCCCGGCAGGTATCGTTGATGGTGATTGACCGGTCGGTGGGCGCTACGCCTACTGCGAAAGCCGGTTCTGCTCTGCTGAGGGCCTGCTGAGCGCAGCCCACCACGCCACCAACTGGTCTGCCATCCGGTCAGAACAGTTGGCTGCAGGATCGCTCAACCCGAAGTGATCGGTAAGTTCGTGCCAGAGGAACTCGCTGATCTCCGGGCGTCCCGCCCCAGCCGCCAAACGCGACAGCAACGGCGCGATCACACAGTCATATTCGTCGTCCACTTCGTCCGCGACGCCGATCGGATCCCACTGGTTCAGCAGGTATCGCAAGTTGTCCTGAGCGTCCTCGGGCATCACTCATCGATCTTCGCATGAAGCCAGGCCCGTCTGTCGGCAGTTTCTTGCTCCTCGCGAACGCCCACGATGCTCTCACCTCCCGGCGAATAGCTGATCAGGATGACGTCGGTGAGAGCCGGTGGCGACCCTCACTCAGCTACCGCCCAGCCGAACGCTGAGTCCGAAAAGGCCAGATAGGACGCCCATCGGCGCGCAGGTGCGGTTAACTCTGCACCGGCGCGTCGCCGTGGCCGCACAGCTGCTGCTCAGACCGCCGGAACAACAGTGCGGCGCCCACGGCGCTGGCAGCCGCACACCGGTTTTCGATCTCCCTCAGGCCCGCCGCCGTGGCGCTGGTTTCTCGATCTCGCACAACCCCTGTGCCGTCGGTGAAGTCTCCGTGCCTCCGATCGAGTGACGGAATCCGGTATCGCTTACCGTGTTCAAACTGCTCTGCGCGACTCGGATACCGGCGGCGCCTGACACCTGCACTGACACTCGTGTCGATAAGCAGGATCTCGCCGCGCAGCGTGTGGCGCTGCGCGGCTTGGCAAGGGACCCGCACCTACCTCGACCATGGCCCGCCGGCGCCACCCGCACCCGACTGAGTCAGCCGCGCGCACCGCTGAGCGTCCGGCGCCTTCACCCCTTGCGGGTGGTGTCCGTTCCTCCGTCAGCCGCTTAGCGTCGAGAAGCCGGGGTACTTCGCACCTGCGGTTTCGTTGCTGGCGGATGTCGCGCCGGCGGCGGGCAGAAGATGAGGCGAATGGCCGGGACCGAACAAGACATTGCCGCATGCGCTGCGGCGCCATCCGACGAGCCCGCCGACGCGGGCCTGGTGCTCGTCTGGTTGATTGTGGTTGGTGGGGTTGCCGACCTGCAACATGTCGGTGGCCGACGTCGCTCAGCCCTCGATCAGGCGCACGTTCGAGTCGTCGCAGACAAGCCTGAACCTGATCGCCGTCGGATACACGCTCTCGAGCGCCGCCGACCGCGTCCAACAGGAGCCACTGTACTCGACGCAGATCATCACCGGAGCGAAGTCATCGTTCCTTTGCGGAGCCGACGCGACGTACACGGCCGGAATCCTGGCCGCCCTGATCGGCGCAGCGATCGTGTTCCTCCTGTTCCCCCAATGAACAGCAACTACTCGCCTACTGCCACGCGAAGGACACTGCGCCGGCGAGTGATCGGCACCACCCACCGGCCCGGGAATAACCCCGCAGGCCAACAGTGATCATGAAGGGAGACTCAGATGACGACGATGCCAAGTCACACGGACCACCCGGAACGACCGGGCCTGACGGATGGAGTGGCCTCCGAGTTCGCGGTCTTCACCACAATCAAGCCAGGCCACGCGGACCAGCTGCGCCAGGACCTCGCCCAGATCTCGACCGCCTACAGGGCGGAGCGGTCGGCGCTCCGAGAGATTGGCACACTGCACGACGCGCGGCACGTCATCTTCGATGACGACACGCGGTTCATGTTCGCCAGCGTCTTCGACGGTTCTTGGGACACCTACATCGACGACTTCGCCGCCACGATCGTCGGGGAGCACTTCGGCAAGATCTTCTCCCACTCGGAGGGCTTTCCCGGCGTCACCGACCCCAACGTCAAGGACTGGTTTGTAGCCCACCAGGCGCCTGCCCTCATTTTCGCCAGCTCCTACCCGGACCTCACCGTCAAGCAGATCTGGAAGGACCAACGCGTCGACAGCGCCTTCCAGGCCGTGCTCGACACCCCCGAGTTCCGGGCAGCGCTGGACAACCCGGCCAACGCAGCCTTGGTCGCCACGCCGGCCTTCAAGAGGCTGCTCGACGAGGCCTCGGGCTGAGGACACCGAACCGGACCCGCGGTACACGGGTTGGGTAATGGGTGGGGACGCCGAGCGGTCGGCGTACCCGAAATCCCGTCCGTGAGGTCATGAGTGGAGGCGCGGACCTGGCCGGCCGGGCGCTGGTCACAACGCCCGCCGGCCGCGCCGGGTCATTTGCACGGGTGAGAAGGAGGTAGGGCAACCATGAACGAAGTGTCGAGCGCCCGCGCACCGAGCGTGACCCTAGAGGTCGACGACATCCAGAGTGGAGCGCTGCACCCCCGGCCGAGGCCGTACGCGGGGAGGTACGTTCTCCTGCGCGCTGACGAACCCCGCGCCGGACGAGCGCTCCTGCGGCGGCTGCTCCCGGCAGTCGAGGGGGGCTTGCCCAGCGCCGAGCCGGATCAAGATGCCTGGGTGGCCGTGGCCTTCACCTACCAGGGACTACGCGCCCTCGGGGTGCCCCAGGTGTCACTTGACAGCTTCCCGGTGGCCTTCCAGCAGGGCATGGCGGCGCGCGCGGAGGAGATCGGCGACACCGGGGAGAGCGACCCGTCCCATTGGGAGCCACCGTTCGGAACCCCGGACGTTCACATCGCCATCAGCGCGCTCGCCCCTGATCAGGCGCGCTTGGAGAAGGCGTTCGGCCGAGCTCGCGCCGCCCCCCAGGAGACGCCCGGTGTCGAGGTGATCTGGCAACAGGAGGTCCGCCAACTGCCCACCGGGCGCACGACGTTCGGCTTCCGCGACGGCATTAGTCTTCCCAGCATCGAGGGGCTCGGTCTGCCAAGCTCGAATCCGCACGAGACGCCCCTCAAGGCCGGCGAGTTCATCCTCGGCTATCCCGATGAGACCGGGAACCTCCCGCCCATGCCTCAGCCCGAGATCCTGGGCCGCAACGGCACCTACCTGGCCGTGCGCAAGCTGCACACCAACGTCGCCGCCTGGCGCCAGTTCCTCCGAGGGAACAGCGCCACCCCCGAGGAAGAGGCACGCCTGGCGGCCAAGATGGTCGGGCGCTGGCCGAGCGGGGCGCCCCTGACCCTCTCTCCCAATCAAGACGACGAGACCCTGGGCACGGACCCGCACCGCAACAACGACTTCCAGTACCGCGAAGACGACGACCGCGGGTTCAAGTGTCCCGCCGGCGCGCACATCCGGCGGGTGAACCCGCGCGATGCCGACATCATCGGGACGACACGGCTGCACCGGATCATCCGCCGCGGCACCACCTACGGCCCGCCCTTGCCGGAAGGCGTCCTCGAAGACGACGGCGCCGATCGCGGCCTCATCGGCGTCTTCATCGGCGCCCACCTGGATCGGCAGTTCGAATTCATTAAGTCCCAATGGGTCAACGATGGCAACTTCATCGGCTACTCCGGAGAGAGGGACCCGGTGGCCGGTCACCACGACGGCACCGACAGCCTCACCATCCCCGAAAAGCCCATCCGGCGCCGCATCCACAACCTGCCGAGCTTCGTGACCACACGAGGCGGCGAGTACTGCTTCCTCCCGGGTCTGCACGCCCTGCGTTGGCTCGCCGACCTGGAGAGCTGAGCACCAGTGGGCCGGTGCCGGACCGGTACCCGGTGCCGACAGTCGAAAGCCCCGCAGGCGTTGGCGAAGCCCGTCGCGACGATGCCCGAACGCGAACCTTCCGGCGTGACTCCCCTGCTGGACCTGCGCGGCGCCTGCCCAGCTAGGCCGAAGCCACGGCGTCTGCGCGCGAGACGTACATCAGAAAGGTCGAGCTCATGGCTCCACGATTCGTCCCTTACACGCCCGACGTCGACGGCGTCGAGCCGCACTTCGACGAGAACCTGAAGACGGTGATCGACAATACTGCGAGCTACATCACTGGATCGGTCACGGCCGGGGGCACAGGGCGGGCTGTTCGGGACGCGCATGCCAAGGGGTACGGAGTGGTGCGGGGGGAGGTCGAGATCCTTGACCAGCTCCCGGCTGAGTACGCCCAGGGCATCTATGCCGTCCCGGGCAGGCACGACGCGCTGGTCCGCTTCTCCAACGGGTCGCCCCACGCCGGACCCGACGCGCGCCTCGGCACGGCGATCGGGCTGGCGCTGAAGATGTTCGACATCGACGGTCCGACCCTGCTCGACGATGAGCCGGATACGCGCACCTTCGACTACGCCAACATCAACGCGCCGATCTTCTTCTGCAACACCGTGGCCCACTACCTGTTCATCCAGGAGCTGTTCTTCAAGTCATCCACATACTTCGCCGAAGGACGCCCCGGAGCGCACCGCTTCTTCAGCGACTTCGTAACCGGCAAGGGAACGCTCGACCAAGCGGACTGGGCCTGGGACGAGTTCCTGGCCTATATAAAGCTCGGCGCGATCCCGCTGGTCAACGTGCTGCTGTCGAGCTACTGGACGATGGGCTCGGTCCGCCACGGCGACTACATCGCCAAGGTGCGCATCGCCCCGGATCCGGGCTTCGCCGAGGCAGTCGTCCGACGCACCATCGATCCCAGCGCGACAGCGGAGGTGTTCCGGCCCGCTCTGGTGGCGGAGCTGCAGGAGCGCCCCTACGAATTCGACGTTCAGGTCCAGCTGTGCGCCGATCTGCAGCGAATGCCGGTACAAGACGTCACCGTGGAATGGTCCGAGCAGCTGTCGCCGTACGTGACGGTGGCCAAGCTCCACCTCCCGCAACAGGACATCTCAGGCAAGGACAACCTCGAGACAATGGACGCGCTGTCCTTCACCCCGTGGCGGGTCACAGCTGAACACGCCCCACTCGGCAACATCATGCGGGCACGCAAGGACGTCTACCGCCACTCGTCGCTCCTGCGCCACCAGCTGAACCAGCAGATGCGCGAGGAACCTCATAGCGCGGACGACGTACTCCCCGCGGCGCGCTGACATGTAGTCCACTCCCGGCCACGCCGACGTCGTGCGACGCACCCGCGCCGACTCAGTCACGCCTGATCAAGGCACCTACGCTGATCTCGACGCTGAGAAAGACCGGTTCTTGGCCGGCCAGTCCGATGCGCTCGCCACGCCAATGACCGCTCCCGTCAGTGTCTGTCGCCCGATTCAAGACCAAGGAGGGAGCAGGAGCGCACTGCCACGCCGGTGCGCTCTCACTGGCCACACCTGGATCATGTCCGGCTGGTCCTCGCTTCGGTGCCGATGCGTGGCGGCGCCCCACCAGCGATCAGCCACGTCTTGTGACTGCGCCGCGACCTCGTGCAACGTCAAACTGAGGTTGCCCCCGAAGACCGGGCACCGGATTTCATGCCACGAGGGTGAGGCCTTGGCGATAGCCGACACGGACCTCGTGCGGGGTGCGGTAGTTGAGTGTCGAATGTAGACGGTCGTAGTTGTAGTAGCCGAGGTAGGCGAAGACGTCGCGTCGGACTTCGTCGCGGGTGGCCCACACGGTGGTGCCGATCTCGGTTTTGAGGGTGGCGAAGAACGACTCGGCGACGGCGTTGTCGAAACACGACCCGGTCCGCCCCACCGACGGGCGCACGCCGTGCCCGGCGAGCACGGACGGAACCGCTGGGAGGTGTACTGCGACCCGCGATCGGTGTGAAAGATCGCGTCATCGCCGGTCAGGCCGCGTCGGACGGCGAGGTCGAGGGCATCGCGGACCAGTTCGGCGCGCATGTGCTCGGCCATCGCGTGCCCGATGACCTCGCGGGTGTGCAGGTCGATCACCGTGGCCAGGTAGAGCCACCCCTGCTGGGTGGGCAGGTAGGTGATGTCGCCGACCAGCCGCCGGCCCGGCGCCGGGGCGGTGAAGTCCCGGCCGATCAGGTCCGGCACCGGCGCCGCCACGGTGTCGGGCTTGGTCAGTGACCTGCGCCGCCTGCGGGTCAGACCGACCACCCCACGTTCGCGCATGATCCGCCCGACGCATTTGTGGTTTGACTGATGAGCATTGGCAGGCGATCGAGCCGTTGCTTCCGACTTCTGGTGCGAAGGGGCGTCCGCGGGGCGATGACTGTCAGGTGATCAACGGGATGTTGTTCGAGGCCAAGACCAGTGTCGCGTGGCGTGACCTGCCGGAACGCTATGGGCCATGGAAGGCGGTCTACAACCGGTTCTGGCGCTGGTCGCGTTCAGGGACTTTGGCGAGGCTGGTGGCTCGTGTACAGGTGGTTGCGAGGCGATCGACGAACTCGACCGGGAAGTCTCCGTCGACTCCGGCATCGTGCCGGCGCACCCGCCATGCCGCGGGCGCCCGCCGCCCGGGCACGCCTTACACAGGGGCAGCCGCCCCGCTGCGGGAACAACGAGCCAGATGATCATACCATCGGCAGGCCAGCAGTTTCTCCGTAGCCGCAGGTCAATCGAACATATGTGAACACGTCGACAAAGACATTCGGTTAGCTGACTCCATAAAGACACAAAAGAGAAATGACTACAACTAGAGGCAGGTTACCTCTACGCCAAATTCATGCATAACTCCCATCACTGCATCAATGAATTCAATCCCCAAAGCTTCCCTAGATGCAGCGAAATCGTCCCACCGTATCCCGATCAACGATTTATGAGCAGGGCTGGAACGAATACAATCAACAAGGGCGTCCAAGTTCGATCCAAAATACCCTCCAGGACCATTGACCGCCTCACCTAGGGCACAATAGAAGCCGGTTTTCGTTGAAATCTGAGCTCCATCGAGATGGACAATATCATCATCTCCGTAACGACCAGCTCGATGACCTGTCGTGAACCACGAGTTCTGCACCACGTGCAGCCACGACTCCTGCTGATCAAGCGACAAGTCAAGCCATTCCCCTTTTCGCACCGGGACCCCCGAAGCCCAGCGTCGCCAGATTTCACCAGTCCCAGGAACTTCGCACCGATTTCCGAAGAACCGAAATTCAAACCTGGATTTGTTTCCGCTCCAATAGTTCACCTCCCCACTGCCGAACACCACTCGACCGATAAAATACTCACCGATCGTTTCTTGCTGACTATTTATAATGTAAAGAATCGCGTCGTCGGTCCTTTTTGGCGCATGAGCACTCACCCGCACATTCAGAATGGCGACTTCGCCATGGTGCTTGTCCGGCGGAACAAAGAATCCCTCCACTTCTTCGGCTACAGCGAGCAACTTTTCATCACCCTCGTCCCGGAACCTCCGCTCGGTCAGGACGGTCCTCACAGCCGTGGCGATCTCGGAGGGCACGGCT
This sequence comes from Amycolatopsis sp. DSM 110486, assembly GCF_019468465.1. NCBI lineage: Bacteria > Bacillati > Actinomycetota > Actinomycetes > Pseudonocardiales > Pseudonocardiaceae > Amycolatopsis > Amycolatopsis sp. DSM 110486. Next base: position 8,501,651 of record NZ_CP080519.1, on the reverse strand, counting down.
GGGCCGGGCAGGACCGACGCGGCGGCGCCTGCGGCGACCGCCCGCTCGGTCACGACGAACTGGTCCGCGCCCTGCGGGGCCAGCACCAGGGGGATACCCGCGGCGAGCGCGCCAAGGGTCGTCCCGGCTCCGCCGTGCGCGACGACGAGGTCAACGCCCAGGAGGAGATCCGCGAGCGGAGTGAACCGCTCGAATACGATCCGGCCCGAATCGGTGTTGAAATCTTCCGGCGCTGCCGTCGGCCCCACGGTGACTCGCAGGTCGACGTCCAAAGCCGTCAGTTCGCGCACGATCGGATCGACAAGGGTGGGATCGCTGAACGCGGTACCGAAGGTCACCAGCAGTTGCGGGCGTTCGCCGTGGTGTGGCGTCCGGGTCACGCCGCCGGGCGCGGTATGGGCCTGCGGCCGCATGGGCATCCACCCGGGGGGTTTGCGCCATCCGGGCACCTGGAGATCGGACGGGCAGATGTCTAACACCCAACTCGGCGGCCGAAAGGTGAGGCCGCGGGCTTCGAAGCGTTTGGCGGCCATAGCTCGTAGAGCATGCTCAAATTCGCCCACTTCGTGACGGAGGGTCACATGTGCGGCCGGAACGTGCACACAGGCCGCTACGAGCAAGGTGGTGTAGCTGAAGACGTCCCCGATCACCAGGTCCGGGCGCCACTCTTGGGCAACCGCCAACACCTGCTCGACGGCCAGGTCCAGGCCCGCCCCCGCGAAGGCCTCGCAATCACTGTCGGCGGTAGGACCGGTCGCCGTGTTCACTCCGATGCGCCGGAGGATTTCGGCGCGGATGGCGAGCGGCTCGGCGCCTGCTGGAAAGATCTCAACGTCCTCGCTGGCGAGGACGGGGGCCAGCGAAGGCGGCACAGCGAAGGCCACCTCGTCGCCGCGGCGAACCAGGGCTCGCGCCAACGGCAGCAGGGGCATCAGATGCCCGTACAGAGGCGCACCGGAAAAGAGAACACGCATATCCCAATGCTAAGTTCCGAATCGGTTCTCTCTTGCGAGTCACCTGATGGCAGGCATCACAGCGACACGATCGCAGCCCCGCGTCGGGACGGTGCGAGTGAGAGCCGCCTTCGCGTTGACAGCCACTCGCGGGAGGCGAAAGCCGCCCGACATTGACCTCCCGCCGTACAAGGCAGGCACGCCTCGACGAAGCCAGGGATCAGGGTCGTGGCCGTGCCGGGGCTAGGAGATCGGTGCCAACCCACTGCGACGTGATCAACGGGTCGTCCGATGCATTCCGCTCTGCAGCCGGTCACGCGCTCAGCCCGAACGATCGACGGTGTACCGGATCACGGGTGGTCGCTCGCTGGACCCTTGGCCAGGAAATCCAGTTGTTCCTGGGCCGGGCTGTCCAGCGGTGCGGTGTAGGTGACGAGGGCGAGCGAGTCACTGGGCAGGTCAAGGCTGTCGCAGGTCAGTTCGATGTCGCCGACGAGCGGGTGGTGAATACGTTTGGTCCCGGTCCGGCACCCGCGGACGTTGTGCCGCGCCCAGCGGCTGCGGAACGGGTCACTGCGAGTGGCCAGTTCGCCGATCAGGGCGCTGAGGCCGCGGTCCAGCGGATTACGGCCGGCTTCCGTGTGCATCGCCGCCACCGTGTCGCTGGCGACGTTGTCCCAGTCGGTGTAGAAGTCGATGGCGCGTGGATCGAAGAATAGGAATCTTGCGAGGTTCAGCGGCAGAGTGCGCGGCGTGATGATGTCGACGTACAGGGCCTGGCACAAGCGGTTGGCGGCCAGGATGTCCATGCGGGTGTTGCGGACGTAGCCCGCGACGCCTGTCATGCCGTCGAGGATGCGGTGGATGCTTGGCCGGACATTCGTGTGCGAACTCCTGTGGCACGGCTGTGTTTGCCCGCTGCTGGCGGCCCTGGCAAGGTCGAGCAGGTGGGCGCGCTCGGCCTCGTTCAGGCGAAGTGCCGCCGCCAGCGACGTGAGCACCGACTCGGAGACGCCGGACAGGTTGCCGCGCTCCAGGCGCGTGTAGTACTCGACGCTCACCCCCGCGAGCTGCGCAACCTCCGCCCTGCGCAGCCCGGGGACTCGGCGTCGTTGGCCGAGCGTAGGCAGCCCGACCTTCTCCGGCGTGATCCGCGCACGCCTGCTAGTCAGGAACTCCTGGACATCGGACCTGTTGTCCACGTCACGAACGTACATTCATCTGCCTGCTCGTTGGGAGGTACTGCTGTTACCCCTTCCGGTGGAGTCTCCCGCGTAGGCGAGGACGCGGATCTGATGGGTGGCGAATGACATCGCAGCCTGTCAGGTGAGGTACTCATGTCCGATTCCGTCCTGGTGCGACCCGTTCTGGGGTACGTGGCGCCCGTTGAACCGACCGCGGCGAGACGTCCGCACCGGCCCGCCGTCAGGCTCGTCCAGACGACAGGCGGGTCGGTCGATGGATCCGCGTAGCTTGCAGGTGATTGTCACCGTCCTGATCGCGGTGGTGGCGCTGAGCTGGCTCGCCGTCCACGTGCGGGTCGCAGCGGCGCTGGTGTTGCTCGCCGGCGGCGTGCCCCTGGCGTTCCTGCCCTGGCTGCACGACCTGCGGGTCCCGCCGAGCCTCATCCTGGTCGTGGTGTTGCCCGCACTGCTGTACTGGGACTCGCTGACCACGTCACTGCGAGAGATCCGCGCGAGCCTGTCGATGGTGCTGCTCAACTCCCTCGGGCTGGTGCTGGCCACCGCTTGGGCAGTGGCTGCCGTCGGGCACGCGTTGGGGCTGAGCTGGCCGGCCGCTTGGATCCTCGGCGCCATCCTCGCCCCGACCGACGCGTCGGCGATCGGACGCGTCGCGGCCCGGCTGCCGCGGCGGATGACCACGATGCTGCGCGCGGAAAGCGTGGTCAGTGACGTCACAGCGCTGGTCGTGTTCGCCGTGGCAATGGCCGTCGCCACACACCAGCACGCGTTCACCTGGACCGAAACACTGTCGCGCTTCGCGGTCTCCTTCTTCGGCGGACTCGCCGCAGGCCTGGCGATCGCCTGGCTCGCGGTCATGGCCAGGAAACTGGCACGGGACCCCCTGCTGGAGAACGGGATCAACGTGGTAGCGCCGTTCGCGGCATTCCTGCTCGCCGAGCAGCTACACGCCTCCGGCGTCCTGGCCGTGCTGGCCTGCGGACTGACCTTCAGCCACGTCGGGCCACGGCTGGCCTCGGGCCGGACCCGGATCCAGGCACGGGCGTTCTGGCAACTGACGGCATTCCTACTCAGCGGCACGCTGTTCATCCTTGTCGGCACCCAGCTGCCGCACGCGATACTGGGCACGCACCACTACACGCTGCACCAGGCTCTGGTGGGGATCGTGCTGGTCGCCGCCACCACAGTTGGCATCCGTCTGACATGGATCTTCACCGTGACCTACCTCACGCGGCTACTCGATCGCAGCCCGGCTGGACGGTCACGCAGGCTGCCGCCACGACAGGTCCTGGTCCTCGCGTGCTCCGGACTGCGCGGCGGCACTTCGCTGGCCATGACGCTCGTGGTGACCGTCACGACGGTCCCCGGACGGAACCTAATCGTCGTCGTGGCGTTCGGAGTCATCCTGCTGATGCTGCTCGGGCACGGCCTCACCCTGCCCACCGTCATCCGCCATGCGCGCCTGCCCGACACCGACGGGGAAAATCAGGAGGAACTGATCGCCGAGCGCGCTGCGACAGAGGCGGCGCTAGCTGCGCTGCCGGGCGCGGCGCGGCGGCTACGCTGCCCCGACCACGTATCCGACCTGGTGCGGACCGTGCACGAACACCAGCTGCTCGCGCTGCATGACGCGCACGGCCCGCCGGATGGCACCCGGGCCGTGCGCGAGGTCGAGCACACCGCCGGCCAGAGGCGCCACCACGAGCTGCTCGGCGCGGCCTTGCTGCCCTACAAACGCGCGGCGCTGGTCAGGCTGCGCGATGAACAGGTGATCGACGACATCGTGTTGCGCCGGGTGCAGGCGCGGATCGACGCCGAGGAGCTGCAGCTGGAGCCAGCCGAGCACGAGGAATGAGGTGACATCGGTCCGCCCGCTCATGGGATCGGGAGCCGGGCGTCGGCCGCTGTGGGGCGCTGGGTCGGTCGGCCAGCAGTCGGGCCAGAGACGGCGACGGCTCTTTGAAGGACAGCGGGGCGTCACCGGCCGGCACGGACTGGTCTATGTGCTTGACGGAACCGCCGGTGTCCGTGTCGACGCCGGTCGAAATCCGGTTCAGGCACGGTTTCCGTAATTGGTTGGGTTCACTCGGCGAGTAGGACGCGTTTGCGTAGTAGCTCGGGTTTGGCGCGGCCTCAGGGAACTATGCAAAAATCGTCAATCTGGCACTTCGGAGTGCCCGGGTAACATGGAGGTGGCAGATGCCTCCCACCGACTCCACCGCGACGCCAGAGGCTCGGCTGGCCGGCCCGCACGGCTGTCGCGCCCGCGAGGTCATCGATCTCGTCGCCAACAAGTGGGCCTTGGGCATCGTGGACACCCTCGGCAGCGGCCCGAAACGGTTCTCCGAACTCAGGAGATCCATCGCAGGCATCAGCCAAAAGATGCTCACCGCCAACCTGCGCAGGCTCGAACGCGACGGGATCTTGACCCGCACGGTCTACGCCGTGATGCCCCCCAACGTTACCTACGAGCTCACCCCCATAGGGAACACTCTCCTCGATGCGACGGTCCCCCTCGTGCAGTGGAGCCTTCGGAACATCGCGGAAATCGACACAGCACGCATCGAGTTCGACAGCCGTCGTAGTGGCGACTCGACGAGCTGATGACGCTCGGCTCGTCACCGTAGTCGGCGACACTCCGCGACGGCAGCCGTAGGCCTCGCCCACGCCAGTCGAATGATGAGTGCAATTTGGGCAGATGAACTTGATCTAGTCCCGATGACCGATCTACGAGGTCCGAAACCGACGAGCGCTGTTTCACCCACGTTCTGAGGATTTCGTGTGGTCGAGGTCCGCTTCGACCGCCAGGACGATCTGTACCTTGTCACCGAGTACGGTTCCGCCACCTGGGAGCGACCCGTCATAGCTGACCCGAACGCAGGTAGTCGCCCGGATCGAGCAGCTCCGACGCGACCGCAAGTACGACGCCGCCGCGTCGTCGTGGACTTGCGTACCCCGAAGGCGTGACGACCTCCGGTGCGCACCGCGGGCTCGCTGGGATGTGGACTGGTGACGGCGTGGCCGCTGCACCTGGTGGCGTCCGCGATCGCCAGGGCGGTTCGGTGGTCTCGTCCTGTTGTCGGACACCGCGTTCACCATCGGTTCCGGGAGAACCACGTTCTGGTGCGCAATGTGCTCGCCGCCGTTAACGGCCTCGGCACGGCCGTCATCCCGCAGGCAGCCGGCGAGTAAAGCGGTTCGCTGGTGCCGGGGCGATGCTTGCCGGCGCTACCTGCGTGCCGGGTCGGCGAACTGATCGCGGCACGGTCCGCCGCCTCAGGCTCGCCAGCACGACGTCGTTTCACAACCGCTATCGGCTTCGCCGCGTTCTTCCTCTCCCACACCGGACCGGAGACGGGGAAGCGGAGCCTGGGAATTGTCCTTCCTGGCTGGATGCGTTGTACGGCACGGTTGGTTCCGCGGCGATGTGGGTAAGCGCAGTACCCGCAGTCGGCCCAGCACAAGGAACGGGACTGCGCGCCACCAAGATCTCCCTGCTCAGCCCATGGTTCCCTCGAGGTAATTGGGTCACGAAAAGGTGCCTCCTTGCGCCGGGGCAGGCCCCAAGTGAAGAATAGAGGTGTTTCCAATAGGAAGTATTCAAATAGAAGTAGACAGCCCTACTTTGAGGAGTCGTCCCCATGGCCGAAGTTGTCGGGATCCCAGGTTACGTCGCAGGCACCTGGGTTATCGACCCGGTACACTCCACCGTCTCGTTCACCATCAGACACCTGATGGTGAGTAAAGTGCGCGGAAGTTTTGGGGCCCTGGAGGGTGAGATCATTACTGGGGTGGATCCACTGGACTCCAGCGTGACCGCGGCTATCGACGTGACGTTGATCAACACCAACAATCGGCAGCGTGATGACCACATCAGGTCCGCTGACTTCTTCGAGGTCGAGAGGTATCCGACCTCGACGTTCCGGTCGACGGGCGTCCGTCGCGACGGCGAGTATTTCCTCCTTGACGGCGAACTGACCATCAAGGCCGTGACTCACCCTGTCACGTTCAAACTGGAGGTCGACGGGTTCGGGCCGGACGCTCACCGGGAGGACCCCATGGCGGGCGCGCGCGCCGGGTTCAGCGCTACCGCCGAGCTCAACCGAACCGATTTCGACGTCACTTTCAACAGCCCCATCCCCGGAGGCGGCGTCGCCCTCTCCGAGAAGGTGCAGATTACGGTGGAAATCGAGGCGGCCCTGATAACCCACGCCCACTGACCCACGGCCTGACCCCGATGACGACGGTGATTGTGTCGAATCCTTCTTATTTTCTTGCCGAGTAGTCCTTTTGTATGGATGTTCGGAGGTAGCGGCGAGGAGCCTCTATCTCTCAACTATTCATCATTGCGGCCCCGCGTAACGTGGAGACCATCGTCCGACGGCACCTCGTGAATGGGCGCGCGACATCCGGCGCCGCATCGCGCTGTTGGAGCCGCGGGGCTGGCGGTAGGAACCGAACCGATCTCAGCACGGAGATGTCAGGGTCGACCCGGAACTGGACCTCTCGGAACGGCAGTTGCGCGCGCGTGCTGGCGACGCTGCCTTGGGCGGGTAACTCCAGCCTGACGATCACCTCGGACCGGTTGGAGACGGCCCTGCAGGACCTCCCATTAGCCGACTGGCCGAATCTACTACCGGGGAAACCTCGCACGAAGAGCTGAACACGCTGCTTGCCGCAGACTGAGTACACCCTGCGTCCAAGACACTCGGTCACGGGATTCGCGCAACCGGATCAGCACCTCACGACCGGACGAGGCGGCGTCGGACAGTTGCCGGACGTAGCGGCTGTGCACCCAGCCGGACACCACTCCACAGCCCGAACACGCGACAGTCGGGGCGATGGTCTGCGTCCAGCGCATCGACGAGAGGTCGTACGCGCCCTCGATGACCAGCGCGCCGGCCAGCCTGGGCCTTTCGGGTAATGATGGTCTGGGCGGTGCCCCCGACGAGGTTTCAACCTGCAGTCGAGCCGGTTGGACCGTCGTCGCGATAGACATCAGGCGGCGCCGTGGGGCCACCCGAACGGAGCGAGGTTCGTTGACTTCAGATGGTGTTCGGCTCGCCGCGGCGCCGTCCATTGAGGTAGCCAGTTCGCGCCGAGCTTCAGGGCTTTCGGCGCGAGCCACCCCAGGAAGAGGTCGTTGAATCAGCTTCTGTCCAGACAGCACAGTCCGGCATGCACGAGGCCAAGACGAGCCCGAGCAGTCGGAAACACGACGGCAGACGGCGGCACAGACCACCACCCCAGGCGCCCGGCAGCCCAGGAAAACGACACTCTCCGGCATCATTCGGCACCGTCCGACAGGTCAGGCCGCGAACTCTTAACCAGCGGATTCGGGATCCGAGCCCCTGGTGGACCCGGGATCCGCAGCGACGGAGCCGTTGCGGCAGTCGCCGTCCACGCACCCTTTCGCTCGCCGCCAGACACCCAATCACCAGCCGACCGCCTCATCGGTGGACGAACATCACCAGCACATTGGGCGACCCGCTTGCGACAACCAGCTCCACACCCGACCACCGGGGCCTTACCCGCCTCACAGAGAAATCGCGTCGCTACAGGAACAAGCCCGATCCAACGCCGACACCCAAGCGGCGCTTGCAGGCCGAGAGATCACCTTCGCAACGTCCGGCGAAGCGTCACCGAACGACTACCTGCGCGTCAGTCGACGCGACACCCGGGGAAGGCAGAGGCACGCCCGCCTGCTGTCACGAACTTGGGGGTTTCATCGCCCTTAAATCGCCCCTACTCCGAGGTAACAAAAAGCCCAGGCCTGCGACCTGGGCTTTGCTCCCCCGCTTGGACTCGAACCAAGAACCCTCCGGTTAGCTGGAACAAGTGATTTTTAGTCGGTCTCAGTCGATCTAGCTTGGATATTTGCAAAATCTGATGCTCTCAGTCGACGTCATTCGACCTCATTTGAGGTCGAAAATAGCCCTTAAACCGCCCCTAGTTCGACACGGACCGCCACGACTCCGCCGACGATGACCGTCGAAGCATGAGAATCATAGGGGCCGGGCCGCCGCCCAGCTCGCGAGCAAAACCCACGCAAGCGGACTCCAGAGCCACCGGGGCGGGCTGTCACTCCCGCGCTCGCCAGCCAATGGGCTCCGGAAAAAGGGTCTCATGATTGCTCACCCAGCAGGCCATGCCGTCCTGGAATACTGGCCCGCCGTAGACGACCTGCACGCCCGGTCCGACTCTGCGGGTTCCCAAGAAGTGTTCGGTGCCGTTGGCAACGACGAAGGCTCATCCTGGGCACCGAAGGAAACCAGGGTTTCCTTCGGACCGACAATCTCCAGCATGGAGGCAATTAATGGAACATTTTGTCCCACTCCCCCGCCAACAGGAATCTAAGGAAAGCCTCGAAGCCGAATCCGACACGTTAGATCCCATCGAAATCACGAGCGTTCTCAAGGATTTTCCTCAAGCGCGGCCATCCTCGGCCTACCCGTCACACCGCTCATCCGGCCAACACACGCCCGACCGCGTCCGGCACCCAGACCTGGCAGTTCTCGCACATCTTGAACTTCTTACCTTTCGGGTTAGCGGACACGATATCAAGCTTCTCAAGGGTGGCTCCGCTGCTCAGGGCATTGCGACACATCCGCGCCTCAGCGCAGACCCCGGGCGGGCGCTGATCAAGGCGCTGACTCTCCGGAAGCTAGTGCCGCGTCACGCAACGTTGGGCAGGTAATCCGGTCGGCGGATCTTTGAGTCGACCGCGAAGTGGCGTTTGGGATGGCAATTTCGGTTGCGCCAGCGGAAGTAGCCGGCGATCGCGGCCTCCTGAACAGTGTGGGAGGGGTAGTCGCTGCCGTCGAGAGCGAAGTAGCGTAATGCGGTGAACTCGCACTCGACCCAGTTCAGCCACGAGGCATTGCTGGGCGTGTAGACCAGCTCGATCCCGTGTGCCGAGCACCAGCAGGCGACCTCCGCCTTGGAGTGTGGCTTGTAATTGTCACAGACCAGGTAGAGCGTGCCCACCGGGAATCGGCGGCGGAGCTGCTTACAGAAGTCGAGGAACTGTGGCCAGCGTTTGCGGTCACGGAACCGGTAGAATATCCGGCCCGTGGCCAGATCCAGCGCTGCGAACATCTGCCGCACTCCGTGAGTCCGCGTGTAGGTGGCGCGCAGCCGTGCTGGCTGGCCGCGCCGGAACCAGCCGTGACCAGGGCGAGGTTGCAGATTCAGCGGTCCGAACTCATCGACGCAGAGCACGCGGCCGTCTACCGGCGGATGGTCGTAGAGGTCGAGGATGCGGGCCATCTTGGATGCGAAGTCCGGGTCACGGCTGCGCTTCCAGGTTTTGGTGCGCTGCCAGGTGATGCCAGCCTTGTTCAGGACTCGCCGTGCGGTCTCGGCGGAGACGACCAGTCTGTGGTGTTCGCGCAAGTAGGCGGTGAGTTTGGTCAGGCTCCACGTGGTGAAGGGCTGGCCCAATCCGTGTGGATCGCTGCGGGCGATGCGGCAGATGAGCTGACGGGCGGCCGGACCGAATTTAGCTGGTCGGCCGCCGCTCCATTTTGGGTCCAACGCCGCGAACCCCTGCTCGTTGAACGCATGGATCACCTCCCGCACGTAGTTCTCGGTCGCAGCGAACATCATCGCGATCTCGCTCGCGGACCGGCCCTGCACCGACGCCAGCACCACGCCGGCCCGGCGAAGCCGCACCCGATCTCGCGTCGACCTGGTGATCTTCACCAAACGCTGCGCTTGTTCGGGCTCCAACTCGTGCACGAACACCTCAGGCTGACGAGCCACCAGCACCACCTCCACCGCCCAGCCTCCCAGGCGGGATAGCAGGTCAGGCCATGGGCTATTACCTCACCAACCTTCTGCGCCGCGGCACTAGACAACCGGCCGTGACCCTTCACCGAGACCCGTCTTGTTAGGCCGGCACCAGTGTCCATGGGGTGCGTCGTCAGATTCGTTGTATATCCGGAAACCGTCGGCATTGTCGGCTTCCGGACGCCACTCGGCGCCGCGGGGCGCGTCGGCACAGTCAGGCGCCGAGTGGCGTGTACTGCGGAGGGATCGATCAGATGCGGAACGATCCGGCATCGACGAGCAGGGCGGGTGCGGTGATGCTCTCCATGAACGTCTGTTCGCCGCGTTCTCGTTCGGCGCCGACGGCGAGGATGTAGTCGAGGACCTCGTCCATGCGGAAGGTGAGCCGGACCGGTGGGTGCCAGGAGACGATCTTGCCGCCACTCACCCAGTACGTCGCGTCGCGGGTGGTGCCGGTGACGAGGGTGTCCTTGGGATGCAGCACCCGCAGGTAGTCGAGCCTGCTGACGACGAGGCCCTCGTCGCAGCCCGCCAGCAGGTCCTCGTCCGAGCTGTCCCCGGCGGCCATGAGCAGGTGGGATGGTGCGGGATCGGCACCGAAGCGCCAGCCGAACGGCACGCCGTGCCCGGTCGAGACACCGCCGGTCACTCCGGCGTGCTCGAGGTTCGAAACCACGCCGGCGAGGGTCCCCTTCGTCACGAGAGGGGTGCGTACACGGGGGCTGCCTTCCACGTCGAACCCGCTGGGCAGGCCTTCGGGGTCGGTGCCGTCGTCCACCACGGTGATCAGGTCACTGGTGACCGGCAGGCCGAGGCGACCGGCCACCGCGGTCCGGTTCTCCGCGAAACCGGCGGCGCCGAGCGCGGCGTAGCCGTACGTGGCGAGCAGCGGAATGGTCGCCTGCGGGCGGAGGACAACGCGGCAGGATCCGCTGAACTGTTCCCGGGTCGGCAACGGAGCCAGTGAGTCGAGCAGCCGCTCGGCAACATCGTCGACGCGGATCTGCGCGGCGTCGCGGTGCACGCGGCGGACGCTGGCGGAGCGGCCGTCTCGATCGGCGATGGCCTGCAGCGATGCCTTGGTGAGGGTTTCCTGGCGGAAGAGTCCGGTGCCGTCGGCGACCACGCGGTCGATGACCTCGTGCCGGATCGAGCCACCGAGCTGCGTGTCGCCACCTAGTCCTTTTCGGACGGTGTCGAACCAGGCGAACCGTTCGGCGGCCTCGGCACTTCGTGTCGCCTCGCTCACCGGGGGCTGTACCGGTTCGCCCGAGTGCGCCGTTCCAGTCTGCGGCCGTGGTGTCGTGGTGGGCAACGCCTCGAGTTCCTGGGTCAGGTGCGCCGCCAGCGCGCGCACCGGTTCCCGGTCGAGAGTCTCCAGCGCACCGATCACGACCCGGCCGTCGCGCTCGAGCCGGATGCGGACCCGCATGCGCTGTTCACTGTGCTGCGCGGTGACGCGGGACCGGGCGTATCGCAGCAGGTCGACCTTCTCCTCGGACACTTCGAGCCTGGTGCCCTCGCCGAAGCACCCGAGCGCGGCGTGCACCTGCGAGCTGTCGATCGTCATTTGGTTCCCACCCTCACATTCCGGAATCGGGCCGGCACGGTGCCGTGGCCGACGTGGGCGACCTGCAGCGGCTCACCTTTGTTGCAGGAGGGGATGCCGTGCACCTTCCATTCGTCGCGGCCGGCGAGCGCATCGCAGTCGGCCCAGAATTGCGGCGTCACCCCGGTGTAGGAGCAGTTCTTGAGCAACCGGCCCAGCTTGCCGTCACGGATCTCCCACCCGACCTCGGCACCGAGCCGGAAGTTGAGCCGCATGTCGTCGATCGACACGCTTTTGGTCATGTCGACCAGCACCCCGCGGTCGGTGCCGGCGATCATCTCCTCCAGCGAGGAATCACCGGGTTGGAGACAGAGATTCGTCATGCGCACCAAGGGAAGACGCTGCCACCCGTCGGCGCGCGCGGCACCTGACGACTGCTCCCCCATCGCCGCCGCGGACTCGCGACCGGAGAGATAGCCCATGAAGACGCCGTCGGTGATGAGCTGGGTGCGCTGTGCGGGGATTCCTTCGTCGTCGTAGCCGAACGAGCCGAGTGCGCCGGGGATGGTGGCGTCGGCGAAAACGTTCACGATCGGTGAGCCGTACCGGAACGAACCGCGCCGCTCCGGCGAAGCGTACGTGCCGCCGGCCAAACTGACCTCGGAACCGAGCGCACGGTCGGCTTCCATCGGGTGCCCGGCGCATTCGTGGAGCAACAACGCCATCTGCGAACCTGTCACGATCAGCGTCGTCTTCTCGTCGGGGCACGACGGCGCAGACAGCAGCGCAACCGCTTCCGCTCCGACCCTGGCCGCTTCTTCGACCAACCGCAGCGACTCGACGTGTTCGTAGCCGGCGGTGGCGAAGTCACCGCGCTGGCCCCGGATCGTGCGGGGAACCGCCTGGGGGAACGATCGGCGCTGGATGTCGTCGCCGTCGCCCGCGTAGACGACGAGCCCCGCGCCGCTCTCCGTGAGCATCTGCTCGATCAGGGCTCCCTCGGTGTTGCCGAAGACCTTGTCGTCACGGAAGAAGTCCATCGACGCTTCGACCTTCTGCACCAACGGACCGGCGGTCTCGGCTTCCGCGACGGCGGCGGTCAGCAGGTCGACCTTGGCCGACACCGGCACGCGGAACGGATCGATGACCATCGGCGACTGCCAGCGGGTGCGAGTGGTCACGGGCTCGCCGAGGTCGATACGCGGGCCCGGCCCCACGGCTCGCGCCTGGGCGACGGCCCGGCCGACGACCTCGGCGAGGCCGACGCGGTCGAGCCGGTGCGTGGCGGCGAAACCCCACTGGCCGTCCACGATCACCCGCACGCCCACCCCGGTGGACTCCTCACGGGCCAGGTCGCCGGGACCATTGCGTTCGGCGAGGACCAATTCGTGCGTGCGGTGCAGCACGCGAACGTCTCCATAACTCACTGCACTCGGGAGCAAGCCGAGGACGGCTTCGGCGATGTCGCGCATCACCGGCTCACCTGCGTCACGCTGAACTTCGTGGACATCTCGTGGACCTCCGAGAGATGGGGGACTGTCCGGGGACACCAACTGCGGACAACCCGACCGTAGCAGTTACTACAGAAGATCACAACGATGGTTGCGTTCACTACAAACATCTGGCGGTCACTGAACAAGATCACTTGTAGCGTTTACTACCCGTAACTCTTCGGACGAAAGTCCTCGTGGGCCAGAGCAAGAAGCGAACGGAGAGTCGTAGGCAGGAAGGACTATTGACGTTCGCTGTAGCAGATCCTACAGTACACCAAACCTCTGAGACGGAGCCCACACCCATCCGACAGCCACCGCTGATCGGCGATTCGCCATGGCTCGGAGAGAACCGGTGATCATCGGATTCGATCACCTCTCACTGAGGAAGCACTCCTGATCGGAGTGCGCATGCCGACCGCAGATTTACCCCGGAAGTACGCTCATTGTCAAACGCAGGTAACAACTGCAGGGCCGGAATCGCCCTGTTCCGGATTCGATTCGGATCGAATTCGACGTGTGCCCGGCTCGCTTCAGTTCGTGCGAGGAGCTCGAGATGTCTCCCATTCCCCCACTGCGCAAGTCCCTGCCGCTGACCGGCGTACTCCTGGCGGCGGCAACCCTCGTGATCGGCTGCGGTACGGCCGGCGGCGGCATCGGCAGCAGCACCGGCAGCCAGTCTGCCACCGCTCCGGCCGTGGTCGCCGCCGACGTGAACAGCGCCGAGTGCGGTAAGCCGACCCGCACCATCAAGCACGACCTCGGATCCACCACCATCACCGGGACACCGCACCGGATCGCCGTGCTCGAGCTGTCGTTCGTCGACGCGATCGAGAACCTCGGTCTCCAGCCGGTGGGCGTCGCGGACGACAACAACCGCGACGTGCTCATTCCCGCGCTGCGCGACAAAGTCGGCAACTACACCCCGCTCGGACTCCGGGCGTCGCCCAACCTCCAGGTCATCACCTCCCTCAAGCCCGACCTCATCATCGCCGACTCGGCGGAACACTCCGCGATCTACACCCAGTTGTCCAAGATCGCACCGACGATCGCGGTCAGCAGCGACGCGGCCGGCTACCAGGAGACGATCAACAGCGAAAAGCTCATCGCCGAGGCGGCGGGCAAATGCGACCGGATGAAGGCCGTGCTCGACCACCACGCCCAGGTGATGCAGGGGTTGAAGGCGAAAATCCCGCCGGGCGACACACGGAAGATCCTCTTCGCGATCGGGACCGAAACAGGAGTCACCGGCTACACGCCCCGCGGGTTCGCGCCCGGCGTCCTCGCCGCGCTCGGCCTCCACTCGCCGTTGCCGGACAAGGGAGACGACTTCCACGTCTCGGTCAACCTCGAAACCCTCGTCACGATGAAGCCCGACGTGATCATCATGGCTCCCCATCCCGGCAAGCTCCTGCTCGACCAGTGGAAGACCACCCAGCTCTGGGGCACCCTCCCGGCCGTGCAGAAGAACGCGGTGTTCATGGTGAACCAGAACCTGTGGTCCCGGGCCCGTGGTCTGGTCGCGGCCGAGCAGATCGCGACCGAGGCCGTGCAGAAGCTGGCAGGGCCGGCATGAGCACGCGCGTGGAGCTCACCGGCAACCGTGCCGAGCCGGCCGACCCCCGGCGACGCGTCCGCCACCGGCACGTGGTCGTCGTGGCGGTGGTCGCACTGGGCGTCCTGCTCGTCGGAGTGCTCTGGGGACTGTCCCTCGGCAGCCAGCCGATCCCGTGGTCGACGGTGCTGCGGGCACTGTTCGCCGGCGACAGTCCGGACGAGGTGATCGTGCGCGTGGTGCGGATGCCCCGCGTTCTCCTGGCCACGCTCGTGGGTGCCAACCTCGCCGTGTCGGGTGCTCTGATGCAGGGCGTGACAGCCAACCCGCTGGCCGCGCCCGACATCATGGGTGTGAACTCGGGCGCCGCCGTCGTCGTGGTCGCGGTGACGACGATGATCCCCGCGCTGGCAGGCGCACCGTCGGTGTTGCTCGCCTTCGTCGGCGCCGCCGCAGCCGGGATCACGGTGATGGTGCTGGCCGGCATGGGCGCGGGCCGGGTGAGCCCGGTCCGGCTCACCCTCGCCGGCGTCACGGCGAGCACCTTGCTCGTCTCCCTCACCCAGGTACTCGTGATCTTCCGCGAGAACGACGCCCAGCGCGTGCTGTTCTGGCTCGTCGGCGGTGTCAACTTCGCCAACTGGAACGCCGTGACGACGGTCCTGCCGTGGACAGTGCTGGGGCTCGCCGCGGCCATGGCGCTGGCCCGGGCGATGAACCTGCTGGCGCTGGGCGAGGACATGGCCCGAGGGCTCGGGCAGAACGTAGAACGCACCCGCGCCGTCGGAGCCGCTGTTGTCATCGTCCTTTCCGGTGCCTCGGTGGCCGTCGCCGGTCCGATCGCGTTCGTCGGCCTGATCGTGCCGCACATCGTGCGGCGGTTCGTGGGTTCGAGCTACGCGGTCGTGCTCCCGCTGTGCGTGATCCTCGGCGCCGCGCTGACGGTGTTCGCCGACATCGCCTCACGGTTCGTCAACCCGCCGTACGAGGTGCCCAGTGGCGTCGTGTCGGCGCTGATCGGCGCCCCGATCTTCATCTACCTCGCCCGTCGGCAGAAGGCGGCACTGTGACAGCGAACGTTGCTCCCGCACGACCGGTCGGCACCACCTCGACGGCCGCGCGCAATCCTCGTGTCCTCATCGGCGGAATGGCCGGTCTCGCCGTCGTGGCCAGTGTGGTGAGCCTGGCCATCGGCGCCACCCCCATCCCGATGTCCCAAGTCTTCGCCGCGCTCGTCGGCGACCGCGGCAGCGAGGCGGCGAACATCGTCCTCGACTTCCAGCTGCCGCGGGTCCTGCTGTGCTGGCTGGTGGGAATCGGGCTCGCGGTGTCGGGCGGGGTGATGCAGGGAGTCGTGCGCAACCCGCTGGCCGCCCCTGACATCATCGGCGTGACCAAGGGCGCGGGCGTCGCCGGGATGACGCTGTCACTGCTGTTCCCGACCTTGTCGGCGGCGCTCGTGCCGCCGGTCGCCTTCGCCGGCGGCCTGGTGGGCGCGGGGCTGGTCTACCTGTTCGCCTACCGCCGCGGCGCCTCGCCGGTGCGGCTCGCGCTGGTCGGCATCGCCGTGAGTGCCGTGTTCGAGTCCGTGATCCGCTTCCTGCTGACCAAGTACCCGCTCGACGTCAACTCCTCGCTCATCTGGCTCACGGGCAGCTTGTTCGGCCGCAGCATGAACTCGGTGGCCCTCGCCGCGCCGTGGATCCTCGTGCTCGTGCCGATCGTCCTGATCCTGGCCCGCAGGCTGGACGTCCTGGGGCTCGGCGACGACATGGCCGCCGGCCTCGGCGAGCCGGTGGAACGAACCCGGAGGATCCTGCTGCTGCTCGGCGTCGCGCTCGCGAGTGCCTGCGTCGCGGTCTCGGGGACCATCGGCTTCGTCGGGCTGATCGCGCCCCACATCGCGCGCCGCCTCGTCGGCGGGCGAAACCTCACGTCGCTGCTGGCCGCGTCCGTCGTCGGGGTGCTGCTGATGCTCGTCGCCGACACGATCGGCCGTGGCATCGCGGCGCCGCTGGAGATTCCCGCCGGCCTCGTGACGGCTGTCATCGGCGGGCCCTACTTCCTCTACCTGCTCGTCAAGCTCGGAAAATAGGAGGAACGCGATGAGGCTCCAGACGCAGAGCGTCGACCTGGCCTACACCGACCGGATGATCGCCTCGAACCTCTCGTTGCAGATCCCGGACGGGCAGGTGAGTGTCCTGATCGGACCGAACGGGTGCGGCAAAAGCACCGCCATGCGCGCGCTCGCTCGCCT
The DNA here is from genome assembly GCF_019468465.1 of Amycolatopsis sp. DSM 110486. Taxonomy (NCBI): domain Bacteria; kingdom Bacillati; phylum Actinomycetota; class Actinomycetes; order Pseudonocardiales; family Pseudonocardiaceae; genus Amycolatopsis; species Amycolatopsis sp. DSM 110486. The sequence goes on along the minus strand of NZ_CP080519.1, from coordinate 8,484,854 downwards.
GCTGCCTCCGAAATCGGGCCAGGTGGTGCTCGACGGCAAGTCGATCCACCATATGCCGACCAAGGAAGTGGCGCGCAAACTCGCAATCCTGCCCCAGGTGCTCACCGCCCCGGAGGGCATCTCGATCGAGGACCTCGTGTGGTTCGGCAGGCATCCGCACCGCACTTCGCTGAAGGTGCCCACGGAGAAGGACCGCGAAGCTGTCGAGTGGGCCTTGGCCGTCACCCGTGTCGCGGAAATACGCGACGCTCACGTCGACCAGCTCTCCGGCGGGCAACGGCAGCGCGTCTGGATCGCGGTGTGCCTCGCGCAGGAGACCGAGATCCTCTTGCTCGACGAGCCAACGACCTACCTCGACGTCGCCTATCAGCTCGAGGTGCTCGACCTGCTGGCCGACCTCAACCGCGACCACGGCACGACCATTGCCATGGTGCTGCACGACTTCAACATGGCCGCGGAATACGCTGACCACGTGTTCGTGATGAGCAGCGGCACTCTCGTCACCGAAGGCTCACCGCGAGAGGTGTTCACCCAACACCTCATCCAGGAGGTGTTCGGGGTCGAGTCGCACGTGATGGACCATCCGGTGAGCGGAAAACCCTTATGCATCCCGGTCCGCGGCGAGCGCCGCTCACAGCGGGCTCCCGGGCGGGCGATGGTCCAGGGCACATGCTGATCCCCCGGCCCGTCACCGAAGCGGGTTCCGTCACGCGCGCCGGGACCCGCTTCGGCGGCGGGCCGGTTTCACGTCGGCCGGGGGTTCGCCCTCCCCCCGCAGTTCGCCGCGAAGTCGATTCATCAGCGCCATCGCGTGCAGCGCCGGTTCCTGCTCGCGCGATGCGATCGCGAGGACGAGGGCGTCGAAGAGGGCCAGAGTAGTCGCCTGCACGCTGAGCAGCTGCGAGTTCCCGATGGGGGTCGTCAGGGTCAGCGAAGCCCGTCCGGCCAGTGCTTCGGCCAGCATGTCGGTGACGACGATAATCCGCGCCCCGACCTCATGGGCGTGGTTGATCGCGACGTCGATCTCGGTGGACACGACCTGGTGAGCGATCACCACGAGCACGTCGTGCTCGTTGAGCCCGAGAAGCTCGTCGGCCAGGAGGAAGCCCGAGGTCTTCGCGGAACGCGCCCTCATACGCAGCCGGACCAGCCGCAGCGTGAGGTACTCCCCCAGCACCCCCAGCCCGCCGTAGCCGAGCACGACGATCTCCCGGGCCTCGCCGAGGAGCTTGACCGCGGCCGCGAAGCTGTCGGGGCGGATGGTGCGCCGCGCATCCTCCAGCAATTCGATGCTTTCGGCGAGCACCCGCGACAGCACTGCCTCCGGGTCGTCACCCAGCTCGTCGAGACTCCGGCCCAGCCGCCCCGCGGGAGTCAGCCGGTCGCGAACGGTCTGCTGCAGCTCCTTCTTCAACGCCGGAAGTCCCGGATACCCCAGCGCCTTGACCGTCCGGATCACCGTGGCATCGCTGGTGTCCGTGACCTGGCCGAGAGTGTCCGCCGACGCGAACGCGACCTCGTCCGGGTGGTCGGCCAGGTACCTCGCGACCCGGCGCTCCGCCGCGCTGAGGGATTCCTGCCGGGCCGCGACCCGTTCGTCCAAGGACGCCTGGGCACCCTCCGACCGCTTCGTAGCGGACATAACGAGTCGCGCCCCTTTCTGTAGCGAAGCCTACACCAGACTATCGTACCGGGGTCGGGAATCGTTTGAATGGACGGTTTACGCGCGGGTGAAGGCTCGGCGCAGCGCCGAAGTTCGGCGACCGGCAAATGGCCAGGTCTCGGCCGGGGACGAATTGACGCGGCCTACGGGCGGAAAGACACGTGTCGAACGACCCCCCTGTCGAGCACTGACCCGGACTCACCGAGCAGTCGGTTAACCTGACCACATGCCCGCACAGCGCACTCCCGCCGAGAGGGATCCGAGCGAAGGACCCTGGCTCCTGTTGATCTACCGGGTGCCGAGCGATCCGTCGAAGGCCAGGGTGGCCGTGTGGCGTGACCTGAAGCGCATGGGCGGGCTGTACGTCCAGCAGGCGGTCTGCGTGCTGCCAGATCAGGACGACCTCCGCGCCGGCATCGAAAAAGTGCGCAAGCGGATCGACGACCTCAAAGGTTCCAGCATCTTCGTCACTCTCACGGAGGTCGAGGCCGACGTCCGCGAGCAGTTCGTCAACGGCTTCCGCGCGCAGTCCGAAAAGGAATACCAGGAGATCGTCGAGGAGTGCGAGACGAAGTTCTTCAAGGAGATCCAGTTCGAACGCTTCCGCGACAACTTCACCTTCGAAGAAGCCGAAGAGATCCGTCATGATCTGGAAAAGCTGCGGCGTTGGCTGGAGCGGGTCGAGAGCCGCGACTGGATGAAGGCCGAGGGTCGCGAGCTCGCCCAGGCCAAAGTGGCCGAGTGCGAACAGCTACTCGAGCAGTTCGAAGCCGACGTCTACGAACGCACGGTGTCCGACCAGGACTGATCGGCGGACAACACTGCGGTGCAACCGGGCGCCTGGTCTCGCCCGGCTGCACCGCAGCCCCTATTTCTCCCCTAGGGCTTGGTTTTCGGCCGAACGTCGATCACGAGACTGATCGCGAACCCCGCCACGATGAGCACGGCGCCGAGGATCGCCAGGCCGGCGTCGCCGAACAGCTGAGCTCCCACCGCGCCGAGCAGGATCGCCAGCGCGATCACCACTGCCACCGCGATCTTCCAGTCGTCACCGATGATGAAGTCGTACCAGAATTGCCCGAAGGCCTTCAAGAATTTCATTTCACGACCTCGTGGGTGCTGGTGGTCACGGCAGGAGCCGCGGTCCGCGGCGTACGCAGGGCTGAGACGAAGATCCGGCTCAGCAGGAACCAGATGACGAGGAGACCGAGGATCGCCAGGTCACTGCCCGGCCAATGCAGGCTTTCGTGCCCGCCCCGGAAGATCCCGATCCCCTCGACCGCCCAGTACGTGCCGAACGAAGCGAGCAGCAGGCCGACACCGTACTTGAGCAGGTTCTCGTTGATCATCGACAGCGGGCGCTTGAGCACGACCGCCAGCGCCAGCACAATCACCACCGCGGCGACGGCGCCGAGGCTGGCCGCGGGGATGTTGTTCGCGTTCAGGCCGAAGGTGATCACGATGAAGACCACTTCCATGCCTTCGAGGAAGACCCCCTTGAACGACACCATGAAACCGAACATGTCGATGCCCTTGTGTGCCGCACCGGCTTTCTTGGCGGCTTTGACCTCCTCGGCGTAGATCGCGTCCTCGTCGTGCACCGCCTTGCGGCCCGAGGAACGCAGGATCGCCTTGCGCAGCCATTGCAGCCCGAAGATCAGCAGGAGGCCGCCGATCGCGAGCTGGAGCGCGGACTCCGGCAGCCAGGTCGCCAGCGCGTAGCCGGCGGCCACGGTGACGACGGCGAGCAAGAGCAGCGCCGCACCGGTACCGGCCATGGCCGAGCGCCAGTTCCGGGTGAAGCCCATCGCCATCACGATGGTCGTCGCTTCCACCATTTCCACGAAACACGCGACGAACGTCGCGATCACTAGCCCCCAGGTGGCCGCATTCACACCGCTCTCCTTCCGGTCGAGCTGAGATGTAGCATCTGCTTCATTTGGACGTTAGTTACACCATCGAGTGATTGTCAACAACTTCCCACGGGCTGACCAGCCGCCGCCGAAGACCTCCTGCCGCCGTCGGCACGCGGCGATCACCACCGTCCACAGTGGCCGCCAAAACGCGCGCGACCGGCACCCTGTCCACGGACTGTTGGAAATGCTACAGTACTGGCCAGCTGTTGTAGCGACTACTACCCGGGTGGACGAGTGTGATCGAGCTGGCGCCGGACGATCCCCGGCTGGGACTGACAGGACACGCCGAAGCGCACCCCGGGCCGGCAGGCCTGGTGCCTTACCGGCTTCCGGTAGGCGACGCGCAAGCCCTGATCCACGCCGAGCTGCTCGAGTCCGCCCGGATGGCAGCCGGGGTCCGGCTGGATTTCGAAACCGACGCCACCGCGCTCGAATGCCAGGTCGCCGTGTCGGCGGTTCCGGGAGACGGTCGTCCGCCCGCACCCTTCGACGTCGTGGTCGACGGTGAGCTCGTCGCGCGGAGGCAGCTTTCGGGGGTGAGGACTCTGGCCCTCCACGGGATGCGGCCCGGGCACAAGCGGATCCAGATCTGGTTGCCTCAGCTGGGTTTCACCGCGATCGGCCCGGTCAGACTGTCCGCCGGAGCACAGGTCGCCGCGCCGCCGACCCGCCCTCGGTGGATCACCTACGGCAGCTCCGTCACCCACTGCACCGGAGCGGCGGGGCCGACGCAGACCTGGCCGGCCCTCGTCGCCGCGGCGAACGGCTGGGACCTGCGCTGCCTGGGATTCGCGGGCCAATGCCAGCTCGATCCCGTTGTCGCGCGGTTCATCCGGGACACCCCGGCCGACCTGATCAGCGTGTGCCTGGGGGCCAACATCTACCGTCACACCACGTTCTCGGCGAGGTCACTGGTGCCGGCCGTGGCCGGGTTCCTGCAGACAGTGCGCGACGGCCATCCCGACACACCGCTGGTCGTGATGACACCGATCGTCTACCCGGACGGGGAGCGTGAGCCCAACGGGGTCGGGCTCACGGTCGCCGACATCCGAGCCCTGGTCTACGAAGCGGTCGATGTCCTGCGTGAAAGTGGGTACAGCGGGCTGCACCTCGTCGACGGCCTCACCGTTCTGCGCACCGAGGAGCAGTCCCTCCTGGTCGACCGGCTGCATCCCGGGCCGGACGGCTACCGGCTGATGGCGTCGCGTCTGGGGCCGTTGTTGCAGCCCCACCTCCCCACAAGTGCCGTCGCCAGCTGAGCCTCGTCAGTGGTCCGGTCGGTAGCGGAGCTCGTCGCGCAGCCGGTTCATCAGGGCCATGGCGTGCAGGGCCGGCTCCTGTTGCTGTGCGGCGATCGCCAGCGTCAGCGCTTCGAACAGGGCCAGCGTTGTCGTCTGCATCTTGTACATCTGTGAACTGCCGGCGGGTGTGGTGAGCACGATCGAGACGCGGTCGCGCAGCGCCTCCCCCAGCGTGTCCGTGACGAGGATGACCTTCGCACCGACCTCCCGGCAATGGTCGAGCGCGACTTCGATCTCGACGGTCACCTTCTCGTGCACCACGAGCACCACCACGTCCTGCTCGGTGAGCCTCAGCAGGTCGTCCGCGAGCAGAAATCCCGAGGTCAACGCGTCGCGCGTGCGATATCCGAAGCGAGTCAGCCGGAGCGTCAGGTAGCGCCCCAGCATGCCCAGCGCTCCCGTACCCATCACGACAACCTCGCGCGCGCTGCTCAGCGCGACCACCGCCGCAGCGAACTGATCCGACCGGATCGACCGCTGCGCTTCCTGCAACAGCAGGATGCTCTCCGTGAATACATTCGACAGCAGGTCGTCAGGCGCGGACCCGACGACGTCCACCCGCCGGCCCAACCGGCCCGCGGGCGTGAGGTGTTCACGCACCTGCTCTTGCAGAATTCGCTTCAACGCCGGCATCCCCGTGTAACCCAGCGCCTTGACCGTGCGGATCACGGTAGCGTCGCTGGTTTCGGTCGCCCTGCCCAACGCATCCGCCGACGCAAAGGCGACTTCGTCGGGGTGACTCGCGAGATAGCTGGCGACTTTCAGCTCGGTGGCGGTCAGCCCCTCACGCCGAGCGGCGACGCGTTCCTCGAGTGATCCCGGTGGATCCGTGGCTACCATGACGAACCCTGCCTGTTCGGAACGGGCATGTGCCGGAGAGGGCAACGTGCGAATCCGGCACAGTAGCAGCCACTACGGCATCTTATTTCCCCTGGAGTAGATGCTACAGTCTAGTGCTGCGCAGCGAGAAGTCAACGACGCGCGCACATGCCGGCCACACTGCTGAGCCTTCCTCCTTCTCTACCGCCTCCCCCATCCGGAGGTCCCCCGCCGTGGGGGTCACCGTTGCGACATCGCTTCGCGAGTCGAATGATGATCTTGACGAGAGGAGGGAGTATGCACACCCGCAACGGACCTCACCGGCGGGCGCTGAACGCGGCTGTGGAAATCTCCGCAGCGATCGCCGCGATCTGCGCGGCTGCGTGGCTCGCGCTCTGGCTCGCCATGACACTCTGACACCACCCCTCATCTTGAATCAGCGTGGTGGCCGAGCCGTGAACGGGCGCCGGCCCGCCGAGCGGGCACATCGCACGTCCGCTGCGGCGATGACTATCACGACAGCGAGCGATGGTGATCTTGACAACCGCCTCCTGGCCGGGCTTGGACACCAGCCAGTCGTCGAAGAGACGAGCGGCGTTGGGGTGCGGCGAGTTCTTCACGACATCGATCAGGCTCAACGAGGCAGGAAGTGGCGCGACATTGGCGAAGTCCAGCTCCGCGGGCGTCTTCCCCTTGAGCGCGGACGCCGTGTAGCCGTACGCGGTGGCTCTGCACGAAGCGCGGCGAGCTCGCCCCGAGTGCCTTGAGCAAGGCCAGCGCTTTGTCGTGCCCCCATCGCGATGATCAGGCTGTCGTACCAGTTCACCGCATACGGATCGATGGACAACTGGCCCTTCCACTGCGGTTCGGTCAGGTCCTCCCACGACTTCGGCGCCATCAGGCCACGCTGGCGCACCACGGTCGGATTCCAGGACAGCACGGTGGTGAGCACATACACCACACCCTGGTAACCCTTCGGCAACATGAGACCACCGGCAGCGGCGGCGCATCCTTCGGCTGGTATGGCAGCAGCGCTCCGGCCTGGACCACCTGGCGATCTGTGGTCTCCGGCGCCCAACCTGTCCCTCATCCTCGCGGAAGGTTAGGTGAGCTGGCCGGCTCCGACGAGGTCACGACTGGGCGAGGTTATGAGAGCCGGTCGATACGTTGTCGCGGGTTCCGTCGTCGAAGTCTTCAACTGCGGAATTCGACGGTCGTGCCTGAGCTCCCCAATCCACGTCAAGTGTGTCGACCTGTTCGACCAACCCGCGATGGCATGCATGAACCCAAACTCGTGAATTTTTTACTAAGCACTAACCCGCATCCTGCCGAAGCCTAATCCGATCCCCCCTAGCGTCTGACAGGTCGTGATGCGGCGCTGCACTCCGTGACCAGAATCCTTTTCCTGGCATGGATTTCCCGGTCGCCGATCCCTTGCCAACGCAGCGAACGGACCAGAGAAAAGCACATGACCTCGTACCGCGAACGCGTCCAGGACAGCCGGCTCCTCAACAAGGTTCCGGAGGTCACCGTCTACTTCTGGGTCGTCAAGGTCCTCTGCACGACGGTCGGTGAATCCGCCGCCGACTTCCTGAACGTGAACCTGAACTTCGGACTGACCGGGGTTTCCCTCGTCACCGGCGTCGTGCTGATCATCGCGCTGGTCCTGCAGTTCACGGCGCGACGCTACGTCCCTGCCAGGTACTGGCTGGCCGTTGCGCTGGTCAGCGTCTTCGGCACGCTGGTGACCGACAACCTCACCGACAGCCTCGGCGTGCCGCTAGAGACCAGCACCCTCGTTTTCGGCGTTCTGCTCGCCGCCACCTTCGTCGCCTGGTACGCGACGGAGAAGACGCTCTCCATCCATTCCATCGTCACCAGGCGACGCGAGGCGTTCTACTGGCTCGCGATCCTCTTCACCTTCGCACTCGGGACGGCGACCGGCGACCTCATGGCCGAGGTGCTCGGCCTGGGTTACCTGACGACGGGTGCGATCGTGGCGGCGCTGATCGCGGTCCTGGCGATCGGGTGGCGACTCGGCCTGCACCCGGTGCTGGCGTTCTGGTTCATCTACATCCTGACGCGGCCGCTGGGCGCGTCGATCGGCGACTATCTCGCGCAGTCACCGAGCCAGGGCGGGCTGGGCCTCGGCACGACCATGACGAGCCTGATCTTCGTCGTCGGGATCCTCGTGGTCGTCACCTACCTCTCCCTCACGAAAACCGACGTGACGACGAGCAAGGCGGAGGCCGAGGCGCTCGCCGCGCGGGGCGGCCTGTGGCAGACGGCGGCAGTGGTCGTCATCGTCCTCATCGCCGCGGGAACGGGTTACGCGCTGCGGAAGTCCGCGCTCCAGAACGACTCCTCGACCCCCGCCACCGCCCAGCCCGGTCCCGCCGGCAGCCGGGTGCCGCCGCTCGGTGACCTGTCGGCGTTTCGCACCATCACCCAGGACACGCTGAACAAGCTCGACGCCGGCGACCAGTCCGGCGCGACCAACCGCGTCGACGACCTGGAAACCGGCTGGGACAACGCCGAAGCACGCCTGAAGCCCCGGGACGAGGCCGCCTGGACGGCGATCGACGGCAAGATCGACACCGTGCTTCGCCAGTTGCGTGCGACGAGCCCGAATCCCGCGACCGAGAAGCCGGCGCTCACCGCGCTGCTCACGTCCCTCGGGTGAACAGCTCACCGGTCGCCGCTGATACTGCCCGATTTGTCCAGATTAAAAAACTGGACAAATCGGCGGCCGCGGTCTGGATTTCAGGTGAGGCTTACCTAAAGACTGGCGGGGTCCGGTCGTCGAGTGACCCCAAGGAGCCGTGCGGTGTTGTTCTCCAGCCTCTTGATCGGGATGCGCGAGGGGCTCGAGGCGGCACTCGTCGTGAGCATCCTGGTGGCGTTCCTGGTCAAGACCGACCGGCGTGCGGCGCTGCGCTGGGTGTGGCCCGGCGTCGCCGCGGCGGTGCTGCTGTCGGTGGCCGTGGGCGCGGTGCTCACCTACACCACGGCGAACCTGACCTTCGAGCACCAGGAACTGGTCGGTGGCCTGCTGTCGATCGTGGCGGTCGCGTTCGTCACGGTGATGATCTTCTGGATGCGCACGGCCGCCCGGCACATTTCGGCCGAATTGCGCGGGAAGATGGAGAACGCGCTGAAGCTGGGGCCGGCGGCCATCGTGCTCGTCTCGTTCCTGTCGGTCGGGCGCGAAGGCCTGGAAACGTCGGTCTTCTTCTACGCGTCGGTGCAGACCGCGCGCGGCGACACCGCCTTGCCGCTGCTGGGTTTCACGGTCGGGATCGTGCTCGCGGTGGCGCTGGCCTGGCTGCTCTACCGTGGGGCGCTGCGGTTCGACCTGGGCAAGTTCTTCAAGGTCACCGGGGTCCTGCTGGTGTTCGTGGCGGCCGGGGTTCTGGGCTACGGGCTGCACGACCTGCAGGAGGGGGCTTTCCTGCCCGGGCTGTCCACGCTGGCGTTCGACGCCTCGGCCGTGGTGCCGGAGACCTCGTGGTACGGCGCGTTGCTCAAAGGCATCTTCAACTACTCCCAGCAGACCACGGTTCTGCAGGCGATCGCGTGGGTGGCCTACGTCGCGATCGTCCTGCCGCTGTTCCTGCGCCCCGCGCGCGACAAGTCCGCCACCACGACGACCACCCAGCCGGCCGCGGCCCGCGACCTGAAGGAGTGACGATGGCGAAGACCGCACGAACCGGCCTGGTGCTGAGCGCGGGCGCGACCCTGGCCGCCCTCGTCTCGGCGTGCGGGGGCGCACCGCCCTCCGCGGCGAACGGCACTCCGGCCGGACCGATCACGGTCACCGCCTCGGACTCCGCGTGCCAGGTGTCGGCGACGAGCGCGCCGGCGGGGAACCTGACGTTCCAGATCGCCAACCACGGAACCAAGGTCACCGAGTTCTACCTCTACGGTGCCGGCGACCGGATCATGGGTGAGGTGGAGAACATCGCGCCCGGGCTGACCCGGCGCCTGATCGTGGAGGTCGCCGACGGCGGCACGTACCAGACGGCCTGCAAGCCCGGGATGGCCGGCGCCGGCATCCGCGGCCCGTTCACCGTCACGGGCGGTGCGGCCAAGGGCACCGACGCCAACGCCCAGCTCGCCGAGGCCGCGCGCGGCTACGCCCGCTACGTCGCCTCGCAAACCGGCGCGTTCGCCGACGAAACCCGCAAGTTCGCCGCGGTGATCAAGGCGAAGGACGTCGCCGCCGCGAAGTCGCAGTACGCCCGGACGCGTATTTACTACGAGCGGATCGAACCGGTCGCGGCCAAGTTCGGCGATCTCGACCCGGCCATCGACGTACGCGAGGCCGACCTCCAGCCGGGGCAGAGGTTCACGGGCTTCCACCGCCTGGAGAAGGACCTGTGGGTCACCGGCCTGCAGCCGGACTCCGCCGCCATCGCCGACCGGCTCGTCGCCGACGTCACCGCGCTCGGACAGAAAGCGTCCGCATTGCAGCTGAGCGCGCTGGATCTGGCCAACGGGGCCAAGAGCCTGCTCGACGAGGTCGCGACGGGCAAGATCACCGGCGAGGAAGAAGCCTTCTCCCACACCGACCTATCCGACTTCCAAGCCAATGTGGACGGTTCCCAGGGCGCCATCCAGGCACTGCGTCCGGTCCTGGCGCAGCGCAACCCCGCGCTGGTGTCCACACTCGACGCCCGGTTCGCGGCCGTGCAGACCCTGCTGGACGCCCAGCGCACCGGGGACACGTTCAAGCTCTACACCGACCTGACCCAAGACCAGATCAAGAAGTTCGCGGCCTCGGTGGACGCCTTGTCCGAGCCGCTGAGCAAGGTCGCGGAGGTCGTCGCCCACTAGCCACGCTCACTGAGTGAGCTCTCAGGAACCCGCTGCCACGATCGCGTGGTGCGAAACGAGGAAAGCGGCCGGCGCGGACACCGGATCCTCAGAACGGCCCTCGTCCTGATCGCCGTCGTGGTACTGGGCGCCGGAGGGTACGCCGGATACGTCGTGGTCCGCGCCGGCCGGCCGGTGACGCTGCCGGCACCGACCGGCTCGTACCCCGTCGGCCGGACCGGTCTCGAGTGGACGGACGCGACCCGCACCGACCCGCTCGCCCCCGCTCCGGCGGGACGTCGTGAGCTCGCTGTCTCGCTCTGGTATCCCGCCGCGCCCGGCAGCCGCGCCCGCCCCGCGGACTACACGCCGGGAGCCTGGGCCCAGCTGCACCTGCCCGGCCCGGTCGGCCTCGCCGAAACGGACTTCGCCGACGTACACGACCACGCGCTCGCCGACGCCCCGGTGGCGCCCGGCCGGTTCCCCGTCGTGGTTCTCGAGCCCGGCCTCGGATTCGCGGCGCCGCAGTACACCACGCTGGCCGAGGGTCTGGCGAGCGACGGTTACCTCGTCGCCGGCGTCACGCCCACCTACAGCGCGAATCTGACCGTGCTGCACGGCCGGCCCGTCCACGCCACCGCTGCCGGAAACCCGTCCTCGTTCAACGGCCCGGACCTGCACGCCGGCGCGGCCCAGGCCGACGGCGACCGGCTCGTCGCCGTGTGGGCCGCCGACGCCCGATTCGCCGCCGACAAGACGATCGCGCTCGACAGCACCCACCTCTTCGCCGGACATGTGGAGCACGACCTCGTGTCCTACGTCGGCCACTCCTTCGGCGGCGCCGCCTCGCTCGAAGCCTGCCGCACCGACACGCGCTGCGCCGGAGCCGTCGATCTCGACGGCACGCCCTACGGCGCCGTCGTCCACACCGGACTCGCCAAACCGCACCTGCTTCTCGCCTCCGGCGACTTGTGCCTCGCCGCGACCTGCCCGTCGGCGCCCGCCGACCCGGCCGTCCACGAACTGCTGGCGACAGGCGGGCCGGCGTGGTGCTACCGGATCGACGGCGCCCGCCACTTCGACTTCAGCGACTACGACGCCTACTACCTCGCCGCTCCCCTCCGAGCCCAGCTCGCCCTCGGCGACCTGGACGGCACCGAAGTCCTGACGATCACGGGTGCCTACGTGACCGCGTTCCTCGACCACACCGTCCACGCACGCGCGGAACCGCTTCTCCAGACAGGCAACACCGAATTCCCTCAGGTGAAAGCACAACGGCACCCCGCCTGACCGAAGGGCCGGACCGAACACCACCCGATCGAGGAAACCGTCTTGCCGCAAGCCTTCCGCACGATAGGGAGCCGTTAACCCCGCCACCGCCACCATCGGCACCAAGATCACCGACACCCACGACAAGGAGATCAAGGTGCGTCACGGCGAAAGCCTCCGTTCGGCCATCCGCTCGGACTCGATCACCCCGCTCATCGGCGTCTTCGACATGTTCTCCGCCTCGGTCGCGGCACAGCACTACGACGGGCTGTTCATCTCCGGATTCGGCTTCGCCGCGTCCCACTACGGGCTGCCCGACATCGGGTTCATCGCGTGGCCCGACATGGTCGCCTTCGTGCAGCGGCTGCGCCTGGCGCTGCCGCAGCACCACCTGCTCGTCGACATCGACGACGGGTACGTCGACCCCGAGGTCGCGGGCCACGTCGTGCAGCAGCTGGAGCAGCTCGGCGCATCCGGCGTCATCCTCGAAGACCAGAAGCGGCCCCGACGCTGCGGCCACGTCGACGGCAAACAGGTCCTGCCCCTCGAGGAATACCTGGAGAAGCTCGACCTGGTGTTGTCCGCCCGCCGGGATCTCGTCGTGGTCGCCCGCACGGACGCCACCGAGCACGACGAGATCCTCCGCCGCGCCGAAGCGCTGGCCCGGACCGACGCCGACGTGGTCCTCATCGACGGCGTCCGCTCCGCTGAGGCGATCACGGAGATCCGGACGGCGATCGGCGACAAACCGTTGCTGTTCAACCAGATCGCGGGTGGGAAGTCGCCGCGCCTGTCCCTGCCCGAGCTGTCGGCCCTCGGGGTCGACGTGGCGATCTACAGCACGCCCTGCCTGTTCGCCGCGCAGGAGGCCATGGACAACGCGCTCATCCGCCTGCGCCACGACGACGGGCGGCTCCCCGAGCTCGGCGCCGGCGGGGTCGGGGTGGCGCAGTCGCTCGGCCTGCTGGAACGCAACATCAGCCGCCACCACGCGACTCCGGCCCGAGTCGGCGCCTGAGCCCCGGGGGCCGGCCGGATCCGTTCGGCCGGCCCCGCTCGACGGTCAATCGTCAGCTTATGTTGACACCAGGGCGCGGTCAGCTTATGTTGACGAGATGAAGACACGAGCGGAGATCGCCGAGAGCGCGGCCAGTTCCGACCCCGACGTCGGGTTGCGGGCCGTGGCCGCGTTGCGGGCGCTGGCGGAGGAACTGGAGACGCTGCAGGTGGACCGGGCGCGCTTGTCGGGGTGGTCGTGGCAGGACATCGCGGCCCGGCTCGGCGTGAGCAAGCAGACGGTGCACCGCAAGCACGGCCGCAGAATCCGGGGGCCGAAATGAGGAACCGGCAGTTCGCTGAGGACGCCCGCGCTCTCGTACGGATGGCACAGGAACGCGCCCGCGCGCTCGGGCATCCCGGGATCGGTTCCGAGCACCTCTTGTTCGCGGTCGCGGACGCACCGACCCGAGTGGGCGAGGTGGCCCGGGAGTACGGCTTGACCCCCGACGGCGTCGCCACCCAGACCGACCGGCTCCTGACCAGGCCGCGCCGGATGTTCGACAATGTGGACGCCGAGGCGCTCGCCGCGATCGGCATCGACCTGGATGCAGTACGCGAAGCAGTCGCGGCCCATTTCGGCCCCGTCCCGGCGCCTCTGCCGCGGAGGCGCCGGCGTCCGCAACTGCCCGGGCACCTGCCGATCACCGGCCGGGCCCGGTCCTGCCTGCAGGCCGCGGTCAGCGAGGCCGGACGCCGCGGCGTGTCCCCCGCCGGCGCGAACCACCTCGGCGCCGTGGTGGTCGGCACGAATGGCGGCCTCGTGCCACCGATCCTGGCCGCCCTCGGCATCTCCGCACCGACCCTGCGGGCAGCGCTTCTGGAACGTACGCCGTGACCCGCCGAGGCCTGTGGTGGCTGCTCGCGGTGGCAGTGGCCGCCTGGGCGGGCAGCTGGCGCATCATCCACCTGGAAGTGACCCGCTGGCACCACCTCGACTCACGCCTGCGCTTCACCCCGCCGCCCGCGCCTCCTGGCAGTCCGACTCCGCACGCCGGGCTACCGGTGATCGCGGCCCTCGTGGTCGCCGGAGCCGCTCCGCTGGTGTCCGTCGTGGCCGTCAGGCTCCTGCTCGGAAGAGCGTCCAAAAAGGACACCGAGCAAGCGGCCGGCTGACGGTCAGTCGTGGCCGAAGCCGTGGTGCGGGCCGTCGTCGGCGATGCCGTGGACGGCGAGCAGCAGCATCGCCACGAACACCAGGACGGTGGCCGCGATGACGTACGCCCGACGACGGGCGCCGGCGACGGCACCACGGCCGGTGAGTGTTGTGAAGTCGGTTGCCAGCTGATGGGCGGCCAGCGTGAGCACGGGCCGCCATCCGGAGGCCGGCGGCGGCGCAGCGGATCGCGGGAGGTCGGCGACGACCGCGTCGAGCTCGTGCCGGAAGCGCGCGGCGTAGATCGTCGCTGTCCGCTCCTCGACTTCGGCCAGTGACAGCCGGCCTTCGCCAACGGCCGCGTGCAGCGCCGTGGCGGCGGTTTCCCGCTCGGCGTCGGAACAGCGGATGCCCTCGGGTACCTGCTCCGTGCGGGCCTCGTCTTCGGTCATGGTCCCTCCCGGCCGGGCTGGTGTCCGAAACTCTGGTCTCGCCGAAATTCTACACGAACGTAGTAGCTACCGTCGTTGCTCGAGCGGAAGCAGCAGGGTGAACAGAGCTGGCCGCGGGCGGGTCAGGCGCAGGCGCCCGCCCTCGGCTTCGGCGAGGCGGCGGGCGAGCGCGAGGCCGATCCCCGTTCCCCGGGCGCCGGGTGAGCGGCGGTCGAACACGTCGGTGCCGTTGACCTCACCTTCGTCGCCGACGTCGACGGCGAGCACGTCGCCGGCGTCGCGGGCGGTGACGGTGACGGTGCCGGTGCCGTGGCGCAGGGCGTTGTCGAGCAGGACCGTCATGATCTGGCGCAGCACCGGACCGGACAGCTGGGCGCCGGCGACGACGGGTTCCACCTTCAGCACCAGGTCGCGTGCGTGCTCGGCAAGGGCCGCCGCCCACTCGGTCTCGATGGCGGCGAGCTCGCCGGCGAGGTCAGTGGCGTCGTCGCGGACCGGTGGCGTGTCGCGGGCGAGGGCGAGCAGGTCGGTGACGGTCCGGTCGAGCCGGCCGGTGGTCGCGACGCCGGCCTCGACGACGTCGCGCAGGTTCGCACGCGGGTTCTCCAGCGCGGCCTCCAGCTGCAGGCGCAGCCCGGCGAGCGGGGTGCGCAGCTGGTGGGACGCGTCGGCGGAAAAGGCGCGTTCCCGGGCCAGGAGGTCGTCGAGCCGCACGGCGGTGGAGTCGAGGGACTCGCCGACCGAGTCGATCTCGGGGATTCCGGCGCGGTCGGCGCGGATGCTGAAGTCACCGTCGCCGAGGTCACGGGCGTTCGCGGACAGCTGTTCGAGCGGTCGGGCCAGCCGCTGGGCCTGGCGCCGCGCCACGAGGTAAGCCGACAGCAGAGCGACCACGGCCAGGCAGGCCATGCCGAGCCACGTCAGACCGGTGTGCCAGTAGACCTCCGTGCGCGCGGTGGCGGCGCGCACGAGCGCGACCACCGACCCATCGTCGCTGATCGGCACGACGACCACCAGTTCCCCGGGGGTGTCCGCGGACAGAACTTCGTCCGCCGCGGTGGCTTCACCGGCGTCGGCGAGCGTGGGCGGGCCGGCCCCGGCGAGCAGCCTGCCGACCGGGCTGTAGACCGCCACAAAGGTGGGATCCTCGGTAGCCGGCGTGCGATCGGGAGTCCGGTGCCGCAGGATATCGGCCGAGACATCGAGGGCGTAAGAGTCGGCGGCCCGTTCGAGTTCGGCGCGTTCGGCGGTGACGAAGTACCGCGCCACAGCCACGGCCAGCGGCACGCCGAACAGCCCGATCGCGACCAACGCGGCGAGCACCGTCGTCAGGACGATGCGGCGACGCACTGGCTCACCCTTCCGATTCCTCGAGCCGGTAGCCGTGGCGACGCAGGGTGGCGATCTCCGGCATCCGGCCCGCGCCGCCGGCCTCGGCGAGTTTGCGTCGCAGCGTGGCGATGTGGACGTCGAGTGTCTTGGTCGAGCCGAACCAGTGGGCATCCCACACGTCGGCCATCAGTGCTTCGCGGCTCACGGCGTTGCCGGGGTCTTGGGCAAGGCGCAGCAGGAGCTCGAACTCCTTGGCGCGCAACTGGAACTCGATCCCGTCCACGGCGACCCGGCGAGCGGCCGGGTCGATCCGCAGCCGACCGAGCGTGATCTCGACCTGGCTACGATCGGTCGAGTGGCGCCGCAGGTGCGCGCGCAGACGAGCGTGCAGTTCGCCCAGCGGCACCGGTTTCACGAGGTAGTCGTCCGCGCCCGCCTCGAGTCCCACGACCACGTCCATCTCGTCGGCGCGTGCGGTGAGCATGACGATCACGCAAGCCGGCAGCGCACTGCGCAGTTCGCGGCACACCTCGGTGCCGTCCAGGTCCGGCAGGCCCAAGTCGAGCAGGACCAGGTCGCACGGCTGTTTCGCGGCGTCCTGCAGGGCCGTGCGGCCGCGCGTGTGCCACGCGACCTCGTGCCCGTGCTGGGTCAGGCTCGTGTGCAGAACCTCACCGATGGTGCGGTCGTCTTCGACGACAAGGACTCGGGCCATGCCCCGAGAATATCCGCATCTCCCGGCTCGGGCGCAGGCCACGATCATTTTGCCTGCCACTAACCTGAGCGGACTGTCCCCTTACCGGCACCGGCGGCGAAATCAGTTCGCATTCGCCCGTGAGCGCGTTTTTCCCTGCCACTAACCTGCGGCTTCCCAGGCGTACACACAACCCGAAATAGCTTGTGATCATGTCCGCCGATCAGCTGTACCCGCACCCGGTTTCCCCGCACCGGCCCGGCCCTCGGCCGACCGCTCCCCAGGCGGCGCCCGCGCCGCCGAAGCGACGCTGGCGGCGCCGGATCGTGCTTCTGCTCGTCGCGGCGCTGGTGGGCTATCCGGCCGGAACCTACGCCTACGCACTGACCTACCCCGGCGACGCGAGCGTGTCCGTCCGGACCGTGGATTGGCTGCGGGACATGGGGCTCGGTGGTGTGGTCAACGCCGTGGAGAACTGGTGGTTCACCCGGCACCCACCCTCGAGTGCAGCGCCATCGGCCGGCGAGCTGCCCATGATGGGCGGACCGGCCACCGGTGGTACCGGCCCTCGCCCGCAGAATCTCCCGGTTGGCCCGTCTGCCTCCGCCGGAGCCGGTGAGTGGACCCCCGGGGCCCGCAGCGGCAACCAGGTCGCCGAATACACCACATTCATCCAGCCCGACCCGGCCCACGCGAGCGTGGTCGCGGGAGTCGCGTGGCTGAACCAGTCCCTGGTGCGTACGCAATTGTTCGCCGGGACGAAAGACCCCGGCGGCCCTGGCCCCGCGGCCATTCCCTCCGAAATGCACAGCACACTCGTGGCCGCGTTCAACTCCGGTTTCCAGCTCAAGGACTGCAACGGCGGCTTCTACCTCGACGGCACCACTGTCTCGCCCCTCCACGACGGCATGGCCTCCGTCGTCATCGACAACACCGGGCGGGTGTCGGTCGCGCAGTGGGGGCGGGACGCGACGATGACGGCCAACATCGCCGCCGTGCGCCAGAATCTCGACCTCGTGATCGACCACGGCGCCCCAGTGCGGGGACTGGACCTCAACCCGGCAGGCCACTGGGGCAGCGCGTCGAACCAGTTCCAGTACACCTGGCGCTCAGGTCTGGGCACTGACCGGGCCGGCAACCTCATCTACGTCGGCGGCACCGGCCTGACCCTGCACACCCTCGCCGACGCCATGGTGCAGGCGGGCATTCAACAGGGCATGGAGCTCGACATCCACTCGCCCATGGTCACCTTCAACAGCTACCGGCCCGGCGACCCGAACGCGGGCGCGACGAAGCTGCTGCCCGCCATGCCCGGCAGCGTGGGCCGCTACCTGCAACCCGACCAGCGCGACTTCTTCGCCACCTCCCTGCGCCTTCCACCGGCGACGACGCCGTGAACTACGAAAACAGTGTAGATTTACGGGGAACCTGAGGAAGAACATCGAATGAACTGAATTTCCCGACACGCCAACGGGAATGACGCCGCACAGTACAGTATCGAAGGTTAGCGCCAGGTTTACGACCGGCTATTCACTGGCCAGAAAAATACCGGCGAAACAAGCAAGCGGCACAAGGCCGGACATTCATTCCGATCGCACCGGCGCCACCGGGGAATGCGATAATTTCCCCTGACGACAGCGGAACTGAGCGTCGGTGCGCGCCACACCCGCGAGCGCGGAGCCTCGAAGGTCCCGGCGGTCACCGGCCTCTTCTGGATCATCAAGGTACTCACGACCGGTGTCGGGGAGACCACGAGCGACTTCCTCGCGCACCTGATCGACCCGGTGATCGCGGTGGCGGTGGCGGGCCTGGCGCTGGCCGTGTCCCTCGTCGCGCAGTTTCGCGCCCGCTCGTACGGCCCGGCGCTGTACTGGACGAGCGTGCTGCTGGTCAGCAGCATTCGGCACCATGGCGGCCGATGTCGCCCACGTGGGCCTGGGTGTGCCGTACGCGGTGTCGACGGCGGTCTTCGCGGTCGCGCTGGGCGTGGTCTTCCTGCTGTGGTACCGGTTCGAGAAGACGCTGTCGATCCACGAGATCCGCACGCCACGCCGTGAGTTCTTCTACTGGCTCGCCGTCGGGCACGACCTTCGCGCTGGGCACCGCCGTCGGCGATCTGACCGCGACGACGTTGCACCTCCGGTATCTCGGCTCCGGGATCGGGTTCGCCGTGATCATCGCCTCCCGGCGATCGCGACCCGGTTCCCCGGAGTGAGTCGCGTCGGCACCTTCTGGGCCGCGTATATCCTCACGCGGCCGCTGGGTGCGTCCTTTGCGGAATGGTTCGGTGTCGGGCCTGACCGGGGCGGGGTGGGCCTCGGCACCGGGCCTGTCAGACTGGTGCTGCTGCTCGTGATCGCCGCGCTGGTCGGCTGTCTCGCCGCGAACGCCTCCGCCCCGCGGAACCGGTAGATCCGGGATCCGCGTCGCCTTGGTGACCGAGACGTGACTGCGCTCCGCCGATGGCACCGTGACGAGGCTGATGGCCACGGTGCGCGAGCTGCACGCGGCCGGTCATGACGTGCTGGTGATCGCACCGGGAGGTGCGGGGGTCGACGCTAGCCCGGCGCGACATGCGCACGGTGCCCACGCTCGGCCCATAGGGACCGTGATCCTCTCAGTGATTCGGCAAACCCCCACCACCCAAGGTCCGGGTAAGACGCAGGCCAACAGTTCTTGCATCCCGTTAATCGTATCCATTGTGGATCACTAAGACAGCAATCGGTTAACCCTGCTCGAACCGTTCCCTGGGCTGTCTCGGCCTACCGTCGGATTGTGGGCGCGCTCAGTGTCCTCACAGGAGACTGCGACGAAAGTGGCCCCGATCCGTCCACCATGTGAAGGAGTTCCCGTGGAGAGCCCGAGTCCACCAACCGCGCTCACCGGGCGAGCCCGAGTGTCCCCGGGTCCGGGGCGGCTGCCGGCACGGACCCGGTTTGCCGCCGCCGCCGCCCGATCTGCCGCGGCGGTCTCCCGTCTGCTGGGGTTGGGGTCGGGCGGCATCATCGGCGGGCGCGTCGCTCTGCGGCTGGACCCCGACACATTGCGGAACCTTGCCCGGGACCGGACGGTGGTGCTGGTGACCGGCACCAACGGCAAGACGACCACGGCGCTCATGCTCAGCCGGATTCTCGAGACGCTGGGCGAGGTCGCCCGAAACGGCGACGGGGCGAACATGCCCGATGGGGTCACCGCCGCTCTGGTGGCGAAACCACACGCCCCCGTCGCGGTGCTCGAAATCGACGAGAACTACGCCCCGGCCGTCGCCGCGCAAGTGCGCCCGGCGTGTCTGGTCCTGCTCAACCTCAGCCGCGACCAGCTCGACCGCGTCGGCGAGGTGCGCACGATCGAGCGCGAGCTACGGGCGCTCGTCGCCGCGCTGCCGGGCACGACGGTGATCGCCAACTGCGACGACCCGCTCGTCACCTCGGCCGCGCTCGCCTCCACGCGGCCGCTCTGGGTCGGAGCGGGACAGGACTGGCACGCCGACGCGGTGACCTGCGCTCGCTGTGGCCAAGCCGTCCTCCACACCCCGAGCGGCTGGTGCTGCACGTGCGGCCTGACCCGGCCTGATCCACTGTGGACTCTGCTCGGCAACACCTTGGAAAACGCACGCGGCACGAGCGTCACACTCGACCTCCGGTTGCCGGGCCGGGCGAACGCCGCCAACGCCGCCGTCGCGGTCGCCACTGCCGAGCACCTCGGCGTGTCGCCGAACGTCGCCGCGGTCCGGCTGCGCACGATCGACGACGTCGCCGGCCGCTACCGCCGCGCCGACGTGAGCGGACACGCCGTGCGGCTCCTGCTGGCGAAAAACCCCGCGGGCTGGCGCGAAACCCTGCCGCTGATCGATCCGTGGGCTTCCGTGGTGATCGCGGTCAACAGCGGCCAGGCCGACGGACGCGACACGTCGTGGCTGTGGGACGTGCCCTTCGAGCAGCTGCGCGGGCGCCACGTCGTGGCCGCCGGCGAGCGGGCGACCGACGTCGCGGTGCGCCTGACCTACGCCGAGGTGCAGCACACCCTGTGCCGACGGCCACTCACCGCGGTCAGCGCCCTGCCACCTGGTCCCGTCGAGCTCGTCGCGAACTACACGGCGTTCCGCGACGCGCACCAGAGGCTCGGCGATGGCTGACTCCACGCTGGGCATCGGCCTGGTGCTGCCCGACATCCTGGGCACCTACAGCGATGCCGGCAACGCCCAGGTCCTCCAGCGCCGGCTGCAGTGGCGCGGCACCACCGCCACCGTCCTGGACATCCGGCACGGCGACGCCGTCCCGTCTTCCCTCGATCTGTACCTGCTGGGTGGCGGCGAAGACGACGCGCAAGCCCTCGCCGTCAACCACCTCCGCACCCATCCCGGATTGCAGCACGCGGCGGCCCGTGGCGCGGTCGTGTTCGGGGTGTGCGCGGGCTTTCAGGTGCTCGGCACGAAGTTCACCACTTCCGACGGCGTGCCCCACACCGGTCTCGGTCTGCTCGACGCGGTCACCGCTCCGGGTAGCAAGCGAGCGGTCGGCGAGGTCGTCGTCGACGTCGCCGATCGGCTCGGCACCGAACCCCTGACCGGTTTCGAGAATCACCTCGGCCGTACGCAGGTCGGCAACGACAGCCGCGCGCTCGGACCGGTCCGGGCCGGCATCGGCAACGGGGACGGCACGGAGGGCGCGCTCACCGGACGTGTCCTGGCGACCTACCTGCACGGTCCCGTCCTCGCCCGCAACCCCGCGCTGGCCGACCTGCTGCTGGCGTGGGCCCTGGGCGCGACACCCTCCGCGCTGCCGCTGCCGGAGATCGGTACCTTGCGGCAGGAACGTCTCCGTGCGGCCAAACGCCGGCCGCACAGGTAAACGGACGGTAAGGCGTTTTGCCAGACGTTGGCCCGCCTCGTGTGAGACTGCCGCGACCACCTGGTTTCTCGCTGCCACACCGGAGACGAACCCATGTCCGAACCCCAGCTGCCGCACGCGGCGCGGCTTTCCGAGCTGGCCGGCGGGCTGGCCGCGCAGCTCGGACCGTCGATGCTGGCCGAGGACGCTCCACCGCCTGACCCGTTGACTCTGGCCGCGTGGCACGCGGTGAATACAGTGCAGCGGGTCGCGGAGCTGTTGCCTGACGGGGATCTTCGCGATGCTCCGCTCATGCGCGAGCGGAGCCTCAACGACCCGCTCGCCCACGGCGAAAGCATCGCCGCCGCCGCACGCGAAGCGCTCGCCGCAGAGGGCTTCGCGCGACCCGGAGATGGTCAGGCGGACAGGACGCCCGATCCCAGTGCGGCCAGCAGCGCGACCCCCACGACAACGCGGTAGATCACGAACGCCGTGAACGTGTGCCCCGCGACGAACTTCAGCAGCCACGCGATCGTGGCGTAGGCCACGACGAACGACACGACCGTCCCGACCACGAGCGGCAGCACCTCGACACCGCCGCCGAGCGCGTCCTTCAGCTCGTAGAGCCCGGCGCCCGTCAGCGCCGGGATCGACAGGAAAAACGACAACCGCGTGGCCGCGACCCGGTCCAGGCCCCGCAAGAGCCCGGTCGAGATCGTCGCGCCGGAGCGGGAAAAACCCGGGAAGAGCAGCGCAAGGATCTGCGACGAACCGACCAACATCGCGTCCGCGAACGTGGACTCGGCCTCACCACGTTTACCCGTCCCGAACCGATCCGCCGCCCACATGATCGCGCTGCCGGCGAGCAGCGAGATCGCGACGACCCACAACGACGCGAGCGGCCCCTTCACCAGCGACTGGAACAGCAACCCGGCGACAACGATCGGGATCGTGGCCAAGATGACCCACCAGGCGAACTTGTAGTCGTGTTCCTGACGCGCCCGCGAGTTGACCAGCCCGCGCCCCCACGCCGCGGCGAACCGCACGATGTCGCGGAAAAAGTACACCAGCACCGCGGCGATGGCACCGACCTGGATCACCGCGGTGAACCCGACCACCGACTGATCGTCGACCGGGATGCCGAGCAGCCCCTCGGCGATCTTCAGATGCCCAGTGGAAGACACGGGCAGGAACTCGGTCAGGCCTTCCACGATCCCCAGGATCACCGACTGGCCGAGATCGATCGCGCTCAACTCATTTTTCCTTCGTCGTCAACTCATGTTGACAAGGTCTCCACGTCAGCTTATCGCGGGAGAACCCAGGAACCGCACGCGGCAGACCCGCCGATGGGTGGCGATGACGATGCAACCCACCGTCATCCGGCAGGTACCGCCGACGTTGTACCGGGGTGAAGGTGCCCGGGCCCCGGAGGCGAGGAATCACCTGGCCTCACGGCGACTCAAACATCGATCCGAGCAGCGCACCGCCAACCGCCTCCGGCGCGCTCGCACCGAACCTCCCGCCGCGACAGACCCTTCGGGATCGCCCCCACCGGGATGACGGCGGCGAGGTCGGCCGTCCGGCAGCGCAGCCGCACCATCGAGCCGTCCACGCCGACCCCCTCCACCGTGACCGGAATCAGGCTCCGCATCCGCATCATGGCGATAACCCCGTCGAGCAGCGCAACCAGGACCGAACCATCCGTCGGCCCGCTGGCCTCGAACGACCACGCCGCGGACCCACCCGCAGGCCGTGCGTGGACAAAACTCTCCACCAGCGCCCGCACTGCTTCCGCCAGACACGCCTCCCGCGTCGGCCCCCACGCTGCGATGCACAGATCAGCGGCGTGCACAACGCGCCGCGTACCACGGGCGTCCTGCTTCAGCACTGATCTCCGCCCAGACCTCCCCACCCGGGCAGTGTCCAGACGACAGCCCACGTCGGCCTCACCCAGGCCAGGTGAACCGTGCCCCCCCCGGACAATCCCCATGCCCCGAAAGAATGTCGCATCAGGGCCTGAACCGGACGAAATTCACCTCGGGTGGCTGAGTGCCCCCGCCTTGTCGCCCAGTTCGGCGACAATGGATGCGGTTGGCTCGCAGTGGAAGCGCACCGCGGCGTACGCAAAAAGCGGCAACTCCTGTTGTCCTTCGTCCAGTTCACCTTCGGCGGCGATGAGGAGAGAGCCAAGGGCGACACGGCGCGGGACAAGGCGCGCACCACCGGGTATCAGTCCTGAAACCCGATCATCTTCTTGACCGCCGTTTTGATTCCCCGTTCGACCCTGGTGACCGGCAGCCGTTCAAAACGGAACTCCGGGGAGACGATTCGGCGCGCGCCGAATCGTTCCTTGAACTGGCCGAGTGTCCCGGTGCCCGATTCTCCGAGGTAGTAGTAGCGGCACCCGGCCTCGCACGCGTCCTGGATGGCCCGAGCCTGAATCAGGTCAGTGGCCCGGTAGCTCTTCAGTCGTTCATCCATGACCCCACGGAAGTCGTGCGCGTTGACACCCCGTACCACAAGGCAGGCCGCGGCGGGCCGGTCGTCGACGCGGGCCACCCACACCTGGAAGCCCTCGCCCAGGCGGCGTCCGATCGCCTCGAACTTCTCACGCGGATCCCGCCGGTGAAGCCGTCGCCTCGCGAGCCACGTCGGCTCGTGCTGCTGGCGCGCCCACCGCAGGACCGCACGTTCCATCAGTGCGTAGAACTCCGGAACGAGCTCGCCCCCGGTGCCGCGTTCCACCGTGACGCCCTTGCGCTCCGCTGTCCGGACACCACGCCGGGAGTTCTTGGTGAACCGCTGCGCCCACACCTCGTCCCAGCCACCCTGCAGGTCGAGCAAGTGCACGTGGTGCGGATGGACGAGAGCTCGCGGGTGATGCGCGTCGCGCCACGCGTCCACCTCGAGCGGGCCAGGCGACACGGACTGGACCACAACACGCCGCTTCGCCAGGTCCTCGAGCACGGCGTTGACCTCCCCGACCTGCACCCCACCCGCAGCGAGGATCCCACCCAGCCCGCACGCCGGCGGATTGGACTGCTCCGCCGTGAGGAACGCGGCCGCCAGCGGACGCCGGAGCATGGGCAGAATTAGCGTGCGTCCTCCGGCCGTTTCATACAGCCTGCTCACATCTCGCAGTCGATGGGCATCGCACATCGCATCAGCCCATTCCGGAGATTGGCTCTCCAGAGCGTACGGATCACTGCGCATGATCGCCACCCACTCCGCGCGGGGAGCTGGGCTGATCATTTTCACCAAACTGTCGGCTGCCGGTACGTCCACCTGCCCATCCGACAGATTTTTCACACCTTTCCTATCCATGACCCGGCCCCGTTCGCTCCTCACCCGCGGCCGTTGCCCGCAGGTTGCGTACCTGGTAATTCGTCCGATTCGGTGCAAGGGTTACACAAGATCGTTGAAATTTCTGCCCCGACAAGTCACTAAGATCGACACTTCCGCTGTAACAGCGCCAACCGGCTCAGCGAATTACCGATGATGAGGTGATGCCGCGAATACGCGGCGAATCTGTGCACACAGGCCGCGAACACCATGCTGGAGGGCTCTTCGATGAGGCATTCTCACGGCGAGAAACCGATCTTCGACGGTGATCCGCTCGTCGTGGCCGATCTGCTCTCCGACTTGACCGAAATCGTGCACCGGCTGATAGATCGCGTGGCCGCACAGGACGTCCTCGACGCCTACCTGCTCGCCGCCGCCGCGGTGCAGATCGTGGAAGACCACCTCCAGCGGGACGCTTTCGCCGTGCACCGCGCCGCCTCGTACCTGCGTGACCGGGGCACAGCCGCGGTCGTCCCCGATCTGCTGGGCAAGATCGCCACCGCCCTTGAAATAGCGACATCGTCACGGGCCGCCGAGCGGCGGGCGGTCCGCTGGCGGGA
This sequence comes from Amycolatopsis sp. DSM 110486, assembly GCF_019468465.1. Lineage (NCBI taxonomy): Bacteria > Bacillati > Actinomycetota > Actinomycetes > Pseudonocardiales > Pseudonocardiaceae > Amycolatopsis > Amycolatopsis sp. DSM 110486. The sequence goes on along the minus strand of NZ_CP080519.1, from coordinate 8,459,710 downwards.
CACGGCGGCGATATTGCGCGACGCGGTCGCCCTGCAAGTGGTCACCGACCCATCGGAGGCCGCGTTCGATTCGTGGGCGACCGCTGCTGTCCGCCTGCGCGGTTCCCTCCCCTCGCTCGACCGCAACCTCGCCGGTGCGGTCCTGCGGATTCCGTCGTGTTTCCGGAGTTTCGACCAGGAACCAGCCGATATGGTCGCACTCGCGACTCGGCTGCGGCTGCGGTATTCGGACCGCGGACGGCCAATTGTCGTCCTGGGGGTGCGCACTTCGGGCAACTACCTCGCACCGCTGGTCGCCGCGGCGCTGCGCGACGCCGGCTTCCGGGAGGTGCACGCCGAGACGGTGCGACCGGGCCACCGGCTGCGGCCGCCGTTGCGCGCGCTCGTGCGGTCAGCCTCGTGGCGCGGAGGCAGGATCGCCGTGGTCGACGACCCGCCCGAGACCGGGCAGTCGGTTGCCGACGTCGCGTCGGCCGTCTGCAGGGCCGGCGTGCCGGAAAGCGCTGTCACGCTGCTGCTCCCCCTGTTCTCCGACACACCGCCGGCCACCTTGGGACGCTACGACTCGGTCACGTTGCCCTATCGCGAGTGGGCGATCCACGACCGGCTCGAGACCGAGGCCGTGGTGCGGTCGATGTCCGCGCTGCTGGGCCGTCCGGTTCATTCGGTCAGCCCGGTCCCGCAGACCGGGGTGTCCCGCGGGAGAGAGCACGCCCGTGCCGTGTTCGACGTCGGGTTGCCGGACGGCGAACCCCGGCGCATCGTGGCGGCCGGGGCCGGGCTCGGGTTCTTCGGGAGGCATGCGCTCGCCGTCGCGCACGCAGTGTCCGACCACTTGCCGCGCACCTACGGCTTCCTCGACGGGATCGTGTTCCGTGACTGGTTGCCGACCGAGCAGCGGCTCCGGGCTGCCGGCCCGGCCGACGCGGAACGACTGGCCGGCTACGTCCGCGATCGCGCGGCCGCCCTGCCTGCGGGAGCCGATCACGCCGCCGGGCTGGCCGGCCGGCAACCGGCGTGGGAGGCGGCGAGCCGGGTGCTGCAACGCAGCTACGGCCGCGCCGGCGTGGTGCTGCGGCCCGTACTGCTCGATCCCTTGATCCGCCGGCTGTGCGAGGTGGCCGAGCCCTCTGTGGTGGACGGCGCAACCGGCCTGGACCACTGGTTCCGGGGTGCCACCAGGCTGTACAAAGTGGACGCCGATGTCCGCGACTTCGCCAACACCGATCTAGCCTGCTACGACCCGGCGTACGACCTCGCCGGAATCGATCCGGGCAGCGCGGACCCCGCGTTCGCGGAGTCCCTGCGCCGGGAGATGCCGTGCGACCCCGAACGGTTCCTCCTCTACGAGCTCGTGCACCTGTGGGACCGGGAACGCGAGGGCCGGCCCGTTCACCGCGCCGGCGCACGAGCCGTCCAACACTACCTGCGCGAAGTGCTGTTCGCCGGAGTGCACGCCGCTGAGGACGGCGCGGTGTGCGCGCTCGATGTGGACGGGGTGCTCGAATCGGACGCGCTCGGGTTCGCCATGGCCACTCCGACCGCCGCACTCACCCTGCGTGCGCTGCTGGCCCACGGCTTCCGGCCGGTCCTGGTCACCGGCCGATGCTTGGACGAGGTCCGCGAGCGGTGCACATCCTACGGATTGGCGGGTGGCGTCGCCGAGTACGGATCGGTCGTCTTCCACGACGGAGCGGCGCATGATCTCGTCCCCAGGCAGGGCGTCGACGCGGTCGCCCGGGTCCGGGAAATCCTGGCGGCCCGGACCGACGTGGTCCTGGATGCGGACTACCGACGCATCGTCCGCGCCTACCGCCGCGGCTCCGGCGGTTTTCACCGGGCGCTGCCCGCGGCGGCGGTCGAACGCGTCCTGGAGCAGGCGGGAGGCGCTGCCTCGCACCTGCGCGTGGTCGCGGGCGACGGTCAGACCGATTTCGTCGCCGCTGCGGTGGACAAGGGCACGGGGCTGGCCGCCCTCACGGCTCGGCTCGGGGCCGACGCGGTGGCGTGGGCGGTCGGGGACACCGCGGCGGACCTGCCGATGTTGGAGGCTGCGACCGTCGCCTACGCACCCGGCAACGCGGACGAGCAGGTGCGCGCGTCCGGGGTGCCGGTGCTGCGGAGGCGGTACGCCGCGGGGGCCGCGCAGGCTGCGGCACTGTTGATCGGGCATCGTCCGGGCGCCTGCGAGAGGTGCCGCCCGCCGGCCCACACCGCGCGCACCCGCACGTTGCTGACCCTGCTCGACGCGTCCAACGCGGGCGCGCGGGGGCTGCCTGTCGCCGTTGTCCGGTGTCTATCGAGGGCGGCGGTGAGCACCGAATGACGACCGCGGTGCACGGGCAGCCAGAGCGAGCGACCTCCGCGCGCGGGGCACCTCCCCGCCGCTCCCTGTATGGCCATGGCTACGCGCTGGTCCTGAGCTCGGCGCTGACCTCCGGGATCGGCCTGGTGTTCTGGATCGTCGCCGCGCACAGCTACGACCAGGCCGTCCTCGGCCGAAATTCGGCACTGGTCTTCGCGATCATGTTCCTGGCCGGGGTGGCGCAGCTGAACCTGATGAACCTGCTCATCCGGTTCGTCCCGGTCGCCGGACCACGGGCACGCCGGCTGGTGGCCCTGGCGTACCTCGTCGGCGGCGGGCTGGCGGGTCTGGCCGGTCTGGGCTTCGCGCTCGGCATCCGCTGGTGGTCGCCGGGCCTTGCAGAGCTCCTACACGGTCCGATCGCGGTCGCCGGGTGCGCGGCCGCCTGCGCGGTCTGGGCGATCTTCGTGATGCAGGACGGGGTGCTGACCGCCGTCGGCCGGGCGCGGGTGGTCCCCGTCGAGAACCTGGTGTTCTCCGTCGTGAAGCTCGGATTGCTCGCGGCCCTCGCGGCGGCGTTGCCCCACGGCGGGATCACCGTGTCGTGGATGGCCGCCACCGCGGTGGCCGTACTCGCGACCACCGCGTACCTGTTCCTGCGTGCGCTGCCGGCGCACGAAGGCACAGCGACCACCGGCGAGCAGATTTCCCCGCGGGCGCTTGCCGGCTACCTGGGCGGTGATTTCGTCGGTGCGACGTGCTGGCTCGCGTGCACCCAGCTGCTGCCGGTGCTCGTGCTCGGTGTGCTCGGCGCCCGGCCGACCGCGACCTTCGCCGCAGCATGGACGATCTCCTACGCGCTGTATCTGGTCCCCGCGGCGATGGGACAGTCACTGGTCGCGCACACGGCGCTCGACTCCGAGAGCGTGGCCGAGGCCCGGGCAGGAGTCGAACGGCGGTCGTTGTTCCTGCTCCTGCCGGTGGTCGCCGCGCTGGTCCTGGCCGCGCCCTGGGTGCTGCGACTGCTCGGCCCCGGCTATGCCGACGCAGGCCGCTGGGTGCTGCCGCTGATGGCGGCCTCGGCGTTGCCCAACATCGTCGTCGCGGCCGCGGTGAGCCAGGCTCGAGCGCTCCGGCGGACCGGGGTGGTGGCCACACTCCTCGGGACCCTGTCGGTGCTCGTGGTGGGCCTCGCCTTGGTCCTGATGCCGACCTTCGGCATCGTAGGGGTCGGGCTGGCCGTGCTGGCCGGGCAATCCGTCCTCGCAGGCATGATCCTTTTGCTGCGTGCCGCGTGGGTGCCGCGGCCCATCGTCGGCCCGCTCGCCGGCCTGCGAAGCCGGGGCTTGCTGCGCCGGATCGCCCCGACTGCACTCAGGTCCCGGTCGTGGTGCCTGCAGCAGCGGTTGCGCGGGCTCTCGGACTCCGCGATCGCGTCGGTCGGCCCCGGCGACCGCCCGGCCGCGCTGCTCAAGGTCGCCGACACCGAGCAGGGACGAAAAGCGCTCCTTCACGAGGTGAGCGCGCTGTGCCGGCTGCACGAAGATCGCCGGCTGGACGGCTGGCGGCACCTGGTGCCGGCCGCGTACGACGTCGGGAACGCACTGGGCGCCTCGTACAGCATCCAGCAACTGCTGCCCGGCGCGGACGCGCGCGCCCGCGTAGCCGATCCGGCAGGACGCAACCGGTTCGCCGCTGCGGCGCTCGCCACCCTCGGAGGACTGCACCAGTGCACCGCGGAACTGACCCGGGTCGACGAGCGCCTGGTCCGACAGCACGTCACCGCGCCGGCGGAACTGGTGCGTGCGGCGGTCGCGAAACGCACCGGATCCGCGATCGACCAGCTTGTGGCCGAGCTCTCGGCGGGACTGCGGGACCGGCGCCTGCCCGTGGGATGGGTTCACGGCGATTTCAGTGCCGACAACGTGCTCATCAACGCCGACGATCAGGTCACCGGCGTCGTCGACTGGGGGCAGGCGACCAGCGCCGGGCTCGTCGCCGTCGACGTGGCCGGCCTCGTACTGGCCACGGCGACGGCGGCGACCGGGCGGGAGCTCGGCGCGGTGGTCTCCACCTGGCTCGCTCCGGGTGCAGCGCCCGCACTCGCCGAGGTGCTGCACCACCGAAGCACGCTGGGTGGCGATCCGGTACCCGTTCGCACGCTCGTGCTGCTGGGATGGCTGCACATGGTCTCGGCCAATCTCGCGAAGTCCTCGCGCTACGGCGCAAACCCGATCTGGTTGCGCCGCAACGTCATCGCGGTGCTGCGCACCGTCGGCAGGGAGCTCGCGTGAGCGCCGGTCCGGCGTCCGGCGCCTGGGCGAGACGGCGAGCCGGCCGCAACTCCGAGCAGACCATGGTCCGCGACGGCGCGTCGCTGGTCGTCGGCGCCGTGCTGACCTCACTCGTCGGCGTCGCGGCGTGGGTCGTGGCCGCCCGCCTGCTGCCCCAGGACGAGGTCGGGCACGCCTCGGCGTTCGTGTCCGGGTTCCTTCTGGTGGCCGGCCTCGGCGACCTGGGACTGGGCGCCGCCCTGATGCGCTGGGTTCCCCGCGCCGGCGTCCGCCGCACTAGGCTCATCGCCCGCTGCTACGGCCTCGTGCTCGCCGGATCCGTGGTGGCGGCGGTTGTCGTGCTCCTGCTGCCCACCGGCGACGAGATCACCGAGAGTCTTCCCCGGTTCAGCACCGCCGCGTTCCTGTTCGCCGCAGTGGCCTGGGCGCTCTTCCAGTTCCAGGACGCCGTGCTGGTTTCGCTGGGCCGGGCCCGCTGGGTGCCCTACGAGAACGCCACGATCGGCCTCGCGCGCGTCGGCATCCTCGCACTCGCCGGACCCGCGCTCGGCGCCACCGGCATTCTGCTGTCGTGGATCGTCCCGGCCGTCGCTGGGGTGGGGGTGATCTCCGTCGTGCTCTACCGGGTACTCACCCGCGAACCGGAAGCCTCCCTGGCGCAGCGGACCCCGGTGCTCCCGGACCGGCGCGAGGTGCTGCGGCTGCTCGCGCCGACGTATCCGGCGAAGGTGACCGGCGGCGTGCTGACGGACCTTGTGCCGTTGCTGGTGATCGGGCGGTTCGGCCCGGCGACGGGCGCGGTCTTCTTCCTGGTGTGGATGGCCGGGAACACCGTGGACTACGCCGCGACCAGCTTCTCCCAGTCGATCATCGTCCGGATCGCGCACGAACCCCACCGCACCCGCGAACTCTTCGGAATCGGATGCCGCAAACTCGCGATGGTCTTCATCCCGGCGCTGCTCCTCGCGGTCGCCCTCGCGCACCCGCTGCTGTCGGTGTTCGGACAGTCCTACGCCGACCAGGGCGCGTGGTTGCTGCGCCTGGTCATGCTCGGCTGCATACCGAGACTGCTCATCACCCTGGTGGTCGCGGCCGGTATCGCCCACGGACGCGGGCGGCTGGTCGCCGCGCTCGAAGGCAGTAGCGCGCTCGGGGTGATCGGCGTGGTCGCCGTGGTTCCCATAACGCACCTGAACCTGGTCGGCGTGGGCTTCTTGATCGTGCAATGCCTGGTGGCCATCGGCGCCGTCGGCGTGGTGTGGCGATGGCGCAACCAGGCGACCCGATCGAAAGAAGCGCTCGGATGAGCGCCGGTAGCCGAGTGAGGACGTGCCTGTTCCTCGCAGCGGTGTTCGCGGCCGCCGCGTGCGCACCCTCCACCTCGGACGGTCCTGCCACGGGCACACCGACCACCGCACCCGACACCGCCGCCGGGGCGAACGCCGCCGTGCCGCGACCCAGCCACGTGGTCGTGGTGGTCTTGGAGAACCACGGGATCGAGCAGGTGTCACGCAACAGCCAGGCGCCGTACCTCAACGAGCTCGCCGCCGCGGGCGCCCGCTTCACGAGCGCCACCGCCATCACCCACCCGAGCCAACCGAACTACCTCGCGCTGTTCTCCGGCGACCCACAGGGCGTCACCGACGACTCCTGCCCGCACACGTTCACCGGTCCGAACCTGGCCCGCCAGCTGATCGACGCGGGTTACGGCTTCGGAGCGTTCGCCGAAGACCTGCCCGACGCCGGCTACCCCGGCTGCCGATCCGGCGACTACGTGCGCTGGCACGCACCCTGGGTGGACTTCACCACGATCCCCGCCGCGGCGAACCGGCCGTTCACCGCGTTCGGACCGGACTACACGAGACTGCCCACCGTGTCGTTCGTGATCCCGAACTTGTGCCACGACATGCACGACTGCGACACCGTCACGGCCGATGCCTGGCTCCGGGCGCACCTGAGCGCATATACGAGCTGGGCCACCACGCACAACAGCCTGCTCGTGGTGACGTTCGACGAGGCCGAAGACGCCTCGGCGACGAACGGGATACCGCTGAGCCTGGCCGGCCCGATGATCCGGCCGGGCACGTACGCGGAGCCGGTGAACCACTACCGGTTGCTGCGAACGCTGGAAGCCATGTACCGCCTGCCCGCACTGGGCCACGCCACCGACACGAAACCGATCAGCGATGTCTGGCGTCCCTGACCCGGGGAATAGGCGCGGCGACCGTCGCGACCGTCCACAGCGGAACCGGACACCGGCGATCCCCGAAGCCGGGGGCACTCTCGCCGCGGCGCGCCGGCGCGCTCTCGAACTCGCCGGGCCACTGACCCGTCCCGTCGGGTCGGTCATCGCCGTCCGCACGCAGGCACCGGAGGTCGTCCTGACGTTCGACGACGGGCCCGAACCCGGGGGGACCGACCGCGTGCTCTCGGCGCTGTCGGACCACGCCGCCACGGCCACGTTCTTCGTGCTCGTCGACCGCGCCCGGCGGCACCGCTCCCTGGTGCGCGACGTGCTGGCCGGCGGCCACGAGATCGGCCTGCACGGGATGGACCACCGGAGGCTGTCGCGGCTCCCGTCCGCCATCGTGCGCACGCTGCTCGCCTCCGCCACGGCCGAGCTCGAGGACCTCCTCGGCACCCCGGTCCGATGGTTCCGGCCTCCCTACGGTGCGCAGACGCCCGCGGTCTGGCGCGCAGCCCGCAGGCAGGGACTCACGTCCGTCCTCTGGGGACCCTGCGCCTGGGACTGGCTCGACCAGCCGCCCGAACTCCTCGCCACCCAGGCGTTGCGCGGGCTCGGACCCGGTGCGGTACTCCTGGCCCACGACGGGCACGCCGGGCCGGAAGACGGTGCAGACGACGGTCCGCGGCCCGCGTTCGATCGCGGTGACCTGGTCGGGCGCGTGTTGACCGGACTCGGCGAACGCGGGCTTCGCGGACGCTCCCTGTCCGATGCCCTGGCCACGGGCGAAGCCCGGACCGCGCCGTGGTTCCTCCGATGAACCGCGCCCGGATCGCCGGCGTGGTCGCGGTTCTGCTCGCCGCGGCGCTCACCGGCTGCTCCCCCACTTCGAGCACTGGAATCCCGGCGCCGGAACCCGTCGTGGGAGTGACCCACACCCAGGACAGCGCGGACGACTACCCCGCGGGCCAAGTGATCGCCGCGACCACGACCCTCGCCCGCCACCCGATGCTCCAGAACCAATACCTGATGGGCTGGGGTGCGGACAACCCCGAACCCTCGCCAGGGGTGTTCGACTGGACCTCCTTGGACCAGCGGATGAACCTGATCAAGCAAACCCGCGGCGTACCCGTTCTCACCCTCGCCGGCGCGCCGGACTGGATGAAGGGCGGTTCAGCCGGCACCACCGACTGGAGCCGGCTGAACACCGCACCCACCCGTGCGCACTACGGGGACTTCGCAGCACTCGCCGCCACCGCGGCGGCGCGCTACCCGCAGGTGCGGTACTTCCAGGTCTGGAGCGAGCTGAAAGGCCTGTACGACGAGGCCGCGAACCGCTGGGACTACGAGGCGTACACCGAGATCTACAACATGATCTACGACGCCGTGAAGAAGGTGCGCCCGGATGCACTGGTCGGTGGACCGTACGTGGTTCTCGACACCTGGTCGGCGGCGGGAACCTCGGCGCCCTCGGCTCTGTCCGGTCCGTGGGGCGTGGTCGACCAACGCGCGCTCGACGTGATCGATTACTGGAACGCGCACAAGCACGGCGCGGATTTCCTCGTCGTGGACGGGTCGAGCGGCACCCGGGACGCCGGCCTCACCACCGACGCGTTCCGCGCTACGGCGATGTTCGGCACGGTCAGCAGGTGGCTTCGAGTCCGAGTCGGCCTTCCGGTGTGGTGGGCGGAGTTCTACCCCACGCAGCCCGGCGGTCCGCAGTGGTCACAGGAAAGCCCTGCGCCGGCCGCATTGAGCGTGGCCGCGGTCGCCCAGGCGCTGCGCGGTGGGGCCGCCCGGCTGCTGCTGTGGCAGCCACAGGCTTCGGCCGACGTGCCCAGCGCGGCATTGTGGACGACGCCCACGGCGAACTCCGATGCCGCGCTGCTGCCCCTCTCGGTGGCCTGGACCTGGCTCGCGGCCAATGTAGACACCCGGACGACGATCGACTATTCGCCGGCCGGCACGGTTCTGAAGATCATCGCGGACCGGGAAGTGCTCACCGTCAACCTCACCGCCGGCGAATTGATCCCACCGGGACAAAGCGCACCCTTGCCGGCATATGGAATGCTGATCACTCCTCGCCGCTGATCGCCCACGGCCGGCGCACGAGGTTGAAAAATTGCCAGGCTCGAGGTTACGGCCGCATAACATTCAAGCCTTGACGATTCGGGCATATGAGCATCGTTTGCCCGTACGGCGTGTGGCCACGAGCGCACGGTCTGGGATTGCCTCCAATACAAACTTCGAGCAGGACTCCGAAATATGCGACCTGACCTGCGCAGCCCTCGTGCCCGCCAGGGCACCGTGATCGTCGCATGAGCCACTCGCGCTTCCCGTGAATCGTTACCACTCCCGGCCGCCATTTCTTTTTCACCGTAACGGTCACCAATCGGTGTACGACACCCGTATATCACCTTAAATCTGGGGTAACTTAACGCAATGGATCAGCGCCGAATGAATCGGGAAGAGGGGCGTTCGATGGAACGGTGCGCGAATCCGAAGATCAGCATTGTGATTCCGGCGCGCAACGAGGCACGCAATCTGGAAGTGATCCTTCCGGAACTGCCCGAAGTCGACGAGGTTGTGCTGGTGGACGGGCATTCGGTGGACCAGACCGTCGAGGTCGCGCGCAAGGTGCTGCCCTCGATCGTGACGCTGACGCAGACGCGGCGCGGGAAAGGAAACGCACTGGCGTGTGGTTTCGAGGCCGCCTGCGGGGACATCATCGTGATGTTCGACGCCGACGGGTCAGCCGATCCGGCGGAGATCCCCGCCTTCGTGGAGACCTTGGTTCGGGGCGCCGACTTCGCGAAGGGGACCCGGTTCCACCGGCACGGCGGCAGCGACGACATCACCGCGTTGCGCCGAGCCGGTAACGCCGCGCTGAACGGGTTGACCAATATTCTGTACCACACGAGCTTCACCGATCTCTGTTACGGCTACAACGCGTTCTGGCGAGACATCGTGCCCCAGCTCAAGTTGCCCCCGACCGCCGTGCCCGCCCTCGCTTCGGGAGGCTTCTGGGGTGACGGTTTCGAGATCGAGACCGTGCTGAACTGCCGAGTGGTCGCAGCGGGGCTCAAGGTCGCCGAGGTTCCCAGCTACGAACGGAACCGCATCTTCGGCGAGACCAACCTGCGTACGTTTACCGACGGCGTCCGGATCCTTCGCACCATCTTCGCGGAACACCGGCGGTATCGGGCTCGGAAGGAATCGGGCCTCTCCGGTACCGGCGACGTGACCGCACAGGAGATCGCGTGATGGCCTTGTCGGGGGAAGACCGCGAGCGCGCACCTGCGGCATCGGTCGTCGTCTGCGCTTACACGACCGCGCGGTGGCACACGATCCGCGCCGCGCTTGCCTCAGCCGCCGCGCAAACCCCGGCTCCGCTGGAGGTGCTGCTGGTGGTCGACCACAACCCGGAGCTCGCGCGCCGCGCCCGCGCCGAACTGTCCGGAATCAGAGTTCTCGACAACGAAGGCCCGCGCGGCCTGTCCGGTGCCCGCAACACCGGGATCGACCACAGCGTCGGAGACGTCGTCGCGTTCCTCGACGACGACGCCGCGGCCCTGCCCGGCTGGCTGGCGCACCTGCTGGCGTCCTACGCGGATCCGGATGTCGTCGCCGTGGGTGGTGCGGCTCGTCCACAGTGGCCGGCCGGGTCCGGCCGTCCCGGCTGGCTGCCGTCCACCGGGGTGCTGGACTGGGTGGTGGGGTGCACCTACACCGGCTTGCCCACCGCACTCGCGGAGGTGCGCAATGTCATGGGCTGCACCATGTCCTTTCGCCGCACCGTGTTCGAGGTGATCGGCGGTTTCTCCACCCGGGTGGGCCGGGTGGGTGCGCTTCCCCTCGGGTGCGAGGAAACCGAGTTGTGCATCCGCGCCCGCCGGCAGTTGCCGCGGGCGCGCATCCTATTCGAACCGCGCGCGACCGTGACCCACCACGTCAGCGTGGACCGGCTGACCTGGTCTTACCTGCGCCGCCGCAGCTGGTCCGAAGGAGTCTCCAAAGCCGCAGTGAGCCGGCTGGCCGGTACCGGACCCGCGCTCGCCGTCGAGCGCCGCTATGTCGCGCGCGTGCTCCCGGCCTCCGTGGGACACGAGCTGGTCCAGGCCGCACGAGGGCGACCGGCGAACGCGGGCAAGGCGATCATCGCGATCGCCACCGCCCTCCTGGCCACGGCCGGCGGCTACCTGCGCGAGTCGGCCCGGCGACGACGCGGTACGGCGCCTGCCGCCGAGGCCGCCGTCACCGCGCCCGCGACGGCGGTCACCGAACTCGACATCCGCCACGGGACGACGACACTGCCGGTTCCCGCGGACCCCGGGACCGTCTACCGCGACGCGCAGGTGCTCGTGCGTGACGGGCGCTGGACGTTGGACCTGCTCCGGTTGCCCGTCACCGGTACGCGCATGAACTCCAGGGACCTTCGCCTCGCCGCTCCGCCGACACGGCCCGAACCGGGCGCGTGGACCCCGAAGGTGAGCGTCGTAGTACCGACGGCCGACCGCGCCGACACGGTCCGCCGATGCGTGAAATCGTTGCTGGCGACCGACTACCCGGACCTGGAAGTTCTGCTGGTCGACAACCGGCCGCACGCGGCCGAAGCCGCCGCGCTGGTCGAACTCGCCTCGAGCGACCCGCGGACCCGGTACCTCGCCGAAGCCCAGCCCGGTGTCAGCCGAGCCCGCAACACCGGCCTGGCCGAGGCGAGCGGGCCGCTGGTCGCCTTCGTCGACGACGACATCGAGGTCGACCGGTGGTGGCTCGCGAACCTGGTGGCCGAACTCGCCGACGAGGCCGTCGACTGCGCGACCAGCCTGGTTCTGCCGACCTCGCTGGACACTCCCGCCCAGCGGAAGTTCGAGCAGCTGAAGGGTTTCGGCCGAGGCGCGCACCGCCAGGTGTTCGGTCCGGGCCTCTCGGGCGGCAGCTCGCAGAACCCGTTCACCCCCGGGCAGTTCGGTCCCGGCGGCTGCGCGCTCTGGCGCCGTTCCACCTTGGCCGGCCTCGGCGGGTTCGATCCACTGCTCGGCCCGGGTACTCCCACCCGCGCCGGCGAGGACCTCGAACTGTTCCTGCGGCTCGCGCGCGCCGGTGGCTCCATCGTCTATACGCCGCACGCAGTGGCGTGGCACGAGCACGGCGCGGAATGGGCTGAGCTGCGCGATCGCTTGCACGCCTACAGCATCGGGTTGTCGGCGATGTTCGTCCGCCACCTGCTGCACCGGCCTGGGGACGCCGGGGCGATCGCCGCGGTGGTGCCCAGCAGTGTCCGCCGGATCCTGCTCGCGCGATCCTCGCCACGGGACGGCGGCTCGGCCGGACCGGGCGCACGGCTGCTGCTGGAGCAGCTCACCGGCCTGGCCTCGGGGCCGGCGGCACTCGCGCGCAGCGCATGGCGCGGGCGGTCCAGGTGGTCGCGATGCCCCTGAACGAGCGGCGAGCGGTGGCCGCGGTCCTGCTCGTCCTGACCACGGCCGTCCTGCTGCTGGCTGCCTTCGAGGTGACCAGCGAAGTGCGGCTTTACCTGGACGTCGCGTTCGTGCTCCTGGCACCGGGGTGGGCGGTGGCCGTCCACGTGCGGCTCGCCACCCGCGCCCTGGAGTGGATCACCGCGATTGCGATCGGCGTGTCGGGGACATTGCTGCTCGCGCAGGTCATGGTCTCGACGAACTGGTGGCACCCGACGGTGGGGTTCGTCGTGGTCGCGGTCGCCACGTTCTTGGCGCTGCTGTGGCCGCTCTTCGCGCCCCGTACCGCAGGGGCGGCGCGGTGACGAGACTCGCCCTGGCGCTTCCGGGGTTCCGGCGGTCCAGAGCCGACCTCGAAACGCTGACGCACGATTCCGTCCCAGACAGCCCCGAGTGGCAGTGGCGCGACGCGCTGAGCCCCCTACTCGCCCTCCTCGCCGCCCTGCTGTGGCTGCTGGGGCTGCATCCGGTACTGCCGACACAGCTCGGCAGCCTCGGTTTGATCACCGCTCTGTCACCGGTGCTGCTGGCGTCCTACCCCGTACTCGTCGCCGCGGTGGTGCTCGAACTGGTCCGGCGGCGTCCGCGACCGCGGGTGCTGGCGTGCGTCACCACGCTGGGCGTAGTGCTCGTCTACGGCCTGCAGCCGGCGACCGAACAAACGGCCCGGCTGACGGTGTCCTGGCTGCACACCGGTTTCGCGCGCTACATTGCCGAGAACGGGCACGCGCTGCAGGGCTACGACGCGCGGTTCTCGTGGCCAGGATTCTTCTCCTTGATCGCGTTCCTGACCAAGGCGAGCGGCCAACCGGACGCGTCCCCGCTCCTGCAGTGGGCGCCGACGTTCTTCGCCGGTGCCGCGGTGCTCGGGATGCGCGCACTCGCCGCCGCGGTCTTCGGCAACGGGCGCGCCGGGTGGCTCGCGACCTGGATCTTCCTGCTGGCCGAGTGGACGGAGCAGGACTACCTGTCGCCTCAGGCTGCCGGCTACCTGATCATGCTCGCCGCGCTGGCGCTGACCGTCCGGTACCTGGTGCGCCCGGGCCTTGCCCATTCGGTGCGGTCCCGCCCGGGCGGCCGCCTTCCGCCGGCGAACCTGCCGCGCGAACGCTTGGCCGTACACGGGCTGATCCTAATCTTCGCCCTGGCGCTCGCGCCCACGCACCAGCTGACGCCTTTCGTGCTGGCGGGGCTACTCCTCGTCATGGCGCTGACCCGGCGGCTCTGGCCGGGCTGGCTGCCGTGGCTGGTCCTGGTACCCGCGCTGGTGTGGTTCTCCCTGGGCGCCAAGGATTTCTGGCAGGGCCAGCTGCACATGGTGATCGGCGACGTCGGGCACGTGACTTCCTCGGTGGACCAGGGCATCACCGGCCGGTTCACCGGCGACGCGGGACGCACGGCCATCCTGGTCGTCCGCGTGGCGCTGACCGGGGCCGTCGGCGCTTTGGCGCTGGGCGGCTGGTGGGTGCGGCACCGCCGAGGCCTGCACTCTCTGCCCCTGGTGGCGCTCGCGGCCGCTCCCCTGGCGATGGCCGTGCTCCAGTCCTACGGCGGCGAGGTCTTCGTCCGCTGCTACCTGTTCGCACTGCCGTTCGCCGCCCTGCTCGCCGCGGGTGGGCTCGACGCGGCGCTCGGCGTGCGCGCTGCCCCGGGAGCGCTGGCCACGACGACGCGAGTGACGCACCGGTTCCCCCAGGCCGGGCCCGTGGTCGTCGGGCTCGTGCTGACGTTGCTGGGCGTGGCGACGATCACTGCCCGAGGCGGCGGCGACGCCTACCTCAGCTACACCCGCAGTGACGTCGCCACGGTGGCGGAGGCCTACCGGCTGGCCAGGCCCGGCCAGACGATCAGCGGGCTCAGCGCCGACGCCACACCGCTGGGCTTCGACAAGATCGGGGTGGTGTCGCAGACCTCGATCGAAGACACCTGCCCGCGCTACATCCAGGTGACCGACTGCGTACTGGAAACCGCGCCGGACTACCTGGTGGTCATTCCCTCGCAGGACAACTACGGGCAGATCTACTACGGGCTCCGGGCCGGCTGGACCGACCGCCTCGTCGCGGACCTCGTCCACTCTGGGAAATACCGCGTGACATTCGACGAAGGTGGCAGCCGGCTGCTGGCGCGCACCGGCGGAGGAGGGGGACGATGAACGACGCGTTGCTGGTGCTCCCCACCATTGCGCTGGCAGTCGCATTCAGTGCGATCATCTTCGCGCGCACGGTGCTGACGGAACGGGCCGCAGGAAGGCACGGCAGGCCACACGCACGAACGCCCCTCGTGCGGCGGCTCGACCAGGCCGGTGTGGTCGTCACCGCGCTCGTCATCGCCGCGGTCGTGTTCCGCGTCGTCAACACGGTGCTGTGAACGAATGGGCTATGCTTGTGGCCAACCCGGGCTTGCTGGAGGGTCGCCATCAGTATCCCCACAGAAGGGCGCGACCAGTGCCGTTGCGGTCACCATCGCGATGCGCACACCCATCTTCGCGGCGGGACCGAATGTGCACTCTGTGCGCCTGACGAGTGCCACCGCTTCCGCGCACCGGGCCTCCTGGCGAAAATTCTTCACCGACTCCGCTCCCGCGGCTGACTTCTCCGGTAGTACACCCTGGTTGCCCGCACACCTGCTTCCCGTCGTCCAGCAACCCCCTTCTCGGCTGCCTCGTAAACTTTGCCGTGCTCCGCCGTGCTCCGCCGTGCTCCGCCGTGCTCCGCCGTGCCCACCGGCTATGACACTCTCGTGCGCGCCTCCGGGACGCACGCGTTCCAGACCGAGTGGATCCCGTACGAGCAGGTCCGCGACGGTGCACAACCAGACTTCAAATCAGCCCTCACCGATGAAGTGCAAAACCAGCCCGACTCGAGCGGACCCACACGCCAACGGACAAGCCAGAGCCATGATCACCTCGTGCTTCTCTTAGGTTGCGGCGTCGCGATGCTTCCACTGCTGGGTCATCGCGGGTCCGGCTCGTCGGCGTGCAGGACGGGCGGCGTTGACCTGCAGGTACTCGAACCCACACACAGGTCGAGCTGGTCGTCGAGGGCGCTGATGCAGGGGTTGATTCGATTGATCTTCATCGGAAACCACCTTCGAAGACGAACTGGGTCATCGACAGACCGGACGCGTCCAGGTCGACGACGGTCGGTTCGAATCCGCGCGGCCACCACCCTGAAAGTCAGGTTCACGATGATCACCAATATCAGTCGCGGGCATATCGACCGGCCTTATCAGTGTTATGAGTGAGCCAAGATCGAGGCCAGATCGGCGGCGCCGCCGGCGACAGCGCGGGAAAGGTCGGCCAAGCGCAGCTGGCGGGCGCGGGCATAGCCGCGTAACCGCCTGAACGCCTCATCCATCGAGACCGCGCCGTACGTGGCGAGAACCCCTTTTGCCTGTTCGATCACCACGCGGCTGGTCAGCGCGGTCTGCAACTGTCCGGTGAGTCGGTTGGCACGTTCGATGGTCCAATGCTGCAAAAGCCCGATGGTGGCAACGTCGGCCAGCGATTGTCCGAGTTCGATGTCATCGCGGGCCGCGTCGCCGGGTTCGGTGCTCAACAGGGCCAGAACCCCGACGACCTGGTCCCGTAGCCGCATCGGCAGGGCCTGTTCTGCGCGCAACCCGCACTGTGCCGCGGCCGCGGTGAACTGCGGCCAGCGGTCTGCCTCAGCCGAAATGTCCGCGCACCGCACCGGCGACCCGCTGTCCACACAGTCGAAACACGGACCGGCGACGGTCTGCGCGGCGAAGAGCTCCGGCAGCGCGCGCCGCCGAGAAGAGGAGGCCACCACCTGCAAGTGCCCGTCGGCGTCGAGCAGCATCACCCCCACCGCCGACACACCAAGCAGATCGACACACCGCTCCGCGAGCATCTGCAAAAAATCGGCAACGTCAAAACCGTCCGCAAGGGTGTCGGCAAGGCTGACGAACGTACGCGACGCCCGCCGCAACCAGTCCCGTGGCGTCTTCTCCACCGATCCAACTATGTGTGACATGAGCTGTCGATCCCCGTCCTCCGCAGGGCACGACCGGAACACCTCGGTCGTGTCAATCAACCGTTCGTGGAGTCGAGGACCGCAGCAGCCACACTGCGGGCATCACCTCGCAATGCGACACGCGCCCGCCATCCCCACGTCCTCGACCGTCGTGCGACCAACCCCAGCGTACGACCCCGACGCACACAAACACCTTCGTCTCGCGGCGACACCGGCAAAAAGCGCAGGTCATTAGACCGAAGAGCGGCTCTGCCACAAGTCCGCGGCCGACAAGACCGTTCAACACGCCCGGCGGACAGGTAAGGAAATCACGAAATCTGCCAACTAGTTCGTGTCAGTGCGCCAACCGCAAAACCCGCGGGTCACGGAAGATCCGTATGTCACGAGACGCGAGACGCTCCAGGTCGCTTTGGTGGCTCATGGTGCGCACAGTTGGGCTCTGAGGGTCTCGAATGCCCAGAGTTCCACCTCTCGGGCGACCAGCCTCGATCGCGAACCAGCACCAGGTACAGCTCGGGGCTGGGCAGACCGAAGAGGACGTCGACGTCGCCGCTTCGGCCTTCTTCAGCGGACTTCGCACCGAGGACCGCTAATAGTTGATCATCCCGGTCGCCGCGCCCGGCTGCGACCACGCCTCGGCGTAGCGGTCGATCTCCTCCGGCGTGTAGGCCGGGTTTGCGTCCTGTGGCGGAGCGCACGGCTGCGGTTTTCCCAGTCCGGATTTGAGTGATTCCTGGCCGGACCGAGGCGGCGCCGAACGCCCACTGGTCGGCAGCATGGAAGACGGACACACAGTTCATTGTTGACACAATTACCAGGTCGTTTTAGAAAGAAAGATGACATGCCCCTTCCTTCACTCCTCCTTGTCCCGGGTTCCTGGCACAAACCGGACCATGTGAAACTCCTGGTGGACGAACTACCGGACCTGGACGTGCATGCGGTCGATCTGGCCAGCTCTGGTGACGATCCGGCCGGGCTGGGAGACATGTACGAGGACGCGGCGCAGATCGCGGCCGCGGCCACCGCTATCGATGGCCCCGTCGTCGTCTGCGCGCACTCCTACGGCGGCATTCCCGTAACTCAGGCACTCAGCGGCGCGAGCAATGTCCAGCGCATCGTCTACCTCGCCGCGTTCCAGCTCGACGTCGGCGAGTCCATGCTGTCCAGCATCGGCGGCACGCCCCTCCCCTATTGGAAAATCGACAGCACGGACAACGGGATCAAATATGTCGAAGCACCGCTCGATCCCGTAGACCTCCTCTACAGCGATGTGGACACAGACATCGCCCAGGACGCGGCCTCGCGGCTCTTCCGGTACACGTCGTATGTCGCGAATATTCAAAAGCTGACCGAAGCGGCCTGGAAGACCATCCCCAGCACCTACATCATCTGTGAGGCCGACAACGCGTTCCCACCCTTCGCCCAGGAACTGTTGGCCCAGCGCGCCGGCAGGGTCCACCGATTGAACACCTCCCACTCACCCTTCCTCTCACAGCCGGCCGCCGTGGCGCAGCTCCTCAGGGACGAGCTCGCCTCCGCATGAACCGGGCCGTCCAGGGCCATGGGGATCGATGCGCCGAAGCCACGACCGCCCGACCAAGAGCCTGTCTCATGTTGCAAGTTTCTTGTAGCAGGTGATGGCGAGGGTGCGTAAGGCGAGGAAGTGGGTTTTGCGCTCATAGCGGATCGTGAGTCGGCGGTAGTCAAATATGTTGCTGACGCGCTGGATGTTCGCCACAAGTCCTTCGATTCGTTCTGTGACCTGCGCCGTGAGGTTCAATTCAGGCGCGTCGCGGTGGCCGGCCCGGTGGTGCGGCCTTCGGGCAGGGGCGGGGAGGGGCGTGTCGACGTTGCCGCCCGCTGTGTGACCCGGTTACTGGTGGGGGTCGTCGGTTTTGAGTTGGGCTCCGGGGTCGGCGACGAAGACGACCAGGAGCCTGGCCCGTGCCGTCGAGCTGGTGTTCTCCGTGAGGATGTGGTGAGCGCCGGGCTGCTCGACCCAGTTCTGACCTGTGTTGAATGTGCTGGCGGGTTGGCCTTCGAGTTGGCTGCGCACGGTGCCTTCGAGGACGTAGGCGTAAACGAAAGCATCGCCGTGCCGGTGCGGCGCCGCGCGGGCGCCGGGCGGCAAGGTGACGATCGCCGAGGTGAAGGTCTTGCCCTGCACGTTCGGAAGGGCCTGCTGGAGCAGCGGGGTGAAGGTTTCCGTGGGTGGCTGCGATGCCGCGGTGGCCGACGGCGCCGCAGTGGCCGACGGGGCCGTGGCGGGGGCGGGCTGGTCCGAGGCGGCGCAGGCCGTGGCCACGGCCAGCGTGGCGACGACCAGGACGCCACCGGCGATACGCATTCCGATCATGAGGGGTCTCCTGTTCAGCTTTCAGTGAGGCGAAGGATCGCCTGGCCGCGGGCACGTTCGTCGCTGGGCCATGGCGATCGTCAACGGGTGCCCGCCGCAGGTGGACGACAAACCGAGCGGTTGATGCACCGGCTCGCGAGCGTGTTCTCGACAGGGAGACGAGGTAGCCCCTTCGGGTGTGACAACTCAGACGTGAGCGGCGGCCGTCATGCCGTCTCCACGAAGGCCGCGAGCCGCCCGAGTGTGATTGCCATAGGGTTCGCCTGGTGGTCGATACTTTTACATTGGCCGCAATGGGACCTGGCCGGAAGGTGTCAACTCTGGTGCCTTCCTGCAATTCCTAATTAGGTCATGGCTGGATTAGGGCACGGCTATAACTTGTTTCCGGGCAGCGGAAGCGATATGTGCATGCCGCACTCAGCGGTCAGTCAGGCTCCCAACCAGGGTTTCGGCTCCGGCGACCCGGGTCTCGACCCGTGAAGGTGCACGACGGCTGTCGTGCACACTGGTCCCGCCGGCAGTCCGGTGACCTGCGCTTTTCCGGCAGGGTTGGTCCATCGGAGTTACGCTCGCGGGCAGGTGTCGCCGGGTGGAGACAGTCCCGGTCGCGAGTGCGCCGGGAGGTCGCGATGGCCCAGAATCTGCCGGGGGCTGGGTAGCTGTGGCGTCGGTGCGGCCGCCGACGCGGTTGCCGCTGGCAGAGCCCGCGCGGGAGGTGCCGGCGTCTCGTCCTGGCTGGTCGTGGGCGTATGAGCCGAAACTGGATGGCTGGCGAGCGCTGCTGTTCGCCGAGCTCGGGCTGCTGCAGTCGCGTCAGAACAACGATCTCGCCGACCGTTTCCCCGAGATCGTGGCGGCCGGCGCGCAGCTGGGCGACGTGGTGCTCGATGGGGAGATCGTCGCGCTGCGCGCGGGCCGGCTGGACTTCGGCGCGCTCGCCGCGCGCCCGGCCGCGCGGGTGAAGGCCGGGGTGAGCGTCTACTTCGCGGTGTTCGACGTGCTCGCCGACGGTTCCGGCGACGATCTGCGCGCCCTGCCGTACCGGGATCGGCGTGCCCGGCTTGAGCAGCTGCTCGCCGGGGTCGCGCCGCCGCTGCAGCTGGTGCCCGGCACGACCGACCGCGACGCCGCGATGGCGTGGATGCGCCCGGAGGCCAGTGACGTCGGGATCGAGGGGGTCATCGCCAAATTGCTCGACGCCCGCTACCGCCCGGGCCGGACCGACGCGTGGGTGAAGGTGCGCCAGGTTGTCGTCGTCGACGCCGTGGTTGTCGGCGTGGCCGGCGACCCGCGCGCACCGAGCGAGGTGGTGCTCGCACGCCGCGACGGCGCCGGCGCTTGGCTGCAGATCGGGCTGTCCTTGCCGCTGGAGCCACGGCTGGGGCGGCAGATCGGCGCCCACGTCACGCTCACCGGCGAGCCCGCGGTCTACACCTCGGCCGGTGGGTTCGGGCGCGGCCGCACGCAGTACCTGCCGGTCCGGCCCGAGGTCGTCGTGGAAGCTGAGGCCGATCCGGCGGTGGAGACGTTCGCCAGCCGGCAACGGCCGCGCGTGCATCGCGCGCGGCTCGACCTCGACGCCGCCGACGTCCCGCTCGGCCGCGGCGAGAGCGGGTGAGCGCGGTGGTCGAGAAGAAGGTCACCGTGCAGGTCGGCGAGCGGCAGCTCGTGCTGTCCAACCTGGACAAACCGCTGTACGGAAACGGCTTCAGCAAGAGCGAGGTCGTGCACTACTACGCGAAAATCGGCCCGGTCATGCTCCCTCACCTCCGGGGCAGGCCTGCGACGGTTGTGCGGTTTCCCGACGGGACGGCCGGTGAGGCGTTCTTCGAGAAGAACCTCCCGCGCGGCGCCCCGGACTGGATCCAGACCGTGACGCTGCCCAGTTCCGGATCCCGCAGCGGCCGCGGCCCCGGCACGATCACCTATCCGCTGATCGAGGATCTGCCGAGCCTGGTGTGGGCGGCCAACCTCGCCGCCCTCGAGCTCCACGTGCACCAGTGGACCGTCGGCCCCGGCCCGAAACGCCAAGCACCGGACCGGCTCGTGTTCGACCTCGACCCGGGCGAGGGCGCCAGCATCGTGGAATGCGCCCGCGTCGCCGAGCGGCTGCTCGAAGTCCTCACCGCCGACGGGCTCACCCCGCTGCCCAAGACCAGCGGATCCAAGGGCCTGCAGGTCTGCTGCGGCGTCAAGACCCGCCGGCCCGAGCGCACCTCCGCCTACGCCAAGGCGATCGCCGAGCAGCTCGCCGGCGAGATGCCCGAGCTCGTGGTGTCGAAGATGGCGAAAACCCTGCGCACGAACAAGGTGCTCATCGACTGGAGCCAGAACCACGTCGCGAAGACCACCATCGCCCCGTATTCGCTGCGCGGCCGCGACACCCCCACCGCCTCCACCCCCATCACCTGGGACGAAGTCCGCGCCTGCCGCACGCCGTCCGAGCTGACCTTCACCGCCGACGACGTCCTGCACCGCGTCGACGAACACGGCGACCTGCTCGCCGAGCTGGCTGGCACCCGCGTGACGCTGCCGGAGCGGTAAACGCGTCACCGGTGACATGAGCTGCCCCGCCGCGTGCCGAACGTGTGGCGGATGCAACGCGCGGGCGACGGCGTGAACGTCTGGGAGGCACCGTTGGGTGCTAACCGTGGAGATCGCAGGCGCGTAGCGTCGCGCACTACGGACCCCGCGGTTCCCAGACCCTGGGTCACGGCCCGTCTGCCGGTCTCTGGGCGCCTCGAACTCCAGGCGCAGCCACAGTCAGCTGCGACGTCAGCGGGCCTGCCTCGACACCTGCTTCGCCCTCGGCAGAACCTCGTCCCACGGGATCTCGAAAGCGGCGATGGCGTTTTTGCAGGCCGCGCAGAGCACGGTTGACCGGACTACCTCGGACGCGCGCCGTCTACCTCGGCACCACTTACTCGATCAGTATTCGGCCAGGTCTTGCACGATTGGGCCGGAGGTAGGCACGCGAAACCACCACCACCCCCGACCGGCGAGGTCGATCCGAGCAATCTTCGCGATGCGGTCGCCCGGGTCGTCGATAGTGAAGGACCGGAACAGGTCATCGCCCGCTGTGACGTACCGACGAACCTTGTCAGCAAGCCCGGGCCTGAGCCGGCGGAGTGCGTCCTCCACAAAGTCGCGCATGAAGAGCGCACCGGCCAGGTCATGCTCGGTCCAGACACTGCGATCGGCATGAGGTAGCCCGCGATCTCGGTCGAGCTTCTCGACGTGCAGCGGCCAAGCTCGGCTCAAGCCGATAGCGTCAGGCTTGCCATTGTCGCCCGGCTCGGGCTTGTTCTCCGCGATCTCGGCGAGCTCTTCGTCGGTAAACAACGCCCGGACCTCTTCGAGCAGGTCATCGTGCATGGGCGGCAGCAGCGTCGTAACCCTTACGGGTGGCACTAAAGGCATCGTGGTCGACCATGCTCGCGACAGTAGTTCCTGGCCCCGAGGCGAGCCGTAGTCCGGATAATGATCAACTACTACGCCCGGATCGCACCGGTACTGCTGCCCCAGCTCGCCGGCCGACCGGTCACCTTCATCCGCTACCCCGACGGCGTCGAGGGCGAAAGTTGGTTCGAGAAGAACCTCCCCCGCGGGGGCTCCGTCATGGCTGCACACTGTCCAGCTGCCGAGCGCCGGTTCGCGCAGCGGCCGCGGCCCCGGCACGATCAGCTACCCGCTGCTCGACGACCTCCCGAGCCTGGTGTGGGCAGCCACCATGGCCGCCCTCGAACTACACACTCCACAATGGACATCAGTTCCGACGGGCAACGGCAGCTGCCCGATCGGCTTGTGTTCGATCGATCTTGACTCGAGGTCCCGGGTCAAGATCGAACACGAGCCGATCCGATGATTGCTGTTTCGGCCCAAGGCCGACTGTCCACTGGGGCACGTGCAAGCTCGAGCGCGACGGCGTTCGCCGCCCACACCAGGGCGGGCACGTCGTCGATCAGCCAGCAGGCGATCGTGCCCGGCCCGCGGCCGCTGCGGGAGCGGAGGGTCGCAGGTTCAAATCCTGTCATCCCGACTTCGAGGCTTAGACCTGTGGGTCCAGGCCTTTGTCGTGCGACCCGACGCCGGCTGGGAGGAGAGCACGCCGCTCGGTGACGATCCGCTTTGGATGTTCGCTCATGAGCCGCAGCACCCTCACACCCGCCCCTGGAGCCTGGTAGCCATCGCGCGCTCCAGGCGTGATTCAATTGGCCGGTCGATGAGGAGGAATCGGCTTCAGCCCGATGGTGAAGATGAAGCCGCCGCGGCGAGGCGATCATCCGGCTGATCCGGTGCACAGGCGGACGCTTGACCGAAATCGCCAGCATCGACCCGATGCACCTCAACGGCCGGACCACCCCGCCGCCACGGCAAGAGCGGCGAGGCGCAACGCGCGCATGAGGCAGCCCGCCTGGTCGGCCGCGGGTGGGCTCAGGCGGGCTTGCGGGCGAGGTCGTAGGCGAAGCTCACGTTCTCGGTGAAGATCCCGCTGTCGCTGTGCGGGCGGAGGCTGGCGGCGAGGTCGGCATCGAATTCCTCGGCCCTGTCACGGAGGACCGCGGGTGGGAGGAACGACGTCGAGCGGATGTGGCCGGCGAGTTCCGCCAGGCTCCAGTGGTGCTCGACCGTGAACGCGTGCCGGCCGGCGATTTCGAACCCGGCCGCGGCCAGCACATCGGGATCGGGTCGGTGCTGGCGTGCCTGGCCCGCGCTCTCTGGGACCCTGTGTTCGGCATCGAGTTGCTGTTGCCAGCGCTTCAGGGTCGCCGCGAGAGTTCGCTGCCAGTCCTCCCCGCCTGCCCAGGGGGAGGTGGACCAGCACAGGGCGAGGTGCCCGCCGGGGGTGAGCCAGTGGAGCAGCCGGCGGGCGACCAGGTCACGGTCCAGTCGGTGGAAGGCGTTGCCGACCACGGCCAGCTCGAAATAGTCCGGTTGCGCATCGAGCGTCTCGGCGCCGGCGACGATGGGCCGAAGCCCGTCCTCGGCGGCCGACTTGGCGCGGACCACCTCGACCATATCCGGTTCCTGGTCCACCGCCCACACCTCGGCGAAGTGGGGACTGAGCGGGAATGCGAGCTGGCCGGTGCCGCAGGCCAGATCGAGCAGGCGGCCCTGCCCGGACAGGTGGGCGCTCTCGACCAGGTGGGTGAGCATGGCGGCGGGATACGGCAGGCGGTAGCGGTCGTAGTACCCGGCGGTTCCCTGGTAGAGGTCAGTGGCGAAGTGCGCCTCGTTGCCCATCGGACCTGGCCCTTTCTTTCGGCTCCGGCCCAGGTTAGTGGGTCACTGCCGCGTGCGCTCGAGTGCACCGGCCTCGAAGCCTGGAATCCCGGCCACCCAACAGGAAAAGCGCAACCCGAACACCAGTTCAGACCGTGGCGAACAAGCCGGGCAGATCCTCCACCACCGACGGCCGTACCGCCGCGAAGTTCGCCCAGCGGAAATCGTCCAGCCCGGGGTAATAACGATCGAAAAGCTTGACATAAGCAGGATAGATCTTGCCCACCCGCATCCCGACATCGGAGAAGAACGTGTAGTAGTCCTGCAGGCATCGCCGTCCGGCCAACGTCAGCGGCCCGTACTCGAACTGCACCGCATCGATCCCACCGCTTTCGAACATCTTCGTGAAACCACGAACGACCTCGAACTCAGCGCCTTCGACGTCCACCTTCAGGAAGTTGACGCGCGTAACACCGCTACGGGCGCAGTACTCGAAGCGTCGCCGCATAGGGCGTTATACAGCCCTCGATGACGCATCGCGACTGCGCTGATCGGATGAGCTTCCCTCAAGATCGTGGAGGCATGGACTATGAGGATCATGTGTCATGCCCGAGAAGAGGCGGAAGTTCGACCGGGAGTTCCGTGAAGGAGCTGTCCGGATCGTCCGCGAGACGAACAAACCGATCGCCCAAGTAGCTGCTGACCTGGGGATTCATGCCGGAACTCTGGCCAACTGGGTCAAGCAGGACAAGATCAACCGTGGCGAGAGTGAAGGCCTGAGCGGCGACGAGCGGGCTGAACTGGCCCGGCTTCGGGCGGAGAACGCCGAGCTGCGGGTGGAGCGCGATGTCCTCAAGCGATCCGTGGTCGGGTGGGTGAAGGAGGCGACGCGGTGAGCCTGGCCGCGTTCATCGCCGACCAGAGGACCACCCACGACGTGCCGCACGCTGTCGCTTGCCGGGCTCTGACCGTGTCGGAATCGTGGTTCCACAAGAAGAACTCTCGTCGACACCAGCAGACGCCGACGCTGGCCGAACAGCGGCGGACGGAGGTCGACGCAGCCGTCGCGGAGGCGTTCGAGGCCTCCTGTGGCTTGCATGGCTCACCGCGTATTCACGCTGATTTACGCGCTGCGGGGTGGGTGGTGAGTGAGAAGACGGTGGCGAACTCGATGGCCCGCCAAGGCATGGTCGCCCGAACGAAGAAGCGGCGGAAGAATCTGACTCGGCCGGACAAGCGGGCGGTGCCGTTCCCGGATCTGGTGAAACGGGACTTCACCGCGCCGGCACCGAACACGAAGTGGGTCGGCGATATGACCGAAATCCCGACCGGCGAGGGCAAGCTCTACCTGTCGACGGCGATCGATCTGTTCTCCCGTCGGCTGCTCGGCTACGCCACCAGCGTCCATCCGGACGCTGAACTCGCAGGTGAGACCATCAAAATGGCCGTCGCCGCCCGCGGCGGAAGAGAACGGGTGGCCGGTGTGATCTTCCACTCCGACCGCGGTTCTACCTACACCGCGCACGATTTTACTGTGCTCTGCAACAAGCTCGGTATTCGACAGTCGATGGGCAGGACCGGGTCATGTTTCGACAACGCCGCGGCTGAGTCGTTCTTCTCAACCTTGGAACACGAAGTGCTTTCCCGCCATCAGTTCAAAACCCGAAAAGAAGCACAACAGACTATTGTTGAATGGGTCGTTGAATTCTATAATCGACGACGTCGCCACAGTTCCTGTGACATGCATTCCCCGATCGACTACGAGACCACTGCGGCCAACCGAGCCGCATAGAGGAGCCCTCCACGGTTCGGGGGGAAGCTCAGTCCACGATCGCGTCGATCCGGCGCTTGCGGACCGGGGCCAGCGCCAGCAGAGGGCCGATGGTGTCGATCACCCGGTGCGCCGCGGAGTGCGATACCCCGAACAGCGGTCCGATCTGGCGCATCGTCAGGTTCGTCCGCCAGTACGTCGCCACGAGCAGCACACGATCAGCCAGATCAAGACGCCACTGACGGCCAGGCCGGCCATCAGCAATGTCGTCACCGCCACGGTTCGCCACGATCCGCACCAGCTTGCGGAACTGTCCCGGCTCCAAGCCGATGAACGGGGCAATCCACTCCGACCGCGACGCCGAGATCACCTGCACCACACCATGATCAACCAACACCCCCAACAGACCCACACCGGGTTACGAGACATCCCTTATAGCCGGCCCCGACCCGCTGAGTGACTCCCATCGCGGCAGACGGTGCGCAGTGCACCCTTCCAACTGACGAGCAACTTCATCAAGGCGTCTGCGCGTCCTTCTCATTGAAGCGGCCACTCGCCTAACAGGATTGGTCGAATTCCATCTTTCATCATCGAGAACATTAAATTGCGATCTTCCCCATATTGATAGACCGATGAATCGAACCCGGCATAAAATCTTCCGTCACTTCCCGAGTATATGGTCACATGGAAGCTATCCACTCCAATCGGGCACAGAACGGTGCCAGCCACCCCCGCGCATCGGCGAGCCACGTCCGCATCACGGGTGGTACACACGGCAGACGGATCGAAATGCGTCCAACTTGAGATCCTCTCCCCTAGGATAAAGAGGGCTGGAGGGTGGTCGATCTTTAGGCCGAAGCACTCACTCAGGAAGTTCTTCGCCTCCTCGTGACAGGCGAAGCCGACACGCTCCAGACCTACCACGACAGCATCCGCCTCACGGCGCACCCCACCCGCCTCCCAGCCGAACGAGCTGAGAAATTCGTCCAGCTCCGATTCGCGCATCCTTCTCACCTCGACAGGTCCGTCACTCCACGCCGAACAAGAACACTCTGACAGGATAGACAAGCGGGTGCCGAGGCGCCAGTGGCAACGCGAATGGTCAGAAATTCGATGTCACTCAACCGCAGCGAGCGTCCGACTTGATCCTCGAAATCGGCTCCATGTTCGGCTATCAGAGCATTGCAGGCCCGGATCTCGGCACAGTTACCGGCTCCGCGGCCAGCGATCTGCCCACCATCGGCGAGAGCGGAATCAATCTCGGGCTCGAAATAGGCCGGGCGGGACGAATGGCCAGAGTGACCGGTTGAAACCATATCGGTACCCTTGAACCGGGCTGCTGCACTCATCGTGGCGTCTTTGGGTGCCGATTGTGCTGCCGCTCTAGCCTCAGTTCCACAATTGTGGACGAGTACCGGCGTACCCCCTGCCAGCACATAGTAGGTGTGGAGGTCGTCGATGGTGAGGTTGTAGGTGATGATCGCGGCGGTGTAGAGGCGGGTGGCCACGACGGTGATGTGACCGTTGTCCGGGCTGTCGACCTCGTCGCCGACACGCAGGTTGTCGGCTTCACGCCAGGTGTGGAGGGTGACATCCCAGAACAGATGCTGCGCGGTAGTGGTGATGGTCGCCGACCCGTCCGGCGTGCTGAAGGTGAGATCGTCGAAGGACTTGTCGGTGGTGGTGACGTGCACCGCCGTCACCACATGCTGTTCGGCGTCGTGGCCGTCGGGCTCAGAGTTGGTGACTTTGTCTCCGACGTGGACCTGGTCGATCGCCTTACTCGAGCCATCAGCCATCAGGACACTGGCGGCGCCGGCGAAGCTGTTACACCCAGACGAAGCCTTGGCCGGGCTGGCAGCGGGGGCTTCCTCGGCCGGTGCGCTCGCCGCCGGTGCACTCTTCGCAGCAGCGGGAGGCGCCGGCGGATCCGCCGGCGTAGGCGCAGGCGCAGCCAAATGGGCTCGCCCTAACTGGGTAAGTCCGGCGGCCCGAAAGGTCTACAGGTGCGCTGTGACGTCTGCAACCGTCGACCCGAGGGCGCCTACGCCAAGGCGATCGCCGAGAGGGGCTATCCCGTGATCGGGGGTTGAGCCGCTCGCCTCACCGTCCCGGTCCATCTGCCTGGCCGCGTTGATGTGGCGGCACCTGGGTCACTTGTCGATTGGCTGGAAGGCATCATGAGACGCGTAGTACGAAACGGCTTCACAGGCTTGCCGAAGATCGGGGTTTCGCCCACCTCGCCATTCCCTCCAGACTCTTATGACATCCTTCACAAGGTCAACCTCAAGCAGGTAAGTCATCCCCGCAGAAGGGCCGTCGCCTTCCTCGTCTACCAGCTCGATCGGCAACTCAGCTGAAATCGAATCCCGGGAAGGGACGTAGACGGTTAGATTGTCATCGACTGCGTCAAGCCGTGATACTAGTTCGCCCATAGTACGGGGCTCGTCAGCCCCAGATTGAGAAGCCACCAACACCTCCCGGGTGGAAAAGGTTCTGCAGGTTGCCCGAAGACTCATGCTGTATACGCGGAACGAGTTGCATCAGCCCATCGTCTGCCGCATGGTGCCACGTCCACAGGGGCGAGGGCGATCTGCGCGAGATTCCGCCTCGGGAACCAACGAGGCTATCGCCGATCCCAGGGATCAGGTCCTCCATCGAATCCGCAAATTCCTGATCGCTGTCCATTGCTGCTGCAAGATCACGGTTGGCTGCCTGAAAATGAGCCGCACGTGAACGACCGGGGTACGTGTCCTCGGAAATCTTCGTCTCATAGGCGACAGAGTATGCCTTACCCGATCCAGCCTTCGGCTCAGCACTGCCGCAGTTGTGAACGAGGATGCCGACCCTGCCGGCGAGGACGTAGTAGGTGTGGACGTCGTCGACGGTGAGGTTGTAGGTGATGATCGCCGCGGTGTAGAGGCGGGTGGACACGACGGTGACGTGGCCGTTGTTCGGGGTGTCGACTTCGTCGCCGACACGGAGGTCTGGGGTGTACCAAGGATCTTGGACAGGGCCTCCTGTCTGAGAGGATGCGTGTATGCCCGAGCAGCGTCGGAGATTCAGCGCTCAGTTCAAGGCCGAGGCTGTGCAGATGGTGATCGAGACCGGTAAACCTGTCGCCGAGATCGCCCGGGATCTCGAGATCAACGCCGGCACACTGGCCAACTGGGTCAACGCCTGGCGGCGCGAGAACCCTGGACCTGCGCAACCGGTGAGCCCGTCCGAGCGCGCCCGGGTCGCGGAGATGGAAGACGAGATCCGCCGGCTGCGGATGGAAAACGAGTTCCTGAAAAAAGCCGCCTTAGATTCAACCGGTCGGTGCATCGGGGCTGGTTGAGGAGGGGTTTGTGGCGCGTCTGGGTCGGCCGGGCATGTCGGATCCGATGAAGGAGGAGTTGTGGGGGCGGTGGAGGGCCGGAGAGTCGATCAGCGTGATCGGACGTGCACTGGACAAGCCGCCTGGGTCGGTGTTCACCGTGCTCAAGCATCATGGCGGGATCGCCCCCAAGCGGCCGGTTTCCCGAGCGGACCACCTCAGTGTCGATGAGCGCGAGGTGATTTCGCGTGGAATCAGCGCTCAGTTGTCATTCCGGGCGATCGCGGCGAGTCTCGGGCGGTCGGCATCGACGGTGAGCCGGGAGGTCCGGCGCAATGGCGGCCGCGACGTCTATCGCGCCGTCGCGGCCCAGGAGCGTGCCGATGATCAGCGCAAGCGCCCTAAACAATCCTTGCTGGCAAGGAATCCGATCCTGCGCAACCGCGTCGTGGACTGGCTCGAGCAAGAATGGTCGCCCCAGCAGATCGCGCGGCGGCTGCGGTTGGAACACGAGGGCGATCCGGACATGATGGTCAGCCACGAGACGATCTACCGCAGCGTCTACACCAGCCGTTGGAAGCTCATCCCGAAGGCGATGTCGAAGAAGCTGCGGACCGGGCGTCCGATCCGCAAGAACAAGCGGCACAGTGTGAAAGGGCAGTGGCGCTCGCAGATCATCGATGCACGCCCGATCACCGACCGGCCGGCCGAGGCCGAAGACCGCAGCGTCATCGGGCACCTTGAGGGCGATCTGATCGTCGGCGGTACGAGCAGTCAGGTAGCGACGCTCGTAGACCGCAAAACCCGCTACCTCACAGTGGTTCAGCTGGCTGACCGGCGCACCGAGACTGTCGTCGCAGGGCTCATCGAGCGATACGCCACGATGCCCGAGACGCTGCACCGCAGCTTGACCTGGGACCGCGGGATGGAACTGGCCGACCACCGCGTATTCACCACCGCCACAGGCGTTGACGTGTTTTTCGCCGCGCCCCGCAGTCCATGGCAACGCGGCACGAACGAGAACACGAACAAGCTGCTGCGCCAATATCTACCGAAGGGCACCAACCTCGCCGCCTACAGCCAGACCGAACTCGACGCGATCGCCGATCGACTCAACAACCGACCCCGAAAATGCCTGGGTTACGGGTCTATCCCGTGATCGGTGTTTCCGGCGGGTCGGTCAGTAGGTTTCGGCTCCCGGCCAGCGGTCACCGAACGTGATGGCGAACGCGTTGATCACGGGCTTCCAACGCATTGTCCACCTGGCGCGCCCGGTCCCCGTCGGGTCCAGGCTGCGTGTCACAAGATACAGACACTTCATCGCGGCCTGCTCGGTGGGGAAATGCCCGCGCGCACGGATCGCCCGCCGGTAGCGGGCGTTCAGTGATTCGATCGCATTCGTCGAGCAGATCATGCGCCGAATTTCAACATCGTAGTCCAGGAACGGTACAAACTCTTCCCACGCGTTGCGCCACAGTCGAATCATCGCACCATACTTTTTACCCCATTTCTCGTCGAGTTCGTCCAATGCGGCAAGCGCCGCGTCAGGATTGGGTGCGGTGTAGATGGGTTTAATATCCCTCTTGATCTCGTCCCAGTTCTGCCGCGCCGCCAACCGGAACGTATTGCGGATCAGGTGAACGATGCACGTCTGAACGATGGTTTGCGGCCACACGTTCGCAACAGTCTCCGGGAGGCCTTTGAGACCGTCGCAGACGAGGAAGAACACGTCACGAACGCCCCGGTTCTTCAGGTCGACCAGAACGCTCATCCAGAACTTCGCGCCCTCGCCGCCGACGCCCATCCACAGGCCCAGCACGTCCTTGTGCCCGTCCACGGTCACGCCGATGGCCGCGTAGACCGGGCGGTTGGCGACCTGCCCGTCCCGGACCTTGACGTGGATCGCGTCAATGAACACCGCCGCGTAGATCACATCGAGCGGGCGGCTGGCCCATTCCTGCATCTCGGCTATCACTTTGTCGGTGATCCGCGATATCGTCTCCTTGCTCACCGACGCCCCATAAATCTCACCGAAATGCGCGGCTATTTCGCCAGTGGTCATCCCTTTCGCATACAACGACAACACGATCTCGTCCACATCGGCAAGCCGACGCTGCCGCTTCTTCACGATCTGCGGCTCGAACGTGCTTTCCCGATCCCGCGGCACCTCGACCCGCACCTCGCCGACTGCGTCCGAGATCACGGTCTTCGGCCGACTACCATTTCGCACATTGGTCGATTCCCGGTCCGGGTCGACCTGGTTCTTCTCGTGCCCGAGGTGCTCGGTCATTTCCTCGTTCAATGCCGTTTCCAGCACGTTCTTGGTGAACAGCTTCAGCAGCCCGTCCGGGCCGGTCAACGCCAGCCCACGCGCCTTGGCCTCGGCCACCATCGCCGCCGCAGCGGCCTGCTCCGGCGACAGCTGCGCCGGCTTCTCGTCACGCTTGCGTCGACTCACAAGGTCCGATGTCATCACTCACAGTGCCCATCCCGCCGGACCTCAGCCCGGCGTGTCGGGCCGGAAACACCGATCTTGGAACAGTCCCTGGGTTACCGCACACCGGCCGAGTGTGTTGCCTTGACGGGTTGAATCTAAGGCGGCTTTTTTCAGGAACTCGTTTTCCATCCGCAGCCGGCGGATCTCGTCTTCCATCTCCGCGACCCGGGCGCGCTCGGACGGGCTCACCGGTTGCGCAGGTCCAGGGTTCTCGCGCCGCCAGGCGTTGACCCAGTTGGCCAGTGTGCCGGCGTTGATCTCGAGATCCCGGGCGATCTCGGCGACAGGTTTACCGGTCTCGATCACCATCTGCACAGCCTCGGCCTTGAACTGAGCGCTGAATCTCCGACGCTGCTCGGGCATACACGCATCCTCTCAGACAGGAGGCCCTGTCCAAGATCCTTGGTACACCCCACGTCCGCCTTGTGCGTACGAGGTGGGTGCTTGTGTTTGCAGGGTGCGGCCGAGCCCGTCGATCAGCGCGTAGCTGGTTGCGTAGTGGCTGTTGGACAGCAGCGTGTTCGTGGCGACGACGCTGGGCTGGGTGTTGCTGACGGTGTAGGTGTAGGTGGTCTTGGCCGGGGCGTTGGTGCTCTTGTTGTGTCCTGGTGGCCAGACGCCGGTGAGCCGGCCGAGGGCGTCGTAGGTCGCGTCGGTGCGCAGTCCGCTGTTGTCGACCTCGCCGGTGGTGGCACCGGTGATCGGGTCGAGATAGCGGGTCGAGGTGAACTTGGTGGTGTCGGTGCCGCTGACCTGGGGTGTGGTGGTCGCGACCTGGGTGAGGGGGCCGCCGGTGGCCGGGGTGAAGGCGGTGGTGGTGGTCAGGCCCAGCGCATCGGTCGCGGACACCGCGCGGCCGTAGTTGTCGAAATCGGTGCGGGTGGCCGGGGACAGGAAGTGCTCCGCGCCGCCGGTGGGCCAGGAGTCGATCGTGTCGGTCTGGGTGACGTCACCGACCGTGGGTGCGGCGCCGAACGGTTGGTGGTCGAAGTAGGAGCGGGTGTCGGACACGATGGTGGCGCTGCCGGCGGGTGTGGCGCAGGTGCCGGACGTCGTCTGGACCTGGCTCACGTAGTTGATCAGGAACGCAGTGGTGTTCTGGTCGTAGGTGGTGCGGGCGCACGTGGCCTGGCTCGGATCGGCGATGTCGCCGTCGTCCTCGACCTGAGTGGCCAACCCGTAGTTGCCGAAGGTGGTGATCGTGCGGGTGGTGCGCCAACTGTTGGTGGCGGCGATCCACGTGCGGGTCCGGGTGGTCCCAGTACCGGTGTAGAAGGCCTGCGTTCCGTTGGTGTTGGTCGCGTTCGCCGCGGAGATCCACGGGTCGTTGATCGTATCGGTGATGACCGTGCCGTCGAGGTAGGTCAGCGACTCCCGCGTGAAGCTCGGCAACGCCGAGCTGTCCGCGACGGCCTCGCCGAGGCTGTCGGTCACCGACACGCTCCGCTTGCCGCCGCCGGGCAGAGTGTCTCCGTCCATGCCCCGCAGGTACTGCGTCTGGGTTACCGTCGGGGGCCCGGACGGGTCACTGGTGGCCTGGCCGACGGTGGTCTTCACGGTGCCGTAGCCACGCCACATCGACCAGGTGCGGGTCTTCGGGTCGGAGAGGTAGTTCTCGTCGTAGTGCCAGGCACCGCCGCCGAGGTAGTCGTAGTGCGTCACGGTTTGTTGCGACAGGGCCGAACCGGCGCCGCTGCTGCCGGCGATGCGGCCGTCGTCGGTGATGTCGGTGACCAGGTACTTGTTGAACCAGTCGAGTACCGGATCGGTCGCGCCGCCCGGGGTCCAGTAGACCGGGTAACAGGCCAGCGTGTTCGCTTCCGGGGCCGGCATGGTCATGCCGGGGGTGCACTGCGGGTCGGCGTACCATCCAGCGCCGACCCCGACCGCAACCGCCACCGAACCCGCAGCGCCTGGACGCTGCGCACCGTCGCCGTGATCCTCGCCAACCCGCGCTACACCGGCCGGCAAACCTGGAACCGCCGCGCCAACGGAACAGGCAACCCGAGATCAACGCCGGCGCTGTCATCGAGGGCTGCGCATCCAGCCCTCGTCACCGAACAGGACTTCGTCACCGCGCAGCAGATCCGTGCACCGCGACCCACTAACGACGGCCGTCTGCGGAGGTTCGCACTCGCCGGCCTGATCCGCTGCGGCATCTGCAACCGACGACTGGACTCGCACTGGAACCACGGACGCCCCGGCACGGCCTTGATCCGGTCGGCCCAGTTGCCGGCTCGTACGCGCGGGCGTCCGTGTCAAGCACGAGCCAGACCTTCGCGGAGCGGGATGACTCCAACATCGTGCACCGGAGCCGGTTCGAGAAAGGCGGCCACTTCGCATCGCACGAGGTGCCCGAGGTCGTGGTCGGCGGCATCCAGGCGTTCTTCGCCGCACCGCACTGAGTTCGCGGAACGCAGGCCAGGCCCACCCCGCGGGCCCGGCCTTCCGCGTCACGCGGGCTTGGAGTCGTCGAGGAGAGGGCCCGCCAGGTCCTTGCGGGACGAGCAACCGAGCTTGCGCAGCGCGCTCGAGACGTGGCTCTCGACCGTGCGGCGGGACAGGAACAGCTCGGTCGCGATCTCCCGGTTCGTCCGGCCCGCCGCCGCGAGGGCGGCCACGCGGTGCTCCTGCGCCGACAGCGTCTGCCCGAGCGCGGGCCGCCCGCCTCGCCACGGATAGGGGATCGGCACGTTGTGCAGCCGCATCGCGCGGCAGACGCGGGCGATGTCACGGGCGGCGTGCAGCGCGCCGTACCGTCGCAACGCGGCCTCCAGGTCCGCGCCGCCACGCGGGTCCCCGTGCCCGCAGCGCAACAGCCCCAGCCGTTCGGCGGCCTGCGCCTCCTCGTAGCTCAAGCCCCCGCCCGCCGTGACGACGCGGGCCTCGTCGAGGAGCCGGCCGGTCTCGCCGTCGGGGGCCAGGATTGCCTGTGCGGCAAGGAGAGCACCCCGCGCGCGGGGTGCGTCGGTCTGGTCGAGACCCGCCGCCAGCTCGTCGACGACGGCCGCGACCTCAGCTGCCCGGCCCAGCGCCTCCGCCAGGCACAGCACGGCCTCACCACCCCACACCCAGTTCCCCTTCGCGCGGACCTGGGTGATCGCGGCCCGGGCGTGCTCGGCGGCGCCGCCTGCGTCGTCCAGCGTCAGCAGCAGCCGCGCCATGGCGGTCCGTGCCGAGATGAGCGGCCACACGGCCCCGACCCGCTCCGCGACGGCGATGACCTCGCCGAAGCACTCCGCAGCCTCCTCCGCCGGCCCGATCGCCGCGAGCAGCGAACCCCGGAGCAGCCGCGAATCCAGCGCCGCTGCCCCGAACGCGGCGTGGGTGCCGCCGATCAGCCGGACCCGGTCCAGCAGGCCGTCCCACCGGCCCGCCGCGTGGTCAACCGCTGCCGTCACCAGGTCGAGCACCACCGCTACCCGCAGGTACTCCGCGTGGTCGGCGACCCGCCGCCCCTCCGCGAGCAACGCCTCCGCGTGGTCCAGACGGCCCGCGTGCAGCGCCCCCTGCGCCCAGTTCAGGCACGCGCGGGCGCGCTCGCGGGCGGACAGGCCGTCGCCACCGAGCAGCTCGTCGACCAGCGGCCAGCCGTCCGGCCGGCCCAGCTCCATCAACAGGCCCGCCCGCGTGATCCGCACGGCAACGTCGACACCGCGGTCACCGCTGCGGCGCGCCGCCACCGCCGCCTCGTCGCAGCGGGCGAGGTGCTCGTGGACGTGCCTGCCCGTGACGGTCTCGGGCGCGGCCAGGACGGCGAGTGCGCGCCCGAGAAGGGCGGGCTCGTCCGCGAGGTCCTCGACGGCACGCTCGATCTCCAAGTGACCGGCTCGGGCGTCGCCGGA
Source organism: Amycolatopsis sp. DSM 110486 (assembly GCF_019468465.1). Lineage (NCBI taxonomy): Bacteria > Bacillati > Actinomycetota > Actinomycetes > Pseudonocardiales > Pseudonocardiaceae > Amycolatopsis > Amycolatopsis sp. DSM 110486. Next base: position 8,424,440 of record NZ_CP080519.1, on the reverse strand, counting down.
TTGCCGGAGCAGGCGGCCGTGCGCGAACCGCAGCTCGCCCCGGACCGCGACGGGCAGCCGCTCGGTGGCCAGCAGCCGGTCGACGATCGGCAGCGCCTCGGCGTGCGCGAGCCCGTCGACGGCGGCCCGGCCGAGCTTCACCGCGAGCCGGACCCGGAGCTCCTGCGCGACTCCGTCCGCGCCGAGCGCCGTCAACAGGAACCGCGCGGCGGTGGCGTCGTTGCCGTGGGCGAGCGCGGTCTCGGCCGCAGCCTCCGCGTGGACCACCATCTCGGCGTGGTGACCGGCCTGCAGGTAGTGGTGCGCGAGCCGGGCGGGGGAGGCGTGGCGTGCCTCGAGCGCGCGACCAGTGCGCAGGTGCAGCCACCGCCGCCGCGCTGCGGGCACCGACTCGTACACGACCTGCCGTGCGAGCGCGTGCCGGAACCTGCTGTGCCGGTTGTCCTCCTGCAGGAGCCCGACCTCCTGCGCGCGGGCGAGCGCGTTTGCGATCCCGGCCGAGTCGCGCCCGGTCACCTCGGCGAGCAGGGCGTCATCGGTCACCAGACCGGTGACGGCGGCCGCGTCGAGGATCTCGCGGGCGTCGTTGCCGAGGGAGAAGAGGCGCTGCAGGACCACGTCGCGCAGCACGGTCGGCACCGCGAGGTCGTCGAGCGCCTCCGGCCGCCCCGACAGCTCACCCGGCTCCTCCAGATAGGTGCGGAGCACCTCCTCCACCACGAAGGGGATGCCGCCGGTTTTCTCGTAGAGCCGCTCGGCGAAGGCCGGCGCGGGTGGCGTGGCGAGGATCCCGCCGGCGAGCTGCGCGACCTCGACGCGGTCGAGCGGGCGCAGGCCCACGACGCGGGCGGCACCCGACGGGGCGCGGGCCAGCGCCTCCCGGATCGGCAGCCGGCCGGTCTCGGTGCGCGCGGTGATGATCAGCGCCAGCTCCGGTGGGAGGTGCGCGGCGAGGAAGGCGAGGAAGTCCAGCGTCACGGGATCAGCCCAGTGCACGTCCTCGAGCACGAGCAGCAGAGGGCCGACCCGGTCGAGGAGAGCGACGGCCGCGCGGAACACGCGGTGCCGGTCCGCGCCCGGGTCGGAGAGCGGCGGCGGGGGCGGCGGCAGGTACGCGGCGACCTCGGGCAACAACGGGGCCAGCGCGCCGATCACCGGGTTGAGTGCGCCGCCGGTCAGCGGGCCCGCCTGCCGGAACGCGTCGAGGAGAGCCGAGAGCGGCAGCGGCTCCTGGAGCTGTTCGCACTGGCCGACGAGGACCCGGCGCTCGGCGGCCGGGGGCAGGGCGAGCAGCTCGCGGACCAAGCGGCTCTTGCCGATCCCGGCCTCGCCCTCGATCAGCAAGACCGACGGGGTGGCGGTGATCGCCGTCTGGGCCAGGGCCAGCTCCGCTGCCCGACCGATCAGTGCACCGGCGGGCGGGTCCGCCCTGGTGGTCGGCGCTCCCGAGATCATCCGCCAACCTCACTCATGCCGCGTTCTCCCTGGTCGGCCTAGGTTACCGCCATTCTTCCGTGTGCGGTACGGATGGCACCCGGGTGGTCCGTCGCTAGCGTCAGCGAAATTCTCGACGCGGAGGGTGAGCGATGGAACGGTCCACAATGTCCAGAGCCCGGCGGTGGCTGCCGGCCGCCGTGGCGGTCGCGGTGGTGGCGTCGGCGGTGACGCCCGTCGCCGCCGCGGCCGAACCCGGCACCGCCGCGGCGCGGCAGACCTATATCGTCCAGATGGCGCTGGATCCCGTCGTCGCCTACGACGGTGGCGTCGCCGGGCTGCCGCCGACCAAGCCGGCTCGCGGCCGCAAGGTCAACCCCAGGTCGGCGCAAGTCGCGGAGTACGCCGACCACGTCCGGGGCCGGCAGGACCAGGCGGCGCGGGCGGTGGGCGCGAAGAAGCGCAGCACCTACGTCTACTCCTTCGACGGGTTCGCGGCCGACCTGACCGGCGCGCAGGCCGCGCAGCTGCGGGCGATGCCCGACGTCGTCGCGGTCACCGCCGACCGGAAGGTCACCACGCAGACCTCGTCGACCGCCGGCTTCCTCGGTCTGGACAAGCCGGGCGGGCTGTGGGACCAGATGCAGGGCCCGGAAGGCGCGGGCGAGGGCCTGGTCATCGGCGTGATCGACAGCGGCATCTGGCCCGACAGCGCGAGCTTCGCCAACCCCGACACCGATGGGAAGATGTACGCGCCGCTGAGCGACTTCCACGGCACGTGCGAAACGGTCGCGAACGCCTCGTGGCAGCCGGACGACTGCACAGGCAAGATCGTCGCCGCGCGGCACTTCGACGCGGCGTGGGGCGGCGACGCGGGTGTCACGAGCGCGATGCCGTGGGAGTTCCCCTCCCCGCGTGACTACAACGGGCACGGCACCCATACCGCTTCGACCGCGGGCGGCAACCACGGCGTGGCGGCTACCGGCCCGATGTCCGTGCTCGGTGCGATCACCGGCATGGCGCCGCGCGCCCGGATCGCCGCCTACAAGGCGCTGTGGTCCAGCGAGGACGGCTCGACCGCCTCGGGTGCCACCTCCGACATCGTCGCCGCCATCGACCAGGCCGTGGCCGACGGTGTCGACGTGCTCAACTTCTCCGTCTCGGGGACCACGACCGACCTGCTCGACCCGATTGAGATCGCGTTCCTCGCCGCGGCCGAGGCCGGGGTCTTCGTCTCGGCCTCCGCGGGAAACAGCGGCCCGGCGGCCACGACGGTCGCTCACCCGTCGCCGTGGGTGACGACGGTCGCCGCGAGCACCCACAACCGGAGCACGACCGCCACCGCCACCCTCGGCGACGGCACCACCCACACCGGCGCGTCACTCGCGACCACCGCGGCCGGCCCGGCGCCGCTCGTCTACTCCGGAGCGGCCACGACCGGGCAGTCGACGGCCAGCGACCAGCTCGCGAGGCTCTGTTACGCCGCGGTCGACAACGGCGGCACGCCCGTGCTCGACCCCGCCAAGGTGACGGGGAAGATCGTCGTCTGCGAGCGGGGCAACAACGCACGCATCAACAAGAGCCGCGCGGTGAAGGAGGCCGGCGGCGTCGGCATGATCCTCGTCAACACGACCCCGGACGACGACGGGCTCGTCGCCGACGTCCACGCCGTGCCGACCGTGCACCTGACGGCCACGAACCAGGCTGCGATCCAGGCGTACGCCGCCACGCCCGGTGCCACGGCGTCGGTCTCGGCGGCCACGATCTCCTACAACACGCCCGCGCCGTACATCGCCGCGTTCTCCTCGCGCGGGCCGTCCACGGCCGCGGGCGGTGACCTGCTCAAGCCCGACCTCACGGCACCCGGGCAGGACATCCTCGCCGCGGTCGCGCCGCCGGGACAGGGCGGCCTGGACTTCAACCTCATGAGCGGCACGTCGATGTCGGCACCGCACGTCGCCGGGCTCGCGGCGCTGCTCAAGCAGCGGCACCCGGACTGGTCGCCGATGGCCGTCAAGTCGGCGATGATGACGACCGGCAGCGATGTCCTCGACGGGCCGGGCAGCGACCCGGCGGTCGCGTTCGCACAGGGCGCCGGGCACGTCGTGCCCAACAGCGCCGTGGACCCGGGGCTGGTCTTCGACAGCGGCGCCGACGACTGGATCGCGTTCCTGTGCGACACCACCAAAGGCGTGACCCAGACCGCCTGCGACGCCGAGGCGAAGAAGGGAAAGTCGTTCGACCCCAGCGACCTGAACACGCCGTCGATCTCCATCGGGCGCTTGCCGGGCACGCAGACGGTGACGCGCTCGGTGACCAACGTCGGCCGCGACCAGACGACGTACACCCCGGTGGTGACGGGTCTGCCCGGCGTGTCGGTGAAGGTCAAGCCCGACCGGCTCACGCTGCGTGGAGGCGAGACGAAGTCGTTCACCGTGACGTTCACCCGGACCAGCGCGGCCGTCAACACGTACGTCTCCGGCCAGCTGACCTGGCGCGACGCCCGGCACAAGGTACGGATCCCGATGGTGGTCCGCCCGGTCGCCCAGGCGTGGACCGCGGATCACGGCGTCGCGGGCGTGCAGGACTCGGGTGAGCAGGTCGTCCTCGCGCCCGACGGCAAGCGGGTTTTCGTGACCGGCCTCAACTACGGCTCGGCGCCCGGGCAGTACAACCTGAGCATCGCCACGGTCGCCCACGACGCGAAGACGGGTGCCGAGCTGTGGTCGGCGAAGTACGCGGGCCCGGCAGGCACGTACGCCGAGCCCCACGACATGCAGGTGAGCCCGGACGGGCGGACGCTGTACGTCACGGGAGCCACGGCCGCGGACGCCACCGGCAACGACGCCGTCACCATCGCCTACGACGCCGCGACGGGCAGGCAGAAGTGGGAGGTGCGGTACACCGGCCCGGGCGCCTTCACTGCCTGGAGCAACGGGATCGTGGTGAGCCAGGACGGCAGGCGCGTGTACGTCACGGGCATGACGACCCTCGCGGACGGCGGCATCGACGATTTCTTCACCGCCGCCTACGACGCCACCACCGGCAGGCAGGTCTGGGCCACGACCTACGACGGCGCGGGCAAGGCGACCGACGACGCCCGGATGATCGCCCTGGCCCCGGACGGCAGGACGGTCTTCGTCAGCGGGCAGAGCCCGGGGCCGACCGAGACCGGCTACGACTGGGGCACGGTCGCCTACGACACGGCCACCGGCAAGCAGAAGTGGGTGGCCCGGTACGACAGCCCGACGCACGGCTACGACATGCCGTCCGCGATGACGGTGTCGGAGGACGGCCGTTCGGTCATCGTGACCGGTGCGAGCACCGAGGGCGCGACGGCGGTCGACCTGACGACCATCGCGTACGACACCCGCACCGGCGCCGTGCGGTGGTCGGACAACTACGACGGCCCGGGACACGCCACCGACAACCCGTACGCCATCACGGCTTCCCAGGGCCGGGTGTACGTCACGGGCAACACGGAGGGCGCAGGCACCGGGTTCGACATGACCACGGTCGCCTACGACGAGCGCACCGGCAGGCGGCTGTGGCTCCAGCGGTTCGACGGCAAGGCCCACCAAGACGACACGTCATCGGGCATCGTGGTCACACCCGACGGCAAGAAGGTGGTCATCACCGGCACGAGCGCGGATAGCGGCGCGGGCAGCGACTACGTGACGATCGCCTACGACGCGGCCACCGGCAGGCAGGCATGGCTCGGCCGGTACGACGGCCTGGCCGGCGGCCCGGACGGCGCCCACGCGATCGCCATGACCACGAAGAAGGACGGCGTCCGGTTCTACGTGACCGGCCAGAGCGCCACGGCGGGCAGCCTCGAGACCGGCGTGGAGGTGGAGATGACCACCATCGCCTACGTCGACCCCTGGCAGCAATGAGCAGCTGATCACCTGCCGGCCGTGAAAGGCGCTTTCGGGACGCTGGACAACCCGAAAGCGCCCTTCACGGCGTACGGCATCCTCTCATTCCGGGCAGGGCGTTTCCGTCAGGCTGGGTGTCCGAGATGGACGCTCGGCCTGATTCGCTTTGGTGAAAACACTTTCTGGCGCGATTGGCCGTCGAGAGAAGACATTCCTGGCACTGCTCGGAAACCGGGCACCGGCCTGAGCTTCGTGAAGGGTGAATGGACACGGCGACGACGGTCCTCGAGATGGCGGCGTCCTGCCGGGCCGGCGGGTCGGCCGTGGGTACGGACACTGGCCCCACCTGGGCGGAGTCGACTCTGGCCCAGGTAGTCGCCGGCCAGGCGCCGCCGCCCGACGGGGTGGTGCGGAACCTGGTTCGGGTGGGCACCGGCGCAGCGACCGATCACGGTCGCCCACGAGCTGGTCGGCGAGTTGAGGCGAAGAGCCACGCGCGAACGCGGGAACCGTCCATCTTCATCAGACTGCTGACAACCACTGCGCTTCGACAACACCGGCGCCCGTGACCGACCCAATGGCCGCCGCTACCAAACAACGAGTAGGCAACGACGGACACCGAACCACCGGGATCCGAGAAAGTGTCACAGTCCTCCAATCGGTGTAGTCACGATTGCGGAACAACAAGCCGCTGGGATCCTGCTCAGTCGAAATGGTCGGGCCTTCGTCTTCCGCGTGTCCTTCAGGAGTTGACAGCCGTTGCTGTAGCTGCCGGCCGAGACGTGGCCGTCACAAATCAGCGCGTTCGACAACGAGGTCAGCGTCACCGTCGAGTTCGGAACCTCCCGTGAGATGTAGGTGAGATCCGGCGGGGACTGACTCTTGAGCCAGTGTGAGCAGGTGGCGCGCAAGCGACCTCAGCCCCGCAGGGTTGCCCCGGACAAGTACCGCTGATCCATCGATGGTCACGTCCAGGGCAAAACCGTCGTCCCAACGGAACTTCAAGCCCTCGCCCAGAACGTACTGATCGAATTCGATTCGTGATTCCAATTTCACTCCGGTTCGAAGTAGCCGCCGGGACCGAGCCACTTCTCGGCAGCGTCCAGTGCCGCGTCGGTGCTGATCCTAGTGTCGCGTGTCTGAAGTAATTTTACGGTTGATTTTGGTGATGATGTCGTCGTCGGTGGCGGTCCAGGTGAAGGGTTTGGCGCGGTCGTTGTAGGCGTCGATGAAGTCGCGGATGGCGGTTTCGAGGTTGCTGACGCTGGTGAAGGTGCCGCGGCGGATGGCTTGGCGGGTGATGATGCCGAAGAAGATTTCGACCATGTTCAGCCAGGAGCAGCTGGTGGGCGTGAAGTGCAGGGTGATCCGCGTGTTCTTGTCCAGCCACTTTTGGATCTCGGGGTGTTTGTGGGTGGCGTAGTTGTCGACCACGATGTGCAGCTTGACCCGCGGGTGGGCCTTGGCGACTCTTTTGAGGAAGGCAAGGAACTCGACGTTGCTGTGGCGCGGATAGCAGGCGTCGGCGCTGATCCTGCCGGTGGCGACCTCCAGCGCGGCGAAGAGGGTGGTGGTGCCGTGGCGGACGTAGTCGTGGGTTTGTCGTTCGGGCAGTCCCGGGCGCAGCGGCAACGCCAGCTGGGTCCGGTCCAGGGCTTGGATTTGGGATTTCTCGTCTACGCTGACCACGACCGCGTTCGCCGGAGGGTTGAGATACAGACCCACGACATCGCGGATCTTGGGCTCCAGTTCGGGGTCGGTGGAGAACTTGAATGTCTCGATCCGATGGGGCTGAATGTTCCACTTCCGCCAGATCCGCGCCACCGTCGCGAAGGAGATTCCCAGCCGAGTCGCCATCAGCCGTGACGACCAGTGCGTCACCCCCAACTCTGCCGGTGGTTTCCCCTTGTCTGCCAAGGTTTCCGCTAGCACGGAGACCTCGTCGATCTCCGGCGCCCGCCCTGGCCGCGGCAGGTCACCCAAGCCGACGATTCCGGCGTGCTCGTAGCGGCCACGCCACTTGAGCACCGTCGGCCTCGTCGAGCCGGTTCGGGCAGCGATCTCAGTATTGGGAACACCATCGGAGGCCAGCAACACGATCCTGGCCCGCTGGACAAGCCCAGCCGAAGCCGTCGTGGACCTGGTCACCGCCCGAAGCCGTTCCCGATCACCATCACGCAACTCCAACGCCGAGGCCACGTACATGACTGTGATTCTCTCAACACCACAGACGTAAATCAATCAACGACACGCAACACTAGTTCCGTCGATAGGATGCCCGTCCGCGTCGTACGGACCACACGAACTCCATGGTGCGGAGTTGTGCGCGAGATCGGCGCGTCGGTGGTCGATGGCGACGCAGACGCGTGGTCGACCTCAACCGGGCGCAAGCCGATCGAGGGGCCGCTCAGGCAGAACTGATGAGGGCCGGCGAACCTCCGGGACTCGGCGAGGCCGAGGTCTACGCAATGATCGACTCGCTCGGCAAACGTCAGCGCCGCGCTGGCCGACGGCAGCCGGGCCGGCGGCATGATCTCCACCTCGAAGGTCGCGAAGACGACGTTGATCGGCATCTGCTCGTCCGGCACGAGGCGCCGCAGCACGGCGAGTTGCGCCCCCGGGGATCGCCATCGACTGCCTCGCAACCGAACTAACCGCTCGGCCGCAGCTGCTTGCCATACACGGCAAGACACACGCCGATGGGAATCCAAACGGCTGTGCCTCCGACTGCTCTCCGCGACGCGGATGCAGGCGGCCCTGAACCAGGACGCGTTGATCCGGTCAGAAGACCTGGTCGGCGAGCTCGACGACGCCGCGTAGGCGTTCGTCCGGGCGCCCAGCTTCGACGCGGCCCGCGAAACCCTCGACTGGGAGTCGATCTGTCCCCTGGCGGGCATCCCGGGCATCGGAAAGTCGACCCTCGCGAAGATGCTGGCCCGTGGCCGCCTGGAACAGGGCTACCAGGTCGAGGACGTGACGCGGGAAATCGGCGAAATCGACAAACTGTGGCTCTCGGAAACCCGCAGCTGTTCTTCTACGACGACTTCCTCGGCGAGATCACCCTCGACCACCATCTCGGGAAGAACGAGGACCGCCGGCTGCTCGGGATCCTGAGCCGCATCCGGAAGACGCCGGGGAAGCTGCTGGTCCTCGCTACGCGCGAGTACGTCCTCCGGGAGGCCAAGCACCGCCACGAGATTCTGGGCGACGGCGACCTCGAACCGCTGACTTGCAATGTCGGGGCGCGCCTACAGCGGCATGTACTACCGATGCCCGGCACGGACCCTGACCCCCGGGTCGCCGGCCCTCCTCACGCACCCGCCCACGATCTATCCGCGCGAGGAACCGTTGAGGGACGCCCTGAACCGGTGGATCGGCGACCTGTTCGACCGCCGGAAAATCGACCGAACAGTCAACCAGCTGATCCAAGCTCAGCCGACGTCGCAACCCACTCCTTCAAAGCATAATCGTCACCCGAACCTCACCCACGTTCATACCCCCTGGCGTACGCACCAGTCACCTGTCACGCACTCGGCTTTAAATTCGCCGCAATAATGAGTCATGGCACAGTTTAATCATCGCGCAATAAGCACGATGACAACACGATCAACCCAGTCGCTGCCGTTCGTGTACACAGTCATATCCTGAACTCCGCCCAATACGTCGACTTTCATCGATGCCTGGTCATCAGAATCGCGTATTCGCACCGTCAAGGACGGAGTCTCCAGAACGGTCTGCAGCCTTACAATCAGGCCATCCACAAAGATTTCAGGTGGTTCATCAACAAATAGATCCACTCGCACCGGGCCGACAACCGAAGCCCCCACTTCAACATAAAGAGAGTCCGCGTCGAGATGCAAGGCTTCCACATCGGGATCCCATGAAGAATGATGAGCCTCACTAGAAACATCTTCCAGCACGAGTATTCCGTGCCCGAAAAATGCCGTCAGCGATCCTCCGTAGACCTCATCAGGGAGGTTCTGCCCGAGAAATCCATCAGAAGTCATATCGACCCTTTTTCAACTGTCCAACGATTCCGCCCTGGCGGTACATGCAGGCTACACACTGAGGGTACCCGGTAAACGGGGTGCCCGCCGGCACACTAGCCTTCGGTGGCTGATGGTCGCGTACCCAGTTCCCGTTTGGCGTTCCCGGACTGGTAGCCCCGCAAGTATGACACCCATATCGATCACCAGCCTCGTTGATGAGATCCTGGACCCCTGGCGCCCTGATGTTACCGTTCGGCAGCGCAACCCCTTCCCTCGCCCATAGTCCAGGCCCAATCGTCAGGTCGCACACGTCCTTTTCGCTCGCGGAGTTGTGAGTAAGAGCTGAATCCTCTCCCGCCACAACGTAGTACGTGTGATCGCGGTCAACAGTGAGGTTGTAAACCTCACCACTTGCCCGATAGTGAGTCACATTAGAAATTCGCTCATTACTATTTCCCCTTTCCTGCACCGTCATATCAGGCCGGAGATTTCCAGCCTCGGTCCAATCGTTCTTCTCTGGCGACCAGAATGGGTGCCCAGCTGTGGAAATTACCGCGGAGCCACTGGAGAAGGAGATCCGAACCAGTTGCTTTTCGCCCTTACCAACAATCGTGCCGACCACCTGCCGAGGCGTCGAACGGCCCGATTTTGGCTCAGTCGCGAGGACTAGATCGTCGAGCTTTACCTGCTCGATGGGCTTTCTGGCGCCGTCGGCCATCAGCACCAGCGTTCCTGGCGTGAAGCTGTTGCATCCGGTCACACTGGACAGGCGTTGCTCGGCGCTCTCCACGGCTCGCAGGTCGGCCATGGCTTTGTCCCGGCGGCGGATCCACGACAGCGTGTCCTTGAACGCGGTGACGATCTTCTCGACGATCTTCCCGCCCTTGAGGATCTTGCCCCAGGGCAGCGCCGTCAGGACTTCCCAGCCGCAGGCGGCGAGGTTGAAGTCCTTGATGCAGTTGTCGACGATGCCCTTCACACCGATGATCTCCTGCAGGATGTCACCCCCGACCTGGATGGCGATGTCGACCCAGCTGCGCTTGTCCGCAGCGGCCTTCTTCGCCTCCTCGTACTCGGCTTGGCTCAGGCCTGCGTCCTTCAGTGCCTGGTCGTGAGCCGACGCGTCGCCGCCCCCGCCTCCGATACCCCACGGCGGGTCGATCCAGATGCGGTAGACGAACACCTGCACAACCCAGTAGGTGACCGCGACCAGCATGAGCACGGGGAAGAACAATGAGGCCGCGACCAGCGCCCACAGCATGACGGTGACGGCCATCCTCTTCTGGACCGACACTGTCTTCCAGAACAGGCCGTTCGGGTCCGAGTTCGTGACCGGCGAGTTGTTTGCGTAGGCGTATCCGTTGAGCTGCTGTGGGTCGTCGAGATCCATTACCGGATCGGCGGAAATAAAACGTCCGGTTTCGGGGTCGTACTCGCGTGCGCCGAGGTTCGTCAGGCCGCTCTCGTCCTTGGCGCCGCCGACGAAGCCCTTGTCATCGGCCCACGACGAAGGCTGATCACCACGCGGATTGCCGAACGGGTCCTGGCGGCGCGACTTGGCCTCCAGCGTGCGAGCGTCCACGGTCATCGAGGTCGTGCCCTGGTGATCGTCCATCAACCAGGACAGACCGCCGCCGTTCTCGGACGTCCGCACGGCGACGTCGGCACCGCCGTGGTCGTAGTACCGACGTGCGGTGAGCTCCTTGGTCGTGTTCTGGAGCACGAGCTCCATGCCGTCGAGGTAGAGCGTCGTGATGCCGGATTCACGCTTGATCAGCCGCTCGCCGTCGGCGTCGTACACGTACTTCGAGGTACGCCCGTCGTGCTCGGTGACCTTCTCGAGGCGGCCCTGCGCGTCCCAGTCGAGGGTCTGCGGGTCACCGGCGACGTCCCGGCTGGTCGTGTTTCCCAGTGCGTCGTAGCCGAACGTGTCCTTCGCCGTGCCGCGGGGCCCGGTCTCCGTCACCGAACGGAGGGTGTGCGGCTGGGAGCCGTCGGAGTCGCCGTACGCGTACGTGCGCGTCGTGTCGCCGGCCGCCGCGTGGTCGACCTCCGACGACCGGTTGCCGGCCTTGTCGTAGTGGTACTCGTGCCAATACGGTGCAGCCCCGCCGAGACCCGCAACCGACGGCTGGTCGGCGCAGTTCGCGCTGGCCGGAGTGAAGGCGCTGGTCATCCGCTTCAAGTTGTCGTAAGCGAAGCACTGGACGTCGGCCGGAGCACCGGGTGGGGCGTCGGCCAGGCGGGTGATGTTGCCTGCGGGGTCGTACTCGAACGAACGCTTCGCGAGGTAGGTACCGCTCTCGAGGTTGCGCTGCACATCGACGCCGTTGAGCCGCCGCGTACCCTCCTCGTAGAACATCGAGGTGTAGACCTTCTTCGAGCCTTCGCCCATGGTCAGGCGCAGCGTCTCGCCGTACTTCGAGTACAGGTGTTCGGGGATGTAGGTCTCGGTGCCGAGTGTCTCGGTCGGCAGCCCCAGTTCGTTGTACGAGTACGTGATGAACTCGGCGTCGAGACCACCCGCGGCCGGCTGCGTGCGGGAGATGACGTGGCCCGTGTTCGGGTCGTAGGCGGTTTTGAACGTGTAGGTGCCGGTGAGTTTCCCTTCGCCGTCAGGCACCACGACTGACGTCTGCGTAGGCCGGTTGGCGGCGTCGACGCTGACGATCTTCTTCGTGTAGGCCTTGTTGTCGGAGTAGCGCGTGGAGCTGTCCGTCAGACCTGGCTTGATCCCGTCGTAAGTCCACTCGGCGACCTTTGCTTCGGCCGCGTTCGGACCAGTGCGCTCGTACTGCGCCGTGGTGCGGCCGAGCTTGTCGTACTCGGTGCGGACGATCATTCCCCGGGCGTCGGTCGTGGTCTCAAGCTGATCGAGGGCTGTGTAGGTGTATCGGCTGTCGCCGTGATCGGGGTCGTGGTCGGCCACCTTGCGCCCGAGCTTGTCGTACTCGTAGGACCAGCGCGCCCCGTCCGGCCCGGTCACCGCGGTCTGCAAGCCGCGCACGTCGTACTCGTACTTGGTGCTGTCGTAGTCATCGGAGACGTCACGGCCGTGGTACTGCCGCTTTTCGGTTGCCTGGCCGTGTGCGTCGCGGAGGACCGTTGTCGTCGTCCCACCGACGGGTGGCACTGTCGTGACACGGTCCCCTTCGTACGTAGACGTCGTTCGCCACTTCTCGACCGCCAGGGACCGGAAGACAACTGCGGTTTCGCGCGCGAGGGCGTCGAACGTCGTCACTGTCTGGTTCGGCACGGCGTTGTCGAGAGCCCCAAGGACGGATTTGCCTGCAACATCAGCGTTGTAGTACGCGCCATTGACCTTCGACTGCAGACCGCGGGAGTCGAAGAAGAAGTCGTTGACGATCCTTCCGCCACCGACGGCCGGCAACTGGGTCTGGCGCTCTCGCAGGAGTCCGTCGTAGAGCGTGTACGACGGTGTGTACTTGCCGTTCTCCTGCAGTGACGACGAGATGACCACCGTCGGTGCGTCGATGTGGTACTCGTACTCGTAGGTGCTCGTCGGTGGCTTGCCGTCCGCTTTGGAGCGGCCGGGTGCCCAGCTGCGCACCACGCGGCCGAGAGCGTCGTAGTCCATGTCCGCGCGAAGACCGCTGATGTCCACGTCGGACGTCGTGAGACCGTGCGCGGGGTCCATCGTCGTGGTCGAGGTGAACCCCATCGGGTCCTTCTTGGTCACGGTGTGGAGCCCGAACTCCGGTCCAGGCGAGTAGGTTGTCGTGACCTTCTCGCCCTCGGAATTGGTCACCTCGGTCGGACGACCGAACTCGTCGTAGGCAGTTCCTTGCGTGAGCTGCCATTCGCTGCCGGTCCAGCGTTCGGTCGCGGTGAGGTTGCCCTTCGATGGCGCCGCTCCGGGCTCCGCGCTGTCATAGCTCTGGCGGATCTCACTGATCACATCAGCCGGCCCACCCTCACCCGCCGTACAGGGAAGGGAGATCGTCCGGACTGATGCCGGACGAGTCAGGATGTGTGCCGCGTCGTTGGTGGCGTACTTGGTCCGGGCACAGGTTTCGTCGCCTTGTACCGCTGCGTCGCCGAGGTCTTCAGTCTGGATCACGTTGCCGTGGTCGTCGAAGGCGTTGATCACCTTGGTCCGCCGCCACGAGCCGTCGCCCAGCAACGTCCTGCCACGGGTCGCGGCGATGTTGGTCATGAACGCCTGTTCGTCGCCCGCCGTCGCGGTCGGACCGTGCAGCCACGGATCCTTGACCGAGGCGGAGACGAGCTTTTGCCCGTCGTAGGACTGGGATTCCAGGCTGAAGCCCGCGAGAGCTTCAGCGTCGGTGACCTTCCCTCCCTCGGAATCCTCGACGGTGACCGGCCGTTTTCCTCCGTTCGGAAGTCGGTCGCCGTCCATCCCACGGAGGAAACGCTCGACCGTGACGGATTGCGTCTGGCCCGGCTCACCGACGGTGGTACGAACCTCGCCGTACCCACGCCACTGCGACCAGGTCCGGTGCGCCATATCGGAGAACTCGGCGTCGTCGAAGTGCCAAGCGGCTCCGCCGAGGTAGTCGTAGAACGTCTTCTTCAGGGCCGAGCCACCCGTGCGGTCGTCCTCGGTGACGGCGGTGACGACGTACTTGTTGAACCAGCCGAGCACCGCGTCGTACCCGAATTCCGGAAGCCACCAGCTGGGGAAACACCGCATCGTGTTCGTCTCGGGGTTGGCCGGCATGGCCTGCCCGGACACGCACTCGGGATCGGAGTACTTGACCTCGGTGATGCCGCCGGCCTCGTTCTGTACACGCTCGATGCGGTACCGGGTGATCGGAGGCAGCCCGTCGCCAGGTGTGGTCACCCGGTTGGCTTTGGCCAGCCCGTGGAACACCATCTCCGGCAGGGCGACGCCGTCCTCGGGCTTGGCCACGCCCGCAAGGCCGGTGTGTCGGATGCCGGCCAGCCACAGCGCGGGCGACAGGCCGTCGCCGGTGTCGGGGAACTCGTGACGGAGGGTCCACTGGTCGACGTCGCGCCACTGGGCGGCCCCGATGACGTCGTCGCGACGGACCTGGGTGAGGACCTTCACGAGCCGCTTCCGGCTGAAGAACGCCGGCGAGGTGCGATTGTCACACGTCTGCCCCGCTGCGCAGATTCGGTCGAACGGCACGTCGGGCCAGGACTTCGCGGTGTCCTTGGTGAGCTGGTCCGGATTGCAGGCGAAGGTGCTCGTCGGCAAGCACCTTTCGGCAGTGTCGAACCACACCCGTGCCGGAGCCGGCGCGAACAGCGCCTCGCCACGCAGCCCGTACTCAATGCGGCGAATGCTGCCGTCGGCGACGTAGGACGTGCCCTTGGCAGGGTCCATGTCGCGGCCGTAGAAGTTGGTCTCGGTGTCGTAGTAGTAGGTGGTCGCGTTGCCGTTGGTGTCGAGGACGTAGTCGAGGTTCCACCGGTAGGCCTGCTGACACCACGACTCACCGAACGTGGCCTTCGCACACGGCTCGCCGCTGTTGTTGCCGAACACCGGCACGGTGAACGCCGAGTTCGTCTCCGGCTTGCCGGCCTCCCAGCCAGGCAGGCGGTTCAGGCCCAGGAAGTACTGCGTGCCGTCGTTGCCGGTGACCTTCCAGTGCTCGCCGTCGTCGTCACCGTTCACCGCGCCGGTCAAGCGCTCGATCTTCGAACCGTCGTCCTGCTTCGGGCGCCATACACCCGTCTTCTGGTCCTTGACCAGCTCTGCCGACACGCCGTTGAGGTGCAGCACCGCGTTGTCCGTCGCCCAGCAGAGATCACCGGTCTTGCGATCGCCCTGGCTGCCGCCGAGATCCTCGGCGCAGGCTTTGTAGCGACGCTCGATGAACCCACCCGCGGACAGCTCCCAGCCATCACCCGGTGCGGCCGCTTGGTTGTTGGTCGCGCTGGTGCGGCCGTCGACTGTGCCAGAGGAATACCCCAGCCCGAGCTTCGGAGCCACGCCAACCGCGGGCGGCGGAACGCGAAGAGGGACCGAGTACGTGAAGTCGCCGCTCGAGCCACCGGCCGACCACGAGCCCGCCGGAGAGAGCGCGGTGGCCCCGAACGAACCTCCCGCGCCGGAAGGCGCAGCGGTGGCCGCCAGTAGTGCTCGCGACGTCCCCGAGCGTCCGTTCGCGGGCAACGTCACCTTGGCGGTCACGGTCCCCGCCTTCACATCGTTCGACGTCTCGACCGGCTGAGCCACCCGGCATTCGGGTTTCCCCGGCGTCGTCGCCGCGCATTCGGGCAGCGACACAAGCCTGAGACGCGAGCCGTAGTCACCGCCGAACGCCGTGGCGAAGTCGCGGTAGTCGACCTTGACGTCCAGCGCCCGGCCGGCCGCGCCACCGGCATCCGCGACGCCCAGCACCAACCCCGCTATCCCGGCATCAGCCGCCAGCGCCTGTTCGAAGGTGTCCACCTTCACCCTCGCGGAGCCGGCTGCTGCACGCGCCTGACCGGACCCGCCCTCCGCCGCGACGGAGACAGGGAGAGCACCGGCTTTGCGGAACACGGGTGTGGCGCCGGTGGTCCGTGCCACCGCGGTGCCATCTAGCGCGACCTCCGCAGTACCCGCTCCCGGCCACTTCACCGCCGCTTCCGGTTTGGCAACCGCCGCATCCACCGCGTTCACCGGCAACGGTCGCACCGGAACAGGCTCACCCGGTACGGACTTCTCCTCCTGCAGCTCGGGCAGGTGGACGTAGTTCGGGTCCGCCGCCGCAGCCGGTACCGCCTGCGTCGTCGTCGCCGTCATCACCGCAGCCAGGGCCAGCGCGATCGCGGGCACGAAGCGTCTTCTGGACATGCCGGACTCCCGGAAGTTCGAGATGGGGATGAGGAAGGCTGGTGAAGCGCTCAGTCCTGGACGGGAAGCTGCCTGATCTGGTTGTCGGTCAACGTGCCCGAGTACACGCGCACCCCGCGAACCGCCCCGTTGAACGGGTCGACGTTCCTGCCGACCCACACGCTTCCGCCGATCATGAGCTCACCGGTGCCGTTCCACCCGGTGACTCCGCCGAGCCGGCCGGCGTAGCGGCCGTTCACGTAGATGCGCGCTTCCTTGGCCGCGTTGTCGTAGACGCCGGTGAGGTGCACCCACTCCCCCGTCACCACGTCGGATTCGGCCGGGATCCACCAGCCACCTTCCTGGTTCGCGCCGATCGACACGAGGAACGACCATTTCTTCAATTCGGGCCGGTACTGCAGCATGAACGGTGAATAATTGGCATCGCGCAGGCTCACCGCGGTCCGGGGTGCGTCGTCGGCCGCGTTCAGGTGGACGAAGGCCGATACGGTATAGCTGCGGTCGGTGCGCAGCTCCGGCCGAGGACCGATCACCGCGCCGTACCCACTGTCCGCGAGACCGGTGAAGTTCGCTGCCTTCTCGTCATCGGCCTCGGTCCACGCCGCGGTACCCGTGAAGGCGGCGTCCTTCCCGGTCACGTCGTCCTTCGTGGTGGCGCCGGATCCTTCGTCGAACGCGTAGTGCGCGCGCAGGACCGACTGGTTGGCGAGCGCGGCGGCTTCGCTGGGCACGAGGACTCGTTGGTACAGCCGCACGTCGTCAACCGCGCCGGGGAAGTAGTCCACCCGAGTGCCGTTCCAGAGCGCGCCGACGATTTGCACGTCGCCGGTCGCTGTCCACGCGCCGGCGTGCGCAGCCTCCGCTGCGAGGGCACCGTTGACGTAGAGACGAACCCGCCCCGCGGCCTGGTCATAAGACGCTGTCAGATGCGTCCACGCACCGGTCTGCACCGATTCGTTCGAAATGGCGCGAGTATGCACGGGCCCGCCGCCGTCCACATCGGACGCGAACATCGCGAACGACCACTTGCCATCGGGCGACGCCTGCAGCTGGAACCCGCTCGTCCGCTTACCGTCCTGCGAGACCGCGCACGGCCACGCGCCGATCTGGTCGAGACGCACCCAGGCCGAGACCGAGAAACTCTGGGCGGTGTCCACGACGGTCACGAACACCGTTTGCGGGCCCTCGGTCTCCGGCGTCCACCTGAAGACCCCTGAGCCACCCAGTCGGTCAGCGTTGACCCTGGTCTTCGGGTCGTCGTTCTGCTGATCGGTGACCGACCACAGGAAGTACTGCACATCCGGGTTGCCGTTTGCGTCGACGATGAACGACCCGGTCTGACCGATCCCACCCGCTGGGGTGTTCCCACCGCCGGGGTAATCCGTCGGAGGTCACCGACGGCGAGCCGGGCGCGGTCTTGTCGACTTCGAACTCGCAGTTGCCGACCCAGATCGAGTTCGCACCGCCGTCCGAGGCGTACATGGACCAGTTGTAGACACCTTCGGCGGTCACCAGCCCGGTCGGCACGGTGACTTCGGCGTACGAGCCGGAGGGGATGTTGGCGGTGGTGGTCCACCAGATCTCACTGCTCGCGCCGAGCTTTCCCTTGTGCAGGGAGAATCTGGCGGTGAGCATGCCACCGTCGGGATCCGACACGCGCCCCCGCAGCCGTGGCGTGGGCGTGAAGACGAACGGCCGAGCGTCCCCGGACGCACACGGGATCTGCCCGCCCTCCATGCCCAGGTCGGCGGGCAGGCCCGGCACCGAGTTGTAGTTGACCTCGAGCACGGGGTCGAGCGCCAGACGGCGCCAGTCGTCCTGGTCGTTCTCCGCGGCTGCCTTGACCATGAACGTCAAGCTCGTGCCACCGGTGGCCGCCGCATTATTTGACGTTGTTGGACTTCGTGAAGGACCCGAGGTTCGCCTGCCAGCCGGGCTGGTGGTTCCAGGTCGTGCCCCAGTCGATCGGCCCGGTCCGCCACAGTTCGGTCGGCCCGCCGTTGCACGAGTAGGAGTTCACGACCCGCATCCGCATGTCCGCGCGGTTGACGATCTTGCCCCGCATTGCGGAGACATCGAAGTCGAAGTAGGAGCGGGAGATGTAGCCGCCCTGGTAGCCGGCCTTGAGGTCGCCGAGGTCTCCGTCAGTGCGGTTGAAGTTGTGGTCATCAGGCCACGGAGCCTGGACGACGACGTGGTTACGTTTGCCCCCGGCCCACCAATACTCGGGGTCGATCACCACGGGGAACACGCGGGCAGGGTCCGTGAGGAACTCGTAGTCCGGCCGCACGGTCGTCGCCGCTGACGTCACTTCGACGTCCATGGTCGACACCTGTCCTGGCGTGGCGGGCGAATCGCCGGCCACCGCGGATCGCATTTGGGGCGCCTGTGCCGCCGAGTCCCACATCTTCGAGGCATCACCCCGGAACACGACGTCACCATCCGGATCGACGGCCTCGATCGTTCCCGCGCTGGGAAACGGTGCGCGGCGGCCCTCCCTGGCCGTTGAACGGTCACCACGTTCCGCATGCAGTCGCCCACCGCTCGCGCGGCTCACCGTCGTCGCCACCCACCTGCTCGCCGTCCGAATCAAATGAACGGCGATTCCTACGCCAACGACGACACCGTGGGCCAATCCCCTCGGGCACCGCTTCTCCGGCCTTCGGCGCCCTGTTCTCCAACGCCCTCCACTGCTGTACCCTTACCGACTACCCGGACACCGCCGAGGCCGCCTTCGTCTGCACGAACACCCCCACGCAGTCCCCGGCCCACCAGCAACGCATCGCCTGTCCGACTTCCCCGACGGCACCTGAGGCATCTCACCGGACCCGACCACCAGCCTTAGAGCGTGTCTTACGTGGTGATCGGTCGTTGGTGAGTGATGATCTTGCTGTGGTTGATCGGTTGTCGTTGCGGTTGGTGCCGGATGAACTGTGGGAGCTGGCGGAGCCGTTGATCCCGGTGTTCGGGCCGCGTCCGCAGGGCGGTGGCACTGCCCCGGTGGACGCTCGCGCGGTGTTCACGGCGATCGTGTACGTGCTGACCAGCGGGTGTGCATGGCGGGATCTGCCGCCGTCGTTCGGGGTGGCGTTCCAGACCGCACACCGCCGCTTCGGCCAGTGGACCAAGGCCGGGCTGTGGCGGCAGTTGCACCACGCGCTCTTGGATGAACTCGGCAGCGAGGGCCTCATCGACTGGAGCCGCGCGATCGTGGATGGTGCCTGCGTGCGGGCGAAAAGGGGGGATCTATGACCGGTCCCAGCCCGGTGGACCGCGGCAAGCCCGGCTCGAAGATCCACGCCCTGTCCGACCGCGCCGGGCTGCCGCTCGCAGTCGCGGTCTCCGCCGCGAATACGAACGACTCCCATGCGCTCAAACCACTGGTGATGGCGATCCCGGCGATCAAATCCCGCCGCGGTCCCCGTCGGCGCAAGCCGGCCAAGCTGCACGCCGACAAGGCCTACGACCAGCCCGGCTTGCGGTGCTGGGTCCACGACCGCGGCATCAAGGTCCGCATCGCCCGCAAAGGCGTCGAATCCAAGGACAAGCTCGGCAAGCATCGCTGGGTGATCGAGCGGACCATGGCCTGGTTCACCGGATACCGACGCCTGACGCTGCGCTACGAACGCAAAGCCGAGCACTTCCTCGCCTTCCTCATCCTCGGAGCCAGCCTCACCTGCCACAAGAAACTCCGCAAACTCACCACATGAGACACGCTCTTAGCACCGTCGTCGGCGCCATCTGCGGCCACGAACAAGGCGGCGACACCCCGGACGTCTGCTACAGCGCCTACTTCGACGAAAACATCCGACAGCTTACGACTCGAACTCCGGCTGAATCCCGCCTCAAGCGGTCACTGATACGGCAGCGTGATCTTCGCCTCTGCCATCATATCCTCGTATTCCTCGATAAAAGCAGAAAGCAATTCGCTCACCTCTTCCACCGAGGCAGCGAGATGGGACTCACCGGACGGGTCCACGAGAGATTTCAGCTCGTCGACAGCCTGTTCGATCGCCTTCAGCGAGTCTCCCTGGACCGTCAAAGCAGGAAAGCTCCTGCCGGGAAGCTGAACCAACGAGAAGTTAATCCGCTGAGCTATAATGGTTGCGTGATTCAATTTCCCTCCGGGTAGAATTTGATGTACGGCGTATTCGGGTTGGGGTCTGACCGAAGCAGGTCTTGACGATTACGTCCCAATGTTATATCCCCTCGAGGTATAGAGTTCTTAATTTTTCGTCGCATTATACTGTTCATTCCAGGTACAGAATAGTCCCAGTCCGATTCCGGTCCTCCCATCCCCGCTGCTCGACTACCAAGAACCGCGATCGGAATCCCAATCTTGTTCGCAGCGTTTTGAATTCTTTTAGCGTCACTTTTTGTTATATGATATAGTGACCCGCCGAAGCCTACCTCAACCGACCCCGACCGGACCGGTATCCCACTCGCGGCGGCCAGTGCCGCTATACCCTCCTCAGGGCTCGGCGAACCCTCCATGTCAGCAAGCTCGTCGTCACTAGAGAATGAGTATAGGGGCAAGATTGAAGTGACGCCACCTACTAGGTCGCCGCCGGCCAGGCCATATATCTCCTGCAGGAGATTAGTGCCGAAGCCAGATATCGTCGCATCGTTCTGGCACTGGTCATAATGCGCAGGAATTGGGGCTCGCCGGCCAGGTGAGCGCTGTCCAGATGCAGGCGTTGTTCGGCGAAGGCCGCCATCCCAACGCCGACGCCATGGAAGCGGAGCTCATCGCAGGCGGCGCGACCACCGACGAAGCCTTGAAAGCTACACAGCTCGGCCGAAATTTCCCCGTCTACAGCGGACTCGACCAGCTTCGGAGCAAGACTTCTCGGGCGTACAAGGAATACAACCGCGTGCACGGCCGTCCTGTCGGGGCGCCGATCGACGCCAACACGCGGCGCGAGATCCGGCACTCTGTGCAGGAGCAGGCGTACCGCGACGCCACGGGAGCATCCGGAGACGTCGATCCGGCCGAGCTGACTGCGTGGCTGGCGAGCGAGCAGAAGAAGCTGAAGCAGGCTGTTTCCGGCTTTGAGATGGTGTTCGCTCCGGACAAATCGGTCTCCGTCGCCTGGGCCCTCGCGCAACCGGCCGAGCGCGAGCTGATCGCGAACCTCGTCCGACAAGCCGCGCGCGACACCTTGACGTACGTCGAGCAGAACCTCGCCTTCACCCGAGCTGGTAATCGAGGTGAGGCCCAAGTGGACGTCGACGGCATCACCGTGGCGACGTTCGAGCATTGGGACTCCCGGAGCGGAGACCCTCATTTCCACATCCACGCGCTGATCTCGACCAAAGTTCGCCGCTCCGAAGACGGCAAGTGGACCGCCCTCGACGGGCGCCCCATGCTGGCGGGCGCCGTCACCGCGTCTGAGTTCTTCGACTCACGGACGCGCGATCTGTTCCGCGCGCAGGGGGCGAAGTGGTCACAACGACCGGCCAACGGCGTCGATCAGAATCGCAAGATCTGGCAGCTGGCGACGGTGCCGCTCCCCCTGATCAAGGGCTTCTCCCAGCGAACACGGCAGTTCGAAGCCGCCCGGGCCCGCCGAATCGTCGACTTCCGGGATCGCCACGGGCGAGAGCCTCGCCCGAAGGAGATCTTCGAGATCGACCGTGCGGCCAAGTTGGACGGCCGGCCGGGCAAGCAGCCGCCGCAGTCGCTCGACGAGCACGCCGCGGACTGGGTCGAATTCGCACGCACGCTCGTGCCCAGCACGATGATCGAGAACCTCGGCGCATCGGTGTTCAGTGTGCCGGCCCGCGAAGACAACGTCCGAGACATCACCGGCCTCGCGACAGCCACTCTCGCGGCGGTCTCCGCGAAGTACGCCCACTTCACCCGCTGGCACCTCGAGAACGAGGCCCACCGGCAGACAGCCCACCTCAAGATCGCCCCAGAACGTCGGCCGGAAGTCGTCACGGAAGTGGTGGAGACCGTCCTGTCTGCCCGGAGCACCGTCACCCTGGAGGGGGCGACGCTCGTCGCCGAAGCCCCGTTCCTCCGCCGCCGCTCCGGCGAATCCGTGTTCCAGAACCACAACTCGACGCGCTACACCACGACGCGGACCTTGTTCCAGGAAGGCGACCTCGTGGCCTGGGCGCAACGACGCGGCGGCCACGTACTCGCGCGCCGGCCCGTAGACCGGGCGCTCAAGCGGTCGTCGCTCAACGACGGACAGCAGCGCATGGTCCGCCAGTTCGCTCGGTCGGGACGGCGGCTGCAGCTCGCACTCGCGCCTGCGGGCGCCGGCAAGACCGTCGCGATGAAGCTGCTGCCCGAGCTGTGGAGTCAAGACGGCGGCCGGGTCTACGCGTTCGGGCCATCCGCACGGGCGGCGCAGGAGATCGGTACTTCGATCGACGCGACGCCCCACACCCTCCACCAGCTCCCGACGGCGATCGAACACGGCTTCGCCGAGCGGATGTTCCCGCTCGGCCCCGGTGACCTGCTAATCGTCGACGAGGCCGCAATGGCGGGGACCCACACCCTGCACGCCGCGGTGACCTACGCGTTGAAGAGGGGCGCCGACGTCCGGCTCATCGGCGACGACCGCCAGCTCGCCGCTGTGGAAGCGGGCGGCGCGGTGCGCCTGATCTCGCTCGACGTGGGTGCGGTGCGCTTCTCCGAAGTCGTGCGGTTCAAAGGCAAGGACGCCAAGCAGCAGGCGAAGGCGTCCCTGCTGATCCGGGACGGAATCTCCGAGGGGCTCACGTACTACGACGAGGCCGGCGTCATTCAGGGCGGATCGATCGAAACCATGCGGGCTGCCGCACTGTTCGGTTGGCGCCGAGACCTGCGGGCCGGCAAGCAGTCGTTGCTGATCGTGCCGACCAACGAGGACACTGTCGCCCTGAATCTGGAAGCCCGCGCGGAACGTCTGAGACGGCAGTCGAAGCCAGTCGGCTACGAGGTCGACCTCCACGACGGAAGCCAAGCCAGCACGGGCGACCTCGTCGTCACCCGCAAGAACCGACGGCGGCTGAAGTTCTTCAGGGGCTCCGATTTCGTGAAGAACGGCGACACCTGGAAGGTCGTCGACGTCGACCAAGGCGGCTCACTCAGAGTTCAGCACGTCGACCATGGCGCCCGGGTCACCCTGCCCCGCGGGTACGTCCGCGCCTACGTCGAGCTGGCCTACGCGACAACGGTCAACCGGGTCCAGGGCATGACGAGCTCCGGCAACAGCCACACCGTGGTGCCTCAGACCATGACCCGCGAGCAGCTGTACCCCGCGGTCACCCGAGCCATGTGGTCGAACTGCATGTACGTCGTGACCGACCTGCACGTCGTGGACCAGCACCAGGAAACGGTCGTCATCGAGGACACCGAGACCGACGACGGCAGAATCATTCCGGGCTACATCAAGGTGCTCAAGTGGGTGCTCAAGCACTCCAGCATCGAGCCGACGGCCACAGAAGTACTGCGCGAGAGCCTCGAATCCGTGGTCTCGATGGCCACGCTGGTCGAGCGCTACAACTACGCCGCGCACTACCTCGACGAGGACACGTACCTCGGGGCCCTGGCGCGACATACACCCGAAACGCTCGGGCAGGAGGCGGAACCCGCTCTCGTGCAGACTCTGCGCATTGCGAGCGACGCCGGTTGGCACGCCGAGCACTTGCTCGCCACGGTGACCGCCGGACCGCCGCTCACCGGGACCGACGACGCGGCGGCCGTGTTGATCGCACGGATCAAGAACTACCTCACCGCACACCACAAGCCTGTTATCGCAGGCCATCCCGACGCGGCGGACGTCACTCGGTGGAGAACGATCATCGACGCCATCGCGCCCGAAGCGGCGGTCGAGGATGTCGGTTGGCACCGCGTCTGGAAGATGGCAGCCGGGGCGCTGGGTCGAGGCCATGACGTCGACGTGGCTCTCACCGCCGCTGCGCACCAGCTCTCGATCCGGCATACGACCGGCTCGGGCGCCGATCCGATGCCCGACCACCTCCTGGCAGAACAGCTCCTCGACCACGAGTTGGTCAAGCAGACCGAGCGCGGACAGGTGCACGTCCCGGCCGTCGCGTGGCAAGCGCGCCCGGACCTCGCCGACGCGCGCCGACACCCCGGCCGGATCGAGTACCTGTCGGAGGTCAACGAAGCCATTCAGAGCAGAATCGAACAGCTCAGGGCCGACGCCATCCGAACAGCGCCGACGTGGGCTCGAGGACTCGGTCCTCGGCCGGCTGATCCGCTGGCCGCGTGGGACTGGGACAACCTGGTCGGGCTCGCCGCGGCGTACCGGGAGACGTACCGGATCACGGAAGAAGACCCTGGTCAGCCCCTCGGCACCGCACCAGCAAGTCACGGAGCACGAGCTCATGCGTGGGCCGACATCACTCAGCGCTGGTCCGGCGTCGGCCCATCCGTGCCTGACCAGGCACGACAAACCCCTCAAATGGACGCACAGACGTTCACCGTTCACGGCGAAACGTTCACGATGAACGACGTCCTCGACCATCTTGACGCAGACGAGGATGCCGTTCCGAGCGAGACCCTTGACCTTCTCGTCGCGCGATACGAACAGCTCGCGCACGACGGCGACGAATCCCGCTACCTTGACCTGCTCGCTCGGTACGTCCCCGGCACCGTGAACACGGCGGGAGAAGCACGTCTCGTGAAGGTCCTTGCCGACGCCCAGGACGTCGGCTGGCAGTCGGAACGAGTGCTCCACGCGGTGACGCGCGGGAACGACTTCAGCTGGGCAGAGGCGCATGACGCCGCCTTGATCGCGGCGTTGCACCGGTACTTGTCGACGCGTCGACCCCCGGCCCGAACCGCAACGCCCAACGAAGCCGACGTCGCTTCGTGGCGCGAAGCGGTCGGCCGGCGTCTCCCGGATGCCGAGGTAGACAACGACGCGTGGGACATCGTGTGGCGCCACGCCGCAGGCGCCGTCCTGAGCGGCGTGGACGTCGGGGAGGCGCTCGACGCCGCGGCTTCGACCGTTGCGACCGACACGGGCGGACCGCCGGCGCAGCGACCGATCACGGTTGCCCACGAGCTGGTCGGCGAGTTGACGCGCCGAGCCACGCGCGAACGCAGGAACCGTCCTGCTCGTCCCTGGCTCCCTCAGACCGACCCCGACGCGCCCGCTGCCGCCCATGGTCCCCGGCTCACGAGGATCAACGACGAAATCGCCGATCGTGTAGCAGCTCTTCGGGCCGAGATGGTGGCCTCGCCGCCACCGTGGGCACAAAGCCTCGGCGCACGGCCGGACGACCCGCGCGATGGCACGGTCTGGGACGAAACCGTCACGCACGTAGCTGCGTATCGCGAGACCTACCGGATCAAAGCCGTCGCCTCGGACAACCCACTCGGCTCGATGCCCTACGGCGACGGCCCCCGGGCGCGCGAGTGGCTCCGTCTACGTGAGCGGTGGCGTTCGCTCAGCTCGCCGGCCGACGCCGTGTTCGTGCCGAGTGACCGCCTTCCCCGCCCGTTCGACGAGCGTCTCGATACGGAATTCAGCGCGGGCGCGGCCGCTCATCGCGTCGGCCACGACGAAATTCACGGCCGCGAGCTGCCAGATCTACCTCCTGCAGTCGACCATGGCCGCGCGAGGTATCTCGCCAGCGACCGGCTCGCGCACGGCCTGTCCGGCAGTCTCACAGAGCAACCACGCAGCCAGGGCATCGCGGACGAGGACTTCAACACGAACCTGGACGTCGACTCGACTCACGAGCAGCGCGGCCTTGGATATTGACCAGCACGCAGTGCATAGCTCGCAGAAGGAGTTGTCACGAAGCAGGGTTAACTCACCTAGACAGCGCGAACCCGCGAAACGGCCATCCGGACGCGTCGCGGGCACACCCTACGGGCCTGGCGTGTACACCGCACTACTTGACAGTCAAGCGCGCGTTCGAGCTTGCAGGTACCGTGTGCGAGAGCCCCAAACCGCGCCCGCGAAGCCCCGACTCGGATGTCAACCTCGCTCCCCGAAATACCCAGGACGAGCGGTGAGCACCGAGTCGAAGTGCCGGCCCTCGTGATCGTCCTCGTCTTCGGGCACGGCCGCACGCCAGAACGACAGCAACAGCTGCGAAGCCCGAAACGGGTGCCCGTTCTCAAGTTCAACCGCGTCTGTTCCGCTGCGCAACATCGGGACGAGCACATCCACGGGAGTCGCGAACACGTCGACCCCCGGTAACGGACTTCGACGCCTTGCCGAGGCCGCCCGATTTCGACGGCTTGAACGGAACCGCGCCGATCGAAGTACGCGAACACAGCAATCCCGGACACTTGGTCCTGCACTGCCCCAGCCCGGCTCAGAGGCGGCAGAACGAGAGAACTCCTTGACCTGCCCGTACTCGCCGAGAGCCGTGCTGGCGTCGTCACGGTTCGAACCGATCAACACCGACCCAACCCGCTCACTGATCGATCAGCTCACGAGCACGCTGGAACGCATACCAGATTAACTCTTCGCGATAACCTATTCCAGCAGCGTGCGCTCGCGTAAACCCCTGCAAAAAAACAAAATACTCCAATGGCCCGCCCTGCTTGGTGCGCATGAGGTTGATGAGAACAGGGTGCTGATAGACCAGGCTTGTCTTGCGACCGGTGTAGAAGCCCCACTTCAGACCGGGATTGATCGACCGCAACACTTCGTTCATGAAGATGTACAGGTCGAACGTGATGGCCGCCCAGTACGGACGAGGCTCGCCAAGGTTACTGGGGTCCTCTTCGACCTCGCGCTTGATCCACTCGGCGGCCAAGCGAACACCGGTTTCGTCAAGCGTGATCTTGATGCCGTTGTACTCCAGCAGCCGAGTCAGCTCACCGATGCGGTCATCCCTCATCGCAATCATGTCGTCGGATACCTCGCGCGCCTTAGATCGCTCCATCTCCCGCAGCGGCCCCGTATGCGGGGGAATGTAAGGAAACCAGTGGCCGAGTTCCATCATGTCGCATCGTTGCTTTCCTGAAGATTCTCTTTGTCCGTTTGATCACAGGTGAGTGATCGCCGTGATACCCGCGTCCATGAGTTTAGCCGCGAGGCCTTCCGTGCAGCCTATGGATCCGGTCGACGGACTACGGAAGAAGTGCCACTCGACGCTGTCTACGCTGCGTTCGGGTGCCTGCAAGAGCGCCTTATCGCGCGCGACTTCCGCCCGGGTTCGCCTGGTCGATCCGGTGCGACCGACCTTCGACTCATACGCGGTTCCGGTCTTGGAGTCATAGACGTCATAGCGACGTTTGCCGTCACCGACCGGGTCGTACTCACGCTGGTCCGCACCCGTTACCGACTGCAGGTAGACGCTGGCGGCGTCGCCCACCGCCTTGTTGGTGAGGATGTCGCGGGCACCGCTGGCGATTCCGCGGATGGCCGCTTGCAGGAGTGAGTCTTCGGCTGCGAGGAACGGCGTGTCCGCGCCGTCGGTGGCGACCTCGGCGACGACGTCGACGACAACGGTGACGGTGTCGGCAAGCCAGTCGATCCAGTCGACTCCGTCGGGGTCGGCGAGGTTGAACGGGTTGTCTGCGACGTAGGCGTAGGGGGTTTGGGTGGAGTTGACCTTGGGGTCGATGGTGAGGAACAGCGCGGTGTGCGGGTCGTAGAACCGCGCGTGCAGGTAGACCAGGCCCGACTCGCTGTCGGTGTACTGGCCGGTGAACTGGAGCGGGGTGGTCGCGGTGCCGCTGTAGGTTGCTGCGCCGTAGGGGGTGTAGGTGTAGCGGCCGGCGAGCGTCCCCGAGGTGCTCAGCAGTCCAAGTGTGGATCCGATCTGGTCGTGGACGTACCAGAAGGTGCCTGTGGCGCCGATTTGCTCGATCGGCAGGCCGCCGGGGCCGTAGAGGTAGTCGGCTGAACCGTCGGACAGCAGGTGGGCGTCGCCTTCGCTGGTGTCCCACAGGAAACTGCTGGTCGTGTTGCCGACCTTCTTCGCGACGCGGAGGCCGGTGCCGTCGTAGGTGTACGTCGCGGACACCGTCGGCGTGGTGTAGCTGGTCAACCGGCTAGCTTGGTCGTAGCCGTAGGTGATCGAGCCGGCGTTCGTCCGCTCGCCGAGCCCGTCGGAGGTGACGGTCGTGGCTCCGGTCGTGACGAGTTGGTCTGCTGCGTCGAAGGTTTGCGTCGTGGCGCCGAGGGTGGTTGGGTTGCCGGCCGCGTCGTAGGCATACGACGTGGCACCTGCGGAAGCCAGCTCGTCTCGCGGGGTATAGGTGATGGCCTGCGCGATTCCGCCGATGTTCTGCGAGTTCAGTTGCCCTGCGGAGTCGCGGCCGTAGGTGGCTGCGAGGAGGGTGGTCGTGCCGGCGGCGGCGGTGGTCGAGGTGAGTTGGTCGGCGTCGTCGTAGCCGTTGGTGACGGTCGTGCCGTTGGGGTAACTCGTGGTGAGCAGCTGGTCGTCGCTGTTGTAGCCGAAGGTGGTCTTGTTTCCGGCCCAGTCGGTGACGGCACTGAGGCGGCCGGCATCGTCGTAGCTTCGGGTGACCGGGGCCGGCTGGCCCGGGTAGCTGACGGTCGTCTGGTGACCTGCGTCGTCGTACCCGTAGGTGACGGTTGTGCCGGAGCCCTGGGTCTGCGCGACGATTTCGCCGAAGACGTCGTAGGTCCAGGTGGACGTGCCGGTTCCGTCAGTCATCGTGACGCGGTGACCTGCCGCGTCGTAGCCGTAGGCGGCAGACGGTGTGGTCTGGTCGGAGTAGGAGACAGAGGTGGCGCGTCCGGCCGCGTCGTAGCCGATGGTCGTGACCCGGCCCGTGGGGTCGGTGGTCGTCAGCACCCGCCCGGCGGGATCGATGTGTGAGTTGAAAGATCGGTGGTCGGGATCGGTTCGGGCGTTCTGGCGGCCTTGGCCGTCGTATCCGTAGGTCGTCTTGTGGCCGAGGCCGTCGACGGTGTCCGCGACCGTGCCGTCGGGGTTGTAGTCGGTGGTCGTGGTCGTCTGATCCGGGCGTGTGGTTTTCACCAGCTGATCGGCTGCGTCGAAGGTGGAGCTGGTAGTGCGGTTGTCGGCGTCGGTGACCGAGGTTTTGTTGCCGTCGGGATCGAAGGTGGCCGCGGTGGCGTGTCCGAGTGGGTCGGTGGTGCGGGTGACGTTGCCGTAGGTGTCGTGGTCGTCGGTGGTGGTCTTCCCGTTGGCATCGGTGCTGGTGGTCAGCCACCCGGTGGCGGTGTCGTAGCCGGACTTCGTGATGTGCCCGAGCGGGTCGGTGACGGAAGTCGAGTCACCGAACGCGTCGTAGGCCGTGGTCGTCGTCTTGCCGTTGGGATCGGCCGAACGCGTGCGATCACCGGGGTGAGCGGCGTCGTCGTAATAGAGGTTCGTGGTCCGGGTAGGAGCCGGGCCGAAGTTCCCTGTGGTGGACTCGACGACGTTGTTGGCCTGGGTGACGGTGACGGAGGTCAGGGCGCGTTCGCCGACCGCGTTCGCCGGCACGTGTCCGGTCTCGTCGTATCCGTTGACGGTGGCCACACCGTCCGGGCCGATGGTTTCGACAAGGTCGTCGTTGTCGTCGTAGGCATAGTTCGTGGTGGAGCCGAGTGCGTTGGACTCCGACGTTTTGTTCCCGTGGTCGTCGTAGGTGAAGGTGGTGAAGTCGCCATCGGGGTCGGTCTCGGTGGAGACGCCGAGGGTGACAGGGTCGTAGGTGTAGCTCGTGGTCCCCGCGTCGGCCGTGCCACTCCCCTTCGTTTCCGAGGTGAGCAGGCCGTTCTGGTAGGTGTCGAGGGTCTTGTGGCCACCAGGGTCGGTGACCAGGACCTGCCCGGTGCTCAAGCCGCCGTCAGGTGCGTAGGTGAAGGTCGTCGAGCGCCCGACGGCGTCCGTCTGAGAGGTGACGCGTTCAGCGCTGTCGTACGCCGTCGCGGTGACAGCCGATGCCGGGCCACCGAAGTTCTTCGGGGTCCGGATCGAGGTCATCAGGTGCGCCGCGTTGTAGCCGTATTGGGTGTGGCCGCCGCCGATGTCGATGACGTCGGTCAGGTTGTCGGCGCTGTCGTAGCCGTACGTGACTTGCCGGTCGGCGGGATCGGTGACTGCCGTGATGTGGTTGCCGGTCCACGTGACGGTGTAGGCCCGGCCGCCGGGATCGGTGATCGTCGTGAGGTGGCCGCTACCGTCGTAGGCGAGACTGGTCTGGTAAGGCGGGGTTGCCTTGGTACCGGCCAGGTCCGTGGCGGCTTGGAGGCGGCCGGACGTGACGTCGAAGGTGAACACGTCTTTGCCGCGGCGAGTGAAGACGTAGCTGTTGCCGTTCTTCACCAACGCGGCGTCATAGCGTGGGGCCGACGGCGCATACGTGCCGGACGAGTCGACGAACGTAACCTGCGAACTGTCTTCCTGGTGGACCGTGACGTTGCCGTTCGCGGCGGTTGTCGCCGTCATGTCGTAGGAGAACGTCCACCCCCAGCCGAGAGGCCCGTCCGCGGCCAGGGATCCGTTGGGGCCGTTGGGGTCGGCGATGCCTTCGGCGTAGCTGCGCGTGAAGGTGAGCGGCATGCCGCGACCCGGCGTGGTCAGGTCGGTGAAGTCCTGTCCGAAGTAGCCGGTGCTCGTGTCGACCGGGTCGCCGGCGGTGCGCTTGGCGCAGCCACAGGCGATGAATGCCGGGTTGGAGCCCTTCGGCGCGTCTTGGATCCCCGGGGGCCCGCCGATCGGTTGGCCGGGCGTGCCTCCCATGGGGACGAATGCGATGGCGTCGTAGGCGACGTCGAAGTCCGAATACCCGCTGCCGCCCATGGCCTGCGAGCTGCCCTGGTTGGTGAGGACGACGTTGCCGCCGTTTTCCATGGCGAAGGTGCCGATGGTCACCCATTGCTCGGAGTTCCAGGCCTGATTGACCCGGATCTTCCACGGCGACACACCGCCACCGGGGTTGATGTTGTACACGACGTTGGTCGCTTCGGCGCCGAGCCCGGGGACGTGCAGCTTGATCTTGTAGTACTGCAGCGAGGGCAGGTTCGGTGTCCAGGTGCCGGTGTTGATCAGGTCGGGTTCGGTGCCGTCCTCGGTGTGGGAGAACAGGATGTGTCCGCCTAGGCCGGTGCCGAGCTGGTGGGTGTCGATCGCGCCGATGGGGTCGCCGGCACCGTTGGTGCCGTACGTGTAGGTAAAGGTGCCGTTGTCGGACCAGTTCGCGGAACCGCAGCCTTGGAGGTTGAGCCGGCTGGGTTGGTCGTCGACGATGATCGACCCGGCCGGGACCTTGGAGGTGTCCTGGTTGCAGGTCGGCGGGTTCTTCGTCGGGTTCGTCGGCTCCGAGCCACCCGAGACCGCATACGGGCTGGTCGCGCACGTGGTGGCGCAGGTAGGGATCCAGGTGACGGGTTGGTGCCACCAGCACTCGAAGTCGTCGAGCATGCAGTGGCTGGCGCCGGGGTTGGTCGGGTTCGTGGTGGTCGGGTCGCAGTGGTTGTCAGCGAGGTCGCACATCGCCGTGAACGGCGCGGGCTGGACCCACCCGGCGCCGTGGTAAGTGGGCGTGACGTAGGCGCGGCTGCCGTAACGCAGCAGCGGTGAGGCCATCCAGCCGAGGACACGTTCCTGGTACGGCCAGCTCGCGGGGTGCGCGGCGTCTGCGTAGGTGTCCTGCAGGTACGGGTCGCGGTTGGGCGGGTAGTCGAGGTTGGCGGGGTTGTTGGTCCAGCCCAGGCCCCACGTGCCGTCCGGGCCCTGGCACGTCGGGCCGGGGGTGCAGCCGGTGGTGTTGCCGTTGGCCGAGTTGGGCTGGATGCCGGAGTTGTAGGCCCAAGCGGCGAAGTACCAGTTCTCCAGATCCTTCGGGTCGCCGTTGTTGGCGATGATCCCGTCGGAGTACAGGGAGTTCCACGTGGTCTCGAGGATCTGCAGGCCGGCGGCGATGTTCTCCTGGTAGTCGACGGCGACCTTAATCTGACCATGGGCGGAGAGGCTGTGGTCGCCGATGTGCATGCCGTCAGTGACTTGGCTGATGCCGTAGCCGCAGTCGGCGCCCGCGTAGTTGATCGAGCGGATGTCACCGCCCGCGCCGTAGTAGCTGGCGATCAGCGGGTCGCCCGCGGTGCCGGCCGGGGCGTGCCACGACGCCTGCGACCAGTTGGACTCCTGCGCCATGATCGCCTCGAACACCGACCGCGGCACAGTGCTCGATCCACCCGTCGGGTGCGACAGCGGGATCAGTGGAAAGTCGCTGTTCGGGGCGTAGGCGGCCAGGCCGAGGTTGTCGAACCCGGTCGGGCGCGTGTAGGAGGTGCCGGTGAGCAGGCCCTGTTCAGCCATTTGCACCGCCCAGTCCACCTGCGCAGGGTCAGGCTGCATGACCTGCTTGGTCGGGTCCAGCGGAGGAACGGCACACGTCGGCGTCTGGGCAGCCGTGGCCGTCGCGGGTGCGGCAGCGGCGCCACCGCCGCCCTTTCCTGCTGCGTCGGCTTTCGGGACCAGGTGACCGGCCGGCGAGTTCACGACGGCTGGCTGGATCGCGGTGGTGAACTTCGGCAACGCCGTCGCGGCCTTCGCGGTGCTGGGTGCCTGCGGGCGGGTAAGAATTTTCCCGGTCCGGGCCGCCTTGACCACTGGGGCGGAGTGTGAGCCGTCTGCGTCCGGGCCGAGCAGGGCGTCGCCGTCGAGCGATGCCGACGTCGCGCCTCGAGCCATCCCGCTGTCGTTCACGGCCGATACCGCGGCCGAGCGGAGGGCACCTGGCTGGGTGTGGGTGGCGCCGGCCAGCACGGCATGTCCGGCCCGCCCCTGGAACAGCTGCAACCGGTTCAGCGCCCCGCCGCCGAGCGCGGTGACGCTGCCGGCGTGCTCGTGAGCGGCGGTTGCGTTCTGGGTGCCGCGCTTGGTCCAGAGGAAGCTCACTCCCCCGTCGGCCGCGGGGCGCAGGTCGTACGTGTCACCGCCGACGGTCGCTAGCACGACAGCTTTTCCCTTGGCCGGCACCGAGACCAGACGCGAACCCGCGACGCCGACGATCCCGTTCGAGGTCGGCACAGCAGAGGTGATCTGGCCGGGCGCGGTAACCGAGGTGTCGATCTTGCCGGTGGCCAGGTTCGCGGTCAGCAACTGGGTGTTCTGGTCGTTCGAACCGGTGTCCGTGGTGAACACGGCCTCGTCGCCGGTGCCGCAGCCCGGGGAGAAGTACTTGAGCCCCACCCCGCTCGCGAGCGGGCGCACGGTCCCGCTCGCGAGTTCGACCGCGTAGGCGATCGCACCGTGGTCCCGCGCGGCCTGCTGGTTCACCGCAGATGCCGGGAGCACCGCCACCGCCGCGAAACGGCCGTCACCGGACAGACACTGGTAGCCGGTCCACGACGAGTCGTCGACCCCCGCCGGTCGGATGAGCGCGGCCTCCTGCCACGCGAACCCGGCCTTCTCCCGTCCCACTTCCAGGTGGTAACCCTGCGCGTCACCCCACCCGTCGATCGCGACATCCGCGGATTTCGCAGCGTCCGCCCCGAAATCCGCCGGCTTCGGCGCCGCCGCCTGCACCGGAGCGGCCGCTTGTGGCCGCGGGGCAGCCGAAACCGTGGCGACCGAGCCGGACAGCAAGCCCACGACAGCGAGAAAAAGCACGAAAAAACAGGCATTGCTCCGCAATGCCCGTCGACGCGCGAACCGCTGAACGACCAGATTTCTGCGCACAGATCTACCCGAACCGGACACAGCACAACCCTTCCACCCAGAAAACACAAGACGGAGTAACGAGGTCGCGCGCACCCGGACACCGAGAGCGGCAGAAAGAAAGTTAAACGCAGCAAGATCGCACGACCATCACCCATTAGCGTGACGGTCCACAACCGGACGAGCGCGGATAACAAGTCAGTAAAACATCAAAAGTACAGAGGAGCCACGGCAAGGATCTTCAATCACAAAACGGACGTACCGTCCTGGCTGCCTCGGCGCAGCTTTCGAAGACGAATCAGGGGAAACCACATCGACCAACGCTTACCGCGAGCACAGCCTTGCTCCTCCTCGGCGCTGCGGTCGCGCCACCGCTCGAGCAACTGGAAATCCTATCGTAAAAAAGTTCCCGGATTCACCCCGAAACAAATATCTCTGATCTCAAGCATGGAGCACAGGCGTGATGATAACCGCCAAACAAAAACGGGCGCCCATGCCTGCCGATTCCGGCTGGCACAGACGCCCGTTCGGGACTACCTTGCGATCAGGCGTTCGCCGACGCTTTCTTGCGAGGAGCGCGCTTCCGTACCGCCGCCGTCGCTTTCGCAGGGGTAGCCGGCTCGCGTTGGGCTTCTTCGTACGCCCGGTCCACCTCCGACGGAAGCCGGCCGCGGTCGGAAACCGCAAATCCGTTCTCCTGCGCCCACTCACGCTTCCTGCGATTGAGCTCTCGCTCCTCCGAGGTCGGAGCCTTCCGCTCCGTCACCGATTCTCCCACCGCGAGCTTGACCTTCCGGCCGCCCACTCGGCGAGCGTGCGAGATGAAGCGCGCCAGCTCGTCTCGAAGTTCTGCGGCGTTGTCGTCGGAAAGATCGATCTCGTACTGCACGCCGTCGATGCCGAACGGGACAGTCTGGGTGGCGATCCCCCCGTCGAGGTCGTCGACCATCTTCACCAAGAGCTTCTGCGCCATGTGCGATGTCCTCCAAAGTCAGATCGGGCACCCGGCCCGAGCTGAGATGACATTACCCCATCACAATGGGCTACGAGCAATGGCCGAAACTTCCAAGATCACCCAGCGATACCTCGCCGACGCACCAGGTTCCTGACATTCGACGCCTGACAACAATGACGGACCGCGCACAGAACCCCGGTTCTCCAGTGTGAGTGTCGCAGTGAACCTGCGATGGATAGCCCAGTCCGCGATGCGCCCCACGACAGCGTGACGCCTAGGTGCGGCGATATTGCTCTTGTCTCGCCGTCTAGCTTTCGAGCGTGTAGCGGTCCGGTAACGATGCCGCGCCAACAGGTTTGTGGGTGTCTGTCAGGCAATGCGGGTGAGTCCACTCCGACACCAAGCGCTCGGCGAACGCCGGTCGCCAGCGGTCGTGCCAGTGCTGTGCATCCCGCGGATTCGCGCGCTTGCCGAGGTGCGCCGCGCGCCAGGTGTATGTGAGAGTCGCGATCTCTGCCAGCAGGCCGGGATGATCGAGCCAGCAGTCAGGGATCGCGACAGCGCGACTGCCGGGGCGTCCGACGTAGACCTCGTTGTAGTACGCGACGAAATGCGCGATCGTGAACAGCGGAGTCTCACCTTCGCACTCCAGATCTTCCGCAGCTGGAGGCGCGGGGAATGCGAGCCATCGGGCAAGGTGTTCCGTGTCAGCGTCTTCACGCGCCTCGATCTGGGCAACACGCTCGTGCAGTTGTTCGAGGAGGCCACGGTGGGCTTGAGCTGCCGACCACAGCCGCTCGATCATCGCGTCGAGCTCGGCACGGGAACGACGGATGCCGGAGTCGTCGTCGAGGTCGCTTGAGTCGGACTCTTCGGGGATGGGGATCTCATGGTCGTCGGCGTTCACGCCGGCACCTGCTCCGACCCAGCAACGGCCAGCCGGTCGCCTGCTCGTCCACTGCGGATGGCGGCGATGTCGTCATTCAGCACGGGCCAGTCAGGGCGCTCAGCGACGTCCGCGGTTCGACCGAGGATGGGTCGCAGGTTTGCGTGCAGGATGAGCACGCGGCCGCGCTCAAGCGTCCGGATGTCGCCCGGTCTGTAGGTCGGCACCGTTTCGAAGCCGACCGAGCCCCGGCCGGACGCGAACAATCCGTCGCTGTGGTGTTGGTAGGTGTGACGCCGGTGGTCGGCCGCGATCGTCGTCAGCCATTCAAGCGTCTTGTCGTCCTTGAGGCCCGGGAAGATCGAGAGCGTGAGAGTGTTGTCGAGCAGGGTCTGCCGGCCGTGCTCGCCGTAGAGCTCGTCGAGCTGGGCCCGTGACTGCGCCGACCAGTGGATGAGGGCGCCCCGGCCGGCGGAGTCCGAGATGAACCCAGGCAGGCGCGGGATCGGTGTCCCCTCGTAGATCTCGTCGAGGATGGCCGTCAGCGGCGGGACAAGCCGACGATGCTCGGTGCTGAGTGCGCGATCCTGCGCGGTGGTGAGGATCTGCTCGGCGAAGGCCGTGAGCACAGGACGTGCTTGGGGCGCCTGGTGCTGGCCGGCTATCACGAAGACGCTGCTGCCGGTGTCGAGGAAGGCGTCGATATCGAAGGCCTCGTCCGGCGTCGGCGTACACAGTGCGCGGATGTCGGGGTTCATGAACGGCTCGATGGCGCGGCGAACGCTCATCCACACGGCGTCGGAGGTCTCGGCGACCATGCCGATCTCCGAGCGCAGGTTGAACGCGAGCTGCGGGAACTCGCGCTGCAGCAGCAGCACGGGTTCTTGATCGGCGGGCTTCGTGATGGACCAGGCGACCAGGTCGTCGACCGTGCGGTGATGCCGTGCCGCCGCGAGGAGGTACGCCTGGAGCACGATGGTGGCGCGGCCGCGGAAGACCTTGTCGTTGCCGCCGACACCGTCTAAGCCCAGGGACGAGCTCTCGATCAGCGTCTCGGCTCGGCGAAGCGCTACTGCCGGGGATTCACAACCCGTGATGGGACTCCAGCGGACGCGCCGTGGCCACTCCACCGTGCCCGTCATGTCCAGCAACCACGCCATCCCTCCGTGTGGCCGGCGCGAACGAGCGAGTAAGCCCCACTCCGCTAGATCGTCCTTCGTCGTGGAGGCAAACAGCGCGCCCGGAGCGGCGAGCATCTTGTGGACGAGGTCGGTGCGGCTCTTCCCGGAACGCGTCGGCGCGATCACGCCGGTCGGGGTTTCGAGCGAGGTGACGAGTCGTTCACGATGCGGGCCGTGGTGCAGCGGCACCGCGATCTCCTCCACTCGGGCCTGCCGGCGCTCCGAGCCGGTGAGGTCGGGACGTGTCCAGGCGGCGGCCTTGCGTGCGGCATGCACGGACAGGTTGGCGCGAACTTCGCGGCGTGACGCGTGACCGGGTGCGGCCGGTGCCAGGCGTCGCCACGCGGGGACGGATACGCCTGTGGTGAGACCGGCGAAAACCAGGACGAGCGTTGAGAAGTAGACGTAGAACGCGAGTTCGTGCCCGGTCAACCCGCCGGCCCAGGGGCCCGCCAGATCGTGTCCCGGATCTCCGAGGTTGATCGCGATCCGAGCGGCGACGGCCAACCAGCCACGCGCCGGCGGCCATGCCCACGTTCCGGTTGTCAGGCCGGTGGTGAGCGTCGCGGCGACGACCAAGGCGGCAGCGAGGACCAGTAGCAAGACGACCGCTCCAGCGACGAGCGCCACGAGGGCGACATCGCGGTCGAAATCGGTTGCTCCGGTGCGATTGCGAGGCACGGCGGTGCACTTCCTCCCGGGTACGGAGGAAGTAGCACCTTCGGCCGGCAGGCGGTCATCAGCGCTGGTTCCCTCCTGGTGGCGGGGAGGGCGCGGCGAGATCGACGATCCGGCGGATCGCGACGATCTGGTGGGTCCAGTCGGTCAGGGCTTCGAGGATGACTCCGTGGCGTTCGTCGTACGCGTCGACGACGAGCCCGTGGCCCGCGTACATCCCGACGTGGCGCGGCACGGCCGCGGTGCCGAGAGCGCCGGGGATGAACAGCAGGTCCCCCGGCAGCAGCTGACCTATGTCGGCGACGGAGTGCCCGGCGTGAGCTTGGCTCAGCGTTCCGGCGGGCACGCCGACTCCAGCCGCGGCCCACGAGGCCAGCATCAGTCCGGAGCAGTCGTAGGAGTCGGGGCCTTTGCCGCCCCACACGTAGCGTTTGCCAACCTGAGCGATCGCGAACCGAACGGCCGCACTCTCGCGTGGATCCGCCGGATACGCGAAACTCAGGGGAAGGCTGCGTTGGCCCTCGTCGTCTGGCCGCACCGGTAAGTCGGACGCCTCGTGGTCCGGGCAGCTCGGAGTTGCCGATACCGGCTGCAGGCCGCCTCCGGATGGCGGCACGGGATTGTCCGGCCCAGCCCAGAACTTGGCGACCAAGTCCGACGCCTGCTGCTCGCGAGGTGCGTACCTGCCGGGAAACCCGCTTCGCTGCACGGCTTGTTCGGCCGCGCCCGGCGGCATCGTCGCCCAGCCGGCGAGAGCCACCAAGTGGTTGAGGAAGGCGTTGGTGGCGTAGACGGGGTTCAGGATCTGCTCGCGCGTGCCCCAGCCCTGCGACGGTCGCTGCTGGAAGACGCCGATCGAGTCACGGTCGCCATAGTCGAGATTGCGCAGGCGCGACTCCACGAGCCCAGCGGCGATCGCGAGCACCGCAGCCCGGCGCGGCAGCCGGCGCTGCCGGACGACGTCGACGATCGTCCGGGCAATGTCCATCGAATCGGCATCCAGCACCTGCCGGTCGATCGGCTGGCTGCCGCCACCCGGCCCGCCATCGGAGCAAACGATGACGCCTGTGTTCTCGTCCGGACTCTCGAACGACAACACAGCCATGCCAACGGCACCCATCGGAAAGCCGACCACGATCACGGCAGCCGCGATGGCGGCCACCAGTCTGTTGCTCGTCCTCGCCACGGCTCACATTCCTAGCCCTGAGTGGAAATCTTCGTCGTCATCAGGCGGATCTTCGAAGAACAGCCACTCCAGGAAGTCATCAACCGTGCGCAACCCCGCTGACAATTCGTCCGAATTAGACATGAGGTCTTCGGTATCGATGCCGTCGCGAGAAGCTGCCTCAGCGGCCGACCACCCCTGCTCAGCGGGGAGGATCTCGGCACGAGACGCACTCACGGAAGCGTCCTGACTGTCGGTCCGATCCGCCGAGCATTGCTCGAGCGCATGTTCCAGCGCCTGTACCGAGTTCACCCCGTAGGTCTCACCGTCGACGCGGACGGGGCTCAGCAGGCGTTCGTTGAAGCGGCTTGAGTCCGGCCAATCCCAATGAAGCACAGCCTCGTCGTCACCGCGGCGGTACGTCTCCGCGTGACCACCGCGCACGGCTTGGACTTCGGCGAGATCCCAACCCTGCAAAGCGAGAACCGGCACGACGTCATCGCGTCCGAGCCCTGTGACGAACCCGTCGGGCCGGTCAAGCTCGTTGATTCGCTCTTCGTAGTGTTGCTGGTTCTGATACGAGCGCGACTCGTCACGCAGGTCTGTGAACGTCGCGGTGCGCGAGACCCGGCTGATGTTCAGAAGCTCGCCGAGGTTGTCGGGGATCTCCGCATACGACTGCACGGCGGCGACCAAGCGGGACGGGTCGGTGACCTCGCGGACGTCGCCGCCGACCTCGAAGATTCGACGCTCCTCCCCTTGGTCGTCGGTACCGTCGATGACGTGGGCGTAGTAGGTCTGCAAGACGTCGTCCCAGCCGACGTAGATCTCACGCTCGACAAAGAGCCCCGGGCTGCGGGGTTGCAGACGGATTCGGCTATCGGCCATCGTCTCGCCTGCCGCGTGTCGACCGTGGGCGAAGCTGGGCGTTCGTATCGAACAGGCGGCGCTCGAAACTCGACAGCACGGTCTGCACGAGGTGCGCCGGATGGTTCTCCGTCTTCCACAGGGCGCGACCTCGCCGCTCGTTGACGGCGCCGACGAGTCGTTGCAGCTCCGGACCGGTCAACCCCAGCGCAGCAGCCAACTCGTCGGCGACGTGGGTCGACTGTCCGAACAGGACCCTCGTAGAGCAGAGAGCGATCAGGTCCTTGGCGATCGCGACGGCCTGCGACCCCACGGCGCCGACCGAGAGCAGGTCCGACAGCTTGTGCAGGACGAGGATCTGGATGATCTGCTCAAGCCGGGAGAGGCGGAGCTCGGCGTCGATCGCCGCAACCGCGCGCGGGCCGAGGCGCAGCTGCCGCCAGCTCTCGTCGCGCACGACGCAGCGGATCTGACCGTCCGAGCGCAGGTCGGTGGCCAGCGAGGACCACGCGCCCAGGCACGTCAGCGAGACCGCGACCACGCGGTCACCACGTGACCGGATGCGGGACAGGTCCATGCTCTGGACCGGGGCGTCCCAGTCGAGGGTGATGTTGGTGGGCGCGTCGAAGAGACCGGAGAGCGTCCCGGAGATCAGGTTGCCGAGCGCGTCGGTGATCGAACGCAGCTCGTCGAGGCACTCACGACGGTCGGCGAAGCGCAGTTCGCGCCACAGCTCTTCATCCGGGTCGGCCAGCTCGCGGTGGACGTCGGGGATGGTGATCGGACGCAGTCGCGTCGCGCCGGACGCAGCGCCCACGAGCCGGCGAAGCACCGTCGCGATCGCGGCTTCGTCCGTCACGGTCGGCGAGTAACCTTGCGATTCGGCCAGCGCAGCGAGCAGTTGCCCCCACCGGCCGAGGACTCCTTCGAGCTCGGTCCGCTGGAGGGTCGCCGACCAGGAGTCCCAGTGCGCGGCCAGGGGCCCGAGGTCCAGCGCGTTCACTCGGGCGCGGCTGCCGCCCCCGAGGACGATCGGTGCCGCCCCCAGCGCCTTGACGACTGGCGTGTACTCGCCCTTGACGTCGCCGCTGATCAGGGTGCGGATGCCGAAGTTGAGCAGCCGCAGGATCATCGCGACGACCGTCGACGACTTACCCCGCCCCGGCTCGCCGAACAGCGCGATATTCGGGTTGGTCGCGTAGCCGCGCAGCACCCACTCGATCGGATGGCAGTAGAAGGCCCCTCCGGACAGCACGTCGTAGCCGATCCTCGCGCCCACCGCCGGCAGCGGGCTGGCCGCGATCAGGGGAAACAACCCGCCGATCTCGCGGGTACTGGCTTGGTAGACGGGCAGCGGTGCCGCCGCCGGGGACCAGCCGTGCCCGGGCTTTGCGTGCCCGCGACGCGGCGCGGACGCGCGGTTGACCGGCTCGCGACCCTCGAACCACCTCAGGCGCAGGCAGCAACTTCGGCTTCCTCCGCAAGCGGAATCGACGTGACCGGCGGGGAGCATTTCGGTCCGGCCCCCACAGTCAGCAGCAGCG
This sequence comes from Amycolatopsis sp. DSM 110486, assembly GCF_019468465.1. NCBI lineage: Bacteria > Bacillati > Actinomycetota > Actinomycetes > Pseudonocardiales > Pseudonocardiaceae > Amycolatopsis > Amycolatopsis sp. DSM 110486. The sequence goes on along the minus strand of NZ_CP080519.1, from coordinate 8,383,496 downwards.
GCGCGGTGCAAACAGGCGGCGGATCGGCGTCTTCCCGGTCCGGAGCCGTCGCCGCAAGCGGGATATCGCTGCGCGCCGGTGCGGGACTCGCCGAGGCTACCGTCGCGACAGTCCGCGTCGGAGGTACCAGCGTCGGGCCCTTCTCCGCCAAATGCCGGAACGGCGTCACGACGATCAGCGGCGCCGCACACAGCACGGGGAACCTCACCGTCACGCCGGGCAAATCCGGTGGCCCCAGCGGCACTGCGGCAACCATCGTGGTCACCACTCCCGGCTCGAAGACGGCGATCACCGTGCACGTCGCCAACGTGGCCTGTGCCGTCGGGACACCGACCACACCGCCAACCACCACCCCCGGCGCTCCGACGTCACCCACGAGGCCGGGCCACCAGCCCAGGCCCACAGAGCGCCCCGGCGATCCCGCCCAGCCCGGTCGGCACAGCAGCGGCGGCGACCAGCGTCCGGCCCCGACCGGCACACCCAAGCCGGCGCACCTCCCAGTGACCCACTAACCAACGCCCTCTGAGTCCACCTGGCCAGACCGTGGCCCGTCCCCGCTCAGTGCGGGGGCGGGTCACGTGCCCCGTCCGCCGATGCCGCCGCAGCGCCCCTCCCCTCGCTGCTCCAGCACACCATCCGTCCACAGCTGGGGAGAACACGTCCGCCACAACATCGCAACGCCTTGACGAAACCGAACTCGAAACGTCTGCGCGCGCCATCCACTTCGTCGGCTCGCTACCGGAAGAGCTCCATCCCGACGACCGCAGCGCGATGCAGTGGATGCTCGATCAGACCTCAGGAATCCCTCTGGCCACCCTTCCCTGCGATCGCGACCCGGGCTGGCTGAAAAGCTGGCTCTACCAGCTCGCCCAGCGCACCGCGCTCACGCCGACCCGCGCAGGCGACTCCACCGGGTACGACGACTACCCCCAGTACCGCGTCGCGGCCGGACAACGCCTCGCGCCCGAGGACGTTTCGCTCCGCCGGGCGAACGAGGCCACCGCGGTCATGGGTGCACGACGCGGCCTCGACACCGCCGGCCCGCTTCCCCCGATGCAGGTGTCGATCCCGAGTCCACTGGACCTCGCCTACATCTGCCTCGGCGCGCCATTCCCGCTGATGGCCCATCTCGGAGTCTTCCGCCAGGCCCTCGTCGACGACGTCGAGGAGATCCACCAGAGGTTCGGTGACGAGGTCGTCTTCCAGATCGAGACACCGGCATCGCTCATCGCCCTCGACCAGGCACCTCGTGCGCTCGCGCCGATGGTCGCCGCGTTCCTCGCCGGTCAGATCGTCAGGCTCATCACCGACACGCCCCGCGAAGCCCGGTGGATCCTGCACCTCTGCCACGGGGACCTCAACCACGAGCCCGTTGTCATTCCCCGCGACCTCAGTCCGGCGGTCAGGCTGGTCCGCGCAGTGCACCGCCGCCTAACGAGCCTCGGCGAGGCCCTGCCGCGGGTGCACGTCCCGATGTGCACCGGCACAACCGGACCGCCGACGGAATACGGGTTCTACCGCGCACTCGCCTGGCTGCCGAAGGACGTCGAGGTGATCGCCGGCCTGATCGGCGAACACCACCCCGGTGACTCCCGCCGCGCATTAGACCTCGCCGAGAACGCGCTTGGCCGGAAAGTCACGGCTGTCGCCGCCGCGTGTGGCCACGGCCGCCGGTCTCCGGCCGCGGCGGCGGACAACGCTGCGCTCGCTCGCGAGCTCATCGCTGCGCCCTTACGCCTCTTCGCCAGCCACCAGAAGGTTGAAGGTGACAAGCGATGACCGGGACGCTCGACTTCGCCGTCCACCGGCGTCCTAGCGGCGCCGACACCCGCACAACTTCCGGCGGCGCGCTCGTCACCTCCGTGCTCTACGCCCCCGCCGTGCCCACCTCGCATGTGTCCGCCGGGCGACTACTCATCCCTGGAAATCGGCATCTACCAGTACATCGGGACCCGGCCGCGGAAACGGCACTGGTCCTGTTGAGCGGATACGCGGCCGTCTTGTCCGGACGCTCTCTGCGCCCGATGCTGCCGGCCCCGGGAGATCTCGTGTACGTACGCCGGAACCTGCCGTACGCGGTGATCAACCTGAGCCGCAACGCCGCCGTGCTGATGCTCGCGGTCACGACCGACCCGCGCTTCTGGTCTGCGCTCGAGGCAGTACCTGACCTGGAGCCGACGCTTCTCGCCCGCGCCGAGCAACTTCGTACGGATCACTTCGAGCGCATCACCCACCGCAGAGTTGGTGCAACGCGGAGGCCGCGATGAGGCGCGACCGCCGTTCAATTCACGGGCGGGCCTCCATCCGTGTGCCTGCGCGAGTTCTTCATCCGGGCCAGCGCGTGTTCGCAGCGGCGCGCCGCCACCGGCCCTCCACCAGAGCTGTCCACATGGAGACCGCCATGCGCACCCGCATCCTGGCAGCGGCCCGCGACTTGCTCGGCGCCTGCGCGCCTGCGTCGGATCCGCCCACTCTCGACGAAATCGCGGCCACCGCCGGGATCACCAGCCGCAAACTACGCGCCTACTACACGTCGGTCGAAGCGATCAAACGCGAACTCGCGTCTAGATCGGATCACGAGGAACGGAGCTGACATGCTTTGGCGTGATCTCCATATCCGCGGTGTCGGAGCGGCGCTCGGCGAGCTCGTACCCGTACCCTCTGAGGTCGACCTGGACAGCAGTTCCGGCCAACGCTCGGTCTCCGTCGCCCGAGGCAGCACCGGTATGGACCTGGCCGTCCGAGCCGGCCGCGCCGCACTCGCCAGCCTCGCCGCTGTCAACGAGGGTGCTCTCCCGACACCCGACGCCCACTTCCACGCCGCGATCTGGCGAGGAAGCCGGGGCATCGACTTCTGGTCTCGCGCCAGCTACGTACGCACCCGTCTCGGGCTGCCCGCCGGACCGGGATCGCCACCGAGATCAACGCGATGAGCAACAGCCTCGTCGGCGGAATCGACCTCACCGCCCGCATGATCTCAGGCAGTGACGACATCTCCCACATCCTGCTCACCGGAGGCGAAACCTTCGGCGCTCCAGCATTCGACCACTTCACGACCGACCACGGCATCGCCTACGGCGACGGCGGATCAGCAATCATTCTCGGCCGCGCTCCGGGTCTGGCGCGAGTTCTCGCAACGGCGTCGTACACCGACCCCACGCTCGAGCAGCTCCACCGCGGCCACAGCCGGTTCCTGCCGGCTGGCACCACCGAAGTGGGCGTCGAGCACGTGCGCGAACGCAAGACCCAGTACCTCCGAACCGTGGGCGCGAGGTCGGTGCGCACCCGCACCGCCCGCGGAATCCGCGAGGTAGTGAGCCGTGTCCTGGACGACACTGGGCTCGCGCTGGCCGACCTCTCCTGGGTCGTGTTGCCCCACTACGGTCACCACCACCTCGAGACCCAGTGCCTCCAACCACTGGGTCTCGCGGATGTCGTCACTCTCAAGCACGCCGGCGACCAGTGGGGACACATCGGGCCGAACGATCAGATCATCGGCCTCACGCACCTGCTTGCCCGGCGAGCGGTCGACGCCGGCGACCACGTCGCCCTCATCGGCATCGGAATCGGTATGACCTGGACGGCCGTCATTCTTCGCATCGGCGAGATACCTGATTCTCTGCGGCACAACGCTCCTCCGCTGCGCTGGCCGTGGCGATCCGCGCCGCGAAAGCGTGCCAGCTAATGCAACGAAGCGACCACAGAGGACTTGAGTAACGAGGGATCCGCATGTCCTGCGAGCCAACCGGCGATCTGGCTGCGTCTCAGAACGTCGCCGTGGCGCCTCTCGATCGAGCGCTGTTCGTCGCGCCGTACATCGTGATCGGCGAGGACAATCAGCGTCGGCACGTGCTGCATTCGGTCGTGGCCGCAATCCAGCTGCTCACCACTGATGCGCTCGCTCGGTCGGTAGTCGGCACTCTCGGGGCCTCGGCTGCCGGCGTCGATATCGACCCCTTCGACGCGGCCGGAGAGCCGGAGGCGGGCGCCGCCGTCGCCGATGATGTGGTCCAGTGGGCGGAGCGATTCGGGCTGCCCTGGCTACGACGAGCGTCTGGACGCGACGGTCACTTCCACGTCATCATTCGCATCCCCGAACTGCTCCGAGAAGAGCTCGACACCGTCGTGAGGGACAGCGGTACACGCCACAACGTCTCTGCCACCGTTCGGCGAACCCTCAGGCTCACGGCAGTTCGCCATCGGCTTGGGCTACCGTCTCCTGTCCTCGACGGAACGCTGGTCACCGGAGACTTCGCTGAGACCACCGAAAACGACGTAGGAAGGCCGCACCCGCCGCGGAGACGGCCGTCCTCAACCCGGAGGAGACATAGCCGCTCAGAAGGTGAGTACGGACACGCTCTGGCACTCGCCCGGGCGGGGATGGGGACGGAGGTTGCCTGGTTCAGCGCCAGTCGATCCGGCTCCAAGGCACGCGAAATCGGCCGGCACGCCTGGTGCCGCTGGTTCTGGGCCCCGGCCACCACGGTCGTCGCAGCCGAACGTCGGCTCCCGGAAGACGAAGCGTGGGCGCTCTTCGAGTCCGCCTCTCCGACACAGGCCGCGCACCTCGGCCGAACGCGATGGCGCGCAACACGTTGGCGCCCGGCGCTGTCGGAGGCGCATCGCGAACGCCCTCGTCGAAGAAGATTACGGCCCTCCACCGTGTTCCAGCCGACGCTCTCCGCGGATCGAGCATCGACGGTCACCGCGACCAGATGCGTTCTCCGCAGGGCACTCGAGCGAGCTCTGCCGGTACGCGGAATTCGGATGTCCAGTCTCGCGGCGGCGTTGGATGCGCTGGCGGAGGCGATCGTCTACTCGGACGGTGCGATATCCGTCCGCAGCTGGGCGGAGCGAGCAAGGCTCGACCCGAAAACGGTTCGCCGCGCTCGCGACACCGCCGTGCAGCTTGGACTGATCCGACGAGTTCGCGAATACCGAGGCGGGCCCACCGACTCGGATCACTGGATGCCGGCCGAAAGGCTGGAGAACCTCACCCGGTTGTCGTCTTCACCAACATCCCCCACTACGTACACCCCCATTTACGGAGAAGCCGATACCGAAACGATGCGAGCACGACACATCCTCGACCGGGCGGCCTGGCGGCAGCACCTCGCTGAACGCGCCCAGTCCGTGAAGATGGGTGCCGTCGCTCAAGACCTGCAAGACAGTTCCGAAGATGAGGGCCCAGAGTGCCGCGAAGGCGCCGGCCATTGGCGCTTACTCGTGCGAAGCTCGCATTGCCAACAGGCGCACGTCCATCTCTGGCTGCGGCCTCCGTCAGCTCAATCTCGCGCACAGGCGCGCAAACCAACCCTCGTGTCCGTACCTCGGGGTACTCGTCGACGGGCGTCGGACGGTAGATCATTGTCGGAGGGGCACGAAGAATGTCAGCACCCGCCCTGACATGGTCAGACCTTCGAATGACCCGGTCGGGGCCGGATCGACGAGGCGTTCGGCGTCTTTGGGTACGTCGCCACCGTGTTCGAAGCAGCCCGAGCGGTGCACCCTTGCTTGCGCTCTCGGAATCGCTTCGGCAGGCTGGAGGCAGGTTCGGTTCTCCATAGGAGCCGCCCTCCCAGGTGATAGTCCGGGGATGTGGGATGACGTTTTCTCGCGCTTCGCGTGCCCAGCGTTCTGGCGACAAGATCGTGGCGTCGCTGCTTCTGCCCGCTCGAAAGTCGTCCGTGCCCGAGGCGATTCCGCTGCCGGTCATGGATCTCGCGATAGCGGTCGAGAGCAGTTCGGTGGGACTCAGCCTGGTTCGTGTCGATAGCGGCGGTGTGGTGGCGGCACGGACGGCTCTGTCACAGCTCGGTTGGCCTGGCGGGCATCCGGTTCGATTCGACGTCTCGTGTGGCTTGATCGTCGTGACGCGCTGTGCTGGTCCGGACGCGTTCTTGGTCCCGGCCAAGATGAGTCTCTTCCTGCCGGCGCGTCTGCGGTCACGGTGCCGTATCCGAGCCGGCGAGCAGGTGCTTCTCGCGGCGTTGACCGATCACGACCTGCTGGTCGTCTACCCGCAGCATGTCGTGCACGAGATGGTGACCGGCTACCACGCCTCGCTGCCGGACAGTCCCCATCGGACAGCGGCAGGCTGACCGGTTGCGGGCGGGGCACCCACCCGCCCGCAACCGCTACCTCAGTTCGTCTCGGTCGCCAGCGGGTGCGGTTCGCCGGTAAGGGCGGCGAGCGCCGTGGCGACTTCGGTGATGTCGGCTTTGACGTAACTGGTCGTGGTGAGGTCGCTGCTGGTGTCGGCGTGGCCGGCGTAGGCGCGGGCGACGCCGATGCCGAAGTTGCGTTCCACCCAGGTCAGCGTCGTGTGACGCAGCCAGTGAGCGCTGACCTGAAGAGCCCGTGCCCACGCCAGCTCCTTCTGGACGCGGCGGAAAATGTAGTCGTAGCGACGGTAGGTGATCGGGTTGCCGTTGGCGTAGCGCAACAGCCGCTCGTTCGGGTCGCCACTCCCCCGCTCCTCGTGGTGCGCAACCAGGTGGCGCATCAAGGTCGGTGACACGGGCTGCCAGCGCTCGGTTTCACCTTTCTCCCGCAGCAGCACAGTGCACTGCGCACGATCGAGATCACGCGGGCGCAGTGCGAGTGCGCCGCCGCGGCGGCAGGCGCTCTCCTCGTGCAATCGGCAGATCAGCGAGTCCAGCTCCGGGTCGTCGCCCGTGCTCGCGACGACGTCGTTGAGCTCCGCGAGCTGCGTGTTCGCCAGCGCGCGTCGCGTGGAGGCGTTGCGGCGTGGTTTGGTGACCCGCCGGGCGGGGTTGCGGTGCTGGTCGAGGCGTCCGTCGTTCTCCAGATGCCGGTACAGGCAGCGCACAGCTGCGACGAAGTTCTCCGCAGCGTTGCGGCCACCACGGGAGTTGCGGCGAACCAGAGCGGTCCGGCGCACGACCTCCCGACAACGCCTTGATCTCGCTTGCCGTGATCGTATCCATGCGCCGATCACCCCACGCTCCTTCGGCCCTGTTCCAGTACGACCCGTACGACGCGGCCGTGCTCGGCGAGACAAGGCCTGCCACCACCGGAACCCACTCGCGGATCGTGGGCATCGGCCGCTGCTCCGGGTCAGCCTCGGCCGGGGCAGTGGGGACGAGATCAGCGGGATCGACGCCGAGGCGGGACAGCAGCAACCGAGCCGCTTCCAGGTCCTGCCGGGTGACAGGTGTGTTCACGATGCCTCCTCATCGGCAGACAGCGACGTGTGGAAAGTGCGCAGCATCGACTGCACGGCGGCTTCCGGATGAACGACGAGAACATCATGGATAGGGTCGGCGACCAGCAGCAGACGGCTGCCCGCCAGAGCTCCGCAGCCGTGGCGAACCGGAGCCGGGAGAGCGACGTAGGGCTTGCGGGGCATGACGAAGACGCCATCCGGGCGTCGGCGGATCACGACGGACGTCTTGACGAGAGTGATCAGCAGACGATCGCCCGGGCTCCACCCGAGTAGGGCGACGGCACCGCGATCCTGCAGTCGTCCCCCGCCGTCCATGACCGCGATGGACAGTCGCGGACCGTCTGCCGCGCCGAGGTCGCGCAGCGGAGGAAGGCCCATCGGAATCGCCGGAGACACCTGCGCCGGGGTCGGCGCGACGATCTGACCGGGCAAGACGAGGGGTGAGACGAGGCGGGTCATGAGGCACCTCCGCGGCATGCTGGGCGAGGGGAGGGCGCGTTCACGATCAGCGTAGTCGAGACCGGCTGATGCCGAACGCGAGAAAGACCCGCCGTAGCGGGCCTGTTACTCTGTGGCTTGGGAGATCTCCCATGAATATGTGTCCGAGGGGCGAGTTGCGCGCTAACCACACGCCTGTCGCTCGGCTCGCGGACCGAACGTTTCTAAGGGGAAGTCGGTCGCATGACGACGCCGACATGTGGGGCCACCGATAGTTGATCGAAGTCGCCAACGGCGATGATCAGCTCTCGCTTCCGCCGTGCGACATATGTCCAGCCCGGTGGCGGTTGGGCGGCGTCCAGCACTCAGCCCCGGCTGTTCCCCTTCCGGTTCTGCCTTGTCGGTGAGTCGCAGTAAGATCCACTGGGCACGTTCCGTCACTTGATGGAACCTAGAGTAGGGGGAGTTGGATGCTCGACACCGTGCTGCGGTCATGACCGCGCCGGGCCGCGATCTGCGGCTGATGCAGCAGCAGGCCGGCGAGCTGGACGCGCAGCTCGCGGCTGCGAGACACACCGCAAGGTCGGCCGATCAGCTGATCAGCGCGATAGTGACGGGCCAGGGAAAGCTGGTCGACCTGCGGATCGACGACTGGGCGCTCCGTGGCGCGCACGCGCAGAAGCTAGGGGTCGGCATCGTCGACGCCATCCGGAACGCGCGCAACGAGGCGCTGGCGTCGTCGTTGCCGCAGCTGAACGCGCTGTTCGGCAAACAACCGCCGCCTCCGGTGGCCACGGGCCCCTCACCGCAGCGGCAGGCGGCCGCGCCGGAACCTGCCCACTACCCGCCCGAACCGGACGACGACCAGAGCTTCGAGGACCTCGACTTCCTGACCGACGAGCCGGAGCCGGGAGGTGGACGCTGGTGATCAGCGAAGAGCAGCTCTACAACCTCGCGAAAGAGATCGACGCGCGCGTGGCCGCAGTCGAGCAGGCCGCGAAGGCTGGGGAGAGTCTGCCGCTGGTGCTCGACATCGGCGCGGGTCTCGGCACGGTGACAGTGGACGGCTCGGGCGGACTGGTCTCGGTGGACCTCAACCGTGACGCGGTTGCCGCGCAGACCGGAACAAGCCTGTCCGGGCACGTCCTGCGTGCGATCAACAACGCCGAGTCGGCGGCGTCGACCCGGCGCAAGACGATGGTCGAGGACGCGGCACGGGAGGTCCGATGACCAACGGCAACTTCAACCCGTTGGGCAACGCGGCGGCCGGCTCGCGTTTCGAGGTCTACCCCGAGGCCTTGCGGGCAGCGACAGACGACATCTACGCCGCGCGCGACAAGGTCGTGAAGTTCGGCATCGAGGATCTGGCACCGATGGTCCTGCGCAACGACGACGTCGGGATGCTGGGTGTCAAGGCGGGAGTCGTCACAAGTTTCAATGACGCCATCAGCCAGATCCGTGACAAGACCGGCAACGGCGCGGTGCAACTGGAACGGTTCGCGGAAGCGCTGGACAAGGCGGCTGACTACTACGAGACCCAGGACGAAGAGGACTTCAAGCAACTGCGCGCGAAGGAAGAGGGGGTGAACTGATCATGGCTACATCGGCAGCCGTCCCTCCGGGCCCGCCAGCACAACCGAAACCGTATCCGGAAGAAGCTGACGGGAAGATTCGCAAGATCGCCGAGCTTCTCGGTCGGGGCGACATCCTGCAACTGCTGGAAGACGTCCGCAACAACCTGCTGGGCAACGCAGTCCAGGTCCAGAACTTGGCCATGGAGTTCGCGAAGAACCACACCCTCGCTGATGCCGGCGACAACATCGACGAAGCTGTGCAGTCGGTGAGCGGTACGTGGAGCGGACGCGCTGCTGACCAATTCACGACCTACGCAGGCAGGGTCGGAAAAGCTCTCGAAGGTCAGCAGAACGTCGTCGCCGGTATGTCCGGCATTCTCACCGAGATTGCCAGCTGTGTGATCGAGACCTACAGCAAGGCCATCGAGTTGATCGGAACGTGCGCTGTCGAGCTGGGGAAGCTGGGCTACAAGTCGATCATCGCAGCCGTGACCGCAATGATTCCCATTGCGGACATCTTCACGTCGAAGGACCTGATCGACGCGGTGGTGGACGCGTTCGCAACCCTCGTCGACTCGGTCGTCGGCTTGTTCGCGCAGGCCCGAACCACGTTGGGCGGGTTCACCAAGCAAGCGACCGATCTGGTGCGGAGCAACGCCGATTTCCCGGATATCCCCGACCTGCCCGGCAACTCCGGAATGGACGACGAGAAGCAGTGGCGCATCGAACCCTCGGCGACCCCGGCATGAAGGCATGGGCGATCGCCGGGCTCGTGATCTTCGCAACTGGTGTGCTCAGCGGATGTGGGCCGTCGAAGCCCGAACGTGTTCTCTCCCAGCCGCCGGCACCAGCGCAGACTGGTGCCCCGCTGCCGTTCATCCAGGTCGACCGGCCCGTCGACCTGGCCAAGTTCAACGCCGACCCGTGCAGCCTGCTCACCAAGGACCAGGCCGCAGCCGTCGTGGCCGACCCACCCAACGACATCCGCGCGAACGTACGAAACGGCCCACCTGACTTCGGCTGTTCCTGGACCAACGCCGGCGGCGCGCTCATCTCGGCGTTGAAGCCGATCGACGGTCCCAAGACTCTCACCGCACTGTCGGTGGACGGCCTGAAGAAGGACGGCGAACTCGATCCATGGACCGAAACGTCGATCGCAGGCCTCCCTGCAGTCGTCTACCACGTGTTCCGGCACATGGACGAATGCTCCGTCTCCGTCCAAGTCACCCAAGACCAGATGCTCACCTTCGACATCCAAGGCACAGACCTACCCGGCAGCTACTGGAACAACGACCGCTGCGGCGGACTCGCCAAGATGGCCGAGTACGTGATCGGCAACCTTCGGCAAAGCTGAAACGCTCAACAACAAGCCTTCGGCCCCGTCGAGAAGGGCGTCGCTCTTCGCCACGCGTTCGGCCGTTCGAGTGCAGATCTGCTGCTCCCGCGTCATGACGGGCAGGACGTTCGCGTTACAGCCTTGCCTTGCAACGATCAACGGCGAGGAGCGGCATGGCTGGTGTTGCCAACTCGATTACGAACATCGCTGCGATTTCTCCGCGTCGCGGGCTCCAGAGGCCGAGCGCGAAGCGCCGCCGCGAGTGGGCTGCGCTTCGCGTTCTAGGGTCGGATGTCGACGACCGGCTTCCAAGTACGCGACACGTCGCTGGGATGGCAGCGCGAGGTCGCCGAGGAGACGATCCGGGGGCACGGCGTGATCGCGGCGGAGTACTTCGACGAAGGCTGTTCACGTCCGCTGCCGTGGCGTGAGCGACCGGCTGCTGCCATGTTGCTGGCGGACGCCGACCGCCTGGATCGCGGCTTCGATGCGATCGTTGTCGGGGAGTACGAGCGGGCGTTCTACGGCGATCAGTTCGCTGCCGTTATGGCAATGTTGAGCAAACGCGGGGTTCAGATGTGGCTGCCCGAGACCCGCGGGCCGGTGGACGTTGATAGCCCGGTGCATCAAGCGATCATGATGCTGCTCGGATCACAATCACGACGCGAGGTCCTACGGGCCCGGCACCGGGTCATGGCAACGATGCACACGCAGAGCTGCGTCCAAGGCAGATTCCTCGGCGGCCGACCACCCTACGGCTACCGACTCGCGGACGCGGGACCGCATCCGAACCCAGCCCATGCTCGATGGGGCCGACGGCTGCACCGTCTGGAACCTGAACCGGCCACTGCACCGTGGGTGCGCTGGATGTTCGAGCAACGAGCCACCGGGCGCAGCGTGGCCGGGATTGCGCGCGAGTTGAACGAACGCGGCGTTCCGTGCCCGTCGAGCGTCGATCGGGACCGGAATCGGCATCGGACGGGGCACGAGTGGATCGTCCGGACCGTGGTCGGGATCCTGGAGAACCGTCGGTACACCGGCCGGCAGGTGTGGAATCGGCACGGCGCCAGAACAAACGCGCCGACCGACCACCGTGGCCCAACCCGACCGACTGCAGCACAAGGGTTGGCGGAGTCTTCGAAAGTCACGCATTCACCCCTCGTGGACGAGGCAACGTTCCTGGCGATCCAGGGAATGCGCGCGGCCCGACCCACGAATCAAGGCAGGACCCGGACCTACACACTGGCCGGCCTCGTCGAGTGTTGGCGGGACCCCGTTGATTGACCCAGGTTCTGTGTGAGTCGGTTATCGGTGGGTGCAGGCGGCAGCGTAACCGGCTGGGGTCTGATAGCCCAGGCTGGAGTGCCTGCGATGGTGGTTGTACTCGTCTTTCCAGTCGCTGATCACGACCCTGGCCTGGGTCAGTGACCAGAACAGGGTGATGTTGAGGCATTCGTCGCGCAGCCGGCCGTTGAACGACTCGATGTAGCCATTGCGCCAGGGCTCGCCGGGTGGGATAAACGCCAGGCCGACGCGTTCGCCAGCCCACTCACGCAGGGTCGCGCAGGCGAACTCCGGACCGTTGTCGCTGCGCAGGACGGCCGGATAGCCACGCTCGACTGCGAGCAGGTCCAGTTCCTCGATGAGTGCCTCGGCGGTGATCGAGCGCTCGACCAGGCCACCGAGGCACTCCCGGGTGTGTTCGTCCACGATCGACACGATCTTGACCGGTCGGCCATCGGTGGTGGCGTCGAACTGGAAATCCACCGCCCACACCTTGTTCGGTGCGTCCGCGACCGGGACCAGGCCCGTAGTGGAAACACCGAGGCGTTGTCCCGCCCCGGGTTTGATGGAGGTATCGAACACCCGGAGGATTCACGGTCATGGCGGCACCACGGAAGTACCCCGAGGAGTTGCGGGAGCGGGCAACGCGGCTGGCAGTCGAGGCTAGGCGAGACCCTGCGTCGGCTGGTGGTGCGATCAAGCGGATCGCCGACCAGCTCGGTGTGCACCCGGAGGCGTTGCGGACGTGGGTGAAGCAGGCCGAGACCGACGAAGGGGCACGGCCGGGCACGACCTCGGCAGAGGCGGCCAGGATCGCCGAGCTGGAACGTGAGGTGCGTGAGCTGCGCCGGGCGAACCAGATCCTGAAGTCAGCGGCGTCTTTCTTCGCAGCGGAGCTGGACCGTCCGTCGCGATGAGGGGTCGAATTCGTTGACTCGCAACGGAAGGAGCACGGTGTCCAGCCGGTCCTGCAGGTGCTTGAGGGCACGCCTGCCCAGATCGCACCGTCGACCTACTACGCCGCCAAGTCCCGTCCCGAATCCGCCCGCGCGGCGCGGGACCGGGAGCTGACTGAGAAGATCAAACGGGTGCATGAGGCGAACTACAGCGTCTACGGAGCCAGGAAGGTCTGGGCTGAGCTGAACCGCCACGGCGTCGAGGTGGCCCGGTGCACGGTCGAGCGGCTTATGCGCGAGGCCGGGTTACGCGGCCTGCTCCGCGACAAGTCTCCTCGCACGACACGGCCGGCGCCGGAGACCGGAAGGCCGACTGACCTGGTGGAACGTGACTTCACGGCGACGCGGGTGAACGAGTTGTGGGTCGCGGACATCACTTACGTGCGCACGGCCGCGGGCTGGGCCTACGCCGCGTTCGTGCTGGACGTGTTCTCCCGCCTGATCGTCGGCTGGCAGGTCGCCACCAGTCTCTACACGGATCTGGCGCTGGACGCGCTGCAGATGGCGATCTGGCGCCGCCAGGCCGACCGCGCCGACCTGACCGGGCTGGTCCACCACAGCGACCGCGGAGTGCAATACCGAGCGATCCGCTACACCCAGCACCTGGCCGAGGCCGACGCCGTCGCCTCGGTCGGGTCCCGAGGCGACAGCTACGACAACGCGATGGCCGAGGCGTTCAACTCGCTCTACAAGGCCGAACTCGTCCGCAACAGCGGCCCCTGGCGCGGCCTCGACGACCTGGAAATCGCGACCGTGGAGTACATCGACTGGTACAACAACCGGCGCCTGCACGGCGAGCTCGGACACCTCCCACCCACCGAATACGAGACGCTCCACGCGATGACCCACCCGGTCACCGCAACCCAGGAAACCAACTAATCCACTCTCCATGAAACCCGGGGCTTGACACGTTTGCGATGATGGCGTTGCGGGACCCGTAAGCCCTCCTGACGCCACAGTCTCTGGATCTTCTTATGGTTGACCAGCCAGCCCTGGACCAAGCCAACGGGGTCACGTCACCTCGGTGGCCTGGTCGAGCGCTCGATCACCGCCGAGGCACTCATCGAGGAACTGGACCTGCTCGCAGTCGAGCGTGGCTATCCGGCCGTCCTGCGCAGCGACAACGGTCCGGAGTTCGCCTGCGCGACCCTGCGTGAGTGGGCTGGCGAACGCGTCGGCCTGGCGTTTATCCCACCCGGCGAGCCCTGGCGCAATGGCTACATCGAGTCGTTCAACGGCCGGCTGCGCGACGAATGCCTCAACATCACCCTGTTCTGGTCACTGACCCAGGCCAGGGTCGTGATCAGCGACTGGAAAGACGAGTACAACCACTGTGAGTGTTGGGGTGGCTGGTCTGGGACTGGCCGACCAGGGTGGGCGGCGGCCGCCCCGGCTTGAGGTCGTGACTCATACAATCACTGGCCCTGTGTGGTGCCTTTCGGTTGGACTTGTCCGTCCAGCAGTCGGAGTGGCCGACGCCGTCCTGGCCCACCTCGGTGTCCTGATCAGGAGATTGCCCGATCTGCAGATCGTGGCCCGTCACAGTGCTGAACCGGAGTGACCTCTACCCAGACCGGCGCCGGCCGCCCGCGGCCAGACCGCTGTTCCTGGACAGGAAGGTAGCCCGACCGGCATGACTATCGTCGCGCACAATCACTCCTACGTCATCAGCGTGGACACCCACGCACGCCACCATGCTTTCGCGATCTTGGCAGCCACCGGGCAGCCCATCGCCTCAGCCGAGTTCCCCACCACCAAAACCGGCATGGCCCGCGCGATCGCGTGGGCCGCACGACGAACCGGCGGGGACCCTGCTGTCCTGTGGGTCGTCGAGTGCGTAGCCACCTACGGCGCCCAGCTCGCCGGCGCCATCGCCGACTCCGGTTACCAGACCGTCGAGGCACCACAGATCAACTCCCGCACCCACCGCGGAGTTGGAAAATCCGATCCGCTGGACGCCCGCCGCATCGCCGAGGCCGCGCTGCCGCTGGAGGAAACCCAGCTCCGTCACCCACGCTCAGCCGAGGGCGAACGAGCAGCACTGCGTGTCCTGGTCACAGCCCGAGACCATATGACCGGTGAACGCACCGCGACCGTCAACGCGCTGACCGCATTGGTGCGTGCGGTCGACCTGGGCATCGACGCACGGCGCCCACTGCGCAACAAGCAAGTACTCGAGATCTCCCGCTGGCGCTCCCGAGACGAACTACTGGGCAAGGCGACCGCTCGGGCCGAAGCCGTGCGCCTGGCCACCCGCGTCGTCGCCCTCAACGACGAACTCACCACCAACCGGAAGACGATAGCCACCCTCGTGCGCGTCACCCCGGCCGCCGGACTGCTCGAGAAAACCGGAATCGGACCCGTCACCGCGGCTGTCTGCCTGACAGCCTGGTCCCACCACGGCCGGGTCCGTTCCGAAGCCGCGTTCGCCTGCCTCGCCGGGGTCAACCCGATCCCCGCCTCCTCGGGAAACACCGTCCGCCATCGCCTCAACCGCGGCGGAGACCGACGCGTGAACCGCGCCCTGCACATGGCCACGACCACCCGCATGATCCACGACCCCACCACACCCCACCACGCGCGAATACGTCGAACGCCGACGCGCCGACGGGCGCACCACGAAGGAAATCCGCCGCTGCCTCAAGCGCTACCTCGCCCGGCAGATCTACCGCCACCTCAACGCCGCCAGCGACACGCCGATCCAGGCTTGACGGGATATAGGAGAGTCCATCGCAGGCACTCCAGCCTGGGCTATCAGACCCCAGCCGGTTACGCTGCCGCCTGCACCCACCGATAACCGACTCACACAGAACCTGGGTCAATCAACGGGGTCCCGCCACCGGGGCTGTCGATCGCGACTGCGGTTCGTGTCCCCAGGGACTTGAACCCCCACTGTGTCCGAGGACGATCTTGCTCGCTAACCACAACGCTCCGGATCCCTGGCTGACCTGCAGGTTCTCACTTGTCAACCCCGAAGCCACCCCACGCCCCACGGGGACTATAACGCTGGCCGCTATCAAGAAGTTCGCCCGCTGACAAGTCGCCACCTCGCCCGGCAGGGCGGGGTGGCGATCCGGTCGATCGTGTCGTTGTCGCAGTCGATCTCGACCATGTCCGGGACGACGTAGGGACCCAGCGCCGGCCAGGAAGCGCCCGCGCCGCGACCCGGACGGCGACGTCGACATGGACGGCTGAGCGTCCCGGCGTAACGTCGAGTTTATGTTGTTTCGGGACGGCCAGTACCGGTCCGGTCCGCAGTCGGCCGAGCTATTGGTGAAGACGCGGCGCACTGGACTCGGCTCGCGCGTCGGGCACGATCTCACGATCGAGGCGTCAGAGTGGGTTGCCGCCGTGTGGGTGAACACGGCGGACCCCGCGTTGTCCTCGGTCTCGGTCGACGTCGTCGCCGGCTCGCTGCGGGTGCGGTCCGGAAGCGGCGGAATCAAACCGCTCACCGACTCCGACCGCGCCGAGATCGAGAAAAACATTCAGACGAAGATTCTGCACACCGACCGATATCACGCAATCACGTTCCACTCGACGCGAGTCATCCACGATGGCGAATCGCTCACCGTCGACGGCAATCTGACCATCATGGACCAGTCACACCCGATCACCGTGCTGGCCACGGTCAGCGACGACCGCAGGATTCGAGGCGGCGCAACCATAGTCCAGACACAATGGGGCATCAAACCCTATTCGGCGTTTTTCGGGGCGCTGAAGCTGGCAAACGAGGTCGCAATCGAATTCGACGCGGAACTCACCCCGCCCTAGCCACGCAGAATCATCAGGCCGGCCGCCGCTCGCCGAAATGCAGCATACTGGGTGCCGGCTGAGCGCGGTGGTCGTGGACAGTGGCGAGGCTGGCCCGGCAGGCGCTCACAATCTGGCGAGTGGCGATGCCCTTGGGCGTGCGGCGGCAGCGCGGGCAAGCCATCGTCACGTCGCCAGTGAGCTCGTCGATAGCCACCGTGACTGCGCACTGACAGTCACGGCACCAGCGATGACCCGTGACTGGGCTGGCGTGCTCGGGGGAGGCGATGCACTGATGGATCCACCGGCGGTGGGCGGTGCAGGTCAGCCGCTCGAACGGGGACAGGTCGGTCTCGACGGCGGCGTCTTCGGTGGCCAGCTTCGCGGCCAGGCTGCGGTCGGCCAGGTCCGCATAGCGGCGGCTGGCGGACGAGGCCGCGCGATGCTGGGCTGTCAGGGACACGACAGCGTCGGCCCGCCGGTGGACTGAGGGCCGGGTCTCGCCGCCGGTCGGCGTGGTAACGAAGGTCTGCTGGAACATCATCGCCCTTTCCCACGGAGACAAGGCCGGTCAGGACCTCGCTCCTGAGCCACGCACGCCATTGGTCGCTGTCTGAGGTCAAGTCTTCCTCACCAACCCGGGCATGTCGTCACAGCAGGCAACCATCCTGGCGTAGCTGCTCGCCGGGGCTGCGCGATACCAGCTACCAGGAAGCGGTACAGCTGGCTCAAAGTTCGTCACGCTGACTCATTCCCCTGGCAGCGGCCCATCGTGGTAGTCCGGAATTCCCCGGGGATGGTCAGCGCGAGCAGCGCGGAAAGAGCGCCGACGGCAGCCGCGACGGCGAACGCCACCCGGAACCCGTCGGCCGTGGGTACGGACACTGGCCCCACCTGGACGGTGAGCGTGGCTAGGAGCGACCCGATGACGGCCGAAGAAATCGCTGTCCGCGGCCGGCGCAGCGATCTCCGAGGGTGCCGGCGCCTTGGCTGCGGCCGGTGGTGCCACGGCCGGCGCCGGAGTCGCCGGCGAGATGCTCGGCGACGGTGCCGGTGAAGCAACCGGCAGCGAAGCAGGGGCCGAAGCGTCCGCCGGGGAGTCGGCTGGTGAGGCGGGCGCTGCGCCCACACCAGCAGACCCGCCATCGCCTCCCGCTGCTGCGAAGAGTGCACCAGCGGCGACCGCACCGGCCGAGGAAGCCCCCGCTGCCAGCCCGGCCAAGGCTTCGTCTGGGTGTAACAGCTTCGCCGGCGCGACGAGCGTCCTGATGGCCGATGGCTCGACCAAGCCGATCGACCAGGTCCACATCGGCGACACGATCACCAACGCCGAACCAGACGGCCACAACGATGAACAGCACGTGGTCACGGCGGTGCACGTCACCACCACCGACAAGTCTTCGACGACCTCACCTTCAGCACGCCGGACGGACCGGCGACCATCACCAGCACCGCCCAGCACCTGTTCTGGGACGCCACCCTCCACACCTGGCGCGAAGCCGACAACCTCCGTGTCGGCGACGAAGTCGACACCCCGGACAACGGTCACGTCACCGTCGTAGCCACCCGCCCCTACACCGCCGCGATCATCAGCTACAACCTCACCATCGACGACGTCCACACGTACTATGTGCTGGCGGGGACCACGCCGGTTCTTGTGCATAACTGCAACAAAAATCAAGCGAGATACGAGTTCGAGGATCAGCTGAACCCCGGAAAGACGTATATTAGCAAGACGAAGAACTTCAATAACCGCTTACAGGATCATATCAACAGTGGGCGCCTCAAGAGTCGTGGAAATGCGACCTGCACGCATGTTTGCGGAACGAATGATGACCTATTCGTTGCCAAACATCCTCGGATGGAAGAACTGCGTGATCAGGGAGTCGATCCCTCGAATGACATTGCGTCGCCGGGTAAGAAGATCTTGGAGCAAGGGCAAGATGCCGAAAATTCGAACAACTCAGGCTC
Source organism: Amycolatopsis sp. DSM 110486 (assembly GCF_019468465.1). NCBI lineage: Bacteria > Bacillati > Actinomycetota > Actinomycetes > Pseudonocardiales > Pseudonocardiaceae > Amycolatopsis > Amycolatopsis sp. DSM 110486. The sequence continues at coordinate 8,364,995 of NZ_CP080519.1, read as the reverse complement.
TGGTAGGAGCAGCTCGAAGTGACTGATTTCTGGAAGGTCATCGGCTCAAGCTCCGTCCAGGATGAGAGCGAGATCGACTCTGCCCTGGAGCGGATCTCTGCGGAGCTCAGCGCGCTGGCACCCGATGCCTTGACTCACTTTGTTGAGCGACTGCGGGAGTCGCTTTATCGGATCGACAGGAGGGATCTGGCAGAGGTGCCGATGGTGCTTGCCAATGGTTTGAAACTCCCGCAGACGAGCGACCACTTCCTGTATGCGCGATGCGCGTGCATCTTGGCGGGCGAAAGAGTGTACGGCGATATCCTGAGTTCTGGCGTCGGATTCGAACGCTTCGTCGCGCCGTTTGGCCAGTAGGCTGAGGGGCTGCTCTACCTGGCGTCGGAGGAGTACAAAAGAAAGACCGCGTCCAGAATGAATGTCGAGAGCTTTTTCTCGATTGAGTCAAGGTCGAACATTCAGGGATGGGTCGACTGATCCCTGCTTGCATTTGATTTTCCTGAGGACGAACTGCGGGCCCGCCGGAATTGTTCCGGCGGGCCTGCAGGGTCTTTGACGGCAACGTCAGCGGACTGCGACTGCCGTAGGGGGGTCGTTGGGGCCATCCTTGCCCGGGCCGAGGGTGTCGATGGCGTGGCGCTGGAGGCGGAGTCGTACGTGGGCGTAGACGCCGGCGGCACGTCCTCGCACGGGAGGCGCCCGGTTGAACTCGGCCCCCTGATCGTCCTCATCTCGGAGATAGTGCTTGAAGACCGCACGCACTGGCTTCGCGCACCGGCTGCAGCTGCCGGTGAAGCTCTGGGCGAACCAGCAGGCCACAGGCGAAGCGCGCAAGCGCTCCAACCCGGTGGCCACCGCAGCGTCGGCCACCATGTTCCCATAGTGCGCTTTGCTCCACGTCGTCCTCCGGCAGCGCCGGAAGAGCTGGCCGTCGCGAGGACTTACACCCCCACCTGATCACGAGAGCTGCCACTGCATGCGGAGGTCGGTCGCAAATGCGGCCATTCGGGTGCAGACCTGCTCTCGATTCGTCATCGGCGCCGGGTAGCTGCGTTCCGCCCTTGACCCGAATCCACCTCAAGCATCGAGGTGGTCGGTGCTCCGGCTGGCCGAAATGTACGGCAAGACCGCGATCTACCAGGCGGTCGCGCCGGGCAAAGTGGCCTTGGTGATCGCCGCGCACGGCTACCCGTGCCCGCCGCGCGCGGTGTACTGCGCCGTGGACACCAAGGGGCCGTTGAAGGTCCGGGTGGTCGTTACCCCGACCTAGCTGGCGAATTCCTTTATCAGCCGTATCGGGCGCCGGGCGCCGCGCTGCGCCGCAGCCATGAGCACCCAGGCAGCACGTGCGCAGCGGGACCACTGGCCGGCAAAGGCGACACCGACACGGACAGCCTCAACGGTGACCACGGGAAACCACCACCGAACACGGTGCACCCGACTCCGACCAGAGCGTCCAGCCCGACGCGGCCGGTGGCGCGGTCAACAGCGAGCGCTGAACAGCCGGCCCGCAGGGGCTCAGCAGCCCAGTGGGCCGGCCTCGCACCGAAGGAAGTGACACGACAACTGAGACTGATCACGGTGACATCGCCGTGAGACAGCTCAGACTCGCCCAGTTCGGAGAAGATCAACATGTCGTCGGCGGTGAGACCTTACATCGGTCCGGCACCTGCTCGGTGTTCCGCTGAGCACGAAGGACATGCTGACGCTGCGGGGCCAGTGTGTTTGCCCCGAGGAATGGCCTGTCCAGGAAGGAAACGCCGAACGTGAGACTCACGTCAGACCCCGTGTACGGAGAAGTGGACATCACCGCGACCGAGAAAGAACTGGCGCACTTGGCAAGCCTGATAGCCGAAGGGGCCGGCTTCATCAGCACGGCGCCCACGTCACCCCAGAACCACACGCTGGCGGGAATCGAAGTCAGGAACACACCCGTCTCCGGCGTCCACATCCGCCTCGATGGCCAGACGCAGATAATTGTGATCAGCGGCGACGCCGAGTCCAGGGCCGTCCTGTCCGAAAACGTGCATGCCATGGCCACCGCCGAGGACGGCGGCCACCTTCACGTCGACTACTTCCCCGGGCACTACTACCTTGCCGAGGGATCCCTGCCCTTGGTGATCAACAGCCCACACGGAGGTATGCCGGCCCAGTGAACCAATTCTCGCCCGCCACGACAGCGGCGGCCTCGACGACACGTCCGCCGCGAACCACCGCCGCGACCAGAACTTCCAGCACCTCGTGCTGCACATGATGGCCACGGGCATCCTCGACGTCTTCGCCGGCGACGGCACCGAGGAGTTCGAGAACGGTGTCCTGGTCGAGCGGCAGGAGCAGGCCGCATGAACGCCCACGACACCGTGCAGGAGCCGAACGAGCACGCCCGCTTCGCGGCATACCTCGATCAGCTGCAGCAGATCGCTGAAGCGGACGAGATCGACTTGATCAGCCACGTCCTCAGTGATCCGGACCAGACGATGGCTCAGTCCGCCGTGGTGCGACACCTGGACCGCCGAGCCGCTGACCTCCATCTCGACCCTGCCTACGTCGAGTGGTCCAAGGCGATGGCGCAGGCCGCGATCGGCCATCCCTTCCTAACGCGACGCCTGCATGAGTGGTCGCTCTTGCGCGCCATCACGCTCAACCTGTCCTGGCGCCCTGGCGACCTGCTCACAGCGTCGGACTGGCTCCAACTCAAGGCCGCCGCCGAGTCGAGCACCGCCGCCGTCGAGATCCTCGCCGAAGGCGGCCGCACCAAGCGGATCCGCAACAGTGCCACGGTCAGCCTCAAACGCCAGAGTCAGCGCTGAACTCGGTTCACCCACAACTCTTGACAATTGCTCTAGCCGCACGAGCGATGTCGCACGGATGTCGTATGCGAACCCGGATGATGGCCTCGGCCCTCCACCTGATCGACGGCCGCCTGGAAGTCGACCTCGGAGATGCCGCGCTGCCCGAGTCACCAACGGTGCAAGAAGCTGCGGACGTCATCAAAGCCGTCGATTGCCCGCCCGTCCACGTCTGTAGGGTCCGCCTCAGCGCGCGCCGCCAACGACGCTGCCAGCGCCACGGCCTCATCGCTGAGACAACCGAACCGCCGCGCGGTATGTCCCAGGCACAGGCCGGCCAGCCCGAGCAAAGGGCTGCCCGACACGGCCCGCGTCCCGACCTCAACACACCAGCGCTCGACGAACGTCTGCTCGTCGTCGTTCGACGCGATTCCGACCAACACACTCGCCGCCTCGGGCTCAAACACCCGGCACCGGAGCGCTCGCTCCAACGTCTCGACGACCACATCGTGCACCAACGCAGGAGGGTTCTCGATACGTCGATGAGATCGCACGCCACGACCTTACGTACTCCCCCGACCGACAAGGTCGCGCCCCGCGAGTTCTGGGACGTTGCTCGCACGACGGCAGTCGTGCCCGGTCTGATCGACAGCCACCTGCACCAGTTCAACTCTGCGTTCGACCGGCCCACCGTGTCGTTGCGAGAAGCAGCGCGATCACCGCGCGCGAGGCCCTGCACCTCTACACGCTCGGCAGTGCCACCACGCAGTTCGCCGAGCACACCTCGGCACGATCGGCCGTGGCAAGCTGGCCGACGTCGTCGTGCTCGACACCGACCCGCTGTCGGTGGATCCAGGTGCCATCAAGGACATCGGCGTCGACCTGACCGTTGTGGACGGTCGGGTGGTGTACGAGAAGGCCTGATCAAGCGGTCTTCTCGGCCGCCCAGTTGCGCACGGCGGGCGCGTAGCCGGCCGGCTTGTCGCCGACTTCGGGCCGGTGCTGACCAGCCACGACTGGTACTCCGGCGTGAACATGCGGTGGACGCCGACCGGGTGTGCCGCACTGACGCGGTCGAGATCGGCGCGGATCTCCGCCCGGGGTCGAGGAAGTTGCCGCGGGCCTCGACGTAACGCCGGAAGATCGGCCGGGCTTCGTCTGCGGTCCTGCCCGTTGGGGCGTGGAACCCCGCCGTGCCGAAGTTCATGGTCCCGAGCGCGAGCCGGTTGGCGCGGCATGACCCCACCGTGCTCGGCCAAAAAATGGACCCGCAACTCCAGAGCTGGTCACGCCGGAAGAACCGGGCCGGGAGGGCTGCGCCGCCCTCCCGGCCCGGGACTAGCGGCCCGCGGTGAACGACACCGTGAGACCGCCGAGACGGGCGATGTGCGGTCCGCTCGTCAGGTTCCGCAGGTCGAACGACAGCCGCGCCGTCCGGTCGGTGCCGAGGGACACCGTCTGCTCGCCGGCGACCGTGCCGTCGAGCCAGAGCACGCCCGTATACGAGCCGGAGCGCTCGCCGACGTTCTTCACCGCGGCCGTGATCCGCGGGTGGCCGTGGGAATCGGCCGCGAGGTCCGACACGGCGAAGCGCGGTTCGGGGCCCGGGGTGCGGTCGTGGACGAACACGTCGGAGTAGCCGTTCGTATCCCCGGCGACGAGGTTCGTCGCTGCGCTTTCGAAGGCGACGTACTTGCCGTCGGTGCTGATCGACGGGAAGTCGCTGTATGCGTCACCCAATTCGCTGTGCGGGCCGCCGGAGATCTTCTCGGTCGTCCCGGCGTGCAGATCGCGCACGTAGACGTCGGAGAAGGCGTCGTCGCCGGCGACGAGGTTGGTGGCGAAGCTGAAGAACGCCACGAACGCGCCGTTCGCGCTGATCCGCGGGGTGGCCGTGTAAGCGTTCGCCCCGCCGGCCGCGCCCAACGCCTGCGTCACGAGAGTGTTGGTGTGCGTCTGCCGGTCGTAGACGTACACCTGGAAACCCTCTTCGGTGCCGCTGATCGCATACGCGACCTTGCGGCCGTCGGCACTGATCGACGGCTGCGTGGCCTCGGCTCCGCCGGGCGCCGGGATCATCTCCGTGGTCCCGGCGCGCCGGTCGCGCACGAACACGTCGCGGTGGGTGTTCGCGGTGCCGGGCACGAGGTTCTCCGCGCCGCTTTCGAACGCCACGAACCGGCCGTCGGCGCTGACACTCGGCTCGAGCGAATCACCGTCCGCCGACACGCCACCCGCGCCGGCCGACACCAGCTCGGTGCGGCCGCTGACGCGGTCGCGCAGGAACACGTCCTGGCGGCCGTTGGTGTCCCCGGGAACCAGGTTGGTGGCGGTGCTGAGGAACACGGCGTAGCGGTCGTCCGAGGTCATGGCCGGCTGGCTCGACGACTGGTTCGCCTGCTCCCCGCCGGTGCCGACGGAGACCCGCTCGGTCTTGCCCGTCTTGCGGTCGTGCACGAACGCGTCGGGCACACCGTTGGTGTCACCCGGCACGAGGTTCGTGGCGCCGCTGAGGAAACCGACGTACCGGCCGTCGGGGCTGACGGTGGGGCTGATGGCCCACGCGTTCGCGCCCGTACCGTCGGAGGCGACCGACATCCGCTCGACGATCCCGGTGCGGGCGTCCCGCGCGAAGACGTCGACGTCCTCGTTGGTGTCTCCCGGCACGAGGTCAGGCGCCAGGTCGCCGAAGGCGATCACGCCGCCGTCGCCGCTGAGCGCGGGCCAGAACGCGTCCGCGTGGACCTCCTGTCCGGTCCCGGTCAACGAGACCCGCTGGGTCGCGGCCGGGCGAGGCAACGCGAAGTCCGTGCCGGCGTGGGACTTCTTGCCCGTGACACCGACTTGCCGAGGCTCGGTGGCCGAGATGCCGGGCGCGGACGCGGACACCTCGTAGGTGCCCTCGGGGACGTTCGGCACGGTGTAGCGGCCGTTGCGGTCGGACACCGCGGTGAGCTCATCCGGGACACCGAGCACGCGGACGGTGGCACCGGGCACCGCCGAACGCGTCGGGCCGAAGGTCACGCGGCCGGTGATCGTGCCGCGCGGGGTCGGCTGGAGCGTGATCTTCAGGTCGGCGATCGCGTCGTCCACGACGGTGGCGCTCACGTGCTGGTCGCGGTAACCGAAGCGGGACAGCGCGAGGTCGTAGCGGCCGGCCGGCAGGCGGAGCGTGAAGTGCCCCGCTGCGTCGGTCGTCGCCTTGCGGCCGGTCGAGGTGACCGTGATCGTGGTGCCGGACAGGGGCGCCCGCGTCCCGTCGGCCGTCACTGTGCCGCTGACGCCGCTGGTAAGCGACGCTTCGGCGACGGCCGCGTACGCGTCGATCCGGCCCGCACCGTAGCGGGTGTTGGGAAGTGCGCCGTAGCGGTCGTCGGAGAATGCCGTGCCGTCGAGGATGTCGAGGGTTTCGTCCACGCTGAGGCCGGGGTTCACCTGCCGCATCAGCGCGACCGTGCCCGAGACGTGTGGCGTGGCCATCGACGTGCCGCTCAGGCTGCCGTACTCGCCGCCGGGCAGGCTCGACGTCACGTCGAGACCGGGCGCGGACAGGTCGGGCACGACGTAGCTGGCGGGCCAGGACTCCGGCGCGCTCTGCCAGTCCGTCTTGTGGACGACACCGCCGCAGGAGAAATCGGGCACGTTGTCGTCGGCGTCGGTCGCGCCGACACCCACCGACTCGTAGATGTTGCCCGGACTGGCCGAGCCGCCGGGCACGCAGTCGTTGCCGATGGCGAAGGCCGGGAACGCGCCGGCGAGGTAGATGTTGCGCGCGGGCTCCACCATCTCCTCGGCGTAGCCCTCTTCGCCGAGGGACATGCTGACGACGTCGGCCGGCTTACCGGCGGGCCTGCCGTCGGCGTCGTACGGCGCGATCGCCCACTGCATGCCGGCGACGACCTGCGCGAGCGTGCCGGACCCGCCGGGGATCACGAGGCCTGCCATCAGATCCGCGCCGGGCGCGACACCGATCTGCTCGCCGGACGCGGCGCCGCCGGCGATGGTGCCGGCGACGTGGGTGCCGTGGTAGGCGCTGTCGTGCGGCGTGGAGTGCACGGGCGTGCCGTCCTCACCGAACTCCAGCCAGCCACCGGGGTGCTCCGGATCGGCAGGGTCGTCGGTCACGAGCTTGCCCGCGAGGTCGGGGTGCTCGGCGTCGATGCCGGTGTCGAGGATCGCCACGCGCACACCCTTGCCGGTGAGCCCGCGTTCCTGTTGCACGCGGTCGGCGCCGATCTTCTGCACGCCCCACGTCGCCGTTTCGCCCGCCTGGCGAGCGGAGACCTTCTTGACCGGCGGCTCGGTCGGCGTGGTGAGGGTGAAGTTCGGGATCACGTGGTCGACCAGTGGCAGCGCGGCGACGGCGTCGAGGGTGGCCGGCGTGGCGCGCACGAGGACCATGTTCTTGAGCCAGAAGGTGTTCACGACCTGATCGCCGCGCGCGTCGACGAGGTTCACCACCGGCGCCTGCATGGCGGCGGCCGAATCGGCGAGCTGTCGGCGTGCGTCGGCGCGCGTGAGCCCGGTGCGGTCCTTGAGGACCACGGCAGCTTCGAACCGGGTGCCCGGGCCCGTCCGGGCCGCGGCCATCCGGGTTCTCAGTTCCTGGGCGATCTTCGGCGAGTGGGCCGGCCCGGTGGGGGCGGCCGACGCCGGTGCCGCGGGCAGTGCGCCCAGCGTCCCGGCGGTGACCAGCACCGCGAGGACCAGGCGTTGCCCGCGCGTCCGCAAGGCGGACAGGGACATGGGGAGACTCCTTCGCTCCGTCATCTCTGGCAGGGGAGATGTGGCGGGCGCGTCGGGGTGGGCGCCCGCCACCGGAAAACGGTGCAGGAGTGATCAGGGGCGTGACAAGCTCGCAGGGTGGCCAGTTCCGGTCAGCTGTCGTGTTTCCGACAGCCTTCGTGGTCCGGACCAGTGGGAGGAACGACGTGCTCGAGGCGATCGGGCTCAGCGGTGACGACGAGGCGGTTTACGACGTGCTCGTCCACCGGACGCAGGCGACGGCCGCCGAACTGGCGGAAGACTGCCACCGCCCGCTGGCGAGCGTGCGCCGGGCGGTGCAGCGGCTCGTGGACCTCGGGCTGGCGACGCGCTCGGCGGGGCGCCCGGCGCGGTTCGTCGTGGTGCCACCGGACAGCGCGATCGAGGCCGTGCTGCAGGAACGCGAAGCCGCGCTGCGCGACACGCGCCGTCACATCGCGACGTTGACCGCCGCCTACCGTGCGAGCACCCGCTTCGCGCAACCGGGCGAGCTGGTGGAGGTGATCTCCGGGCGCGACGAGGTCAATGAGCGATGGTCGTGCGTGCAGCAGGAGGTCCTTGTGCAGATGCGCGGGTTCGATCGCCCGCCGTATGCCGCGCCGAACGGGCACCAGGAGCCGAACCACATCGAGCTCGCGCTACTGGAGCGGGGCGTGCGCTACCGCGTCGTATACGACAAGAGCGCGCTCGAACTCAGCGGCGTCCTCGACGACATCGCGGTCGGTGTGCGCCACGGTGAGGAGGCCCGGATCGCCGGCGAGGTGCCGATGAAGCTCGCGATCGCGGACGACCGGTACGCGATGATTCCCTTGCTGCGCCCCGGGGACGTGGCGTTGACAGCTTCGTACGTGATCCACCCGTCGCCGCTGCTGGACGCGCTGATCGCGTTGTTCGAGGCGGTGTGGGCGCGGAGCGTGCCGTTCCAGTCGGGCGCTTCGGACGCGTTGCCGCCCGGCGAGGCGCAACTGCTGATGCTGCTGGCGTCCGGGCTGACGGACAAGGCGGTCGGGCGCGCGCTGGGCTGGAGCGAGCGCACGGTGCAGCGGCACGTCACAAAGCTGATGCACCGCGTCGGCGCGCGCACCCGGTTCCAGATCGCGATGGAAGCCACGCGGCGAGGCTGGCTGTGATCATCGGCTCGAAGCCGTAGCGACCAGCGAGGCACGCTGGACGGTTTGCCGCGCGCGCGTGCCGCCTACGTACCGGGCGGCCGAGGAGATGGCTGACGTCATCGCCGATGGCGGGCGCGGGCAGGCTACGACGTCGACTTCCCGAATGCGGGACCTCGCTTCGCCGTGCCTTCGGCGAGCGCGCTGCCCCAGACGTCGTTTCTTGGCCCGAGGTTCGCTCGCTGGTTGGGTGGCAGCGGAATCGCGTTGTGCTCACCCGGCTCCCGGGCGCCATACTGCCAGGACGCCGGCGCCGCGCACTTCCCGAAGCCGCTGCGCTCCACCGCGGTTCGGTAGCCCGTGCTGAACTCAGCACGGAGCCGCCGGCGCCGGTTCCGGTGCGGTGCGGTGCGGTGCGGTGCGGCGAAGGATGCGCCGCTACGACGGCTACTTGCGGCCGTCGGGCTCGGCGTTGCGCCAAGCTCCGGTTCCGGCGCTCGCCGGAGCGCACTACACCGAGCGCGAAACCCTTCACCACCAGGCCCTAAGCCCCAGGTCAGGGGTTCGTCGGTGCCTTACCGCGTTTCAGTGCGGCAATGGTGGCCCGGATTCTCTCTTCTTCCTCGTCAGCGGCTGAGCCCATGCCGGTGACCCGGTCCATGTGGACGACCAGGAGGGCTTCAAGCCGATTCAGCCATTGGCCGTTCGACTCGCCGGGCCTCTGCTGTACCTGGTCAGCCATGGCCTCAGAGTACGGCTTCGCCCTGACGCGAAGCCGCTTGGAAGCCGATCTTGGCTACAAAATAAGTTTCCGCACACAGGCGCTCGTTACGGACTGTGGCAGTCGTGTCGCGCCATGGCGACTATACGTAGTGACGTCCCGGCGGGCCGGCCGTGCTGATCCCCGGCACGGTGCCGGAGGCCCGGGCCGCCCCGAGCTGATGGCCGTGCGCTCCAGCGGCGGCCTGAATCGCCACTCCTCGACAAGCAGGCCGGCGAGGCGCTGCGCCGAGGACCGCGCAGCGGGACCGTCCTCCTCGACCTCGGCCCGCTGTACCCGGAGCTGTCCCCGACCGCGCCTGCCGGCGCTGCCTGCGGGCCGCGCGACCCACCCCGCGGTCTCTCCGGCGCGGTGCGCAAACCTACAGCGAGGCCCGCGCGGCGCACTGGCTGCTTCTGCTGGCCGCCGACCGGATCGACGCGTGGGAACACCGCCTCAGCTCGTTCGCCACGGTCCGCCCGGACAACCCCGTCACCGAAACCGGTTTCCCCAGCGAGTTCCGCCACGGCTTTTCATCCCGGGTCGGTAAGAAACGCGCGGACGTCAAGCGCCACCTGCTGGACCCGGTCATCGTGGCAGGAGCTTGGGTGCTGGCCGGCGGCCTCGTCGTCGCGGGGGTCAGGAAACTCCTCCGCAGCCGATGACAGAACCAGGTCAGACCCGTCCGCCCGGGCTAACCGGACTCGTCGCGGTCGAGCATCGCCGCGTAAGCCGACGTCATGACCCAGCCGTACGCGATGTGTGGCACCACGTCGGACACCCAGTCCGACAGCGACCAGTTGCGCGGGTTCGACACCCCGATCGCCGCCATCGGCGCGGCCGACACGGCGATGGCGCCCACGGTGGTGGCCGCTCCGGCCGTCCTCGCGGAGGGCCGCCAGCCCGCCGCCCTGATGGCACCGTAACCCGTCCCCACCACCAGACCGGACACGATGCCGAGCAACGCACCCGCCCCCGAAACCCGGTTTCCCGCCCGTCGGCGGGGATCGTGATACCGGCCAAGTCGGCCAACCGCGTCACACTCTGCTCCGGGGTCCGGCTGGCCGGTCTGCCGCGCAGCACCATGTCCAGGTAGGTGACGGCGTGCAACGCCGTCGTATCCGCCTCCCCCGCGGCGAGGCCACGCAGAATCGATCTCATCATGCCGACGGGTGCCCGCACTCACACCGGCGAAACCCGAACGCCCGGCGCGGCGATGGCACGGGGGTCGTTGTCGACAGGAACGAGGAGCGGCCGAGCAGGTCGACCCGGGAGCCCACTAACGGCGGCAGATGTGTGGCCTCGAGCACGGGATAGCGGTCGATCAGCCGGTATGGAACAAGGCGGCGCTTCTGCTTCACCACCTCACCGGCAACCACGATCGACGCGTGACGCCGGGTGAACCAAGTCTGTCCCGCCCCAGCGCCAGCCGTCCCCGCGAGGGCGAGCATGACCGTGCCGGAACCCGCGCTGACGGCCCGGCGAGCACGAGGTCGCCGGGCCAGCACGCCGCCGTTACGCCCGGCGAAGAGGCCGAAGGGTGGAACACCGAATTTGCGGCGCCCCACCCTGGCCGGCGATCAGAGACCGGCGAGCACCGCGAACGGGTCGGCCGCGCCGCCGTTGTCGAGGGCGGCGATGCGGCGGCCCAGGGTGAAGGCGGCGCCCGGGGCGAGCGTGATCTGCCGCTGCGTCATGGCCCAGATGCCGCACGCGTACACCGTGAAGCCGGGCTCGTCGTAGAGCAAGCCGTAGGTCTGGCGGTCGGAGCCGGTCATGCCCAGCCACGGGGCGGTGGGGGTGAAGTCGGCGGGCGCGGAGGCGGTGATGGTGCCGTGGCCGGCGATGCCGCTGCGCTGGCCGGTGCCGTCGTGGTCGACGACGTCGCCGAGCCAGAACGTGCGGGCCGCGTCGGCGGTGTTGGTGAACACGGTCTCCGCGCGCACCCACGGCTCGCCCGTGCGCACGCCGAACGTGGTCACCACGCCGATGCCCGCGACCGCGGTGCTCGCGCCGGTGACCCGGACCTCGGTCGGCGAGATGAGCTCGACGGCGGTGGCCCGCACGGTCAGCTGCTGCCACGCGTTGCCGCCGCGCGGCTGCGCCGCCGAGGCGTAGGGCAGGTTCATCCAGTCGAGCTGGTCGAGGTGCCCGACCGCGGCGAGGTCGAGCGGCTTGCCCAGCGTGACACCGGGCAGCTGCGGGTCGGTGGTGCCGGCCGAGATCGCCAGCGCCAGCAGGTCGTTGGCCAGCACGAAATCCGACGCGGTGGCCTGCGACTGCGGGCCGGGCACCGTGCGACCCTTCGCCGCGCTGGCCACCGACCGCGTCAGCCGGAAGTCCACTGTGGACCCGCCGGTCGCGCCGATCCGCACCGGCGCGGAGACCAGGTCGTAGCCGACCCCGTTGACGCGCAAGGTGTAGGCGCCGGCAGGGGCGAAGACGACGTATTCGCCGGCCGGGTCGGTCGTGACGGCGACGAGGCGCGACCCGTCCTCCCGGTGCACGGCGACCTCGACATTGCCCAGCGGCTTGCCGTTCGCGCGGTCGGTGACCACCCCGGCCAGGCCGTCGCCGTCGTCGACGCGGCACGCGCCCGGCACGCCGTCGTGCACCTCGTAGGCCGCGATCGTGTAGGCGGGCGACGCCGCGTCGCTCGCGTTGAGCACGATCCGCAGGTCGCTGCGCCACTTCTCGCGGGTGACCACGCACTTCACGTAGCCGCGGTAGGTGCCGTTGTAGAACTTGACGTGCGGGTTCGCCGGCAGGCCCAGTCGGACGTCGGCGTCCCAGCCGGCGCCCGACGAGATCGACGTGCCCACGAATTCGGTGGCGATCGTGCGTGAGTGCGGGTCGTCGAAGTCGGTCTTGAGATCGTTGACCCAGTGCGTATGCCAGTCGCCGCTCAGCACCACCGGGTTGGCGGGCCGCTCGCGGGCGATGAAGTCGAGGATGCGCGCGCGGGCCGGCGGGTAACCGTCCCACTGGTCCAGGTTGACGATCTTGCCAGGCCCGAGGTCGTAGTCGAACTGCGCCATGATGGTCTGCTGCGCGATCACGTTCCAGGTGGCCTTCGACGCGGCGAGCCCGTCGAGCAACCAGCGCTCCTGCTCGGGTCCGGTGAGCGTGCGCGCCGGGTCGAACACCTCGCCGGTCGGTTCCTTGCGGCCGTCGCCCAGCGCCTGGTCGGAGCGATACTGGCGCGTGTCGAGGATGCTGAACTCCGCGAGCCGGCCGAAGCTCATCCGCCGGTACATCAGCGCGTCCGGACCGTGTGCCTGCTGCTCGGGGCGCATCGGCAGGTGCTCGTAGTACGCCTGGTAACCGTTGGCGCGCCGCTCCAGGAACGGCCGGCCGTCCCCGGCGCCGCCCGCAACGTCGCCGGCGTAGTTGTTCTGCACCTCATGGTCGTCCCAGGTGAGGAAGAACGGGAACCTCGCGTGTGCCGCGCGCAGGTCCGGGGAGGTCTTGTACAGCGCGTGCAGCCGACGGAACTCGTCGAGGCCGCCCTTGGTGGTCTCGTAGATGTAGTCGCCGAGGTGCACGACGAAGTCGAGGTCCTGCCCGGCCAGGTCGCGGTAGGCCGGGTACGGCCCGCCCGCCCACGACTGGCACGACACGAACGCGAACCGCATCACGTCCGGCTTCGCCCCGGGCGCCGGCAGCGTGCGCGTGCGGCCGGTACGGCTGCGGACGCCGTCAGCCGTGAAGCGGTACCAGTACCACCGATCCGGCGCCAGGTCCGTCGCCAGCACGTGCACGGTGTGCGCCGACTCGGGCACCGCGGTGACCGCCCCGCGCGCGATCACGTGGCGGAACCCTTCGTCGCGCGCCAGCTCCCACGTCACCTGCACCGGCTCGGCCCGCATTCCGCCGGTCGCCGCGTCCAGGGGGTCCGGCGCGAGCCGCGTCCACAGCACCACGCTCGTGTGGTCGGGCTCGCCGGAAGCCACCCCCAGGGTGAACGGCGCGGGGTCCAGCTCCGCCGCTTCCGCGAGCTGCCCCGCCCCCAGCGCCACCGCACCGACCGTGCCACCGGCCAGCGTCAGGAACCGCCGCCGATCCAGAGAAAACGTCGCCATCTGTCCGTCTCGTCCGTTCTGTCGCCCAAACCTCGGCGAGCGTGCCGGACCCAGGTGCCGACCTCATGGCGGCGAGGTGAACGGCTCCGGTACACCGGACGTCCGGTGTCGGTGGTCTGGTCGGCAGAGAACTTCCAGGCCGCTCCCCAGCGATCGCGCCCGGAAAAGCTTGGGTACCGCCGCCTTCTTCAGAGTTCGAAGGCAGGCGCAGAGCTGCGACGTTTGGCTGTTCGCGGCTGGGAAACGTTCGCCAGTGTGCCCGGCCTGGGGATATAGAGAACCTGCTGGTCGCCGGTGCGGTTGACAGTGGTTGGGCGCCGTTCGACGCCGTCGAACGCCGTTGATCAGATGCTATTGCTCGACGGATCTCGCCCATGTGCTCTTCGCCCACGTCGAGGGCACAGCCGCAGCCGAGGTCTGTTCCCTGTCCATTCCCTGTGCTGTCGGGGGATCCCACAACGCTCGATGGTCGCGCGAGGCCGTCATCGGCCAAATCAGCGCTCCCCGAGAACGGCTGTACGGCGACGCATGATCCGCCGTGTGGCCCCAACCAGCACCAGGTGTTCCAGCCGCCCGGAGAGCAGCAGAGTTCTAGCAGCCCGGATCAGTCTCGCGAGCGATTCGCACGTTGATCTCGTGCTCACACCACCTACACCTACGACTCGCTCTCCCGCGTCTCCAGCGTCACCGACGGCAACGGCGTCAAGATCAGCTACGGCTACGACAAACTCGCCCGCCTCGGTGAGCACCGCCACCGGCACCGGGCTGGCCGCCTACGGCTACGACACGCTGGGCAACCGCACCACCGCCCAAACCATGCTGGCCACCTTCACCAACAGCTACAACTGTCGCCTGCTCACCCAGGTCATCCGAACCGCCGGCGCCTCCCCGCAGAACACTCGATACCACTGCGACCTGGTTGGTAACCTCACCGCCCTGGACGACCCGACTGGCACCATCTCCTGCGGCTACGACGCGGCCAACCGGGTGACCAGCCTCACCGACCAGGGCCGCAAGATAACCAGCTACGGCTACGACAACGCCGACCACCGCACCTCCGCCACCCTGCCCGGCGGCACCACCGAAACCACCGGCGTCGACGCCAGCGGCCGGCAGACCGCGATCACGGTGAAGAACACCGCCGGCACAGTGCTGCTCTCGAGCACCGACCGCTACACCCGCACCGACGGCAGCGACACCGGCTCGATCCAGTCCCACACCGACGCCGCCGGCACCAGCGCCTACACCTACGACGGGTTCGGCCGCCTGACCCAGGCCGGGGCCGCAACTACAGCTACGACCTCGCCGGCAACATCACCGCCGGCGACGGGCACACCTACACCGTCAACAACGCCGACCAGATGACCGGGATCGACTCGATCACCGCCACCTACGACGGCGCCGGCAACCTGACCAGCACCAACCCCAGCGGACAGGTCAAGTACAGCCCGACCAACCAGGTCGACTCCATCACCTCCGGCGGAGCCACCGAGTTCAGCGCCGCCTACGACACCCTCGACCAAACCCAGCCGGGCAGCATCACCGAAACCACCAATGGCACCACCGTCAACCACGTGTTCACCCGCACCGCGCTGGGTATCTCCCAAACCGTGGACAACGGAAAGCCACCACCTACACCCACGACACCGTCGGCGCCCTGACCGGACTCGTCGACACCACCGGCAGACCCCTACTTGCGTCCGGCGGCCAGGCGGCCGTCGAAGCCGATCTCGAACGCGTTCAACGCGGGTTTCCAGCGCATCGTCCAGCGTTTGCGGCCGGTGCCGGTGGGGTCCAGGCTCATGATCGCCACGTAGACACAGTTGAGCGCGGCCTGCTCGTTCGGGAAGTGTCCACGGGCCTTCACTGCGCGGCGGATGCGGGCGTTGACGCTTTCGATCGCGTTGGTCCCCTTCTGGTCAACGGCTGGGTGCGGACCGGTCATCCCGAGGCCCAGAGATCCGAACTGGTGCTGCGGATCGCCGCCGCAGCCGGGCGCGTAACGGACATCGAACCGGACCGGGTGCTGGTGGTCATCCAGGACAGTCCCGCGCAGTTCGCGGTCGAAGGCGGCCGTCCGCTGCCGAAGCCCGGCGAGGAGAAGGCCTGGCTGGCCGAGTCTTGATGCCGAGGTTCGGGTTGCCGGAGCGGGACTTTCCCGACGGCCTAGCGGTTCGCCCGGCCGAGGTGGCGCAGTGCCGCCTCGGCCGGGCGAACCGCGCCGCACATCCCGTGCCCGCCGTGCCCGGCGGGTCGCCGCCGAGCAGAGATACATCCCCGGCACGCCCACGTCGTACGGCGAGAGCATGGTGCGTCCTTCGCCCCGGTGACGATGTCGCCGCCGACGTAGTTCGGGTTGTACACCGCCATCGCCGTGGCCGACCGCACCGCCGTGCCGACGATCTGGTTCCCGAAGCCGGGCGCGAACCGCTCGATCTGCGCGATGATCGCCTCGGTGGCGTCGCCGGTGTACCCGTGCGGCACGTCTGCATACGTCCACAATGGATGAACGTTGTCCGCCGAGCGGGCCGGATCGCCCAGGTACTGCCGGCCCGCCCCAGCCGGCCGAGCAACAACTGCTCGTCCACCCAGGCCGCGCGATCACGGGCGGTCAGCTCATGCAGCTCATCGTCGGCACAGACAGCATCTCCGAGGCTTTGATCCGCTGGTCCGCGACCAACACCATCCCGCAGGATCGCCCACGGAGGACCTTCACCACCGCAAGTTGATCTTCTCGAACACGCTCTCAGTCCGGAACGCGAGGACTACCTTCGGACGCAGATCGCGCACAGATTAGGTTTTCGCGCCGCGCCCGTCTGTACATGTGAGACCGACTCACCAGAGGCTGGCATGCTGCGGAAACTAATCTTCGGCATGTACTCGCCATGGCGCCTCTCCTGCTCGGGAATGACGATCGCAATGCCGGGATGTCGTCCAGCATTCGAGAACTGAGCGGTTTCGAGCCAGTCCGGGGGAACCCTGGGAAACAGTTCGGAGCCGAGCCGATTAGTTTCCATGTCAAGCGGTATGCGGTTTCGGGCGAGCCGGTCACGCACACTGGTATTGCCTGGCCAGACGCAGACTATGCCGCGGATTCGGCGGCGGGGAATGAACGGGGACTGAAATCGGACCTGCCCCAGGATCAAGATGTCCGGTTTGGGTGTATTTGAGTGATTGCTCTGGCCACCTCACACCACCGCAATGTTTGCCGTCGGGAAACCGTGAAGTCGACCAGACCCTATGATCATGTCACTTCCCGCGCATAGCTTTTTCGCATGCCTGGTTGTGATGTGACCCGTCGAGATATTCTCCGCTGGAGCGCGATCGCCACTGCAGCAATACCGCTGCTAGGAGTGATCGATCCCGCTCGAAGCTACGCGTCCACCGGCGCTGCCGGGACCGGTGAGGTCGTGCCGGTCAACCTGGAACTGGTGACGCTGACGGAGGACCGGGCCGTGGTGACCTGGTATACCGGCGAGGCCGGCACGAACGACGGCACGGGCAGGATGATGCCGCTGCCCGCCGACGGCGAGGTCTGGTACGGCACCAACCCCCGCCGGCTCAACCGCGTCGCCGGCCAGGGGCGCGGACTTACCCCCTACCACCACGTCGAACTGACCGACCTCGAGCCGGGTCAGACGTACTACTACCAGGCGCGCTCCCGCGGGAAGCTGGCCGCCCCCATGGCGTTCACGCTCATCGCCGGCAACGCCGTCGGCACCAACGACCACGGCCTCGGCACGCCAGGCGGCCCATTCTCGTTCACCACGCCGCAGCCGCCGCCGGGGCGCTACCTCTTCTCCGTGGTGCTGTGCAACGACCTGCACATGGGCGAGACGCAGGCGGGGCTCGTCGGCGGGGACCCGTCGGTCATCCCGATCGTCCAGGTCCCGGGCGAGCCGCCGTATCCCGAGGTCATGCTCGAATCCCTGGTGCGCGACGTCCGGAGCTTCGACCCGACCTACCTCCTGGCCGCGGGTGACATCTCCGCCGAGGCCGCACCCAGCGACCTCAGCCGAGCCGGTCAGTTGCTCGACCGGTTCGGACGGTACCGCGAGGACTACTTCGTCACCCGCGGCAACCACGACCGGGCGCACGCCGGTGACCCATACGCGAACTGCCGGGTCGGTCGCTGGCAGGGCAACGACTGCTTCCAGGACCGCTACTTCGCCGACGACGAGGTCGCCTTCTACTCGACCGATCTCTCCGGTCTGCACGTGATCGGACTCGACACCTACGACAAGGCCGGCGGCGGAGGCGACGCGGGTGCGCTGGCGGCAGAGCAGTACGCCTGGTTCATGAAGGACCTGGCCGAGCACAAGGACCAGCCGACCCTCGTTTTCGGTCACCACCCGCTCGTCGTCCAGGAGTCGTCGAAGCCGATCAAGTCGAGCAGCTCGCTGGACGCCGCCCAGGCCGCGTCGATCCTGGAGACCTACTCAAAGACCCCCGGCGTCTTCCTCCACCACGCGGGACACACTCACCGCAACCACCACACGGTCAGCCCGACCGCACCGCAGGTGACCCTGCAGGAGGTCGCCGCGGCCAAGGAATACCCGGGCGGCTTCTCGATCCTCCGGCTGCACAGCGAGGGTTTCGCGCTCAACTTCCACAAGTCGCGCAGCGACCTGGCCCGCGAGTGGAGCGAGCGCAGCCGCCAGGAGCTCGCAGGGACCTGGGCGCAGTTCGCCTTGGGGAACAACGTGGTGGACCGCAACATCATCAAGAAGGTCGATCTCTCCGGTCTCCGGCGACCCGAACGCGCCGCGGCCGGCACGCGGGGCTGACCGGTCGTGCCTGGCAGCTGCGTCCCGGCGGGACACGTGCTGAAGCCGGCCCCGCTCGTCCGCGATCTTGACCGCTTCGGCCGGCTCAAGCGACCTTCCTGGGCCTGATCCGCCGGAGCGAACCGAGGACTGAACGCGCTGCGGCGTGGCAGGCGTCCTGGTGGCGTTCAGCCGCGCGCGGCTGCTTAACACAGTTCTGGGCTGGTATCTGAGGTCGCGCAGGTACCAGCCCAGAACATGGGTGCTGCTTGGCGAGTTAGGCCGATGGCGGCACGGGCGCCAGGAGGGGTTCCGGCAGTACCTGCGGGAGTCGACTTCCTAGGGGTACCCGCCTGGCTTGGCGATCTCGGCGAGTTCAGCCGATGTCTTCAACCCCTTGGCCGGCGGAGATGATTCCACCGCGCTGCCGGCGCGCGCGGCATGGCGCGTGGCGGGCTGCCGCGGCGACAGGGCGGAGTTCGCCGCTGACAACGGAACCACGCCAATCAGGTGCGCTGCGGATCGAGGCCTGGGTGGATCCTGCAGCGGGGCCTGTCCTCCGACTACCGCGTCATCGATCAGGAAGTGGCACTCGCGGTCCTGTGGCCCCGCCGCTATCGGGCCTTCACGGACTGTGATTAGCCGGGCGAGGGTCGATCGTCCCCGGGCGTACCTGCACAGCTCGCCCCAAGGTTCGCCGGTGTCGGTTCGGCCAACGCACCCGCCGAATAGGACGACCGGTTGCCAGAACTCGTCCACACCCAGGTGGTAGCCCAGGATCTCCGAACCGTGCTCGCTGGTGGGTGGCAATCGGTGTGCCGCTGCTCATGATCGAGCTCCAGGGGTGAATTGCGGAAGCATGTCGCGGACCGCGGCGACGACCTTGTCGGTCTGCGCGCGCAGGGCGGCCAAACCCGCTTGCTCGTCGGCTGACCCGACGTAGGTGTCCAGGTCTGCGCGAACGCCGCGTTTCCACACGGCCGCCACGCGCTGTGTGTCGGTGATGGTCTGGTCTGGTCGCCCGTCGACCAAGACCAGGTCAGCGCGTAGTCCGGGGCGGATCCGGCCCCGGTCGGCAAGGCCGAACACGTCGGCGGTGTGCGCCGTCGCGGCCGCGAGGGCCTCCGCAGGGGTCAGTCCGGCAGCGACGAGGCGCTGAAGTTCACGGTGCACACTGGCGCCGTGGACCGTGCCCGGATTGGGGGCGTCCGTGCCGGCCAGTACTGGCACTCCTGCGTCGTGCAGGAGGCGGACGTTGACGGCCGGCGCCGTGAAGTCCGGCAGCTGCGGCGGCAACCACCGCTGTGCCTGCCGCTCGAGGACACCGGACCACGCCGGTCCCAGCCGCCGGGTCAACTCGGGCTCGGCCAGCAGCGGCATCCCGTCGCCGTCACCGGGAAACCCCTCGGCCACCGACAGCGTGGCGATGACCGCGACACCCGCCGCCGAGATGGCCCTGACGTGGGCCTCGGTAAGCGGGTCAAAAGGTACGTGGGCCAAAACATCCACGCCGGTGGGCAGCAGGTCGATGGCCGTCTGGGCTGTCGTCGCATGGGCCACCACGATCAGACCGGCTCGGTGCGCGGCGCCGACCAGCGCGGATACTGTCGGCACATCCAGCGAGGGCATGGGCATCGGGCCGCCGTTCGCGCCGTCGTCGTAGAAGACCTTCACGTGGTGGGCGCCTTCGGCGAGGCGCTCGGCCACGAACGCCTCGGCGTCCTGCGG